>NZ_PNCI01000099.1 GCF_005887095.1 Pseudoalteromonas rubra | reverse complement strand
GCAGTAATTTGTTCAGAATCTGTTGTTTACGTTCTTCACTATAACGAGGCACACTTACACCTGACCGCCCCAATTGGTTAAATATTAGGAGTGACAACTATCCTGCCATAGGGGGTTTTCCCTCCTGTTATACTAATATTTTTATCAGTTATGATAGAGGTTGTAATTCACTTGTTTGAAAAGCAAAAGAGGAATGGATTTCGCAAAGAGATAAGAATAAAGAAAGAGCCTAAAAATAAAAACATAAAAAGATCTTGCAATCACTATCTTGCCGAGTATGTCAAAGGTGATATGTATAGCTCCACAGCTATAAGTGTACCTATAATTTTATTTATTAATAATGTGGTTGGTGATTATAGGAGTTACAGATTTGGTTTTGATAATTTGGATCAGTCCGGATTAGAATTGATTTCTTTAATTATTTTTTCTTATCAGTTGGCTTATTTAGTGATTTATCTTGTGAAATTTTCATTTGTAGATTGTAAATATAGAATAGCTCTCCTTCGTCCATTTGATGAGGCAAGTTCTAAAGGTTCTCTATTTCTAATTGATCATCTCAACAAATACGGTGAGGTAATTACGCTTAGTGACAAAAATATAGTTAAAGAAAGAGCGAAAAGATTAAGTTTTTTTGATCTTGCGTTTAAACCAATTCTATTTGAAAGTTCAGACTTAAACTGGAAGGGGCATGTTTCTTATATAGCAAGTTCTTCAGATCATGCTGTTTTTGATCTTAGCAAAATTACTCCCGCTGTTGAATGGGAACTAAACTTGATTATTAGTAGTTTCCCTAAGATAAAGGTCATTGTTGTTGTTTTTGATGATAATTTGGAAAGACGAATTAGACGGAAATATTCTAACATAAGCTAGATTTCCAAGCCGATAAAATTGATTTTAGGATTCAGCTAAAAATGCAGTTAGGTATTGAGTTCAAACGTAATCATTGAGCAGGTGAAATAAAAATTTAATTTTATTTTTTAACGCTATTTTAGTTACATGGGTGATGTGCTTACCAAAAATTTTTTAACGTGGCATCGCTGGAGCATCCATATATGTCGGGCCCAGAAACCCTCCTCATGAAAAAGAGCTTCCGTGCATTGCGTTGCAAATGCTGTGATTTATCTGGTTTTAGATATTAAACTTCTGCTCTTTGGAGAGAATCAAAGCCTGAGCTTTGGAATTTTGTTCAATGTTAAGGTGTTTGTGTGTTTTCTTAAAATTTTCTAATGGTTTGAGGATTGTTAAGGGCTACATTTATGTTGGGTTCTGGCAGGAGTAAGGTTTTTAATTTGTTAGGGAGTTTTTTATTGCTCTTCAGTGTAACCACGTTTGCCAAATTAGACTTGGGAGGTGGTGTTTTATTTGTTAATGATTGTAATGAAGTTGAAAGGGGAGTTCAAGGTGGTGTAACAAATTATAATAATTCAATTGAGTTTGATAGAAGCTCTCTTGATTATATGAATGTGTATAGTGTGGAGGTAAAAACTTCCCTTCGAGAACTAAGGGTATTAGTGAAATATGCGCTTAGCAATGGATTAAAGCCTTTGCATGGAATCGCGTATAGATCTAAACGGCCTACGTTGAATGACCAGAGTTGGCAATCTCTGGCGTCCAGCGTTGAGCGTTATGTCACTTACCAAGATTTCAATCCTTGCAATAAAGTTTGGCTTAATAAAATTTACATGGGAAGCAAGCACCATTTGAGTATTTTTAACATGTTAGCTTCTATGGGGTTTAAGAAAGAAGATTATGAGTTGGATTTTGAAGGTTGTCACTTGTTAAAGGGTACATTGATCCCTCATGTTGACACTATATATATTGAAGCTATAAATAGTGAATTATGATTTTATATCCTAATTTGTTTATAATTGCGAAATTAAGCACGCTATTTACTATGTTGGCTTACTCACTGAATGTTAATGCAAGTAGTAAGGTTGGGGTGACAGACTTTGCCGTGTATGATCGCTTTGATGGAAAATATGACATCTATGCTCTTCATGTATTTGCTGGCCGCCCGGGTTCACAGGTGCTTAAGTTTCACATTTGTGGTCAGGTATATGAAAAAAGTACGAGCGCAATGGGCACGAAGTTTAAAATAGACAGGTGAAATAAAGACAAAATATAAGGTTTTGAGTTTTGAACATGATGGAATGGAATTCGTTCTGGCGGTTTCTTTCAAAGCTGCCATATTTCTATTTTTAGTCGTGGTGGCTTGTAAGCCTGATCTAATAGTGAAAGATAAAGCTTAACGAGACAATTAAAGTAATGCGGGTGAGCGGCATTTTTATGAAACCGCGTGTGTCAGCGAGTTTTTTCTAATAACTTAAAGCAGTTTTAAGGTTCTTTATAGCTGTAACCAAGTGTTTATGGTTGTGCTTGGATTATTGAAGAAAAACCTGATTTACTGTCAGAGAACAGTTCACCACAAGGTACATCAATCTTACAGTTAAATGAGCAACCATTAAACTTAGATATAAGTCGGCACTCTACAAAAATAACTCTTTAAACTGATCCCACAGGCCTAGCGACTCATTGGCAAAAATATCTATACCTAACCAGGATTTAAGCAGATAAAGAACAACGAGTATAATACCCAACAAGATCATGGCAACAACTAATAAGGTAATCAAAAACATAATTGCTGCTGTAACTCTTTCTGTGTGGCTCAGGCGACGTTTGTTCACCCCGCCTAGAAAGACAAAATAAAAGCTCCAGGGTAAAAAAGGTAACGCCAGAGTGGGTCTGAAATCTATTTTATGATTGTTCCAGTCCCGGGTATTGATTGCTTTTTGTAGTGCTTTGCGTTGTTTATAAGTAAAGCTTGCTGCAACCTCAGGGTCCATTTTGCCCAAGAGCTGCTTAACATGAGCATGTCTTTGGTCGGATTTATTCACCGTCATACAGCCTCCTTAGTCATTAAGTCATGTCAGTATTGAGACGGCAACAGGTTTGACGTGCGCACTCACCCCAAAAGATTTAACGATTATTCTATGAGTTTAGCCCGACATATCATGCTATCAATAACAGCAGCAATCTAATTCATATAATTATCCTGCTGTCAGTGTTGGGGCTTTCCTATGTTGTCTAATTGCCCAGGCGGTGAACAGCCCTGCACTGATAAACATAAACAAGCTATAGATGCTTGGTGCAATAGACATCACTTCATTGCCCAACAGCCCGGTTGTTACCAAAAGGGCGAGGGTGCCATTTTGCAGGCCCACCTCTAGGGTAATGGTGCGGGTCTGTGTATCGCAGCGCAATAAAGTGCGCGCCACCACAAATCCCATAATCATAGAAATCAGGTTTAGGGCGATCACAGAGGGACCTGCCTTGACCTGGTAATCAACCAACTTATCGCCCAGTTTAATACAAATACTGACTATCACCAGAAGTAAGACAGCGACCGAGAACCAGCTGATATAGGGACTGGCTGATTTGGCAAAGTGAGGCCACCTGGCATTAATCGCCATACCGACCAGGACTGGTAAAACTCCGACAACAATAAGCTGTAACCAGGCTTTTAAAATAGGGAACTCGATCAGGGTATCGTTTTGCCCATAATATCCGATTGCCCATGCAGCCAGAAATGGCAAACTAAATGGGGTGATAAACCCTATCACGGCGGTTAAAGATACCGACAGGCCGACATCCCCTTTGGCCAGATAAGAATAGAGGTTAGAGGTTGTCCCGCCCGGGCATAAAGCCAGAATAAATAAGCCAATTGCCAGCTCCCCTGTAAGCCCTGTAAATGCAATAACAGCAATGGCAAGCAAGGGAAGTAGAATAAGCTGGCATAATGCCCCGATGAAAAAGCTTTTGGGTTGCAGAAACACGCGTTGAAAGTCTGCCATTTTCAGGCTAAGGCCCACGCCAGCCATAATAAATATCAGTGCGACAGGTAAGCCGATTTCGATCAATGCAGATGGCATGTCTTTATCCTTGTTGTGCCCGGTTCAGTTAATCTTAGCAAGCGTAACAGCACATCGTCACATTCATTTTTATTCAATGGCGTCTGGGTACATAGTTGTGCCAACAAGATAGCATGTCTTTTTTACGGTGATGTGATAGCGCTAAGCCATTTTAATGGGATTTGCCAGAAGCGGCTGGAGCAGAAAAGAAAACGGCCAGCCTTTGCGCGACCTGGCCGTTTTTATCCCGCCACTGGTTTGTAGTGCTAATCTATTCAGCAATCTCGTTTGTGTTGGGAAATGTCATATATTTTGATGCAGTTAGATAATTATTCTGATATTTCAATCTCAAAACTGTAAACGGCTGCACCTTTTAAAAGCGAGGTATCTGTGTATACGTTACCAGCGTCCCCTTTTTGAAATTCCCGTCTGAGGGCGTCAAATTCACCCGAAAAATTCAGAGCGGCGACATCCAGGTTTATCTCAATCCCCTCAACTGAGGTGATATTGGTATTCACACTGGTACCAAATTCGAAATCAGGAATGGTTGCCTGAGGTTCACTCATGACTTCCCATCGGACTTTACCATTGACAGTGTCTTCCCATAGTAACGTAATAGCAACCATGTTAACTCGCGGATCCACGCCCGAAAAATCATAGTCGAACAGATTACCGCTGTTTTGGTCCGCCATGGACTGTGCAAATTGCTCAAACGCATTTTGAAACGCGCTGTTGAAGAGCAAAGGCGTGGTGCCAGCAGGCTGGCCATCATCAGCAATGGTGTTTACGGTCGCCGATGAGGTATACATATTAAAGCCCGGTAAAACGGCGTGCTCAGTAATTGCGTTGTATGCATAGCTAGTAGTTGCAAGGTCCGGGAAAATATATTTGTTGCGCGGGTTAGCACCCAGAATGATATGGCTGCTGAGCTGCTCGTTGTCATCAAATGAGCTCAGAAATATGCGTGATTCTGGGTACTCAGCCTTAGAGAAGGGTAAAGCGGCAATATTGACTCTCACACCTGGGCTGGCAAAGTCGCCATCGGTCAGTTCAAGCGGGCCGTCTCCTTCGAGATTAAACAGGCCACCACGCACATCACTGTAGTCTTCATTGCTGATATGCAGGATGGCATTTTTACTCTCGTCACAAAAATAGGCTGAATCTGGAGTCGGAGCTCTCAATGGGACATCGTCGCCAATAAAGCCGCTGATATAGTAGTCTGGCTGACTTGCAGAAAGGGCACTCAGATCCAGGCTTTTTCTCGGGCAGTCACAACTTGGTTTTTGGTCAAACTCAATGATGCCATAATCCGTGTTGGTAACATCCAGCAGGGTATAGAGCTGTGTTTTTAGTGTCTGGCCACCTACACTTTTGGCAACCAAAGAAACGTGATGTGTGTTCTCTGGTAGCGCCTGCGCGAGTTTGCCGTCTGCACCTGTTTTGTTACTGGCAATGACCTGGCCGCTCGCATTATGGAAAATGACATCTGCCACAGTGGGGTTGGGCACTGCGCTGCAATCATTGATGAGTGTTGCTGCCACTGAAAACACAGGGGTCGGTTTATCTGGATCCGGTTTTGAGGCATTGGCTTTTGTTTGTTGTTCGTTACCCACAACAGTCTTATCGCCGGATGAACCACCGCAAGCAGAGAGCGTAATGGCAGTACTGATAGCTAGAAAAAGTCCTTTAAACTTCATTTTTCTCCAATTTATAAATAGTTATTTCCGTACATATTAAAGCTAAATCGTATTTTAACAGATATGGATGTTCTTGTATTATGGACAAAAGGCTTTATTTGTATTCAAAGTTGACTGACTTGTTTTTAGATGTAAGTGAGGGTAGATAACCCCCTATGGCAGGATAGT
>NZ_PNCI01000098.1 GCF_005887095.1 Pseudoalteromonas rubra | reverse complement strand
ATGTATTCCGTCAATCCGTATCCCGAGCCCGTCAATCAGCACTCAAAGCCCGTCATCCCGGCCTCCGAGCCGGGAACCATTCCAAATACAACACACATACCACAGATAGTAACGGGTGGTATGTTGCGCCTGAGTAATGCCATCTTGCGGAGTCGCCTGTGAGTAGATCCCGTGTCGGGCACGGGATGACTGGGAGGAAGTATGAGGCAACGGAGCAGGAGCTTAGATAACGGAGTACTTGATGTATTTCGTCAATCCGTATCCCGAGCCCGTCAATCAGCACTCAAAGACAACGC
>NZ_PNCI01000097.1 GCF_005887095.1 Pseudoalteromonas rubra | reverse complement strand
TGCGAGCCGAATGCGCGTGCCCGGCCACTTAAAAAAGTGGGTTATTCAGAATCGACTAAATACGAAAAGGCATTGAGAACATCCACCCTAAATTGGCGTTTGAATGATAGAGCAAACCCTTAAAACTAGTTTGTGCGAAAATTATTCTGTAAATACAATTGGGCTCGCATCTCCCTCATAAACAGCAATGGAATAAATTTCACCAGTGTTTAATGGTTTTCTATCGCCGATACGAAATGAACGTTATTAATATATATTTGGAGGTTGTATGAAAAAAATCTTTGGAGCAGTACTTATTTTGGGTTTATCTGGGTGTGCTAGCACGCACGTTCAAAAGGGAGTTGATGTCACGAAAGAAAGCAGTTTCGCGGTGATAAAAACAGAAACAGAAAAGGAACACACGTTGTTAACAGGGCTCGATCAGCGTGTTGTAATAAAGTCTCTTAATGGAGAAATGTTAGCGCTTCCAGGGAATATTTCCCCTGCTCCAGACGTTTTAAACGTTAACAAAGGTGTCCACACGATAGAAGTCCAATATCGCCATAAGAACACATTCGCAAACGGCTGTGTTTGGGTTGATGCCAAAGCAGGCAGTAGTTACCTGATCAGAAGAAAGGTTGTAGACTATGCTGTGACATTCTGGGTTGAAAATACAGATACCAATGAAGTGGTAGGTGGTATCTGCGGCACTGAGCCTGAATAAGTTTTAAGGGAGGAAGTGTCCACTCTCCCTTAAAGCCTGAAGAGCTTAGCTAATTCAACGGTTGTAATACGTGAAGCTTGATTTATTAACTTAGCGAAGACGAGTTGCTTGCTAAGGTACTCTGACCAAGCAACTTATAATAATAGCTGGTGGCATACAGGGCGCCTTGTTGATCACTGACAAAGTGCGGGATCTCTCCGCTTTTGCTAAAACCAACTGCCTGATAAAACTGTTCTGATTTATCACCACTTTGTGTATCTAACACTAAGAGTTTTATGCCCAGCTGACTGGCATAAATTTCGAGACCTTGCATCAGTGTTTGGGCTATGCCCTGACGCTGATAATCGGGATGTACCAGTAATTTTTCGACTTCTCCCCGATGTCGGCCATTTTGTTTTTGACAAGGGACCAGCTGTACCGAGGCAACCAACAGCTGATTGACGTAAGCGCCGAGCAAGAGGCGTTTTTTCTCTGCCAGTTCAATATTGACCTGAGACCAGTAATCGGTCACGTCAGCGTCAGAAAGAGGCTGATAGAACCCCAGGGATGCCCCCTGAGCAACACAGGCTTGCAGTTGCCAGGCAAGCGCTTGCTGCTGCTCCATAGTGAGCTGCGCGAGGGGCTCAATTGTGAGTCGCATAATCATCCTTTTGTATACAAGCCAGTTCTTCACGGATCTGACGAAGCTGAGACTCCAGCTGTTGCTTTTGACGTAACAGCTGTGAATAGCGCGACTGAGTGTGGGGCTGTTTACCCCGAAGTGCTGCATAGAGCGTCCGTTGCGATAAGGCAAACTGTGTGGCTGCTTCATGAATGGTCAGTTGCTGACTCTGTACCATATGCACAGCACGCAGAACACTGGGATGAGTGGAAGAGAGTTTGGCAGCCATATTAATGCTTCGCCCCTTGGTTGAAGTGGCAGTCACTGGGCGGCCAAACACTGTAGTCAATGTGCCACACCAAGATTAGTGTCTCTAACCAGGTTTTCATTCTTTATGCTCCTATTTCGCCTGTACACGTTACAACAAGAAAGTTATGTGCCAAGAATTTAAGGAGATAAAAATCAATGGCTTATTTATTTTTTGGGAGCGAAAAGTGACAGACTTGCACCGAAAAAGCACAAATACTTTCCATAATGGCGCAATTTTTATCGAGGATTCATCAATTAACTTTTGTTGTAGTACAAGTGGCCAACGAGCTGGGTGTCTGTGCGCTTATATTCCTTGTATAAAGACTACAATGAAGCTCGAATGGCTCACTTATTTTAACTTTTTTGTCTTTCGAAGTACTTTCTGAGCTGGGTTTGTTGGTGAACTTAGATAAAAGTTCCAAATATGGGTGCAGTTGCACTGGTGAATTGTCGCCGTTTTTTGATAGAGTTGCGTACCAATTAATAATGAACTAGGAAAAACAAGTGAAAAAGCTAATTGCTGCGGTGATTCTGCTCTCTCTGTCGCCAAAGTTGGTATTTGCAAACGCGCACTGTACTATGAAGGCTACGGCTGTAGACATAAATAAAAACGGGCAAGTGTACTTTTCTTTCGAGGGTTATGGAAATTCCCTATATGCCTGCAGTACCTCTACAAAGTCCGGCTATATTTCTACTGAAACGTGTAAACTAATGTATAGCACTATGCTAGCAGCAACGCTGTCAAAAAGTGATTTGACATTGTCATTCGATACAAGTGAATCATGTGAGTCTCTGCAGAATAAATATCGAAACAATTGGAAGAGTTTGCAGGCAGACGGATTCTATCACTTCAGAATACGCAGCTAACCTTCGTACTCAATACGTGACTACATTCATAAGTAGTCACGCTCAACCCGGTATTTAAATCTGGTTAATCCTTTTTCGAGCATGACCAGCGTAGTCAAAAGTACCAACACTATCCAGATCCATTTGTTTCCATGTTGGCTATACCAGCTGTTTCCGCTCATCAGTTTTACGTCCAGTAACATCGTCTCCTCAACAAACTGAGGGAGCGTATGCTGAGTCTGGCTCAGTGGATCATAAATCCCACTGATCCCATTGTTGGTCACTCTGACCAGAGGGCGTTGCAGCTCCAGCGCACGCATACGGGCAATTTGCATATGCTGATGCGGGCCGTGCGAATCACCAAACCAGGCGTCATTACTTACAGTAAAGAGCATGTCTGACTCACTGGTGTAATTGTTTCTCACCAGTTCGCTGAAGGCAATTTCGTAGCAGATAGCTGGCAAAATATGCAGTCCGTTGGCAATCAGATTAGGCTGCTGCGCTTCGCCTCGCGAGAAGGATGACATCGCCAGGTTGAACAGCGGCGCAATGGGTCGCAACCACTCCTCAAAGGGGACAAACTCTCCGATGGGCAGTAATTGGTGTTTCTGGTAACGGTTAGAGTGTAGGTAGCGATAGTGGCCTTGCTCATCCTCTGCATGTTGTTTACCAACCACAATCAGGGTGTTATAGACATTGCGGGTATCAAATTGATAATCCGGGATGCCGGTAATGAGTGCGCTTTGATTAAACGCGGCGGCTTTATCCAGATTATGCAAAAAGTCGAAGGCTAAGTCTTCCAGCTCAGGAATAGCCGCTTCCGGCCAGACAACCAGATCGGCCTGTTGCCACAATGGGCGGGTCATATCCTGATATTTAGACATAGTCGGCCAGAACTGCTCAGGCTCCCAGCGCAGGCTTTGCTGAATATTGCCCTGAACCAGCAAGGTTCGGGTTTGCTCGCCGTTATAGTGTACCGGATTATCCGCTATGCGTGTAAACAGGATGAGTGCCAGCACAGGCAGCAGGGCAATCATGGTCAGCTGATAGCGCCTTTGCCAGAGCAGGTAGTACAGCAGCGCGCCAAGTAACACGCAAACCAGGGTCAGGCCAAACTCGCCAATCCAGGGAGCAAGTATGTTAAGTGGTGCGTCGGTTTGACTGTAGCCAAAACTGAGCCACGGAAATCCAGTCAATAAGGTACCACGGAGGGATTCAAATACCCCAAACCCGGCTAGTAACAGCGCGATACGTTGCCAGGGTTTATCTGAAAAACGTGTCGCCAAAGCAAACGCCAATGCAGGGTAAATAGCCAGATAGGCACACAGCAGGCCCATTAGTAGCAGTGAGGCTGGTAAGGGTAAGCCTCCGAACTGAGCGATTGACACATGTACCCAGCTGATCCCAGCCGAAAACCAGCCAAAGCCAAATAAAAAGCCATATTTAGCGGCTTGTCGGGTAGTAGGCTGATCAGTGACAAAACACCCGACTGCGAGTGCCAAAAAAGTCACAGGCCAGAGCCCAAAAGGGGCATAACTAAAGGTAAGTGAGGCACCGCAAAGCAGTGCCAGCCACGCAAACTTGTCTTTCAGTAAGGTGGTCAGTTTATTCGAAAACGTCTTCAACATGTTCAGCTTTTGGCATGGTCACCTGTAACTGCAAAATACGGCGATTATCCGAGTTAGTAACCTTGAACTGCAAAGGTGCAATATCAATGGTTTCGCCCCGGCTTGGCATATGGCCAAAAGCATGCAAGATGATCCCACCTATGGTGTCAGCTTCTTGCGTGTCGTACTCGGTTTTAAAGTAGTCATTGAATTCGTCCAGCGGGGTTAATGCCTGAACATTGAACACATGCTTAGACAACTGACGGATCGCTTGTTGCTCGTCTTCGTTGTCATGCTCGTCTTCAATTTCGCCGACAATGGTTTCCAGAATATCTTCAATGGTCACCAGGCCGGAGACACCACCATACTCATCAATGACAATAGCCATGTGATAGCGCTTTTGGCGAAATTCATTGAGCAGTGCATCAACACGTTTACTTTCAGGCACCACAACAGCAGGGCGAAGATACTCTCGGATAGTCGGCAGCTCGCTGTCACGCTGAACAATCAGTGGTAGTAGATCTTTGGCCAGCAAAATACCTTCAACATGATCTTTGTCTTCACAAATCACCGGGAAGCGTGAATGGCTGGACTCAACCATTGCAGGCAACTGTGACTCGAGATCCTGGTCAACATCCAGCGTCACCATTTGTGAACGCGGGATCATGATGTCACGGACTTTGAGTTCAGAAACACTGAGCACGCCTTCCATCATATCTTTGGTTTCAGGGTCGATCAGGGCTCTTTCCTGCGCGTCGGCAATTACTTCTACCAACTCTTCTTTGTTTTGGGGTTCCCCTTGCAGCATCTGAGTGATGCGTCCCAGCCAGGTCTTGCTCGAAGAACCCTGACTACTTTGCGAGTTTTCGTCGCTCATTGCGGTGTGTTACTCCAGTCGGTTAAACGTCATCTCGATATGGGTCAGCTATACCCAGATCGGCTAAGAATTCTTTTTCAAGACTTTCCATTTCCTCGGCGTCCTGTTCATTTATATGGTCAAAGCCCAACAAATGCAAGCACCCGTGTACTACCATATGGGCAAAATGGTCGTGGAAGGTTTTTTCCTGTTCTTCGGCCTCACGAAAAACTACCTGAGGACAAATAATTAGGTCGCCAACTAAAGGCAACTCAATCCCAGGCGGCGCTTCAAAAGGAAAAGACAGCACATTGGTAGGCTTGTCTTTACCGCGGTACTGACTATTCAGTTCCTGGCTTTCTACTTCATCTGCAATCCGTATGGTGACCTCGGCCTCTTCCTTATACGCAAGCAGTGCCTTTTCGGCCCACAACTGAAATTGTGCGGCAGAGGGAAGGTTAGCGAAGTCACTGGCAATCTGGAGATCTACCTCAAGCGACATTATGAGCGCTCCTCGTTGTTGGCGTTCGGTTGGGTATCAGCCGGCGTGGTATTGGCCTGTGCCTGTAATCTTGCCTGCTGTTTGTTAAACTTTTCCTTTCGCTCGGCTTCTTCTTTTTTCTCGTAAGCCTCAACAATGCGTGCCACCACTGGGTGACGTACCACATCATGAGACTTGAAGAAGTTAAACGAAATCTCGTCTACCTCACCCAATACATCGATGGCATGGCGCAGACCAGAGCGCGCACCGCGTGGTAAATCCACCTGAGTGATGTCTCCTGTGATCACCGCTTTGGAATTAAAGCCAATCCGGGTCAGGAACATTTTCATCTGCTCTGTGGTGGTGTTCTGGCTTTCATCCAGAATAATAAAGGCGTCATTCAGTGTACGACCACGCATGTAGGCAAGTGGTGCAACCTCGATCACATTCTTTTCGATCAAACGCTCAACTTTTTCAAAGCCCAGCATTTCGAACAGGGCGTCGTACAGCGGGCGCAAATATGGGTCTATCTTTTGCGTCAGGTCACCGGGCAAGAAACCGAGCTTTTCGCCGGCTTCAACGGCGGGGCGAGTCAGTAGAATTCGACGAATTTCCTGACGTTCCAGCGCATCTACCGCCGCTGCTACCGCCAGATAAGTTTTACCTGTACCCGCCGGGCCAATACCAAAACAGATGTCATGAGTCAGAATATTCGCTACATACTGGCTCTGGTTGGGGTTACGAGGCTTAACCACACCACGACGTGTTTTGATAAACACTTCTTTTTCCCACACATCCGGGGCTTCCTGCTCCAGGCAGTTCGCTTCGGTGATAGCCAGGTGAACGTGATCCGGTTCGATATCCGCAAATTTACCGCGCACAGGCTGGGTTTCGACATACAGAGATTTTAAAATGTCGACGGCGGCTTTTGCCACAACTGGCTGGCCGGTCACTTTAAACCAGTTATCTCTGTGGGTAATTTCTATGCCCAGACGACGTTCGATTTGCTTCAGGTTGTCATCAAAAGGCCCGCATAAAGAAGATAAGCGGTGATTGTCGGAGGGTTCCAGATAAAATTCGATATTCTTGACTTGGTTACTCAAAACAACTTCCTAATAACAAGACGCCAGCATCAGCTGGCGTCGAAATTCCAAGACTAAGGCGTAAAGGTCGCTACACCCAGTTCGTTGGCTTCAGGTTCTGCCGGGGCGCGATTTAAGATATCAGATGGCGCCACATCACGGCGTAAGTCCATCTCAGCTTCGGTCCTGATCAGCTCACCACGTAGCGAGTTTGGCAGCGCCTCTGTGATACGTACATCAACAAACTGACCGATCACTGAGTGAGGACCTTCAAAGTTCACCACTCGGTTGTTCTCGGTACGGCCACGCAGTTCCATGGGATTCTTTTTCGACGGACCTTCGACCAGAATACGCTGCTCAGTGCCATGCATTTTACGGCTGATATCCTGCGCCATTTGATTAATGCGGTTTTGTAGCAAGTACAAACGCTCTTTCTTTTCCTGCTCGGTAACATCGTCAGGCAGGTCAGACGCTGGCGTGCCCGGACGCGCTGAATAGATAAAGCTGAAGCTCATATCAAAGCCAATGTCGTTGATCAGATTCATGGTGGCTTCGAAGTCAGCTTTGCTCTCGCCTGGGAAACCAATGATAAAGTCAGAACTCATGCTCAGGTTCGGACGGATCTTGCGCAGCTTGCGGATAGTCGACTTGTACTCAAGCGCCGTATGGCCACGCTTCATCAGGTTCAGAATGCGATCTGAGCCACTTTGAACCGGTAAATGCAGGTGATCAACCAGCTCTGGTACGTCTGCGTATGCGTCGATGATGTCTGGTGTGAACTCAACCGGGTGTGAAGTGGTGTAACGAATGCGGTCAATGCCATCAATGGCCGCCACGAAGCGCAGCAGATCAGAGAAATAGCAAATTTCGCCATCGTGCATTTCGCCGCGATAGGCGTTTACGTTCTGACCCAGCAGGTTCACTTCACGCACACCTTGCTCTGCCAGCTGGGCAACTTCAAGTAAAACATCATCAAGGGGACGGCTTACTTCTTCACCACGAGTATAAGGTACAACGCAGAAAGTACAGTATTTAGAGCAGCCTTCCATAATAGAGACAAAGGCACTTGGACCTTCTGCTTTTGGCTCTGGCAGGCGGTCAAACTTCTCGATTTCCGGGAATGAAATATCGACCACAGAGCCTTGTTTGCTCTGCACTTGTTTGATCATCTCTGGCAGACGGTGCAAAGTTTGCGGGCCAAATACGATATCAACAAAAGGCGCGCGCTGACGAATGGTGTCGCCTTCCTGAGACGCCACACAGCCACCGACGCCAATCACCAGATCCGGGTTGTCGTCTTTAAGTAGCTTCCAGCGACCCAGTTGGTGGAATACTTTTTCCTGTGCTTTTTCACGAATTGAACAGGTATTGAGTAGGATCACATCCGCTTGCTCAGCTTCTTCTGTTAGCTGATAGCCGTTGGTGGAGTCAAGCAGATCCGCCATTTTCTGGGAGTCATACTCGTTCATCTGACAACCCCAGGTTTTGATATGCAACTTTTTACTCATTGAAATAATGCCTCGTTTTCAACTCGGTGAATAGCACGGTGTGCGACGCTAAAACAACTAATATCACTAAGCCGACCCGCTTATCACCTGTGCCAGTACAGAGCATAACCTGTATCTTTGCCAGGATCTTGCGTGAAATTAGTTTAAAGGACGCGTATTTTATATGACCTAATGACACTAGCCAAGTATAGTTTTTAACTTTAGAAACCAAGATCAAGGCATCTTGTATTTGCTCGGCTACACTATGCAGGGCTGTGAACCTTTCAGAGCGAATTGGGTTACAATAGCAGGATATGACTTAGCAAGCAGAACTAAGGAAAAAGGGTATGAAAAACAAAGTGCTGATAGTAGGTGGTGGCATGGTTGGCGCAGCAGCCGCCGTCAAGCTCGCGCAGCAAGGCCTGACAGTCACTGTGCTCGAAACGCATCCATTGGATGCCATGCAGGCTCTAACGGACCAGACCATAGATATTCGGGTTTCAGCCATTAATCGCTTCTCAGAAGCTTTGCTGGATGAACTCCAGGCAATGCCGTTACTGCGCAATGCCAGACTGGCACCGTATCAGCAGCTCGAAGCGTATGAGCAGGAAAATAACAGCCTGCTATTTGATTGTGAGGAGCTGGCTGCAACGCATTTAGGCCACATTGTTGAAAACCGTCTTATTCAGGCCAGTTTGTGGGCACAGTTCGAACGCCTTGGTATTCAGGTCGAACAGGTTTCTGGTACGCCGCAGGCAATCAAGCAAAATACTGATTCGGTTGGGTTGATTTACCCGGAGCAAAGTTATCAGGCCGATTTACTGTTAGCAGCTGACGGCGGACGCTCGGTGGTACGCAAACTGGCTGGCATTGGGGTGACCGGTTGGCAATATCAACAGCATTGTATGGGTGTGTTGATCAAACTGGATGCGCCACAGCAGGTAAAAACCTGGCAGCAGTTTAAGCCGTCCGGACCGATTGCCTTTTTGCCCATGCAATATCCGTATGCCAATCTGATCTGGTATCACCATGGCAATGAGCTGGCGCAGATGAAGATGTTATCGAATGCACAGTTAAAGCAGGAGATACAAAATCACTTCTTCGATTTACCCGGTGAGTTTGAGGTGTTGCAAAGCGCGGTATTTCCGCTGGCCAGACAACATGCCAATCAATACCACCAGGGGCGTGTCGTCCTGATTGGCGACTCAGCACATACCATTAACCCGCTGGCAGGGCAGGGCGTTAATTTAGGGTTCAAAGATGTGGTTGCGCTGGCAAGCGCACTAGAAGGCGCTGAGGACATTGGTAACGCCGCTTTGCTGCGCCGCTATGAGCAGAGCCGTCGTAACGATAACCTGATGATGATGAGCATGATGGACGCCTGCTACTTTGGCTTCTCTAACGAAATTGCACCTTTAAGGCATTTACGCAACCTGGTGTTAAAAGTGGCTAATCATGCCGGTCCAATTAAACGTGAAGTATTGAAACATGCTATGGGTGGCGTCGTTTAGACGTCATTCATGACAGGAATAGCAAATAGCAAAGTAATGAAACAAAATTAACTGAAAATTATAAAGAAGATGGAAAAATAATTAAGATATATCAGAAGAGTAATAAGGGAGTTAGAGTTGTCTTTGAACTAAATGGTGCGGAAGGAGAGACTTGAACTCTCACAACCGAAGTTACAGAAACCTGAATCCTGCGCGTCTACCAATTCCGCCACTTCCGCATCGTATATTTAGTTTATCAATGAAAAAGAAACCTGAATCCTGCGTCTTAATCGACAACAACAAATTCTGCTACTTTCGCATCGTATATTTAGTTCATCAATGAAAAGGAAACCTGAATCCTGCCTCTTGTCCGACGACAGCCAATTCTGCTACTTTTGCATCGAGTATTTAGTTTTTAAAAAGAAGAAAGTTTTCAAGAAAAGAGAGTTAAATGGTGCGGAAAGAGAGACTTGAACTCTCACAACCGAAGTTACAGAAACCTGAATCCTGCGCGTCTACCAATTCCGCCACTTCCGCATTAAATCTCTATCAATACAATCAAAAGAAACCTGAATCCTGCGTCTTATTCGACAACAGCCAATTCCGCAACTTCCGCATCGTATATTTAACTGAATTTTCATCTCGTGAAGAGATGGCTGGAGTACCAGGATTTGAACCTGGGAATGGCGGGATCAAAACCCGCTGCCTTACCGCTTGGCGATACTCCAGCAATAATCCAAATCTAAATACTTTCTCAAGATTTGAAACTGGGAGATGGATGAGTGAGGGATCAAAACCTCTCTCTCTTCTGTCCTTACCGCTTGGCGATACTCCAGCAATAATTCAAATCTTGAATCCAGATAAATCTAATAGATAATATCCTTCTTCTTAACGCTTGATACTACAGAAATAAAAAGCGTAATCAAGAGTTTTAGTTCTAACTTGAAGAACATGGTGCGGAAGGAG
>NZ_PNCI01000096.1 GCF_005887095.1 Pseudoalteromonas rubra | reverse complement strand
GGTTGGACTTGACCAGTACACTGTCAGGTTCAGGTAGCTTTGCACTGCGGTTAAAGAATCTAGATAAATATTCTCGGCCATCAAATTCCGAGCCGTACACAGCTTTTATAGAGTGCCCCAACTGCTCCGTGTCGGTCGCGACGACGAACATGTATCCGGGCATTTCAAAGAAGTGTTTAATCGTTTCAAGTAGTTCGATTGCATAATTGGGTCTGCATCGATCAAGTTCGTCGACGATGATTACTATTTGTTTTCTGTTTATTACTTCAGAGTATTCACTTAGAAGCTGTTTTAGATCTTGGACAGCTTTTCTCTGTAGTGGATATAGCTCCTGTAAGCTCAATTCGTCTTCATCCTTTATTTCAGCAGACAGTAAATCTTTCGCGGGCGCATATATTGGGCCTAAGCCGGACAATGCAGCAGCACATCCGCCAAGCTTAAGCATTGAATTCCATATTTTCTTTACTTTTTCTCCTACTTCTTTTTCGGCCTTATGTGCTTTGTAGCCCTCATGCTGATCTATCAACTGCGATGTTATTTCACTCACTATTACGAGTAATGGATCTTTGGAAAAGCCTGACTCCCAAGCGTTGATGTACACTACTGGTGCTTGATCCTTATATCTCAGCTGTGAATAGAGTTGTCGAAGAAAATGTGTTTTGCCTATACCCCATGAGCCATTGATATTTAACGTTAGTGGTTTTGTTTGGGCTTTGATGTTACCAAACCCAAGTAATTATTTTCTAGAAAGTCGTATTTGCTTGTACTCTGGATGTGAGCTAGTTCTGGTGTAATCTTATATACTGATTTCGAAATCTTCCTTAAATGACTTTAGGCCTTGAAAAAGCCCTGCTGTTGACCGAACTTGTGACAACCCAAACCTGTCGCTTGTATCGCTAACATTAGCACTAAAAACAAGCCATTACCCTACTTCCTGACGTGACTGCCCTGCTTCAACAAAATAACAATTATGCAAAATATTAAATTATACTGTATACAATATAATTTAACTGATGTAAGTTACACAAAGCTTTCGTAACGTTCAAAAATCCACCGCACCTTTGCGGCTTTTAGTTAGGTGGCTGATATAAATGCACTTTTATTCAGTTCCAGGAAAACAACAGAGTACCTTAATAGGGTACTTGCAACAACACTACAAGTTAACTTCGGGGATAAGAAAATAGGTTCTTAACATCCATATGTTAACAAATAAAAACAACAGGAGAACACTATGCCTTTTTCTAAACGTGTGTTGGCAAAAACACCGACCAGAAAAACACTCTGCCAGGCTACGGCTATTTTGCTGACTACGCTGTCCCCCGTCACTGTATTTGCAGGCGAGCCTGTCAAGGTAAATCAAACTGCACTTGATAGTAGGATACAATCCGTATTTGCAACTTCCACCAGCCATAAACATGCAGGACAGATCTGTGGTACCGACCATAATTCACAGGATTGGTCTGCTATCCAAAAAGAGAATCTCAGACAACGGTCTTTGAGCTCCAGTTTTGCAACGCACATTATGTCTGAGCTTGCGAGTCAGGACGATCTTGCTGCAGAAAATGGCAATGGTGTTCCCGGGCGTTACTATATTCCAGTGGTAGTGCATATTTATGGCGACAGATACAACTGTGAAACAGGCACCTACTGCTTAACCGAGCAAAAAGTCATAGACGGACTGAACAAGTCTAACCAGGATTTCCTGGGTTTAATCACAGATGATGGACCCATTGCGCCCGAGTTTCAGGCGATCAGGCAAAACCTTAACATTGAATTTGTATTGGCAAAAAAAGATCCAAACGGCCAACCAACAAACGGTATTGTCCGCCATCCAGAAAAGGCAGGATATGGTAAAGGCAGTGGCGTTGACGATCAAATTTCAGCCGATGCCTGGGATAACTTTAAGTATATGAATATCTATATTCAGCAAGACTTATATGATGACGGGTCTACCAATAATTCCGGTGTTGCCTGGTATCCTCAATTGAGTATGTCTCAAAATGGCTTGTCACGGGTTGTTTATAATGGTGATTATGTTGGCGCTAACACCAATGAAAACTTCCGCTCTGTTTTGACCCATGAGTTTGGCCACTGGCTAAACCTGCCCCATACCTTTGATGGCGATGTCTGTACAATTCATTCTGAGGCTTTTTGTAATGCGACTGGCGACGGCTCGTGCGATACGCCGCAAATGAGTAGCAGCATATTACAGAACAACGCAAAAAACTGCCTGGGCCAGCCAACAAACACAGAAAACTTTATGCACTACTCTGATAACTATGCCATGTTCACCAGTGATCAGGTAGACAGAATGACCGCTGCCCTTCATGGGCCTGCAAGGGCAACGCTTTGGTCTAATGCAAACCTAATCGCCACTGGCCTTGATGAGTATACCAGCAATGCTGATCATCCATGGGATGGCACGTCCGGCGCGGTTACGCCGCCAAAGGGCGATGTTATTCAGTCGTTTACTAATTTGTCGGGACAAAAAGGTGAAGTGGATAACTACGAGATCTCGGTGCCTGAAGGTACTCAGGCCGTCGCCTTTTATTTAGACGGTTACGATGAAGATCCTGATATGTATGTCTCTAAAGGCAAAGCACCGGTTAAAAATGGCGATACCTGGGACGCTGATTTTATCTCATTCAGAAGTGCAGGCTCTCCGGAGCTGGTAACGATTTCTGCTCCATCCAGTACAGTGCCCTATCACACTGCAATTGACGCTTTTAGCGCCTATTCAGATGCGACGCTCAGTGTCATTTCTGGTACGGACAATACACTGTGCAATGGCTGTGAGCGCGTATTCTTAGCCGAGATTAATAACCTGGAATCTGCTAAAGGTGCCGATCCAAAAATCTATCAGTTTGAAATCCCATCTGATGCTGTACGCACGGTTGCGGTAATGCCCGGCGGTTATCAGGGTGATCCAGATGCCTATGTTAGTATGAACTCGGTGCCAACGGCTGATAACCATGACTGCGGGCCATTCAGTGCGCCAAGACACAGCGAGTACTGCGAATTTGCAGCTGGCGGCGGCCAGTTAAATATCATGATTGACCCTTTCCTAGAGTATAGCGGCGCTTCGTTAGTTGTTTATTATGAACGAGCTGGTGACTCTGACTTACCCATCGCACAAGCGAATGGCCCTTATAGCACCACTATTGGTGAGTCTATTCAGTTTAGCAGTGTGGGCTCAAACGATGCTAACGGAAGTATTGTTAGCTATTACTGGGAGTTTGGTGATGGAAACACCTCCACCGCTGCAAGCCCTGTGCATACCTACCAAAACGCAGAAGTATATACCGTGAAACTGACCGTAACAGATAATGACGGTAATACGGGAACAGATACTGCAACTGCTGAGGTGAAATCTGAACTTGTGGCCCCTACTGCACTAGCCAATGGCCCCTACTCTGCCATGTCAGGACAAGCCGTCGCCTTCAGCAGTGCAGGTTCTGAAGATCCGGATGGCAATATTGTTACTTACCTGTGGGAGTTTGGCGACGGCAACTCAAGCAATGAGCCGAACCCCGGCCATACCTACACTCAGGCTGGCGACTTTACGGCAACTTTAACAGTGACAGATAACGATGGACTGAGCAACAGCGCGCAAGCCGCCGTAAGCATTTCCGGCATTGAATACTGTTCAGCCAGTGGCAATACCCGATATGAATGGATCGCAAATGTACAAAATGGATCGTTCAGTAACCCTTCCCAGGCAGATGGATACGGTGATTTTTCTAATCAGACTATTAAGCTTACAGAGGGAGCTAACCTGTTTACCTTCACGCCGGGTGGAAATTACACCGAGCATTGGGTTGCCTGGATAGATTTTAATAACAATGGTCAGTTCGAAGATTCTGAGCAGGTTATGTCAGACGTGTCTGGTAAAGGTGAAGTGACAGGCTCAATTAATGTTCCTGCAAGTATGGTGGGTTCTAAAGCGAGATTACGTATTGCTATGAAGTACAACGGCGCTGCTGCCAGTGCCTGTGGCTCGGTAGGTGATGGAGAAGTTGAGGACTATACCGTTGAGATCATGCCCAAAGATATCAGTGGCTCGGTACCTGATGCATGTGCGACTCAGCAGCCAGTAAGCGGCGGTCGACTGGTGGCGGGCGAAGCGACCTGTCTGGGCGGAGACGGTACTTTATGGTTATCTATTGGAGATATTACCTCTACACAAAGCCTGGCTATTACAACAGCGCATGGCAGTGGAAGTCTGAACATCCTGTACAAAAATGGTGGCTGGCCAAGTGATAACGATAAGGACGCACAATCTAATTCTGGTGGCACATCGGAATGCATTCAAATCGCAGCTGGAAGCCAGTATTGGTCTTACCTAAAGATCTCTGGCAATGCAGAAAACACCAGCATAATTGTCGACTTTGATGCACAGCAATGTCGTAAACAGTAGTCGATAACAAGCAAGCTTAAGCCAAAAAGCAGCACCTGAACAGCGTGCTGCTTTTTTGGCTATTACTCATTTCTAAGGTGTTTTTGCAGGAACATATCTGCGTTCACAAAGTTACAAGAAAACTGACCGGCCATAACTCAAGATAGTCAGAATTTACAAAACCTACTGGAACTTCTTAACGCAGATCATGTGTTTATTAAAGGGCCAAACAGGTGTAAATCACTCATAATTTATCACTAGCTGTTTACATTCATTTACATGAAAAATATATCATCACATTCCTTAAAAATATGAATTAAATATTACAAAACAACTAGCTGTGTGAAATCTGCTCAACTCTTATAACCCAAATTACATGTAATATAAGTAAACGGAATTTAAATTAAAAGTAACCTCGTGTTTACATTCAAGTGCCTTCTGTACGCATTGCTGAACGGAAGGAACAACAACTAAATCTAGGGAAAAACTATTATGACAACTAATAATTTAAAAATTGGTGCCGTTGCGCTGGCTATTTCAGGCATGTTCGCTGCAACTCAAGCTGTGGCAAATAACGCTGAAGCGTTCAATAGCGTTGCAAGTATGGCGCAGTTGAGCCAGAAAATTGAAGGTCAAAACACCGCAGGTACGCAGTTTATCATTAAATACAAGGACAATAGTAATCAGCTTATGTCCATCTCTGAGGCCGAGATGTCTCCGTCGATGATGAATTCACGAGCACAAACTTTTGTTAAGAGCTTCAAGAGTAAAAAGAAAGCGTCGTTACAAACTAAATATGTCCGTCAAATGGCATTGAGCAATCACCACGTTATGCGCGTTGATCAAACGCTTTCTGCGGCTGATGCGCATAGTCTGATGCAGGAAATGGTCGCGACTGGCAATATTGAATACATTGAAATTGACCAGATGTTGCAACCTTTCGCTACACCTAATGATCCACAGTACTCAAGTCAGTGGCACTATTTTGAGTCTGCCGGTGGTATCAACGCACCTGCTGCGTGGGATAAGGCTACGGGTAATGGTGTGGTCGTGGCTGTACTGGATACTGGTTACCGCCCTCACTCAGATCTGAACGCAAACATCCTGCAAGGTTACGACATGATCTCTAACTTGTCAGTAGCAAACGACGGCGGTGGTCGTGACAGCGATGCACGTGACCCGGGCGATGCAGTATCTGCCAACGAGTGTGGCTATACACATAGTGCACGCAGCTCCAGCTGGCACGGCACACATGTGGCAGGCACAGTCGCTGCGGTTTCAAACAATGGTCAGGGGGTTGCCGGTGTAGCATATGACGCCAAAGTCGTACCTGTACGTGTACTTGGTAAATGTGGTGGTCTGACTTCGGATATCGCAGACGGTATCATCTGGGCATCAGGTGGTTCAGTATCAGGCGTACCATCTAACGCAAACCCGGCTGATGTAATTAACATGAGCTTAGGAGGCAGCGGCGCATGTAGCTCAACGACTCAGAGCGCTATTAACACTGCGCGTGCTAACGGCACGACCATCGTAATTGCAGCGGGTAACGACAACTCAAATTCTGCCAATTTCAATCCGGGTAACTGCTCTGGCATCATTAATGTTGCTTCTGTAGGTCGTAACGGTGGCCGCGCTTATTACTCAAACTACGGTTCAAACATCGACGTTGCAGCACCCGGTGGCGCGCAAAGCTTTGCCAATGATCCGGAAGGTATTTTGTCTACTTATAACTCTGGTAGTAACGGACCTTCAAGTGATAGCTATGCATACTCACAAGGTACGTCAATGGCGGCACCTCATGTTGCAGGTGTAGCGGCGCTTATCAAGCAAGCTAAACCCTCAGCAAGCCCGGACGAAGTTGAAAGCATCCTGAAGAGCACTGCTCGTAGTTTCCCTGCCACATGTAGCAGTTGTGGTAGCGGTATCATTGATGCTTCAGCCGCGGTTGATGCAGCACTAAATGGCACCGGTGGTAATGAGTTGCAAGATGGCGTAACCAAATCTAGCTTGAGTGGTGGTTCGGGCAGTGAAACCTTTTACACATTTAACGTTGGTAACGGGGTAAGCAAAGTGACGTTTACAATGAGCGGCGGCTCAGGCGATGCTGACCTGTATGTACGTGCAAACGCACAGCCTACTCGCACGACTTATGACTGTCGACCTTTTAAGGATGGCAATAACGAAGTGTGTACCGTTAACAACCCATCGGCCGGCACTTTCCACATCATGTTACGAGGCTATTCGTCTTATAGCGGCGTCAGTCTTAAGGCCCAAACAAACTAAGGTTTTGCTGTAAGCCAGTTGACCATGCTCGTGGCTTACACTTAGTTTGGCTATAGCCGATTCAGTTATAGCCAAACTACCAATTGGGCATTGTGCCACCTTTTGCGCAATGCCCTTTCATTTTCCCATGTATGCCAGCGCAGCAACCATACTTCTTTGCATTCGCCATGACTGTACACATACACAGTCTCAGAAATCGCTTTATTTTGGCGATGAACTCATCAAAAAATTAATCCCCACTGAAATTTAAATGGGTTTGCCCGGTCTTCTTGGTACATTCATTTGCATAGGACCATTATGTCACACTCAACAAATTATAAGGTGATTACGTTTGTCGTCGCACTAAGCCTGATGTTACTCGGTAGCTCGTTTATCCTTGGGGGGAATATTGGCTATGTAGAAAAAGCCCTGAGTTTTTATTCGCTGAACGATTTATATTCAATGCAGAGTCTTAGTCAGGTATTTGGGTTGTTTTTCCTGATTACGGGTATAAGCGTTGGAGCCGCGCTTTTTATAACTCAGTTGCGCAGACCGCAATTTGCCTTACTCATTGTGTTAAGTGGTATTATGTTGCTTACGTTGTTTGATGCTGATCGTTGGATTGCAGCGCACGGCGGGTTTCCGGTTATTGGTTCAGGTCAGGGTATTATTAAGTATTTTGCCCTGTTACCTTTGGCGTTTTATTTATGTTTCACTAAGCGGATCTCAGCACGCCAGCACGCAATATTAAATTATATTCCCGTGGCAATCGTACTTTTCTGGATTGGTGGAATGAAGTTTCTGGAACTGGAAGCCAAGGCCATAGTGCCTTTAGTCGAAACCTCCCCGTTTATGGCATGGCTTTATCAGATTTTCACAATCCAGCAAGCGTCAGACTTAATTGGTATTTATGATCTGGGATTTGCAATATTACTTGGCGCCGGCATTTGGCTTGGCCGACGTAATCTGGTTCTGATTGGGATGGCCGGTACAGGTGCTGTGTTTATTATGACGCAGACATTTTTGTTCACAGCCGACGGTGGGTTTTCACAGTCGACCCTGATAGACGGGTTAGGATTATTCATAATCAAAGATCTCTGGTTCATTTGTAATCTTGCCATCATCTTCGAGTACGCTCGCGAATTGCATGCTTCGAAAGCAGAAAATTAAGGCTTTGATATTTTAAGTGCTCGCTGCGGATAACGCGCGAGCTCGGTTTTCCGTTGCAATCTTGCTGAGCTTAGTTCAGAATAAAACACTGTTTATATAATCAGTGTTATACACATACAATGACGCCATTAGTTGATACTCTTAAGCAGCTCAGGTACTTAGTCGCACATCTTGAGGACAATACACTCGAGACAGAATACCCAGATATTGCCAACTTTCTTACCAATGAGGCCTTTGATCCACATTGTTGTAAAAACGATCTGGCGTTTCTATATCAATTTTTGTATGTGTATGGCCGCAAGTCAGAAGCCACATTCAATCGATTTCGTAATGAAATAGAGCGGTTTTATCTGTGGTCCTGGACAATAAAAAAAGCCTCTGTATTTGATCTGAAACGTGAAGACATTGAGGCATATGTTGAGTTCGTCGTGGAGACCAGTGACGATTGGGTTGCCCAATCAGTGCAATGGCGTTTTAAGGATAGTAATGGTTTAAGGGTTGTTAATTCAAACTGGCGACCCTTTGTTTATAAGGCTAATGGGGTTAGTCAGCAAACACTCGCATCAATGTTCACCGCGTTAAATGTGTTTTATAAGTTTGCCATTTTGGAAGAAAAATCATTCGCTAACTTTGTTCCTGTGGTGAAAAAGAACTGCCCTTATCTCGTAGTGCAGTCACAAATTAAAATGCCAGACACACTGAGTGACCTGCAGTGGGAGTATGTGTTTGGTGTTACAAAAGACCGGTGTGAAAAGGACCCCAAGCTTGAAAGAAACCTGTTCACATTAGCGTGTTTAAAAGGCTTATATTTACGGATATCCGAATTGTCTGACCGCCCGCAATGGGCACCTGTAATGAGTCATTTCTGGCAAGATCAAGATGGTTTTTGGTTTTTGCGTATTATGGGCAAAGGAAACAAGCTTCGAGATGTCACATTAAGCGAAGAATTCATCGAGTATTTAAAGCGTTATCGTTTAAGTAGAGGGCTGACTTCCTTACCTCGCGTCGATGAACCCCACCCAATTATTCACAAGCTTCGCGGTAGCGGAGGTATGAATGTAAGGCAAATTCGCAGAATCGTGCAGGAAAGTTTTGATCTGGCAATTAAAAAGCTCAACGAGGATGGATTTCAGGAGGAAGCTGAAAATTTACAAGCAGCTACATCACATTGGCTTCGCCATACAGGTGCAACGCACGATGCGCAGCACCGCCCTCTGAAACATTTATCCGAAGATCTGGGCCATTCAAAAATAGCGACGACCGATCAGATATATATCCAGACTAATATTAAGGAAAGAGCTAAGTCTGGAATAAAACGTAAATTGTAGATCTCGTTTTTATTCTAAATACCACGAAAGCCTAATGATTTATTTGAGCATCATTGGGTATCGCTGTTACGCGAGGAAAACTGAACTTAGTCTGCTTACTAGGTTATAAAACACTCATTAATATAAAATATGATCCGTTCTTGTCGGCTTTGTGAAAAAGGCGTTTAAGCTCAGAATAAAAATTATCACTTCAGTATATCCAAAGCCCTATTCTGATTTATCTACGCTTTCAAAGAGCGTATCTTGTTTAGCTTATTTCAGTTCTGAAGATGGAAGCTCAGGTAATTCTGAACAGCATTTACACAACCATGGTTACATTACTCTAGACTACTGAATCCAGAGTCAAAAAAGAACACATCATACTAAAGGCCGTGACACTAAACTCGCAGCGTAATTCATTGAATATAACAAAAAATAATCAAGTCAAACGCTGATTTTTAATTATGTTAAATCGTATGTTTAGTGATAATCAAGGGATAGAGAGTCGTGAAAAATAGAAAAAGTAGCGATACAAAAAGTATCGCTACCATACACTGCTTTAAAGATTCTTTGCAATGTACTCTATCGGATGCATTGGTTTTTTATTCTCGTAACGCTTAACCTGGCAACGACAAGAAAAACCCGTAGCCAGTACTGTTTCTTCTTCTATATTACTTGTGTGTTTTTGCCACGACATTTCATATAACGATCGTGAGTTGTGTTGATGATCGGTTTCATGGCCATAAGTACCTGCCATTCCACAACACCCTGTTGCTGGTGTCTCTAAGTTCACACCAAGATGCCCAAAGATATCTTTCCAAATCGTTTTGCTTTCAGGCATAGCACTGGTTTCTGTGCAATGACTAAGTAACTTGACAACGGAGTGGCCGTTTTCGTTTGACAACTTACCCACTGAACTCCAGTCCTGAGTTGACAGCCATTCGTGTGCAAGGTGAACTTTAAATGCTAATTCGTCTTTATTTAGGATCTTGAGATATTCGTCTCTGTAACAGAGCACCAAAGAAGCATCTAATCCTACTAGCGGCCTGCCATAACTGGCAATACGTGACAAAAACTCATTCGCAGACTTAGCTGTCGACTTGAACTCTTTTAGGAACCCTTTTACATGCTGGGCTTTACCGTTTGGAACAAATGGTAAGAGCACTGGCTTTTTACCGAGTTTAGTAATTACTTGCATAAATGCTTCTACTAACTCAGCTTCGTAGAAACTGGTAAACGGATCCTGAACGATAAAAATAATATCGGACATTTGTTCTTTTGACAGTGTAGAAAATTTTTTCTCGTCGTACCTATATTCACTGTTGGTGCGTTTGTCTAAAGTTGGGACGCTTAAGGTTGGCGTATCTACATAACCTACAACATTCTTCAACGCGGATTTAACGGGAGCAAAATTCACAACAAAGTTAGTAAGTCTTGGCAGCTTAGCCATCAGAGGCGTTGTTTGTTCCACATTTGCAACAAGGTGATCCTTTAATGGACGGTTGTATTTACTGTAATACAGATTTAAGAAGCGAGCCCGAAAACTTGGCACATCAACTTTAATCGGGCATGCAGTGGTACATGCCTTACAGGCCAGACATTCATCCATTGATTCTTTAACTTCATGTGAAAAGTCATAGATGCCCTGTTGTTTCTTTCGGTTGTTTCTAAAGCGCTCCCACCAGGTGGTATCGTTTTCTTTTTCTATCAGGGTTTTCTCTGAAGATAGTAAATCGACCCCCTGCTCTTCCTGAAGACGAAACCACTCTCGTATCAGAGAAGCTCTGCCTTTAGGTGAGTGACGGCGATCTTTGGTCACTTTATATGACGGGCACATTGGAGAGGCTTCATCATAATTAAAGCAAAGCCCATTACCATTGCAGTTCATCGCATTTTCGAAGCTTTCTTTGACTTCAATATTGATAGCTCTATCAAACCACGCGCGTTTTTGTCCATCAACACTAACCAGGCTGTCATTGCACTCTAATGGTGTGCAGATTTTTCCCGGGTTCAGGCGATTATTCTTATCGAACACTGATTTTATTTTTCTGAGTTCAGTAAAGAGTGCGTCACCAAAAAAAGCCGGACCATATTCGCTTCGATATCCTTTACCATGCTCGCCCCACATGAGGCCACGATACTTAGCGGTCAATGCAACGACTTGATCTGAAATTTCACGCAACAATTTTTCTTGTTCAGGGTCGCACATGTCTAAAGCGGGTCGAACATGAAGTACGCCGGCATCCACATGGCCAAACATGCCATAGTGCAAACCTTTACTGTCCAACAGTGCCCTGAACTCTAAAATAAAATCTGCAAGATTTTCTGGTGGTACTGCGGTATCTTCTGCAAAAGCAAGTGGTTTCTGTTTTCCTTTGGTATTACCCAGCAAGCCCACTGCTTTTTTACGCATAGCGTATATTTTCAGTATATCGGCTTTATCATTAGTCAATTGATAGCCAACAACACCCGCTTCTCGGTTGGTGATAAGTTGGTCAAGTTGACTGCATAATGAAGAAACTTTTCCTTCGATTTCTTCAGGGGTCTCGCCATTAAACTCAACCATGTTGAGGCCCTGAACCTCAACTCCTGGAATATCGGAGATTAAGTCCGATACTGAATGCCAAATGATGTCTTGCTTGGCTAGATTTAAGACTTTACTGTCTACTGTTTCTACGGAAGTTGCATTTGCCGCAACTAAGAACGGTGAGTTCCTCAAAGCAGATTCGAAAGAATCGTATTTAATATTGATGAGTGTTTTATATGGCTGTATGCGGGTTACGTTAAGTTTCGCTTCGGTAACTATGCCTAACGACCCTTCAGATCCTGTGATTACACGGCTTAAATCAAATGTGGTCATCTCATCGTCAAAGACATTTTCGAGATCATAGCCCGTTAGGAATCTATTTAGCCTTGGAAATTTCTCAAGGACTAGTTCTCTATTTTCACGGCAGCTAGTTAACACTGTCTTATATATTTCACCAACTCTGTTAGTCTGCTCGGCAAGTAGTTCCGCTTTTTCAAGTTCAAGTTTATTGGTATTGAGCTCAGTGCCATCTACAAGAATGGTTTTAAGTTCTAGTACGTGATCGCTGGTTTTACCGTAGACCAGAGAGCCCTGACCAGAAGCATCGGTATTAATCATGCCACCGATAGTCGCGCGATTACTGGTTGATAGATCTGGCGCAAAAAAGAATCCATAAGGCTTCAGAAAATCATTCAATTGATCTTTTATGACGCCAGTTTGTACTCGTACCCAGCCTTCTTCTTCATTTATTTCAAGAATTTCTCGCATGTAACGAGACAGATCGACCACTATCCCAGGTGTTAGAGATTGCCCATTAGTACCTGTTCCTCCCCCCCTAGGTCCAAAGCTTAAAGACAAAAAAGGGTCCAGAGATGCTACTTGCATTGCAACTTGTACATCTTTGGTATTTTTAGGGTAGATAACGGCTTGTGGTATTTCTTGATAGATACTGTTATCAGTAGCAGTGACTATACGGGTCGCATAACTTGTATCTGTATCCCCGCTAAAGCCTTGGCCGCAAATTTTACTGATGTAATCATTTAATAGTGTATTGGCAGAATCCTGCTGGGTAATTTCGGCAATCATGACGGTAATAATTTATTGCTTTGGCACTATTGTATCATGTTGAGTCTCTTTAAAAATCTGGAATTTTTTGTTTTGTTACATTTTGAAAAGGATTAAAGCAGGTATATGGAGTAGATTTAATACTAATCTCGAATTTGAGGTCACACTATGAATAAAATTATGATGAACTTAGTTGCAGGGGTTTGTGCTTTGCTAGCAATAGTATTTATTGTGGTACCTGGCCCGTCGATTTTCTTTCTGCTTGGTGCGTTGCTTTGCTTATCCTTCAATTACCCATGGGCACGAGTGTGGTTGAAAAAGAGTCAAGTATGGTTTAAGAGTGCCTGCGTTCAACTAGACAAACGTTTTAGATAATCCTTTAAAAAAGGCCTGCATGATGCAGGCCTTAACTAATCTTTATCTAAGCTTTGTTTTGCTCAGCAAGGTATAGCCAGGTTTCGAGAACAGTATCAGGGTTTAGCGATACTGAATCGATGCCCTGGTCAACCAACCAGGCTGCAAAATCTTCATGGTCAGAAGGCCCCTGCCCACAAATACCTACATACTTGCCTTTTGCTTTGGCCGTTTGAATTGCCATAGAAAGCAGCTTTTTGATGGCCGGGTTACGCTCGTCGAATAAGTGCGCAATAAGACCTGAGTCACGGTCGAGACCAAGTGTTAGCTGAGTCAGGTCATTTGAACCAATTGAAAAGCCGTCGAAATACTCAAGGAATTCTTCTGCTAATAAGGCGTTAGAAGGCAATTCACACATCATGATAACCTTCAGACCATTTTCGCCGCGCTTAAGACCGTGTTCTTCAAGTAGCTGTATAACCTTTGTAGCTTCTTCAAGTGTACGTACAAATGGGATCATGATTTCGACGTTATCGAGACCCATTTCGTTACGAACGCGTTTAATTGCTTCACACTCTAGTGCGAAACATTCGCGGAAGTCTTCTGAAATATAACGAGACGCGCCGCGGAAACCAATCATTGGGTTTTCTTCTTCCGGCTCATACTGTTGTCCGCCAACAAGGTTTGCGTATTCGTTAGACTTAAAGTCTGACATACGAACAATCACGCGCTCTGGCGCAAATGCTGCGCCAAGGGTAGAGATCCCTTCGACTAGTTTTGCGATGTAGAATTCTACAGGAGACTCGTAACCTGCAATGATTTCTTTGATTTCAGCTTGTAAATCAGCAGGCTGAGTGTCGAAATTGATCAACGCTTTAGGGTGTACACCAATCATTCGGTTAATGATGAACTCTAAACGCGCAAGACCAATACCTGCATGTGGCAACTTAGCAAAGTCAAAAGCACGGTCTGGGTTACCCACATTCATCATTATCTTCATCGGAATGTCAGGCATTGAATCGATACGCGATGAGATGACTTCAAAGTCTAGTTTGCCCTGGTAGATATAACCTGTGTCGCCTTCGGCGCACGACACCGTTACTTCATCACCATGCTTAATGGTGTCGGTCGCATTACCACAACCCACTACTGCTGGAATTCCCAACTCTCGAGCGATGATTGCAGCATGACAGGTACGGCCGCCGCGATTCGTTACGATTGCAGCTGCGCGTTTCATGATAGGTTCCCAGTCTGGGTCTGTCATGTCAGTAACCAGGATATCGCCCTCTTCGACTTTATCCATTTCGTCAATCGAGTTTAGTACGCGTACAACACCGCTACCGATTTTGTGTCCAATTGCACGTCCTTCACAAACAACGCTCGATTTTTGCTTAAGCTGGAAGCGCTCCATAACGTTAGCATCTTCGTTAGAGCGAACTGTTTCTGGTCTAGCTTGTACAATGTAAAGTTTGCCATCGTTACCATCTTTAGCCCATTCAATATCCATTGGACGGCCGTAATGTTTTTCGATGATAACAGCTTGCTTTGCTAATTCCTGTACTTCGCTGTCTGTGATGGAGAACTTGTTTGACAGCTCAGGGTCCATATCGACAATCTCTACTTGTTTACCGTGAGATTCATCGTTCGAATAGACCATTTGAATTGCTTTGGAGCCAATGTTACGTCTTACAACTGCTGGCAAGCCTTTGGCCAGCGTCGGCTTATGGACGTAAAACTCGTCTGGGTTTACTGCACCTTGTACGACCATTTCTCCAAGACCATAGCTTGAGGTGACGAAAACAACATCCTCAAAACCTGATTCTGTATCAATCGTAAACATAACACCTGAGGATGCTTTGTCTGAACGTACCATACGCTGAATACCAGCAGATAACGCGACGCCACGATGGTCGTAACCCTGGTGAACACGATAAGAAATTGCGCGGTCGTTGAACAAAGAGGCAAAAACGTGCTTGATAGCGACCATTACTGCGTCGATACCTTTAACGTTTAGGAAAGTCTCTTGTTGTCCTGCAAATGAAGCGTCTGGCATATCTTCGGCTGTTGCTGAGGAACGAACAGCAAAGGAGACATCGTTGCTTTCATCGCCGTGTAGCGAGGCGTATGCGTTGCGAATGGCTTGGTCTAATTCTGGCTGGAAAGGAGTATCAATAACCCATTGGCGGATTTGTGCGCCGACTTTGGCAAGTTCGTTGACGTCGTCAACATCGAGGGAATCGAGAATAGTGTGAATTTTCTCATTCAGGCCTGATTGCTCGAGGAATTCATTAAAGGCGTCTGCCGTTGTTGCGAATCCACCGGGTACTTGTACACCTGCATTGGCAAGGTTAGATATCATTTCACCCAGAGAGGCATTTTTACCACCAACCCTAGGTACGTCTTGCATACCTAATTCTTGATACCAGAGAACGTAGTCTTGCACGGAACTGTCTCCAAAAACAAATTGTATTTAATGTGAGAGAAAAATTGACCTTCCTATAGGTCGAAGGCATTCTACAACTTAATGCATAGCGGCGTAAACCGCGACACGAAAAAATACTAAAAAAGTAATTGAAAGGTTAAAATGAGAACTGCATTTTATATATCGGATGGAACAGCGATTACATCTGAGGTATTCGGGCATGCGACGCTGTCGATGTTTCCCGTAGACTTTAATCATAAGACGATCCCTTTTGTAGAGACTGTCGAAAAAGCTGAAAAAATCAAAGAGCTAATTAATGCTACTGCGCAAACAAGTGGCGAAAAGCCGTTGGTGTTTTTCACCTTTGTAAACCCCGAATTGTCCGATATTATTCTTGCATCAGATGGGGTTTGCTATGATTTCTTATCTTATTCCAGCGAAATTGTAAAAAGAGAACTAAAAGTTGCTCCGGTACCAAAAGTTCACCGCACACACAGCATTCACGAAGCGACTTACGACTTCAGGATTGATGCAGTCAATTACGCACTGGCCAACGATGATGGCGCAAATGTAAAAGATTACGAAAAAGCCGATATTATTTTGGTTGGCGTGAGTCGCAGTGGCAAAACGCCGACGAGTTTGTACCTGGCTCTTCAATACGGGATTAAAGCAGCAAATTATCCAATGACAGAAGATGACCTTGAAAAAGGTGCTTTACCTAAGTGTTTGATGCCTTACAAACAGAAGATATTTGGTCTAACGATTGACCCTGAGCGTTTGTCGGCTATCAGACAGGAGCGTATGGCTAATTCAAGATATGCATCAATACGGCAATGTCGGATTGAGGTCAGAGAGGTAGAAATGTTGTTTAAGAAGAATAAAATACCTTACCTGAACTCTACTAAATTCTCAGTCGAGGAGATATCAGCCAAGATTATATCAGAGACTGATCTTGAAAGACGCAAATATTAAAAAAGGGCCAAAGGCCCTTTTATCTTCTTCTATACTCGGTTTCGAGCATCTTTAAGCAGGTCTGCAACTAAGAATCCGAGCTCCAGGACCTGGTCTGCGTTTAAACGCGGATCGCATTGCGTGCGGTAACGCTGAGCCAAGTCTTCATCTGAGAGTCCATATGCCCCGCCAATACACTCAGTGACGTGTTGTCCAGTCATTTCTAAGTGTACACCACCTGGGTATGAACCCTCAGCTTTATGTACGGCGAAAAACTGGCTTATTTCACGCAAAATATTATTAAAGCTACGAGTTTTGTAACCTGTGCTGGCCTTTTCAGTATTACCGTGCATCGGATCAGAACTCCATACGACCTTGCGACCTTCTTCCTGAACTTTTCTGACTAAAGCTGGCAGCTTTTCGGGTAAAACATCAGCGCCCATTCTGGTAATCAGCGTAAGTCGTCCGGGTATATTTTCTGGATTTAAAGCGTCGATCAATTCGATAAGTTCGTCTGGCTTCATACCTGGGCCAACTTTCACACCGATCGGGTTTTTTATTCCTCTGAAAAACTCAATATGTGCATGGTCAAGTTGCCTTGTTCGTTCACCGATCCAAACAAAGTGAGCTGAGCAATCATACCAGTCACCACTTAAGTGGTCTCTGCGAGTCAGGGCTTGTTCATAACCAAGCAGCAGTGCTTCGTGTGATGTATATAAGTGAGTTTCTTTGAGACTTGGGGCAACTGTAGAGTCGATACCGCAAACCTCCATAAACTCAAGTGCTTCCTGGATTCGATTGGCCAGTTGCTGAAACTTCTCTTTCATCGGATTTGCTGCAACAAAGCTCATATTCCAGCGACTTACTTGGTGAAGATCTGCAAGCCCGCCTTGCGCGAATGCTCGCAGTAAGTTGAGCGTTGACGCACTGTGATGGTAGGCCGTCAGTAATCTTTTCGGATCTGGTATGCGAGCTTCTTCCGTAAATTCAAAGCTATTTACTATGTCTCCTCGGTACGAAGGCAAAGCTACACCATTGATTGTTTCAAAATCAGAAGATCTGGGTTTAGCATATTGCCCTGCCATTCTTGCGATTTTAACAACCGGACACTTGCCTCCATAGGTCAGCACTACAGCCATTTGCAAAAGTGTCTTAAATGTATCTCTTATGCTGGTCGCGCTGAAGTCAGCGAATGACTCGGCGCAATCCCCACCCTGAAGTAAAAAAGCCTTTCCTTCGCATACATCGGCCAGGCTTTTATACAAGCTTCGAGTTTCTTCTGCGAATACTAAAGGCGGTGCTGCATTGATCTGTTTTTCTACTGATTCAAGCTCTAATTTATCCGGGTATTCAGGTTGTTGAACTATCGGATGTTCTCTCCAGCTATCTGGGCTCCAAGGTTTCATATTTTCCTCATTCCTCATTAGTTACCTCAAAGGCAAGGTACCTTATAGACGCTACAGCTTCAAGGATATTTCGAAGAATTTAAAGGATTAAATCAGGCAAAGAACACATCATACATTAAGCGACTCCTGGATCACTCAGCAAACTACACTATTTATAAACAATACCAACGTAAGGAAAGCTTATTTCGGTTGAGTTTCTTATACAGGAATAGTAATTTTCCTTTTTAATAATAATTATGTTAAATTGACTGGAGATTAGGGAGTTTGCGTATATTCTCTCACTACGATCATAAGATGGTTTGCATCGTCCCCCCGGTATCCAGATAGAATATCCTATCGCCATTCGTTCAAGAGTTCATCGTTACAGTCTGTATAAGATTCTTAACTAAACAAGGTTCGAAGGCAGCGCACACTCCTACCATGGCATTAATGTACATGACTCACTACTATTTCTAATGAGGTAACTGTGATAAGAGTTTTTACTAAAAACATGCATTCCGAATTTAATAAAGGTGTTGCACAATTTGCGCCACACCCTGCCACGGTTGGTTTCGGTCTAAATCAGTTCTAGCGTAACATGCCCTTTAGCACGTGATGTCAAATTCATAACAGCATATTCTGACTCAAACAACATCTGACAGAGAAAGCCCAGAATTTGTCTTTGCTAAACATTCAGGTAAGAATCAAAAACCTATTTACAATCCATGGCATTAAAAAACTGGCAATAGGCGAGAAAGTATTGCGTAAGTTAGAGCAAAGAACTAAAGGCCACTATCAATCACCTGTTTCACCACGACTGATTGATGATAATTATAAGGTCAGAGTACAAAAGTTATTATTGGTAATAGTCATAAATTTCCAGTGGACGATAGAATTTTGATCTATTTGGTCGTCATATTGAAGTATTTGTTGAAGACCAGGATAGACGGTTCAGGTACCATGAACAAAGTGCCTAAAGAAAACGATTTTCTGCCAAAGTTGACCATAGCAATTGCTATTGTTCTGAACATTCCTGGCTACAATTTTGCTCTATCAATTCTTGAGATCGGACCCCCCCCGTAAAGCGAGAAGACACAATGAATTATTGGAGTATTGTATGTGCCAGAAACTATTAATAATCTTTGAATTATGGAACGAGAGTGTAGAAAATAATTGGCTTTTTTACAGGTCAAACCTTTATTAAAAGTTGTCCATACAAGAAGTTAATAACAGGACCAGATAGTGTTGTACAAAAAAGAAAGTTAGGCTAGAATAGTAGGAACACATCATACATATGGTATATAATTGATTATCGAATCAACACTTATCGTCTTTGATAATTTTTATCAAGGAGATACGAAAAATAAGTATATAATCACTTCTGTTTTTAAATCGTTTTAATTGGCTAGCTCATGAAAAGTAAACTTTCAATAAGGTCACATTTTGATTATCTTTTTGAACAAATATCTTTGTTCTGTGACGAGATACAAGCTGCAGATATTGCACAAGCTATCTATTTTAAGCTTCCTGCGGTTGAAAAAAAGGACGAAACTTCGGCTCCGGAAAACATTCCTGTAGAAAAATTGACCGAAGATGCAGCTCTTTCACATTGTGTTAAGTCATTTAAGGACCTTTTTCTTGATAAGAAAGAAAGCGGTAAAGTACTTACACGCCATCCGGGACTAATCCTAGTTAACGATCCAAAAGGTGAAATTAGAAATCGACTTGTCGAAATTAACTTAGCTAAAGATGCCTTTAAAGAATTAGTTCTAGAAATTGCAAATAACGACGCAAGATTTGAAGCAGTGCATAGTGCTGTGCCAGGTTTAGTTACTTTGGCAGCTTATAGAAAGATACACTTCGAGCACACAGTGCCATACTCAGTGCGCTTTACTTGGATGACCAAACACTCAACAAAAACACTATCTAAGAAAGCCGCTCTGGATATACTTCAACGGTCTTCTCAATATACAAACCCAAGAGCAATAGACCAAAATAACTGGCAATCAATTGTTGAACAAGAACGACTTAGGGTTTCAAGTTTGTCTTCATCAGCAAAGTTAAGAATAAGGCGCCCTACCAGAGTAAGCCCTGAAGTAAACGTTCGCTTTAGTGCAAAAAATCGATATCATGTAAGCGGTGCGCTTCCATTTATTCTTTTAAATCCGCAAAAAGAAACAAAAATAGGTGAATTGAAAAATTATATTCGAGAAGATACTGATCCACGTAAAAAAGAATACAATTATCTAATAGAAAGAATTTACCTGGAAAAAATTAACGAGTAGAACGGGTTAAAACTGGAACTATAACTAACACCTGGCTTGGATAGGATAAAAAATAAAAAGCAGACACTGAATTTATGGAAGATAAGATTTTCATTTCTGTTAAGTTTTTTCTAGTAACTAGGATAAGTCAGCGAGTTCGATTTAAAATATACCTAAGCGAAGAAATTTTCTGTTCATATATTAGAAAATGAGTTAAGGGTCAGTAAAATTTGGACTCTAATGCCAACTACCTGACTGCTTTTTAAATTCTTATCTCCGTTACCCATCTCACTTAATACGTTTCGTTATCTATGTAAAGTTAAGATAGTAAGTAGTTACTTTCTCATGGTCAGAAAAGGCTTTATCTATGATAGTGAAACGTATAAAACACTACATATCTATCACTAGATTAAAAATCCCTAAATTTTTATTTTCTTTAATAAAGCCAAACAGATCTTAAATAGATATTACCAAGCTCAAAGTATGTTGCTGGTAAACACCTAACTTCTAACTCAAATCGAATGCGCATCTTAAAAGTCTAACCAATTGAGCTTGCTTCGGTGATGCCAAAAAACACATCTTTAGTTTAATGCTAAGGCTAATGACGGCGGACTGCAATACCCAGCTATCGAGAAGTACCGCTATCAAAATCCCAGCAAAGTTCAGGTACATCTAACAACGTTAAACCATTCCGACATTTGTCAAAATAAATTGAAAAACAGTAATCGTTACGATCTTTTTCCAAACACAGTCATTGGATCTAATCGGCTTATATTTCAACAACCGATAAGAGCATTGATAAGCTGACTAATCGTTATAATCAAAATATCGGTATCAAATCAAAATCGCCATTTTACCCATTCCGGGTTTGAAAACTGAGCACTCATCAAGAACACATCATTGATTATACACCCAAATCCTCGTCACTTTTCTACCCTAGTCACCCAAACAAGCCACCGATGTTATCCCACGATCGCAGGCCCAATTCGAACAGCGAATTTAGACAGACACACTCGATTTTGTTCCACATGGCCACCGTGTCCATCAAGCGTGAAAGTTGCGTGTCAATTCCAATAAGAACACATCATAGATAATGGGTTCACTCACCAGTCATCAACGTTCCCCCCGATCGCTGACCCACCCAGGCTGCAAATTTAAGCAGACACACTCGATTTTGTTCCACATGGCCACCGTGTCCATCAAGCATGAAAGTTGCGTGTCAATTCCAATAAGAACACATCATAGATAATGGGATCACTCACCAGTCATCAACGTTCCCCCCGATCGCTGACCCACCCAGGCTGCAAATTTAAGCAGACACACTCGATTTTGTTCCACATGGCCACCGTGTCCATCAAGCGTGAAAGGTAGGCTTCACCCAAAAAGAACACATCATAGCAAAACGGATCACCCACCCGGATCACCGCTGCTATGCTGCCCACGTCACTTAAACCAGCCATCAATGTTACCCCCGATCGCTGGCCCACCCGGGCTGCAAATTTAATCAGACACACTCGATTTTATTCCACATGACCACCTTATCTAACAGGCGTGTGTGTTCGGCGTGACCCTATTAAGAACACATCATAGAATAGAAGATCACACACCCAAATCCTCGTCGCGATGCTGCCCACGTCACTGAAACCAGTCATCAATGTTACCCCCGATCGCTGACCCATCCGGGCTGCAAATTTAATCAGACACACTCGGTTTTGTTCCACATGGCCACGTTGTCCATCAAGCATGAAAGTTGCGTGTCAATCCCAATAAGAACACATCATAGATAATGGGATCACCCTCCCAAATCCTCGTCACGATTCTGCCCACGTCACTGAAACCAGCCATCAATATTACCCCCGAACGCTGACCAATCCGGGCTGAACATTTAATCAGACAAATTGCGTTTGATCCAAATGGTCACCTTGTCCACCAGGTGCGAAAGTTGGTGGCCCCCATAAAGAACACATCATAGCTAAAAGGTTTAGATAATCCAACAACACTCCCATACTAACCCATTCATAAAACAAGTCGTCAGACAATCATAATAGCAGTTCAATCTTCTCCAGAATTAAAGCCGATCATCCGGCAAACGCTTCGTATAAGTATAACCTCTTGAGTGATATACCCTTCAACTAAGAAGAACACATCATAAATAAGCATAAAAACAGCTCTATTTGTTGCTAAGTCTTGTTATTTCTATAAGTGCTAGGCAGCTTAAAAGCGACATTGTCTAATTTTAAAAATATTCAAATACTAAAAAGCTAGAAACCTGTCACAAAATATCATGTCGCTTCAGATTTAACATAATAATTTTTAGTTCACAGCATGTGACAGACTAAACTCGATTGTCGCCAATCAAGTTACTTTTTCACGATTTCTTCCAACGTGTCTTCGTCTATCACTTCCGCGTTTTCGACAATGCGCTTACCACCCTGGATTTCAATTCGCTTATTATGTTTATTTAACGCTAATATCTCGTCACAGAACTGTGCAGATGGGTGCATTTCGTATACATAATCTATGATTTTGCCGCTTTTATCATCTTTTACATTCGAAATATGATACTCAGAAATAGCCCCTTTTTCGATCAGGTCTTTCATTGTTGTAGTCATATCTCGCCGTAATGCTTTCAATTTATTGTCGGTTATTTCATCATCAGGATAGATGGAACCATATTTTTCCATGATTGATAAAAGACGGAAATGGTAAGTTTTTCCTGGAGCTGCATATCTCCACAGGTGATATAAGCGCAGCATCATCCAGCGGGACAGACCCCGTTTCAATTCTTGCGCGCTATTAAAGTAGTATCCCTTATACTCTAAATTGTCGATCATATTATGAACAAAAGCATTCAGACAGGCCACACACTTAACGTTACCGCCCTGCCCTTTTTTACCACTGAAGTGAAGCGACGATAAAAAGTTCATATTAGACTCATAAAACGAGTCATCTATATCTGTACTTTTAGTGTCTGTTGCACGATATTTAAACGATAGTTTAGAGCCTTGCAAAGCCTCCAAAGATTCTTTGATCTGAGGGTAAGGCATTGATTGACCAACAGCTTTGAGCTCTTGAGCCAACTCATTCATAGAGAAAATCACAGCATATTGAATACCGGACTTAAAATTGATTTTTACAATTTTACCTTTTGAAGCAAGGCGAATGAGCGCGCGCTCAACTTTTTCCTCTCGGTCCGACGGCCATACAAGAAATTCAGCTTCCTCACCGTCTTTTTTACTACTTACAACAGCCGGCGTAATTTTTAACTCACCGTCATACACGATACCGTCAACTTTTTCAGAAATTCTTCTGGAAATAATGGTTTTCTTTGGCGCTTCTTCCAGGGGCAGCTTTTTATAGCCAGAACGCACAAACCGGCCCCAAAGGTCGTAATGATTGAAAGTGTTAGAATAAGCCCGCAAACCATGACTAGCAGTTTCCAATGATACTCGAACATCTTTGTTGTCAGTGAACAACGCTAAACTCTCGTTATCGGTTGCGCTTTCAACACCATGGATCTGACCTCTAAGGGAATCAGGTAAATTATCAACGGAGATGTTTACCTTACGGCTCATTTTTTTACTTCCAGAATTTTGCGACAGTTAATGACAACACATTCACGATCAAAAGTTAATTGTTTAAGTTAGTAAAAAAGTGATCTGCGCTAAAAAATCAGTATTGGATCACTTTTTTACTAAGACTCGACATATTGGGATCCAGTTTATACCAACTGGCACAAAGATCTTTATTAAAAGTGCTAATGAAAGCCCCAAATAAGCCTGTAAATCAGGCTTTCTCAGATCTGTTGTGGATAAATTGAGATCGAGCAGGTAAGGATCCGATCTATTCTAAGTACAGATCAGATCTATACCTATTGAAACCTTTGTCTTCGATAGATTAAGTGTATAACTTACTGAATTAACTTAGTAAAATATAGATCTGTCACTACAGAATAGTGGACAAACATGTGCATAAGTTGTGTATATTAGAAAAATCAAAAGAGCTGTTAGTAAAAGAACGATCTCGGAGTAAGGAAAGATCTGATCTTAACCAAGTAGTTTCCTGATCCAGATTAACAGTAGCATTTCCAATAAAAACAATAGGATATGTGGCGTTATTTAGCATCTAGCCTTTAATACCTATAGATCTAACCAATTCTAAACTTATTTATTTATACCTTAGGTAAGTTATAAATATCGATGTCTTTGTTTTTTTATGTTTACTGCAAAAGTAATGGACATTATAATAATAACCATCATTTGAAGGAAATAACGTATGTCTATCAATAGTAATGCGCTCTCAACGTACAGGCTGCTCAAAGCTACCGCAGAAGTTGCTGAAAAATCCTTAGAAGGTCGAATTCAGCATTATCGGGCACATCTCAAAAGCGAGGATAAAGAACTTCGCACATATACACAAAAAGCTGCTGCAGATCTGCTAGGTGTGAATAATAGAACACTCAAGCGACGTCATGATCAAGGTGACTTTGATCACTTGGCTATCCAAAAAGGGGCAAACGGCCATTACGCTTATACATTAGCCAACATCTTCTCTATGGCCGAGATATTGGGAATAGAAGCCGACCACAGAAAACCAAACGATAAACTACAGGTTATTGTTATAAACAGCCTTAAAGGCGGATGTGGTAAGACAACCAGTTTGGTAAACATAGCAGCTGCCCTTGCTACTACGAATATTAAGAGATACCGCATCGGGATCATTGATCTGGATCCGCAGGGATCATCTTCAAGCTTTTTTCCATCTCAAGATCCTGAGCCGATCACTGTCGGCGATCTTATGCGTGATTGTATTGAACTAGACGAAGGCGAAACCTGGCAACAATTGGTATCAGATGCATTCAGAGAAACGCATATTCCTAATATCCGCGTGTTACCATCTGGTATGGACGATTTTTACTTCGAACATGAAACCGCAACAGAATTAAAAGAATCATCCAGTTATGCGCAAACACGTCACTATCATAAATTAAAAGAGAAAGTCATAGAGCCGGTCTCAGAGCAGTTTGACATTATCTTGATAGATACTGCCCCTTCGCTTAATTTCATGTTCTACAATGCACTGATGGCGTCTACGGCCATGCTTATTCCTGTGCATCCAGAAGCGGTCGACTTTGATGCTAATAACAAGTATCTAAAAAGACTTGGAGAAATCTATCATACGGTTGCGGCACTTGGACATGAAGGCTGGGATTTCATGCAGTTTTTGGTCACTAATTACGTTAAAGGTAATCATTCACAGCGGGATATTGTTAAAGACGTCCGTAGTGCATTTGGCCGCCAGGTGATGAGTTACCCTATCAATCACAGCTCTGCGATCACCGCAAGTTCCTCATCGTTTAATACCATTTTTGATCAAAAAACCTCTGATTCACTTGCAAGCAGAGAGTCTTTGATTAAATCACAGGAAAATATAAAAGATGTCGTGGATGAACTAGAAATGTTAGTTCGGTCAAATTGGCCATCAACTCAGTCATCACTCGATCAGTAAGTAGGTAAACAAATTCATGGCTAGAAAACGTAAGAACGACACACGCATCGATCCTTTTGCAACACCCGTTGAAGGCAGCAGTTTAGACGATCTGTTAGATCAGGCAAAAGTGGGTGACGTGGTGACCATGCCCGCACCCAGCGATCCCAACAGAATGATCACATTGGTCTGTAAAGTAATTAAACATAACGAAATAAGTCAGGCCACAAAGGTATATGGTGACAACAGACGCGACCAGACACTGCTCAACGAACGTTCCGTAGCAGATATTCTTCCTGCTATAGAAGCCGACAAGCGTAATCTACACCCTGCGTTATGTTGGGAAAAAGGCGCTGTACATGAAGTATTATCAGGCTCCAGACGCAGAAAAGCCTGCCTGCTAGGTGGCGCTGATTATGTTATTTTAACTTCTGCTGACTTCACAGATGAAGACGCCAAAGTGCTTTCAGTGTCATCAGACCAATACATAGCACCAAGTTTGTGGGAACAGGGTAAAGCTTTTTCACAAACCAAACAGTTACTTATTCAACAAGGCAAAAAAGGATCTTATCGCGAGATTGCGGCTATAGAGGGTTTATCACATACCGCGATTGCAGATTCGTTAAAAGCGTATGAGCAGATCCCGCTCGAAGTTGTCAGTCTGTATCCGACGGCAAATCATTTGGGTCGCGAAGCCGCTAAAAAGCTGATCGCCGCGATTCAGGAGCAGAGTGAGGGTTTCAAACAAAAAGTGGCTGAGTATGCGCCTGAACAGCTAACGACTGAGGCCGTCAGTGACGAAAAACGCGCGGTACTACTGACCAATTATCTGACTACATTTTCAAAGGCGGAGTCCAGAAACATAGCATTACTCGAAAATGACTACGTCAAGGTTCAAAAGAACATAAAAAGCGGTGCTATCACCGTTAAGATAGACGATCGTGTTATGACCGAGAAGCGTCTAGAGCAATTAGAGAAATTGCTTGCCAGTTTCAATTAATCACTAACGGCCGATTTGTCGGCCGTTATTCGTACTTTTTCGACACTGTTGTCATCCAACCAGTCAAATTTTCCCGATTTATCGCCATTTGCCTCTTTAGCTCAAATACGTAATTTCATATACTGCTCTTTTACGTCTTTTTTATTGTAAACGAATGTCTTCGCAGTTATCTAAAGAGCAACTTCTAGCACTATTTGAGGAAATTAAACAAGAACAGTCGACCCAGTTTCCACTGTCCGAACGATTTCTCAAACAGTATTTCAATGCTGCCTTGTTAAGTAAGGCCAAGCAATATTTGCATGATGAACAGATTAGCTTTCTGGAGCACTCTGAGGACTTCACAAAGATAGACGCTCAGGTGATGGGTAACTTCGGCAATACCTTCACTCAACACATCAAAATTGAGCAGATCAAAGGAACGCCGTCTGTCGAAGCCCAGTGTACTTGTTCAAATAATCCCAAATGCCGCCACATTGCGGCTGTCTTGTTGAAACTAAAAATAGATCACTCGGGTGGTTTTGGTGAGTCTTACCTAGTCAATGACTGGTTTAATGAGCTCGCACAATTGCAACAAGCGAATGATCTGGACGTGACGAATGTCTTGTTATTCGTGCTTGAGTCCCGTGGGAATGAACTGTTGGTCAACCCAAAAACAACGCCGCAAAAACCAGACGGGGTTTACCCTCTTGGCCGTGCGCTAACCGAGCATCAGCTTAACAGTCAGGTGCCGCCAAAGGATATTTTAGAAAGCGACTTTAGATTGTTTTCTTGGATCCGCTCGCAAAATACGCCTGGTCACTTTGAACTGTCCGGAAGCTGGGGATTCTCAGCGTTACAACAGCTCGTGCAAAGTAAGCGTTGCTTTTACCAAAACAGCCGTAAACCACTGACTTTTGGACATAAGCAACACCTTGAGTTTAGGTGGGAAAAAGAACGCGATGAATATCGCTTAACCAGTCATTTAAGTGGAGTCGAGCAGTGGCAACTGATCAAAACGGATCCACCTGTCTATTTAGATACTGAAAATATGCTGCTTGGTCGGATCGAGTCAGAGCTAAGTGCACAGGAAATTGCTCACTTGCACACTATGCCTTTGATCAACACAAATAAGATCGAGGCTGTGATTAAACGTTTCCAGGACGTGTTTGCCGACAATATAGTGCCACCACCTCAGGGGCACGAGCACCTGGTGAATAAAGATAAGCTGGTCGCCAGACTGAGCATAGAGCCCGGCTCTCCTTTGAAGCTGGCTTTATCATTGTTGGATAAAGAAGGCCGTTACTCCAAAGCGAAGCAACTCAATCGATGCGAAAAAATGCTCAACGGGCTTGGCTTCTCCGCTCAGCAAAATCACTTCGTGCTTCCACATGATGATGATGTAACCTATCACTGGTTTAATAGCGAAGTCCGCCCTTACTTACAAAGTAAACTCTGGCAGGTCGATGAATTACAAGGTGGCCGAGCGGTACAGACACCAAAAGTCACTTTGGTACTAAAACGAGACAAAAAACACCACGTCATCGGCCGGGTAATGTTTGATGATAAGCTGGTTACACTGGACTGGGATAAAATTCCTTCACACGAAGTCAATTCTCTGGCTAATGTTTATCAATACATTAATATCGCAGAGCAATGCTATGCCATTCCTAAGGCCGTTTACGACGAGTTGCTCCTGCTAAAAGCAAGATTTAGCTATTATCTCTCCAGTTCGCAGTTCAAGTTTCCATTGTCGTACGCCAGCAAATTATTTGAGCTGAATGCAGTTGAGAGTGTGTCTGATGACAGACGCCTGTTAGATTACCTAGACGAACTGAGTAAACCTGAGCAATCACTAGGACTCGGCGTACCAGACTCTGCAGAGCATTTTACGCTTCGTGATTATCAGGTGCAGGGGGTAGACTGGTTGCGGTTCCTGAATCGCCATCAGCTTGGTGGTATTCTTGCGGATGATATGGGTCTGGGTAAGACGCTGCAGGTGATTGCTTACTTTATCTCGCAGCACAACACTTTGGTGACCAAGCCTTCGTTGATTGTTTGTCCGACTAGTTTGGTTGGTAACTGGCAGAACGAATTCCGTCGTTTTGCGCCACACCTTCCTTTGCTGACGGTGCATGGCGCACAGCGTGATAAGCAGCTCAATCAGGTTGCAAATGCACGCTTTATTATCACCACTTACCCGTTACTAAAACGTGATTTGGCGCATTACTCTGAGCTGGAGTTTGATTCAATTGTGCTTGATGAAGCGCAGTACATTAAAAATGAAACTGCGCAGATTTCCAAATGTGTTAAGCAGTTATCTGCTGAATTTAAACTGTGTCTGAGTGGCACACCGGTCGAAAATAACCTCCTGGAGCTAAAGTCTTTGCTCGATTTTGTGATGCCTGACGTGCTGGGCACCAAGCAACAGTTTAAGCACTACTTCCAGCAACCTATCGAGAAAGAAAGTGATACCCGGCGTGCCAAAGAGTTACAGTCCTTAATTGCGCCTTTCATTTTGCGCCGAACAAAGTCTGAAGTTGTGCGCGAGCTCCCAGCAAAAACAGAGTTGGTTAAAAAGCTTGAATTCAGCGGTGGTCAAGCAGACATGTACCACCAGGTACAGGCTAAAATCGAGTCTAATCTGGTCGATTTATTTAAAGAACAAGGTGTAGAGCGCAGCAAGTTGGCATTTTTAGATGCCCTACTGAAGTTGCGTCAGATCTGCTGTCACCCCAGCCTGGTTGATAAAACTCAGACGTTCAACAGCGCAAAGTTTGACTGGTTATCAGGTCACTTACCTATTTTCTTAGAAGAAGGCCGCAAGGTGATCATTTTCAGCCAGTTCACCAGTGTACTGGACATGATCGCCAGCCATTGTGACAGCTTGAATATCCCGTTCACTATGCTGACAGGTCAAACTCGTCAACGTGATAAAGTGATTGCCCGCTTCACTGAGGGTGAGGTCGATGTTTTCCTGATCAGTCTCAAAGCAGGCGGAACGGGCCTGAATTTGACCCAGGCCGATACGGTGATCCATTTTGATCCCTGGTGGAACCCTGCCGTAGAAAATCAGGCAACAGACAGGGCTTATCGAATCGGGCAGGATAAGCCTGTATTTGTTTACAAGCTGATCATCGCTAATTCAATTGAGCAGAAAGTCTATCAGATGCAAAAGGACAAGCAGGCACTGGTAGACGCTTTGTTTGCTGATGCAGGCGTAAATTTGACTCAATTTAATGAAGCGCAAATGCTCGAAATGATAAAAAACTAATTTTTTCTGAACTTTTTAGAACAAGGGGTGGTCTATCATTATGCTTGTTGTTAACGCCAAGTTTGTAGTAAGCATATTGTTGATTTCCCCCTATTAAATACAAGTTTTGTATCGAGCCGGTTAACTGTTAACCGGCTTTTTTTGTGCATTTTTAAGCTGTTCCATATTTGATCCACATTGTTCGACTTTAATAACCATATTGGCGAATTAGGACGCGATGGACTCAAGGGGCGAGCTATGTTGTGCTACGAAAATACAATTTCACAGTTAAACTTTATTGAACCTCAGTCACAGTGTGATTATGATCTACTAAATGAGGTTGCCAGTTCAGATGATCTGGCCAGCATTCTGACCATGTTGTTGTTTGATGAAACTTTATCGGATAAGTTAAAGGGTCAAGTTAAAAAGCAGCTTTCACAACTAAAGGCTAAATCGAGAGGCTAAATGACATCTAAGCACCATATTCTTATCGTTGAGGATGATTACGATATTGCAGAGCAGGTAATGCTGTTTTTTAAAGCTTCTGGATTCGAAATTACCCATATTGCAGATGGTGCTTTGGTGGTCGACTGGGTGAGAGAAAATAACCCTGAAGCCATTTTGATGGACATCATGCTACCAAATCAGGATGGTGTTGAGTGTATGCGCCAGATCCGAGAATTCTCAATGGTACCGATTGTGATGCTCACGGCAAAGGTATCGGAGGCTGACCGGTTAAAAGGGTTGGAGTTTGGTGCCGATGATTACGTCTGTAAGCCTTTCAGTGCTGCTGAACTGGTAATGCGTATCAAAGCGATTCTGCGTCGCTGCCAGGCTGCCCCCAGCGCGTCTCAGGAAGCTGCTATCGTGGTGGATGTGGATCAGTTAATCGTTTCTATCAAAGGCAACACCTTGTCTTTGACTAAAGTTGAGTTTGACGTATTTGCCATGTTGTATCAGGCGCCTAACCGGGTTTTCTCCCGTCAGCAGATTCTGGATCATATTCAGCCCGACAACTTTGATATTTCCGACCGCGTTATCGACAGTCATATCAAGAACATCCGTAAGAAGATCAAGCAAATCGAGTGCTCGCCCAAAATTGTAGAATCGGTTTACGGTGCTGGTTATCGTTTCAATGAACAGCAACTTGATGCATAAATGACGGCGCTTAAGCGCCGCTAGCTCACCACAACAAACTTCAAGAAAATCACAATATAATAGGCATTTAAGCTGTGTAGTTGATATTATCTAAACATAGTTACATCAAGAGAATGCCTATGTTTTGGTCCAGTTTAGCCACCCTTTCTCCCGCTCAAATTTTGACATTACTCAGTGCCGGTGCCGTGTTATCTTCATGTGTTTTTGCCCCTCTGTATTGTTTGTTCCGGCAAAAGAACCAAACTGCCAGACAACAATTGACGGTACAAAATGAGCAGTTACAGAGTCAGCTGGCGCAATTAACTGATGAACTGAAACAGGCACAGAGCCAACACTGGCAACTACATGGTGACTGTCAGCAGTTACAAGCTCGGCTGGAAGAAAAGCAACGTCAAAGCAACGAGTTACAGAATCGCTGGCAAAAAGCAGAAGATATGGCTCAGGACACGCAAGCGTATGCTCACCGTCTGGAGTTAGAGCTGACCGATGTGAAAACCACCCTGGCACAAAAACAGCAGTCTTTTGATGCACAACTGGCTCAACTTGAACAGTCAAAGGCCGTGTTAAAACAAGAGTTTGAAAATCTGGCGACACAAATCTTTGAGGACAAAAGCGAAAAGTTCGCCCGGCACAGTCAGGATAAAATTTCTCAGCTGTTACAACCCGTTCAGGGCGAGCTTAAGGGCTTTCGGGATAAAATGGAAGCCATTCACAGCGAAGAACTCAAACAAAGAGCCGCACTGCGCACCGAGTTATTGCATTTGCAGGCCAACAACCAGGCCATCACTGAGCAGGCGCATAAGCTGACAAACGCGTTGCAGGGCCAGAAGAAAACTCAGGGTAACTGGGGTGAACTGATGCTCGAAAATGTGCTCGACAGTGCGGGTTTACGTCCGGGTAATGATTATCAGCGCGAGGTGAGTTTTTCGACCGAAGAAGGTAAATACCGTCCCGATGTCATTGTGTATCTGCCTCAAGCGCGTCACCTGGTGGTGGATGCGAAAACCTCTTTGAACGCTTATACCCGCTATGTCAATGCTGAGCAAGATAGTGAGGCAAATCAGGCCATTGTCGCCCACGTTGAAGCAGTAAAAGCACGGGTAAAAGAGTTGGGAGACAAATCTTACGAGCGACTACCAGGGCTGAACTCTCCCGAAGTGGTGATCATGTTTATTCCGGTGGAGTCAGCATTTGTTGAGGCCATTAAATATGCGCCCGATTTATATCAATACGCCCTCGAGAATAAGGTGTTGATTGCAACGCCAACTACCCTGCTGACCAGCCTGAATATCGTGAAACAGTTGTGGCGTTTTGAAGAGCAAAGTAAGCACAGTAAAGAGCTGGCACTGCGTGCTGAAAAGTTCTACAGCAAGCTGAATGCTTTTTTGCATAGTTTGGAAGGCGTGGGAAAACAACTGGATAAGGCTCGGGAAGGGTACGATAAAGCGATGGCTCAGCTATACAGCGGCAAAGGAAACCTGATTAAACAGGCCTCAGAGTTTAAAGAATTGGGCGTCTCAGTATCTCGCGAGTTACCGAGTGAACTAACCGAAAAAGCGAAACTTGAATTAGAGTAAGGGCAACCTCTGACGAGGGTGTTTCTGCAGGACGGGTATTAGTACTTGTTTCCTGCAGCAGGTAATACCTTTTGGAGTCGCAATATTCGTCACTGAGTTTGCGACTCTTTATTTGGCGACTTAACGATCTTTGTATATTTCATTGGCCTTGAAGGCTTCAACTTCTAATGGAGAATTATCATAGCCATATTCTGCCAGGTCAGAAAAGTGTTGTGTCACGATAGCCTGCAGGCTGGAGCGTTCAATCTGCAAGACATGAACAAGTTCATGTGCCAGTTTAGGTGTTGTGAGTTCAAAGCCATGGCGTACGTAGATGGAATAACCAAATACCTGCGCGTTATTGATAATGCCCTCTCCCACAAACCCAAGTGCTTCGCCTAACGTTTTCAAGGCAAAGTTGTCATGAGGAAAAGGGACTTCGTCAACATAGACTATCCTCACCTTTTCCGGAGATTGTATGCCTATCTCTTTTGCAATTGCTAAGTGCTTTTGATCTAAAGGTTCGCCAATCTGACGACCTTGTATATCAGTTTCTTCAGCCCAGTTAATATATTGGGGCAAAAGTACTGAGGATATCAACGTTTGGTGAAAGAAAATGATACCTAGGGTGGCGGCAAACACGATGGCTAAGAGTATTTTTATTATTTTCATTGTTGGTCACTCATTTTATATTACTGATTTTCCTTAATTCATAAGAACTGGGAGTATGCTGGAAAGTAAATTCATAATACACCAGTCAACAAAGGTTATCATTTTTCATAGTACAGTGGCTAAAAAAGCGGTGAGTATTTAAGAGGGGGAGTTATAAGCGTGTCGCAGATAATAAAAAAGGGCCCTCAGGCCCTTTTCGCATTTGGTATGATCAGCTATTACACAAGGCGTATTTGCCTCTGCGTGGCATGTCTGTATAGAGGTAAATATACATGTCGTTATTTTGTACATCTTGCCAAACACGACTGTTGGCTGCTGGGCACAGAGAGTTACGAATATACTCTTTCACTTCGCTTTCAGACATTGCCAATTTAGTTGGGATCTGAATAAACACATTGAGCTCGCCGCTTTTAAAATCAATATTATTAAACTTCCAGCTGCCCATCATGAACTGCTTAGAAAAGTAGCGTGTAATGCGTTTTTGAGCACTTGAATCAATTGCCGCAATCTGAATGTCTTCAGGTGAGCTATCAACAAAGTAGGTCCATGCAGCTGAAAGTATGATAAAGCCACCCAACAACATAGACCAGATTGGTAAAGTGGTTTTTACTGTCGTATTTTGCTTTTTCTGACGATGTCTGGATTCAACAATTTTTACCCATTCATTGTGTTTCATAGTTCGCTGTGTCATAGACCATTCCTCCCGTGTATATTGCTTATTAAAACCAATCATTGTGGAAAGAAAATGGAGGAGTACCCTCGTCACACCTGATCGGATCAGTTGTGGGGCGATTTTTATCGAGGTCGGATCTGTGAAGCGATAGCGGATTTAGCGATACAAAAATGTCAATATACAGATGGTTTGATATAACCAGACTTTAGTACCAGGCGAGTGTTTTTTAATCTTACCTGTTTTAAAAAAGCACGATAAGTATGATTAAATAAAGCACTAAAAAAATGCCTGACATTATATCAGGCATTTGGGTTACTAAATCTGTGCTGCGGTCTGTGGCACTTTTACCTTAGCTGTGGCTGAAGCGGCAAATAATGTTACCCGCACAGAGAGCCCCCCTAGTCTGCTATCTCTTAATTCAATATCTCCTGACATGGACTCCACCAGGCTTTTACATAAGGATAACCCCAGACCTGACCCGCCGGTTGCTCGGCTGCGCGAGCTTTCTACCCGGTATAAACGCTCAAATAAGCGTGGCTTTTCAGTGTCAGACACACCCGGTGATGAATCCTCCAATTGAATGATCAGTCCCTCACAGCTTTGCCGGATTTTCAGACGTACCTGCCCCGGTTTATCTGTGTACAGGCAGGCGTTTTTCGCCAGGTTATCTATTACCCTGTCCAGCTTAGGTTTGTCGATCAACACGCTGGCATTGGTAGGTATTGAAACATCGGCACTAAAGTGTAGATCATTGCTTTGCACCATCCGCTTGATGTCGTAGCAATAACTGTCTGCGAGTGTACGGGTACAGTAGGGTTGATTATTGATCACCATTGCCTGGTTATCAGCTTGAGAAAGTTGATAAACGTCTGAGATCAGATGGTTTAGCTGGGATATTTTTTCATTGATCTTGCTGTATGCCAGAGTGTCGTCTTCCAGCAGGTTATATTCCAGTGCCTCTATGTGTAGCTTAAGCACGCTTAGCGGCGTTCTCAGTTCATGAGAAATATCTGCCAGCATTTGATCTTTTTGTTTAAGGTTTTGCTGGTAAAGGTTAGCCTTGAGGCGCGTAGTACGGTTTTTACTGAATAAAATATAGGTGATCAAAATACCCAGCAACAGACAGGTCAGGGCAACAAACAGCCACATGCGCTGCATCAGTTGTGCATTACGCAGCTGACTTTCTGTGAGCTTACGATGATGCTCAGAGTCATCCAAACGTTGCTGCTGCATGACGGTATCTATAGTGCGTTTGTGAGTCAGTGCCTGCTCTGAATTGGCCTTTTCTATATTCTGGGCAAAAAAGGTATTTGCCTGGCTTAGGGCTTCATACGCCTCCTGGTGGTTGCCTTGCTGAAAATCGTATTTGGCCTTGAGGTTATAGTAAACCTGAGACATATGAGAGTTCTCATTTTCTACATCCATAAAATGTGTCAGCCACTCGTAGTGGGGCTGGGCCAGTTCTGGTTTATGCTGATATAAATAGGCGCGGGCCATAATGACGTGGGCATAGAAACGCTGTATCTGGTTATCACTTTGAGCGGCGTAATGCATCGATAACTTAGCATGCTCCTCAGCCTTGGCTCCTTTTTCCAGCTTTAGATAGGCCTGGCTGATTAGCTTATGGGCACGCGCCAGGCTGACATTCGCCGGAATTTGTTCAAGCAGCTCAATGGCCTCAGTGGTTTTTTCTACAGCCAGCAAGTAATTTTTGCGTTTAAATGTGACCTGAGCCAGTCTCAGCGCCGTGCCGGCAATATTACTCAGCTCACCCGATTTCTTGTCTGCTACCAGGGCTTTAGTAAAGAAGAATTCGGCCTGCTCCAGGTCGTTAAAGCGCATTGCCATATCACCCAGGTTATAAAAGTTGTTTGCGACCACACTGTGAAGCTGACTGCCTTTTAGCGCATCTCTGGCTTTAAGCTGAAACTGCATGGCCATTGCCATTTCATTCTTGTAGTCATACAAGGTTCCGAGATTTGAATAACTCTGACCTATCAAGTCCTTATTATTCATTAGTTTAGCAGTCTCTAAAGCTTGCCTGTAGTTGCGCTCAGCGTCATCCAGCTTGCCCATACGTCGGTAATTAATCCCCAGCTCCTTATAAAGCTGAAACAGGCTGTCGACATCCAGCTGAAATTGCTTGGGTAATCTGTCTAACGCATCAATCGCTTGCTGATGATTGCCCTGCTTACGATAGATTTGTGCTTCAACAAGGCGCGCCTTTAATTGTTTTTGTGCATCAGTGTGTGTGTAAAATGGGGTCAAACTACTGAGTGCCTGCTCGTAATTGCCCGACAGCTCGAGATTTTTAATCTCTTGCAGAGTTAATGTAGAGCTGGTTGCCTGCGCATTTACTGTCACTGTACTGAGTAACGCAAAAGCAGATTGAAGCAGTATTTTTTTCATAATTTCTTAGTAGTACATAAGACTTTTTTCAGAGTATGCAATAATTGTGGGGCAAATATGGATCTGTAAAGGGGGTTTACAGAACGCTGAGTTGGTAAAATCGTGATTTATTGGCTACCTAGTTAGTAAAATCCTGTTTTATCCATGTGCGGACTTAGTAAAATTCTGATTTATAGACATCAGAGTTAGTAAAAATGTGGCCTGAGCCGTGTTTATTATTGCAACTAGTCGAATTTTTCAGCTGGAAATTGGTGGCTTTTTTCGATTTTTGAGCCAAAACACGGTGGTTTTACTCACTTTTCCTGCCCTCCTTCCTGGCAGACACAGAAAGTCCCTTAGCTAATAAAATCTTGATCCATTCATTCGGGTGAGTATATACGGGCGGGTAAAATTCTGATCTGGGGTTTATCTGGTTGAAATATAGAGGGTCAAATCAAACGACAACACGCGTTAGGTCGTTGAGTTGTGCTGCCATTGGCTATGATACAGGAATGAGAAGTAGTAAGAATCTGATCTAAAAAGGGCCCGCAGGCCCTCGCTTGATTAAGGAACTATATGACAATTAAAACTGGTTCATGGTGTTGGCTTCACCACCTGCTTTCAGCGCGTTTTCACCACTGAAATACTCTTTATGTGTATCGCCAATATTTGAGCCGGCCAGGTCCTGGTGTTTTACAGAAGCCTGCTCGCGGCGAATTTCCTGCCTCTGAACGTCGCGTACGTAGGCAAGCATACCCAGGTCGCCAAAGTAACCTTCAGCCAGAATATCTGTGCTCAGTGCGGCAGTGTGATATGTCGGCAAGGTGATCAGGTGGTGGAAAATACCCGCCTGAGCGGCACCATCACGCTGGAAGGTACGTACTTTAGCATCGGCTTCTGCTGCCAGCTCCGATTGATCCAGCTCAGGAGACATCAGGGCTTTAGGATCTTGGGTTGGATCCGGGTAGGTCGATAGATCTTTGCCCTGTGCCTGCCACTCTGCATATACCTGCTCGCGGAATTTCAGCGTCCAGTTAAATGACGGTGAGTTGTTGTAGACCAATTTAGCGTTGGGCACCTGCTCACGGACTCGGTTTACCAGTTCCGCGATTTGCTCCACATTGGGCTTTTCAGTTTCTATCCACAACAGATCGGCGCCTGATTGCAAGCTGGTCACACAATCCAGTACAACGCGGTCTTTTTCAGTGCCTTCTCTGAATTGATACAGGCCATTGTCGAGGCGCACTGGCTTACATAGCTCACCATTTTGTTTTATGACCATATCACCTTCGTTCAGGTCGGTTGCACCTGAGATAACTGTGGTGTCGAGAAACGCATTGTATTGGCTGGCCAGGTCGCCTGGGGTTTTAGAGACCGGGATTTTCTGCGTCAGGCTGGCACCCAGAGAGTCTGTGCGGGCGACAATAATGCCATCCTCTACGCCCAGCTCTAAGAATGCGTAACGTACCGCATTGATTTTCGCAAGGAAATCTTCATGAGGCACGGTGACTTTACCGGCCTGGTGGCCACACTGTTTGGCATCTGATACCTGGTTTTCAATCTGGATGGCACACGCACCCGCTTCAATCATTTGTTTTGCCAGCAGGTAGGTGGCTTCCTCGTTACCAAAACCGGCATCGATGTCGGCAATAATTGGTACCACGTGAGTTTCGAAGTTATCTATCTGTGCTGTGATTGCCTGTACGTCACCGCCCTGTGCTTTAGCCTCATCCAGTGCCTTATAAAGGTGGTCAAGCTCTCGGGCATCTGCTTGTTTTAAGAAGGTGTAGATTTCTTCTATCAGCTTAGGCACCGCGGTTTTTTCGTGCATGCTTTGATCTGGCAGTGGACCAAATTCAGAGCGAAGCGCGGCAACCATCCAGCCACTCAGGTACACGTAAGAGCGCTTTGTGGTCTTGTTATGGCGCTTAATGGCCATCATCATTTGCTGAGCCGTGAAGCCATGCCAGCAACCCAGTGACTGCGTATACTGACTGCTGTCGGCATCATAAGCTGCCATATCTTCACGCATTACCTTTGCGGTGTATTTAGCGATATCCAGACCCGTTTTAAAGCGGTTTTGTAAATGCATTCTGGTTGCAAATTCGGGGTTGATCCCCTGCCATGCATTGCCCTGAGACTGGCACAATGTAGTAAAACGATCAATTTGAGAGGTATAACTGCTCATAACAAAATTCCTTCGAACGGGTTTAAGCTAACTGGTTTATGTTTGTCCGCCAGGTTGCGAGTGTGAGAGTGCGAGCTGGCGTTTAAATAAACACTAGACCGACCAGTTTGATTTTTTAAATTTATAGTTGTTATTGTCAGTATATTTACTGTGAATGGGATAAAGGGTTTGTTTTTACTGAAATTGGCTTATTTTAAAGTGACCCGTTCAAAACCGATCAAGGATCACTCATATGAGTTCTCACATTTTACAGGCCGGATTGCGTATCGATACCCGCCTGTTTGACTTTGTCGATCAGGAGCTGCTGCCTGGTACCCAAATTAACGCAGACGACTTCTGGTCTGGTTTTTCTAATATTATCCACACTCTCACACCCAAAAACCGGGCGCTGCTTGCCAGACGCGATCTACTACAAAAACAAATTGATGACTTCCATCTGGCCAACCCTACTTGGGATGCTGATAAGTATCGGACATTTTTGACTGAAATTGGTTATCTGGTGCCTGATGTTACAGCGCAGACTATCACCACCGCGCTCGTTGAGCCTGAAATTGCCCGTATTGCAGGTCCACAATTGGTGGTGCCGGTCAGTAACGCGCGGTTTGCGCTCAATGCTGCAAATGCGCGCTGGGGATCCCTGTATGACGCACTTTATGGCACCGATGTGCTACCCGAGGAAGACGGCGCAGAGCGCTCCAGTGGATATAACCCAGTCCGGGGCTTTAAAGTAATGGCCTATGGCCGCCAGCTGTTGGATCGTATTTTACCGCTTGCGCATGGCTCTCACATCGAAAGTAGCAATTATGCAGTGGTACAGGGTGAACTGGTGATTACGCTTAACGACTCCAGTCAGGCTAAATTAACGGACCCAGCTCAGTTTGTTGGATTTAACGGGCAGCCCCAGAATCCATCGGCATTATTGTTCAAACACCATGATCTGCATTTTGAGATCCTGATCGATCCGCAGGATCCGATCGGCCAGGCGGATAAAGCCGGGATCAAAGATATCATCTTGGAGTCCGCTCTGACTACGATTATGGATTGTGAAGATTCTGTCGCGGCCGTGGATGCCGAAGATAAAGTACAGGTTTACCGCAACTGGCTGGGCCTGATGCAGGGGACGCTAGAAGAGCAGTTTGAAAAAGCGGGTAAAACAGTTACCCGTTCACTGAATGCCGACAAAGCCTATCTGACGCCAGATGGTCAGACGCTAAGCCTGAAAGGTCGTGCCATGATGTTTGTGCGTAATGTTGGCCACCTGATGACCACGCCAGCCATTTTGGATGAGCAAGGCGAAGAGGTGTTCGAAGGGATAGTCGATGCGGTGATCACCGCAACCGCCGCGCTGCACGATCTACACGGTGATGGTGTGCTTAAGAATTCCTCTGCGCAGAGCGTGAATATCGTTAAACCAAAAATGCATGGCCCGGAAGAAGTGGCTTTTACCGACGAGCTGTTTAGTGCGGTAGAGCAGTTGCTTAAATTGCCAGAAAACACCCTGAAAATGGGTATTATGGATGAAGAGCGCCGTACATCTGTAAACTTGCAGGCCTGTATCAACGCGGCTCACGCTCGTGTGGTATTTATTAATACCGGTTTTCTGGACAGAACCGGTGACGAGATCCACACGTCTATGCTGGCTGGTCCGGTATTACCCAAAGGCGAGATAAAAGCACAGCCGTGGATTGCGGCATATGAAGACCGCAATGTGGATATTGGTCTGAGTTCTGGCTTTGCGGGTAAGGCACAGATAGGCAAAGGCATGTGGCCAATGCCAGACAAAATGGCGCTGATGATGGAGCAAAAGCTGGCACACCCTAAATCTGGTGCGAATACCGCCTGGGTACCCTCTCCGACGGCGGCCACTTTGCATGCCATGCATTATCATGATGTGAAGGTTGCCACACTCCAGCAGCAAATTGCTCAGCGGCAGATGGCAAGCCTCGATGACCTGCTGACACCGCCGTTACTGGGCAGTCGCCAGCTAAGCGATGAAGAGATCCAAACTGAGCTGGACAATAATGTACAAGGGATCCTGGGGTACGTGGTGCGCTGGATAGATCAGGGCATTGGCTGCTCGAAAGTACCCGACATTAACCATGTTGGCCTGATGGAAGACAGAGCAACTTTGCGTATCTCAAGTCAGCACATTGCCAACTGGTTGCACCATGGTATTTGCACGGAGGAGCAGGTTAAGCGCACTTTTGTGCGTATGGCAAAAATCGTTGATGAGCAGAATCGTCATGACGCTCAATACCAACCAATGAGTGGCGAAAACATAGAAGAGAACCTCGCCTTTTCGGCTGCTCTGGCGTTAGTGCTGGAAGGTAAGGCACAGCCGAATGGCTATACTGAACCTCTGCTGCACGCATATCGACGTCAATATAAGCGCATTGCGCAGTCGCTTCTCTGATGAGTCTGGGCAATAGAGTGTAAAGGGGCTTTACGCTCTATTGCCCCGTTAGCTTTCAGTAGCTATGGCTTGAACTACAATACTGATTTGCTTCTGTATAACCTTTCTGCCACACACCCACTATTTAAGAGTAATAGGATGTAATAGGAATTTCTTTTGTCGTGAACTACCTTTTATAGGCTTTGCTGCTGTGAAGTAAACCACAGGCAGCAGGTTACCGTCACGAAGGAGCAAGTTCATGAACGAACCAATTAACAAAGACGTATTGAGCGGGCTGAAAGAAATCATTAAGCCCGAACTCAGAATTTCAAAGCAACAAGAGCAAGAGATAAAAGCGCGTAGCGTTGATTACAAGGCTGCTGATATCTCGTGTGTGAAAGCCATCGCGCAGGCGGCTATCAACGTTGAGCTATTTACCATTCCTCTGTATATGACCGGCCTATACTCCATTTATGGGATGCATCAGATTGGTGACAACTCCGGGTTATATCCGGGACGTTGGTGGCCTGGTTTGGCAGCAACAGCTGGTACGGTGCCAAAGGGGCGATTCGATGAATATGACGCCGTAGTGAAGCCGACACCGACGGATGTCTTAACAGTCAACGAGCAAGTATTCAATGGTGTATACAGTGTGTTTGTTGAAGAAATGCTGCACCTGCAACTGGCTTCTAACATGGCTAGCAAGATCGGACTTACACCGACTTTTACCAGTGAGGCACTGATCGATAAGAAATATGGCTGGCAGTGTTACAACAATCAGACCATGATCCCGCACATTCTGGATTTTAATGACTGCGACAGCGATCTGAATAAGCTGAGCCCTGAAGTTAGGGATTACTTTAAAGCCCACTTTAAGGGTGAAAGTTTGCAGGACCTCAGGGTGAATGCGACGGAACTTAACAAAGAGCAGGCGCTGCTGTTTTTATTGATTGAAGAAACCGAAGAAGACGCGCAAAAAATTATTGCACCTCAGTACCTCAAACCCGGTGCAGATGGTCGTCCCAAGTACTTTGAAAATGCCCCGTTCGACTGGTGGCAACCCAGCTACACTGAAACCAACCTGCCGCTGTTTGGCTCTATCGGCCATATGTACCTGTGTTACTGGAACTACCTGCAAATTCAGTATGACGATGGCACGTCTTTGCTCGATGCGCTGTTAGGGTCAACACCGGTGCAAAGAGACTACTTTAACGTCCGCCCCGGCGATGACGAGTACCAGGCACAATTTCCTGGCGTTGACGGGTCTTTGAATTCGCCAGAACTGGATGATACTCGCCACGATGAGCTCAAAGTTAAACTTATCAACAACATCAATGCCATTACCGATCAGGGCGAAGGTCAGGGCGTGGTTGAAACAATCTGCCAGCAATGGAGCCATGAAGCCTGGGCACAAAAAGCCCTGAGCAGTTTGTTTGCGCAAAAGACTGAAGATACGCATACCGTGCAAGAGAAGTATCAGCCTGATGAGAACGCACTTAAAGCGGATTATCCGGGAGACCCCGTTTCAGGATCGGCGTGTGCACGGATCATGAATAAGCGCAAAGATCATTTCTTGATCTTCAAGCAAACACTGGAATTGATCGTTAAATACAGTGATCCCAGCTACTCAGAACAAGAGAGGTATCTAACCTGGAAAGACTGGCATGCCGAAGGCAAGCGTTGGAACAGGGAAATGCTGAATCCGGGTACCTGTGATAAAGCAAAAGAGCAGCACCCGGATTTACCTGGGGTTGATGAGATCGTTGCTGCACTGAACAATCTCAGCAGCACAGAAAAAAGCAAGGTGGAAACCCACCAGCTGTTCAGCCAGTCGGCAGTCGGTACCATTAAAGGCCTGACAACCGCGCTGGACCGCTACTGGTCGGGGAAAACGGATGAGTTCCCCGGGCCTGCAATGGGGGGCTCTGGCGACCGTGTTTCTATTTGCTGGGCAACGACCGGGATGGCACCGGATCTGGTGACTGGCATTGCACCGCAGGAAGAAGGCGTGTTGTATCATGCCTGCCAGGGTATGAGTTATAGATCGGAGGATGCAGGACTACCACCAGCCCAGGTGTTCCATAGCTGCAAAGGTTCAAACGATTGTAAAGCCCAGGGCGGCTGTGGTTTTGTTCACAGCACCACACCGGGTGGCAGTTGCGGTGCCAGTGGCGCTAAAGGCATTAAGAGTGCCCCGGCCGACAACAAATGTAATAACCTGGGTGGCTGTGCTGTGCCTATTTCTGCCTCGCAGTTATTCCCATCCTTACCTGCCGACGACAGCGACGGCTATAAAATGCAGTTGTTTAGCTTTGATGAAGGCAACAACTTTACACCTATCAGCTACGTTACGCCTGATGGCGGCGATCCACAGCAGGATTGCACTGACACTACGCCGATGCCTTACAAAGAAGGGGACGCGGTATACAAGATTGCCTGGCAGGCTTATTGTAATGCCAACGATCTGGTTAATGAGCAGACCGGTGAAATCCCTGCGCCACCAGAAGTGGATGACATTCGTCTGGCACTGCCACCTTCAACATAAGGAAGCGCCATGTCAGATAACCATACTGAGGAGGCGCGGCGCGAAGCCGCAGCCTCTTTTTCTCATACCGGGAACTTAGGATTTGGGGTTGGCTTGCGCAGTCAGCATTATCCTGAGCTGATGAGCATTGACCACGACACGGCAAAAAAGCCGGTAGACTGGTTTGAGATCATCAGCGAAAACTACATAGACAATTTTGGCTATGGCCGCTATGTGCTGGAAACTCTCAGAGCACACTATCCTATGGTGATGCATGGCGTGTCGATGAACATTGGCAGCACAGATCCCCTTGATTTTACCTATCTGAACAAGCTCAAAGCACTGAGCGATTTTGTGCAGCCTGCGTGGGTGTCGGATCATCTGTGCTGGACAGGCGTAGCCGGGGTAAACAGTCACGACCTTTTGCCCATGCCGCTGACGGATGAAAGTCTCGACCATGTTATCCGCCGGGTTAAGCAAGTGCAGGAAGTGCTGGAGCGCCCGATTGTGCTGGAAAACCCGTCTACCTATCTGGAGTATTGCCATTCCAGCCTGAGTGAACCGGCTTTCTTTACCGAGCTGGTGAATGCCACCGGCTGTGGTATTTTGCTCGACGTCAATAATGTGTTTGTCAGTGCGTTTAATCATGGTTTTGATCCTGAGGCGTATATTCGTGTCCTGCCCCACCAGCAGATTGTGCAGATCCATCTGGCGGGCCCAAGTGATTGCGGTGATTGTCTGATTGACACCCACGATCAGCCTGTACCGCAGCAAGTCTGGGCGCTTTATGCATTGGCGCAACAGCTGACCGGCGGCGTGTCGACCTTACTGGAGTGGGACGCCAATATTCCGCCATTTGACACCCTGGTGGCGGAGCTGAATAAGGCAAAGCGGGTACTTAATGGCGAGATGCCCGCGCAGGCCGTGCACCAGAGCGATATGGCGAAATTTTCAACGCCTGTGGTACGGGAAATGCATCAAAATACAGACCTGGCACACAGCTTAAAACCGGTAGCAAAATGACCTACTCAACCCCACAACTCAGCCAATTGCAACACTGGTTGTCTCACGTTTTAATTTCTCGTGGCGACTTACCTGAAAAGTTGCTTACAGCGGGCCAGCGTGATGGCCTGACACTTGAACAGTGCGTTAAATCGACCCCACAGTTGCCTGCCGAGCGTCGGGTGGATATCTATGCTGCTGGCTACGTTATGCGACTGGTAGAGTGCCTGAAAGGGGAATTTGCCCTGCTCTGCGCCTTTATGGGCGATGACGTCTTTGAGGTGTTTGCCAAGGCGTATATCGTGACCTTACCGTCGCGGTCATTCACTTTGCATACGCTGGGTAAATCGTTTGTCAGTTTTCTGGCTAATACCCGGCCACAGGGGGAATTCGACGACAAACAGCGTGCTATGTTCGATGTGCCCGTGGAGCTAGCCCGGTTCGAGCGTGCCAAAGCTGAGGTGCTGCTGGCCGAAGGACTGGAAAACACGCCCCCAGCTGAGCTGGTACTGAACGAATTTGAACTGCTGGGCGGCGGCGCATCGCTCAATCTGGTGGTGCCACCGTGCCTGCGTTTACTGGTCAGCGACTATGATCTGCTGCCCATGGTTGAGCAGTTAGAAAATGCCCAGCCACATACCCTGCCTGGCAGAGAAACCCGTTATATCGCCCTGACCCGGCAAAACTATCGGCTGATCACCCAGCCGCTCACCCACTGGCAGGCGGATTTACTCAGCCACTGTGGTCAGGCTATATCGTTTGAACAGGCACTAATACACAGCGCCCGCCGTCAGGGCATGGAACCCGCGCTACTCAGAGCCCGGCTGGCCATGTGGCTACCGGCCGCCGTCGCCTGCGGTCTGCTGGTGGTCGAGCGCGCTAAACGCCCGGCCACAACGACCGAAGATGCCTCGCACTACTTATAAGCGCAGCGCGAGGGGCGAATATTCAGCGGTTTATCTTTGCGTCTTGCAAGCTGCGATTCAAACTTACTGGCGAGTTGATGGCGCCAGTATGGTGCCATCATCTCTTTGTTCGGCGCTTTAGGCCCGAGCGTCACGTACTCAATCGGCGCCAGATGATCGTCTCTGTGCAGCTCCAGATATAAGCGCGGTGCTGTGCCGTTGGCAAAGTCGGGGTCTTCGCTCTTAATTTCTTTTGCACCATAGTCCAGATGCGTGACTATCACCCTGTGTTCCTGCTCATCCTTATAATGGGCGTCTTTTAGCAGGTAGGGCAGCGGGCCGAGCAGCCAGGCAAGCGTTTGTAATTTTTCAGGGGTAGGTTTCTTACCAACAAATATATCGACTTCTTTTTTGAGGTCTTTGAAGTAAGTTCGCAGCTCTTTGGCACCCTCGCCCAGTATCTTAAAATTATCCTTGAGATATACAACCCGGTAGAACGCAGCGCTTTCCTGAGGCGACTGGCCGGTATTGGCAAATGACGGCATCCTTTCCTCTTGCTCTGTGTGGTTGCCCTGCTCTTCCAGTAATCGATAGTCAAAAAAGCGCTCTGTGTTAAAAGTAATGGCGCAGCCGCAGGCATCATCATTTAAATGGTTTTTACTGTAAAAGCGCCACATATTCAGGCTGTCGCTGTCCGGTAAAAAGCAGCCAATAAATACCGGATTGCCTTCCTCCGGCTCGTAACCTAATTCCTGCCAGAGTAACTTTCCCTCATTGGGGTCATTTACCGCGTTGATATGGCCTAACCTGAAAGGGCTTTTTTCCAGTAAAATGGCCTGGCCCACATCGAAAGACGTGTAATGAGTCATAGTACGATGTTTTTTGACTTGAAGGTGGGAGAGTATCCTCTCTCTCAAAGCGCTAATTGACTTTGATTGTTCAAAACGCTCAGTTCTATCGTGCAGCTCATAGGCCTTAAAGCTGAACTCTGTGTCTTTAAATACTTGCTCGCACAGAGTTTTGGTCTCTGTAAAACTTTGATCTACTCCTTTCCCTTGAAAGTAACAGTAAGCTAGGTTGAGTAGAGCGCGAGCTTGTCCGTACTCAGTAGCTAACTTGTAATACTCAACGGCTTTCTCGTCACTTTGCGCTACACCTTTTCCGAGTTCATACATAAAGCCCAGGTTGTACTGAGCATCTGCATATCCCTGTTCAGCGGCCAACCGGTAATACTCAACCGCCTTCTCATCACTTTGCGCTACGCCTTTTCCTTGTAGATACATAAAGCCCAGGTT
>NZ_PNCI01000095.1 GCF_005887095.1 Pseudoalteromonas rubra | reverse complement strand
CGCAAGTTTCATGTATAAGCAACAGAATAACCGGTTGCAGTTGTTGGTCGAGTAAGGTCTGAATGTGGTTGTAAAAAGCGCGATAACTTTTAGGTGTTTCAATGCCAAATTCAAGCAAAAAACTCCGGGTCTGATTCAGACATGCGGTACGCGCCTTAACCAACCTTTCCCTCATCCGGTGCAGTAATAATACGGCTTGCTGTGATTCAGATTTCACAGGCACAAAGCGAATGTAAGGTCGCTGACTGGCTTCATAAATGGCCAGGCAATCATTTTTATCGTTTTTATTTCCTCTTACAAAAGGGGTGACATGCTGCGCAGGTACCAAATGTGTTTTATGACCTGCTTTGATACACATTCTTCCCCAGTAGTGGGCACAGCCACAGGCCTCCATAACGACTTCACAAGGCGGCATATTCTGAATGGTTTCTTTCAGTTTCTGACGGTTAACCCTGCGTGAGAAACAGGGCTTGCCGTGCTTATCCACAGCAAGTAACTGAAAAACGTTTTTAGCCAGGTCAATGGATAATGTGCTAACTTGATTCATGATGGATGCTCCTGTTAACTGTGTAATCACTATCAGTTTGGCGCATTGACGCCGATTTAGGAGCGTCCATCTCAATCACCCA
>NZ_PNCI01000094.1 GCF_005887095.1 Pseudoalteromonas rubra | reverse complement strand
CCATACAACCCAAAACAGTTTTGAATTGTAATGTCAAAGACAGTTTTAACTTCGCCAGAAGTTAAGTAATACTAAAGTAGACGCTAATAAATTCTTGCGAATTTATCGGCATTTTTCTTTCGAAAACTCTATAGAACAACAATTTTCATTGTCATTCCGAGAATTTAATATCAGCTTTCCAAATTTTTAAAGAGCAATATCACTCAGTAAGTTACCTTACCAAGCAACAATCATCTGTGTGGACACTTCGAACAAATCAGTTCTAAGTCGATA
>NZ_PNCI01000093.1 GCF_005887095.1 Pseudoalteromonas rubra | reverse complement strand
ATATTTCATAGTGATAGAGGTTCACAGTACACAAGTAAATGTTATCAGGCGTTACTAACGAAGCATGGTTTTATTGCTTCAATGAGCGGTAAAGAAGCGTGCCTAGATAATGCAGTTGTCGAGCGTTTTTTTGGGAGTTTAAAGAATGAATGGCTGCTAAATGTTAGGCATTTAACACGTTATTCTATGCGCTCCGATGTAGAGAAATACATCAGATATTACAACAAGATCAGACTGCACAGCTCACTGGATGATATGAGTCCAATTGAGTATGAAAATTATAAAAAGAAAGTGTCCGGTTGGACTTGACCAGTACA
>NZ_PNCI01000092.1 GCF_005887095.1 Pseudoalteromonas rubra | reverse complement strand
ATTATCTAGGCACGCTTCTTTACCGCTCATTGAAGCAATAAAACCATGCTTCGTTAGTAACGCCTGATAACATTTACTTGTGTACTGTGAACCTCTATCACTATGAAATATAACTCCTTTTGGTGGCTTCCTCAGATTAATTGCCATTTGTAGAGCGCGTTCTACTAACTGAACTGTCATTCGCTTGCTTAAAGCCCAACCAATAATGCGACGAGAATGTAAATCCATAACAATAGCCAAATACATCCAACCCTGAGCCGTGCGCAAATAAGTCAT
>NZ_PNCI01000091.1 GCF_005887095.1 Pseudoalteromonas rubra | reverse complement strand
ATTTCCTAACATTTAGCAGCCATTCATTCTTTAAACTCCCAAAAAAACGCTCGACAACTGCATTATCTAGACACGCTTCTTTGCCACTCATTGAAGCAATAAAACCATGCTTCGTTAGTAACGCCTGATAACATTTACTTGTGTACTGTGAACCTCTATCACTATGAAATATAACTCCTTTTGGTGGGTTCCTCAGATTAATTGCCATTTGTAGAGCGCGTTCTACTAATTGAACTGTCATTCGCTTACTTAAAGCCCAACCAATAATACGACGAGAATGTAAATCCATA
>NZ_PNCI01000090.1 GCF_005887095.1 Pseudoalteromonas rubra | reverse complement strand
GATGCGGGATCTACCAACAAACCACACCGTACGTATGACAAATACACCGAAACAAACCTACTCAGTACTGAAAAACAGGTTTAAATGGATCCCGCATCGCGTGCGGGATGACGACGGAGTTGCTGTTGGAGGTGTGATAAAGTAGGGTAAACTTGGAGTCGCAGCTGGAAGGCCACATCGTAGGCATGACAAATACACCGGAGCAAACCTACTCAGCACCGAAAAACAGGTTTAAACAGATCCGCATCCTGCGCGGGATGACGACGGAGTTGTTGGAGGTGTGGCAGAGCAGGGTGAGCCTGGAGCCAATGCTGAAAAGCTACTTCGTAGGCATGATAAATACACCGAAACAAACCTATTCAACACCGAAAAACTGGTTTAAACAGTATCGCACGGCGTGCTGTATGAAGAGGGAGTTGTTGTTGAAGGTGTGGCAGAGCTTTGTGAACCCGGATCTGCTGCAGGGTATGGGTTACAAACCCAGTATATGCAGCGCTTTTTTGAATAAGCCGTTTATACTCCATCATTATAGTTTGCACTATTGTCGTCCATGAGCCTGGACTTGCGGATAAGTAACTGGCTAACACTTCATACTGAGCATGCTCCATACTCCCATATTGGGTATTGAACGACTTATGATGAAGTGCCATGTAATCTCAATCGTACAGCCTACACTGAGGTGAGCCTGCATTTAATACGGCAACTGCAGGCTGGCTATATAGTTTGTACCCATAGTCTCTGAACCTGGAAAGCACCACCCGACTCTTAATTAAACAGTTTTACCGATGTCCATTCATGTAGTCTCATATTCCTAAAGCTTTTCGTAGATTCAAGACAAGTAATATCAAGAGAATGGATCGGGCACATACCACATTGACCAAATGAGTAAGAAGAGTCACTGCTAATAACACGGATGCTGAAGGTACTCTTTGCTCACGGGCTATTTGTACAGGAAGCAAAATGACTAAAGCCCACCGATGCAATTCTTATCAACCTTCTGGCTTTATTTACGTATAGTTTTATATCCCTGAGCAGAATAAGAAACTGAAGACTCACTCTGATCGTCTTTCACCATTTTGCCTGTATTGTGTTTATTTGCGATCTTATCCACATTTGATTGTGTGTATCTTGTTTGTGTTTTGTGTGTACTTGGGGTGGTAGGTGGTAGTGACATATTATCGAGAGAAAAATGAAAAAAGGGGTTGCGCTGGGTTTCGATTTCCCTATAATGCGCATCCACCGACACGGGGCACAACGCTGAAAAGCAACGAGCCAGCGAGTAGGGAGTCAAATAAAACTTGATTCTGAAACTTTTCAAAATTAAGTGT
>NZ_PNCI01000009.1 GCF_005887095.1 Pseudoalteromonas rubra | reverse complement strand
TTCGTCGGGCTCGTTAATTCCAAAATCGCCGAAGGTCGTCGGTTCAAATCTGGCTATCAGCTTCTTTCAGTAGAAGTAAAACACTGAATATACAGGCGCGGGATGGAGCAGCCTGGTAGCTCGTCGGGCTCATAACCCGAAGGTCGTCGGTTCAAATCCGGCTCCCGCAACCACTTCCTTATGTGGTAACGCCGAAGGTCGTCGGTTCACTCTTCATAAATCAAGGTCTCCCGAAAACACTCTATGAGTGGTAACGCCGAAGGTCGTCGGTGCGTTTTTCATATCTAAGCTCTCTTTCACTGTTCAATCATTATTTAACTTAACTTGTCATTTTCGTTTTTCTCCGTTTTCGTTTTCTCATTGCTCCAATCATCAACACGTTTTTTTAGTTTTATTACATTTGCCTCAGCGCTTCTGCGTCTAGTCTCACAGTTACTTTGTACTTTCAATTTAATGTTTTTTTTCTGAGTGTCTTTGATCGTTATCGAATGCGATAGGGGAGAGTAATCATGAGCTTGGTTTTTCAACGGCCTTAGCGGGAATGACTGGTAGGCCTTACTCGTGTGCTGCACACACGAATAAGGCACTTATCACTCAATTAGCACAGACAGCTATGACCAACATTACAGCTGGCCTGAGCGGTGATATTACAACAGTGTGATAAGTTCTGGCGCGATGCACAGCGTGATGTATCCTGACATGTAGAGCCAGGTCTTGTGGTGCCCGTCATTGTGCCAAAGCCAGCGCCGGCTACCTGAGGAGTTTGCTCAAGCTGAACTTTGTTATCCTGTGTCAGTGATTTAAGCTTTTTCTTATTGATTTTCAGTTTCATGGATATTTCCTTATCTATTTTTTGAAGGCTCTCGCCAATATGTGAACGTTTTTTGTTCAAATTAAGTCTATTTGATTAATTAAGGATATGGAAGAGCTGTGAGTGTAATTGAGGCAAAGTGACTAAAAGAGTTTGGGGGGAGAAGGAGAAGTGGCGTGACCACTTCTCACTGGGTATTAAAACTGTTTGGCGTATTCTTCAGCCTGACGCCAGACGCGCAGGGTGTTGCCGCCCAGAATTTTCTTGATCTGTCCTTCGGTGTAGTTACGGTCTAACAGACCCTGTACCAGGTTAGGGTAAGTTGAAACATCTTTTAATCCGATAGGCAGAGAATCACCCACACCGTCATAATCAGAGCCAATGCCCACATGGTCGATACCGATCAGCTTAACCACGTGGTCAATATGATCCAGTACTTGCTCTAGGGTGGCGTAAGGGAAGGGGTTTTTCGCACGATACGCTGCTCTGAAATCGGTTTTACTCTTACCCTGACTGGTTGCCTGTGCTTCTGCCTCATTACGTTGGTCGTACCAAGCGCGTGAGCTGCTGGTCACAAAGCTGGAACCAAAGTTAATTTGAATCACACCGCCATTCTTTTTCAGGGCTTTTAGCATTTTGTCATCCATATTACGCTCAAAACCCGGGGTGTATTTACGCAAGGATGAGTGTGAGGCAATCACAGGCACTTTAGACAGCTCCATCACCTGATAAAACGCAGCATCTGAGATATGGGAAACGTCGATCAGCATGCCAATCTTATTCATCTCAACGACCAGCTCTTTACCAAATGGGCTCAGGCCTTTCCATTTACGGCGAATATCGTATGACGAGTCGGAAATATGGTTGCTTTGCGAATGGGCCAGTGTGATGTAGCGCACGCCACGGTCGAAGAAATGCTTCAGGTTGGCCATATCGCCTTCGATAGGCGAGCCATTCTCCATGCCCATAGCAACAGAGATCTTCTTTTCGCGGAAATGGCGATAGATGTCTTTGGTGTTGTAGGCCATGGCAAACTTATCTGGTGCTCGTTGTGCCAACGCTTCCATCCCATCGATCAACTGGTTAGCCAGCTGGTAACTCTTGCCTTTGCCTTCAAACTCCAGGTTAGCGGGAATATAAATCGACATAAATGGCGCATTCAAGCCACCTTGCACAGCGCGAGGGTAGTCGAAGTCGCCGCTTTTGGTGGCTTTAGTCACATCTTCCCAGTGCTCCAGAATACGATAGGGCACATCGATGTGAGTATCGATCAGAATATTTTGCTTCGCGATGTGTCTGGCGCGTTCAGACACCTGAATATCATTGGCATAGGCGTTCGACAGGCTTAAAGCCAGTGCGCAGAGTGTAGCGGGTAACTTCATGGATTGACCTTATTATTCTTTGTAGTGTGTGTCGATTGTAGCAAGTTGGCGCTTATCTACAATTCATTCTGTCGGTCAGCCAGCGAGGCTGACCGCATTTATTCGTAGTCGTATTCCTGTGTCTGCATAGCGTGAAACTGAGCTTTTGAGACAATATTCACGGACTCGTGTAGCTCGGAATACACCAGCAAGGCTTCACCCGATTTGAGCTGAGTGTGGACCTGCTCGACTTTGCGTTCTGTACTGACTTCACTGTCACCATAGTCGGTGCCTTCACGCAGCACATAATGTTCAATCAGGTTGTTTAGTGTGGTTGGGTCCAGTTGTTGGTATGGAATGATCATAAATTTCTTAAACTCGATGAGTGAGTAATGAATGCAAATAAGCCGGTACAATCTGTTCAAGCCAGAAAACCGGCTTGAAAGGATTACGACCTGCAATAAAGCCGACATGACCACCACGCTGAGACACCGCCAGGGTAACCTGATCACTGATCTGATCCTGAGTGGGCACTGCACGGCTCGACAGCATGGGATCATCTTGTGCATGGATCAGCAAAGTTGGTGTGGCTATCTGTTTTAGATAGGGTTGAGCACTGGCCTTGGCGTAGTAATCTTCAGCACCTTTAAATCCATGCAATGGTGCCGTGATCCGCTCATCAAACTGCCACAGATCGCGGATCTGTTGTATCTCATCCCGGCCGATCTGGAGTGCGTGCTCGATTTGATCGAACTTGCGCGAGAAAGATCGTTTCATACGATCAAGTAAGTACTTTTGGTACAGTTTAAAACAGCTTTTTCGGATCACCTGGCACGAGGAGGACAAATGATAGGGCGCAGAGATCACGGCAGCACCATCGAGCAGGCTATTACGACCTTGTTCACCCAGGTACTTGGCCAGTACATTACCACCGAGTGAGAATCCCACGGCGTATATAGGGCGATCTGCAAAACGTTGCTTCAAAGTGCGGAGCAAAAATGCCAGGTCACCGGTTTCACCGCTGTGGTAGGCCCGGGGCTGACGATTTACCTGACGCGAGCAATTGCGAAAATGCATCAACACGGCATCCAGCCCGGTGGCGGTCAGGGCGCGGAGTAGCCCCTTGGCATAGAAACTATTGATATTGCCTTCCAGTCCATGTAGCACGACAACCAGTGGGGCGTGTTGATCCCCTTCATTGGCCCAGGCCAGTTCTAAAAAGTCATCATCGGGTGTGTCGAGATGCTCATAGCGCACATCGGCTTTCAGGGTTGGCCTGAACATGCGGGGCAAAATGGTTTGCAGGTGACGGTTGCGCATCCACCAGGCGGGTTGAAAGGATAACTCTGACGGCTTTAACATGTGGTTCGTATTTCCTGTAAATACCTCTGCGACAGTGAGGCTCATGCACGTAATCAGAAGAAAAATCGTCTGGTCTGATGTCAATGAATAGACTGGTATGATGAGCCTGAAATGGGATCAGTGTATCAAACTGGGGGAAATAACCCAAAAAATGTTCGAAGCAGGTATTAAGTGAAATTGGTATAATAAAAAGCACCCGACCAGCAGGGCTGATAAGGTGCTTTGTGCGTCGTGCTTAATTCTAGAACGGGAACTAATTGCTTAACGTTTTAACAACATGTTTCGAATAACATAAAAGAGTGTCGACTGTTACTCAGGTACTTCTGCTTCTTGCACTTTCTTGATGAAGTAGTAGACGTAGAAACAACACAGTACGATTACCACGCCCAAGATGCCGAAAGAGAGAAATAACACTGGGTCAGTAAAAAAGTCTCTGAAGAATACGTTCATGTCTGTGCCTCCTGATTTGTCGATGAGGTAATCTTAGTCGAGCACTCATAAGGCAGATATGATCAAGATCAAGTTTCACCAGTGCCCATGCGGGACTTGGTAAATTGCTTGATCCCGATCATGTTTTTGCAGGGATGCAGGCTTGTTGCTCGGGTGTCAGGTAGTGATTTAGATTGTCCGTTGACGGGTTTTGCTGCAGAGGGTGTTGATTGAGATAGTCGATAAGCAGAGACTGTTGCAGCTTCTCCTGGGCCAGCTCTGCTTTGAGCATGTGCTGACGCAGCTCAGCATAAGCCTTATAGTGCTTATGCTGTTGCTTCAGTATGGCGCGTACTTTACGTTGCGGATGTAAAACGCGGTGGTCAAATGCTTCACACTTCGTGTGCAGTTCCTCAAATTGCTCAGTTGTGAGCGTGATACCGAGTTCGTCGAGGTACATCAGCAACAAAATCAGGTTCACATTTTTGTGTTCGGCCTCTTGTAGCGTGAGTAGTGCGTCCTGCATACCTGCACGGGCATAGTGCGTGCAGGCATAGGTCCAGAAATCTTCGGCATCTAGCATATTTCGCCACTTTGCTCGAAGTGAGCCTGTTTCTCTTCCAGCTCTTCAAGTGCCAGCAACAGGGCTTCCTCTGTGTCGTTCAGCTCGGGTGTCAGCTTAGCCTGTTGAGCCAGCAGCTCACTGAGTCTGCCCTTGTTTTGTTCTGAGTACAGGTCATTATCGGCCAGTGCTGTTTCCACCTCACCTAGTGCAGCGCTGAGCTTATCCAGTTCTTTTTCGAGCTTATCTATCGACTTCTTCAGCGGTTGAACGGCCTTGCGGAACTCGGCTTCCAGGCGTTTCTGCTCTTTACGGTTCACACTCGAGTGGGCTTTGTCTTCACTGCTGTCTTTGCGCACCGCTTCTTTATTGGCGTTGAGCAGCCACTGGTAATAGGCATCCAGGTCATAGCCAAATGCACTTACCTCGCCCTGGTCAACCAGGTAATATTCGTCCGCGGTGTGTTTAAGCATGTGGCGGTCGTGCGAGACGGTGACCATAGCACCCTCAAAGCCTTGCAGTGCCATGACCAGTGCATGGCGCATCTCCAGATCCAGGTGGTTGGTTGGCTCATCCAGCAATAACAGGTTAGGTTTCTGATAGACCAGCATGGCCAGCACCAGGCGCGCTTTTTCACCACCGGAAAATGGCTTGACCGGCTCCAGCGCTTTGTCGCCATTAAACGCAAATCCTCCCAGAAAATCGCGCAGTGATTGCTCGCTGGCCTGAGGATCAAGACGTTGTAAGTGGGTTACCGCACTGGCAGAAAGATCCAACGACTCCAGCTGGTGCTGGGCGAAGTAGCCAATTTTCAGTCCCTGATGCTGAAAGACTTCGCCTGCCTGTGGTAACAACTCACCTGCAAGCAGTTTTATCAGCGTTGACTTACCGGCACCGTTACGGCCGAGCAGGGCAATGCGGCTGCCAGGCACCAGGTTGAGTTTGATCTTGTGTAAGATAGTCACATCACCATATCCGGCCTGAGCCTGATCCAGTGTCATCAGCGGGTTAGGCATATTGTCCGGGTTGCTAAACTCAAAACTGAACGGCGAGTCGGCATGAGCGGGGGCCAGTTTTTCCATCCGTTCCAGCGCTTTAACCCGGCTCTGTGCTTGTTTGGCTTTACTCGCTTTGGCTTTGAAACGGGTAATAAACTGCTCCAGGTGAGCGATGGTAGCTTGTTGTTTTTCGTATAACGCCTGTTGCTGCGCCATGCGCTCGGCCTTTTGGCGCTCAAACTGCGAGTAGTGGCCTTTATACACATTGAGCTGTTGCTGGTCGACATGCCAGATCTGATCGACCACGGCATCGAGGAATTCGCGGTCGTGTGAGATCAGCACTAACGTGCCCTGGTAGGCTTTTAAGAAACGCTCCAGCCAGTATACAGCATCGAGATCAAGGTGGTTGGTTGGCTCATCCAGCAGTAACAGATCGGCATCGCGGATCAGTGCCTGAGCGAGGTTCAAACGCATTCGCCAGCCCCCGGAAAACGCGCTCACGGCATCGCTGAGTTGTGCATTGCTAAACCCTAAGCCATGCAGTAGCTCTCCCGCTTTGGCTTCAATACCATAGCCGCCAACCACTTCTATCTGCTGATGCAGGCGTGCCTGTTCGGCACCATCGCCGGATGCTTCGGCACTGTGTAGCGCACTGCGCAGGGCATAGTATTCCGGATGACCCTGCAGCACGTATTCCAGTGCACTGACAGCCAGTGCCGGGGTTTCCTGTTTTACAGATGCAATGGACCAGTCTTTCGGGATTTGCAACTCGCCCGCATCCAGGTGTAATTCTGATTTGAGCAAAGCAAATAGGGAGGACTTGCCACAGCCATTGGCCCCGACCAAACCCACTTTGTGTTGTGGGAATAAGGTGGCACTGGCATTTTTCAGCAGTGTTTTACCACCGCGCATAAGTTCAATAGTCGAAAGCTGGATCATACCGTTACATCACTGTTTGATAATGCGCTCATCATAACACGGATCCCCGAAGACACTCCAAGCGTATCAACAGTGAGTAATATAGGATAAAATACACGGAGAGGGCGCAGTGCCCATGCTGTGAGTTGTAAACTGAACCACAAACCTGAGGTAACTAAAGGTGAGAAAGAAAAAGCGCTTTATTGCAGGAGCATCCTGCCCTGAATGTCATGAAGCTGACGTCATGATGTTGTACAAAGAGCATGACGTGGAAAAGGTTGAATGTGTGAAGTGTGGTCATATCATGACGCAACCGAAAGAGGCTGTTCAGGCTTCAACGCGCCAGTTTGAACAGGTTATTGGTGTGTTCAGACCTGAATAATCGGAGCCAGAACGGCTCCGTAACCCTATCAATAGTGTGGCGGAGGCGGCTCCTGATGCTGCGGCATCATACCCGAGTCTTTACCTTCTTTAATCTTTTCAGCCAGTAATTCAATCTGGCGCTGCATTTTGGCAAGGCGTACCTGATGCGCACTCAGCTCATTGTTTAAAGTCTCTATGGTATCGTCCTGAAACGCCACTTTGGCTTCCAGCTCATTAACGCGATTTTCGAGTTCTGTCATGGTTACTCTCTTGCAAATTGTTCTAACAGGCCGCTGGAACTTTCTGTCAGCAGGGTTGCATCGTCTCCTGTAAATGCGACATCAAAGACAACGGCAGACTTGGGGCGGCTCCCCTGCCTAGGTTTTACGCGCCAGGTAGCGAGTTTTTCACCGTCTTCAACCTGCCACAGGGTGAGTTGTCGGTTTGGTGAGCCTGTTGCAATTAACCGCCCATCCTGATTAAAGCGTACGGCACTGAATATCTTTTGCCGCGCAATATACTGTAATTGCGCTTTGATTTCACCCGAAGTGAGCTGCCAGATACTGGCCTTTTTCATACTGTCTGCGGTAAAGGCATAACGTCCCTCGGGATCCAGCGCGACTTTAGTGACCCGGCTGGGGTGGTTAAAACGGTGGATCACCTGCCCGGTACGGGTATCCCAAAAGTAAGCACTGTAATCGTTGGCGCCGCTTAATGCGAAGTGGCCATTGGGCGACAACGCAATACTATTAATTTTTTCTTGGTGACCAAGGAACTCTATGCGTCTGCCGCTATCTAAGTCGAGATGTACGACGACGTTGTCGCTGCGTCCGTACAGGACATAGCGACCTTCGTTGCTGATTGCGATGTCTCTGATGGTGCCTTGTTCTATCTGGTAATAGCCAATATTCTGGCCGTCAGATAAACGCCAGATGGCAAAGCGATCATTGGCTGCTGTGACGGCGCTGGAATTATCGTGGGCAATGGCCAGTGAGTGAACCAGTTCATCGGCCTGTTGAGACTGGGACCACTGATACTTCAGTCCATGTGTGGTGTTGTCCCATAAAACCACCCCATGTTCGATGGATGACACTAAACTGTAACGCCCGTCGTGTGAAATAGCGGCGGCGAATGCACCTCGGGCGGCATGTTCGACGGTTAACAGGGCGTCAGAGCTGTCCCCTGAGCAGCCAGATAGCGATGAAGTGATGAGTAATAAGGCATATTTTGTATTGTGCCGTAAATTTTTGGGCATAAATTCGGTATTTCCTCTTAACTCCATGATTTGCACCGAGTAGACTAGTGGGTAATTTGCAGAGGCCGTTCACCTGATATTAGCCTATCGGTACATGAATGTCGCCGCTCACGAAATGAATTTTCTGTCAAATTAGAGAAATTTGGCTTTATGCGCTGCGGATGTTAATGTGGCATCCACCCTTTTTAAGATTAATATAATTTTAACAATAATTTTAACAAAGACACCCAACCAGGATAGTGATAGTCGCACTCTGAGCCTGGGTTTGTCGGAGAGAAAACATGAAACACACAATTAAGTTATCTTTAGTGGCTGCCTCGGTTTTGGCACTGACCGCTTGTAATCAAAAGGCAGAAGAAAAAGCTGCCAAAGCTGAAGAAGTGAAGCTGGAAACAGAAGTTCAGCAACAGGCTTATGGTATTGGCGCATCGGTTGGTAACTTCCTGCAAAAAGACATGGCAGACAAAAAAGAGCTGGGTATTGAGTTAGACCAGGCTTTGATCATGCGTGGTTTCAAAGATGCGCTGGATGGCAATGCAAAGCTGGACGAAGCGAAAATTCGTGAAGTGCTGACTGCACTGGATTCATCTGTACGCGAAAAGCAAACTGCAAAAGCTCAAGCCGATGCTGAGAAGAACAAAGTGGAAGGTGCTGAGTACCTGGCAGCCAATGCTAAGAAAGACGGTGTGACTGTAACCGAATCAGGTCTTCAGTATGAAGTACTGAGCGAAGGCGAAGGCAAAAAGCCAGTTGCCACTGACATCGTTAAAGTTCACTACAAAGGCACTTTACTGGACGGTTCTGAATTTGACAGCTCTTACTCACGCAACCAGCCTGCAACTTTCCCTCTGAACCAGGTTATCGCTGGCTGGACTGAAGGTCTGCAGCTGATGGCAGTTGGTTCTAAGTATAAGTTCACTATCCCTTCAGAGCTGGGCTACGGCGAACGTAATCTGGGTAAAATCCCTGCTAACTCAACACTGGTATTCGAAGTAGAGCTACTTGAAATCCAGGAAGAGAAAGACCACGGTCACGCACACGACTCAGAGTAATATGTTGTGTTGTTCCAGCCTCGTCTATCGGTGGGGCTGATAACACAGACAATAAAAAAGGACCGGTTAGGTCCTTTTTTATTGTCTGTTTTGCTACTTTAAAGTGTCACTCTGTGTGATCAATCTTCACTGTGGTTGGCGTAGAGGTTATCAATCAACTCATCTTCGAGTGCAAAGCGCAATTCCAGAGCTTCTCCCAGTTCTGAGAGATCCTTATCAAAGTCTGACATCAGATTGTCTGGCTGCATTTCTGCATACTTGTCATTGAAGTCCAGTGCCAGATCGGTGGTATCTGTGATCCTGGGATACAGCGACTGCGCCAGCTTCAGGCTTTGCGGGCCTTTCTCTTTGCAGGCTGCGACCAGGTTATCATAAATTTCGAAGTGCCCGGCTGACAGGTAATCCATCAGGATCTGACAAAAAGTCTGGATCTGTAGCTGGTCAGGCAGGGCGTGGTCATCCTGTTCGAAAGGTGACAGTCCTGCGACTTTACAATACAGCAGCAAAAGCTCCTGTCGCTCAGCTAACCAGTTGTCGATAACGCTATGGCTACCTCCCCACCTTTGTTGGGCTTGTTCTAAGCGTGACAGCATAGTTATCTCCTTAGCGGGTCATTATCTGCCCGTGGCTTGCCAAAAACATCGGCACAGATTGACCCAAAATGGGGTCAAAACTTGATAGTAAACACCGAAAACCGGTTATGCCGAAATTGTTTATCTGACCTCTATAAAAAGGAAAACTGATGCAAAGGTCAACCTATTTTTTTACCAAGTGAGCAATTTACAGGAAGTGTTTCTGATGTAGGTTCGGTAATAACTCTTGTTTACAGGTCAAACAGTTAAGTATTGGGTAGGGTGACTGACGATATGTTTGAAAAAAGTTAAACAAAAAAGCCGCCTCAGGTGGTATTCCTGAGCGGCTATCAATGCAGTTTAGCAATAGAGCTTTATTATTATTGGTTTTAAAGGTGTTTTTATTCTTCTTAGCGCAGCAAATTTATAGCAAGCTTTTACCCTTGTTGCAAACAGTTTAATCGAGTGTTTTAAGTCTGGTTTGTAATTTGTTGAAGTAAAAGGGTTTTAATTTTACGCATGTTGGGTGAAAAGTGACCGCTCTCTCTGAGTTCTGTTAATCCAGATCATACTGACGGGAATTTGCATGCTGTTTCAATAGTGACGTATTCAAGTTAATGATACAATCTGAGCAATTTTTACAGCATTGGAATGAAATTACGCTATGAGCGAGTTGAAAAATGATCGTTACCTGCGCGCGTTGATGAAACAACCCGTAGATGTTACGCCCGTTTGGATGATGCGTCAGGCTGGTCGCTATCTTCCTGAATACCGAGCGACCCGTGCGCAAGCCGGAGACTTTATGAGTCTGTGTAAAAACGCGGAACTGGCGTGTGAAGTTACCCTGCAGCCATTGCGTCGTTACCCGCTTGATGCGGCGATCTTATTCAGCGATATCCTGACCATCCCGGATGCGATGGGACTGGGTCTGTACTTTGAAACAGGGGAAGGGCCTAAATTCGAACGCCCAATCAGCTCGCTGAGCGATGTGCAAAAGCTGCCTAAACTGGATCCAACCGATGAGTTGGGCTATGTGATGAATGCCGTGAGCACTATCCGTCGTGAACTTAAAGGCGAAGTGCCGTTAATCGGGTTCTCTGGTTCTCCGTGGACACTGGCGACCTATATGATTGAGGGCGGCAGCAGCAAGACCTTTGGTAAGATCAAGAAAATGGCCTTTGCCGAGCCTAAGACCTTGCACCTGCTACTCGATAAAGTCGCGGATTCCGTCATTGACTACCTGAATGCACAGGTCAAAGCTGGTGCCCAGTCTCTGATGATCTTTGACTCATGGGGTGGGGTGCTAAGCCCACGCGACTACAAAGAATTCTCGCTACAATACATGCACAAGATCGTAGATGGTCTGATCCGTGAAAACGATGGTCGTAAAGTACCGGTCACTTTGTTCACCAAAAATGGCGGCCAGTGGATTGAAGCCATTGCGGCAACGGGCTGTGATGCGGTTGGCCTGGACTGGACAATCGACATCGCCGATGCCAGACGCCGCGTGGGTGACAAAGTCGCACTGCAAGGCAATATGGACCCGTCTATGTTGCACGGTACACCAGAGCGTATTCGTGAAGAGGTACAGCATATCCTGTCTGGCTATGGTCAGGGATCAGGACATGTGTTCAATCTGGGTCATGGTATTACTCCAGATGTAGACCCTGAGAATGCAGGCGTGTTTATTAACGCCGTACATGAATTCAGCCGTCAGTACCATCAGGAATAACTGACAGGCAAAAAACAAACAACCCGGCAGATGCCGGGTTTTTTATGTCTGGACAAACGCTGCCAGTGAGCAGGTATTAATCTTTGCTTTCAAAAGCGCGGCGCATAAATCCAGGGGTTGCCAGGGCGCCTTTGTGTATTCCGGTATTGTAATATTCAGTGTCAAAGCCAGCTTGTTCGGCATCCTGTTCGCGGAAGCCGTTAAACATCTCGCCTTTACGTGCCAGCGTTGCTGACCACAGACCACTTGGGTAGATGGGTTGCGGGAATGGCAGGGTTTGCAGATCAACAAAGCCAACATCCAGCATGGCCTGGCGCATTTCTTTTAGTAAGGTCATGTGCATCAGTGGAGACTCGCTTTGCTGAACCAAAATACCGCCCGGACGCAGTGCTTTCAGGCAGCTGGTATAAAATGCATGGTTAAACAGGCCCTCGCCAGGTCCGACCGGATCGGTACCATCGACAATAACCACATCAACGGATTCTGGCGCTGCGTTGTGCATATATTTGATGCCGTCATCAAACATCACGGTGGCACGAGGGTCATCGTTAGAGGCGCACAGCTCAGGGAAATACTTTAATGACATTTGCGTAACGACTTCGTCAATGTCGATTTGAGTCACGGTTTCTACGTTCGGGTGCTTGAGTACTTCACGTAGCGTACCGCAGTCACCACCACCGATGATCACCACATTCTTGGGGGCCGGATGAGAAAATAAAGCCGGGTGGCTCATCATCTCATGATAGAAAAAGTTTTCCCGAGTGCTGACCATAGTACAGCCGTCGATGATCATCAGATTACCAAAATCTGTGGTCTCGTACATTTCAACATTTTGAAATGGTGACTGGATCTCGTCCAGTTTACGGTTGACGCGCAATGAGAACGCGCTGCCATCACGGTCGCTGATCTCAGTAAACCAGCGGTTTGCTTCTAAATTTGACATTGTTGCCTTCATGCAGATGTAATTTTCAGAGATTTTGCCAGCGCTTTCGCCCCAGCTCAATCTATTTTAGCGCATAAACGACGACTCGGTTAGGAACAAAGTAAGGCGAGAAAGTTGCTCGGCCAGCAAAGCTCGCCAAAATGACGGGCCTGTTTTGTCGCTTGGTCTGGCAAAAGATTGTCACATCTTGGCCTTAAGTATTAAAATATGCAGTCTGTAAAGCTAGTTAATAGAGATTGCCATGACCTGGGGTTTGCAAACCGCACGTGCTACTTATAACGTCACTCACTGGAGCGAAGGATATTTTGACATCAATGAGCAGGGGGAGCTGGTTGCCTATCCCGATGGCGATCGCGCAAAACCGGCTATTTCACTGGTTGAGTTAACCGAGCGCTTCAAAGAGCAAGGCCTGACTTTGCCCGTGTTGGTACGATTTACCGATATTCTCAATAGCCGCGTTGAAACCATGACACAGGCTTTTTCACAGGCAACTGCAGCCAAATCTTATCAGGGGCAATACACTTGTGTTTATCCTATCAAGGTGAATCAGCAACGCTCCGTCGTCAGTAAGTTACTGGCACATCCGAGCGGCCTGGTTGGTCTTGAAGCCGGGTCTAAACCCGAACTCATGGCGATACTGGGCATTGCCAAAGATCCCATCACCATTGTTTGCAATGGCTACAAAGACAGCGAGTTCCTGCGCCTGGCGATGATCGGCCAGGCGATGGGCCACAAAGTGCAGATCGTGATTGAAAAGCTCTCTGAGCTGGATACTTTGCTCAAGGAGATCTCGATTTTGGGCATTGAGCCGGCCATTGGCATTCGTATACGTCTCAATTCCATCGGTAAAGGAAAATGGCAGAACACAGGCGGAGAAAAAGGGAAGTTTGGTCTGACGGCCAGTCAGGTGCTCAGTGCGTTAGACAAGCTCAAAGCGCAAGGCAAACTGCACTTAATGCAACTGGTACACTTCCACATTGGCTCGCAGATAGCCAATATTCGCGATATTCAGCGCGCGTTGCGTGAGTGTGCTCGCCATTATGCCGAGCTGTCTCAGCTGGGCGTACCATTAAAAACAGTCGATGTGGGTGGCGGCCTGGGGGTGGATTACGAAGGGTCCGGGTCTCGCAGTGCCTGCTCAATGAACTATACCGTGGCTGAATATGCCCGCAATGTTGTTGGGGCTTTTGCCGAAGTGGCAGAGCAGCACGGGTTGCGTCATCCGGATATCATTACCGAATCCGGCCGGGCACTGACGGCACACCACGCGGTGCTGATCACTGACGTAATTGACGTGGAAAAAGCACCTTATCAGACCAATCCCAGTGCGCCAACCCAATCTGCGCACCATATCCAGCAGGAGCTATGGTTATCACTGCAAAGGTTGACTCCCAGGCTGGCCATAGAAACGTACCATGATGCCATGCACCTGTTTGGTGATGGTCATGATCAATATGTTCATGGCCTGATTGGCATGCAGCAATGGGCACAAATTGAGCAGTTGTATTTCACTATCTTACAAAGAGTCAAAGAATGCCTGAATATTCATTCGCGCTCGCACCGCGAGGTGCTCGATGAGCTTAATGAAAAGCTGGCGGATAAGCTGTTTGTAAACTTCTCATTGTTCCAGTCCTTACCGGATGTCTGGGGGATCCAGCAGCTGTTCCCGGTGATGCCCATTGCGGCTTTGGATCAGCCGCTCACTCAGCGTGCGGTGATCCAGGATATCACTTGTGATTCAGACGGCCAGATCCGGGAGTACGTAGAAGGGGCAGGGATTGAATCCAGCTTGCCTATTCCGCCTTATCAGCCGGGTGAGCAGTACCATATTGCAATGTTTATGGTGGGGGCATATCAGGAAATCCTCGGCGACTTGCACAACCTGTTTGGCGATACTGACTCGGTTCATGTGGAACTCACTCAGTCAGGCTACGAGCTGAGCAATGCCATAAAAGGCGACAGCGTTGAAGATGTACTGAGGTTTGTACACTATGACAAAGCCGTACTGGCAGAGAATTTTACCACGCAAATCTCTGCACTGGCGGTTGATGAGGCAACTAAAGCCGACTATCTGGCACAGCTACACGCCGGGCTCAGTGGCTATACCTATTTTGAAGACTAAGTTCCCGTCCATTCGTAAGTAAGCACCGGCTGCCCCACGAACCTTGGCAGCCGAGGCCCCGGTATGATGTAATAGGGCCAGCTTGTTTGTCTAAATATATGGTCTGAGTGTGCAATCACTCACACCATCGTCAGTCGTAGTAAAGGAACATTGCATGTCGTTAATCCGTCAGGTGCTGGGGTTACTGTTATACGCTATTAATACATTGGTCTGGTTTATCCCTATTTTTTTATTGGGGGTGATCAAACTCTTACCAATTGCGCCTTTGCAAAAAGTCGCCAGTCGCATTGCCAAAGGGTGTGCCAGTTTGTGGGTTGCAGGTAATAATCTCAACCAATCGGTTGTTTCGCCATTTCAACTCAATGTGTCAATGCCAGAGACAGTGAAAGCGAAAGACTGGTACCTGGTTATTGCCAACCATCAGAGCTGGGTAGACATATTGATCTTACAGCGGGTATTGCACCGTAAAATTCCTTTTCTGAATTTTTTTCTGAAAAAAGAACTGCTTTACGTGCCTGTACTTGGGCTTGCCTGGTGGGCGCTTGATTTTCCGTTTATGAAACGGACCAGCAAAAGTCAGCTGAAGAAAAACCCTAAGCTCCGTGGTAAAGACGTTGAAACCACGCGTAATGCATGTGAAAAGTTCAAAACCATGCCGGTGAGTATCGTCAACTTCGTCGAAGGGACGCGTTTCACAGAGCAAAAGCATCAGCGCCAGAATAGCCCTTTTAAGCACCTGCTCAAACCAAAAGCAGGTGGTATCGCATTTGTGATGCAGGCAATGGGAGAGCAGATCAATCAGGTGGTGAATGTGACCATCCACTATCCTGGTGGTATTCCCAGTTTTATGGACTTTGTAGCTGGCCGTGTTGACGAGGTTAGCGTGCAGATAGAGTTGATGCCAGTCAGTCAGGATTTGATTGGTGACTACAGTAATGACAATGAATTCAGGGTGCGCTTTCAAAGCGAGCTAAACCGTCTGTGGGGGCAAAAAGATCAGCAACTAGAGGTGTTGGCAGCGGATCACAGCCGGGATGTCGTGTCTGCCGAACAGCATGAAAAGTCGCAACAGTCCTGAGTTATTGAGGTGATGGAGGTGGTATGTTGAAAAGGTTTTTACCAGCCTGGCTAGCAGGAGCACTGGCTACTATGATACTGCTGGCTAACACCCTGTTGTGGGGCGTTGTCGTGTTTGCATTGGGATTGGTAAAGTGTATTTTGCCACTGCGCGGTGTGTCAGACATACTGCACTGGGCGTACAAAGGCTGGTGCCGGGGCAATCGTCTGGGGCTTCAGCTTGGTTGTGCTGAGGTCGTGCTGGACTTGCCTGAGCAAATGAGCGAGCAGGCCTGGTATATGCTGGTGGCCAATCATATCAGCTGGTTAGACATTGTGGTGCTTAGCGCACTAGACCGATTACCGGCACCTAAATTTTTTCTTAAAGATGAACTCAAATATGTGCCGCTGATCGGCACCGGTGCGTGGGCGCTGGGTATGCCCTTTATGAAGCGTGCAAGCAAGGCGAAAATCGCTAAAAATCCTAAGCTCAAAGGGATGGATGTCGAGCGCACCCGGCACAGTTGTCGTCATTTTCGACAGCATCCTACGACTGTGATTAATTTTGTTGAAGGGACTCGTTTTACCGCACAAAAGCACCAGCGTCAGGGGGGAGAGTTTCATTATTTGCTCAAGCCTAAAGCGGGTGGAGTGGCTTTCGCGTTAGAAGTATTAGCACAGCAACTCGACGGCATGCTTGATGCTACGGTGATTTATCAGAGCCCGGATCAGCATATCTGCCGCAGCTTTATGTGTGGCAAATTGCAGCGCATCGATGTGCGTATCCGACTATTGTCGATGGCCAGTGTGCCACTGGGCAACTACCAGACAGACAAGCAATACCGGGTGGCATTTCAGGCTTACCTGAATCAGCTGTGGCTCGACAAAGATGCGCAACTGACCGCTTATTGGGAGCAACCACAGAGTCAGGACACTGTGTGTGGCGATGAGGTGAAGCAGGCATGAAGGTAACGCACCTCAGTGAAGTGCTGGCTCCCTGGGTCGGCTCAACCTCTTATTCAGGTTTGCTGATATTGGGCACCAATGTGCTTGCGTTGGTGATCTTGCTGTTGGTCTTTTGGTTGATCCGTCAGTGGCTACTGCCGCGTATTCAGCACTTTTTAAGTGAGAACTCAACGTCTAAAATCGGTTTTCTTGCCCCCTATCTGAGTAAATTCAGCGGACGTTTCTCGTTGATGATGTGTACGCTGATGTTTATCGCGTTCAAAGAAGCGCTGTTTATTGCGCCGCTGTGGTTATTTAACGTGCTGGGCGTGGTCTCTCAGGTTTTGCTGGTGATCAGTATAGGCTTCTTGCTGAGCAGCTTAGTAAATATAGTGAACGCGATTTACAACCAGCAACCATTTGCCAAAAGTGTCCCTATTCAGAGCTTAGTGCAGGTCAGCAAACTGCTGATCTTTATTGTCTGTGCCATTTTAGTGATCAGCCTGGCGATAGATAAGTCGCCAACCTATATCTTGTCCGGGTTTGGTGCCATCGCTGCCGTGACCTTATTGGTGTTTAAAGATACCATTTTGGGGTTAGTGGCCAGTATTCAGATTGCGGCTAACCGCCTGCTGGCAACCGGAGACTGGATCCAGGTTGATGCATTTGGTGCCGACGGTGAGGTGATCGAAGTCGGTCTCAATACCGTGCGCGTGCGCAACTGGGATAACACAGTAACCACCATTCCTACCTATAAAATCATTTCTGACTCATTTAAAAACTGGCGGGCCATGCAGGAATCCAACGGACGCCGGATAAAGCGAGCTATCTATATTGATTTTGATTCTATCCACTTACTGAGTCCGGATGAGCTGAGCGCGCTGAGCCAAGAGTTGCCTGAGGTGGCAGAGATTGTGCAGCATAGTACTGAGCAGCGTTGGAGTAATGTGTCTTTGTTTCGCCGCTATGCCGAAGCTTATCTGAAAACGCATCCACAAGTGAATCCGGAATGTTTGTGTATGGTGCGAGAGTTGGCCCCAACGCAGTATGGTTTGCCTGTAGAGTTATACTGCTTTAGTCAGGATAAACGCTGGGTACCATATGAACATTTGCAAGCCGACTTGCTTGATCATGTACTTACGGTGATGCCCTATTTTTCATTGCGACCCTACCAGGTTATCTCAAGTCATCAAAACGAAATAAATCACAAAAAACCAGAGTAAGCCGCGGAACCTTGTGTTATCTTTACGATTAAGATTTTATCTTTTTATGACATATTTGTGACATGGAGACGAGTTAGGTTGCTGAGTTGCCCAAGAGGTAGGTAGTGCAATGAAGTTTTTTTTAGCAATCATGCTGGTATTGAGCTTGTATTCAACAAAACAGGCCTTTGCAGACCATGAACAAATTCTGGTCGCGGTCGATCACGCACCGCCTTACAGCGCGTTAGATGAAAAGGGGAATGCAAAAGGCCTGATCCTCGATATCCTCAATTATATTAAACACCACAGTGACGAAGACATAACCGTCAAGGCGGTGCCCTGTCCTTTTTCCCGTTGTATTCGCATGCTGGCCCAGGGAGAGGTTGATGTAATGGGTGGCCTGGTCAGAACACCGGCGCGTGAGAGCCAGATGTCGTTTGTGACACCGCCATACATGGCGCTGTCTTCCTCCTATGTTTTTTACGGGCATCAGCATAGTCAGGTAAAAGTTGAGCGTTACGAAGACCTGATTGGCAAACGGATCGCGATAATGCGTGGGGCTGCCTTCTTCCCGCGTTTTGATAAAGACACACGGCTTGATAAAGTCGAAGTACCGTCTGAGCGCGTTGCCATTGATCTGGTGCTTAAAGGGCGGGTTGATTTGGTGATTGCCGTGGAGGACACTGCTGACTTGGCAATGAATGTTCTGTCGCAACCAGCCCATCAGCTGAGAAAGATGGCTTACCGTCATACCCAGGTGATCTATGGCCATATGGCAATGAGCCGCGAGTTTTCACAAAGCCATGTCGGTCGTGAATTCAGCGAACACATGCGCCAGATGGCGAAAAACAAAGTCCTTGATAAGCTGGTCGCACCGTATCAGTTACCTGCTATCCCGCCTCAGCTGTTGTCTGAAGAGACGGGGCGCATGCACACCAATACATTCTAAGGCGTGGATCTGGTGTGCGCGGTGAAGCTGTTGCTAAATTGCAGAACCAGTTGCGCTATATCGTCGTAAGCCTGTGCGCTGACTTCGTTGCCTGAATCCCCATTGGTGAGCAATACAAAACCGCGTTGGTGACGTAAATCACCATAGATCTGAGTGAGTACGCCTGGATCATCGCCACTATGATAGATCTTATCGCCATCGATTCCCCAGAAATACCCACGCTCAGTGTAAGGTCAGGCGGGAGCTTACGCTGTTAACGAGTTGCGCCAAAGGGTCAGAAAATGTACTCGGTCGTTGACATTTTTAAACAGAGGGTAACGCCGACTCTGGCTACACTGGCTGATAAGTAAACTGATCTTAGAGGTCGATATGATGCAACGAACTGCCGCTAAATATTTCGCCATGAGCGAAGAAGTATGGGCACGCCATGCTAACCCCTGGAGTGTCTGGAGTCGCTATTCCTGTTTGCCTTTGATGATTGCCTGTCTGTGGTGGCGAGACTGGCTTGGCATCGCTTTTTGGCCTGTACTGGTGGCATTGCTGCTTTGGGTTTGGCTGAATCCCAGATGTTTCAGCAAACCCAGGGATACGCACAACTGGGCGTCACAAGCTGTCCTGGGTGAGCAAATCCTGATTTATCAGCTCGAGCGGGTACCTTTAGTGCATTATCAGGTGATCAAAGTGATTATGGTGCTGCTGACGCTGAGCACACTGGTGTGTGCCGTGGGCTTGTGGTTTCATGAAGCCATCAGCACCAGTGTTGGGGCTTTGGGTGTGATTATGAGCAAAACCTGGTTTCTTGACCGCATGGTCTGGCTGTATCAAAGCGTCACCCGCTCAGATGCCGATATCGCCGCACGTCAGGCGAAGACCTGACATACCTCATCGGCTTTACAAGTGATCACACTGACATTCTGATAGCCAATGCGTGTGAGCTGTTCGGCGGCAAACACAGCCCGGCCGCCAGCAGCACAGTGCAGATACAGTGGCCTGCTGGGGTCTTTTTCCAGCGCTGGTAATTGAAATTCCAGTACGCCTCTGGGAATATTCAGCGCACCTGAGGCGGCTTTTTCCTGATGCTCCTGAGGTTCACGTACGTCAATCAGCAGACCCTGGTTGGTCGCCATTTCTGCTTTGGCCTGCTCGGCTGTGATACAGCGTTGGTTGGGCCGAACGGTTTTTAATATGTCCTGCGGGGATGTCAGCATAGATTAATTCTCCATTCCAAGTTTTTTAAGTAATGTCATCATAGGGAACCAGCCTGTAAAGGCGGATTGGATCAGGTTCAATGCAATAAACACACTAAACCACACCCAGCGTGGGTCCATAAACCAGGTCAGTAAAAACGACAGGATCAGCATACTGCCCGCGATCAGTCTGATGGTGGCCTCAAGTCTCATATTCTTTACCTCCTGAATTCAAGTATATTGCAAGATGGGATATTAGCAAGATCTAATATTAGTAACTTCTAATATTTTGTTTTATACTGATCCCAGACACATTGTGGGAGGAAGTATGGATCTACACGCTATGGCCGACAGCGCTGCACAGGCTGAGGCTTTACTTAAAATGCTCGCCAATCGGAATCGCCTGATGATTTTATGTAGTTTGCAAAGTACAGAGCTCAGTGTGGGTGAGCTAAATGCTCAGGTCCCGCTGGCTCAGTCCGCCTTGTCTCAGCACCTGGCTGCGATGAGAAAAGCCGGCGTTGTTGCATCGCGGCGAGAAGGAGCGACCGTCTATTATCGCATTGCGGATGACAAAGTTCTCGCGCTGCTGGCGCAACTTTACCAGTTGTTTTGTGCAGATAAGGACCTGTCATGAGCACCAAGGCCAGCTTGACGGAGCGCATACTGAAGCAAAGTTTGTCAGGCCGCTTGCCCGCCCTGTTATTCTTTTTTGCCATAGTACTGGGTGCACTGGCGCTGCAATTCATGCCGCGGGAGGAAGAGCCTCAGATTGTCGTGCCGATGCTCGATATTCACGTGACGGCGCCCAATATTGCAGCACCTGAAGTCGTGCGCCTGGTGACCACGCCGCTGGAGAAGCTGTTAATGCAAATTCCCGGGGTCGAGCATGTCTATTCTACGACCAACAGCGGCAATACGGTTGTGACATTACGATTTCATGTCGGTGAAAGCCGAGAGCAGGCCATCCTGAATACCTATACAAAGCTTTATGCTAATGAGCATCAGATGGCTGCCGTCGTCAGTGATTGGCAGATCCGGCCGATTGAGGTGGACGATGTGCCGATTGTGATGTTGGGCTTGTACAGTGAAAAACCCGAGCAATACGATGATTATGACTTAACCCGTTTTGCACAGGAAATATCAACGCAGTTACAGCAGCTGCCCGATACCAGCGAAGTCAATGTGGTTGCAGGGCGACAACGGACGTTAAACGTATGGCTGGATGCAACCGCCCTGGCGGCGCACCAGAGTACGCCTTTGGATGTGTTACACGCCATTCAAAGCAGTAATCAACTACAGCAAGTCGGTAAACGTGTTGCCGGAAATAAACAGATTGTCCTGGAAGCTGGCGATGTACTGCGCACCTCTGACGCCTTACGCGAATTAGTGATCACTGTGGTGAATGGGCGCACTGTCAAACTGAAAGATGTGGCTCGTATTGAGGACGGTCCGGGCGAGCCTGAGCATTATCAGTGGCTTGCGCTCAACGATGAGCACCAGTCATTGCCTCTTGTCACCATTAGTGTCGCCAAACAAAAGGGTAGTAATGCGGTAGCAGTAGCTGAACAGGTTCACCGACTGATGCGCCGTTTACAGGCCCAGTTGCTGCCACCTGAGGTAGCGGTCAAGGTACTACGCGACTATGGACAGACAGCGGATGAAAAGGTGAATGACCTGATGGCCAGTCTGGTTTTTGCGGTGCTGACCGTGGTCATCTTTGTCGGCGTTTTTCTCGGCTGGCGACCCGCAATTGTGGTGGGTCTGGCGATCCCAGTGTGTTATGGGATCACCCTGGCTCTGGGCTGGGCGTTTGGTTATACCATCAATCGGGTGACGCTGTTTGCGTTGATCCTCTCACTGGGTCTGCTGGTGGATGACCCTATTACTGGTATTGATAACATCAGCCGCCTTTTGCTGCCGGGCAAGTCTCGAAAGCAGCAAATCATGACGGCAATGACGGAGATCCGCACAGCCTTATTGATGTCGACGCTGACTATCATGATGGCATTTCTGCCACTGGCCTATATTACCGGCATGATGGGGCCGTATATGGCACCGATGGCGTTTAACGTGCCAGTGAGTGTCATGATATCAACGGTGGTGGCGTTTTTTATCACCCCCTGGCTTGCCAGTCGCTTGCTGACGACTCAACCATCGGCTGTGCCGAGTCAGGACAATCATTGGTATGCGGCCTTACTTACACCACTGTTACGTTCGCCGCGCAGAGCTAAAGGGATGTTATGGGCAGTACTGGCGTTATTTGTACTGAGTGCCAGTCTGCCAGTGTTTCGGGCTGTGCCCCTTAAGCTTTTACCTTACGACAACAAAAACGAAGTGCAGGTACTGATCGATTTACCGGAGGGCAGTAGTCTGGAAGCCACTGCGCGCCTGACACGTGCAGTACAACAGCGAGTTTGGCAGATCAATGAGGTGAACGCCATTGCAGCCTATGTGGGCCAGCCTTCGAGTATGGACTTCAATGGCATGGTACGCGGGTACTACCGTCGCCATAGTGACAACCTGGCAGAGCTGAGGGTGTTATTGCTGGACAAAAGCGAGCGTGTGCATCAGTCCCATGCTGTGGTGCTGAGGCTGCGCGACGCATTGGCTGAGTTTAATCGTGCTGGCACGGTAGTCAAAGTGGTTGAGGTACCGCCGGGCCCGCCTGTGATGAGCACCCTGACAGCAGAAGTGTATGCTGAGCCTTTTATCTCTGCAGACACGCACCGTGAAGCGGCGCTGCAGCTGATGACACGTTTGCGTCAGGAAGCGCATGTTGTGGAAGTTGATACGTCTTTGTCGGCGCCCGCCACATTGCAACGGTTTGTCGCAGACAAGCAAAAAGCAGCGCTCTCCGGTGTGAGCAGCGTTGAAATTAATCAAACGCTGGCACTGATCAGCAAAGGCATGCAGGCAGGGTTATTGTATCAGCCGCGCGAGGCTCAACCTGTGCCGATCAATTTGCAGCTGGCTTATGCGGATCGTCAGCGCTGGTCCGCTTTACTTGCAACCCAAATCCGCGGCTCCGGTGAGGTGACTCAGGAGCAGCAGGGACTTGGTCTGAGTCGTGCGGCTCGGCCTATGGTGGCTTTGTCTGAAGTAGGGGAAGTTCACACTCTGGCGGTTGAACCTGCGATTTATCGAAAAGACCTGGCACCTGTGATTTATGTTTTTGCTGAGTTGAACGGCCGTACACCTGCGGAGGTGATTGCCGATGTGGTGGCCGATGAGCAGCAAGTTAGTATGCCCATAAAGAGTGACAAGCAGGCAACTCCCTGGCAGCAAAGAACATTTCTCAGTAGTGGCGGCGCACAGCCATGGCAGCTGCCAGAGGGGACAAGTTATCGCTTCAGTGGGGAGGGAGAATGGCGGATCACCGTGCGAGTTTTCCGTGATATGGGGATTGCCTTTGCTTTTGCGCTCGCGGCTATCTTTGTGATCCTCCGCTGGCAGACCGCTTCCAATGCAGTGGCACTGATCATTATGTCGGCCATCCCTTTGACCATGATAGGGATTATGCCGGGCTTCTGGGCACTGAATCAATTTGGTGAACGCACTATTGCAGGTGCACCGGATCCTGTGCTGTTCACGGCCACCGCCATGATTGGCATGATTGCATTGGCTGGAATTGTGGTCAGAAACTCTCTGATCCTGGTGGAGTTTATCACTCAGGCAAGACAAGCAGGTATGCCGCTGCAGGCGGCGCTGATCCGCGCGGGTAGTGTACGCATGCGACCGGTATTGTTGACTGCGGGAACGACTTTATTGGGTAATCTGGTGATCATTCTGGATCCGGTATTCAGCGGTCTGGCACTGGCAATTGTGTTTGGCATTGTCGCATCGACCTTATTCTCTTTATTGGTTGTGCCTGTCGTTTATTATCTGGTGTTCAGAACATCGGATGAAACCGCTGACCCGACCCCAATTTCTGACAGTTTGGAGACTACTCATGTTTAATATTCGCCTGTTGCGTCCGATTGCCGCCATATTGCTATTGTTACTCGCAGTAGCCTGGATGGCCGGACTGTTTAATAGCACCACACTGCCGGGAGAAAAGCCGCTGACACCTGCTTCTCAGTTAGCCACCTATGTTGTTGAGCAGCGGCTGATTCACGATGTTGAGGAAATCCCGGGCAGTGTGATAGCAAAACACAATACGGTGGTTGCAAGTCGGGTACTGGCCCAGCTCAAGAGTTTGACCGTGCGCTCCGGAGACACAATTCAGGCGGGGCAATTGATTGCGACTCTGGATGATGCCGATCTGCGTGCACAGCTGCGAGCGGTCAAGGCGCAGCAGCAGGCCAATTTAGCACAACTGACTCAGGCACAAAAACAGCTGGCGCGTGCCCAGGCTTTGCAGCGCAACGGCTTGGTTGCGCATAACCAGGTCGATGAGTGGCAAACTCAGGTCAATGAGCTGACAGCCAGGGAGTCGGTGCTGCAGCAGCAGTACAAAGGCGCAGAGGTGGCATTGAGTTATACTCAGGTCAGGGCACCAATCTCGGGTACGCTGGTGGCACGGTTACAAGAACCCGGTGCCATGCTCAATCCCGGGTCACCGTTAGTCTCAATCTATAACCCTGCACAACTGCAGGTTGAAGTGTCGGTCAGGGAGCGCTTGCTCACGGAGCTGACCGTGGGGGCCCGCCATCAAATCAGTATACCGGCTGCAGAGGCAACCCGGTACGCCATCATCAGTGAGCTGGTGCCTGTAGCTGATAGCGGGGCGAGAAGTTTTACGGTTAAGCTGGATATGCAGTGGATGCAGGGAGTGATCCCGGGAATGTATGCAATGCTGAAGCTTCCAGCAGCTTCTCGCCCGGCTGTGCTGATCCCCAAATCTTTAGTCCAACAATATGGGCAGCTTAGTAAAGTTGAGGTGTTGCATAACGGGCAGGTTCAGAGCCGGTTTATTCGTCTGGGTAATGAGTATGGTGATGAGGTTGAAGTGGTCAGTGGCTTGCTCGCCGGTGAGCACCTGGTAACGGGTTCACCGACGGCATTACCTGTGGCTACAGAAAAGTCGCAATCTCCTCAAGCGGCTTTTTAACCAGAGCATGTTCCGGCACGGTGGCGTCTTCAGCAGGATAACCGGCAATTAACAGCATATATGGACGCTCATTTTCCTTATCCCGTTGGCAGATTTCAGTCAAAAAGCTCATAGGTTTTGGGGTGTGGGTTAGTGTCGCCAGACCTGCATGATGCAAAGCCTGGATCAGAAAACCGGTGGCAATGCCAACGGACTCATGCACATAGTAGTTGGTATTTTTATCTTCCGTGTGGATACCGCCTTTTTTCTGGCTGAAGATAGCGATTAACCAGGGAGCATGTTCCAGATAAGGTTTGTCTGCATCGGTCCCCAGCGGTTTTAACGCATCGAGCCACTCTTCACCTGCGCGGCCCTCATAAAAAGCCTGCTCCTGTTGTTCAGCGGCGGCGCGGATCTGCTTCTTCACGTCCTGGCTGTGGATAGCAACAAAATGCCACGGCTGGTGGTTGGCGCCGCTGGGTGCTGAGCCTGCGGTTTTGATGCAGGCTTCAATAATCTCTTTGGGTACCGGGCGGTCGCTAAAACTGCGGATGGTATGACGGCGCTTGGCTTCATCCAGAAATGCAGTGGCACGATTGAGCATTTCTTCTTGTGGATATTCAATAAAGTCGTTGAGGGGCACGTTCGCATGTTGTTTCATGATTTACCTTTATCTTTTTTGTTTATAATTTGTTATATCCTGACTGCGTTTCCCTTGCAACTGACCGACACTCAGTGTGCAGGCACAATGTAAAGCTGACGATGGTCTGACGGCAATTTTACTTTACCTTTGCAGACTAGAGTAAAAATGTGCCGGTTATTCCTATTGGTTATATTGAACATTCGCAACCAGCACTCTGTCACTGTATTGGGATCTGCTACTATAACCGCTCAATTCTGAACGGAGGTCACTATGTATCAGCATGTATGGGAATCAGGTGAGTCGATTGCATTGCCAGTTGGTAAAGCGGTGTGTGTGGGTCGTAACTATGTTGCACATGCCAAAGAACTCAATAACCCGGTACCGGAGAGCCCTTTACTTTTTATCAAACCCACGACGGCGTTCTGCCACTTTCAATCACCACTGAGACTTAATAGCGCACTGGGTGAGCATCACTACGAAGCTGAGTTGGTACTTCTGGTGGGCAGCAGGATAGACCACACTACAAGTGCGCCATTAGAGCACATCAGTGGTATCGCCACGGGGCTGGATTTGACGTTAAGGGGTTTACAGTCTGAATTGAAGCAACAGGGACATCCCTGGGAATGTGCGAAAGCGTATGATAACAGCTGTAGCCTTACACCATTCAGACCGGTTGATGGATTGGATGAGAGCAGCGTGTTGCACTATGCATTTTGGCAAAATGGCCAGTTAAAGCAGCGCGGAGACAGTAGCTTGATGATTTTTAACCTGCATACCCTGTTAAAGGCCTGTGCTCAATATTTCACCTTGGTACCAGGTGACATCATTATGACCGGCACGCCCAAAGGGGTAGGGGCTTTACAATCCAAAGATGAGCTGACTTTGAGTCTGCTCGATGGCCCTGCCTATTCTGCGACGGTGGACATTAGCTAAGCGGTTCGTTTATCTGGTTTGCAATGCTGCCAGTACAAAGTGTGCTACTGTTTGTGCCAATCTGTTGAACGTTATTAAGGATCAAGTCATGAAAGTAAAACCTCTTGGGACACCATTTAGTGCGACGTCATGCAAAGTCCTATTGTGTGGTGGTGGCGAGCTGGGTAAAGAAGTGGTGATTGAGTTTAAACGACTTGGTGCAGAGGTGGTGGTACTGGATCGTTATGACCATGCGCCAGCGATGCAAGTTGCTGATCGCAGCTACACTTTGTCGATGCTCGATGGTGACAAGCTGGCAGCTGTCATTGAGCAAGAGCAGCCTGATTATATTGTGCCCGAGATTGAAGCCATTGCAACCGATACCTTAGTGGCGCTGGAACAGCAAGGCTTTACCGTAGTGCCCTCAGCGAAAGCCACGCAGCTGACTATGAACCGTGAGGGGATCCGCCGGCTGGCCGCGGAAGAGCTGGATTTGGCAACGTCGCCCTACCGGTTTGTTGATACACAACAGGAATTCATCAGTGCAGTTGCTGAGATAGGCATGCCCTGTGTGATTAAACCTATCATGAGTTCTTCTGGCAAGGGACAAAGTGTGGTGCGCAGTGAGGCTGATCTTGAATCCGCCTGGGAGTATGCGCAACAGGGTGGCCGTGCAGGTCAGGGCAGAGTGATAGTTGAAGGCTTTGTCGACTTCGCTTACGAAATTACCTTGTTGACCATCCGCCATATCAACGGCACCAGCTTTTGTGAGCCAATTGGCCATGTGCAACAGGATGGTGACTATCAGCAAAGCTGGCAACCACAAGCAATGTCGGAGTTAGCTTTGGCGCGTGCCAAAGCAATGGCTGAACAGGTCACAGAAGCGCTGGGTGGACGAGGCCTGTTCGGGGTTGAACTCTTTATCAAAGATGACGAGGTGTATTTCAGTGAAGTCTCTCCACGTCCTCATGACACCGGCATGGTGACCCTGATCTCTCAGGACCTGAGTGAATTTGCGCTGCACGTTCGGGCCATTTTGGGCTTGCCTGTTCCCAACATTCAGTGTCATGGTCCATCGGCATCCAGCGTTATACTGGTCGACGGCATGTCACAGCAACTGAGCTTCACTCAGGTCGCCGAGGCCCTCACTGAAGCGGATACCGATTTACGTTTGTTTGGCAAACCTGAAGTGGCAGGCCGGCGCCGTATGGGGGTTGCACTGGCACGTGATGCCAGCTGTGAACTGGCCACCGAGAAAGCAAAAAGAGTAAGTTCTACCATAGGCACAATTTTATGACACACAAGGTAATGGGCGATTTGGTCGCCGGATTTTGGCGTTTACTGGACTGGCAGTATAGCCCGGCTCAGACACTGGATTTTGTAAAGCAATTAACAGAGTTGGGTGTGCGAGATACCGATCATGCCGATATTTATGGCCAGTACGAATGTGAAGCGGCCTTCGGTCGTGCTCTGGCGCTGCAGCCGTCGGTTCGCGAGCAGATCCGCATTATCACCAAATGTGGCATTCGTCCGGCCCTGGCAAGTAAAGGGCTTGCGGGCAAAGCCAATCACTATGACTCAAGCAAAGCGCATATCATTGCCTCAGTGCAGCAGTCTTTACAGCACTTTGGCACAGATCGTATCGATACACTGCTGATCCATCGCCCTGATTACCTCATGGATGCTGATGAAGTCGCTGAGGCGTTTAACACACTCAAGCAAAATGGTGATGTATTGCACTTTGGGGTGTCTAACTTTACTCCTTCGCAGCTGAGTCTGCTGCAGTCTCGTCTTGATTTTAAGCTGGTGACAAACCAGGTCGAGTTTTCGCCCTATGAGATGAAGGCACTGGATGACGGTACCTTAGATCAGTGTCAGCAGTTGAGTATTCATCCTATGCTGTGGTCGCCTTTGGCCGGGGGACGCCTATTTGCATCACAAGATGACAAGGCGGTGCGTTTGCGTGCTTGTCTCAGTGAAGTGGCTGAAGAAGTAGGTGCCAGTGGCATAGATGCAGTGATTTATGCCTGGTTGTTAATGCACCCAAGTAAGCCGTCCGTGGTATTGGGTACAGGTAACATTGAGCGGGTACGTACGGCCGTGGCGGCGCGTACGCTAACTTTATCCCGTGAGCAATGGTATCGTATCTGGCAGGCATCGACCGGTCATAGTGTGCCTTAAGCCTGTGAGGGACTGGACTCAGAGCGTAAAGTCCAGCGCATAACTCACATAAGCCTTGATGTCATCATCGGCATCAAGGTCCGTCTTCACTAATCCCAGTGTAAACCCTCCAGTGCTTAGACTGACGCCATAATCCATATAGCTATCATCCTCACCCGTCCACTCCATGACGGTATCGCCACTGGAGCGTCCAATATGCAAACCCAGTTCAGACTCTGTAAACACCGCAAACGCCGCGTTCAGTTCCAGATACAACATGTCTTCTTCTGTGGTGGAATCATCCTGGGCGGTAGTCAGGTGGCTGAGTTTGAAGGTGAAATACTGCCAGCCGAGAGAGGCATAGAGCTCACCAAAGTCAATATCGCCAGCTGCATCCGGGTAGGCATAGTGAATATAGCCGATGTCATAGTTCACTTGATTGAACTCGCCACTGAATCCCGCATAGAGATCTAACTCGTAGCTGGTGCTGGCCGTATCACCAAAATCTACGTTGGATGCCCAGGCGCCAAGGTAAAACCCTTTGCCGCTGTCGTAATCCAGCCCACCGGAGACTGCGGCACCATCATCTGACTGGGTAATGCCGCGCCAGAAATAGTTTGAGCTTGCGGCCACATTGGCGCTAACTGTACCGGCAGATTCTGCGAAAGCCATCGAATGGGTGAACAGCAGTGAGATTGCACAGATCAATGAGTGTTTTTTATTCATGTAGAGTCCTCTGGAGCACAAAGTAGTTGTCGTGCGTGAGGGTGCAATGGCTAAGCCAGTCTTGAATAAATTATGCTTTATTGGTTTTATGGTTTTGATTTTTATAAATATAGTTTGAGCTTGGAGTGGTTTTTTGTAGATCGGAGCGGGGCTGAGTATGCACGCAGCTGGTGCAGATATGCTCTATGTTGCACAATAATCAGGCAGCTTGTCTGCTGCCTGATTGTCTGAGCGAATGGTTCAGTTATCCGAAAATGGCGCGCATCAGTGAGATGGTTTCATCGACGCTACGGCCTTTTTCTACTTCGGCAATAATGGAGTCGCGTTTGGCTCGGATATGTTCTGGAATGCTGTCGCCACTTAAAGCACGATCAACCAGCGTTTCTGCTGATTCTTTCGTACGACGAGTTGTTCTGGTCCCGCCACTGCTTGTTGTCCTTTTGGGTTTGTTTAGCAGCTTGTAGTAGTTTGAACTCTGCGGCGTATCTTCGTCTGCATAATAGAACAAGCACGGCAGTAAGGCCTTAATAGCAAGCAGGCGGGCTTCGGAGTCGTCTGCGGCAGTACCCGTTGCAAACCAGGGCATCCTATTGATAGTAACAACCACATCCTGCCAGTAACGTTCGAAATCCCGGTTGGTCAGTTTTGCAATGCCCAGTGCCTGACACAGGGCGTCCAGCTTGCTGTTGACCAGCGGCGTGAACACATCCGGGCGGCGCATTGCCAGAAGGCGAGTAGCCGGTGCCAGAGTCGGCTTTTCATCGCTGTGACTAAATGCCATCAGGTAAGCCAGTACAAACTCTTGGTAATGCTGCTCCGTCACTTCGCCTTCCAATGGGATATGGGCCAGCGCAGTATCAAACTCGCCGGGCAAGTCGGCCAGTAATTGATGGAACCCTTTGGCACTTTTCGTTGACGCAAACCACTCAACATCAAACTGATACACACTGGTATCCAGGCTGGCTGCGTGTTTGCCACTGAATGCCAGGCGATCTTCGCTGATCATGTCCTGTAAGGGGGTCGCACGCAGTGGGGCCAGGTAATCAATCAGTTTTAGCTGCTCGTCCAGTGCCAACTCCGTCTCACGTTGACGAATGAATTCGCAGATCACAGGCCAGGGCGCAATACGCAGAGTTTTTAGCTGCAAAAAGCTGATGGCACTGATCAGCATATCCTGAAGCTTCTTCACGATAGGCAGTTGATGGTCGTCAAGCAGCTCAAAATTAATGCGGTTCTTCGCTACATCCAGCAGTTCATAGCACCACCCCAGAAAGTCTTCCGGATGATTTTCGACCTTGACGGCCATCAGGTTGAGGCTGATCTCGGTCGCCTGTTTCAGGATGTTCTGGTAAATCTGACTTTCTTGTTCGCCCAAAGCCATGTTCGACGGTGAAATGAGCAGCTTCTTCATGTCGCAGCGGTTCTCCAACTAGAGGGTTAAATACAGACTATTCAGTTTAGCGAAAGGTCGGTAAAACTGACAAGGGCGTGGATCATACCGAGATCTCTCGCAAGTGCAATGCGAGATAGTCTAGATTGAAAAATCTTCCCGGGTGAAGGTGAATTTATCAACCAAATCGCTATCATAGAATGAGTCATTGATGATTTATAAAGGAAGAGATATGAAACGCGTGCTCAAACTGATAGGCGCTCTGGTGTTATTGCTGTTGGTGGCAGTTGTTGTCGCTCCGATGCTAATCCCGACTTCCACGATTATTGCGCAGTTAGAGCAACAGGTCGAAGCGAATACCGGCCGTAAGCTGGCAATCGCAGGCGACAGCGAGCTCAGTATTTTACCGCGGCTGAATATTACCCTCAACGATGTACGCTTTGAGAACATGCCCGGGGGCAGTCAACCCGATATGCTGACGATGGAGCAGCTGGCAGTCCATATCCCCTGGGTTTCGCTGTTTTCCGGAGAGTTTAAGCTAGAGCAGTTCGTGATCCGCAATCCAAAGATTTTGCTGGAAAAGAATACCGCGGGACAGGCCAATTGGGTATTGGCGCTGGGCAAGGGCACCACACCTGCACAACCAACAGAGCAAACACCGACTTCATCAGGCCCGGTGACATTACCAGCAGGGTTTGATATCGCTCTGGGCGAAGTGGCTATTTATGGTGGTGAGCTGATCTATGCTGATGAAACATCCGGCGCGCGTCATACGCTGTCTGATCTGGCACTGACTATCACCTTACCTTCTCTTTATCAGGCGCTGGAATTGGATGGCAAGGTGACCTTTCAGGAAGAATCGTTTGCCCTTAACATGACTGTTGACACCCCTGCAAAGGCGATAGAGAGCAAAGATTTCAGCTTTTCACAGGCTCTGGAATCACGTCTGGTTAATATGACCTTTGATGGGCAAATAGTGCAGCAAGGCAAGGTTTTTAGCGGTGCATTAAAGCTATCCGGCGATTCAGTAAAAGAGATTGCGCAGTGGCAAAAGGTTGACCTGAACGCGAAACCGGAGGCCTTTAATCAGTTCGAAGTGGCCGGAGAAATGCGCTTTGCCAATGATGTATTTGCACTGCAGTCATTAAAAGCCAAATTGGATAAGCTTGATATTCAGGGACGTAGTGAGATTAAGCTGGGAGATCGACTGGGGGTGACGGCCGATGTTGACTTGGGTATGTTGGATCTCAACCCTTATCTGCCAGAACCGGTTGAGGCATCAGAACAACCTGACAGTGTACCGGGTGAACCACAACCCATTGTCTGGGACGACAGTGAAATCGATTTGTCGGCACTGAATATGCTGGACGCCAAGGTGGTGATCCGCTCCAGCGGCCTGCGTGCCAGAGAGATTAAGCTAGGTGCGAACCAGTTTTCTGTTGCACTGAATAAGGGAAAAGCAAAACTATCTATGGATAAGTTTGCAGCTTATGAAGGTAACGGCAAAGGGGTGGTTCATGTTAATGCAGCAACTAAGCCGTATCAAATTACAACTAACTTTGCCCTTAATAATATCAATGCCGAGCCGCTTCTGACAGATGCGATTGGTTTTGACAAAGTGCTGGGTAAAGGCAGCCTGAACTGGGACCTGGAAACCCGAGGCATCAGCCAGAAACAGTTTGTTTCGGCGCTGGCCGGGGAGCTGGCATTTGAGTTTAAAGACGGTGGCGTTAAAGGCGCAAACCTGGCCGAAATGGTACGCAAAGGCAAAGAGATGCTTAAAGGCAACTTTTCTGCTGTCTCTGAGGGCATCAATGCCGACTTTGACCCAAACCAGAAAACGGACTTCTCTGCGCTGACTGGCAGCTTTCAATTTCTCAATGGGGTTGGTCGTAACCGTGACCTGACTTTGGCGAGTCCTTTGATCCGTATTACCGGGGAAGGGGAGGTTGACTTACCAAAAACCTATGTGAACTATCGAGTGGTGACCGGCATTGTCGATACCATTGAAGGTCAGCAGAGCCAGGATGACAGCACAGGTTTTAAAGTACCCGTCAGAATTAAGGGTCCATTCCACAAGGTGGAAACTAAGCTGGATCTGAGTAGCGCGGCTAAAGACAAAGCCAAGGACGCGGTAAAAGACAAGCTCAAAGACAAGTTGAAAGGCTTTTTTGGCGGCTAGTCACTAGCAAGTGTTCTCATACCGGGCTTAGTTGCCCGGTATGTTGTAGAGTAAATTCATAGTGTTAACCCCACCATAAGCTTCCTTCAGAAAATCTTAAGTCACTTAATCTAAGCTAGTTTGGCAGAATATAAAGCCTGGTTAAAATCCGAACGAATTCTTTTTGTGGAGGGATGTATGACAAGCATGACACGACTACTGATTCTCTTAGGCAGCACGCTTTGCCTGCCAGTTGCTCAGGCCGACACTCCGGCGGTAACAGACAAGCAGCAAGCTGCTGTATTCAGCTATCCGAAGGGGGCGAAATATGCGGTGAGTCTGACATTTGATGATGCCAGAGCAAGTCAACTAGATGTGGGTGTCCCAATTCTTGATAAGTATGGCGTGAAGGCCACCTTTTATGTGATGCCAGATCCTGTACAAGCGCGCCTTGAAGATTGGCGTAAAGTTGTGGCTACAGGCCATGAACTCGGCAATCATACCCACTCTCATTTGTGTACAGGCAACTTTGCCTGGTTGAGAGCACAGGATAAAGGGCTGGAGCAGGTTGATCTTGCCTGGCTGGAACAGGACATTCTTAAAACCAACCAGTTTTTGAAAGCCAAGCTCAGTGTCGAGCCAAAAAGTTTTGCCTACCCCTGTGGTAATACTTTTGTTGGTCGCGGCACTCAGGTGAAAAGCTATGTGCCTCTGATTGCCAAACATTTCAGTTCCGGGCGCACCTGGCTGGATGAAACTGCTAACAATCCGACCTACACTGACTTCGCACAACTGACAGGAATACGCATGGATGGTATGCGCTTTGAGGAGTTGAAAACAATGATCGAAGCACTGCGCGAAGACAACAAATGGATCATCCTGGCAGGCCATGAAGTCGGTGAAAACGGACTTTATAGTGTGGATAGTAAGGTGTTGTCACAATTAATTCATTACCTTCAAGCGCCAGAAAATGACTATTGGGTCGACACCGTTGATAAAGTGGGGACTTACATAAAAATGCATCGTAATTAACTTCGGTTGAGTGTTTTTTGTGCGCTGAGAGTGGGTTATAATCGATGCTGTTTCATCCCATCTGCATAATTAGTTTGACTGCATGACTTGTGAACGAGTGGTTTGTCCCCATATCCCTGTTTTACGGCAAGTTCGGCACAGCGGCATAGTCAAATTAATTAAAAATTGAACTATCTTTAGCGCTGCTTTGCTGTTACAATTGCCCGCCCTTGAAACACGACACGTTCGTAATTTGAGTGGAAATTAATCTAAATGCTTAGGTTTTAAACAAAATCTAGGCGAGTTGTAATTACACCGGAGCTCATCAAGATGATCCAAATGCAAACTCAGCTGGACGTTGCTGATAACAGCGGCGCTCGCAAAGTGCAGTGTATTAAAGTCTTAGGTGGTTCGCACCGTCGCTACGCAGCGGTTGGCGACATCATTAAAGTTTCTGTTAAAGAAGCAATTCCTCGCGGTAAAGTGAAGAAAGGTGATGTTAAAAACGCAGTAGTTGTGCGCACCAAAAAAGGCGTTCGTCGTCCAGACGGTTCTTTGATCCGTTTCGACAGTAATGCTGCTGTTATCCTTAACGATAGCCTACAGCCGATCGGAACTCGTATCTTCGGCCCTGTGACTCGTGAACTACGTAACGAAAAGTTCATGAAGATCGTTTCACTAGCACCAGAAGTACTATAAGGAGTCGATCATGGCAGCAAAAATCCGTCGTGATGACGAAGTAATCGTACTAGCCGGTAAAGACAAAGGTAAGCGCGGTAAAGTGCTTTCAGTTGTAACTGATACTGGTCGAGTATTTGTCGAAGGCATCAATATCATCAAAAAGCACCAGAAGCCTGTACCACAACTACAGCAAGCTGGCGGCATTGTTGAGAAAGAAGCGTCTATCGACGTATCTAATGTCGCGATCTTCAATGCCGAAACTGGCAAAGCTGATCGTGTAGGTTTTAGATTTGAAGACGGTAAAAAAGTCCGTTTCTTCAAGTCTACTGGTAAAACTATCTAATAGTTGGAGTAGACGATGGCGAAACTGCATGAAGTGTACAAAGACAAAGTAGTAAAAGAACTTTTTGAAAAGTTCGGTTACAGCTCTGTCATGCAAGTCCCTCAGATCGAAAAGATCACACTAAACATGGGTGTGGGCGAAGCCCTAGCTGACAAGAAAATTCTAGAGAATGCAGTAGCTGACCTAGAAGCTATCTCTGGTCAGAAGCCTCTGGTTACTAAAGCACGCAAATCTGTTGCTGGCTTTAAGATCCGTGAAGGTTACCCAATTGGCTGTAAAGTAACCCTACGCGGCGAGCGTATGTGGGATTTCCTAGAGCGTTTAGTCTCTATCGCGATGCCACGTATTCGTGACTTCCGCGGTGTTAGCGCAAAGTCTTTTGACGGTCGCGGTAACTATTCTATGGGCGTACGTGAGCAAATCATCTTCCCAGAAATCGATTATGATAAAGTCGACCGTGTTCGCGGTATGGACATCACAATCACTACTTCTGCGAAAACAGATGACGAAGGCCGTGCGTTGTTAGAAGCGTTCAACTTCCCATTCAAAAAGTAAGGGTAGGGTTATGGCAAAGAATTCAATGAAAGCACGTGACGTAAAACGTGCTAAATTAGTTGCTCAGTATGCTGAAAAGCGTGCTGCGTTAAAAGCTATCATCAGCGATGTTAACGCATCTGATGATGAGCGTTGGGATGCAGTGTTAAAGCTACAGTCTTTACCACGCGATTCTAGCCCTTCACGTCAACGTAATCGTTGTAACATCACGGGCCGCCCACATGGTTACCTTCGCAAGTTCGGCATGAGCCGTATTAAAGTACGCGAAGCTGCTATGCGCGGTGAAATTCCTGGCCTTAAAAAGGCTAGTTGGTAATAGAATCACGGGAGTAAGACATGAGCTTGCAAGATCCAATTGCGGATTTGTTTACACGCATCCGTAACGGTCAGACTGCGAAGAAGGTATCTGTAACTATGCCAACTTCAAAGCTGAAAGTAGCTATTGCTAAGGTACTAAAAGACGAAGGTTACATCGGTGACTTCGCAGTATCTGGTGACGTTAAAGCAGAATTGACTATCGAACTTAAGTACTTCGAAGGCAAAGCTGTTATCGAAAACATCCAGCGTGTTAGCCGCCCTGGTCTACGTATCTACAAGAAACGTGACGAATTACCTAAGGTAATGGGTGGTCTAGGTATCGCTATCGTATCAACTTCTAAAGGCCTGATGACAGACCGCGCTGCGCGTAACGCTGGTGTTGGTGGTGAAATCATTGGCTTTGTAGCTTAATCGGAGGGGAACTATGTCTCGTATAGCGAAGGCTCCTATTACTGTTCCTGCCGGTGTTGAAGTTACAGTTAACGGCCAGGACATCAAAGTTAAAGGCAAAAACGGTGAATTAACGCGCACTATCAATGCTGCGGTTGAAGTTTCACTTAACGACAACGTTATCACTACAACTCCACGTGAAGTTGCTAACGCTTGGGCTCAAGCGGGTACTGCGCGTGCGTTGATCAACAACATGATCATTGGTGCTAACGAAGGTTTTGAGAAGAAACTACAACTAGTAGGTGTTGGTTACCGTGCGGCAGTTAAGGGTAAAGTATTAGATTTAACTCTTGGCTTCTCTCACCCAGTGAACTTCGAGATCCCAGCGGGAATCACTATCGAAGCTCCAAGCCAAACTGAAATTGTTGTTAAGGGCGCAGACAAGCAGCTGGTTGGTCAAACTGCTGCGAACATTCGTTCATACCGTGAGCCAGAGCCTTATAAAGGTAAAGGTGTACGTTATGCTGACGAATACGTGCGTCGTAAAGAGGCTAAGAAGAAGTAAGGTAAGACGATGGATAAGAAAACAGCTCGTCTACGTCGTGCTAAGCGCACTCGTAGAAATATTATCGAACAGGGCACAACTCGCCTTGTTATCCACCGCACGCCACGTCACATTTACGCTCAAGTAATTAACGTTGAGGGTAATGTACTGGCTGCTGCTTCTACTGTTGAAAAAGCAATTGCTGAAACAGTTAAAGGCACAGGCAACATCGAAGCGGCTCAAGCAGTTGGTAAAGCAATCGCTGAGCGCGTAGCTGACAAAGGCGTTGAAAAAATCGCTTTTGATCGCAGTGGCTTTAAATATCACGGCCGTGTGAAGGCGCTTGCTGATGCAGCGCGTGAAGCCGGTCTGCAATTCTAGGAGTAGACAATGGCTAACGTAGAAGCAAAAGCACAACAGCCTGAATTGGCTGAAAAGCTAATCGCGGTAAACCGTGTGTCTAAAGTAGTTAAAGGTGGTCGTATCTTTAGCTTCACAGCACTGACTGTAGTTGGTGACGGCGCAGGTAAAGTAGGTTTCGGTTACGGTAAAGCACGTGAAGTTCCAGCTGCTATTCAAAAAGCAATGGAAAAAGCACGTCGTAACATGATCTCAGTAGACCTTAACGGTCATACTTTGCAGCACCCTATCAAGGGTCGCCATGCTGGTTCTAAAGTATACATGCAGCCTGCATCAGAAGGTACAGGTATCATCGCCGGTGGTGCGATGCGTGCAGTACTAGAAGTTGCTGGTGTGCAGAACGTACTTTCAAAAGCATACGGTTCTACTAACCCGATCAACATCGTTCGTGCAACAGTTGCCGCTCTAGAGAACATGAATTCTCCAGAAGGCATTGCTGCTAAACGTGGTCTTAGCGTTGACGAAATTTTGGGGTAAGACACCATGGCAAACACAGTAAAAGTAACTCAAGTACGTAGCTCAATCGGTCGTTTACCGAAGCATAAAGCTACATTACGTGGCCTTGGTTTACGTCGTATCAACCACACTGTTGAGCTAGAAGATACGCCAGCAGTTCGCGGTATGATCAACCAAGTTTCTTACATGGTTAAGGTAGAGGGTTAATTCGATGCATTTGAATACACTTTCACCTGCTGCTGGTGCAAAGACAGCTGGTAAGCGTGTTGGCCGTGGTATCGGTTCTGGTCTTGGTAAGACTGGTGGTCGTGGTCACAAAGGTCAAAAATCACGCTCAGGCGGTAAAGTACGCGTTGGTTTCGAAGGCGGTCAAATGCCTATGCAACGTCGTCTGCCTAAGTTCGGTTTCACTTCTCGTAAATCACTAGTATCTACAGAAGTTAACCTATACGAAATCGCTAAAGTTGAAGGCGATGTGGTAGACGTAAACGCGTTACAAGCAGCTGGTATCGTTAAAAAGAACATCCAGTTCGTAAAAGTTGTTAAATCTGGCGAAGTTTCACGCGCAGTTACCGTTAAAGGCATTAAAGTGTCTAAAGGTGCTCGCGAAGCTATCGAAGCTGCCGGAGGCAAGGTAGAAGACTAAGGAAGTACACTATGGCTAAACCAGGTCAAGATATGCAAAGCGCACAGAGTGGGCTAGCGGAACTGAAGCGCCGACTACTGTTTGTATTGGGTGCTATCATTATTTACCGTTTAGGTTCGTTCGTGCCGATCCCTGGGATTGATGCCGCCGTACTTGCCGAATTCTTCGAGCAACAAAAGGGCACCATTGTTGAAATGTTCAACATGTTCAGCGGTGGTGCGCTTGAGCGTGCCTCGGTACTCGCGCTGGGTATTATGCCCTATATCTCAGCTTCAATTATTATGCAGCTATTAACGCACATACATCCTGCGATGATAGAGCTTAAGAAAGAAGGTGAGCAAGGTCGTAAGAAGATCAGTCAGTACACGCGTTATGGTACGCTTGTGCTTGCTACATTCCAGTCTATCGGTATTGCGACTAACCTTCCTAATATGATGGATGGGTTGGTTGTGAATCCTGGTTTCGGTTTCTACTTCACCGCTGTGGTGAGCTTAGTAACCGGTACTATGTTCCTGATGTGGCTGGGCGAACAAATCACAGAGCGTGGTATTGGTAACGGTATCTCGGTTCTGATTTTTGTTGGTATTGTAGCTAACCTGCCGTCTGCAATCGGTTCGACAGCAGAAATGGCGCGTCAAGGTGATCTGAACGTATTAGCTTTGGTTGTGATTGCGGTAATCGTATTCGCTGTAACTTATTTGGTAGTGTTCTTTGAGCGTGGTCAACGTCGTATCGTTGTTAACTACGCAAAACGTCAGCAAGGCCGTCAGGTCTTCGCAGCGCAGAGCACGCATTTACCATTGAAAGTAAACATGGCGGGTGTTATTCCACCAATCTTTGCTAGCAGCATCATTTTGTTCCCTGGTACAATTGCAAGCTGGTTCGGTCAAGGTGAAGGTCCAGTTGCTGACTTCTTACAAGCCGTCTCTGCAGTGTTGACTCCTGGTCAGCCTCTGTATGCGATGGTACTTGCAGCAGCGATTATCTTCTTCTGCTTCTTCTACACTGCGTTGGTATTTAACCCGCGTGAGACAGCAGACAACCTGAAGAAATCTGGCGCATTTATTCCAGGCATTCGCCCAGGTGAGCAGACATCTAAATACATTGATAAAGTAATGACACGCCTGACTTTGGCCGGTGCGTTGTATATTACCTTTATCTGTCTGGTGCCCGAGTTTATGACCATGGCGTGGCAAACGCCGTTCTACTTCGGCGGTACATCAATCTTGATTATCGTTGTGGTTATCATGGACTTTATGGCACAAGTACAGACCCATCTGATGTCTCATCAGTATGATTCTGTGCTGAAAAAAGCGAACCTTAAAGGCTACGGCCGCTAAGGTCTGTTTACGGAGTTGAGTAATGAAAGTACGTGCTTCCGTTAAGAAAATCTGCCGTAACTGTAAAGTTATCAAACGTGCCGGTGTGGTACGCGTGATCTGCAGTGAGCCTAAGCACAAGCAAAGGCAAGGCTAAGAAATCTAGTCGTGCAGGCTAAGTAATCTACTTAGCCTGTTTCATTGGTAAAACCTGAATGTCGGTTGGGTATCCTATACGGGCTTTCCAGCAAGATGATAATCAGGTTTATTTATAGGAGATATGTTAGTGGCCCGTATCGCAGGCATTAACGTTCCTGATCATAAGCATGCTGTTATCGGTTTAACAAGCATCTATGGTGTAGGTAAAACTCGCGCTAAGGCTATCTTAGCTGCGACAGGTATCGCTGAAACTACTAAAATCGGCGATTTAAACGACGAAACTCTTGACATCCTTCGTGAAGAAGTTGGCAAGTACACTGTTGAAGGTGATCTTCGTCGTGAAGTTACACTAAACATCAAGCGTCTTATGGACCTTGGTTGTTTCCGTGGCTTACGTCACCGTCGTTCGCTTCCACTACGTGGTCAGCGTACTAAGACTAACGCGCGTACTCGTAAGGGTCCTCGCAAGCCTATCAAGAAATAAGGTGGGGTAAGTTATGGCAAAAGCACCAATTCGTCGTAAAAAGGTCAAAAAGCAGGTTGTTGACGGCATGGCTCACGTTCATGCATCTTTCAACAACACGATTGTGACCATCACTGACCGTCAAGGCAATGCTCTTTCTTGGGCGACTGCAGGTGGTTCAGGTTTCCGTGGTTCTCGTAAGTCTACTCCTTTCGCTGCACAGGTTGCTGCGGAGCGTGCAGGTACTGCTGCTCAAGAGTACGGTCTTAAGAACCTAGAAGTATTCATCAAAGGTCCAGGTCCAGGCCGTGAGTCTGCTGTTCGTGCATTGAATGCTGCTGGTTTCCGTATCACAAACATCACTGACGTGACGCCAATCCCACATAATGGTTGTCGTCCACCGAAGAAACGTCGCGTATAATTAATAGGTTAGGAGAAAGAACATGGCAAGATATTTGGGCCCTAAGCTCAAGCTGAGTCGTCGTGAAGGTACTGACCTGTTCCTTAAAAGCGGCGTAAGAGCTATTGACTCTAAGTGTAAACTAGAAACAGCACCTGGTCAGCACGGCGCACGTAAGGGTCGTCTATCTGACTACGGTCTACAGCTACGTGAAAAGCAAAAAGTTCGTCGTATCTACGGTGTACTTGAGAAGCAATTCCGTAACTACTACAAAGAAGCTGCTCGCCTTAAAGGCAACACAGGTGAAAACCTGCTTCAGCTTCTAGAGCAACGTCTGGACAATGTTGTATATCGCATGGGTTTTGCAAGCACACGTGCTGAAGCGCGTCAGCTAGTAAGCCACAAAGCGATTATGGTTAATGGTCGTGTTGTTAATATCCCTTCTTTCGTAGTTACTCCAGAAGACGTGGTAGTAATTCGCGAGAAGTCTAAAAAGCAAGCGCGTATCATCGCTGCTCTAGAGTTGGCTGAGCAACGCGAAAAGCCAACTTGGATTGAAGTTGACGGTTCAAAAATGGAAGGTACTTTCAAGCGCCTACCTGAGCGTTCTGATCTGTCTGCGGACATTAACGAACAACTAATCGTCGAACTTTACTCGAAGTAAAGTTAAGAGTTAAGAGAGGATAAAATGCAGGGTTCTGTAACCGAATTCCTAAAACCAAGATTAGTCGATATCGACGCTGTAAGCTCAACGCGTTCTAAAGTAGTTTTAGAGCCTCTAGAGCGTGGTTTCGGCCACACACTAGGCAATGCTCTACGTCGTATACTTCTTTCATCTATGCCTGGTTGTGCTGTGACAGAAGTTGAAATTGACGGTGTATTGCACGAGTACAGCGCGAAAGAAGGCGTACAAGAAGACATCATTGAAATTCTGTTGAACCTGAAAGGTCTGGCAGTATCTCTAGAAGGTAAAGATGAAGTTTTCCTTACCCTGACTAAGTCTGGTGTAGGCCCTGTGACTGCGGCTGATATCCAGCACGACGGAGACGTGACTATTGCCAACCCTGAGCATGTGATCTGTCACCTTACGGCTGACAATAGTGAGATCAGCATGCGCATTCGCGTTGAGCGTGGTCGCGGTTATGTACCGGCGTCTAGTCGTTTATCCTCTGATGACGATGAGCGTCCAATCGGCCGTTTGCTGCTTGATGCATCATTCAGCCCGGTTGAGCGTATTGCGTACTCGGTTGAGTCAGCTCGTGTTGAGCAACGCACAGACTTAGATAAACTAATCATCGATATGGAAACGAACGGCACTTTGGATCCTGAAGAAGCGATCCGTCGTGCGTCTACTATTCTTGCTGAGCAGCTAGAAGCATTCGTAGACTTACGTGATGTTTCTGAGCCGGAAGAAAAAGAAGAGAAGCCAGAGTTCGATCCTATTCTGCTTCGTCCAGTCGATGACTTAGAGCTAACTGTACGTTCTGCGAACTGTCTGAAAGCCGAGCAAATTCAATATATCGGTGACTTAGTACAGCGTACTGAAGTTGAGCTTCTGAAAACACCAAACCTTGGTAAGAAGTCTCTGACTGAAATTAAAGACGTGCTAGCTTCACGTGGTCTTTCTCTGGGCATGCGCCTGGAAAACTGGCCGCCTGCAAGTCTGGCTGAGTAATCTAAGTTACTATATTAGTTTAGTTAGAAGGATAGGGTCATGCGCCATCGTAAGAGTGGTCGTCAATTAAACCGTAACAGCAGCCATCGCAAAGCGATGTTCAGCAACATGGCTGGTTCTTTGGTGAAGCACGAAATCATCAAAACAACTTTGCCTAAAGCGAAAGAGTTGCGCCGTGTAATTGAGCCTTTAATCACACTGGCTAAGACTGACAGCGTAGCAAACCGTCGTTTAGCGTTTGCTCGCACGCGTGATAAAGAAGTAGTTGGTAAATTGTTCTCTGAGATCGGTCCTCGTTTCGCGGATCGTCCAGGTGGTTACACTCGTATTCTGAAGTGTGGCTTCCGTGCAGGTGACAACGCGCCAATGGCTTACATTGAACTACTAGATCGCCCAGTTGCGGCTGAAGAAGTTCAAGAAGACGCGCAGTCTGCAGAGTAAGTCTTACTAGTTAAGACACAGAAAAGCCGGGCAATGCCCGGCTTTTCTACATCTAAAGGAAAGTACTTACCTATTAAAAGTTCCAGTGGAACAACAAACCTAGGTGGTTACCATCCAGTTTTGGTGTATTGCTGTAGCTGTAGCCACCGATTTTTGATAGTTCGTACTCTACTACACTGTATCTCATTTCCAGGCTGCCATTGAAATCCTCAAATGTGTACATGCCTGAAACAATAAACTTGCCTGCACTATCGAAATCCGCATTGCTTGAAAAATCATTGTCTAGTTCTACGGCTGTATCTAGTCCAATACCAAGACCAAACTTAAATTGCTGATTGATTTTGTAGTAAGGAACTGCCTCAAGTGCAAATCGACTGAAAGTCACATCACCATTTTCAGCGTTGGCTGAGTCAAAGTGATAGGTTGCATTAAAGCGAATATCAAACGTTTGATTAATCGCATAATTCAAAGCACCACCGAGAATGAAACCATCACCGGCTTTAACGCTGTCAGTACTATTATCTTCATAAGTAAGGCGACCAATAGTGTCACCACCCATTGAATAACCAACTGTTGCAGATAAAGACCAGGGGCTTTGAGCTTCTTCTGATGCGAATGTTGAGGTAGAAAGTGCAGCTAATACAGCTAAGCCTAACTTTTTCATTGTATTCCCTATATTGTATGAATGAATTTCGGGCGTGATTTTGTCTAAAATTTTATTAGTTGTACAGATTATGTGTAAATAGACGTAAAAAATGTCTATAAAAAGGTGTTTTAGGTGTCTTTTTGTCCGAATGCACTGTTTTTCTCACTTTTCTTCAAAAAAGGGTTGCGCTGAGTTTCGATTTCCCTATAATGCGCATCCACCGACACGGGGCACAACGCTGAAAAGCAACGAGCCAAGTGAAGGAAAAGCCAAACGGAAAGCTTAATTAAGAAAAATTAAATTTTCTAGTTGACTTTAAAAGTGAAGCGGTTAATATGGCGCTCCACTTCGCAGCAAGGCTGCGGTAACTAGCCAAGGTTAGTTACACTGTTCTTTAAAAATATGAAGCAATCATCTGTGTGGGCACTCGTACAGATTGAGTTCTAACAGCGAAGCTACTTAGGTAGTGACGCAAAAAAATTTAGAGTCTCAACTGAACTGAGTGACTAACATAGTCAATTCGTTTTGATTTTA
>NZ_PNCI01000089.1 GCF_005887095.1 Pseudoalteromonas rubra | reverse complement strand
CACCCCCGCCCACCCCCCCGCCCGCCGCCGCCACGCCCTCTCTTTCTTTTCATCCATACCCCGGCTCACTCGTTGCGCCTTAGTGCACTGGAGTTCATACGTGTGCTCTTACGCTCTGCGGGATGACAACGGAGTTGTTGTTGGAGGTGTGGTAGAGCAGGGAAAACCTGGAGCCGCTGCAGGAAAGCGACACTTTACGTGTAGTAAATACGCCGGCTCAAACATACTCCTTGCTTTCATGATGTATAGAGCGATTTCTGACGAAGTGTCATGTATTTCTCCATTCAAACAGGTCTACACTACCGTCATCCCGCACTTGATGCGGGATCTACCAACAGACCACACCGTACGTATGACAAATACACCGAAGCAAACCTACTCAGCACTGAAAAACAGGTTTAAATGGATCCCGCATCGCGTGCGGGATGACAACGGAGTTGTTGTTGGAGGTGTGGTAGAGCTGGGTAAACCTGGAGCCGCTGCAGGAAAGCGACACAAATACGTCGGCTCAAACATACTCTTTGCTCTCATGATGTGCAGAGCGATTTCTGACGTAGTGTCATGTATTTCTCCATTCACACAAGCCCACACTACCGTCATCCCGCACTTGATGCGGGATCTTCTAACTGGCCACACCGTTAGTATGAGTTGCACTGAAATTCGACAATCATTATCAGACTTCAAACAAGAAAAGCTAGATTCGAAATAAGTAGGCTTTTTTGTGTTTATGTCATTTATAGAAGCGTGTAGATAGAGCTGTGTTGTCTATTCATCCATGAAGCTTGGTCCCATCGCGCATCCATGCGCTCACCTCAATGAGCTGCGAAGCGTTGCTTCGGTTTCTCATCGCCCTTCGCGCATCTCGATAATTGCTCCTGCATTATTCTACTTCCCCACATTCATGAGGGTCAGTGCACTCACTTCCTCGACCTGCGAAGCGTTGATTCGGTTTCTCGTCACCCTCGCGTTCATTGCGCAAAGTAAATGTACTCGCGCTGCTCGCTGTCATTGCACTTTATACTTTCATTAGCTGAGCTCTTTAATTGCTTCGCTAAGCCCATCTAAAGTTAACGGAAACATACGACCTGCCATCAGTTCATCGATCAGGCCAATCGACTGGTAGTAGGGCCAGTGGGCTTTCGGCTGTGGATTGAGCCAGGCAACTTTATCAAAATGCTGTGTTAGCCTTTGTAACCAGACTGAACCGGCCTCCTGATTCCAGTGCTCAACACTGCCACCAGGGTAGGCTATTTCATAGGGGCCCATGGTGGCATCACCGACAAAGATCAGACGGTAATCCCGGCCAAAGCGGTTGATCAGCTGGTGTGTATCGAGCAAGGTGTTATCCAGCCTGTCGTTATCCTGCCAGACATGTTCGTACACACAGTTATGGAAGTAGAAAAACTCAAGGTGTTTAAACTCGCTGTGTGCAGCGCTGAATAGCTGTTCACAGATCTGGATGTGATCGTCCATCGAGCCGCCAATATCGAACAGCATAATGACGTTGACAGCATTATGCCGCTCAGGGGCCATTTTCACATCCAGCATACCGCCTTGCTTAGCTGTAGCTCGAATGGTTTCATTCAGGTCAAGTTGATCGCTGGCGCCACTGCGGGCAAATTTACGCAACTGTTTGAGTGCCAGCTTGATAGTGCGGTTACTGATGTCACTGTCTGCGTCAAGGTTGCGATACTGACGTTTATCCCAGACCTTGACAGCACGGCGGTGGCGACTGCCGTCCTGGCCAATCCGGACACCCTCAGGGTTATAACCATATGCCCCAAAAGGGGAGGTACCGCCAGTCCCCACCCATTTGTTGCCACCGGCATGTCGTTTTTGTTGTTCTGCAAGCCTTTGTTTTAAGGTATCCAGTAACTTGTCGAGCCCACCCAGAGCTTTCAACTTGGCTTTTTCTTCTTCACTCAGATGCTTTTCAAACTCTTTACGCAGCCAGTCCTGAGGCAGGGTGTTTTGCTGTAACTGGCTGAACAGATCCAGAGACTCAACCCCTTCAAAGTAATCGGCAAAGGCACGGTCAAACTTATCAAACTGAGTTTCGTCTTTGACAAAGATGGTTTTGGCCAGATGATAAAACCCGTCGATATCGGCAAAACACACGCCTTTATCCAGTGCATTGAGGCAGTCCAGCAGCTCCCGCAGGCTAGCTTTCACCCCATAGCGTCTAAGCGTGAATAGAAAGTCGATCAACATGATCAGCGCTTACCTAAAAAGGCCAGTTTCTCAAGTAAAGTGACGTCCTGCTCGTTTTTCAGCAGTGCACCAAACAGGGGCATCAATCCGCCTTTATGGCTACGGTCCTGAAGTGTTTCGGGATCTATGTCTTCTGCCAATAATAGTTTGAGCCAGTCGAGTAGCTCACTGGTACTGGGCTTTTTCTTCAATCCTGCCACGCTGCGCAAGTCAAAAAAGACCTCTAATGCCTGTTTCACTAAGCGTGGTTTGATGGCCGGAAAGTGCACACCAATGATTGCCTGCATCTCTTCCTTGTCTGGGAAATCGATATAGTGGAAGAAACAACGACGTAAAAACGCATCGGGCAGCTCTTTTTCGTTGTTGGAGGTGATGATCACGATAGGGCGAGCCTGCGCTTTAACCTGCTCACCGGTCTCATAAACATGAAACTCCATGCGATCCAGTTCAAGCAATAGATCATTTGGGAACTCTATGTCTGCCTTATCGATTTCATCGATCAGCAGGACAGGGCGTTTGGCCTGAGTGAAGGCCTGCCACAGCTTGCCCTTAATGATATAGTTGCCAATATCATGTACGCGTGCATCACCCAGCTGGCTGTCACGCAGGCGTGATACAGCATCGTACTCGTACAAGCCCTGTTGCGCTTTGGTCGTTGATTTAATGTGCCACTGAATAAGCTCTGTATCCAGACTTTTTGCCAGTTCTTCAGCCAGCAGGGTTTTACCTGTGCCAGGCTCCCCTTTGATCAGTAATGGTTTTTCCAGGATCACAGCTGCATTCACAGCTTGTTGCAGTGCCGTGCTGGCAATATAAGACTCGGTACCTTTGAACATAAACTTCTTAACTCTGGTCTGATGAGTGATAGAATCCCAGTGTGCCACAGCGTGTAAGGGCAGTGCAAATGCTCATCATTCGGCGACACCCAGATACGCAAACCGTGGGCGCTGCTGGCCATCTACTTCGACCGTTTCACAGAACATGCTAAGTGGCCTGACCCAATGATCAAAGTTGCCATAGAGTGTTTTGTATACCACCATGGCTTCTTCGGTTTCACTATGGGTGGCAATAAATAGCACCTGATATTTCGGGCCTTTGTAATGTTGATAAATGCCGGGTTTGAGTTCTTTACTCACGGTCGTTGCTCCAATTGGGTATAATGTTGGGGTTTTAATTAATAGGTATCTGACATGAATTATATTGCGCTCGATGCGTTCAAGAAAGCCTGGGTGTTTCGTCATCAGGATTTGCCCATTGATGAGGCCGACCTGGCTCGGATCAAGCCGATGACTGAGCAACGTGCGGCGGTACTGTGGACTACTATGGTCAGTCGAGAGCAGGATCATCCCGACTTTTTTACGCCCCATGACTGGCCAGGTAAAGAAGAAAACTGGCAGGAAAGCTTGGACTGGGAAGGGCCGTGGGAAGCGGGTGAAGCAACCCTGCCAGACACCATTTGTGACTTTCTAAATTGGGAAGACAACACCACAGTGTACTTTTGTATGTCGCGGGAGTTGATCATTGAAACCCAGTTCGATGTGTTTAAGCGGACCTGGCAGAACTTTATGTTTTTGGCGGATGGCAGCCTGTTGCTGGGTAAGAAGCGGGATACGGCGGTGATGTTCAGTGAATCCGGAGAAGCCAGGCTCGGTAAGCGGCCTAAAAATCCGTAAGGACTTGGCGACCCGCTAGCGGTGGCTTTCATATTCGTGCGCTATATTTAACCGTGTGGTCGTGATATAACCTCTGTGTAAAGGAGGCATTTTGAACAGTCAAGGTCACACTAAGCAACAAAGCACGATATGGCAGGATGAAGCAACCCGGCTGGCGTATGCTGAGCTGGCTAATGTTTTTTATGCGCGTGAAATACCTGGCTTATCTGCTGAACCCGATCTCGACCGTCTGCAAAGACGGCTAAGTAGCCTGCCTTACTATGTGGAGCGAGCCGCGACGCATATTGTGCTCGGTGAAGTTCCCCTCGAACTCGATAGCCACAACGGCTGCTGGCTGGCCAGGCAACGTAAATGCCCCCAGTGGCACAGTGATGAAGTCAAAGCTTATTATACGACACATGCCTCTGTTGGTTTGGTGGTGCCTGTCATGGTCATCGACAATGGCATTACTTGTGTGTATTTAGATACGCTGGATCAGACTCGCGACGGGCGTTGGCATTGCAACCAGTTTGGCTGGTTTGACTGTTCAGGGAATACATTTGATGAAGATGAACAGGTCGATTTACCAGCAACGCGTTATTTACTCAAACCAAGTAAAGCGTTAATGACCGCTGCCTGTTGTGGTCACCGCTGGCAATATCATAAAATACTACCGCCCAGAACGCTGGGTTTACGCGAAATGTTACTGGCCAGCAGTGTGAACTGGGCAAACGTAAGAAAAAAACAACAACGCAAGTAGTGCACATTGCCAGGTGCAATGCATGATCCTGTAAAGCAATTAAGGTAGCCCGAATGCGATATTTCCAACTTGCATTGCTATGTCTTTGTGCATATACCCAATATAACCTGTGGTTTGGGCACAATGGTCTAGAAGACTTCAGACGTATCAAAACAGCCGTAGACAAGCATCAGGCTGCCAATGCCGATCTGGCCAAACGCAATAAATTACTCAGAGCGGATATCGAAGATCTGAAGCTTGGACTCGAAGGGGTAGAAGAGCGTGCTCGTCACGAACTGGGTATGATCAAACCCAACGAAACCTTTATCCGCGTACTGTCAAAGAAGCACGATGAATAAATCAACTACAATTGCAGCGGTTGTTCCTGCTGCTGGCGTTGGGGCCAGAATGGGACTGAACCACCCTAAACAATATCTTAAAATTGGCGACAAAACCGTGCTTGAGCATACGCTCAATAAATTGGCTGCATTGCCACAGTTAAACCAAATCTTCGTTGCGGTAAGCGAAACCGATGGCTATTTTAGTGAGTTGTCACTAGGTGGACTGAACATCACGCGAGTTACGGGTGGAAAAGAACGTGCCGATTCTGTTCTGAATGCCTTGCTGGCTATGCAGAGCACGCCACCGGATTGGGTGTTGGTTCATGATGCAGCCAGACCTTTGGTAGAAGTAAGCGATATCACCAATCTGATTGAGCAATGCTTAGCGCATCAGGAAGGCGGCATTTTGGCGAGTAAAGTCAAAGATACCATTAAGCGCGGTACCAGTCACAGCGAAGAAACTGTGCCACGAGAGAGCTTATGGCAGGCGCTGACACCCCAGTTTTTCCCATATCAGCAGCTGCTGAATGCATTGCAGCAGGCGCTGCAGAGCCAAGTTCAAATCACCGATGAAGCGTCGGCCATCGAGCATGCTGGGCTGCCGGTTCGATTAGTCAGTGGCCGCTCAGACAACATTAAAATTACCGCACCGGAAGACTATGCGCTGGCCAGTTTTCTGATGTCACAACAAAGTAAAGAGAGGTCACTATGATTCGCATTGGTCACGGGTTTGATGTTCATAAGTTTGGTGGCGAAGGCCCGCTGACGATTTGTGGTGAGAAAATCCCTTATACACAAGGTTTTATTGCACACTCCGACGGCGATGTTGCTATCCATGCCGTGTGTGATGCGTTACTCGGTGCACTGGCTCTGGGTGATATTGGCAAACACTTTCCCGATACTGCGGCTGAATTTGAAAGCATCGACAGCCGTATCCTGCTGCGTAACGTAATGGAGCAAGTCAGTGAACTGGGTTATCAGCTTGGTAATCTGGACGTGACCATAGTGGCTCAGGCACCCAAAATGCGTCCGCATATTGACGCCATGCGTGCGAATCTTGCAGCGGACTGTAGTGCCGACATTGGCCAGGTTAATGTCAAAGCGACGACCACAGAAAAGCTGGGATTTGAAGGCAGAAAAGAAGGCATTTCCAGCCATGCTGTGGTGCTACTGACAAAGGTGGCTTAGTGTGAAAACCTGTGTATCTGAGCTCAATTACTTGTATGGTGAACCGCAGGCGCATGCTGACTTTAAATCTCAGCCTGAAGATTTTATGGTTGATGAAATCCTCGACATTGAATTTACCGGGGAAGGCGAACACGTCTGCTTGCAGATTGTGAAGAAAGGCGAGAACACCGCCTTTATTGCCCGTAAGCTGGCCGAGTTTGCCGGCGTAGCGCCAAGGGATGTCAGCTACGGCGGACTCAAGGACCGTCATGGTGTCTGTACTCAATGGTTTAGTGTCCCGGTGCCAATTAAGCAGTCACTGGATTTCAACGAACTTAACAGCGATAGCCTGTTTGTGCTTAAGCAGATTCGTCACAATAGAAAATTACGTACCGGATGCCACAAAGGTAATCGTTTTACCATCACGCTACGTAATGTCAGTGAACCACTGGATCTGTTGTCACGCGTTAACGCGGTGCGCCAGGGGGTGCCCAATTATTTTGGCGAGCAGCGCTTTGGTCATGATGGCTACAATCTGGAAATGGCACAAAGACTGTTTGAGGGAGAGCGGATCCGTGATAAAAAATTACGAGGTCTGGTGATCTCGGCCGCACGCTCACATATTTTTAATCAGCTGGTTTCAAGACGGGTTGCAGAACATGGCCTGGCAAAGACCTGGCATCGTGAAGTTTTTATGCTCAGTGGCAGCAACGCGTTCTTTGAAGAAGACATCAGTGATGAGCTGATAGTTCGGCTGCTTGAAGCGGATATTGTGTTGTCTGCTCCTTTACTGGGTAAAGGCGAAAAAGGCCTTACCGCACTTGAGGTAGAGTGGCTCAAACCCTTTGCTGAATGGTGGCAGGGGCTGGGCACTTTAGGGCTTAAAAATGAGCGCAGGGCGCTGCGGGTGATACCCGAAAACCTGCTGGTAAAATCCCTGGACGCCACAACAATTCAGCTTAGTTTTGATTTACCTAAAGGGTGCTATGCCACCGCGATACTGCGTGAACTGGTTCATCATGAGGATGTCAGCCATCGCAACTACGATAAAAAAGGAAGCAACCAAGATGAAGATACTGCTCAGTAACGACGATGGGGTACATGCAAAAGGCATTGACGTACTCTACAAAGCTTTGTGTGAAATCGCTGAGGTTGTGGTCATTGCGCCCGACCGTAATTGTAGTGGTGCAAGTAATTCACTGACACTGATAAACCCATTGCGGGCAACGACACTGGATAATGGCTTTGTGAGTGTCAACGGAACCCCCACCGACTGTGTGCACCTGGGAGTGAATCAGCTGCTTGATGACGCGCCGGATCTGGTGGTGGCTGGTATCAATAACGGCGCCAACCTAGGTGACGATACGCTTTATTCGGGTACCGTTGCTGCCGCGACTGAAGGTCGCCATCTCGGCTTACCTGCCATTGCTGTATCCCTGTGCTCAAAACGTGAAGCACACTATGAAACTGCGGCGGCTGTTACGGTGAAACTCATCAAAGCACTGAAAAGCCACCCACTGCCTAAAGATCAGATCATCAATATCAATGTGCCAGATATCCCCCTGTCCGACTTAAAAGGTATGCAGGTGACTCGTCTGGGTGCCAGACATAAAGCAGAAACTATGACCCGGCAGCTGGATCCCTGGAACAGAGATGTCTATTGGTATGGCTCGCTGGGCCAGGAGCTGGATGCCGGTGAAGGTACAGACTTCTACGCTGTTAAACAAGGCTATGCGGCCATTACACCGCTGAAAGTAGATATGACGGCACATGAAAGCCTGGATTCTCTGTCAAGCTGGATAGCCGCTCAGGAGTAAGTACATTGCTCAAAAACTATAAACGCAGCGCAGAGGCATTGGTTGCAACACTGGCGCGCCATGGTATCAACGACCCTGAGGTACTGAATTGTCTGGAGATCACACCCCGGCATTTATTTATTGATACTGTGCTGCAACACAAATCCTATGAAAATACGGCACTGCCGATTGGACAGGGGCAAACGATTTCTCAGCCGCTGGTGGTTGCGCGAATGACCGAGCTGCTGCGCCAGGCCGGGGTATTTAAAAAAGTGCTTGAGGTCGGTACTGGCTCCGGGTATCAGACGGCCGTGCTGGCTCAGCTGTTTGACGAGGTATACAGCATTGAGCGGATCAAAGCATTACAGTGGCAGGCAAAGCGTCGTTTACACATGCTGGATCTGTACAATGTTGCGATGAAGCATGGTGATGGCTGGCAGGGCTGGGCTTCGAAAGGTCCCTATGAGGGCATCATAGTCACCGCTGCGGCGGCACAAGTGCCTCAGGCGCTGCTGGAGCAGCTTTGTGATGGGGGGGTGATGGTGATCCCTGTTGGTGAGCAACATCAGGTCCTCACTATGTACCAAAGGAAAGGTCAGCAGTTCATTGAAAATAAACTGGCTGAGGTACGTTTTGTTCCTTTAATTCCGGGTGCACTGAGCTAGACTTGACAAAAAAAGCGAGAAAATCCAGTTGAGTATGCTAAAGTGGATGGTCGAATTAACAAGCGGAAAGTAATCAAGGCATGAATCGGGCGCGCATCAATACTCTTTTGCTATTGTGCTATTTTCTGGCCGCATGTACCACGCCGCATTCCCCCGCTCCGGTTGTGAATCTCTCTAAAGGTAAGACCAGTTATAAACAAAAAATTCAAATAAAAAATAATCAATATAAGGTTAAAAAAGGTGACACTTTGTTTGCTATTGCTTTTAGTGCAAATAAGGATGTCAGAACTGTTGCCAAAATCAATAAAATTAAGCCTCCCTACACCATTTTCCCCGGTCAGATCATCTCATTAGACTATCCAAGAAAGGCGTATAAAGCGTCTAAAAAGCAGCCAGAACAAACCGCAAAATTAACTTATAAAAAACAAAAAAATAACATTTCACCGAAAAAAGAGCTTGATCGACCTAAGCAACGAGAGTATGTTCAAAAGCAAGCCAGCGAAAAATCCAGTCATACCAAACAGTTGTCAAATAATAAGGTACGATGGCGCTGGCCCGCAGTTGGTAAGGTGACCCGACGTTTTTCTGTCAAAGAAAACGGCTATAAGGGAATTCAGATTACAAATAAAAAGGGAACATCTGTTAAGGCTGCGGCAAATGGCGTTGTTGTATATGCAGGGAGTGCGTTACGGGGATACGGCAATTTAATCATACTTAAACACACAGATGATTATCTGAGCGCGTACGCCCACAATTCCAAATTGCTAGTAAGAGAGCAGCAGCAAGTTAAAGCTGGGCAAAAAATTGCCGAAATGGGAGATACAGACGCATCATCTGTTGCGTTGCGGTTTGAGATCCGTTATAGGGGACAAGCCGTAAATCCTGGTAGGTACTTGCCTAAAAAATAGCCTATCGACGTAATGATGGAAAACTGTCACTTATTCGCTTGGGGGGATGCTTATGGCTCAAACAGCAAAATTGAATAGTAAAGTAAATCCAGAATTGGACGAGAAGTTTGAAGATGTTTCAGTAGAGGAGCCCAAAACGGAGCTGCTCGAAGATATAGAAAATGATGAAGAACTTTTCGCCAAGGACGACAGCGTTAAGAATTTGGATGCAACCCAATTGTATCTGGGAGAAATTGGCTTTTCGCCTCTGCTTAGTGCCGAAGAAGAAGTGTACTTCGCACGTAAAGCACTGAAAGGGTGTGAGGCGTCACGCAAACGTATGATCGAAAGTAACCTGCGACTGGTTGTAAAAATTGCGCGGCGTTACAACAATCGGGGACTGGCGTTGCTTGACCTGATTGAAGAAGGAAACCTAGGCCTGATCCGAGCAGTTGAGAAGTTCGATCCGGAACGAGGTTTTCGCTTTTCTACCTATGCGACCTGGTGGATCCGTCAGACCATTGAGCGGGCCATAATGAACCAGACTCGCACCATTCGCTTACCTATCCATGTGGTCAAAGAGCTCAATGTGTACCTTCGTACAGCACGTGAACTGACTCAAAAACTGGACCATGAACCGACTGCAGAGGAAATCGCAGAGTCACTCGACAGACCGGTTGAAGATGTCAGTAAGATGTTGCGTCTGAACGAGAAAATTACGTCTGTAGACACGCCGATCGGCGGTGATAATGACAAAGCACTGTTAGACATTATTGCTGACGAGCGTGGTTACGAGCCGGAAAGCGAAGTTCAAAACAAAGACATTAACCGCCATATCGTTGACTGGCTGGGTGAATTGAACCCGAAACAAAGAGAAGTGCTTGCACGTCGTTTTGGCTTGTTGGGGTATGAACCATCGACTTTGGAAGATGTGGGCCGTGAGATCGGCTTAACCCGAGAACGTGTGCGTCAAATTCAGGTTGAAGCACTACGCCGTTTAAAAGACATCCTGCAGCATGAGGGCTTGAGCACAGATAGCTTGTTTGAACAAATGTAAGTGGAGTAGCAGCGCATGTTACCTTTTCTCCTGTATTCTAAGCGCTGAATAGCCACGTTATCGTTGAGTCATTCCGTAGTTTGAATGACTCTCGAATATCCTCCCAGAACACATTTCCTACACTGCTTTATATTTCTTTAGCCCAATCAGACGTCAGATAATAAATCAGAAACACCTTGTTATATTGAGCGTATTAAATGCTCAGGTTGTGATTCATAAAGAGGTATTTCCCTCCGATATATGGCTCTGTACTCCACATCTCCATTTGCTTTGATAGTCAGCAGAACTCTGAGCTCAAAAATTTATCACCCCGCCCCCGATAAGGCCCGCCATCCTGCACTCAAATTGCCCCGATCTCATATTCAAAACCCCGTCACCCCGGCCCCCATACCTTACCAGCATACCAAGCCCATCAACCCGGCCTCCAAGCTAGGCACTATGAAGCAACGGAGTGCGTGGTGTATTTCGTCACTCTAAACCCCGTCACCCCGTCATCCTGGTTTCCGAGCAGGTAACCATTCCAAATACAATAAAAATACCACAGATAGTAACGAGGGGGTTTTGCATCTGAGTAACCCATCTTGCGGAGTCGCTTGTGAGTAGATCCCGTGTCGGGCACGGGATGGCTGGGAGGAAGCACAAGGCAACGGAGCAAGAGCCTTAGATAACGGAGTACTTAATGTATTCCGTCAATCCGTAT
>NZ_PNCI01000088.1 GCF_005887095.1 Pseudoalteromonas rubra | reverse complement strand
CGTCTATGTGACCAAGCAATATCTGATGGCAATAACGCATCAGGATAAAGAACGACGAAACTGTTTTGGGTTGTATGGTTAAGTGACTAAGCGTACACGGTGGATGCCTTGGCAGTTGGAGGCGATGAAGGACGTACTAACTTGCGATAAGCCTAGTCAAGCCAGTAAGAGGCGCTTGAGACTAGGATTTCCGAATGGGGAAACCCGGCCCTTTGGGTCATCGTTAACTGAATACATAGGTTAACGAAGCGAACGCGGAGAACTGAAACATCTAAGTACCCGTAGGAAAAGAAATCAACCGAGATTCCGAAAGTAGCGGCGAGCGAAATCGGATTAGCCCTTAAGCTTTAATGTAGTTAGTGGAACATTCTGGAAAGTATGACGATACAGGGTGACAGTCCCGTACACGACAACTTATTTAAAGTGAAATCGAGTAGGTCGGAGCACGTGAAACTTTGACTGAATATGGGGGGACCATCCTCCAAGGCTAAATACTCCCAACTGACCGATAGTGAACCAGTACCGTGAGGGAAAGGCGAAAAGAACCCCTGTGAGGGGAGTGAAATAGAACCTGAAACCGTGTACGTACAAGCAGTAGGAGCATACTTGTTATGTGACTGCGTACCTTTTGTATAATGGGTCAGCGACTTATATTCTGTAGCAAGGTTAACCATTTAGGGGAGCCGTAGCGAAAGCGAGTCTTAACTGGGCGCTTAAGTTGC
>NZ_PNCI01000087.1 GCF_005887095.1 Pseudoalteromonas rubra | reverse complement strand
CACCTCCGGTCATCCTGCACTTGATGCGGGATCTACGAACAGACGACTCAGCGGATCACCAATGGCACTAACCCTCAACCCACCTCCGGTCATCCCGCACTTGATGCGGGAACTACTCAAAGGCGGCTCAGCAGATCACCAATGGCACTAACCCTAAATCCACCTCCGGTCATCCTGCACTCGATGTGGGAGCTACGAACAGACGGCTCAGTGGAGCATTGGCGGCCCATATGAAAATGCTAATGGTTCCCGGCTCGGGGGCCGGGATGACGAAGGCTCGGGGGCCGGGATGACGAAGGCTCGGGGGGCGGGATGACGAAGG
>NZ_PNCI01000086.1 GCF_005887095.1 Pseudoalteromonas rubra | reverse complement strand
ATGATTTAGGAAACAACGCCACAACTCACCATATTTTGTTGACGGTAGGCGGAAAGTCCCCGTACTGCTGAGCCGAATACCGAGCAACCCATCAATTGAATCCACCTTAAAGCAGTTGCTGCACGACCTTGGACAGTTTGGTGCTAAATCTAGCAAACGACTTAGACATGGCAATGAAATAGCGCTCGCTGAAAGCTTAGTCGAGCAATTAAAGCGTTCAGGTACAGAGCTAATTATTATTGATGAGTTCCAGGAGCTTGTTGAAAACAACCAAGGTAGAAAGCGCCGAGACATTGCGAATCAGTTTAAATATATCAATGAAAAAGCAGGGATCTCAATTGTATTAGTCGGCATGCCTTGGATAGAACAAATAGCTGATGAACCTCAGTGGTCATCACGGATTTTTATTCGCCGCTTTATTCCTTACTTTAAAATATCAGAGAAAAAAGAGCTTCAACTATTTATTCGTGTTCTTAAAGGGTTTGCAATTCGACTGCCATTTTCAGACAAGCCTCGTTTTGAGGATTTGGGTATCGCATTATCACTTTTTGCCATTTCAAATGGCTGCCTTCGAAAGCTGAAAAACTTCTTAGACTCAGCACTTACCGAAGCGCTAATAAGCGATGCTGTAACACTAAACAAGCAATGTTTAAGTTCTGCGTTTAAGGCATGGCGGCCAGAGCTCGACAATGTATTTGAGATGAATGTTAATAAAATTCAAGGCTGTGAGGTGGAGCAGTACTCCACGTTTAAACCTGATGGGCCTCAAGATGAAGACCCATTTATAGATACCCAGTTTTGTAAGAAAGTGCCACTGGTGCAGTTGTTGAAGAAGTGATTATGAATTTATTTGTATTGTAAACTCAAAGCCTGTCATAGAAGAGATCTCACGATCTTGTGAGGAGTCTTTATCTCCACATTCTCCGCTCACATACCATACAGAAGCCTCCGGGTGGATAATTGCAGCTAATAATGATAACGCATAAAAAATCTTGGGCCCGAATGGAAATAGAACCACCTTATATTTATTTTTTACTGAACTTAATATTGAGTCCAAAGAATATAATGTATCCGTAGGCTGTTCGACGTTATACTTCATTAACTCTTTACTTTTTGCGCTCTTGATAAGAGCTTCATTCATTACCTCAACGTCACTTGAATATTCTTTCTCTGCAGATTGTGGAAAAAATAAAAAGTTATCAGAGCTCTCTATATACTCAACTGCACCTAGTGCCTTATCTTTCTCATAACCTAAACCAACAATTGATAGAGTCGGTAAACCCGGACGTTGAGCCCATCCTGAAAAAAATGGAGAAACAGGCTTTACTGAAGAGTTTATAACGTACTCTCCTGAAGGAGGAGTATACTTGGCCAAAGAATAAATTAGTAGAATTTGAATAGGTGAATTTAGGGTTGCTTTCCCAATGATAGATATGATTTCTGCCAGTGTTTTCCTATCTATTAAAGATATATCAAGGGAAATTGTAATTTTTTTTCCATTAGACCACAGAGCTTTGAGCTTTTCTTTTATCAATCCAGTGTCTAAGCAGTCAAAGATAATTTGTTTTAAAGGATTGATACGTCCACCAAAGTATGACACTACATCTCGTGTGTTTCCTTTTTTGGTTATAATAAAATCAGAGCGTTGTAGCTTTTTAATTAATTCATCATCGTCATGCACTGAGCCAAGGATTTCAATTACATAGCTTTTGAACATTAGAATAAATCTCCTTGCGCTGTGGTCATTCTTTTTTTTGCGTTGGTTTCAAAATCCAAGATTGTTGAAAGGTTGACAGCTTTTCCTGTCGCGAGATTTAACTCAAACTCAGGCGAGAGTAAATGAGATAATCTAAACCTCATACCTTCTAAGCTACTGTAGGTGCCAAATGTGATGCTTGATTCAACTGATACAATAGCCCCAAAGTTCCATGCTATCATCAGGGCCGATTGCATGTCCTCAGGTATATTTTTATCTACTTTAAAAGTACCTGGAGGAGAGACTTTAAAGTCACCTTCAATTAGGCAGTAGTTAAAGTACGTCCCAATTTGCTCTAGTAGTTTGAATACAGGTTGCTTAGTGTTGAGTCCCATGTTGTTGCATATGGGAAGAGTCTTGAGCATCGCGCAATAAGAGCTAGTTGATCTTTTTACTTCTCTAATTTGTTCAGTATCACGTATCTTATTTTCACTCTCTGCAAAAGGACTCATGACGGAAAGTAGCCACCTTGGATTTCCCTCGCTGATTGTTGATATTGCGTCCCAACCAGAATAAAACTCTGTGGGGGCTTTCCTCCCTTTACGTTTCCCTTTTTGATTGATAAAAGCATTTCTAAAGGCGACCAATGGAGCTATTTTTCGAACAGTGCTAGATGCCCTTCCTTCAGTAAGTTCTTTGCGATAATCCAGCTTTTTTCCATCTATGTACTTTTTGAAAGACAAATCTTTGCTGTATAACTCATCAAACGCATTAATCCACTTATCGGCATTACCACTTTGTGTAATACCGTACTTTGCCATTCCTAATTTTTTTTCAGGAAAGGTAATGTTAAACCTAGATCTGAGTAATCCTCGGCAAAATTTATCGCTATCGCCTTTTCGAATGTACCACAACTCAACAACGGTGTAGTCGTTAATGGAACTAATTTCGTTTTGAACTTCTTGGTGAAGACCGCAAGGTACTAGGGCTACTTTAAAAGTAACTTTTTTTGCTGAAGAGCGCATGCTATTCAAGACCTTGAGTAACAAATATGTGGGGGCAATTTCAAACTCATCAAGCAGAATAGTCCAACGCTGTTCTTTCCTATTTAGTGCATCGTCGATAAAATTAAAAATTGAATCTAATGTCATAGGTAAATCAATGTATGCGTACAGAGCTTTCTTCTCGAATTCTTCTTTTGAGAACTTCTCAGTACCATAGATGCTTAAAAAACGAGAATATTCACCCAAAGAGCTTAAAACGAGTATCAATTCACTCTTTATTCTAGAAAGCGAAACTTTTTCTGGCTTCAGCTTTAACAACTTACATATGCTACTCAAGGAATAAAAAAAATCGTCTTCGTTGATATCGAATTTAGTAGACTGAATTCGATTTATGTATACATCAATACTCTCGATAACATTTAAAAGAATATGGGTAACAAACGCCGAGTATGCGAAAGACTCTGCCGTTTGTTGGTCAATTCCAGCCTCCGATAAAGACCTCATCATTTCTCCCCATACCAAATCCCCAGGCACATATATACCTTCATAATGAGTATGCTCGAGGCTTTCTAATAGGTAGTTGGTTTTCAAGTGTGGGCCCATGCTATTGCTAAGCATTCTTAGGAAAGTTGTTTTACCACTCCCTCTAGGCCCAACCAATATTGTGTGGCCATATTTAGCAGTTTGAAAAAACAACTGAGAGGGTACAAAGCTCTTAGCAATGAATTCATCTTTCAGATGTTTAGCATTAAATGCTTCAGCTATAAAACTATTACTCACCTTTTGACCTCTCCAGAAATTCTATTTCACTATCTGCGGACTTAATTATGTCAATATATCGCTCGCGTAAGTGGGACTCCAAGTACTTGAGATCTTGTGGGACACAGTATTTCATGCAATCATGTTGATCCACAATATTTTGCCACTCCGCTTTGCCCAAAGGTGGTAGAGAATTAGCGATTTTCTCAGCTAAATCTTCCAAGCAACCTACATCTCCAAATCCAACTCCTGTGTATATTCCATCACTCGTTCTTTTTGAAAGTGACCATGAATTAGCCTGCCACGAATATACATCTAATGTGCCTTGAGGGGTTCCTTTTTGCTTATCTAGTTCGACATTCATAATATAAAACTGATTAGCAAAATGAGTCCCTAGCGATTTTTTATGAGCAGCTAAAGTGCCTGCTGCGAATACTACGGACTTTTTACTGCCACTCGTATGATAGGTGAGCTTTGCGTGATGCTTATGGCCATGTATGATTATCCAATTACCATATTTGTTGAGCATATCAAGCAGCAAGCTACCGCCGCTCATGAAGTCATAGGTTCCCAAGTTATGGTCTGAGTGAAGAATTGGATGGTGATGACAAACTAGAATGCCAAGCTTCTTGTTTTGTTTACTTTTTATCTTGTTTAAGTGTTCATCTAACCATACTCGTGTTGATTCAGATACGAAACCCCTCTCATAATCTGCCTGTGCAGAGGTATGTGAACCACAACTATTCAATATGATAAGCCGGTACTTATCATTTTCATCATGCACTAAAAAATTAGAACCGAAGTAATGCACTCTTTGGTTGTGGGCTTTTTCCTCATCGCTTTCAACAAGGTTAACTAGAGGGTAATTAGGGGACAGTAACTTTAAATGTTCGACTAAACTTCCATCTTTGTCTAGATCTCGAATGGGGTTTTCGAGCTCTGTTAGTCTACTCGTAACATCATGATTGCCGGTTGCAGTAGCTAGTATCTTACAACCCAATTCAGCAGCTAAAAGGTTGAGTTTCTCCCATGCGAATGCAAGTGCTGCCGGCTCAGCATTAGTAGTAATATCGCCTGGGCATACAAGAACGTCAGCACGTACGTGATCCGCTTTTATCTTTGATAACAGATTTTCCCAAAATGAATTATTAAATGAGCCATCAGCATTAAACGTCAGCCATGAATGATTATCGCTGTTCGGAACATTATCTGCATTTGCGAAGTGAAGGTCACTTACAACAGCGACTTTTAGAACATTCGAAGACATCAACTCTCCATTTGATACACATATATAACACCACTATGCTAGCTTATTTTACATTACCTAGGAAGTAATTAGCGTTTTGTTTACAGCTTTTACGCCAGCACTGCCCAATTAGGCTAAGCATTAGTTATTGAAACTAAGTATTCCTTAGTACCAAAGTGGGCGCTATACTAAGAGAATCTTAGCTATTAAAGTTAGTAGCTAAGGTACTCATGGAATCACCAACGCCTTTACGCCTAAAAGAAGCACGCAAAGCTGCTGGTTACACGCAACAGCAGTTGGGCATTGCTTTAGGTATGGAGCCCAATACGGCCAGTGCAAGAATGAACCAGTACGAAAAAGGTAAGCATGCACCAGACTTTACAACCATGAAGCGTATAGCAGAAGAGTTGGGAGTGCCTGTAGCTTATTTTTATTGTGAAGATGATCAATTAGCCGATCTCATTTCAATATACGGTAAACTAGGCAAAGATGAGAAGCAGGCGATAATTTTAAATATAAAGGAGATGCTTAATGGAAAAAAACCTGGAAAATAAAAAGAATAAAAGCGAGCCAGATAAATCAGACCTGTGGGACATTCTTAAACGGTACGATTCTTACATATCGACTATAAACTTTAAGTCAGGATTACTTACAACTTTCAACATGGGGGTTTTTGCTGGGGTATTATTGAAGTCGGGTGAGTTATTGAATGTCACGGGAGCCTACATATATTTGATACCACTGAATTTAATTATAATTGCAACCCTTTGTTTGCTGGGAGTGTTCTTTGTAATTCAAAGCATAACTCCTCGTTTATCAAAAGAAAATAGTTTATCTGTAAAGTCTGTGATTTACTTCGGAGCGGTTTCAGAAAATAGTTCCTCTCAAGAGTACGCAAACGCGTTTAATGACATTAATGAAAAAGAATTGACTGATGACCTTTCGGAGCAAGTCTATGAAGTAGCCAAAATAACCAAATCTAAGTTTGAGTTGATTGGTAAGGCTTCTTCATTCACTAAATGTAATTTATGCGCGCTCTTTGTTTTATCTGTATTAGTTGTAGGTGAAAGTGCAGGAGTGAAACTATGTCTAAATTAAAAGGAATTTACGGGTCTCTAGAACAGCGTTTAGATGAGGGTTTTAGTCATGATTTTCAGAGGACAAAATCTGGTTTTAGAAGTAAGTCTGCAGCACGTGATGCGGGTTTAGAAGCGTTAAGAGAAGGTATTAATGCATCTCTTGAAGCTGATGTAGTGAAATCTACAACTCTAATTAATAAGGAGTTTGGTGTTAAAAAGCCTATATGCACTGCATTTGGTAAAACTTATCAAGATGATGGCGAAATTGGTGGTCATCCTGATTTTAATCATCTAGATACTCCGGGTATATTAGAAAACGGCTTCGTGGTTTCTCTCTTTTTGGATATCAAAGGTTCAACTAAGTTAGGAGTTACTTATGATCCTGAAGTTGTTTACTTTATTAAGAACACTATCATAAGGTGTGCCATAGAAACAATACAAGCTTTTGGTGGTCATGTTCACCGTATTATGGGCGACGCAGTTCTTGCTTTTTTTAGAACAAATAGAATGGCCCGAAACTCAGCGATTGATGCTATCAATTGTGGTACTTATATTGTTGAGTTTATGAAAAGTTACATAAAGCCCAGATTTGCTCAAAGTGGCGTCGAAAAGGATGTGGGGATTAGGATCGGCATTGACTATGGCGATAAGGAAAGCGTTCTCTGGGGCATGTATGGTTACACCAATTACTCAGAAGTAACTGCAACGTCATTTTTTGTAGATATCGCTGCTAAATTACAGCAGCAGGCTCCAAGAAATAGAGTTTTGTTAGGACAGTCCATAAAAGAGCTCCTCGATTTACCTGATAAAATACTAGAAACCAAAAAAGTAAATGTAAATGGTCAGTCTGTTAGCAAAATTTATGTCGAGCCAAATTACACAGACGCAGACGGTAAAAAAGTTAACTACAAACAATTTGTTTTGAACCATGATAACTATTTATCTTTGCTTCCTAGTGAGCATAATGGAAATGAAACACTTAATATTAGAGCTGTGCTAAAAAAAGACGGCGAAACTGCACAGTTTAATTACTACCCATGTTCAGAAGTAATAAAAACATCGCTTGGAATCGAGTTCAAGGTAGAGTTTGAGTTAGAGGATAGTAATTCCAAAGGTGTCGAAGTTAAGTTTCGTGTTGAAAACACCGGACGAGAAGCAAAAGAAGCAGGCGAGAAAGAGGGAGTTGATTACTGTAATCACGATACAAAGGTGGTTCCTACACTTCTAGGTGAGAACAGATATAAAGCAAAGCATTTTGAGAGCGCAGATTTTTTGGGTCTTCATTTTATGCATATTAGTGTCATTGACAATGAGAAAAAGAAGGTGTTAATACCGGAAAGAACTTTTTCAATCTTCGTTGGTGATCCGGTTCTAGAGTCTTAAATAGTATTGACTAATTGCCGTTTTGAACTAAACCTAAACTAAGTTTTCCTTAGTTTAGGTTTGAAATGCAATTCCTCTCTCAAACAACTCCTTATCCCGACGAAACCATTGAAAGCTACTTGCTTCGTTTGTCACAAGACAATGGCTACCTTGGCTTTGCTGATATGGCTGATATTTTGTGGGACTGGCTGGTTACACGAGATCACGACCTGGAGGGGGCTTTTCCAAACGAGTTGCATTCGGTTGATGTGTATAAGGCATCGCAATCGAGTAACTTTCGGGTTCGAGCGCTGCGGTTGGTTGCGCAGTTAGCAGGGGTTGAAGCGTCTGAGGTGCTTAACTTATGTTGGCTTCGCAGCAATACACAGTTTGGCGCTATCACGGCGGTTTCTCGTGGTGGGTTATTGGTGCCTCGTCAGTTGCTTCGCAAGTCTGGCATACCTGTTTGCACTGAATGTTTAAAGCAAGATACGCACATACCTTACCTCTGGCATTTAAGAGCCTATAAAGCCTGTCACAAGCACAATCAGCAATTAACCAGAATATGTGGGAAATGTGATGCTGAAATTGATTACCGAGCGTCTGAGGCGTTTGTTGAGTGTGAATGTGGTGCTGCCATCAAGCAAGGCCCAAAGGCAAACCAAGCAGATTTAAAATTGGCAAATGCGCTTGCAGGTAATGCTGCTGCAAAGCTCGTTGGACTTTTGGTTTGGTTTAGCCAGGGACAATCAATCAGTTTTGATGACGATGAGTTCAGTGAGCTGTTTGTCAGCTACTTTTCTAACTGGCTCAACGGGTTTGAGGATGAACTAAGTAACATCGTTGAACTTGCTATAGTTAAACAGTTGAGGCCTTTCAACCACACGCCATTTCGTGACGTATTTGGTAGCTTGCTTAAAGACAGCAAATTGGCCAGCACTGGCTCACAAGGCTATAACACGGTGCAGTTGGCCATCATTGCATTTTTAATCAAGCTCGTTGAGCAAAACCCTAAGAAAAAGCACCCAAACTTAGGTGATCTACTACTCTCAATGCTCGATGCCGCAGTACTTCTTGGCACAAGTACTGAGCAAGTGTTTAGGTTGTACGAAGAGGGCTTTTTAGCAGCAGCTCAACCACCCAAAAAAAATACGTTTTTAAAGCCGAGCGATAATGTGTTTTACCTTAGGCAGGTCATTGAACTACAACAGTCTTTTGCACCGAACATACCTAATAATCAACAACCATTTGTACCACCATGGTGATCAATGGAACTGCACAGACTACTTCAAAATATCTCAAGCAAAGAGCTTACCCAAACGCTACGAGCCGCATTTGCACCATACTCTGAACACGTTGATATTACAGGGAGTGAACCTCAGGCGTTGGTGACTTTAATTAACCTGACTTACAAGCGAAAAGACATTAAAGATTTAACGAGTGTAAGTGTCGCCAAAGCCGCGTTGCGTGATGAGCAACACCTTAAAACCTGTATTGATGAAGTGAAGTGGTATCACACTCATAATTTAAAGTACCCTGATATTCGAGTTAGCCACCAAAGGTTATTGGCGCATGTGGTTGATGATGGGCTTAGGGTAGTCAGCAGTGCCAGTTACCCGACGCAATTTGGCTGGTCGCACAACAGTGCTAAAATCAATCATGCTAAGTTGTTTTTAACTGGCTTTGTTTGGCGTGGTGAATATGTGTGTTTGGCACAGCTGCTTGCCGAGCAAGAAGGCTTTTGGGTAGCGCGGTTTAGAGAGCTTGGTTTGTTAAAAAAGGATGTGGTAGCAGTGTGTGAGCAAATAGCCGCACAGCTCCCTAGTGAAGACTTGCCCGAGCAAATTAGTAATTACACCCCTCAGTTACTTATTCCAATTGAACATGACTACTTGAGTATTTCCCCCGTTGTGAACCATTGCGTTTTAGCTGCGCTGCAAATGGCAACGCGAAGCGGTTTTTTAAATATGGGATCATTGAACACAATCGCCCAGCAAATGTGGGAGAGTTGCCAGGCGCGCTGGGCGGCAGAGTAAACGTGCTTAAGTACTTTGCCAAAACTTACAGTGCTACAACCGTTAACGACTATTACAGCCAAGACGAACAACGGCTTTTTAATATGTCGGCATTAAATAGCAAAACAGTGAGTGAGGCTTTGCTGGTGCTATCAAAGTCAAAGCTGTTTAATACGCTTAGGCAAAAGCGCTTGGCACGTATTGCTGCAACTAAGACGTTACGAACAGCACTTTATGGATGGTTAGAAAAGCTCATCAAACTGGCGCAGAGTGAAGCGATAAATGACTCAGCTCCAGAGCCTGTAAAGCTTTTAGCCACGCAGGAATACAAACAATTAGAGCTTGTTTTAAGCCAAGAGCTAAACAGGCAAATGAGTGCGCTTAAATACTTAAAGCGTTACGCTTATCACCCAGAACTAATGCCTGTTTTAAAAGCACAACTTAGCTATGTGCTATCGCATCAAAATAACCAAGCAGATGAATTTGAGGCGGAGCATATTCAGTACGTGCATTGTCAAAATTTGCGAGTCTACAACGCCGAGGCAATGCCGAATCCTTACCTAATGGGTATGCCGTCAATCACCGCGCTTGAAGGTTTGGGGCATCAATTCCAACGCAAGCTGCAAAAGCTCTTAGGCGGTGGTGTACATGTGATTGGTGTGGCCGTGTATGTTCGCTCGTATCAATTGCACAACAAAAAGCAGTTGCCAGAGCCCGACAAACTCAATAAAGACGGTCAAAAGCGTGTACCGCTGCGTTCGGCAATTATGCAAATACCTAAGTGCGACATATCTTTTGACTTAGTGTTTAGGGTGCAAACGAACAATCAAGCTGTCGCTAAAGATTTGTCTGAAAATCTGCTGAAAGCGGCATTTCCATCGCGCTATGCGGGTGGCACGCTCCATCCACCATCGTTATATGATCAAGTTGATTGGTGCCAAGTTTATGCAAAACCATTGGCATTATTTGAGCGTATCCGCTCGTTACCTAAAGGTGGTTCGTGGCTTTATCCAACTTCGGTCGAGGTAAGCTGTTTTGATGAACTGGCTGAGCAGTTAACACTGCGACCTACTATGCGGCCAGCTGCACTGGGTTACTTAGCCCTTGAAGAACCAAAGCCAAGGCAAGGCTCAATCACCCATTTACATTGCTATGTTGAGCCTGTTATTGGGTTGCTTGAATGTGTAGATGCGGTCACAGTTCGGCTATCTGGCGCTAGGCATTTTTTTAATCACGGGTTTTGGGCCATGCATTGCAAAAAAGCATCTATGCTTATGAAAAAAGCCAAGTTTGAGTACGACTAATGAAACTCCCGCGCCAGCTCTCATACACCCGCTCACTCTCGCCAGGTAAGGCGGTGTTCTTTTATAAAACCCCCGAAAGCGATTTTGAACCACTACAAATAGAACGACAAAAAATTCGAGGTCAAAAGTCAGGCTTCGCCGAAGCCTATAAAAATGAAGCCACACCCAAAGAACTTGCACCGCAAGATTTGGCGTTTGGTAGTCCGCACACCATAGAGCTTTGCTATGTGCCGCCCACCGTGCAACAACTCTATTGCCGGTTTTCACTCAGAGTAGAAGCAAACAGCCTAGAACCTAACGTATGTGGTGAGCCAAAAGTAAGTTACTGGCTAACACGGTTTATGAACACTTACAAACAACATGGTGGCTTTGGTGAGTTGGCAAAGCGCTACGCTAAAAACATTTTCATGTGTGAGTGGCTATGGCGAAACAAAACATCACCCAATGTAGATTTAGAGATAATTGGCGAAGGGTTTGAACCTATCAGCATCACCAAAGCAAATCGTTTACGCTGGGATGGCAAATGGCGCGAGGCTGAAGATGCACTGCATACTATCACAGAAGTGATCCAAACAGGGCTAGAGGACCCATATAGCTTTTGCTTTTTAGAAGTAACCGCCAAGCTCGACACCTACTTTGGCCAAGAGATTTATCCTAGCCAATCATTTGCAGAACACGATGACATAGCAAGAACTTACGCTTACACTAAAGTAGCGGGTAAAGATGCAGCCTGCTTTCACTCACAAAAGGTAGGGGCTGCTATTCAAATGATTGATGACTGGTATGATGAAGACGCAAACAAGCGGTTAAGAACTCACGAATACGGGGCCGACTACAAAAACGTGATTGCCAGACGCGCACCAAGCAATCGGTTAGACTTTTATTCACTGCTAAAAAAAGTGGCGCTATACGTAAAAGAAATGGAGCAAAACGGCCTAAAAAACCATGAGCAAGCCAGCCATATTCACTACATAGCAGCAGTTTTAATCAAAGGCGGGTTATTCCAAAGGACCAAAGAATGAGCCGATCATATTTCGTTATTACTTACCTACCGGAAAATTGCGATGTATCGCTATTAGCTGGTCGTTGCATTGGTATATTGCATGGCTTTATGAACAAACAAAGTTGCAACCACATTGGCGTAAGCTTCCCTAAATGGACCGACAAACACCTAGGTAATCAAATAGCTTTTGTGAGTGAAGATAAAACCATACTTAAAAACCTAAGCCAGCAAAACTACTTTGAAATGATGGCCCACGACAAGCTATTTGAAATATCTGCCATAAAGCCAGTACCAGCTGACGCCACTGAAATTCGCATTATCCGTGATTACAGTCTGGATAAGTTATGTATGGGCGAAAAACGGCGCCGAATGGAGCGCGCAAAACGCAGAGCCGAAGCTCGTGGTGAAGAATATATTCCGCAGTACGTACCGACCGACACAGAAATTAGCGCATTTCATAAAATCCCCATAGCCAGCAAAAGCAATCAAAACGACTTTGTACTGCATCTAAGGTTAGAGCCGACAGACTCAATACAAAACACCTTTAACAGCTATGGTTTTGCAACAAACGAACAACACAAAGGCAGTGTTCCCTTACTTGCCTTTTAAATATCGTTCGCTTTTGGAGTACTGTATATCAAAGAGTTACATAGGGAAATGAAAGAAAGGTTATCTGTCAAAAGTTAGGGTAATCGTGTGGAATTTATAAAGTTTTAAGCTAACTTTAATAGTGATCTGCCGTATAGGCAGTTGGAAATCCTAAAGAATATGCCGACCAATGCGCGTATGAGTGAACTGCCGCACAGGCAGCTGGAAATTGGATAAAGTCATACCAAGCTGGCACAAATGAGCGACCTGCCGCATAGGCAGCTGGAAATCATGATAAACGCAAGGCCACGGGGTAATAAGAGTGACCTGCCGCATAGGCAGCTGGAAATTTAATGCTTTTGAACCTGAATTACGTGTAATTGTGACCTGCCGCATAGGCAGCTGAAATTAGGCCTGGAAGTAAACAACCACATCGTATGACATATAACTGCCGAAAAGGCAGAGGCCAATTCAAAAGCCCCAGAATATACTGGGGCTTTTTACTAAGGTTAATTCAATACATTAACTTTAGTTGGTGATTGAAACAACAGGAGCACTTCTAGTAAACGAAGGCTGAGTGAAACATTTTTTTGAAGGTTGATTTTAATGTACTTGTTTCCAACTTGGTGGTTGTTGAGTAGAGTTGAGTTGTAGTGGTTTAATAGATCCG
>NZ_PNCI01000085.1 GCF_005887095.1 Pseudoalteromonas rubra | reverse complement strand
ACTAACTTGAAAAACACCGATGGTTATTCATAACAGCATAGGCGCAGATATCAATGCAGAAAATGGATGCAAGCAGGAGTAGCTTTTCTTCAACCCATTCACGGCGGTGTTCATAAGATTGGCCTGTTAAAGGGTCCTCGCCACATAAAAAGGCACGCCTGACACAGCGGGAGATGCAATGATAGTATTTTGTGTCAACTAAGCTGACCTGGCTTTTCCGTGCCGTTGGCATAGGGTCCGTCCTTATCCTTGGAGCAGATAAAGAGCAGAGAAGCAGAAAGTATGGTCGACACGTTTTGGAGTGGGTGTCCTTTGAGGTTGAATCTGAAATATCGAGCACATCTAATAAGGCTCTAACTGCTGGTATCTCATTGGATTTACTTTCTACTGTACGTTGATACAAAGTTAAACCAGACTCGCAATCAAAAGCGGACACCAAGTGTAAGTTATCCTCACGCTTTTTACTGGCACCGCGCAGGGTTTTACCATCAAACGCAATGATTGGCTTACCAGACTGAGACCGCTGTTCGTTGACCCAACTGAACAAGGCCAAAACCCACGAATCAGTCTCCACGGTTTTAAGAATTCGTGCAATGCTATGTCGCGTTGGAATACCATGCTAAAATGCTCTGAACTGCCTGAGCCAAGGGAGTTTACTGTGCCCGAACACTTCGATATCTTTCCAGCCTTCACAACCGGATAAAACTGTCGAGATGATAAGAAACAAAACATCAGCAAGATCATGATGTTGATTAATGGAAGAACGCTTATCTTCAACAAGTTCAAGGTGGCTAAATAACGACATAATTAACAAATAGATAGTAATAATGAGGGCGTTATTAGATCAGAAAAGAGGCGGGTGTTAAAGCCTTTTTACAAAGTGCGATCCCACCGTGAGGCTTGCGCTCATTCTTCGCTTAGTTTAGTCTGCTATTTTTCGCCGTTTATTAAGGCGTTAGTTACCAAGGAGAAAGTCGTGCAAGTAGATGATATCAGGGTGTTTATTCCGAGCAAGGATTACGAAACTAGTAAATCTTTCTATCAAGCTCTTGGTTTTAAAATGGACTATGTATCTGATGACCTCTCGCTATTTGAAAATGGTGATTGTTTCTTCTTTTTACAAAGGTTTTATAACCACGACTTAGCAAATAATTTAGTTCTCCAATTGTCAGTTCTTGATATAAATGAAGCACATGAACGTATAAAAAGCTTACAGGGCTTTGATTTTAAATATAATCCAATTCAAGAAGAACGTTGGGGTAAAGTAATTTTTCTATGGGGGCCATCAGGTGAACTTTGGCAAATAACAGAGTTTACTGGCAACTAACACATATGAAGGTAGTGTTCAATTTTCTGTGTCATTTCGATAAGTTAAGATACAAAAAGAGAAATGACCCATGACTACACAAAAATTTGATTTAGATTCTGTATTGAAAGCGCACCAGGACGGCAAAAACCTCACTGGTAAAGATGAAAAAAGCAAAGACACCCAGTCTTACTTGTTCTAGTTACCGATCCATTGGCTATGAATACAGGTGCTACTGGAAATAAAAAAGCGGAAAGTTTCAGAAATCGGACTTTACCGATGAGCAATTTCAGTTGAAACAGCAGCTATTTGGTATTTTTGAGCACGGTTAAGCGCTGCCAGAGCGCGGCAGTTATCATTTGTACTTGAGATAGGCTCTATTCTACCCGAAAAAGCGCTCACAATTAGCCAGGCTAGGGCGTCGCTTTTCTTGCAGATGATTACAAAATTCAGTTACGGTTTGCTGCCTACCGACTGCATCGGCCTGTCAGTTCAAGCAGCTCAATGCAGTAGTTAAGCTCAAAGGGTAGTCCTTTGGGCATGATCAGTCTTGGGTTACAAGCAAAGTGCAGCAGGCTCTTTGGTTGTTTGCCGTGCTGGGCGTGCTCAATGCAATTTTTGATACTGGTAAACTCAAAAGTTTCAGGTGTACTTGCTACTTTGGTCCGGATAGGATCGAGAACAACGTAAGCTATACTGGTGGCCAGGACGGCATAATCGAGTAATGCCGGGGATTTAAACCAGCCTTCCCAGAACCCGCTAGTGCAGCCATCTTCTCTATTGGCGTTAGGCACTGTAATCGAACCTTCAGTTCCGAATGTGGCGAGTATAAAAATACAGAGTATCTACAATCATGTTTTTGATTTTACAATAGGTAATTGACTATGAAGACTGATTTCAAGATTAGTGGGATTGATAAGCACAGCTTTTCTGAACTTTTGAATTTAAATGAGCAAGAATTGGAAAGTCACAATGCTAAATGGATAACGGCTGATGCGAACCCAGGTTACCCGTGTAGGGTTTCATTGATAGAAGCAAATATAGGGGAAAGGGTTTTAGTATTGCCCTATTTACATCATAACGCTGATTCACCTTACCGCGCATCTGGTCCGATTTTTGTTCGAGAAAATGCTATAGAGGCAAAGCTGGACATTAACGAAATACCTGAAATATTAAGAAAAAGGCAGCTTTCCATAAGAGCTTATAATAAACAGCAAATTATGATTCATGCAGAGATATTGCAAGGCTCTGAATTGGCGCCCGGTATTAGAAAGCAGCTCCTAAACCATGAGGTTGAATACATACATATTCACAATGCTAATCCAGGTTGCTTTAACTGTAGTGTACATCGTGCATAACAAGAGATTGTGGCGTCAATAGCTAAAATTCAGCGTTTGGCGCTTCTCACATTGTTCCGTCTCTGTTTATCGAGTTCAAGGTAACTACTATCTTTCAAAAAAACAAATAAAAAACAAAGACCCCCGAATTCAACTTGGGAGTGCACCAACTTTTTCATTACAGATTTCAAAAGGAGTTTTGTAATCAAGGCACCTCCGGTGTTGTTCAAGTTAGTTGTTATCATTTACTGTTTTCAGACTGTAGTGCCTGGTTCTGAGCTCAACGCGTACAGACTCCAAAAAAGGTGAATAAAACATCTTTACTCCGAATGCTGTCTATTTACACAGTTATAAGTGAATGCGGCCAATTATCAAGTCAAATTGCTCGTTTTCTCCGTGCTTGAAGGTCTCGTTTAAGTGAAGCACCAGTTTAAGTTTCTTATATTCATGAGGTTAGTAGTTTTACATAACGAGACTTTAAGTCTCGCTATGAACAAGGCTCGGTTTCAACGAAGCCACTTTGGCTTGAGCATTGAGAGCAATGGTGGTAGGTTATTGTTATTATTGTGAATAAAATAAGTTAGCTGTGGATCTGTACGGTTTTAGGAACTGGGTTTAACCGGCATTCACGCTAATAAGCTGTTAAGTGATCTAACACAAAGACGAAAGCATCTATGTTTCAGGAAAATGACGGAGAAAGATTCCTCTATAGATACAGAGGGGATAGTGAATTTACTCTGAAAGAGATTCAGAATAGCGAAGTCTTTCTTGCCCAAAAGAAAAATTAAATGACCAATCAGAGTATGTTTGGGATATTTTCGAAGAAAATTTCGAAGGATGGCCACCTTTAAGAAAAAGACTTTTGATTATTGCATTTTTAGAATATCTTGACTTTAGATATGTCCGAGAAAATGGAGTTCGTGACCCAAAGATGGATCATAGGTTATCTTCAGCTAAAACATGTATCGATGCGCAAGTTGAGGTGACTTTTAGAGAGGTGGTTCGACAATTATCGGAAACAAAAGATCTTTTCTTGGATAATTCAGGTAAAACGCTTGCGTCATGCTTTAGTAAATTGGGAATGAGTCCGACCATGTTTGGTCATTATTCTGGCTCGGGTAAAGGGGCTGTCATTGCTTACAATCGTAAGGTGATCGAGAGAGGGATAGCAGATAGTGATCTTTTCTTACACGATGTAAACTATACGGCCGACGTTTTCAAATTGCGACTTGGAGAAATACCTGATTATATTCTTGGCAATAAGCCCAAAACACTGGAGCAAGAGCTTTTATGTCGGAAATTTATTGATTGGAGATACGAACAAGAAGTTAGGTTGTTTTGCGTTTCGCGGGACCGTGTTAATAGAATTGTCACTTTTCCCGAAGACGCAATATCTGGAATTTGTTTGGGGCCAAGCATTTCACAAGATTTCTCACAAAATGTAAAAGAACTGTGTCAAAACAAGGGAATTCCTCTATTTAAAGCTGTCAGAAACTATGGTGTTTATACATATTCAGCACTTCCAGTTTCGTGACTTCTTTGAAAATACGTAGACACCCAGCCTTATTTGTTCTATCGACGGGTGTCGTTTTAGCTTCTTGGAGTGGGTGATTGAGATGGACGCTCCTAAATCGGCGTCAATGCGCCAAACTGATAGTGATTACACAGTTAACAGGAGCATCCATCATGAATCA
>NZ_PNCI01000084.1 GCF_005887095.1 Pseudoalteromonas rubra | reverse complement strand
AGGAATGACAAATACACCGGAACAAACCTACTCAGCACTGAAAAACAGGTTTAAATGGATCCCGCATCGCGTGCGGGGTGACAATGGTGCTGTTGGCAAATGTCGTAGAGCAGGGTAAACCTGGAGCCGCTGCAGGAAAGCCACACCGTACGTATGACAAGTACACCGAAACAAACCTACTCAGCACTGAAAAACAGGTTTAAATGGATCCCGCATCGCGTGCGGGATGACAACGGAGTTGTTGTTGGAGGTGTGGTAGAGCTGGGTAAACCTGGAGCCGCTGCAGGAAAGCGACACTTTACGTGTAGTAAATACGCCGGCTCAAACATACTTCTTGCTTTCATGATATATAGAGCGATTTCTGACGAAGTGTCATGTATTTCTCCATTCATACAAGTCCACACTATCGCTATCCCGCACTTGATGCGGGATCTTCGAACAGGCCACACCGTTAGTATGAGCTGCACTGCGAATTGACACTCTCTGAAGGTATTCCATAGAGGAGGGGGCACTCCATAACCTTTTCGCGGAAGCCCACCCATTTGGGATGCACAACCCTTGTTAAAGCTTTTACCATTATTGCTGATCATCAGAGGGCGTGGACGATCGGTTAAGCTACTTTATTACTAGAAACTGGGCTAATATCCACTCATGTCAGTATCATAGCGAGAAAATAATGTCTGAACTCTATCATTGGTTCGATTTACTTGGTGTCATGGTTTTTGCCATTTCGGGTACTTTGATTGCTTATAGCAAGCATATGGATGGGTTTGGTGTTGTGGTGCTCGCGACTGTCACAGGCATAGGTGGGGGCACAATTCGTGATGTCATTCTTGATGTACCTGTATTTTGGTTACATGATCCTAGCTATTTTATTGCGATATTCTCGGCGGTAGCAGTCAGTATCTGGACGCTCAATCGGAGAAAGCAGATCCCAACTTTATATCTGCAAGTAGCGGATGCTTTTGGTTTAGCTTTCTTCGCGGTGATGGGGGTCCAAAAAGCCCTCAATATTGGTATGCCAGATACTACGGCGGTGATCATGGGAGTACTGACAGGGTGTTTTGGCGGTGTGATCAGAGATGTATTGGCCAGAGAAATACCGCTGTTGTTAAAAGGAGAGTTGTACGCTATCACCTGTATTTTGGGTGGGATCGTTTATACTCAACTCATAGACTTTAATTTATCAACAGAGGTTGTCATGCTGCTTGCAATGGCCACTACGCTGTTTGCCCGTCTGGCAGCCATGCGTTGGCACATTGTATTGCATGTCTTTAACTACAAAGATTAAACAAAGGACAAGGAATGTCACTAGCGAGAATACTTACACGGGCTCAGGTTGGTATTGAATCTCCTGTTGTAACAGTCGAAGTACACCTTAGCAATGGGCTGCCGAGTTTTAATATTGTAGGCTTGCCCGAAACATCCGTTAAAGAATCAAAAGAGCGCGTGCGCTCCGCGCTGCATAATTCAAGATTTATATTTCCAGATCAACGTATTACGGTGAATTTGGCGCCAGCCGACCTGCCAAAACAGGGAGGACGGTACGACCTGGCGATTGCCATCGGTATTTTGGTGGCATCGGGGCAGCTCAATGAGCAAACAACGCAAGGTTGTGAGTTTTACGGCGAATTGGCACTTAATGGTGAAATTAGACCTGTCACTGCAATTATTCCCGTTGTGATGGCTGCCAAAAATGAGCGGCATAAGTGCTACATTCCAGATCAAAATGTCGCTATGGCTAAACTGGTCGAGTATGAGCACTGCGTCGCTGCAAATACACTCCAAGGACTTTGGTTAGACCTAAGTGGTCAGGCTCAACTCCCTTCCATTGATTGTGCTAAAGTAACATCTGCTGACAGCGCGCACGTGTGCTTTATGGATATGAGTGATGTCAAAGGGCAGCCTATGGCAAAGCGGGCGCTCGAAATTGCCGCGGCTGGCGGGCACAATATTTTGTTTCTGGGTCCTCCAGGTACGGGGAAGTCTATGCTGGCGCAACGAATGCCGAGTATTATGCCAAAAATGAGTGTGGAACAAGCGCTGCAAACGGCGGCCGTTTACTCTTTGACTGGTAAACAACTGGATCACCATAATTGGCGTAACAGGCCTTTTCGTGCGCCTCACCATACTTGTTCAGCTGTGGCTTTGGTGGGCGGGTCTTCAAACCCCAAGCCCGGAGAAATCTCCTTAGCGCACAATGGTGTTCTGTTTTTGGATGAGCTGCCTGAATATGAGCGGAAGGTGCTGGACTCGTTGAGAGAGCCTATGGAAACGGGGTTAGTGACCATTTCACGTGCCGCACAACAGGTCGATTTTCCCGCTTCATTTCAGTTGATTGCGGCGCTTAATCCGAGCCCCACGGGCTGCCATACTGATAAAAGAGCCTCTCCTGATCAGGTGCTGAGATATCTGAGTAAGATATCAGGTCCTTTTGTTGACCGTATCGATTTGCAAATTGAGTTACCCCGGTTAAGTACGCAGGAACTACAATCTACAAGGCAGGAAGTGACAAGTGAAGTGATCCGCAACAGGGTGGAGGCTGCATTCGAAATTGCCCTGAAGCGCCAGGGGAAGGCTAATGCCAGGCTCTCGACTCGGGAAATAGAGCAATACTGTGTCCTTAACCCGGAGGTTGCTCAGCTGCTTGCCAGAGCCACTGAGAAGCTTAATCTGTCTCCTCGCTCCTATCATCGTATTATTAAGGTTGCCAGAACGATTGCAGATTTGGCACAGCGTGGAGATATTACGGTACCCGATTTGAAAGAAGCGCTCAGCTATCGGGCATTTGAACGGCTACTGGGGCAGTTGACTTACCGCTGAAGCGGTTAGGTTGACAGCATATAGCCTTTGCCGCGTACAGTGACTATCCGCTTTTGTTCTTTTTCGTCACCCAGCTTTTTACGAAGCCGACCAATGAGCACATCCACTGTTCTGTCACTTGGGCTCCAGTCTGGTTGGCCAATGTCTTCCGAAATTTTTGCGCGTGACGTCGCCTTACCAGCATTCGCAATCAGGCAAATAAGTACTTTATGCTCTGCTTCAGTGAGTCGAGCTTCTTCGCCTTGAGGGTTGATGAGCGTACGATTATCCGGGTGCAACTTGAAGTCTGCATATTCAATGAACTCCTCAGACTCGTCCTCTGCTTTAGTGCCTGCAATACGTTTGTAGAGGGCACGCATGCGTAGTTCAAGTTCCAGAAGATCAACAGGTTTACAGACATAGTCGTCCGCGCCCTGAGCCAAGCCTGCAATACGGTCAGCTTGCGTATCTCGACTGGATAACATGATCACACCAATGTCAGTCAATGTATTGAGCTCTTTGGCGAGGTTAAGGCCGTCTGTTGCGGGCAATACAACATCTACAATGGCCATATCAAATGGTGTGCCGTCATTGATTTTGCTATGAACGAGCTGCAATGCCTGTGCACCGGTATTATCCAGTGTGAGCTGAAATTCAGTATCAGCAAAATGGTTCGAGATCCTTTTTGCCAGTAGGTCATCATCTTCCACCAGAAGCACGTTAATGTTCATAGCACCATAACTTTATCAATAAATCACTTATATATTAGCACTGAGAAAACTGGGCTGAGAAGGGTAAGTTGATTATTTTCAAATAAAAAACAATTTAAATGAAACTTTAGTATGAGGCATGTAAGTGAATAAAAATGTGGTATTTATGAGAAATCATACAGTTGAATGGGTTTTATAAAAAAAGGCAGCACCTAAGTGCTGCCTTGATTGTTATTTACCATAAAGGTGCAACCACCACTGAGGTTGATCTTTCAGGTGTTTATCAAAGTATGCCAACATGGTATCCCACCACTGAAAGCGACGATCACGGGCGAATATCTGGTGATCCGCTCCTTTTATTTCAATCAGCTCCACATCCTGACCAAGCAGTTTTAGCGCGGTATACATAGTGTGGCTTTCACCAACAGGCACGTTTACATCGGCATCGCCATGTAACAACAACAAAGGTGTCTTTACTTTGTCGGCATGAAAGACTGGACTATGTTGAGAGTACAGCCTCGGGTTATTCCATGGGAAGCTGTGTTTTGATGCTTCACCTGAATAAAGGTAGCCCCACCAACCCTGACCCCAGTATGAGGTAATGTTGGAGATACCTGCATGTGAAATAGAGGCACTGAACATGTCTGTCTTGGTGGTTAGCAACATTGTCATGAAGCCGCCGTAAGAGGCGCCTAGATTGCCCAAGCGATTCTTGTCGACAAATGAATACTCATTAAGAAAAGCCTTGGTACCTTTGATAATGTCATCAGCTGTTTGTTCACCCCAAGCATTGACATGCTGCGCGGAGAACGCTTGGCCAAATCCGGTTGCTCCTGTCGGTTGCAGAACATAAACCACGTAGCCATTGGCTGCCCACAAGTTAAATGGATATCGACCAGTGAACGCTCTGGAAACCGGTGAAGTACCACCATAGTAATAAATCAATGCTGGGTATTGCTTTGACTTGTCCAGATTATGAGGCAGGTAAACCCGGCCTTTGATCTCGGTGCCCTGGCTATTGGTGAAGTTAAACTCTTCCAGCTTTGCAATCTCGCTATTTGCATATGCCAGTGGCGCCGAATCCCATAAGGTTCGAGCACGGTTCTTATATATGTTGATCTGCTTGAGTTGTTGAGGTGCAGAAGCTTGTGTGCCTGTTACCAGCATTGCTGGTTTACGGCTATCTGCCACACTGAAACGCTCAACCACATCTAAACCGGTTTTTAGTCGTGTGAACCTGTCTTTGCTGACATCATAGAGATAGAGTTGCTGGCGATCTTCATCAGTGACTTTGGCAATTACATCACCATTGTTTAGAACTTCGATGGAGCCGATGGCGGGATCAAACTGCTTGCTGAGCGCTTTTGCCTGAGTCCCTTGTTTGTCTAACCAGTATAACTGGCCATCATAGTTGTTCGACAGCTGATTTTTATCGACCGTTCTGCCAAGCCCATTTTTAAAGTCAGGGCCCGCAGTCACGTAGATACCTTTCGCGCCGTATTTGGCACTGTTGATGCTACGATACTGGCCCAGCACCTTGCTGGAGCCTTGTGAAAGGTCGTACTCAACTAGCTCTGAGAGCATATGTGGCGGTGCCGAGTAGTCTTGCAAAGCACGAGTGGTGAGTATGTGATTGTTTTGTCCATCGTAATCTTCGAGGGTATGGCTGTGTTTCCCCTCTGTGACCGCCTGTATCATGCCTGTTGCGATATCAAGCAGATAGATTTGTGTGTTGGTACGGGCATATGACCAGCGGTCTTCCAGGCCCTGATAGTGCTTTACAAGTGCTTTGTCATCTTCTGGGGATTTGGACCAGCTAAATATCAAACTTGTGTCGTTAAAGTAGGCGAACCCGCTTGCACCGGCCAGATCTTCAGCAATCACCCGGGACTTTAAAGTCGCAATATCCAATAACTTTAGCTGACCATTCTGGCTATAAACTACTTGCTCGCCATCCTCACGCCAGGCTAATGAGCTGGCATTGACCCCGTCGAGTGTGAACACCACTTTATCGTCTTCATTGTAAACAGTTGTGCTGGTCAGTGCCTGGTTGCCACGATTACTCTGGTAGTGCTTTTGTGTTGTCACATAATGTTTTGCATTAGGTGCAAAGGAAATGGCGCTGAGAACCGGGGCGTCAAAGAGTTGTTTAGCGGACAGGGAGCGGGTGGGTTTATCGGTAAACAGGAGCGTATCATGGTCGGTTTTACCGTTGAATTCTACAGCTACTTTTTTCCAGTCGTCAGCTTGCTCAACAACGATAATGACCTGGTGGTCACCGGTCGGTAAGTTGAGTGACGAGGTCATTTTGTCAGAGTGGCGCTCACCATTGACAAAAATATGTGCCTTCTCTATGCCACTCAATACCAACTCACCCTGTACAAAGCGGCTGACAGAAAACTCCATTTTCATCGCTTGCAGACCACCCATGGTCAACGCTTTGACCTCTGAAAGCGACTGCCATTTGGCGTCAATACCCAACATAGATATGGCTTTTTCGGAACCCGATAAACTGGGGATCAGGTTTGCAATGATGGTTTTTTGATGTGCGGTATTGTAGGGCTTAATTGTACTGGCCTGACCCAGTGGGCCTATAAATTGAATATCTTGCTTGTCGATTGGAGCAGCACTCAGAGAGGTACTCAGGGCTGACAACAGCAGCAAAGCAGCCGATCTTAACTTCATAGTTTGCGCCTATTGTGGGTAAATTGGACGTATACTATAACATAGACTTTGCGCTTCTCATCCTGGCGTGAGGTTAACTTCTCAACACTTTATGGATTTGAATTGATCATTCTCTGCCAGGAGTGGATCCAGCGTATGAACTCGGGTAATGCTTTAGGGCGGCTGATCAGGTATCCCTGCATCAGCAGGCTATATTTGTATTTTTCCAGATACTGCAATTCTTCTATTCTCTCTATGCCCTCCGCCACAATGTCCATTTGCTGGTTTTGCGCAATGTCAATCAGGCTATCAACCAACACCTGAGAGAAGCGATCTGACTCAATATACGTAATGAGTGAACGATCCAGTTTGATTTCAGTAAATGGCAGGTTTTTTAGCTGCTGTAAATTGGTAAACCCTGTGCCAAAATCATCAAGTGACAAGTCGAATCCACGTAACCTGAGCCGGTTAATGGTTTCGAGTTGCAGGTTACTGACAATAGGTTGGTTCTCCGTGATTTCAATGATCACCTCTTTTGGCTCAAGGCGATTGAGTTCCAGGATCAGGGCAAGTTTGTCGGGACACCCGCTGTCATTGAGCTGCACAGGTGAGAGGTTAAAAGCGAGTTTGAAAGGATAGTTGAGCTCCGCTCTGAGTTTCTGGAACTCTTTGGTCGCTTTTTCAAATAGCTGAAAGGTGACCAAATTGATCAAATCCAGATCCTGAGCAACGCCGATAAAACGATGGGGTAAAAGTGTTTCACCGTGCTGGTGAGATACGATACGCGCAAGTACCTCAACGCTTTTAATCTTTTTACTACCGCGGTGCACTTTAGGTTGGTAAAACGGCGTGATCTCATTATTGCTGATGGCATACAGGAGTTGCTCTTCTGTCACACAGGGATCTTCAGGAGCATCCCCACCAATAAAGCTATCCAGTTTTTTCAGTAGCCTGTCGACATCATTGAGCTGGACAGGTTTGGAAATGTTACCAATCAGATGCGTGTTGTGTTGTCGAGCAAGATTCGCTGCCAGATCCATGACCCGGGTTTCCATCTCAGAGATTATGACGATCCCACCTGGGTATCTGAGCTCGCCTAACTTGCGGATGAGCTCCATACCGTCCATATCAGGCATGTTGAGATCCGTAAAAACGGCGTCATATTGCAGTGGTGTTTGTCTCACCAGCTCCAGAGCCTGAGGCGCGCTGGACACAGTCGTAACATAGTCTACCTCCAGCTCTGCCAAAATGGCTTTCATTACGACCAAAATGGCCTGAGAGTCATCTACGACGAGAACGTGCTTAGCCTGATGTTGCATAACGCTATCCTTAGTATGGAACCCAAGTCTAAGTCTAGTACATTGGTTATAGAACGCACATGACAGACGCTCTACTTCATGAAAATATTGTGCTACTCAGGCCGATAGCGGGGTCCGGCAGGGCTAGGTACTTGCGTATAAAAAATGCGTATAATGGGCACACTGTATGTTTATTTACGAGTCATCATGACCCGCATTGAATTTCCATTAGCAGGCTATCAGGTGTCTGTATTAGTGAATCGCCAGGAGATCCTCCAAGTATATCAGGATCAGCAATGCCTGGCACACGAGCCAACAGACGATCGGCAATACTTAGTGGCAGTCGATGGCCATCAACTACGCCTGGATCCAAGCCGCTTACCAGAAGGGCTGCTGGCGATTGCCGTTGATAACGAGCCCTGGCAATGGCTCGAAGTGCCTGTCCAGCAACGTGATAACAAAGGCAGCTGGTTTGGCCTGGCGGCTTTAGGTTTTAAGCTGCTGAAAAGTGCCAGTGTAGTTAAGGCTGCACTAGCTGGCGCATCTTTGGCTGGTTATGCCTGGCTGTTTTCCTGGCAATTTGCTGTCATGCTGTTGGCGTGTCTTGTCATTCATGAATACGGCCATATTCGTGCAATGCGTTACTTCGGATTAAAAACAAAAGGAATATACTTAATCCCATTTGTTGGTGGATTGGCTGTAAGTGAAGACAAACTTACTACGCGTTGGCAGAATGTGATTATTTCATTGATGGGCCCTGCTTTTGGTTTATTGGCCTCTCTGGTGGCGGTTGTACTGTACTATGTTACCGGGCTGGAAATATTCGCAGGCGTCGCCGTGCTGAGTGCGTTGTTAAACTTATTTAATATGCTACCGATTGTGCCTCTGGATGGCGGTCATGTACTGAAAAGTATCAGTTTCTCTATGCGCTCCTGGGCCGGGTTACTTGTTTGTCTGGCAGGGATCCTGCTGGGTGTGGTGATCAGCTATACCTTTGGTCTGATGTTGCTGGTGTTCTTTTTGGTGATTGGTACGATAGATATTTTGCTGGAGTGGCGTAGTCGTCATCAGGCGCATTTAATCCCGTTGGACCGGTATGGGCAGATTGTGTCAACGGCGCTTTACGTAATTGTCTCTGGCGGTTTAATTGCCGTTATGTGGCACTTCGCAGACGCTGATAGCGTGTTACTGAGCTTACCCATCAAAGTGCTGTCAAACTAGCCGCTTGCCGGTCAGCGTTGTGACCGGCATATCTGTGGGGTTAAGCCAGGGTCAGCAGAAGTGCTATGACAATCCCACTGACCAGCAGCTGGATCAGACAAAACCCCATAATATCCTTTGCCTTTAAACCAGCAATGGCCAGTACAGGAAGTGCCCAAAATGGTTGTATCAGGTTGGTCCAGGCATCTCCCCAGGCGACGGCCATCGCAACACGCGCAATGTCAGCTCCTAACTCTTGTGCGGCCGGGATCACTATGGGTGCCTGAACGGCCCATTGTCCACCACCAGAAGGTACAAAAATATTGACCAACCCGGCACTGAGAAAGCTCCACAATGGCAGAGTTGTGCTGGTACTGATCTCGACAAAGCCACTGGAGATCTGTTGTGCCAGCCCGGTTTTGACCATCACGGCCATGATCCCCGCATAAAAGGGAAACTGGATCACAATACCTGCGCCCCCCTTGATCGCTTCTTGTAAGCTGTTTAGTAGATTGGCAGGTGTACGATGTAGCAAGATGGCCAAAAACAAAAATAGTGCTATAACACTATTGAGATTAAGTGTGCCACCGGCGACAAAAAAATAATGCAGCAGATAACCGCATCCCAATAACCCTATCAGGGTACCAACCAGTGTACTATGCTCAAGCCGCTCAGCTGGGGTTGGTGAAGCCGGGGGGCTCTGTGGTTCAGGTTGTACTAGTTTTTCAGGGTTAACGATGATCTGCGCTTCGGTTGGCGGCAGCATAAAACGGTTAAGCAACGGCATGACCACAACAAGTGTACCTAAAATAAGCAGATTAAACGGTGCAAACAGAGTCTGACCTGTGCCCAGAATACCTATCTGCGCTTCAGCAAAGTGCCCTGGAGTCGCGATGGTCAACGGTACCGAACCTGCCAGCCCGCCGTGCCAGACAATAAACCCGGAGTAAGCACTGGCGACCAGTAGTCGATAATCTACAGCAACCTGGCGCGCGAGTGCTTTGGCGAACAAAGCACCGACCACCAGGCCAAAACCCCAGTTGAGCCAGCTGGCCAGCATGGCAACCAGAGTGACCAGCATAATGGCCTGGGCAGGTGTACGAGCAAAAGTCGCTAATTTATTTAACGCCATGACACAAGGGCGGGTACTGGCTAACATATAGCCACAGACTAAGATCAGTAACATCTGCATGGCAAATTGCAGCAGGTTCCAGAATCCTTGTCCCCAGATGGAGAGTGCCTCTGTCGGCGTTGTGGGAGTGAGCATGCTGGCAAGAGTGAGTACCAGCAGAGTCAGCAGGCAGACAAAAATATAAGGGTCGGGTAAATAGCGCTCGACCAGTCGGCTGAGTGGCTGTGTTATACGGTTTAGCATGACAAATTCCCATTGAATGTGCGCGACAAACAGCCTCTTGATTTAGTGATTTAATTCACTAAAAGTTAGTCAATTAAGCTATATTAACGGCTGAGTGAGTCGCATGTTTTTTGTATTTTATTGATTATTAAGTGTTTATAATTTTGGCACAGAACGTGTAACAGATAAATCATACGGTTGAATTGTCTGCGCGTCACTATTCAACTGCGCAGTTAAATCTAAAAAAGAGAGGTCTTTATGGCAGGACAGGGTTCAGGAGGCAATGTAATTGCCGCGATATGTAATGTGTTTTTTCCGGGCTTAGGTCAATTGGTGCAGGGACGTTTACTGGCAGCTCTGATTTTTGCAGTCATCTGTGTTGGCGGATATGCACTTTGGTGGTTAGTAGTGCCAGCAGTGTTGGCGGCAATCGTGCAATTATGGTCGATCATTGATGCCGCTAAATACCGTTCTTCAGACTGATAAAATGGCCAGCCACAGGCTCAGTGAGACGACACTTAACAGCGTAGATAACACTACGCTACCTGCGCTCACCGCTTGTTGCACTGATAATTGACGCGCGACCAGGTAAGCGTTGATACCAAGTGGCGCTGCGCTCATCAAGGTGACAACCTGGCGCTGCAGTGGTTCCAGCATCAGCAGGGTAGCTGTCAGATAAACACCTAGTGGCAATATCAACAGCTTGACTGTACTGAGTATCAGCGCGGGAAACCACACCGGACGAAACCCATATTGGACCAGACTGGCACCCAATACAAACAGGGCGCCTGCAATGGCTGGTTTTGCAAACCAGTCCATGCCGCTGAGCAGTAATGTCGGGATAGGCAATTTCAGCAGGTTGGCTATCAATCCAAGGCTGATGCTCAGTACAACTGGGTTCAGAAAGAGCGGCTTTAGCCACGTCATACCGCGGGTGTCTTTTTCTCGTGCCAGCATAAAGGTGAGAGAAAACAGCGCTGCGCTGTGCAAAGGGATGATCATAAATACCATTGCCGCGGCCTGCTCACCCAGTGCAGCCAGGATCACTGGGAGTCCCACAACCACTGTATTAGAGTAAGTGCCATTGAGAGCACTAAGCGCAGCTTCTTTAATGGTACATTTTCTGTAAAGTTGCATGATGCCAACGATGAGCAAATAGATGACACAGACTGGTAAGTAAAAGGCCAGTAGCAGCCTGGCTGATGCAATATCTGACAGCTCGGCGCGATACATACTTAAAAATAGCAGTACAGGGATCGCCAGATTAAAAATATAGAAGCGGATCCCATCTAATTGTGCGGGCGAAATAAACTGGGTGCGGGCAGAGATGAACCCACAGGTGACAACAAAAATCAGCGGAAACAGAATATCAATGAAAGTCACGGGGTACTCGCCAGTTGCGAACGATTATGGATCAGAGTGAAGCGCGTATTATACGGGTTTATCTGAGCTAAACAATGCACTGTCGCGCAGTTAGGGTATACTTACTTAGGTGTCTAATCATAACTTGAAGTAAGTATGGAGTATCAATTTATTCGCGATCCGATTGCTGGATTTCGCGTCAAAATGTCAGCTGAGCATGAGCTGGTTGGCCGTTGGTTGAATGATGAGCTTGCCCATGAAGAAGTGCCCGCATTTGTTGCACAACTCGAAGCGTTAAAAATCAGTCGGGATGAGCTTTGTCTTGAAGGGCGTGAAGTGCGGCTGACCGTCTCACACCAGGAAGCATTATTTGAAGCCCACGATTTATACCATGAGCAATCAGATGCGCTATCCGTTTTCAGTGATGACGCATTGTCTCTGGAAGAATATGGTCTGAGTGCCGGTTGCGGCTTCGAAGATTTCGAAGCCTTGCTGCTCGACTGGCAGGAGTTTATCCGCCGTCGTCGCTAGCTCGTCTCTCGCTGAGGCGGCGTTCCATATAGTTGTTCTGCCCGGTTAAATAACACCCAGGATGTAAGAATATACTTATCATTAGAGCGCGGCATGTTACCCCGATGCGTATGTGTAAAGTAGGCAGGGGCAATCACCATGGAACCTTGTTTTGGCTTAATCAGCTTATTTTGATAATGAAATTCGGTTTCGCCGCCTTCCTCTACATCGTTGAGATAAAACATAAACAAGAGTACGCGGTGCAATGCTTCGTTGTGTTGTAGTTGCGGGTAAACTTCACTGTGCCAATAGGGGTAACCGCCTTTGTTGATTGGGTAACGCTGAGCCTGAATTGACCCTAAACGAAACAATTGTTGGGTTAAAATAGGTAATTGCGGTTTACCCACTTCCTCAAAGTTATCAACAGTTAAATTCACTGGCTTGCCAGTTTTCGGGTGGAATACACTCAGCCCGAACGCGCCGATCATCATGAAAAAGTGTTCTTCAATATAATCGAACAGGTATTTTGACGTGGTTTGTTGAATGTGTGTTAATTGCTGAGCATAATCCGGGTATTGATTTAAATACAGATCCTGACTGACTTTCTTACTGAGATCGATACCGCCTGAGGTTGTACCCTGCGCCAGGTGGGGGCTGTTATCAAAAGTCTGAATAAACTGCTGGCAGAATTCGGGACTCAGTGCATTTTCATAAATGCGAATAAAATCAGTCATGTTGATATCCAAAATTGGTTAGAATTATTATGTTGTCAGAAACTCTCATGCCCCGTTTTAGTGAAACGGACGTCCTCGGACACATCAACAATACCGTACTCCCGGTATGGTTTGAAGCGGCGCGCACCCCTATTTTCAAAATTTTTACACCGGATCTTAATCCACATCAATGGAAGCTGATTGTTGCCAAAGTGGAAGTGACCTTTAAAGGGGAGCTGTTTTACGGACAACAAGTTGAAGTTAAAACTGCAATTGAGAAGATTGGTAACAGCTCTTTTGTGATCCTTCAGCAGGCCTGGCAGCACGGGGAGTGCTGCGCAGAAGGGCGCACAGTAATGGTGCGTTATGATTTTGCAAACAAAACCTCTCAGGCGCTGAACGACAGGGAAAAAACTGAACTGGCTGCCTACGCGCTCTAGATTTCACGCGCCATCTGACTCAACGATTCGCTGTCTTGCGTTGCCTGAAACTGGTGTCCAATGGCTGCGGAGATACAGGGTTTCACCACCAATTCATGTCAG
>NZ_PNCI01000083.1 GCF_005887095.1 Pseudoalteromonas rubra | reverse complement strand
GAGTCGGGGAGGGGGAGCCATCTCATTATATTCCCTTCTTTATCTTTAATTCCTGCTTACTTCATATTGGCAATTGTTCGATTATATTAGACTTTTTCTAATGAATGCTCTACCCTACAGGCATTCTAGGCGGCTATTTCACTCCTCAAAAATGCTGCTAAAGCAAGTCAGTCGACGAACGGAATTTAATCCCAGTTTCAGGTAGATGAATAACAATGGCAGGTTTTAAAAAACTCATATTTCTCCAGCTCGTTTCCTGGATTGTTTTTTCTGCGCTTGGTAGCTTCTTGATTGCAAGCAGCTTTGACAACGCCGTCAGCAGAGCCCAGCAAAATGCACAGAGCATGGTAAGCAACTATATTCAGGAAAAAACCATGGCAGATGTCACGCCCGAGCATATTCGCTTGTCTCTTGGCAGTGGCAATGTCTTTTCTTCCTTTATTGTGCGCGACTTTGCCGGGCAAACCGTACTCAACATCAATACCCAAAGCGAAATGCCCATATTAGCGGGCATGATTGCCGACACACTAAACTCAATTAGACCCCAGTTTGCGGTTAATAAAAGTAAAGACATCAAAATTGAATTTTTAATCAATGTGCAGAGTCAAGCTCAGCTGTTACAGCAGGCGCTTGTTTTCATGATCATCATCTCCGCACTGATGGCCTTTATACCCATCTTTTATATGAAGACAATTTATCGCAAGCTTAACCGCAATGTCAGTATGACGGTTGCCGATGCGGTTGACATCTATATTACTCAGAATCAGGTCACTGAAAGCATAGATCAGGATTTCAACACCAATAAAGTGGCTGAGCTTGGTGCAGAATTGGCGCCCTCTTTCAATCGACTTGCGCACTTTTTAAAGAGCAAGCAGGAAGACATTAAGTCAGCGGCCCAGTCTATCAAACAAGAAGCCTATAAAGATGTGGTGACCGGACTTGGAAACCGCAATATGTTTGTTGAGTACTACGAACACCAAATTGAGTCAGCCAGCGACAAGAGCTTCGGTTCACTGGCAATGGTGCGCTGCAGTGAACTGCAAATGATTAACCAAACTCGAGGCTATCAGAAAGGCGATCTGTATATTAAAGGAATTGCCGACATCGTAAAACATGTCAGCGGTACTTACACAGGTAGCCAGGTATTCCGACTGAACAGCTCAGATTTTGCGGTTATCTTGCCAAATATCCCGTCTAAAGAAGCTGAGCGTTTTGGTGAAACCCTGCAAGCCAGATTCACCCAGTATCAGCAAAACCAGGAATTAAGTTCGGTTGCGAACACAGGTATTGTCCCTTATGAGTCGGGCAAGCCTTTAGGCGAATTGCTATCCGTTGTGGACAACGCTATGAGTATGGCCCAAAGCAAGCAAGCCAACGCCTGGCACCTGCAACGCGAAACCGATTTAGTGAATAATGTTGGCGCGGGTTTCGGGAACCAGAACTGGCGACGCGTTATTCGTGAAGTCATAGAAAGCCGTCGCGTTATGCTGATGATGCAGAACATTATGCCAATTGGTAAAAATGTCAAAGCCTATGCCGAAATACAAGCACGCTTTAAAACCGAAGACGGGCAAATGCTACCCACGGCCTCTTTCCTGGCAATGGCCGAAAAATTGGAAATGGCGGTAGAAATTGATCAACTCATCATTGACACCTCAATCGAGATGATTAAGTCGCGCAACTTCAATGAGAAGTTCTTTGGTATCAATGTAACCGCGTCCAGTGCGCACAGCGATCAGTTTGTAATTTGGCTTGAGCGACGCTTATTAAAAGAAGCCAACCTGGCATCTAAGCTTATCTTTGAAGTCAGCGAATTCGGCTTGCAACAGAATATCAAAGCCAGTAAGCGCTTTATCGATATGGTACACCGGGTTGGTGCTCGGATAACCGTTGAACGATTCGGTGTGGGACTCACATCCTTTAAGTTCTTCCGCGACCTGAAACCCGACTTTATTAAGATGGATGCCAGCTATACCCGAGGACTGGAAGAAGACAAAAACAACCAGTACTTTATGCGTCTGATGGTCGACCTCGCTCACCGTATCGGGGTCAGTGTGTTTGCCGAAGGAGTCGAAAGCCAGGAAGAAAAACACATCGTTGAAACCTTATGTCTGGATGGCGTTCAGGGTTATTACATCGAAAAGCCAAAAGAAATTTAATACTCTGATGACAAAGGGGCGAGTCTGTCGCCCTTTTGTCAACTTTACTAGCCATTTTTAACAAACTTTCCCCCCTCTCTCCCGGCTAAATGCTGTGATCTCAAGCCCGAAATTGTTAGAATTCTCAGTCTATTCTGGTTCTCTGTAAATTCATTCACACTAAGGGGCAAGCATGACAGAGTATATTCTGTTGCTTATTGGCACAGTGCTGGTAAATAACTTTGTATTGGTGCAATTCCTCGGCTTGTGCCCGTTTATGGGTGTCTCGGGCAAACTCGAAACCGCTATTGGTATGTCACTCGCGACCACCTTCGTTCTGACGTTGGCTTCTGTCACCAGCTACCTGGTCAATCAATACATTTTGCTGCCACTGGATCTCACCTTCCTGCGCACCATGAGCTTTATTTTGGTGATTGCTGTGGTTGTGCAGTTTACAGAGATGGTCGTTCGCAAGACCAGCCCAACCTTATATCGCCTGCTCGGTATTTTCCTGCCGCTTATCACCACTAACTGCGCGGTGTTAGGGGTTGCGCTGCTCAATATCAAAAATGACCACACTTTCATTGGTTCGGCGGTGTATGGGTTTGGCGCTGCCGTTGGCTTTTCACTGGTGCTGGTCTTGTTTGCCGCACTGAGAGAGCGTCTGGCCGTCGCGGATGTACCGGCACCATTTAAAGGTGCCTCAATTGCCATGATCACAGCCGGACTGATGTCGCTGGCCTTTATGGGTTTTTCTGGATTGGTGAAGTTCTAAGATGACACTGTTTTATGCACTAATTGCCATCGGCGCACTGGCGCTGGTTTTTGGCCTTATTCTCGGCTACGCCGCCGTAAAGTACCGGGTTGAAAGCAACCCCATTGTTGATCAGGTAGATGCCATCTTGCCGCAAACACAATGTGGTCAGTGTGGCTACCCCGGTTGTCGCCCCTATGCAGAAGCGATTGCGAATGGTGATGACGTAAATAAATGTCCACCTGGTGGCGAGGCAACGGTGAAAAAACTGGCCGATTTAATGGGCGTTGAGGCCAAGCCTCTGGCCGGGGGTGAAGAAGCAGAGCCCATTAAGAAGGTTGCCTATATACGCGAAGATGAGTGTATTGGTTGTACTAAGTGTATTCAGGCCTGTCCGGTTGATGCCATCGTCGGCGCGACCCGGCAAATGCATACCGTCATTGCAGACGAGTGTACCGGCTGCGACCTGTGTGTTGACCCCTGCCCTGTCGATTGTATTGATATGATCCCGGTGGCACAAACCGTCCAAACCTGGAAATGGCAAATTGATGCCATTCCTGTAAAGCAAATCGACTAAGAGGTTTAAGTGGAAACTTTACTTGAGCAAATTGAACACGGTAAATTGTGGCAGTTTCCCGGCGGCATTCATCCACCGGAGCAAAAATCTGTGTCAAATCAGGCGAGTATTGGTCGTATTCCCCTGCCCGACTATCTGGTGCTACCTCTGAAGCAACATATTGGAGCCAACGGTCAGCTGCTGGTAAATAAAGGGGACAGGGTACTAAAAGGTCAGGCATTGACCCGCCCGGGTGCAAACTGGTCTTTGCCTGTGCATGCGCCAACTTCTGGGGTGATCAGTGACATCAAACCTATGCCTTCAGCACACCCTTCCGCTTTACCTGAATTGAGTATCGTACTCACGCCAGACGGAGAGGACAGCTGGTGTGAACTTAGTCCGGTTTCGGACTTCACCCAGCTAGATAACCAGGCCTTGATCGACATTATTCACCATGCCGGTATTGCCGGAATGGGCGGTGCGGGTTTTCCAACCTATGTCAAAGCCGACAGCGCAAAGCATAAACCAGTTGAATTTTTAGTGGTCAACGGCGTTGAGTGCGAGCCTTACATCACCGCAGATGATCTGCTCATGCGCGAACATGCCGAGCAAATTGTGCAGGGCATAGAGATCATGCAGCACCTGCTAAGCCCGGAATATGTGCTGGTTGGTATTGAAACCAACAAACCTGAGGCTATTCAGGCGATGACCGCGGCGGCCGCTCACAATAGCAAAATCCTGATCCGTGGCCTGCCGGTTAAATACCCCTCGGGCGGTGAGAAACAATTGATCCAGGTATTGACCTCTAAAGAAGTCCCCAGTGGCGGAATACCTGCCGATGTTGGCGTCTTGGTACAGAATGTCGGTACTTTGTTTGCCGTCAGCGAAGCCGTATGCAAAGGCAAACCGCTGATTGAGCGCGTGGTAACTGTGACCGGAAACACCATCCAGACACCACAAAATGTCTGGGCACTGCTGGGCACAGAGATTAAGCACTTACTTACTTGCCAGGGCTTTGAACCTGTGGCAGAACAGCGTGTTATCATGGGTGGTCCTATGATGGGCTTTACCCTGCCAACGGTGCGAATTCCAGTCGTAAAAACCACCAACTGTATTCTGGCACCGGATAACCAGGAGCTGGCCGTTGCCGGCCCCGAACAGGCATGTATTCGTTGTAGCGCATGTGCCGATGCCTGTCCTCAAACCCTGCTGCCACAACAACTGCAGTGGTTTGCCAAAGGCAAAGAGTACGACAAACTGGAAGAACACAATTTGTTCGACTGTATTGAGTGTGGTGCTTGCGCCTATGTCTGTCCGAGTGAGATTCCATTGGTGCAGTACTACCGGGTTGCCAAAGCAGAGATCCGCGAACAGAAACTGGAAAAAGTGAAAGCGGAGCGTGCAAAGGAGCGTTTTGAGGCACGTAAAGAGCGCCTAGAGCGGGAGCAGGAAGAGCGTCAGAATCGCCATAAACGCTCAGCGCGCAGCAGTACCCGCAGTGCAGAGCAAAGCGATAAAGTCAGCGCCGCGATGGAGCGCGTCAAACAGAAAAAAGACGGCCAGTCCGCAGTACAGGCTGCGATAGAACGGGCTAAGGCTAAGAAATCGGCCGATGGCACACTGGAGCCAGACAATTCAGAGGTCGCGCTGGAGCGCGCTAAGCGCAAAGAAAAAGCGCGTCAGTACAAAGCAGAAAAAGACGCACAAGCTGCCCCTGAGATGCATGCCGGCGGAGAAGGCTCACGCAAAGATGCCGTTGCCGCCGCCATAGCAAGGGCTAAAGCTAAAAAAGCAGCACAACAAAATGACGCGACTGACTCTTCAGCTGCCACAGCAGAGGATCCGCGTAAAGCCGCTGTTGCTGCGGCCATTGCACGCGCCAAAGCGAAAAAATCAGCCCAGCAGGACAACGAGGCAACACCGTCACAAAGCGACACAGGAACCGAAGATCCTCGCAAGGCTGCCGTTGCCGCCGCCATCGCTCGTGCTAAAGCAAAGAAAGCCGCTAAAGAGACCGAGCAATCAACAGATGCTGAACCAGCCGAGGCCAACGCAGAGCCGGAAGATCCCCGCAATGCTGCTGTTGCCGCTGCAATTGCCCGTGCTAAGGCAAAGAAAGCCGCCAAAGAAGCCGAGCAGCAAGCAGACGCAGATCCTGCAGAGACTGACGCTGAACCGGAAGACCCTCGCAAGGCTGCCGTTGCCGCCGCCATCGCTCGTGCTAAAGCAAAGAAAGCCGCTAAAGAGACCGAGCAATCAACAGATGCTGAACCAGCCGAGGCCAACGCTGAGCCGGAAGATCCTCGCAAGGCCGCCGTTGCAGCTGCGATTGCCCGTGCTAAGGCAAAGAAAGCAGCCAAAGAAGCCGAGCTGCAAACGGATACAGTCGCGGACGAGGCGCAACCCGTCGAGACAGACGCTGAGCCGGAAGATCCTCGCAAGGCCGCCGTCGCTGCTGCGATTGCCCGCGCTAAGGC
>NZ_PNCI01000082.1 GCF_005887095.1 Pseudoalteromonas rubra | reverse complement strand
AGGGCAAACAGTATCATTTACTCCCGTTATTTCAGACCCTGACAAACCAAACGATACGTTGGTAACTCAGCTTATTTCGGCACCAGACGGCGCCACTATGAATGACGAAGGCGTGATGACCTGGACTGCCCCCGAGGATACGCTCTTCTCTTCACAGGAGTACTATTTTTCATTCTCTACGCCTGGAGAGGACAGTGAGCAAGGTGCCATTGTTACTGAAAAAGTCAGGGTTACAACTAATAAAGCACTGCCCATCGCTCGCTCCGGAATAGAGGTCCCTTCGGGACAGAGAAATATCGTGATTGCTGACTTTGACGGAGACAATAAAAACGACATACTGACAACAGATAACAACTGGCGCATTATGCTGCTGGAGCAACAAAATGAAGAAGCCAAACAAAAATGGCTCTATCCGTACAGGCTACCCACAAATGGAAAAGTGGTGCAAATCGCCGCTGCAAACACGGATGCGGACAGTGAAAGTGAGATAATTGTTATCACTGAATCCGGTGTGAGCCTGATTAATGACCTCAACAGTGAAGCTGTCAGCGTTTTTACCTCTGAGACAAAAATCTCTGCCGGAACCGTTCAAGATATCGATGGCGATGGCATCTCTGAAATTGCATTGCTTCACGGTGGTGCAACATCACTCAGCGTTTTCAGTCTTAAGGACACTACGAAAATGTTGTTTGAGACAGCGGTTAATGACACAAGAACAGTGCACTTTGCCAATCTGGATGACGATAATCAACTTGAACTGATACTCAACTCAGGACTTATCTATGATACTAAAGACTGGCAGATTCAATGGGCAATGGGCACGACGTTTTACAGTGGCCTGATGACCACTGGAGACTTCAATGGAGATGGCTCGCAAGAATTGGCTGGTATTGGAGATGGACTGGCGTTGTACTCACTTGAGACTAAATCGCTGTTAGCAACTCATAGCGGCGGAAACTGCACGATCACCGTTGCAAATCTGGACAATGATGCAG
>NZ_PNCI01000081.1 GCF_005887095.1 Pseudoalteromonas rubra | reverse complement strand
AGGGCAAACAGTATCATTTACGCCCGTTATTTCAGACCCTGACAAACCAAACGATACGTTGGTAACTCAGCTTATTTCGGCACCAGACAGCGCCACTATGAATGACGAAGGCGTGATGACCTGGACTGCCCCCGAGGATACGCTCTTCTCTTCACAGGAGTACTATTTTTCATTCTCTACGCCTGGAGAGGACAGTGAGCAAGGTGCCATTGTTACTGAAAAAGTCAGGGTAACAACTAATAAAGCACTGCCCATCGCTCGCTCCGGAATAGAGGTCCCTTCGGGACAGAGAAATATCGTGATTGCTGACTTTGACGGAGACAATAAAAACGACATACTGACAACAGATAACAACTGGCGCATTATGTTGCTGGAGCAACAAAATGAAGAGGCCAAGCAAAAGTGGCTCTATCCGTACAGGCTACCCACAAATGGAAAAGTGGTGCAAATCGCCGCAGCAAACACGGATGCGGACAGTGAAAGTGAGATAATTGTTATCACTGAGTCCGGTGTGAGCCTGATTAATGACCTCAACAGTGAAGCTGTCAGCGTTTTTACCTCTGAGACAAAAATCTCTGCCGGAACCGTTCAAGATATCGATGGCGATGGCATCGCTGAAATTGCATTGCTTCACGGTGAAGGCTATTACGATGATGCAACATCACTCAGCGTTTTCAGTCTTAAGGACACTACGAAAATGTTGTTTGAGACAGCGGTTAATGACACAAAAACAGTGCACTTTGCCAATCTGGATGACGATAATCAGCTTGAACTGATACTCAACTCAGGTCTTATCTATGATACTAAAGACTGGCAGAATCAATGGGCAATGGGCACGACGTTTTATAGTGGCCTGATGACCACTGGAGACTTCAATGGAGATGGCTCGCAAGAATTGGCTGGTATCAGAGATGGACTGGCGTTGTACTCACTTGAGACTAAATCGCTGTTAGCAACTCACTCTTTATATAACGGCGGAACCTGTACGATCGCGGCTTCAAATCTGGACAATGATGCAG
>NZ_PNCI01000080.1 GCF_005887095.1 Pseudoalteromonas rubra | reverse complement strand
TGAATTCAGGGCAGAGCTTATCCTCGGTTAATGGTCGTTAACGAAGTATGCTCTCACCCTGTGACGTGGGCTGATCCTTTCAATTTTAAAGTGATCTGACTCGGTGCAAGTCTTCAAGCGATAGTTTTGTGATGTGTACTCTGTTACTAACATATTATTCCTTATTAAGCATCTTGTCCGCAGTTCCGTCCGATAACCTTTATTCCAACTTAGCTTTTCACCAGCGCAACTACTGCAATAAGCATACTTATAATGGCCACCACTAAACTACCTATCGCAACATTATTTGCTGTTCTGGCTTTGTTTTCGATTTTTAGATGGTGCCGTCTGTTTTGCTCAAGCTCGATTGCCTTTTTAGCATCAGGATCTCCATAATTGGAGTACATGTTAACTAACTCTTCATCCGTTAACCGTTGAAACTCTTCATCCATTATCACCTTCTCCTATTCCAACACTCAATTACATCTCTTAATTTTCTTTCAGAAGGTCATCGAATTTCTTCTTTGCAAGATGTTGAATTAACTTTTGGCTGCCATCAAAAATCACTTTAAATGGCGCATCTTTAAACTCAGTTTTTAGTTTTTCTAGTATCTCACGATTATTTAAAGCACTAGCAAAGTCGTGACCATGTTGAGTAAGCCTGATAGGGAGATTATTTACCGTTAAACCACCAGTTGAGCCATACTTTAAACCCATTTCATCCATCAAACCAATAGAAAGGTCAAGCTTACTTATCAATGAGTTTTCAATAAGAAGCGAGTAATGGAAAATAAAGTTCTCATCAACTTCCCTACTACCAATATTTTTATATAAGATAAACAAATCAATATGTGGTTTATCGGCTTCTATAAATTACTTAAGCATAACTGATACATATTCTAAGTCTATTTTCATATTGCTACCTATTCCTATTTAGTTAAATCCGGCCCCCTGAGAAAACCCGGACTTTATTCCAATATTTAATATTTGGTGTACTACTTCCGCTCTTTTTCAAAAACGACTTGTCCACTAGAAAGCACAGCCAGCCTAGTTTGCCCAATGAAAATATCGTAATACCAGCTTTTTCTATTAGAGTGAAATGGACGTAATGATACTGACTTTATTCGATAGTATTTCTTCCCTGTCTTTTTCAAAAAGGCAACTTCAGCTTTATGGATCGCCTTTTCCATTGGCATAGATATGTTATTCAGCGGATCAAAATCGGGTTGAGATTGTGCCACAAAGTCAGGGATTTCTAAGTCATAAGTCTTCGATAATTTAACGCCGTTTACGGTAGTTGTAATTGAGCGACCACCCATCACTTCACCGTTAGCAACAAGAGGCAATAAAAGTGCGATAAATAAAATTCTTTTTTTAGGCATTTACTATATTCCTTATTGTTAGCCATAGAATTAATGGGAACTGAGTGTCCGAATGACAATTACGTTATATTCCAATACGTTTATATCCGAACCTCAATAATGACCCACGCAATAAAAAGTATCACCGGGAATAATACGTTAGGCGACAGCGCATTCCACAAGTAGGAGCAATTTCGTTTTTGATTTCCGAATGGTGATGGAATTACACCCTCATAGTTTTGAAACCACTCCTCTTGTAGCTTCCAAAGTGCACGATAGGACATTATCACTGTAGCCAGCACTGCAAGTGATGAAGCAACCCCTATCTTTGGAACAATCATTTTTAGCAGGGAACTTATCTCCGGGACCACATCCGTGCTTTTAGCCAATACAGCCAAAGATGCAAATAGAAAACCTTGTAACGTAAGCGCCCAGCCAAACCTGCTATTTACTAATGAGTCTTCCCTGTCAACCTGACTTTTATACATGTCATAGTTATCTTTGTTACTGCACATTACCTCTCCCATGTTTATACTTATATTTATTCCATTACAAAAACTTTGTAATTTATTACCTTACCTTACTTTCGACTCTAACTCTCGAAGGCGTTGTTTCCTAAATCAT
>NZ_PNCI01000008.1 GCF_005887095.1 Pseudoalteromonas rubra | reverse complement strand
AACTAACTTGAAAAACACCGGCGATCCAATCGCTCCACACAGCTTCCAAATAGGCTCTTCGTCTTGCCACCAAACGTTGCCATCCACCGGAATAGGGCCTTTTATAATTTTACCACTTATGACCTTTTGAAGGCGTTGTTTCCTAAATTATACAAAAACTTCCATCCAATTGGAGAGTTTCGCACTATACACTACTGAAAAGAAAACCTCTTTATAGCAACACATTACGTATGATCTTTGCGATCTCCTGAAAATCAGCAAGGCGCTGGGTAACATCGCTTTTACTCGTACCCTTGATAGCCTCACCATCATCCATAAAAAAGGCAGTATCAAAGCGCCCTGTTTGTTTGCATTTGACATAGACCAGGACGTAGCAGTACTGATACATAGAATCTAGTGACCGCAAGAAATCAATCTCTTCAACTGTTATCTCTGGTTTTACAATCTCCTGTAGATTCGGCATAAAAACATGCTTTATGTAAACACTCTGTTGACCTTTTGAGTATTTATAAATATCGTGTAATCCATAGCCCTGCACGGCTGTGACGACGATATCTTCTAACTGTAGTAAGTTTGACACGTTCATTTTTGTTTAAACATTGAGACACCTTTGTTAAGATTATGTTCATTCAGATGTGGAAAAGTCTCCACATCACAAAAAAATAAGGAAAAAGGACGTGATTGATGGTGATGACTTAAAAGCGATGAGAAAGAAAGCCAATATTTCTCAAGAACTTATGGCAAAAAAGTTAGAATGTGATCGAAAAACAATTAGTAACTACGAACAGGGTGTGAGTGACATTAAGTCTAAACAACTGTTTCTGTGGCTTATGCTCTGTAAAATAGATACTAAGTCTTTACTAAATCAGATTAAACAAGTTAGTAGTACTATGAACAGCTCTACTAAGAAAAGATTACAGGATGATGAATAATGAAAAAGATAAAGTTATTTGACTTAGTTCAGCGCTTTTTATTCTCTAAGCCATTATTAAAAAAAGATCTTCTTGACAGAAAACAGCGGGAAATAAGACGTAATCGATCTACGCTAACAGTGTGTAATCCCACTTCATGCTCTTTAGTATCAGGAGGAGCAACAGCGAAAAAACCACCCAGATCACAAGCGGCCAAAATATACCCAATAGAGCCAACTCCTGAAGTGAGCTCACAAGGATAAGTAATGAAACTTTCAAACTTAATTTTGCTAACTATTTTCTCTATGGCGGTATTCTATATGCAGCTTTGGGATGATCGCCTCGTTACACCTCTTTATTTAACTGTGCTAGGTGTATGTGTAGTCTACGGAACATATAAAAAAGATATAAATATCACTCATATAGCAGCAGTTATCCTCGTTTTTACAGGCATTGAATATGCTATTTTTGAAACAGGTATCGTCAACTATGTCAATCCATCTGACAATAAACTTCTTCAAGGCACGTTGATCTATGGAATGCAAATATTATTCTGTTTATTAATCACTCTCCTCCTAATATTTAGAGTACAAGTCTCTAGGCTAATATCGAAATCACCAAAGATCGAGTTAACATATTTTGATGGTATTTTTCATTGGATTTTCATGTATATGTCAGTCATTAATCTACTGGGACTTATCGAAAATATTGCTTGGTCTTATTTTGGGTGGAAGTCATGGACATTGATTTACGATAATTTCGAAGGGCTTATTTATATAGCATGGGCCGTATGTTGTGGGGCGGTGTTAACCATGATGATCTGTTCTGCAAAATCAAATGGTTCAGAGGACCAGGAGCCGCGTCTTTCTTAAAGCACTCCTTCCATCTATAAGAGTACTATCCCCAACAAAAAACCAGACTTTGTTCTGGTTTTTTGTGACATAGTTAAGGAAACAGCGTCGGCATATCTCACGCATTGCTCAGAAAAGCTAACTACTAATCCCTACTGCGACTTCTGTCTGAGTATTAAATATTGCAGTCCTCAAAGCGTTAAAACCAGCATAGATTGAATAACCGAGCAAAAACAAACATACAACCAACATTGACCAAATATCTATATCATCAAAGTTCTTAAGCTACTTTTTCTTTGAATTCTGGTGAGTGGTTTCTGCGTTTCTTGCTCATAATCTGCTCCAATTTGTATTGGTCTATTAATAACAGATTATTCATTTAAGTGCGTGTGCTAAATTTGGGGATCATTTCTGTGGTTGTATTTTAAGCAGCCTACAGTGGTATCCAAATATGTGATGCAGGCCGCTTAATGTTAGTAGGATTTTTGCTTTTTAGAGTTGAAATTGTGTTTACCAGATCTGCTCTACAAACTCAGGGTGATCCACAAACGGGTTGCGGTTGCCCTGGAACTGATAGGCGCCTTCGTTGCGGGCACGCTCCAGTGCGTCGACCGGATCGGCCTGATGCCAGCGTTTGAGCATAGTGACTACCCAGCTCTCAAAGACCTGATCACTGCTGCCATTGAGCACGGCATCCCCATTGGTGGAATAGCTTTGCCAGCTGGCAATGCGGTCCTGGTAACGGGTCGCCATATAAAAGTAGGCACGGGCAAAGTCACCCTTGAACTGATCGATAGGCTCAAACACGGTACCGCTGTACCCTATGCCAGAGGCGCTGCCTACTTTACTGCCGTTGCTTGAGACATAAGTGCTGCTGCCGACTTCGCCAAAGGGGAAGCTGCTGCGGCGGTTATTCACATAGCCGTCGGAGGCAAAGATATGATGAATGTCAGAGTTCATTGGCTCAATTTTGCCACCAAACCAGCTTTTCGGAAATGAATGTTCACGGTTGTAGCAATCGCCCTCAACGCGGGCGGTGCCACACTGATCGCCCACAGCCGTAAACTCGTGACTGTCCGTGCCAGATGGTTTTTCAGAGTAGCGGTCCAGTACCGTACCATTGTTCTCAAAATAACGGTCTCGCTCGTATTGATCGATGAACGACCAGATAGCGCTGTAGCCCTGATTATTATGGCCGGCAATGATGTTGTGCAGCGCCGTTTTCAGGGCATAACCCGATAAACCTGCCGCAGCACTGTAGTAACCTGTCGGTGTATCGCCACCACCATCGCCACCACCATCGCCACCGCCATTATCCGTTCCCAGCGTGAAACTGTGCGAAGCCGATGAAGTGAACTGGCTGCCCGACGCTATCGTCCCTGAAGGACCGTTCAGGCGATATGAACCGTTTCCATAACTGCAACAAATGCCGTCGCCATAGCTATCAGATATAGTAAAAGTGTACGAGCCATCGGTTAAGCACAGATTTTCACTATAGCTCTGGCTGGCACCATAATTCTGACCACTGGCAACAGTCGAATTCGACGCATTTTTAATGACCCAGCTGGTCTCCTCACCATACCTGTCCGTGGTCAGATTGAAGGTCAGCGCATTGGCCTGGCAGGCACCGCCGGTTGGCGGTGGTGTGCTCGTAGTGCCGCTGGGCTGGAAGTTATCAACATAGACGGTTTCATTGCCGTCAAATCCACTGACGTCATAAAAACGCAGACCCACCGTGATTTGGCCATTGCTGGTGGCTGTATAATTATGGCTCAGTTGTTGCCATTGGTTTAATTGTTGCGGATCCGAATAATTGTGATAACCGTCAGCGACCAGACGAGCTCTGACGCCGCCTTCAGTATGATAGACCCAGGTACTGAAAGTGTAGGTCTTGCCGGCCTCAACCGTGACGGTTTGTGCCAGATCGGTATTCCCCTGCGTCGTCGTCAGTACATTGACGGCCGCAGCCGTCTGTCCGCTATAAACGCGATTCTGTTCGGTAGTCAATGAGATACCCGAATCAATGGTGGTCCAGTTGCTGGGTTTACCCAGCTGCCATTGTTCGAAATCTCCGTTATCTACCTGTCCCCATGCCATGGTACTGAGCAGGCTTAACGCACTGCCAGCCAGGCCCATTGTCAGGCGTAAAGGCCCTTTTCTTGTAATCATTTTATTATTCCCGTGTTCTATTTTTTAATTAATATTGTTGTTTGGTTGTAAAAAACCGAGTGGGAGTTTAAAGGAGTTTTGTTACATTGTCGTTAACTTTTTAATTGTGTAAATCGGTACAATTATTTTTAATCTGTTTTATTTGGAGTTTTTGAATATCCATAACCAAATGGAATAACAAAGCAGATACTGTTCTTTTTGTCGCGCAGTGAGTTGCGTATCCTGCATGCTAAGAAAATGACCGAATTGCAACTGTGCGCGGGTGGAACCGCCGGGCAGTTCGGCGGGGCAAGCTATATAAGGGTTATGGGGAAACAATCATCATGTTGTTAAGTCAACTCAGTGCCGCGGCCAGTCCGCTGACACAAGAACAACTGCAAAAATTACAGGGGTTAGTGGCGGAGCTTAATCCGATCCAGCAGGCCTGGGTCAGTGGTTATCTGGCTGCCAATGCCAACACTGCTGCGCTCGCGGGGACGCTAGGACAGGCACCTGCGCCTGCCTCAGAAGCGGCACCTTTGACCATTTTATATGGCTCTCAAACCGGCAATGCCAAAGGGGTTGCGGCGCAATTAGAAAGTGCCGCTAAAGCACGCGGTCTGCAAACCAAGTTGGTTAATATGGCTGATTACAAGCCTGCGGCGCTGAAGAAAGAGCAGTTTATCGCTGTGGCTGTTTCGACCTATGGAGAAGGTGAACCACCTGAAGACGCAGAAACCTTGCACGCCTTTTTGGCCGGTAAAAAAGCCCCGAAACTGGATGGTGTTAAAGTAGCGGTACTGGGTCTGGGTGATTCAAGCTATGAGTTTTTCTGTCAGACGGCCATTGATTTTGAAGAGCGCTTGCAAAAGCTGGGTGCCGAATCTGTGGTTGCCCGTGCAGATCTGGACGTGGACTATGAAGAGCAGGCAACAGCCTGGATTGACAGTGCACTCGATGCCTTTGAACCTGCGCTAAAGGCACAGCAAGAACAAGGCGGTGCTAACGTCGTGGCCATGCCATTGGCAACGGCCGGTGCACATGCCAGCCAGTATACCAAACAAAACCCGTTCAGCGCAGAAATCTCTGTGGTGCAGAAGATCACCGGCCGTAACTCGACCAAAGATGTTCGCCACGTCGAAATTTCGCTCGAAGGGTCTGACATTCAATATCAGCCAGGTGATTCACTGGGCGTTTTCTTCCTTAACGATGAGCAGCGCGTGGATGCAGTATTGGCACAGCTGGCTCTGGATGGAGACAGCGAAGTCACTCTGGGCAGCGAGACGCTAACACTGCGCACAGCCTTGATTGAAAAGCTGGAGCTGACTCAGTCTTACCCTGGCTTTGTCGAAAAGTATTCAGCAGCAACAGGCAACGCAGAGCTGAGTGCCCTGGCGGGCGATAAAGCAGCGCTGCGTGAGTACATCGAAGCGCGTCAGATTTTCGATATCATCAAGCAACAGCCGGGAACACTCAGCGCGCAGGCGCTGGTTGACAGCTGTCGTAAGATCCAGCCGCGTTTGTATTCTATTGCGTCGAGCCAGGCTGAAGTAGAAGAAGAAGTGCACCTGACTGTGGGTCTGGTGGAGTTTGAGGCCTTTGGTGAAACCCATCAGGGCGGTTGCTCTGGCTTCCTGGCGCATCGCGTTGAGGAAGGCACACAAGTTAAAGTGTTTAGTGAGCATAACGACAATTTCCGTTTGCCAGCGGACGACAATACCCCCGTGATCATGGTTGGTCCGGGTACCGGTATTGCACCATTCCGCGCCTTTTTGCAAGAGCGCGAGGCACGCGATGCTGAGGGCGACAACTGGTTATTCTTCGGTAACCCACACTTTACTCAGGATTTCCTGTATCAGGTTGAATTACAAAAGTACGTGAAATCGGGCGTACTGAATCGCATTGATCTGGCCTTTAGCCGCGATCAGGCAGAAAAAATCTACGTTCAGGACCGTTTACGCGAAAAGGGTCAGGACGTGTATACATGGTTGCAAAATGGTGCGCACTTTTATGTGTGTGGAGACGCCAGCCGTATGGCCAAGGACGTTCATCAGGCATTAGTAGACATCGTTAAGCAGTATGCAGGTAAGAGCGACGAGGAAGCTGAAGAGTATCTCAAAGAGCTACGCAGCGCGGGTCGCTATCAAAAAGACGTGTACTAATCCTGCGGGATTAGTCAGTACACACCGTCACAGTGTAAGAATTTAGGAATAAAAATGAGCAATAGCGATTACAAACCCAACAGTAAGCTCGACCCGAACGCCAAACTGTCTGATAACGAGCGTTTGAAAACTCAGAGCAACCTGCTGCGTGGCACCATTACCAATGATTTGGGCGATCAATTAACGGGTGGTTTTACCGCCGATAACTTCCAGCTGATCCGTTTCCACGGCATGTATCAGCAGGATGACCGCGATATTCGTGCCGAGCGTATCAAGCAAAAGCTGGAACCGATGCACAACGTGATGCTGCGTGCGCGGATGCCGGGCGGGATCATCAAGCCGCACCAGTGGTTAGCGATCGACAAGTTTGCTGAAGAAAAAACCGAGTATGGCAGCATCCGTCTGACCACACGTCAGACTTTCCAGTTTCACGGTGTGCTGAAACCACATATTAAAGAAATGCACCTGACGCTGAATGATGTTGGCATTGACTCCATCGCCACCGCGGGTGACGTAAACCGTAACGTACTGTGTACCACCAACCCGGTTGAGTCTGAACTGCATCAGGAAGCCTATGAATGGGCGGCACGTATTTCTGAGCACTTGCTGCCAAAAACTCGTGCCTATGCCGAGATCTGGCTAAATGGTGAAAAGCAGGAAACCACTGAAGAAGAACCGGTACTAGGCAGTACCTACTTACCGCGTAAGTTTAAAACCACAGTGACTATTCCGCCGAACAACGAAGTGGATGTCCACGCCAATGACCTGAACTTTGTGGCGATTGCAGAAGACGGCAAGCTGGTTGGCTTCAACGTCCTGGTTGGTGGTGGTCTGGCCATGACCCATGGTGATGTTAACACCTACCCACGTAAGGCCGATGACTTTGGCTTTATCAGCCTGGACGACACGCTGGCGGTAGCCGAGCATGTGGTAGGCGTACAGCGTGACTGGGGTAACCGTGCGAATCGTAAAAACGCGAAAACCAAATATACCCTGGATACCTTTGGCACCGATGCGTTTAAAGCGGAAGTAGAAAAACGTGCCGGTGTGACCTTTGCGCCGAGCCGTCCGTATGAATTCACCCATCGTGGCGATCGCATTGGCTGGGTCGAAGGCATTGATGGTAAGCACCATCTGACGGTCTTTATTCAAAGTGGCCGGATTTTGGATTACCCCGGCAAGCCGCTGAAAACAGGCTGTCGCAAGATTGCCGAGATCCACCAGGGGGATTTCCGCATGACGGCGAACCAGAACCTGATCATCGCAGGTGTGCCGGCAGAGCAAAAAGCGGAAATTGAACAACTGGCACGCGAACATGGCCTGATTGATGACGCGCACACCGAGCAGCGTAAAAACTCGATGGCCTGTGTGTCTTTGCCAACGTGTCCATTGGCCATGGCGGAAGCTGAGCGTTACCTGCCAGATCTGATAGAAAAAACCGAAGCGATCCTGGCAAAACATGAGATTGCTGATGACGACATCATCTTGCGTGTTGTCGGTTGTCCAAACGGTTGTGGTCGTGCCATGCTGGCAGAAATTGGCTTTGTAGGTAAAGGCCCGGGCAAATATAACGTGTATCTGGGCGGTAACCGTGCCGGTACGCGGATCCCGAAACTGTATCTGGAAAATGTCGGTGAAGAGGTTTATCTGCCGGCACTGGATGAGCTGATTGGTCAGTGGGCCAAAGAGCGTCAGCCGGATGAGTGTTTTGGTGACTTTGTGATCCGTAAGGAAATTGTGGCCGAAGTTAAGGTATCTAAAACCGACTTCCATGCTTAATTTAGAAGGCGCCCGGCGCCTTTGACCACAGCTTTTATGTGGTGGTGAATACTGGGAATGAGTAATGAGTGACTTTAAGCAAATCCTGACGCTGGATAAAGCCTCGCAACAGGCATTATTGAATGATGCGAACGGTATGCTGGCTGATAAAAGTGTTGAAGAGCGTGTGATCTGGGCACTGGAAAATTTGCCAGATAACCCGATTTTATCGTCCAGCTTTGGGATCCAGGCAGCGGTGATGCTGCACTTAGTAACCCGTCAGCGTCCGGATATCCCGGTGGTTCTGACAGATACCGGCTATTTGTTCCCGGAAACGTATCGTTTTATTGATGAACTGACGGAACAGCTGCAGCTGAATCTGAAAGTGTATCGCGCAGCGCAGGGGCCAGCGTGGCAGGAAGCCAAGTTTGGCAAACTGTGGGAGCAGGGTGAAGAGGGTATCAAGCGTTACAATACCCTGAACAAGGTAGAGCCGATGACCCGTGCACTGAACGAGTTACAGGCCGGAACCTGGTTCAGTGGTTTACGCCGTCAGCAGTCCTCTACCCGTGCCGACAAACAGATCTTAGAGATCAGCCGTGGTACAGTGAAAGTGTATCCGATTATCGACTGGCATAACCGTGATGTCTATCAGTACCTGACCAAGCATGGCTTATCTTATCATCCGCTCTGGGACGAAGGCTATGTGTCTATGGGTGATGTGCATACCACCCGTAAACTTGAGCCGGGTATGAGCGAAGAAGAAACGCGCTTCTTCGGTATGAACCGGGAATGTGGTTTACATATTGATGGTGACGGCATTTAGTCGATGCTTATCAAAGCACAATTAAAACAGCGGACCCGGCCATATAGCCCGGTCCGCTTTTTTGTCACTAATGAGGTGCAAACGCTACACTGTGACTAATGAGGGAAAAGAGAAGGTGAATGCGATGCGCACAATACACAGTCTGTTTGGTCTGTTGCTGTGGCTGGAGCCAGTCAGTGGCCAGGCTGCTGTATCATCCCTTCCACCGACCGGAACTGAGTTGCCGGTGTTGCGTGTTGCTTTGCCTTATAATGCCTTTCCCCCCTTTGTCACTGGCGACCCCAACCGGCCCGGTGTGATCCCTGAGCTGTTGGCACACTTTGCGCCTGAGGGTAAACCGCTGGATGTGGACTATATCCCGGAAGAGCGCTCAAAAAAACTGATCAATTACAACCAAATTCAGGTGCGTATGGAGTCTGAGTCCTGGTATCGGGGTAAAACACCAATGTGCTGGAGCCAGGGATTGTATTGGGTAGAGGATGTGTTGATCACGCACCAGAATGCCACCGTGCCGACCCAGGATTATCAGGACTTTATTATGCTCGGACGATTTGGTTATACCTATCCGACGGTCGAGCAGGCGTTGGCGCTTGGACAGCTTCAGCAAAAGCTGTTTTACTCGGAACGAGAGATGCTGGATGCGCTGGCGTCGCCGGTGAAAGAAGACCGCCGTTTTGCACTGATGAGCCTGCCTGCGATCCGTTGGCTGCAATTGAGTAACCCTAAATTTATTACCGCGCTTAAAGTTCATAAAGTGGTTGATACCGCGCCTTTACAACTACAATTCAATCATTCAGAACTGGGGTTACGTGGCTGTGCGCAATTTCGAGATTTCTTTGAGCGCTTTCGCCACTCTACCGAATATCGCTCTATACTGTTAAAGTATGGCCTCGATATAAAAGGAGTGCCGCAATGAAGTACGCAAGTTATCTGTTAATTATGGTGATGCTGATTGGTGTGGCGTCATTGTTTGTTTTAAAGCGCCCAGATGGGCGCACCTGGCTGAGCCTGGATGATATCCTCGGCAAGGCGCAGACTCAGGCACAACAAGTGCTGAATGAATCTAAGCTGCAACTAGACAATGCCGTGGATATGGTCAGCAGTAAAGATGTACAGACTATGCAGGACAAACCCGCAAAAATTTATAAATGGCAGGACGCACAGGGCAACTGGCACTATTCAGATCGCCCCAACGCACGCGGGCAGAGTGAAGAAATGACACTGGACCCTAGCAAGATCACCATCATGGCGGCGGAAAATACCGACATTCTCAAGCAGCTAAAAGAGCAGCAGGATGCTGGTCGGATCCCGAAAGATTTACCGGCAAACATGAGTCCGACTGACATTAAAAAGCTGATCCAGGATGCACAAAACGTTGAAAAGTTAATGCAGGAGCGCAGCAAGAAGCTCGAAGGCATTTAACCTAAAGTTGTGCTTCAACATACTCGGCGATCGCCAGACTGGCGGTCAGCCCGGGTGATTCAATACCAAACAGGTTGATGAGTCCTTCAACCTGGTGGTGTTGATGCCCTTCAATCATAAAATCCTGCCCCTTTTCGCGGCTAAGCTTGGGCCTGATCCCCGCGTAGTCGGGATGCAACCGCTCAGGGTCCAGAGCGGGCCAGTAGCTTTGTATCGCTTCTACAAAACGGGCTTTGGCCTGTGCGTCAACCTGGTAATCCAGCTTGTCAATAAACTGGGTATCGGGCCCAAACCTGAGTTGACCTGCCATGTCTAAAGTGGCATGAATCCCCAGACCATGCTGTTCAGGCATCGGGTAGATCAGGTGATTGAAGGGGTGGGGGCTTTGATAACAAAAATACTGTCCACGGCATAAATGACTTTGTGGGATCTGGTCTTTGCCAAGCCCCGCGATGCGCTGAGCATTGTCTTGTGCAAACAGGCCTCCAGCGTTGATCAGAGTATTGCAACTCAGCTCAAAGGGGGCACCGTCGCAGTTTAACGTCAGTGTAAATCCTGACGCAGTTTTTGTTGCCGATTCAAAGCGGGTGTGACAGACCAGATTGCCACCTGCGTGCTCAAGCTGATGGACCAAAGACAGCATCAACTGGTGGCTGTCGACAATCCCGGTTGAAGGTGAAAACAACGCCGCACTGGTGTGCAGGCCAGGAGCCATATTGGCAATTTGTGTCTGGCTGAGTGGCGTCAGATCATGCACGCCATTGCGTTTTGCCTGCGCCTCGATGGCTGCGAGCTTACCCAGCTCTTGTGGCGTGCGCGCGAATAAAATTTTGCCAAGCCTTTTAACCGGAACATGGAAGCGCTCGCAATGTGCGTACAACAAGGCTTTACCACGGACACACAAGCGTGCTTTAAGACTATGCTCAGCATAATAAAGACCGGCATGGATCACTTCGCTGTTGCGGCTACTGGTATGTTCGCCAAATTGTCCCATCTGGTCGATGACCAGGACGGAGCGGGTCTGACTGAGACGCGCCGCGATGGCCAGGCCAACGACCCCTGCGCCTATGATCACTGTATCTATATGGTCCATGAATGTCTCTGAATGAGCAACTAAAGGCAAAATTGTAGCGAAATGTCCACACAGAGGCAAAGCCCCAGCTAGCAATTTGGGAGGCAAGTGCAATCCCGGTCAGTCTGACTTTTCTCGGCGCATTAACAGGATCGTCAGATAAATCTTAGTAGGTAATGAGCAGATCAGGCCTATGGCTATGCAGGCCGCACCCAGAGCATATCCAGTAGGGCCGAGTGCCGTCAGCCATTGGGCGCTCAGCAGGGTGTGTCCTGTGAAGATCAGCAACAGGCCACATACAATCACACAGTGCAGAATAATAATCAGGCGTTTTTGTTTCTTCATGATCTCAGCCTCCACAAACTGGGGGTGAGATCATTGTGATATTGTAAAGAGTAAAATGGGTTGCGCTATATCAACTTCGGTGACGTTAGGACTAGCGACGCTCGACGACTGCGGCTGTCATGCGAGCCACACAGCATAATTCATCACGTGCATTGACGATTTTCACTTCCCAAACGGAGGTGCGCCGGCCAAGGTGCAGGGGGCGAGCCGTGGCGGTCAGCGTCCCGTTTCGTGAGGCCTTGAGATGATTGGCGTTTATCTCCTGTCCGACACAGTAAAAACGTTCAAAGTCGACAGCAAAATTAGCTGCATAACTGGCCACCGTTTCGGCTAGCGCGACATTGGCACCACCATGGACCATGCCCAGTGGATTATGATGTGCCGGGGTTGCGGGCATAGTGGCAACGAGGTAATCGTCGCCAATTTCACTGATGCTGATCCCTAAGGTCTGCATCAGCGTGCCTTTTTGATGGAGCCCCTCATCCAGAGCTTGGCACTGTGCTAGTGTGACCGGGCGATACCAGATACTCACCGTGTGATCTCCTGTATTATCCAAACGAAATAGGTTTTCTGCCTGTGACGCTGTCCACATTATTCTTTTGTTTATTGCGTCGCTTTTTGCCAGCCTGGCTTGGCTGCTTGCCCTTGTCAGTAGCTGACTGTGCACTGTGCTGGTGCGCAGGCGGCGGGTTTGGCTGACTACGCTCGGCTGGAATGGCGCCCTCAGCCAGGGTCAGCATAAAGGCTTCTTCGTTAAAATAGAGGGTATCTCCGGCGTACAATTTCTTGCGTTTAACCGTACAAAGCTCGCCGTTGACGCCCACATATCCGGCGGCGATAAGCTGCTTGGCCTGTCCCCCACTCTCTGCAAAGTCTAATACTTTTAATAGGTTACAAAGTTCAATTGGCTCTTCTTCGAGCTCGATTTCAATATAATCTTGATTCATATCACAACCCCGTTGGATGTTTTGCGACAGTATAGCGCGACGCTGCGGTGAACCACGAAACTTTTTCGAACATCGTGGTGTCTTTAATGTAATTGCAGCATTTGGTGTGTATCTTGCACGCCGATACGGAGTCGGGCGGCCATTGGTCGGGACTTTTGGCAGTGATTCGCTGCGACTTTTGTAAATTATGACAACAGGAGACATTCCATGGGGATCCGTTCTGCATTAAAAAAAGACCTGATGAATTTAGAGGCATTAGGGTTAATGACAGCAGATGATGTGCGTGGCTATCTCAACACTCAGCTTAATCAGGGCAGAGACAAACTAACTTTGATCTCACGATTCAATGAGCATCACAGCCAGGTACAGGCTGGCCTGCCCAGTCAGGAGAGCGATCTTAAATTTGAGCGTCATCGCTTGTTTAAAGAAATTGTGTATCCCAAAACCGCAGTGCAAAACTGGCTGACGCGTAGTCACTGATGCCGTAAGTCGCGATGGAACAATGGACAGATGTCGGGCGGCTGTGGTCTACTCAGACCATAATAACAAGAACAGGGAATTTTCATGAAAGTATGGTCAGTGGCTGGGTGCCTATTTTTGAGCGCCTGTAGCAGTCAGCCTGTGGTACATGTGTTTCACTCCTCTTTGGACGACACCGAGCAAAAAATATTGCTGAGTCAGTTAGAGCAGGCCAACATAAACTACGTCTTGAATGACCTTGCTGTGCCCGCAGAGTACAACAGTGACACTGTCCGCCTCAATCGCTTTCCCGCGGATCAAAATGATGTGCTGATCTCGCAGCTGTCTGAGGTGGTACAAGCGTTAGGGTATAGCGGGCTCAATGTGCAGGAGTTTAACGGCGAATATCATCGTTTCAGTGAAGGAAATTACGGCCTGTACTTTCCCGGTGAGCTGGCGCAAGTGGCTCTGCCTGAAGTGGTGTTTTCACACAATTGCGCGTTGGACGCATTTCAGATTGAGCTAAAGACAACTGGAGACTGGTTGCTTACGGGCACAATGACGCAAGGGAAGTGGCTCTACAACAATCCTTATCTAACTCTGATTTGGGATAGCGGTCAGGGGACCATGCAGCAAGCCTATCAAGTTACTTCACACACAGTGCAGACGCGATTCGGAGAGAAACCAGCTGCCACTTACCAGGTAATGGGACATCGCAGTTATGCCGCCATCCCCATCTTTAACTGTGATTTGCAGGTGATCTATGCCGAGTAGCTCGGTAGCAACGGTTAACTGAAAATGCTAACCGTTGCTGAACATGGCGTCTCGTTTATGGCTGATTGGTATTATTCATGCTGGCGATAAAGGCGTTGGAGTCTTCAATGGAGCGATTCATATCGCTGATCAGCGATTGAATATCCCGCTTCAAACCACTGAATTCACCTTTGATGGCGGCAATCGCCTGGGCATTGAGGTTATGTTTTAAGTACAGCACATTGTCTTTGAGTGAATCCAGTACAGGTTGCATTTTGGCTTCGCTGGCGCGCATCGAGCGTAGCAGCTTGTCAAATTGACGTTGCGTTTGGCGGAGCTTTTGCTCGCTCTGACGTTTCAGGCTGGCACTGGAATATTGAGCCAGTTCATCCTGCCATTCAGAGAATAAGGCTTCTGCAACATCTTCTACTTTGTCTATGTTGGTACGTACATCCTGCGCAGCGGCTTCACTGGAGAGATAATCATCATTGAGTTGTTGATACACACTTTGTAATTCGCCACCATCAAAGTTGATCAAGGTAGTCAGGCGTTCCAGTGCAGACTGAAACTCTTGTTGTGTGGCCTGTTGTGCTTCTTTGGTATTTTCTACACGGTCCACTAAGATCTCACGCTTATGCACCCCCACTTTTTCCCAGGCTGCGTAGTACGCGCTTTGACAGGCGCTGAGCAGGCTCAGGCTTAAGATTATGAGGCTCGTTTTTATTACAGAATTGTTCATCGGCTTTCCTAATGCAGTTGATACATAACGGCTTATACTTAAATCTGACCCTATGAATTATGACTGGGATTGGTAAGATGTGCAAAACTCACTCTGTAAACCTGTGTAATGATGAATGAATTATGGCGCTTGCGGTTGCAACGTCTGAACCTGCAAGGTCGTGCTTTGGTCAGAAGCCAGCCCGACTGGTGGCAGCGCTTTTTTAAACGCTGTCAGGAGGATCAGTTGACGATCAATGCCGGCTACCTGGCGTATGTGACCTTACTCTCACTGATCCCGCTGGTGGCGGTTGGGGTGGCGATTTTCAGTGCATTTCCTGGCTTTCAGGATGCCCGAGATGCCATAGAAAACTTTATTTTTAATAACTTTGTGCCGACCTCAACAGACACTATTAAATCCCATATCAGTGCCTTTACCGGCAATGCCAATGAGATGACCGCAGTGGGGATTGGCTTTCTTACCGCCGTTGCCTTGTTGCTGATCCGCAACGTCGATGCCGCATTGAATCGCATCTGGCGGGTCGAAAAGTCACGACCTATGATGATTTCCTTTGCCATCTACTGGATGGTCCTGACGTTAGGTCCAGTATTATTAGGGGCCAGCATTGGCGTAACGTCTTATATTGTGTCATTGGTCTCGTTTGCCGATCAGGGGATCCCGGGCTTTAGTGGCTTTTTGCTGAAGCTATTGCCCTATGTTATTTCCATGGCAGGCTTTTTTATGCTCTATACTTTAGTACCAAATACACGCGTGTCTTATCAGGCAGCGATACCTGGAGCATTTTTTGCGGCGTTGCTATTTGAACTGACCAAAAAAGGCTTTGCTCTGTATATCAGCCATTTTCCCTCCTATGAGGTGATTTATGGTGCGCTGGCCACAGTGCCAATTCTGTTCGTCTGGGTTTATCTTTCCTGGATGGTGGTGCTGCTGGGTGCTGAATTTACTGCCTGTTTGTCCGAAAAGGAGTGCGAGGAACAAGACACACCACAATAAAGAGGTGTGCAATGACTCAATTGTATCGGCTGGAATCGCCACGACGCAGTTTTCATATGGCGGTGTCTCATGGACACCAAATACATGTAGAAGAGTTTGGTCTGGAGACCGGGTTGCCTGTGATTATTTGTCATGGTGGCCCGGGCAGCGGCTTATGTCGCCATTCTGCCAGTTATTTTAATCCACAGCGCTATCGTATTATTTTGTTTAGTCAGCGCGGTTGTGGCCAGTCTTCCCCTCAGCAACTCACACACAACACCACCGAATACCTGCTTCAGGATATAGATAGTCTGCTGTCGTACTTAGATATCACTCAGTGCGTACTGGCGGGTGGTTCCTGGGGGGCCACGTTAGCCCTTTTGTTTGCGCAGCGCTATCCGCAGCGAGTGCAGGGGTTAGTGCTATGGGCGACCTTTTTGGGGTGTCAAAGTGATTTGCAGTGGCTTTATGGGATCAGCGGTGCCGGGGCACAGTTCTATCCAGAGCGTTATCAGGTTTTCAGTCAGGGACTGGGGGATTACAAAGCGGTATTGTCCCGTTATACCCAGCTATTGCATTGCGATGATGAAGTGGCGGTGCGCCGCGCCGCACAGCAGTGGCATGATTGGGATCGTCAGCTTAGCGTTGGCAGCCAGGCGCAACGTTATCAGTTGGATCATGAACAGGCTGTGGTTCAGCAAGCCCGGATTATGGTGCATTACTTTCATACTCGCTGTTTTATTGAAGAACAACAGATTTTCCATCAGGCCGATAGAATCGCAAGCTTGCCTGTATGGATGATCCATAGCCGCCACGACTATGTCTGTCGTTTTGCGATGGCCCAGGCTCTGGCCGAGCAACTCAATGCGCGTTTGCTGATCCTCGAAGAAGTTGGGCACTGCGCGACAAATGCAGTATATTCCGAAGCCATACGGCGTGCCGCCGATCTGCTGTTATGTAAGCTGGCACATTAGCGGCAAAGTAGATATGAATTACATTATGAATTTTTGAGGTAAATGTGCAGGGATTAATTCAAAGGGTCAGTCAGGCCAATGTGGTGGTTGAGGGCAAGTGTGTGGGTCAAATTGGTCAGGGGATCCTGGTGCTGCTCGGGGTAGAGAAGGCTGACGATCAAAAAAGTGCAGACAGCTTGCTGCATAAAATCAGCAACTACCGTATTTTTACCGATGCGCAGGGCAAAATGAATTTGAGCCTGAGAGACATTGAGGGGGAGTTGCTGGTGGTGTCTCAGTTTACGTTAGCGGCGGATACTAAAAAGGGCATGCGCCCGAGCTTTTCTTCTGCTGCCACACCGGAGCAAGCCGCAGCACTGTACGAATATTTTGTCGCTAAGGCGAAAGAATCTGGGTTACGGGTGGCCACTGGGCGGTTTGCTGCTGATATGCAGGTGAACTTGTGCAATGACGGTCCGGTCACGTTTAATTTATCGGTTTGACGAGTAGGGCTAACGGGTTAAAGAAATAATGTGATTAGCGTAATCGGGCACCTTGTGTACGAAGGGTTTTTTACCAAAATTAGTAATAAGCAGGTGCTCCAGCTGTTTTAGTTGTGAATCATGCTCTGCAAGAAAGTTGATATATAAGCGGCCGCCTTCATTGAGTGTGGCGCGAATTTGTGTGTAAAACTTGTGTTCGTACAAAAATCTCGGCGCATCGAGCTGGCTGAACAAGTCCAGGATGATCCAGTCATAATGGCCATTATTCTCCAGCGCCTGGTAGGCATCGCTACAACTGACGTTAGAGATAGGGTCGCCACCAAAATAGCGTTTATAGCAGTGGATGATATCTGGGTTATTGTCGATAGAGGTAATTTGGCAATCCGGGTAGCTGATATGCAAGTAATCCCTAATAGCCCCTGCCCCGAGACCCAGTTCCAGCACCTTGCCAGGTGCGGGGCACTTTTGCCATAACGCGGCTAACACCTGTAAATGGGGAAAAAGCAGCCTCTCCGGATGATTGAGTTCAATCACGGATTGCAGCGTGTCGTTTATCAGTAACCAGCGTAAGGTTTTTTCCTGGCGTACTTGTATGCTGATTTTGCCATGCTTATGCCAATACAACAGATGCCCAAGTTGATGGCTCTGATGGACAAACTCGTTACTGATAGTGCCGGGTTCAATAATAAAATCTTGCATAGTTACATCAGCATAGCTGGGCCTCACAGTTCTGCCACTGCGTTTCGTTGAATTTACATGACAAATTGGCCAAATCTGGCCGAGCATTCCCTGTTGCGCACTTTTCTTGTAAGGTATGGTCCATAAATTAGACAAAAGTTCCCCGTAAAAAAGCGGGAGCAGGTTGCACAGGCCGAGCGTATCGCCTCGGCGACAGGAAAAGCACAGGAGTCACCATGTTTCAAGTAACAGCGCCACAGAGCAGTGAAGATTGGCAAGCGTATTATCAACTACGATGGCAGGTTTTACGGGCACCCTGGGAGCAGCCAAGAGGCAGCGAGCAGGATGACCTTGAGCAGGAGGCTGAACATCGTTACATCAAAAATAACGAAGGTCAGGTGCTCGGTGTGGCACGCCTGCATTTCAACAATCAACAGCAGGCACAAGTGCGTTACATGGCTGTGGATGAGGCACACCGTGGTCATCACCTGGGCAGCCGATTGCTGCATGAACTGGAAAAAATTGCCTGGACGCAACAAGCCGAAGAGCTGGTGTTGTTTGCCAGAGAGCGCGCACTGGCATTTTATGAACGTCACGGTTACCAGATGATTGAAAAAGCCCATCTGTCTTATGGCGATGTGCAGCACTGGAAAATGGTCAAGCAACGCCCTTCTGAGCCAGGCTGGTTCCGTCACCCGCAGTGGACTCAGGTGTTACAGGATACCTGGCGGGAGTCGATCCCAATCAGTGATGCGATGGGGATCAAAGTAGAAAGTTACACCGACTGGCAGTTTTCAACCCGCGCAGACCTCAAAGCTAACCTGAATTTACATAATTCGATGTTTGCAGGTTCGGTCTACAGTATGGCGACATTGACTGGATGGGGGGCAACCTATCTAGCGCTTAAAGAGCTGGCGCTCGAAGGAAATATCGTGTTGGCGGATGCTAATATTCAGTACCTTAAACCGCTGACCACCGCACCCAGTGCGACAGTGACACTTGCCGAATGTAGTGGCGAGCTGAGTGCACTCAACGAGGAAGGCAAAGCTAAGTACCGGGTGCCGGTGAATGTCTATGATGGAGATGTGCTGGTGGCGAAATTTGAGGGCTTATTTGTTGTTATCAAATAACCCTTTATGCGGCCTGCTGTTACAGGCCGCGATGATTGGGTTTAGAGCAGATCGGTGACCGCAATACCCAGGCCCAGACGCTGAATATGGGCATTGTAGTCAATCAGACTCTCGCCATAGCCATTAAAATACTGCACATAACCACGTACCCGTGAAGAGCCCAGCAGTGGGAATGACCAGTCGAGTTGTATTGCGCCATGGTTGTCGCTGTTGAAATTGTTGCGGGTCATAAAGCCAAATTCATGGTCGCCATGGCGATAGGCACCACTGAGCTCAAAGTAACCCATATACTTGTGAATGTCCGGGTTGTCATCGCCTTTGGCGGCTAATGGCTCTGGTTTGTCATCCTCTGGCAGGCGGTACCAGGGTTTAAAGCTAAATACAAAGCTTTCATATTCCCAGATAAAATTAGCATAGATGCGATTCCAGGAGCGCGAATTTGGCTGACTACGGCCGTTTGATTGGTGCGAGGCGCCCAGAATAATGGCCATTTCGTCGCCCCACAGAACGTTTTCATCGTCCAGGAAATTAACCCAGAAGATTTCCGGTTCGTAATTGGTTTCACGAAACGGTGAGGAAATGTCTTTGTTGTAGAGCTGCCAATAAGATTGCAATGTTACGCCAACATACACCGCCTGGTCTTTGTCCTTAAAGTGCCGATACAGGGGCACTTTCATTGATATCTGGTATTTGACCTCCATATGATCGAGTGGCTCACCTTCTTCTTCCTGGATGGCTTTTAGGCCGTCAAAGGGTCTGGAGTTTGGGCTTTTGACATAGGTAACCGGTAAAATATAGTTGCGATTGTGCGGTGTCAGCACATTGCGGTTGTTCTCTGTGACCATCTCGCGCGCCATACGGCGATCCAATTTACTGAGACTCGTTTTTTGCAGTTGCTGGCAGTAAGCTTTGAGCTCGGCAACGGTTTGTTGTTGATCACCGGCGATGATTTCGTTCAGTACACATTGTTTTATTATCTCCAGATCGTCCTGGTCTTGCGGTTCACTGGCCTGTAGTGGCGCGGACGCCAGAAAAGACAAGAAAGCGAGCATCCTGATTTTCATAGGTGATGAAGTCCTTAGTCAAAAGCAATTAACATTCATTTTATCATGGTAGAGAAAACTAAGAAGGACAAAGTTTACCGCAGGACATAGTGTTAAGAATGGGTTGGTTGATTTTTATTCAATATGGCAGTAAGTTAAATGAGCAAACTACATAAAAGGAAATGGACATGAAAATATCTCTGAACAAAAAATGTATAAAACAACTGAGTAATAACCAGCAGCTTGGATTGGCTCAGACACCGAATATTGCTGGCGGAGCCTCTGGCTATCCAGCTTGTAACTCGTTTGGGTGCGATACCGCCGTGTTCCTGGGTTGCCCTACTGGCCGGGACTGCTACTCTGCTCGTAACGAAATCTGTATGCCGGATTAATATGGATACCAATTTCACTTAATTAAGCGCATTGGTATAAAAAGGCCGGCGGCAACTTAGGTTGCCGCCCCACCTTAGCAAGTGAGGGCTTGCTCACCTACTCTCACGCAATCGTTGTGTTGTTCTGTATGTCATACGAACTGGATGTTGGCCAATCCGCATAAGCCCGCTACAGTTCATAGTAGTTAGTGAAAAATTTATATAATTCAGTACCCTGATTAACACTCGCTGACGCAAAATGCAGTATCGCAATGGCATCTTGTGTTAATGTCAGGCTGTGCAGGGGCATTTCGGATAAGTACTGCTCCATACGTAAAATCCGCGCAATGCAATCTCCCGCCTTAATGTGCTCACCAAGCTGCGCTTTATACTCCACCATGCCGCCCATGGGGGCATAGTAAGTCAGGTAATCTTTGAGTGCGCAGGCGTAGCGTTTGATGTTTCTTGGTTGATGGCTGCCATCTGCTATCACTTCTTTGTGAGTCAGGTAACTGAGGATGCTATTGGCATCATGAACGGCTTCATCGAGATCAATTTTTTCCTGAGAGCCCAGCTCAACAGTAAATGCTTCTACGGGGACGGGCAGGTCACGACCTTGTTCTTTCAACGCATCACTCAGCTGCCACCAGGGACAAAAGCTGGCTTCATCCATAGCCCCGTCGAATTCATTGGGGATCAGCAAGACATGGGGAATATCAAAATAGCGTGCGCTGTCTTGTGCATACTCAGGGCAATACAAATGCTTTGCCGAAATGGGACCCGTGTGCAGGTCCAGTACAATGTCTGCCTGATGGGCTAATTTTTGCAGTGTCAGTGCGATCCGCTTGCCCGTGTTCAGTGTATGTGCGGGGGCATCAAGTAAGGTGTCGGTTGCCTGGCATAATTGTTCGCGAAAGGCCGCAATCAGCGTTGTATCAGGGGCTTGGCTGTACTTTGCAAGACAGCTTTGCACCAGGGCACTGTGGTCATAGTACATGCGATTCCAGTTTACCCCGGTAATAGGGTCAAAGCGCCCAAGCGTAAACTCACCGGATTTCTGGTTACAGCCAATCGGGTTGGCATAAGGTACCAAAGTAATGTCACCGGCCAGTGGCAGATGTTTCAGTTGCTCCAGCAGTGCATAGATCACGGCATTACCCTGCACCTCGGCGCCATGCATATTGGCCTGGATGTAGACGTTTGGCCCTGTGCCATCGCCCTGCAGGCGGTAGACAGGAATGGTCAGTGGCAGACCATTGGCAATTTCCCCAACCTGGATATGTTGCTGTGTAATTGTGTTCATGATTACCTCAGATAATAGTCGGCGTGTTCGCTTTGACGGATGCAGTACAACTGGCCCTGCTTAAAGACGAATTCAGCCGGCAGCTCATGGCACAGGAAGTAGGGCATACTTTCGGTGAACCCATAGGCACCGCACTGGCCAAAGACCAGCCAGTCGCCATAGTCGAGATCGTCAGGCAGCTTATGGGTACCCAGGTAATCGATAGCGGTGCACAGGGGGCCGTGTAAATGATAATCTCGCCCGGCTGCAGTGGACTCACGTAATGCCTTAACCGGAAACGCCTGACTCGTTACTGCCGGACGCAGTAAATGGTTAACGCCACCTGCCATGATCAGCTGATACTCGCCGTAGTTGTGCTTTTGTTCAACGACCGGGTTGAGATAATAACCACAGTGCGCTACGGCGTAGCGACCCAGCTCCATCCACAGCTCTTCAACACCTGCGTCTGCTTTGATCTTAGCCAGACTATCGATAACCTGGTCCCAATCCAGGGGACGTTGACCAGGCTCATACGGGACACCCAGCCCACCACCCAGGTCAAGGATCCGCAGTGACATGCCGAGCTGTGTGCTCAGGCTAACCAGAGGTGGCACCATTTGTTGCCACAGGCTGGCTAACTTGGTAGCGTCCAGCATATTGCCCCACTGGAAAATATGCAGACCGGCAAAGTCCAGCGCTGGATAATCACTTAAAGTCAGTTGTTGCCATTGCTCACACCCTAGTCCAAAGGGCGTCAGGCTGTCGCCACCAAGCGGGTTTTTGTCGCCTGCTGGCCAGCGCAGCTGTACGCGCAGCAGCACAGTCAGAGTTTTTTGATGTTGTTCTGCGGCGTCATTCAACCAGCGCACTTGATTGAGGCTTTCAGCCACAAAGGTGGTGACGCCAGCATCAAGGAAATGTTGGATCTGGGCTGGCGACTTGGCCGGCCCGGTGTTGAGTACGCGCTCGGCTGCAATGTCCTGTGACAGCACTTGTGTAAGCTCCCCGCGACTGGCAACGTCAAAATTGAACCCTGCTTTGTCTAGTGTGTTAAGCACACTGGAGAGAGGGTTGGCTTTGACCGCGTACCAGAGTTTCACCACATCTTGGGTAGTAAGGCGGCTTACATGGGCATGCAGCGCATCGAGATCATAGACAAAAAAGGGCGTTGCCAGGTCACGATTGTCCTGCTCTGTGCACAGTGCAGTAAGTTGCTCACGCAAAGGCGTACTCAAGGCTAACATTAGCGAAGCACCTCTTCGAGTTCTAATGACGCGTCACTTTGTTCGTCACGATATTTCACTATCAAGGCGCAGGACATGCTCAGCCCCTGGGCTTTGGCCCAGTCACTGGAAGCCGGACGCGAGCCTGGGATCACAATGGCAAACGGAGGAATGGCTTCGCCTTTGTCCAGTGTACGCTCATTAACACAGTCGTACACCGGAATGCTGGCAGACAAGCGAACACCGGGGGCTAATACAGCGCCTTGCTTCACGACTACGCCTTCAACCAGCACGCATCCCGCGCCAATGAAGGCATCGTCTTCGACAACAACCGGGCTGGCACCCACAGGCTCTAATACACCACCGATCTGTACGGCGGCGCTGAGGTGAACGTTCTTACCTATTTGAGCACAAGATCCAACCAATGCATGACTGTCGACCATAGTGCCGCTGTCTATGTAGGCACCGATGTTGACGTAGGCGGGTGGCATAATAATGGTACCGGGTGCAACATAAGCACCACGGCGTACACTGCTGCCTCCGGGCACCATACGTACCGCATCACCGGCTGAGAAACCACGCGGTGCCAGATTGTCTTTGTCTACAAAGCCACCTGGATATTCGGTGTTCTGACCGGCACGAAATGCCGCCAGAATACCTTCTTTTACTTCGACGTTAGCATGCCAGTTGCCTTGTTCGTCTTGGGTTGCCGCACGTTGTGAGCCATTTTCTAAATTATCTAAAAGTGTTGACCAGGTCATAGGGGTTCTCTTAATTCCAGGATAAAATCTGTTCGTTGGCGGCGCTCAGAGCCGCATTATTGGTTAGTTCCAGGTGCGTCAGAGGCGGCCTGAGGTGAGGCGTTGCCAGATTACCTTGCAGGTGCATGAGCGTTTTTACCGGGATGGGGTTTGCAACGGCAAACAGGCTACTGATGGCGTCGGCCCAGATGGTAAATAGGTTTGGGCTGGTGCCACTGAGTGCTCGGCGCACAAACTCGGCGGTTTGAACTGGCCAGGCGTTGGCTGCCACAGAAACCAAACCGGCGGCACCGGCCTGGGCAAAGTAGGGAAGCAAAGCATCGTCACCGCTGTATATCGCCAGTTTCGGCAGTGCGCGGCGGAAAGATTCAAACGTCGCAATGTCACCACTGGCTTCTTTGAGTGCCCACAAATTGTCATGATGTGCCAGGTTGGTCAGCACTTCAGGGGCAATGGCAACAGCACTGCGACCGGGCACATTGTATAACATGCATGGCAGAGAAGTGGCGCTGAGCAAGGCGTCGAACCACTGAGTCTGACCAACGACACCGGGTTTGGCATAGAGCGGGGAGCCCAGTAGCAGCGCATCAATGTTTTGTGTATTGCAAAACTCAACCCATTCCAGCTGGGCTGACAGATTAATACCGCCAACCGCAACCATAATGGGTACGGAAGGCTTCAATGCACAAACAAACTCAACGATTTTGTGTTGTTCAGCAAGGGTCAGGGCCAATCCTTCTCCGGTGCTACCCAACAGCAAAATGCCATTGTTTGCTTCTACTTGCTGAGCGACGAGTTGCTCTAAGCTGTGATAATCGACCTGATCGCACGCATCAAAGGGCGTAACTAAGGCGGTCCATAACGGGTAGTCAGATAACTGGTCAGATAACAAAGTGTGTGATTTCATCTCTACCGAACTTCTTGCTGGTCCGGTAGTCAGGGAAGTGTCCTGCTCCGAACCGTTTAAAATTCGAAGAGCAATGGACTTAAAAAGAATAGGCCGCTGGCCATATTGTTTCTAAGACCAGAAGCTCTCCACCAAATGTGTTGGTGACAGTCGCTGGGATTCAGCCCAGTCGCCCGAAACTCTGTGCAAGCAAAATACAGTGTTTCTCGGCGTTAATTCCCCTCTTTGAGTTTCCCGGGAGTTTGCTCTCCTCCACTCAAATACCTGAATAACGCACCTCTTCCAGCCCTAAGACACCCACACATTTTTGTATGCATGGCCGTCTGGATAAAATAGGGTACGGGCGCATTGAAACATTTTGGCCGTCTGGGTGTCAAGTCGCCGTCGGCAAAAGTTTGAAATTTAATCTAAACTGGGAATGAGTCAGAAGCCAGGACGAATCGGCTGGTAAATGGAGGGATAATTTGAACAATCTGGTTACACGCTATCGCCTGAAATACCTGGTGGCTCTGGTGATTATGTTGCTGTTGCTGACCATGACAACTAGCTTGACCTTGTATTTACTGGACCAGCAAAAGCAGGCTGCCAGAGTGATTAATGTGGCGGGCATGCAGCGTATGCTCTCGCAAAAGGCAGCATTGCATTTGGAATATGTGATCATTATGCGCGAGCGTAATGTCGCAGCAGACCGTCAGGCTCTGAGCAACGCGCTGCAACTGCTGCGAAGTAACCACACCTTTTTGACCAAGCGTGATGGCGACGGTTACCTGCATCTGAGTACCGAACTGCATGCCTGGTATTTTGAGCAGCCGGGGGATTTACACAACCAGTTAGAGCAGTATTTATCTCTGCTCTCAAGCACCGCTGAGCAACCGAGCCTGGACCAGATCCAGGAGATACATACCCGCTCTCAATTGCTACTACAAGATTTAGATCATGCTGTGCTGTTGTTCGAACAGTCAGCCAATCAGAAGATCGAGAAATTAAGGAATCTGCAGTTACTGATGTGGTTGGTAGGGTTGGTGTTGCTTATTGCTGAGATCAAGTGGATCTTTTTTCCTATGGAGCGCAGTATTGCCAGCGCAATTGAGCGCTTACAGCAAACGCGTTTGAAAGCAGAACATGCCAACCAAAGCCGCGCGATGTTTCTTGCTCGCGCCAGCCATGAATTACGCACGCCTTTGCAGGCGGTATTGGGTTATTTACATTTATACCAGGAATCTCAGCGTGAGGGCTATCTGGCGCAGGCCAACAAGGCGGCACAGCAGCTGAAAGCCCTGATTGCCTCTGTGGAAGACTACAATAGATTGTCTGATGAGCAACAACCTGAACTCAATTTTCACCCGGCGCGCTTAACTGATACGCTGGGGCAATCCATCGCTACTTATCGTCTGCTAGCAAAAGAAAAAGGCTTAGGCTTTAGCTACCATTTTAGCAGCCATACCGAGAAAATTTTTGAATGTGATCACGAACGTTTGAGCTGGGTTATTGGGCAGTTGCTCGATAACGCGGTGAAATTTACCGATCAGGGAGTCGTGACTTTGTCTGCGTGGGTTGAGCAGGCCAACCCTGAAGAGGACGAGTTAAATTGGCGTTTTTATTGTGAGGTAGAAGACAGCGGCCCTGGCTTTAACATGGCGCATGTGAATGCGCCCCCTACAGAAAACAACTCGGACAGGCACCACTTTCAGGGCTTACAATTGGGGCTGGCACGCTGCAATTTACTGTTGGCAATTATGTCTGGTGAGTTGTCGTTCGTTGCCCGCCGGCCGCATGGTACTAAAGCGTCATTGAGTGTACCTCTGAAACGTCTCCCTGAGCCGGATCAGATGAACGGCATTACCCGCTGCAAAGTGCTACTGGTTGAAGACGATTTGCTGAATGCAAAAATCATCGAAAAAATGCTTGAAAACCTGGAGTTAACCAGTATCCATGCCAGCCATGGTGGGCAGGCTATTGAGGTCCTGGCCCATCAGTCTTTTGACGTCATTCTGATGGATCTGAATATGCCGATCATGGATGGATTTAAAGCAATCAAAGAGATCCGTCAGACGCTGGCGCTGTCGACACCGATTTTGGTGCTGACGGCCAATACGTCTGAGCAGGCAATTAAATCGGCCATGCAGCTTGGCGCGACCGATTATTTGTTTAAGCCAGTGGATCAAGAAGCTCTGGAGCGGGCTCTGATGAAAGTTTTGTCTGCTAACGATGCAAAGTGATATTACCAACGCCGACTTCAATATCAATGCTGTGCTCGCCTTTACCCCGGTAACGCAGCGTTTCGCCTACCATGTTGCGCTCGGTATCAACCTCTCCGGGCATGCCAGATAAGCGTGTTTTCCCTACGCCGGCATCGAATCGTACCCGGCGAAAATCGCCGACCGTAGTTTCAATATTGACATTGCCGACGCCAATTTCAACATCGGCGTCATTGTTCAAACCGAGGAGCTTGACGTTGCCTACGTCAACTTCGATATCCAGCTCCATTGATTCCGGCACCTTAACCGTCCAGCTTTGCTTTACATACTTATTGTTGATGCTCAGGCTCAGATCATCCCCTTCGCGGCGACTGTCTAATTGCACATCTGCCAATGCGTCTGGCAACCAATCTATATCGTGCTCAGCGGGCTCAAGCTCAATGGTCACATCGATCGTTTTACCTGAATGGCTTACGGTTTTGAGCTTGCCTATTGGAAACTGAATTTCCAGCTCTGAGCTGTCAGCTATGTCGAAGGAGTGGGTTAATGTGCGTGTTTCATCCGCCTGAGTTGTTGCGCTCAGTACCAGTAGTGCGGCAGTGATCAGATTGATTCTCATCCTGTTGTCCTTTGTTGATATCGTATTGATATCTGTGTGACGCACACGAATATGAAAAGGTTTAAAAGCGACTCAAAAAAGCCGCTTTTCAGGTGATTAATGGATACGCTGGACCTTGAAGCCCTGGTTTTTAAATTGGCTGATCAGGCCGTGTTTTTGGGGCAAGTGCAGTGCGCCGACAGCAATAAAGTGCGCGCTGTTGACGAGCTTGGGTATGAGCGCTTTCACCCAGGCATTGTTACGCTCAATAAGCATGACTTGCTCTGCCTGCTGACCATATTCGGTGTCATCAAAACTCATATCATAAAATACATTAAGCTGTTGATAGTCGCCTTGTTTCCAGGCTGTGAGCATCTTAGTGAAATAGCGGTCAAAGTCTTTAACCTGCTTGAGTGTGTCGACTATCATGGCGTCACTTTGCGTGCCTAAAGCCGTGAATATGGTGAGCTGTTGTTCCAGGCTTTCTAATTCCATAATCGGCTTGTTGAGCTGAGTGGCGTACTCTATGACTTGCCCGTCAATGCCAAACTCTTCACCGAACCCTGCTTTGGTGTATTCCAGCTGCAAAATAGTGAGCATCACAAACCAGGGTTGATAATGACTGAACAGCTCTATCTTAATATCACGTGCTGACAAGTACTGTTTAACTTGCTGGTAGGTTGTGCTTGTCAGAGTGGTTTTTAGTGTTTGTCCTTGCTCAAGCAGCATAAATGGCAAGGTTCTGCGTTGCTGCTCTGCCGTGCTGATGGCTTTGGTATTGAGTTCTACCACTACCGTTTGGCTATTTGCTATGGCGGTTTTGAGGCGTTGGTCTAACCCTTCCATAGACGCGTCACCAACATGAACGGTACCGAATAAATATGAGGTAACGCCGTTTTTTTCCACACTCCACAGGGCTGGTTTGGCTGTGACGGGGTGATTCAGTAGTGAGACTACAAGCACAAAGAACAACAGGGTCAGGCGAGTAAAGTGGGGCATGATCCCCTCCGAATTCGATAAAAGTGGGTACATCATAATCAATTCCCGGAGTAAATCATAAAAATTTAATGTTGTGGCGCGTAAGGATGAATCGTGTGAGAAAAAATACTCTCTTTGGTTTTAAGGTAGGGTGAGTTTTTAAAATGGTATTTTTTATTCATTTAACTTGATTTTTTTAGATTTATTTTTAAAAACACATCTTCAATGCTTGTTAATTAGCATAGTTTTGAGGGTTGACTTGTTAGCCGCTTGCGGGTTACTAATAAAAAAAGAGCACACAGGAGCGCTTCGAGCGCGTGCAATGTATTCGGTTTTATTTAAAGAGCAGTGACATGATGAAAACAGTTTCTCTACTAGTCGTGATTATCAACGTGGTGATTATTATTACCGCGGGGGCTGGTTAGTGCTGTTTAAAAAGTATTAGCAAAAAGCCCCCCGCACTGAGAAGTTCGGGGGGCTTTTTCGTTTTAGGGCCAAATTCAAAGACAAAGGGCAATGGGCAAAACAATGACAGGCGCACAATTGGTAATAGACATGTTGGTAAAACAAGGGGTGAGTTCAGTATTCGGGTATCCGGGTGGAGCCATCATGCCGATTTACGACGCGCTATACGGTGCGCCGCTGAAGCATTATTTGACTCGCCATGAGCAAGGCGCCGGGTTTGCAGCGGTTGGCTATGCCAGAAGCACAGGTAAGCTGGGCGTGTGTTTTGCGACATCTGGCCCTGGTGCAACTAACCTGGTGACAGCACTGGCCGATGCAATGATGGACTCAGTGCCCTTGCTCGCGATCACCGGACAAGTTCCTACCGCGGCGATTGGCTCAGATGCTTTTCAGGAAGTCGATGTTTTGGGCATGTCGTTGTCCTGCACTAAGCACAGTTTCATGGTTGAACGTGGTGAGGATTTGGCAGAAGTGTTGCAGGAGGCCATGCATATTGCACAGTCAGGTCGTCCAGGCCCGGTGTTGGTGGATATTCCGAAAGACATTCAGCAGGCTCAGGTTCCGGTGACTGGCTGGCAAGCAGAGGCGTATCAGCCAACGCCATTGTCGAGTTTTGAGCTGGACAAAGCTAATGCGCTATTGGCGCAGGCGAAAAAGCCGGTGGCTTATGTCGGTGGCGGTGTCCACAGTGCAGATGCACAAGCCGAGTTGATGGCCTTTTTGCAACGCACACAGATGCCAGCGGTGTCGACACTCAAAGCACTGGGCAGCGTAAAGCCCGACTATGCATATGATCTGGGGATGCTGGGTATGCATGGTGGCCAGGCTGCGAACCTGGCGGTGCAGGAGTGTGATTTGCTGGTATGTATCGGTGCGCGCTTTGACGACCGGGTAACGGGCAACCTGGCTAAATTTGCCGCCGCCGCCAAAGTGATCCACCTGGACATCGACCCGGCTGAAGTGGGCAAGCGTAAACCGGCTGCGGCTTCATTGATCGCGGACCTAAAAGTCTCCCTACCTTTACTACAGGGCGAGCTTGCACCGGCACCCTGGCGTGCGCACATCAGCGCGCTGGCCGAACAGCACGCATGGCGTTACGACTACCCCGGCGACAAAGTGTTCGCCCCTTATCTGCTAAACCGTTTGAGTCGCTTGATGCCGGATACGGGGGTGGTGTGTTGCGATGTGGGCCAACACCAGATGTGGGTGGCACAACATATGCGCTTCAGTCATCCAAGTAATCACCTGAGCAGTGGCGGCGCAGGCACTATGGGATTCGGTTTACCGGCTGCCATCGGTGCTCAGGTTGCCCGGCCTGACGACATGGTGATCACGGTATCCGGGGATGGCTCGATCATGATGAATATTCAGGAGCTGGCCACCATAAGACGCAACAACTTGCCAGTTAAAATTGTCATTCTCGATAACCAGCGTCTGGGCATGGTACGCCAGTGGCAACAGCTCTTTTTTGATGGCCGCTACAGTGAGACCAACTTGTCAGATAACCCAGATTTTGTGCAGCTGGCGGCGGTGTTCGGTATACCGGGGCAGACCATCACTCGTGCGGATGAAGTTGATGGTGCGGTCGATGCGCTACTGGCTTCAAAGGGCCCCTATATATTGCATGCCTGCATCGATGATAAAGAAAATGTCTGGCCATTAGTACCGCCGGGCGCGGCAAACCATGAAATGCTGACGCAATCGCAACAGCAAAATTAACTTTACTGATTTCCTTTGACGGAGCGAACACCATGAAACATCAACTCACCGTAGCGGTAAACAACCAGGCCATCGCCGTCGAGCGTTTTTTGCGCGTCGCCCGTCATCGCGGGTTTCGCCTGACCCAATTAGAGCTGCAGGGTCACGAAGAGTTATTTCACGTCAAAATGACGGTAGATAGTGACAAACCCATCTATCTATTGACGTCACAATTAAATAAGCTGGTTGAAGTGCAGTCAGTCGATCTGCACACACTACAGCAGGCAATATAATAAATAAGGTTTTAAGTAATGACACAAACTTCACAATACATTTGGCACAACGGCGAATTGATCCCTTATGAGCAAGCAACGACGCATGTGCTCAGTCATGCCATTCATTATGGAAGCTCCGTATTTGAAGGGATCCGCGCGTATGATACGCCTAAGGGTCCGGCGATATTCCGTCTCAAGGATCATATTCAGCGTTTATTTGACTCTGCGAAAATTTACCGTATGGAGATCCCATATACGCAAGAGGAAATCATGCAGGCGTGTAAAGATGCGGTCAAAGAGAATGGGTTTACCAATGCGTATTTGCGTCCGTTTGCCTTTTTAGGCCACGTTGGTCTGGGCGTCCACCCTAAATCACACCGCGCGGAAGTGACCGTTGCGGCAATGGAGTGGGGCGCTTATCTGGGGGAAGGAAGCCTTGAAGCAGGCGTAGATGCGTGTGTGTCTTCATGGCAACGACTTGCGCCGAATACTATGCCAACCGCAGCCAAAGCAGGCGGTAACTATTTGTCTTCCCAGCTGATAACGGCAGAAGCTAAGCGTCACGGCTATGTTGAAGGTATCGCACTGGATGTCAACGGCTATCTGAGTGAAGGCGCCGGTGAGAACCTGTTTGTGGTGAGAAAAGGCATTATCTTCACGCCTCCCGCAACGGCCAGCATCTTACCTGGGTTAACGCGCGATACCATTATGCATCTGGCAAAAGCTCGGGGTTATGAGGTCAGAGAAGAGCCAATCGCCCGTGAAGGTCTGTATCTGGCGGATGAGTTCTTTATGGTAGGCACCGCAGCTGAAGTCGTGCCAGTTCGGAGCGTTGACCAAATTCAGGTCGGTGATGGTAAACGTGGGCCGATCACGGCTGAGTTACAGCAGGCGTACTTTGATCTGGTGAAAGGGCAAAGTGACGATCCGCAAGGCTGGCTGGACTACGTAAACCAATAAGCTCAGGCACTGTTACTAAATACACGCCGGACTGACTGGTCCGGTATACATTTTTTGGAATGAGGAAAGCCGTTGCCAGCCAGGCAGCGCAAACTGGATAAGGGGTCAACATGGCAAAGTTACGCAGCAAAACAACCACTGAAGGCAGACAACAGGCAGGCGCTCGCGCACTATGGCGCGCCACTGGCATGACCGACAGTGATTTTCATAAGCCCATCGTGGCAGTGGTGAACTCGTATACCCAGTTTGTGCCCGGGCACGTGCACCTAAATCAACTCAGCGAGCTGATGGCCGACGCCATCCGGGACGCCGGCGGTGTGCCACGTGAATTTAACACCATTGCCATTGATGATGGCATTGCGATGGGTCACGGTGGCATGTTGTATTCTTTGCCTTCGCGGGATCTCATCGCCGATTCAGTAGAATATATGGTTAACGCTCACTGTGCCGATGCCATGGTGTGTATTTCAAACTGCGACAAAATCACCCCGGGCATGCTGCTGGCGGCACTGCGGCTGAATATCCCGGTGATCTTTGTCTCAGGTGGTCCGATGGAAGCGGGCAAAACACGCCTCGCCGACATCGACATTAAACTCGACCTGGTTGATGCTATGGTCAAAGGCGCCGACCCCAGTGTCAGCGACGAAGACTCAGACAAAGTGGAGCGTTCAGCCTGCCCAACTTGTGGCTCCTGCTCAGGCATGTTTACCGCCAACTCCATGAACTGTTTATTAGAAGCCTTGGGGCTGGCATTACCAGGCAACGGCACTACCCTGGCTACCCATGCCGATCGTCGCTTCTTGTATGAAGGGGCTGCAAAACGCATCATGGCGTTGTGCGAAGACTATTATGGCAAAGACAATGAAGCAGCCTTACCGCGTAACATTGCCAACCAGGCCGCCTTTACCAATGCCATGACCCTGGATATTGCCATGGGCGGCTCGTCTAATACTGTACTGCACTTGCTCGCTGCGGCCATCGAAGGTGGGGTTGAATTCGACATGGCCGACATCGACCGCTTGTCTCGTACCACGCCTTTCTTATGTAAAGTGGCACCGGCAACCCAGCAATATCACATTGAAGACGTCCACCGGGCTGGTGGCATTATGGCTATCCTCAATGAACTGGCCAAAGCCGATAAACTCGACCTGGCGGTGGGGCATGTGGCAGGTGGCACTCTTGGTGAGGTGATCAAACGCTGGGATGCCACGGATCCGAATAATGAGCGCGCGCAAACTTTCTATCGTGCAGGTCCCGCAGGCGTGCGTACTACACAGGCGATGAGCCAGGAATGTCGCTGGGACGAGCTGGATCTGGACCGCGAGGGCGGCTGTATTCGCAGTGTTGAACACGCGTTTCGTCAGGATGGGGGGCTGGCGGTACTGACCGGCAACCTGGCGCTGGATGGCTGTATCGTGAAAAGTGCCGGGGTCGATGATGACATGCTGTGCTTTGAAGGTCCGGCGGTGGTGTTTGAATCTCAGGATGATGCCGTAGAGGGGATCCTTGGTGGCAAGGTGAAAAAGGGCGATGTAGTGGTGATCCGTTACGAAGGGCCCAAAGGCGGCCCGGGTATGCAGGAAATGCTCTATCCGACCAGCTACCTCAAATCCATGGGGCTGGATAAAGACTGTGCCTTGTTAACCGATGGCCGCTTCTCTGGTGGCACGTCTGGTCTGTCGATTGGCCATGCCTCACCAGAGGCCGCAAGCGGTGGTGCGCTGGCATTGGTGGAAAACGGCGATATGATCCGCATTGATATTCCTACGCGCAGCATTGATGTATTACTGGATGAACAGCAGCTGCAAGCACGTAAAGAGCTGCAAGACGCCCGCGGTAAAATGGCTTATAAGCCGTTGGACCGTCAGCGTTATGTGAGTCCAGCACTGAAAGCCTATGCTCTGCTGGCGACCAGCGCAGACAAAGGCGCGGTACGCGATTTTGAGAAGCTGGAGGCATTGAGTTAATCATGGTGGCAAAAGAGCTCGATTACTTTCGTGCTGTAGTGCAGGCCAATGTCTCGCCACTGGTCCGGGAAACCGAGGTCAGTGAGCTGAGCGGGCTTTCCGCCCGGCTCGGACATCAGATCTGGCTCAAGCGCGAAGATCAACAACCGGTTTATTCGTTTAAATTACGTGGTGCCTATCACAAGCTGAGCAAGCTGCCCGCAAACAGTCTGGTCGTGACGGCCTCCGCTGGCAATCATGCTCAGGGGGTGGCGTTGAGCGCTGCACATCTGAGTCATCGTGCCATCATAGTGATGCCGGTGACGACACCTGAGATCAAAGTCAACGCGGTGCGTAATCAGGGGGGAGAAGTGGTTTTGCATGGTCATCATTTTGATGCTGCGCAGGAGTACGCCCAATCTTTATGTAAATCAGAAGGTGGTGTGTTTGTCCCACCATTTGATGATAAAGACGTGATCATCGGCCAGGGGACCGTTGCACGAGAGTTGATGCAACAGCTGCATCAGTTGGATGTGGTATTTATACCCGTTGGAGGCGGAGGCTTACTGGCCGGAATGGCCGTGTACATTAAATCATTGCGTCCCGAGATCCGCGTGGTGGGCGTTGAAGCTGAAGAAAGTGCCTGTCTGAAAGCGGCACTGGAAGCCGGGCATCCGGTTGAACTGGCACGCGTTGGCAGCTTTGCCGATGGTGTTGCGGTAAAGCTCATTGGCAGTGAAACCTTTCGCCTTGCCGAGCAATACTGTGATGAGGTTGTCACTGTGAGTGCGGATGAGATCTGTGCAGCAGTGCAGGATATTTTTGTTGAAACCCGGGCCATTGCAGAGCCTTCCGGCGCACTGGCCACTGCGGGTTTAAAAAAATGGTGCCAGAGCAGCGATGAACATGGTTTAACCTTGGCCTCTGTATTGTCTGGTGCCAACCTCAATTTTGACCGTTTAAGATATATTGCCGAGCGTACGGCGCTGGGTGCACGCAGCGAGGCGTTACTGGGGGTGACCATAGAAGAATCTAAAGGCAGCTTTAAACGCTTTTGTCATGCCCTGTCGGGTCGTGCGATCACTGAGTTTAACTATCGATATGCCGGTGGCGAAACGGCCCAGATATTTGCGGGTGTCGGATTACGTGGCGGCGAGCAGGAACTTCAGGAGCTCAAAACCAGCCTCAGAGATGCCAATTATCAGTTTACGGACTTGTCTGATAACGAGCTGGCGAAGCTGCATATTCGTTATATGGTGGGGGGGAAACCGCCCGTGGCCCTGAGCGAACGGTTGTTTCGATTTGAGTTTCCTGAATATCCCGGTGCACTGGCGCGCTTTTTAGATACCCTTGGCAGCAACTGGAACATCACGTTATTCCACTATCGTAACCATGGTGCAGCGCAGGGTAATGTACTGGCGGCGTTTGAACTGGGGGCGCAGGACAGTGTGCGCTTTGACGAGCATCTGCAGCGTTTGGGTTACCAGTATCAGGAAGAAACGAATAACCCGTGTTTCAAACAGTATCTTCAGCACGATATCCCACAGGCAGAGCGTCGCGTCAGCTAGCTTTGCAATCCGTCCGGTGCCTTCTATAGTTGTAACAAGGCAGGCTCCGGGCACATATCATAATGAGTTATACCCCTTTGGTGTTGGCAGTCGTGCTGCTGTGGTGTGATATGCTCGCTGCACTGGAAGACGTGACACTACAACTTAAATGGACCCATCAGTTCCAGTTTGCTGGCTACTATATGGCAGAAAAAAAAGGCTTTTACCGCCAGCAGGGACTGAATGTCAAAATTGTCGCAGCCGATCCGGATAACCCGGACGAGCAATTTAAAGTCTTGTCGGGGCAGGCACAGTTCGGTGTGACACACTCAGGCATTTTGCAGCAGCGCCTGAGAGGCAAGCCTTTGGTTGCGCTGGCAGCGATTTTTCAGTCTTCTCCCTATTGCTGGATGGTCCGCGCCGAGAGCGACATTTATGTGCCTAAAGATTTTGCGGGAAAGAAGATCAGTCATTTGGGCAGGGTAGAGGGCGCTGAACTGGTTGTGATGCTCGAACGCGCCGGGATTGACGTGACCCAGTTACCACTCTATGCCGGGTTAGAGCCCATAAAAGATTTTATTGCCGGGCATTTTGATGCCTTGCAGGTTTATATTTCAAATGAGCCCTATAAACTTGCGCAGCAAGGCGTGGCGACGCGGCAGATCTGCCCAAAACACTTTGGTCTGAATGTGTATGCCGATATCTTGTTTACCTCTGAAGATGTGCTGAACTACCGACCTGACACCGTGGCGCGTTTTCGCCGGGCATCTTTGCAGGGCTGGCGCTACGCCATGAGTAACCCGGACGAGGCACTTGCAGTGACACACGCTGAGTATGCGACGGCTAAGAGCATTGAAGCTTTGGCTGATGAAGCAGACAAACTGATGCCTTTTTTTAAAGCCCCCGGGATTGCTCTGGGCGCAATGTCGCAGGCACGCTGGTTGTGGATTGCTCAGCTTTACCGGCTCGATCTTGCCCACTTTCACGAGCAAAAACAAAAGTTTATTTATACTGAACCGGATCAGGAAGAAACCAGCTGGTCGTGGATGTTGACCTTAGCGGTGATAGTGGCAGTGATTTGTGTGCCCATGTACATACACCTCATTTTTTTCCGCCACCGACGCTTTACCTTAAAATGACTGTCAGTGCTTTGCGAGCGGGGCATGAACGCATACAATGAGCGCCCTTTGTTTCGTTCGGTGCCGGTGATTTGTATGCGCAGTTCTTTTCATTCTCAGTTTATAGCCCTGGATGCTCTGCTTGCGGACACCCGTCAGTACTGGCAGTTGCTGGCCTTCGATCATACCGATATTCCCTGGCCTGAACTCAAAAGTACGTTGCTGTCGCTGGATGATGAAGAAGTGACGGCACTGGACCACGAGCCGGCAGCGTTGCTGTCGTTTCTTGCACCGCACATTTCTGAACTGTCAAAGTTACCAACACTGACGGCACTGACACTGGAACCTGCGACTCGGCCAGAGTTTCCCTTCTGGCTTAGCAATGGCATTAAAGGTCGTAAGCTGACTCAGTTACAAGACTTTGTCGGTCAGATAGTTCAGACAAAATTACCTGTCCTTGAATGGTGTGCAGGGAAAGGCCATCTTGGCCGCCTGCTGGCTTATCAAGGAGCTGTCCATGTTGACAGCGTGGAGTTGCAGGCTGCTTTGTGTCAGCAGGGACAACACAGTGCACAACAACAAGGCCTGGCCATGACGTTTCATTGTGCCGACGTGCTTAAAGATCCCATCGCGCATTATTTTAAACCACAACAACAGGCGGTTGCGCTGCATGCGTGTGGTCGTCTGCATCAAACTTTTATGGCACAGGCCAGCGCCGCAGGGTGTGAGCAGATCAGCCTGTCGCCCTGTTGTTATCATCTGTTTACTGAACCTACCTATCAAGCGATGAGCGATGCTGCCACACAGAGCACGCTCAGTTTGTCACACAGTGATATGAAGCTGGCACTGCAGGAAACGGTTACCGCGCCGGGCCGGGTGGCTAAGGTACGCAAGCGGGAAGTGCAGTGGCGACTGGCCTTTGATGCACTGCGTCGTGATGTAACAGGTGATACTCAATATCTGAGTGTGCCCTCTGTGAATAAGGCGATTTTTTCCGGGTCGTTTGTTGATTTCTGTCACTGGGCGGCAGAACAAAAACAGCTAGACTTACCGGCACACTTTGATGCTGACCATTACCTGGCGCAAGGGCGGGCACGTCAGCGCATCACAGAGCGTATCGAGCTGGTACGCCACGCCTTTCGCCGCGCGATAGAAGTGTGGCTGGTGCTCGACAGGGTATTATATCTTGAGCAAGCTGGGTATGATGTCAGCCTCTCAGAGTTTTGTCATAAATCACTGACACCAAGAAACATCTTAATTCAGGCTACGCGGTGTCAGTCAGCAGAATAAGGAAAAGCCATGTGTCAGTCTGACAGCCAGCTGCAACACTTGCTCAACAACAATCGCCAGTGGGCGAAACAGACTCAGACCAATAACCCGGAGTTTTTTGCCAAGCTGTCGATGCAGCAGAATCCTAATTATTTGTGGATCGGCTGCTCCGACTCTCGGGTACCGGCCAATCAGATTGTCGACTTAATGCCGGGAGATTTATTTGTTCACCGCAATGTGGCCAATGTGGTGGTCCATACCGACCATAATTGCTTATCTGTGATGCAGTATGCCATCGAGGTGCTTAAAGTCGAGCATGTGCTGATTGTGGGGCACTATGGCTGTGGCGGTGTTCGCGCTGCGCTGGAAGATGCGCGTTTAGGCTTGATCGATAACTGGCTGCGCCATGTCGGTGATGTCAAAGAAATGCATCAGGCGATGCTCAATGAGATCCATCCTGATCAGCGTTGCGATGCCCTGTGTGAGCTCAATGTGATCGAACAGGTGCGCAATGTGTGTCGAACCAATGTGGTACAAGATGCCTGGGCACGAGGGCAGAAACTAACCATTCATGGCTGGGTGTATGGCCTGGCAGATGGACTGCTGAAGGAGCTCAATACGCAGATTGAGTATGAAGAGCAACTGGCAGCGCACTACGAGCGGGCCCTGGTAGACCTTGCTAAGCGATACCAGCTGTAGATATTACTGCTCTGGCTGGTCGTTATTCTGAGTAGCCAGTTTTGCTTCCAGTTCAGCCACTTTGGCTTCCAGCTCTGTCAGCTTTTCACGGGTCTTGATCAGCACTTTACTCTGAATATCAAATTCTTCACGACTGACAAAATCCATTTCTGCCAATTTATTTTGAATGGCTTGTTTGGTTTTGCTTTCAAAGGTATCTGCCAGATTTTTCACACCTTGTGGCATGTTACTGGAGATCTGCTTGGCGATTTCTTCAATTTTTGCTGGGTTGATCATGGGCTGGCCTCTAAGCTTGATTATTGTCTCTATCTTACCTAAAGCGGTCACCGGTTAAAAGCGCTTGGGATCCACTTGAGCATTACGGTAAACTTAGCAGCTTATTGACTAAAGGTGATCACAGATTATGAAACTGAACCCGAAACAAGACGAAGCCGTTAAGTATATCAGCGGACCCTGTCTGGTACTGGCCGGTGCCGGCTCTGGTAAAACCCGGGTGATCACCAATAAAATTGCCTATCTGGTGCAAAAATGTGAGTACAAAGCGCGTAATATTGCGGCGGTGACCTTTACCAACAAGGCCGCCAAAGAGATGCGTGAGCGGGTCTCGCAGACACTGGGTAAACAAGAAGCCAAAGGGCTATGGGTTTCCACTTTCCACACATTGGGGCTGGAGATCATCAAAAAAGAGGTGAAAACATTAGGTTACAAGCCTGGTTTTTCCTTGTTTGACGATCAGGATACGCATCAGTTACTGGCTGAACTGACCGAAAAAGAGCTGGATCGCGACAAAGATCTGCTCAACCTGCTGAAAATGCAAATTGGTAACTGGAAAAATGAACTGATCCAGCCTGAACGGGCCATCCGTGAAGCCGGTGAGGCACAAAAAGCGCTGTTTGCCCAGCTTTATGCGCGTTATCAGACCCAGCTCAGGGCTTATAACGCGCTGGACTTTGACGATCTGATCATGATCCCAACCTTGTTATTAAACAGCTCAGTTGAAGTGCGCGAGCGCTGGCAGGCGCGTTTTCGCTACCTGCTGGTGGATGAATATCAGGATACCAACACCAGTCAGTATCAGCTGGTAAAATTGTTGGTGGGCGAACGTGCTCGCTTTACCGTGGTAGGGGATGACGACCAGTCCATCTATTCTTGGCGTGGCGCAAAGCCACAAAATCTGGTGCTGCTGAGCAAAGATTTTCCGGGGCTGCGCCTGATTAAGCTGGAACAAAACTATCGCAGTGCCGGGCGGATCCTGAAAGCGGCGAATATTCTGATCGCCAATAACCCCCATGAGTTCGACAAAAAACTATTCAGTGAGCTGGGATATGGCGATCCACTGCGGCTGATCCCAACCCGCGATGAAGAGCATGAAGCCGAGCGGGTGGTGGCGGAGATCATTTCTCATAAGTTTATGAAGCGCACCAGTTACAAAGACTACGCCATTTTGTATCGGGGTAACCATCAGGCGCGGGTATTCGAAAAAGCCCTGATGGCCAACCGCATTCCGTATAAGATCAGCGGTGGTATGTCGTTTTTTGCCCGCAGTGAAATAAAAGACATCATGGCGTACTTGCGGCTGCTGGTGAATCAGGACGACGACAATGCCTTCTTGCGGATTGTAAACACCCCGCGCCGTGAGATCGGGCCGGTGACGCTGGAGAAGCTGGGGAGTCTGGCCAATGATAAACACATCAGTTTATTTGCTGCCTGTTTTGAACCTGAGCTGCCGCAGCGCCTCAGTGGCCGTGGTCTGAACGCCCTGATGGGGTTCGCCCGCTGGGTGGTGGAGCTGAGCGACAGGGCCACCCGTGGAGGTACCCTGGAAGCTGTCAAGGACATGGTGCGAGAGATCAATTACGAAGCCTATCTGTATGAATCCTCGCCCAGTGCCAAAGCCGCCGAAATGCGCATGAAGAACGTGTCTGAACTGTATCGCTGGATCAGCGACATGCTTACGGGCGATGCCGACAACCCACCCATGACCTTGCCTGAGGTGGTCAGTAAGCTAACTTTACGAGACATGCTGGAGCGTAACGAAGAGGAAGACGACAGCGATGCAGTGCAACTGTTGACCTTACATGCCTCGAAAGGACTGGAATATCCGCACGTCTTTATGGTGGGAATGGAAGAAGGCTTATTGCCACACCAGACCAGTATTGACGAGGACAATGTTGAGGAAGAGCGTCGTCTGGCCTATGTAGGCGTAACCCGTGCTCAGCAGACGTTGACCATGACCTATGCCAGGAGCCGGCGTCAGTTCGGTGAGCAGATCACTCCGGAGCTTAGTCGTTTTGTGCAGGAAATGCCGCAGGATGACATTCAAAGTGAGGGTAAAAAGCCCGTGCAGTCACAGGCCGAGCGTATGGAGAAAGGTCAGGCCCGGGTAGCAAATCTACGGGCCATGCTAAAGCGTTAAAGCGGCAGCGACTCGTGAGCGGAACACGTGTCGCTCTGGTTCGACCCAGTTAAGCTCTGCTGTTTACCAAAAAATAAGCTGAGCCCATGACGTTCCAGCAGACTTCTGAAGTTCAGGATCGCCGGGCCTTTAGCAATAACCTGAATCGCTTTCAGCGCGGTGACGGCCAGGATCCCTTGTAGCTGCACATCATAGCTATTTTGCTGTAAAACGCGTTTACTGAACGTTGAACTGAGTAGCAGGTATTTAAAATCAATATGACTGACCAGCGCCAGATCGCAGCGATCTTTGGCAAAGTCATTGAGACCAACCGCAACGCCCTGGCTACACAACTCCTTGAGGTTTTCGAGCTGCATACTCGAGGCATAGCGGATCTCATTCTCATCGAACAATAAGCATAAGTTGCTGGCTCTGGGGATCAGAAGTTGTTTCAGTTCACCAAATGTGGTGCTTTCCAAAATGGCACAGGAGCAGGCAAATAACACATCGATGTCACTGCTTTTGGCAATACTGCTGGCCTGATCAAGCGCCTGAGTGAGTAACTGCATTTCGATTTTTAGTTGCTCATCTTTAGCGGCGGCAAACTTCTTCAGGATATCGAAGCTGGTACTGCCCAGTACAGGGTGTTCACCAAACGCTTCCAGCATGACGATTTGCTGACCGTGACTGGTCATACTAACGATTTCGGTACTGCGGAAATGAACTGGCAATGCACTGAGATGGTGATACTCGGTTTGTTTGCTTTGCGTGCTGGCTGCACTGAGCAGCGGATGATAAAACTCGTATCGTCCCCGGCCTGCATTTTTGGCATAGTACATGGCCGCATCTGCATCACGGATGATTTCATCGGTATTCTTGTAATCTTTGTTGCTATAGGTAATACCAATACTGGCGCCACTTTGCATGCATACGCCCTTCATACAAAACGGCTGCTGCATTACTCTGATCAGGCGCTTAGCAACGTCTTCGGCCTGTTGGCGATCGCTCAGGTGATCCAGCAGGATCACGAATTCATCTCCCGCCAGTCGTGCCAGTAAGTCATGTTCGCGAATACACTCGGCAAATGCTTTGCTGACCCAGATTAAAAACTGATCGCCAGCCTGGTGACCTAGTTCATCATTGATGTCTTTAAATTTATCGAGGTCGATAAATAAAACGGCAAAATTATTTTCCGGGTAACGCTGGTATTTTTGTAAGGTTTTTTCGAGCTGAGTGAGAAACAGCAGGCGATTTGGTAACGTGGTCAGCGGATCATGATGGGCATCATGATAAAGCTGCTGCTCAATTTTCTTTCTTTCCTCTATTTGCATTTGTAAATGCAAATTAGTCTGGCGCAGTTCTTTGGTTTTTTCCGCAACCCGATGCTCCAGCTCCAGGTTACTGGCCTTGAGGGCCTGATTAGCCAAATGGGTTTGTAAAACCGAGGCAATCTGATTCGAGACAAATGAAATTAATTCAACATCTTCATGATTGTATTCGTACTCATGGTTGTATGCCTGGCAGGCAATCAGCCCTATGACCCCTTTTGCCGTTTTCAGAGGAGCGCCCAGCCAACTGGTGGCTGCATTCTTTAGCTGATAGTTGTTGGGCCGTTTGACGATTTCATTGTCAATCAGAACCTGAGCGCGCTTGGTGTCGATCAGCTGACTGCGCTCAGTGGTGATCACCAGTTCACTGTAGCCATTAGCAAACGGACGAGGTTTGTAATCTGTCATCTCGTCTACGCTGTACGGGAAAGTCAGCCAGTTGGATGCTTTGTCATGCAGTGCAATAAAGAGGTTGTCAGCAAAGGTGATGGAACGCATGATCTGGTGAACTTGCTGGTAAACATCGTCTATGTCACTGAACTGGGTGGCTAACTCGGCGATCTTAAATAGGATCTGCTGTCGTTCCAGTGCCCGCTTACGTTGCTCTATTTCAGTATTAAGTGCCTCGTTACTCTGCATTAGAGCTCGGGTTCGAATTTTTACCTCAGATTCTAACAGCTCGCGCTTTTTAACGCGCTCAATTGCCGTTGCCAGATATAAAGACATGACTTCCAGCAGTTCGACTTGCTGTTCACTGTAATACTGATCCGGAGAGTAATTTTGCGAGACCATCACACCTATGATGGTTTTCTCTCTAAAAATAGGCACGCCAACCCAGTGCTCGGCCTGAGTTCCCAGTGCTTTAAACAGGCCCTGAGCGCTCATGTGCTCCATTTGTTGGCGCTTAAGATACAAGGTTTGTCGATTTTTAAAGACGTAGCCGGTAATCCCTTGGCTAAAGTGATTTGCTTCGTGCAATGGCACTGAGATGCCATCTTTCTCATCAACAAAATAAGACAGCTCCAGGCCTTGAGTGAACTGGTTCTGTAGCACGACATAAAAGCTTTTACTGGGTAGATACTGCTCTAAAATGCTGTGAATAGCGGGGTACAGCAGCGTCAACTCTGCAACCGTACTGGCCTGCTCTGATAATTGGATCAAAGCATGCTGCAAGTGCGAGTTTTGTTTGTATTTTTTCAGCAAGGACTCTAAACGGCGGTTTTTTCGAGTCAGTTTGCGAACTAAGACGCTGGGATCTTCCAATGATGAAACCAAGAGTTATTATTGTCTATTTATTGTTCTTATATTTTCATTTTTACAATGGGGGGTCAAGTGCAAAATTCTAATAACATTATGGTGATAATTGTCTTGAATTCTGCGACATGACACGCCATTAGCAGGGGGAATTAACGCCCCCCGCACGGCGATTTTTTACTTGATCATAAAATCAATCGCTGCAGCGATTTCGTCATCGCTACAATCCATACAGGTACCACGAGGAGGCATTGCATTGAAGCCATTGATCGCGTGGTCAAGTAGTACATCATTGCCTTTTGCAAGACGAGGTGCCCAGTCATCAGCTGTTTTAGGCGCGCCTAGTGCACCTGTGCCATGACAGGCAAAACAGGAAGCCTGGTACACTTGCTCACCTGAACGCGGACCAGTAGGCGCCGCGGCAGCAGTATCTTCGGCACCAGCCAGGTAGACAGAGCCCACAGGCTCAAGACGCTTTTTGATCGCTTCTTCAGTTAAAGAATTGTCGAATGGCTGTGCGATTGCCGCAGTAGATAGCAATAACAGTGCTGCTGAAAGTTTCTTCATTTACCTTGCTCACTTCAAATTGAACGTGATCTATCACGATGGATGACGGAATTAAGCCGATTATAACGTCACCAACTAATTTATAAAACGTAAACTTGAGTATAAGCGACTAAAAAATAGAATTTATTGCGTTAGGGCAAAAAATCACAGGGTTGAGAGTGAATGAATTGAATCGGTTAGTCGAATTATTGAACAATTTGACCGGGGCGGCATGGTGCCGCCCTGGTTTAGCGCTAGGCCAGCTCAAGTAGTTTTTGCACGGCTTTTTCGATACCGCTTGATGCTTCGCTAATCGAGCCTGCCAGCATATATGCTGGGGTACTGATGACTTTGTGGTTATCATCGACCACGATTTCAGACACACCGCAGGCAACGTGACTGGCACCCAGGGCCTCGACAGCCTGGGCTGTAGCCTCATCATTGCCGATGGTGGCCAGCGTGCCGGCAGGGTGGATATGACCAATAAGCGCTGGTGCAATACATAAATAAGCGATGGGTTTGCCGAGTTGATTGAAAGCCTGACAGCTTGCTTTGAGCGTCTCCAGGATACTGGATTCGGCACCTTTAAAAGCAAAGTCGGATAGGTTTTTTGCGACGCCAAAGCCACCAGGCAAGATCAATGCATCAAATGCACTGGCATCCAGTGTGGCCAGATCTGCGACTTCGCCGCGTGCAATACGCGCCGCTTCAACCCGGACATTGCGTTGCTCGTCCTGCTCTTCACCGGTGAGGTGGTTGATCACATGATGTTGTTGAACGTCCGGTGCAAAACACTGATAACTTGCACCCAGGCGTTCAAGGTGGAGCATAGTGAGTACAGATTCGTGGATCTCAGCACCGTCAAAGACGCCACAACCGCTTAAAATGATCGCTACTTGTTTCATCGGGATCTCCGTTTAAAGTCTTTGTTTTGCGATATATGCAATTTTGTCATTAAGCTAGTAATAAAAAAATATAAAGGATCTGCTTTGATCTTTGATCGTTTGTGTTAGTATACGCCTCCGCTCATGAAAAAGCGGTGAATTAATAGCCACTCAATAGCTGGCTGTAAACTGACTCCAAAGTCACTGTCCACAATCTTAGCTTAAAGCATATAAAAGAGTAAAAATAAATTTCCTTTTATATTCAGCGTTTTACTTTTTTATCCTAGACGTCTTTCTGATGTGTGGGCCGATAGCCCATGTTTATCTACAAAGTTATCCACAGGCCATCCCCATTTCTTATGAGGCGTTTTGGGCTGTGTCAGACTCGTTTTATTCTCGCCCTTATGGCATGCTAACCCAGATTTAAAACTTCCAATTTTAGGATCCCAATAACTATGTCTCAGATCCCTGAAAACCCGCTGATCCTGGTCGATGGTTCGTCGTATTTGTTTCGTGCTTATCATGCGCCACCGCACCTGACCAACTCCAAAGGAGAAGCCACAGGCGCCATCTATGGTGTCATCAATATGCTGAAAAGCTTACTCAAGCAATATCAGCCCAGCCATATGGTAGTGGTGTTTGATGCCAAAGGGCCGACTTTCAGAAATGAGATGTACAGTGAATACAAAGCACATCGCCCACCGATGCCGGATGATTTGCGCACGCAGATCGCACCTATCCACGATATTATCCGCGCAATGGGATTGCCACTGGTTAGCATTGAAGGCGTCGAAGCGGATGATGTGATCGGCACTTTTTCGCGTCTGGCGTCCGAGCAACAAAGGCATGTATTGATCAGCACGGGTGATAAAGACATGGCGCAGTTGGTCAATGAGCATGTCACGCTGATCAACACGATGACCAACACCATTTTAGACCCGCAAGGCGTGGTGGATAAGTTTGGCATTGGGCCGGAGTTGATCATCGATTATCTGGCTCTGATGGGCGATAAAGTGGATAACATTCCAGGCGTACCAGGCGTTGGTGAAAAAACCGCGTTGGCTATGCTGCAGGGCCTGGGATCAATTGACGATCTCTATGCAAATCTGGATAAAATCGCTGATCTGGGCTTTCGTGGTTCCAAAACCATGGCGAAGAAGCTGGCTGAACACGAGGCACAACTGAAGTTATCCTATGAGTTGGCAACCATTAAACTGGATTGTGAGGTGGAGCAAGACCTGGAACAATTTAAGATCCAGGACATGAATAAAGATCAGTTGATCGAGCTGTATGGTCAATGTGAATTTAAGCGCTGGCTGGCAGAGCTGCTGGATGGCAAGAGCGCACCGGAAACCGCCGCAGATACCGAGCAGGAGTCGTTGGTAACGCCACCTGTTGACGTTGATTATGAGACCATTTTAGAGCGCGAACAGCTTGATCGTTGGCTCGAAAAGCTGCGCGAGGCTGAGCTGTTTGCCTTTGATACCGAAACCACCAGTCTGGACTATATGCAGGCCGAATTGGTCGGCATGAGTTTTGCGGTCGCTGCAGGTGAAGCGGCATATCTGCCACTGGGCCATGATTATATGGGAGCCCCGGAGCAGCTAGACAAACAACTGGTATTTGACCTGATAGGTCCGATCCTGGCAGATCCCAAGCATAAAAAAGTGGGGCAAAACCTGAAGTACGATAAGAGCGTGCTGGCACGCGCCGGTCTGGAGCTCAATGGCATTGCCTTTGATACTATGCTGGAATCGTACGTCTTTAACAGTGTGGGTACTCGTCATGATATGGATTCACTGGCGCTTAAATATCTGGGTCATAAAAATATCAGCTTTGAAGAGATTGCGGGTAAGGGTAAAAACCAGCTGACGTTTAATCAGATTGAACTGGATAAAGCGGCGCCGTATGCCGCGGAAGATGCCGATATCACCTTACGCTTACATCAGCATCTGTGGCCACAGTTGCAGCAGCATCCGACCTTAGCGAGTGTGTTTGAGGATATCGAGTTGCCGCTGGTCAGCGTGCTGTCTGATATTGAGCGCACCGGTGTGAAGATCGACAGTGGTATGCTGGCTCAGCAAAGTCACAGTATCGAGACGCGTCTTAAAGAGTTGGAGCATGAAGCCTTTGAGCTGGCGGGAGAAGAGTTCAATCTCAGCTCGACCAAACAGTTACAGGCAATCCTGTTTGACAAGCTGGAACTGCCGGTTTTAAAGAAAACGCCTAAAGGCGCGCCGTCTACCGCGGAAGAGGTGTTGCAGGAGCTGGCCCATGATTACCCATTACCTAAACTGATCATTGAGCATCGTGGTCTGGCTAAACTGAAATCTACCTATACCGATAAACTGCCCAAGATGGTTAACGAGCAGACCCAGCGCGTTCATACCTCGTATCATCAGGCCGTCACGGCCACTGGTCGTCTCAGCTCAACCGATCCTAACCTACAGAACATTCCGATCCGCAATGAAGCGGGACGGCGGATCCGTCAGGCCTTTGTTGCCGATCAGGATCATGTGATCATGGCGGCCGACTACAGCCAGATTGAGTTGCGGATCATGGCGCATCTGTCTCAGGATGCGGGCTTACTTAAGGCCTTTGCTGAGGGTAAAGATGTTCACAGTGCCACCGCCAGTGAAGTCTTTTCAGTGCCACTGGAAGAGGTCACCTCCGATATGCGTCGCAAGGCTAAGGCGGTCAACTTCGGACTGATCTACGGCATGAGTGCCTTTGGTCTGGCCAGACAGCTGGATATTCCGCGCCATGAAGCACAGCACTATATGGATAAATATTTCGAGCGCTTCCCGGGTGTACTGGAGTATATGGAGTCGACCCGAGAGAAAGCCGCAGAGCAGGGCTATGTTGAAACTCTGTTCGGCCGTCGTTTGTATTTGCCAGACATCAAGGCACGTAATGGCGCCCGTCGCAAGGCGGCTGAGCGCGCTGCTATCAACGCTCCGATGCAGGGCACAGCCGCAGACATCATTAAAAAGGCGATGATCAAAGTAGCCCAGTGGCTGGCGACTCTGCAGGACAGTGATATTAAACTGCTGATGCAGGTGCACGATGAACTGGTCTTTGAGGTGAAAGCCGATAAAGTGGCGCAGTTTAGCGAGCATGTCTGTCAGCTTATGAGTGACGCTGCCAAGCTGGATGTCCCCTTGCTGGTCGAAGCCGATCACGGTGAAAACTGGGAGCAGGCGCACTAGCGTAGGGAGTTTTCATCATTGATGATATAAATTCGCACAATTCATGACGCTCGATAAAAAGCCACCTCTCACAGGTGGCTTTTTGATCCTGTTGACTACCTTGAGGCTGCATAATTCTACTAATGAGCAGTACTAAGTTGGGTGGAGTTACAAGATTACTTTTCGAAATTGGTAAATATGCTCTTCAGTCTATTCACTGTTGTTCGCCATGCTGCTGTTGTAGGTTTACATATGGTGTTTTGATTTCCGAACATACCGAGCTCTTGAATAGCCTCACTTAAGTCCTTGGTTTCCAACCATTCAATAGCTACGAAGTACTCACACTTTTCCTCATCGTCAATAAAGTCTCGATGGTAATTACCTTCTGTGAGCACCTCCATAGCTGGTTTTTCGCCATCGCTGGTATTTATAGTAAACTCTGAAGCTGGAACTGCCTGACTGAGTACTTGGCCTACACCAACAAACCCCATACCTGGAACCTTTACCCAAACCCGGTTACCTGGCGATAGTAGTTGTAACGTCCTGCTATACCATGCGCCACCGCCTCCGCATATAAAACCGTAGTGTCTTGCTTCATTCCATGAGCGTGAATTGCTGTCACCAAAAGAGCAGTAAAATTCCCCATTCCAAGGTTCCGAGTTACTGGATTTAGTTGGTGAGGATGCAGATTGGGTTTCTATTGGATCTAGCAACCAAGTCCGACTGATTATTTTCTCATCACCATGTGCAAACACTTGGAAAAATAAAACATTAATGGCCAGAGAGCGGTCATTTAGATACTTTACAATGCGTTCAGTGCTAGCATCTAACTCTGCGGCGACGATAATAATCTGATGACTTTGGTTTAGCTCGTCCTCGTCGAGAGGGCGTGAAAACTTTTTCTGAAAACCTTCTGCTAGGTTGCCTCCAGAAGTAAACTTTCTATATATCGCAGCAATTTTATCGGGAGTCAAATTTTCAACCCATGAGGCATAGTCCAATGCTTGTGCCACTACGTCTCTGGGTGTTCGGTCTCTTTTGAGCTCAATCAGGACAAGAGAGGCATCTGGAGCGATTGCCAGTAGATCTAGTGGTTGCTTGTTATATGTATGTTCCTGTTGGCCAATTAGCATCCATTCATCAGAGAGCAAACGTGGTTCCTGTACAATCATTTTCTCCAAGAGCTTTTCCGTATCCAGACGACTTTCAGCGAGCTCCTCTGGCTTTTCGCTTACTCTCCATAGATTTGTTTTTACGGGCATCGTATTTTTTCTCCTTTGCAGAATTCTGCTATATCCTTAACCCAGTAGGTTTGAATTTATTATTTATATAATACAGAAAGTTTTGAACAGATCATTCTGATTTTTCTGGGCAATGTGTACGCAATCTTGATGTGTACTACAAACATCAATGTGCTCAACTTTCAACCTAGTAAAAGCATTAACCATTAGTGGTATAAATAACTAAGGATTGAAGAATATGCCAATGTCTAAGTTTGCTATGTATCTTGTTGACTCCATTGCTCCCTGCCCGAAAAAAGTGACCATTGATAGAGGGGAGGGGGTAACTCAATTTTTATCTAAGATAATCAATTCGAAGACTCTATTGTTACCGTCCGTACCAGGAAAAAAAGATGAGCCATTTGAATACACTTTTGACGAAATTGAATTCGTGTTTGAAAACGACACGTACGCAGTTTTTATTGCAACTAGTAACCAAAGAAAACTGAACATTAAACTGTATCAATACCCGAGGTGCGCAATAAAAGAGCCGTTCAACCATTTAGACCCGTCTGGGAAGTACAAAAAGAACTATGATTTTCCATGCAATGTGAGCTTGCTCGAGGGCGCGCTTTATGAGAACGGATTTCAGTGGTTTTGGGTGAGGAATGTTTACTTGGATAACTCATTGCAAACGAAGTGACAGCATCCATTATTGCAGTTAGCTAAAAGTGTTTTAGCTCCTATAAACTCTACTAATGAGCTGTACTAAATCGGGTGAAGTTACAAAAGCATTTTTGAAATTCTCACTATTTTTGTCTGTGCCTTAATCTACAAGATGTTTAACTCTCACAAATGATGAGAACTCACAGTTAAGGTTATCCGCAAAAAACACGGCTCAGGCCGTGTTTTTTATTGCCCGGATCCCAGCAATGACGGGCCCTGCAAATGTATCTGGTGTAACTCAGAGGTAAAAATGCGCAATCTGATGTTTAAAAAATATCAAATTGGCGCATAACTTGCTTTTGGCTGTTTATTTCCCCCAAGTGATTTGCTACAGTGCGCGCGTCCTCTTCCTGTAGGACATCCTGTTGATGATGTATCTCTCCTCGTGAAGATACAGTGTATTGATAGCTTCTCCCCAGATTGCTATAACGGCTCGCAATGTGAATGGTGCGAGCCGGTTTTTCCTGTCAATTTATCTTTCAATATAAGCCCATTTCTGATTATGCTGTAAGACCAGTATTAGGTGCTATGTCGTTGCATCTGCTTACAGGATACAGTTAAGATGACGACTTTCATTTTCAAGGAATACGTCATGCTTAAACCCCTTCTATTTTCAGTTCTTGGCCTGTCGGCGCAGTTCGCTCAGGCGTGGCAATTAGACAGCGCACACAGCGATGTGAGCTTTACCTCTATCAAAGCGGGCAGTGTTGCTGAAAACCATCACTTTAAACAGTTGTCTGGCACCATAAATAAAACCGGTGAGCTGGATTTAAGACTGGACCTGAGCAGCGTTGAAAGCCTGATCCCCATTCGTAATGAACGCATGCAAAAAATGCTGTTTGAGGTGGCTAAATTCCCAGAGGCTAAAATCACCGCCAATGTGAGCCAGTATCTTAAGTCGCTGAAGTCGGGTGTTCAAATTATTCGACAGGTGCCTGTTACGCTGGCACTGCATGGTCAGGTTGCAACACTGAACGTGGATCTGGTGGTAAACAAAGCCAACCAGCAACTCCAGGTGACACCATTGCGCGCCGTCCTGATCAACAGCCGCGACTTTGGGTTAGATGCGGGAATTGAAGCTCTGCGTAAGGTTGCAGGCCTGAATACCATAGCGACCGCCGTACCTGTGACTTTCAACCTGGTGTTCAGTGAGTAACATTGAAGCGCTGATCGCCCATTATGTGACGCAGCATGCGCCCACCGGGCGCTGGCAGGCGGATGAATGTGGGGTTGGCGCGTTTGCCATTGATGCACAGGGTCGCTGGTTTCATGAGGGCGCTGTGATTGGCCGTGAAGGCCTGGTGAAATTACTCGCCAGTGTATTGTGTTACGAGCAGGGTCAGTACCTGCTCAAATCTCCATCCGAGACTTGTCCGGTGGAGGTCGCAGACAGCCCGTTTGTGATAGTCGCCTGGCAGTACTGTGAGCTGGCACCCACATTGGGGCTGGGCACTACGTTAATTGCACAGGACAATCTCGGCCGCTTTTGGCCGGTGTGCAGCGAGTTTCCACTCTTGCTTAAGTCTTACCAAGGTCAGTCAGTCCCATATTTGATGCTCAACTATGGTTTGTCGGCTCGGGTTAGCCGTTCGGTCTACTATCAATGGGCTGAACTGGCACAAAGTCAGGGGGATACTTTTGTGTTAACGTCGGCAGATAAGCCGTTTGTGGTTGGCTAGGCTACGCCAAGGGGCGCAGCCTGAAGTCTATTATTCAGCAGCAGGCGTGTCCGGCTCAGCTTCTTCTTTGACATATGGTCCCAGGAACCAGTCATCCAGCTGCCAGGCCAGCTCTTTCAGACCCAGTCCTTTTAGAGAAGAAAACGCGTGTACGGTAATGTCGGCATTCAGCTCTGCCAGTGCTTTACGCACCTGTAATACTTCGGCTTTGCGCTTGCCCTGCTTGAGTTTGTCGGCTTTGGTTAACAGTGCCAGTACCGGAATATCACTGCCTGCGGCCCAGTTAATCAAATCCATATCCAAGTCTTTGAGCGGGTGGCGAATGTCCATCAATACCACGATGCCCTTCAGGCTCTGACGTTTTTGCAGATATTCGCCCAGTGATTTCTGCCATTTCTTTTTCATTTCCAGCGGCACTTTTGCAAAGCCGTACCCGGGTAAATCGATCAGTCGCTTATCATCTTCGAGAGAGAAGGTATTGATGAGCTGAGTACGGCCCGGCGTTTTACTGGTCCGTGCCAGCTTCTGATCAGTCAGGGCATTCAGTGCGCTGGATTTTCCCGCATTGGAACGTCCGGCAAACGCGACTTCAATGCCGGTATCGGCGGGTAATCGGGAAATATCAGGGGCACTCGTCACAAACTGAGCACGGTTATACGGCATGCGGGATTTTAGCACTTCGACTCCTCAAGGGGATTGATCTCATTATTGTCTATTTTATTATACTTGGTTGCTAAAGCAAAAGCCGATAAAATCTTCACCTTGGGTGAGTTTTTACGCTATGTCCTTAAAGGGAAACTTAATCCAGGTCAAATCCCTATAATTTATGGGCTTAATGTGAGCAGAAAACGTGCCAGAGAAATTAATATCGTGTAGAATGTAGCAATTGCAACGTAAAACTCGAGCCCGTTGACTTTGTCGGTGCCAATTAGTGCACAATTAGCAAGCTTGGTCAGTCGGTCTCAAATAAGATTTGCCCACGCAGTAAAAGAAACGAGGCTTTTTCGGCTGGGGTCAAAATTACAGGGTCGGAAACAGAGAATTTACCATGAAAAAAATAGCATTAACTTTAACTATGTTGCTAGGGTCCTTGTCAGCCAGCAACGTCGCGGCATTTGATGGCGATGCGCAAGCCGGTAAAGCAAAGGCAGCAACCTGTGCGGCGTGTCACGGTCCGGATGGCAATGCTCCTGTTACTATGTATCCGAAAATCGCTGGCCAGCATGCAGATTATATCTACAAGCAACTACAAGAGTTCAAGCTTGGCATGACGTCGGGTGGTAAAGAAGGTCGTATGGATCCTGTGATGAGTGGCATGGCTATGCCTTTATCGGATCAAGACATGAAAGACTTGTCTGCGTATTTTGCGTCGCTGCCAATGTCTGCAGGCACCACACCAGAAGATGTGGTTGAAGCCGGTCAAAAGCTTTACAGAGCAGGTGATGCTGAGCGTGGTATTCCGTCTTGTGCAGCGTGTCACGGTCCACGTGGTAACGGCACGTCTCTGTCTAAGTTCCCGAAAATCTCATTCCAGCACCCTGAGTATATCAAGGCGCAGCTTGAAAAATTCCGTAGCGGCGATCGTAACAACGATCCGAACGGCATGATGGGTGACATTGCGAAGAAACTGACCGATAAAGACATCGAAGTATTATCTAAATACTTGGGTGGCCTACACTAAAGTCGTATAGATACAAAACAAGCCCAGTGTAAACTCTGGGTATTGTAAAAAAGGCAGCAACAGAGCTGCCTTTTTTTGATCTTGCTTTGTAAGACATATCTCAATATTGATGTAGGATATATGCTTATAGAGACTGTAGGACTTGACTTAATTTCATCCTGTGTTAAGTTGTAACCTATTGTAATAAAATTGGTTTAATGTTGTTCTAAAATATTCAGGTAATAATTTTGTTATTGTTTAGTTGTAACTGTTTCAGATCGGCGTAGATTATTCGTTGTCGCCAGATAATACAAAAACAGGGACAATACGTAACGGAAGCGTCGGTGGCAAGATTAGGTATTCTCTTTGAATACGCAGGATGACCAAGAAAGTGTCAGGAAGACCGAAAATAAAAAATGCATTGGAAGTTTGATAACAATAACAATATGGAAAGTGTTCACGGAAGTGACAATAAAAACAAAACGGAAAATACCACAATAAAAATAATAATGACTTAAAAGTCGAAGGGAGAAGTGTCCAGTTTGTGACGCTCAGATTAGTAAGCGGTAGAGAGCAATCTCTGCCGCTTTTTTATTTGTGTGTGCATATTTGTTCACTAATTGATTGCTGTTACAATACAGTCTTTAAGGCATTTCGGTTTATCTCAGTTGCAAAATCCACAGTCATGGCGTTGCGGCCTTTGTGAAGGCGACTCACTGACGCACTACCATCAGGACAAATTCAGAGACTACTGGCAGTGTCAGCGCTGCAAGCTGGTATCTGTCTCCCCCGAGCAGCGATTAAGCGCTGAGCAGGAAAAAGCCATTTATGACAGCCATGAAAATGATCTGATGGATCCCGGCTATCGGCGCTTTCTATCCCGACTGGCTGAACCGCTGTGCAAGCGTTTACCGGCGGCTCAATCTGGCCTGGATTTTGGTTGTGGGCCGGGCCCACTGTTGGCCAAAATGCTGACCGAAGCAGGCCATCGGATGGCGCTATATGATTTATACTATGCCAATGATCCCAAAGTGCTGGATCAGCAGTATGACTTTATTACCTGTAGTGAAGTGATAGAACACCTGGCCCAGCCTGGTAAAGTGCTGCACCAGTTGCTGGCCATGCTCAAGCCTGGCGCACCATTGGCATTAATGACTAAGCTGGTAATAGATCCGGCACGTTTTGCAAACTGGCACTATAAAAACGATCAAACCCATATCGCGTTTTTTAGCCGTGAGACATTTGCCTATATTGCAGAGCAATTTAATACCCAGGTTGAAGTGATTGGTAATGATGTCATCATTTTAACTAAGCGATAGTACAGAATGAGTAAAGACTAGTATGACGAGAAAGAAGAAATCCCGTAAGGTTGGCAACATAGGTACGCCAAGGTTAAGCAAAGAGAAGCTCCAGGAGCTCAGAGCGCTCAAAGAGCAGCGCAATAAAAAGCACAAAGGTAAGAAGCCTGGTTCACGTAACGCACAAGAAGCCAAAGTCGATGAGCACAACACCACAGGGACTAAAAAGGATCCGCGTGCTGGCAGTAAAAAGCCCATAGCTCTGGTGCCGCAGCCTCAGCAGGTTAATGAACCTAAGCTAAAACGAGATCTTAAGCCTCAGGTGGAGCTGAAGAAGGTTGCGCCAGTGGCATTAACGCCGGAAGAAGAGCTGCGCCAACTGGAAAATGATGAGCGTCTGATGGCACTACTGGAGCGTCATGAGCGTGGCGAGCTATTAACGGGCAAAGATGCTAAGTACTTCAATAAGTCGGTAGCACGCCATCAGGAGTTATGTGAGTTACTGGGCATTGATGATGAGTTCGAAGAAGCTGATATGCCCCAGGAAGATGAGCTGGATCAGTGGATGAGCAACGATCTGGCAGATGAGTGGTTAACAGACGAAGACGAGGAGCGTTAAACTATGTGGATAGCCGCGATTGTGGTAGGCGCGTTGATCATCGCCGGTCTGGCATTTTACGCCGGCAAGCTGCTGTGGCAGCTGAAAGTTCAGAAAGACACGATAGCAAAATTGCAGCAGGAGCAAAAAGAGAAGCTGGCACGTTCTCGTCAGGAACGAAATGCCAAGCTGTCCGATAGTATCAACCTGATAGCCAAAGCGATGCAGCAGAAGCAGTGTGAGTACTCTGAAGGCTGTTTGCGGGTCTGGGTGCTGATGTCTCAATATAGCTTTGATGAAGAGGTAGAACTGAGTCAGAGCTATCCTGGCGTGCATGAAATGTACGAGGAAGTCAAAGAGATGCCGACCCATGACGCTCGAAAAAAATACAGCAAGAAAGAGATCTATAAGATGGATGCGCAGCGCTGGCGTGCTGAAGAGCGTCTTGAAGCGCAGATCCTGGAAGACTGCGAAAAGCTACTGAATCGTTTTAAACCGCTGCCTGGCAGCGAGAATGTGGTATTTCAGTAGCCCTACATACTCTACTGTGTGCGCCCAGCTCGCAGGGTGGCGGGTGAAAAGCCCGTCACCAGCATAGTGCCCGTTAATACCAGTACCATCCCGCCTAATGTATTGAGCCCAACCTGCTCGTCTAACACCAGATAGCCCCAGACAATCCCAAACAGGGGAATTAAGAAAGTAACTGAAAGCGCAGAAGCCGCACCTACCTCTGAAATTAATCTAAAATATAATAAGTAAGCAACGCCGGTACAGATCACGCCTAAGGCAATCACAGCAGAGATCTCCGTGCTATCTGGTACTGCCCGCATGGGTATGAAAGGGAGCAGCGGAAGTAGCCAGACGACGGCGGCCCACATGCTGCCATGGGCATTGTCAAATGCGGGGATCTGGGGCGCATTTTTAGCGTAGTTGCTCGCAACACCGTAACTGACTGCGGCAAGTACACCAGCCAGGACCGGCCAAATCAGCTTTTCTGAGATAAATGTCTGGTCCCAGCCAACTAAGATGACAACGCCGACTATCCCCAGCACCATGCCGATCAGGGACTTCACTGAAAGAGGCGTTCGATGCCAGAAAAAAGCGATCAAAGCACCCCAGATGGCAGCCGTAGCGTTCAAAATTGCCAACACAGAAACCGTGAGAGTTTGCGCCGCATAGGCAAAGAGCACGAAAGGTAGCGCTGTATTGAGTAATCCCAAAATAAAATAGTGGCGGGCGTGGGCACGAAAATGCAGATGTTGCTTCAGATACCAGGCTATTACGAACAACGCCAGTGCGGCAAAGCTCACTCTGAATTCAATTAAAAAAGCAGGGCCAAAGGTCGGCGCGGCAAGGCGCATAAACAAAAATGAACCGCCCCAGATTGCTGCCAGACAGATCAAACGTAAAAAACTGGGTAATGACATAAAGTTCTCTTTTACAGCGCCAGTCTGCGGGTGAAAGAAGTGATAGTCTTAAAGTGACCGAACAGACGCCCTGATGCAATGAGAAATAGAGTGTGGGTTCTGAAAGTGGCCAGATGAGGCCTGGGGGATAAGACACGCAGGAGCACATTGGCCCCTGCGTAAACGGGCTTACAGGCCCAGTTTCTTTTCCAGATAGTGGATGTTTGTACCACCGTTTTGGAAGTTTTCGTCCGCCAGAATTTTCTTGTGCAGCGGGGTATTGGTTTTAATACCGTCAATCACAAGTTCATTCAGAGCGTTACGTGCTCGGGCAATGGCCACGTCACGGTTTTCACCGTAAGTGATCAGTTTACCGATCATTGAGTCGTAATGCGGCGGGACTGTGTAATCAGCATAAATATGGCTGTCCCAGCGAATGCCTAACCCACCGGCCGGGTGGAAACGTGTGATCTTGCCTGGAGACGGAATGAAGCTTTCCGGATCTTCAGCATTGATACGACATTCAATAGCATGGCCGCGGATCACAACATCGTCCTGAGTGATAGACAGCGGTTGACCGGCGGCAATTTTCAGCTGCTCTTTGATTAGGTCTACGCCAGTCACCATTTCAGTTACCGGGTGCTCTACCTGGATACGCGTGTTCATCTCGATAAAGTAGAATTCACCATTTTCATACAGGAATTCAAACGTACCGGCACCACGGTAACCGATCTCGATACAGGCGCGCGTACAGCGGTCACCAATGAACTTACGCATTTCTGCGGTAATACCTGGTGCAGGCGCTTCTTCTACCACTTTTTGGTGACGACGCTGCATTGAACAGTCACGCTCGCCCAGATGGATGGCATTGCCTTGTCCGTCTGCTAAGACCTGTACTTCGATATGACGTGGGTTTTCAAGGAATTTCTCCATGTATACCATGCCATTACCAAAGAATTGCTGTGCTTCTGTTTGCGTCAGTGCAATTGAATCCAGCAGCTCTTCTTCACTACGTACAACACGCATACCGCGACCACCACCGCCACCGGCGGCTTTAATGATCACCGGGTAACCAATGCGTTTGGCAATTTGTACATTGCGCTCATTGTCGTCTGTCAGCGGGCCGTCAGAACCAGGTACACAAGGTACACCGGCTTTACGCATTGCTTCAATCGCTGACACTTTATCACCCATCAGACGAATGGTATCGCCTTTTGGACCGATAAAGATAAAGCCGCTTTGCTCAACCTGATCGGCGAAATCTGCATTTTCAGACAGGAAGCCGTAGCCCGGGTGGATAGCAACCGCATCGGTTACCTCTGCCGCAGCTATGATGCGTGGAATATCCAGGTAGCTTTCGCTGGCAGCGGGTTTACCGATACAAATGGTTTCGTCTGCAAGTAGCACGTGTTTGAGGTCACGATCGGCAGTTGAATGCACTGCAACCGTTTTAATCCCCAGCTCCTTGCAGGCACGCAATACGCGAAGCGCAATTTCGCCTCGGTTTGCAATGACTACTTTATCTAGCATAGTGTTAACCTTCCAGGGGCATTATTCAATAATGAACAGAGGTTGATCGAACTCAACCGCATCGCCATTCTCAACCAGGATCGCCTTCACAACACCGGCTTTGTCGGATTCGATTTGGTTCATCATCTTCATCGCTTCAACGATACACAGTGTGTCGCCTACGTTAACTTTTGTGCCGACTTCAACGTATGCCGCAGCTGTAGGAGAAGACGCCGAGTAGAAAGTACCAACCATAGGTGACTTCACCTGATGACCTGCTGGTGTGTTGCTTGCGGCTGGGGCTTCAGCAGCCGGTGCCGCCGCTGGGGCTGCAACGGGAGCTGGCGCCGCTGTTGGTACAGAGTACTGCTGTGGCTGAGCAATAACCGGTGCGCTGCTGTGACGATTGATGCGTACCGACTCTTCACCCTCAGTGATTTCCAGCTCAGCAATACCTGATTCTTCTACTAATTCGATAAGTTTCTTGATCTTGCGAATATCCATAACTTGACCCGCCTGTTAGTTAATTTGAGTTATCTTGTTTGCGCAGCTTGGCTACGGCAGCCATCAATGCCGCTTCGTAGCCCAGCGCACCTAATCCACATATTACGCCTTGCGCCACGTCCGAAAAGTAAGACTTGTGGCGAAAGGGTTCGCGTGCATAAACATTTGATAAATGCACTTCATAAAACGGGATGCTGACGCTTAGTAGGGCATCTCGCAAAGCAATACTGGTGTGTGTAAAAGCGGCTGGATTGAAGATGATGCAATCAACACGATCATACTGAGCATGAATATGCTCAATCAGCTCTGCTTCGCTATTGCTCTGAAAATGACTTAGCTCAACATCGTAATTTACCGCGCTTTGCGTCAGGCTTTGCATGATGTCTTTTAAGGTCCGGGTGCCGTACTTGTCCGGCTCACGTCGGCCCAACATGTTCAGGTTTGGGCCATTCAGGACTAAAATCTTCAAATTTGTAGACATAATGCGTGAAATTCCTTTATTTAGAAAACAAAGCCGCTTTTTTCGAAAAAGACCTTGTTAACTTAAGCGTATGCACAGTAAATAGCAAATATTTCTCACGTTCGCGAACTATTATAGAGAGTTCAAGGTAAATAGCAGCAAAATACTGGTCTAATCAGCATAGGAAGAGACGAGACACAGAGGCAAATCTTCAGGCCTCTGTGTCGTGGGTAGCGAATCGTTCGCTGAAACGAAGGTTACAGGACGTGTTGGCGCACTTTTTCCAGGTGGGCAGCGAACTCATCGGCATCCTGGAATCCGGTGACGCGCAGTTCGGGGATCTCGTTGCCCTCGGCATCAAAGAACAAAATGCTGGGCAGACCGAACACCGTAAACGCTTCCATGATCTCTATGGTGGTGTCGTTACTTTCGGTCAGGTCGAGTTTTAGGGTGTCGAAATAGGCAAACTGAGTCTGAACTTGTTCAGTGGGGAAAGTATATTTCTCAAACTCTTTGCAAGCTACACACCAATCAGCGTAGAGATCCACCATGGCGATTTTTCCCTGACTGTTGGCTTGCTCGACCGCCACGTTTAATGCAGCCAGGTCGTCCAGTAGTCGGAAGCCCTGCTTAGTCTCATTCTGTGCTACGCTGACCTGGGCGGTGCTAGTGTCTGGAAAAACCACGCTTCTGGCAGTCAATAAGCCAACCACAAACAAGCTGGTTGCCATCGCCCAGAGCAGGGTTTTTCCCTTACCTTGTGCCTGACCACTTTGCCAGTGATGCAAATATAGAGCGGTTGCCACTGCCAGTACTGAGGCCAGCCCCAGAATGATATTGAAGTCGAGGATCCGCTCAAGCAGGATCAAAGGCACAAACAGCATGACAAAACCGAACAGGGTTTTCACCTGATCCATCCAGCCTCCCGCTTTGGGTAGTAGTTTACCGCCTGAGGTGCCAAGCAGCAGCAGCGGCAGACCCATACCCAGACTCAACGCATACAGCGTCAGACCGCCCACCATAAAGTCGCCGCTTTGAGCAACATAAAGCAGGGCCGCAGACAAGGGGGCCGTGGTACAAGGTGAGGCAATCAGGCCGGATAAAACGCCCATAGAAAACACCCCGACATAGTTGCCGCCACTTTGTTGATTACTGATCTCAGTAAGCTTGCTCATCATGCCGCTGGGCAGTTTTATTTCGTACCAGCCGAACATGGCAAAGGCCAGTAACACAAACAGTAAACTAAAGCTTATCAGCACTGCCGGATGTTGCAGATAGCCCTGTACCTGGCCGCCAAAATAGGCCACCACTAAGCCAAGTGCAGCATAGGTTACGGCCATGCCCTGAACATAAACAAAAGACAGGCTAAAGGCCTTTTTGGTCGACAAATGTTGCTGTCCGGCGATAAGGCTAGAGAGGATTGGAAACATCGGGAAAACACACGGCGTAAACGCCAGGCCGACGCCCACCGCAAAAAACACTGCCAGATTGGTGAGCAGTGATTGCTGCGCCAGTCGCTCCGTGAAGCTCAAGTCGTCGCTATTTGCGGATGCAGACTCAGGCTGGCTGGTTGCTTTGGCGGGTGGGGTTGCATCATCGCCGCTACTGACGAGCACAGTTAAAGGCACAGTGATCACTTCGGGCGGGTAACACAGCCCGGCTTCGGCACAGCCCTGGTAGCGAATTTTGACCACAGCACCGTCGGTGATATTACTGAGTCGAGAGATCACGGCAAACTGATCAAAATACACTTCGGTTTTGCCAAAGAATTCATCCTCGATCATTTCACCCTGCGCATATTCGGGCACTGAAATGTCTGCCCCTTTGGCGATGATCTCCAGTTTCTTCTTATATAAGTAGTAGTCGGGTGCAATATCCCAGCCGGTAAACAGCACTTTGCCCTGCTGGTCGAAGTCGAACTTAAACGCTTCTTCGACGGGTAAAAACGTTTGCTGCTTGGGAGCGAGCAAGCTATCGAGCACAGTGGCATTGCCTGCCGCCTGGCTGCTGGTGCTTAGCAGCATCAACAGGGCGGTCAAAACGGCCAATATGCCGCGGGGTAAAAAGCGCGTCAGCATTCGCATTAATTCAGTACCTCATCAATCCAGTTAAAATAGTCCCGCGATCCAGCACAGACTTCGATGACCTGAATTTCAGGCACATCGTATTGGTGCAAACGGTGAATGGTCTCCATGACGGCCTCGACCAAGTCAACATGGGTTTTTATCATCAACTTGTACTCGCTGTCCTGAGAGACCTCGCCCTGCCACACATAGATGGACTCAACGTTTGGCAAAATGTTCACACAGGCTGCCTGTTTATTTGCCACCAGCTGCCTGGCAATGTCTTGGGCCTGCGCATGAGTGCCACAGGTGGTCATGACCAATCGGTAAGGCGTCGTCATGGTTATCCTTTCGCTTGAGCTAAATTTGCTCTAGTGTAACCAAACACGCGGTCTATCCCAAGCGCTTCACCTTTACTTTCAGCGCATTGGTCGCGTGCGTTGCTATGCCTGATGCGCGGGCTTGAAATAAGACCCGAGGACCCATACATCTATTTCAGTTATTTTGGAGATCCTATGTTTAAAGTCCTTTTTCTACTTTTTATTGTTATTCCCATCGCTGAAATAGCCCTGTTATTGCAAGTCAGTGAAGTCATCGGCGGATTTGCCACCCTGGCACTGGTGATCCTGACCGCGGTGTTTGGGGCGCGCCTGGTAAAGCAACAAGGTCTGGGAGCTTACGCCAACGTGCAGCAACAAATGGCACGAGGCCAGTTACCGGCCAGCGATCTGTTTGCCGGGATCTGTGTGATCATCGCTGGTGTATTGCTCATGACGCCGGGAATTATGACTGATGTATTGGGCTTTATGCTGCTCACGCCGGCCATTCGCCAGAAACTAGCCAAGGCGCTGTTGCAACGTGCCACCGTGCAGGTGCAAAGCGGTGGCATGTTCACTCAACACACCTCACAGCAACAAGAGCAGCAGTTTGACCCGTTTGCTGGTCGCCCTTCAGGTCATGGTCAATCGCAGCGTGATGAGGGGAATACCACGTTAGAAGGCGAGTTTAAGCGCAAGGACTAAAAAAATTGAAAAAAATGCTTGGGTTTTGTTTTGCCCACCCCCATAAAGTGAAGCAACTTAGAAATTAATTAGTTAGCCCCTTATAAACGGTGAGTTTGAGCGGGCAAACATCTTACACTATGTATTCTGTCATTGTTCAGAAACTGTTAGGAGAACTAAACACATGAACATTCGTCCTTTACATGATCGCGTTATTGTTAAGCGTCTTGAAGAAGAAACAAAGTCTGCTGGCGGTATCGTTTTAACTGGTTCTGCCGCTGAAAAATCAACCCGTGGTGAAGTGGTTGCTGTGGGCAACGGCCGCGTGTTGGACAATGGTGAAGTGAGAGCATTACAAGTTAAAGCGGGCGACACAGTATTATTTGGCTCGTACGTTGAGAAAACAGAAAAAATCGAAGGTCAGGAATACCTGATCATGCGCGAAGACAACATCCTGGGCATCGTAGAATAAGCCTGGTCGTCGCACTCAACATTTAACGGTTAATCGAAAAGAATTTAGAGGAATAAATATCATGGCAGCTAAAGAAGTTCGTTTTGCAGGCGATGCCCGCACTAAAATGCTTAAAGGCGTAAATGTACTGGCAGACGCAGTAAAAGTAACTTTGGGTCCAAAAGGCCGTAACGTAGTACTGGATAAATCATTCGGTGCCCCTACTATCACTAAAGATGGTGTATCTGTTGCAAAAGAGATCGAACTGGAAGACAAGTTCGAGAATATGGGCGCACAAATGGTGAAAGAAGTGGCGTCTAAAGCAAACGATGCGGCGGGTGACGGTACTACCACTGCAACGGTACTGGCACAAGCTATCGTGAACGAAGGTCTTAAATCAGTGGCTGCGGGTATGAACCCGATGGATCTGAAGCGTGGTATCGACAAAGCAGTGATTGCTGCGGTTGAAGAGCTTAAGGCGCTATCAGTTCCTTGTTCAGACGCGAAAGCGATTGCTCAGGTAGGTACTATCTCTGCAAACTCTGACAAAGAAATTGGTGACATCATTGCAGAAGCAATGGAAAAAGTAGGTCGTGAGTCTGGTGTTATCACCGTAGAAGAAGGCCAGTCACTACAGAACGAATTAGACGTTGTTGAAGGTATGCAGTTTGACCGTGGTTACCTGTCTCCGTACTTCATCAACAATGCTGAAAAAGGCCAGGTTGAACTGGATAACCCGCACATTCTGTTGGTTGACAAAAAAGTATCCAACATCCGTGAATTGCTGCCAACTCTGGAAGCGGTTGCAAAAACCAGTAAGCCTCTGTTGATCATTGCTGAAGACCTTGAAGGTGAAGCGCTGGCGACTCTGGTTGTGAACAACATGCGTGGCATCGTAAAAGTTGCAGCGGTTAAGGCGCCAGGTTTCGGCGACCGTCGTAAAGCTATGCTACAGGATATTGCTATCCTGACTGGCGGTACGGTTATCTCTGAAGAGATTGGCCTTGAGCTTGAAAAAGCCACGGTTGAAGACCTGGGTACTGCGAAGCGCGTTGTTATCACTAAAGATGACACAACCATCATTGATGGTGCAGGCGAGCAGGAAGGTATTGACGGCCGCGTAGCGCAAATCAAAGCACAAATCGAAGAAGCGACTTCAGATTACGACAAAGAGAAACTACAAGAGCGTATGGCAAAACTGGCCGGCGGTGTTGCAGTGATCAAAGTCGGTGCCGCAACTGAAGTTGAAATGAAAGAGAAGAAAGACCGCGTTGAAGACGCCCTGCACGCAACGCGTGCTGCGGTTGAAGAAGGCGTAGTACCTGGCGGTGGTGTTGCACTGGTTCGCGTTGCGAGCAAGATCGAATCACTAACAGGCGACAACGAAGATCAGAACCACGGTATTAAAGTGGCGCTACGCGCGATGGAAGCACCACTGCGTCAAATCGTATCAAACGCGGGTGACGAAGCATCTGTGGTTGTTAACGCAGTGAAAGGCGGCGAAGGTAACTATGGTTACAACGCAGCGAACGGTCAGTACGACGACATGATCGAAATGGGTATCCTTGACCCAACTAAAGTAACACGTTCTGCACTGCAGTTCGCAGCGTCTGTTGCTGGCCTGATGATCACCACAGAAGCTATGGTTGCTGAAATTCCAAAGGAAGAAGCAGCTGCTGCACCTGATATGGGTGGCATGGGCGGAATGGGTGGCATGGGCGGCATGATGTAATCATCCCTCAGCACTTTACGCTTTGAAAACCCGGCTTTGCCGGGTTTTTCATTTTGTGTATTAAAAATTTGGCAAAGTGAATGATGTGATGAGGTCGTTGGGGTTGTTTGTACTGAGGAAATTGAACATCAGGATTGTGCGATATATCTGTTTTAATAGAGGTTAATCTATTTAATTTCACTCTTCTATATAAATATAATCATATTTATGTGAGTTTTTCTTCTCATTTTAATGGTTAAATAAGCAAAGCTTCTTATTGTTGGTGTGTGTTTGTGTTGGAAAATATACTCTCAATGTAGTGTGCTTTTGTGAGTTTATATTATTATCGTCAAATATTTGCAAAGAAAAAGCGGTTGACGCGTTTATATTCTTTTCTATAATCGACCGTGAAAACCTTCAAAGATTGAGGGTAATAAAATCAATAAGGATGACTATGTCTTTTTTCAAGAAAGCACTTGGCGCAGTTGGTATTGGCGCAGCAAAAGTAGACACGCTTTTAGATCACCACCAGGTTGCACCTGGCGAGGAAATTTCCGGCACAGTTAAAATTAACGGCGGCAAAGTCGCTCAGGAGATCAACAAAATCGATCTCAAAGTGATGTGTACTTACACCGTTGAAAGAGAAAACAGTGAAGGTGAGTCGGAAACTGTCACTAAGCAACACACCTTAGCCAAATTTCGTATTAATGAGCGTTTTACCATTGAGCCAGGTGATGAAAAGCATATTCCCTTTGCATTTGATTTAGACCTGGAAACGCCTATCACAGTCGGCGAGTCTCAAACCTGGATTGCCACTAATCTGGACATCGACATGGCGTTGGATAAATCCGATCGTGATTATATCCGTGTTGTGCCAACCGACCTGCAACAAGCCGTCATCGATAGTATGGAAGAACTGGGTTTCAAATTGTATGAATCAGACTGTGAAGGCATTGAAGAGGCTTCTTTCTCTCGCCTGCCATTCGTACAGGAGCTGGAATTCAAAACCATTGCCGGCGAATTTCATGGCCGTCTCGATGAAGTCGAGATCGTCTTTTTCAATCGTGGCAGTCAGCTGGAGGTCATTTTTGAAATTGACCGCAAAGCTCGGGGCCTCAGAGGCTTTTTCGCTGAAGCACTCGATTTAGATGAATCTAAAGCCCGTCTGGTTATCGACGAAGATAACCTGGAGGACCTTGAAGATCTGATTTATGACCTGCTTGAGGACAACTGTTAACACTCAGGTTTTATTGCCAGGCCCGCGGTATACAACACGGCAGTTATGCCGCAGGTACTTGACTATTCTATAGATAATTATAAGGACGATAATGAAAGCACTCACTTCTTTGGTCACTATCCCAGCTTTATTACTACTTACTGCATGTGGTAGTGACGAGCCATCCACTGAGCTGCCGCAATGCGACGATGATGATGTCATGGAATTGGTTCATGACATCGTAAAAGAAGAGGCAAAATCTCAGTTGTTTAATGTGATGCTAACCCAGGCTGGCAAAGCAGGCGAAATCACCTACGAGCGAGCTGTTGAGGTAAAAGGGCGCTCGGCAGATTTGGCAAAAGTACTGGATGCGGTCGACGAAGCGATAGAGCAACAGGATCTGAGGTATTCAGATATCGCACAGTCCTCTCAGGACGTCAGTTTACAAAAAATATGGTGCATTGCCAGCATGATGAGCCCAGGTGGTCAAAAGCCTGCAATCATTAACTATACAGCATTATATGAAGGTGATGATGTTGAAGTGCTGGTGACTTTCTAGCCTTTGGCATTTGCGTATTAATGGGCAGAATAAATCTGCCCATTTTTCTTCACGTGTGATGATTATTAAATAAATTGTTAATTCCATCTTTTTTATAAGCACCTAAATCTCTTTTAAACGCCATTTTTATTTCAATGTTTGAGTACGTCTACACATACTGGCTTTCACCTCTGTACCTCTATTTTTTGAACTTTATGAAGCGAGTTATATATTGGTGCTTGGTTATCCACTGCAATTATGTAGAATAGAAAATCTGAATTCGTATCAAGGTAGATCAGGTGACAATGAATGTCCGATTTTAAAGTTTGGAAACTGATAAGTCTGCTCTGTGTAATGTGCTTAATGGTCGGGTGCGAATCGAAAGAGGAGCGCACCCAGCAAACGATTACTTACACACTTCAGGACGCCTCAAGGGCCATCAACACCTTAGGTGATGCGCTTGATAAAAAACAAGTGCGCAATGCCAATCTCTTAACCGAATATGGCAAGGTGCTGAGCCAGCAGAATCCGCAATTGAGTAAGATTGCTCAATTGGTTGCACAGGATGCAACCAGTGCCGGCCCCCTATATCAAAATTTACTGACCCGCTATCAGGCGCTTAAGTCCCCTCAGCCAGGTATGAGCAGTGATGACCTTATTGAGCAGGCGGTACTGCTCAAAGAAGCCGCTTCTGTGAGTTTATTCAACGATGCACTGACCGATCCCATCAATGTGCTGGCCGACATGTCCAATGGCACACTGGCCCGCGTCGGCGCTGTCAGTCAGGCGGCCGAGCAGGCAGCCAATAACGGCCAGTCAGCAGTAGGTAACCAATTAGTCGGCAACGCCAACTATGGTGAATGGCAGACCAGCTCAAACGGCACCAGCTTTTGGATGTGGTATGGCATGTACAGAATGCTCGGTGATTTGGTTGGGGATGTGGAATACAGCAGCTGGAGTAAGCGTCGAAAATATAGCTACTACAGCGATTATGGCCGCAAACGATACACCAGTTATCAGGGTTACAAACGGCAGAATGCGGTTGAGCAGCGTACCCGGCAGTCTTATCAGCGCCAGGGTAAGCAGTTCACTAGCCCCTATGCAAAAAGAAAATCGGGCGCTTCTGGTCTCAGTCGTGCCAGTCACACCCCCTCATCAGTATCGCGAAGCAGCTACTCGAGAGCAAAATCGGGCTCAGGCTCAATTCGCAATAGTTCAAACCGGACCTCTCGCGGCGTTAGCCGGGGCAAGTAGTGCATCAGATAGCGGAGTTAATACATGTATCAATTTAACGGATTAACTGCCTGGACATTTCAGGCACTTCTCATCGATATGGCGGTGATCATTGCCCTGTTTGTGAGCTTAAAATATATCAAGGGGTGGGTGTCAAACCTGCATGCGAATGACGAAATTACCGAACGCGACAACTTTGCTTTTGGTTTGAGTTTTGCTGGTGGTTTGACCGGGCTTGCCATTGTACTGACTGGAATAACCAGCGGTGCTTTCGCAAGTACACTGACTCAGGAAGCCCTGCAAATGGCAGGCTATGGCGCCGTGGGGATCGTGTTGATTAAGCTGGGACACTTTTTTCAGGACAAAGTCGCGCTGCGCAAAGTGGACTTGCACAGTGAAATCCTCAAAGGCAACATCACGTCGGCTTTGATTGACTTTGGTCATGTGGTCAGTGTTGCCATTGTGATCCGCTCAGCACTGCTATGGGTACTGACGGAAGGCTGGTATGGGTTGCCTATCGTGGTGGCAGCTTTTGTCATAGGTAACGTGTGCATGTTGCTGGTAAGCCAATACCGGGTACAACTGTTCAAACGCACAAACCGCAACGGTGACTGTTTGCAACAGGCCATTGTGGACAACAATGTGGCGGTTGGTATTCGCTATGCCGGGTTTCTTATTGGTGCAGCATTGGCATTGACTGCCGCGTCTGGCCTGGCACCGTATGTGGCCGACAATATGGTCAGTAGCCTGACGTACTGGAGTATTGCGGCGCTGGGTAGTATCGTTTTGTTCGCGCTGTTACATCTGGTGATGATCAAGGTTATTCTGGCCGGCACTGATATTTCCGATGAAGTGAATCGTCAGAAAAACATTGGTGTGGCAACCATTTCCGCGGCGGTGTCCTTTGCGGTCGGTGTTACCATGGCAACCTTGCTGGGTGCGTAATTCTTGAGTGTATCGGTACCCCCAAATCAACCTAAAGTGACCGGCAGCATGTCGCTGTTTGGTCACGATGTGTTACTGATCGGTGTGATGGCCATTTTAGCTGGTTGTGGCCTGATCTATGAATATTTACTCTCCCATTATGCCGGCAGGGTGCTTGGCTCAGTTGAAAGCGCCATTTATGCCATGATAGGCACTATGATAGTGGCAATGGGAATAGGTGCATTTTTAGCGCGCTGGTTTAAAGACCCATTTACGGCGTTTGCCTGGCTGGAAAGCCTGATTGCTTTACTGGGGATGAGCAGCATTTTGATCATCGCCAGCATTATTGCATTGACCTACACCCTACCGCACACCCTCTCCAGTCTCTATAACCTGCCACCTGATAGTTTACTCGATGGCAGACCGCTCCAGCAGTTGCAAGAGTTTGCCCGCTTTTTGCCTTATATATTTGGCTTAATTCTGGGCATATTGATAGGCATGGAAATTCCCTTGATCGCCCGTATCCGTCAGCAGGTCTATGGTCGCTTTTTGGAAAATAACGCCGGCACTATTTATGGGGCAGACTATATTGGTGCGGGTGTCGGCGCTGCGATTTGGGTCATGATCATGCTGGCGCTGCCCATTATGCAGGCCGCTGCCTGGACAGCGTTGTTTAACATTGTTGCCGGGCTGATTTTTTTGTGGCGTTATCATCCGTATGTGCGCTTTGCCAGGCTCTTGCTGGTGTGTCATATTCTGTTGCTGGGCGTGTTTACTGTGATACTACTCAATGGCACTGCATGGATGAAAGATCTCAGCAATGTGCTCTACAAAGACAAAGTGATTTACTCCGAGTCGACCAAATATCAGCATGTGGTGATCACCGAGCGCCTTAGTCGCACGCAGGCGACTCCTATCAATGATTTATTTTTAAATGGGCGCTTGCAGTTTTCATCAGTAGACGAGCAAATCTATCACACTATGCTGGTATACCCGGCCATGCTGGCGTCTAATCGCCATGATAAAGTGCTGATCATTGGTGGTGGCGATGGTCTGGCGTTACGTGATGTACTTAAGTGGCCGGTACAAAACGCAACCTTGATTGACCTGGATGGTCAGCTGCTGTCATTGTTTGGTTTGCAGGGGCAGGCGTTTGAGGCAAGGCCAGAGATTACGTCCAAGCTGGTGCAGCTCAACCAGAATGCGCTTAATTCCTCCAGGGCGGAGGTAATTGTGGCAGACGCTTTTTTAGAAGTCGAAAGTATGCTCGACCGCGGTGAGCAATTCGATACAATTATTATTGATCTGCCAGACCCTAACCATCCGGATCTGAATAAACTTTACAGTGATTATTTTTATAATCATGTTCGGCAATTGTTGGCACCCGATGGGGCATTAGCCATTCAGTCGACATCGCCTTACCATGCCAAGAGTGCCTTTATCAGTATCGCAAAAACGGTAAAACAGGCCGGGTTTGAGCATGTAGAGCAGTATCAGCAGAACATTCCTTCCTTTGGTCAATGGGGATGGACAATTGCAACGCGTACCGGCCAGTCCGCCAGTGCAAGAATTGCATCAGCCGAGCACCTGCCGGTTGCCAGCAACTGGGTGAGTAAAAAATATTTACTGTCCTCTTTCGCCTTTCCTAACCGTTTCTTTGATAATAATAAAGATATTGAAGTCAATCGTTTAGGCTCTGGTGTTCTGTACGATTATTACCGCCAGGCATGGCAAACGGAAGATGAGTTGTATAAAAATTAACGCAACAGTGTTGACATATTATGTCGCACGTGCAAATCTTAACTCAGACATAATATGTCAAAACGAAAAGGTAAAAAAGATGGAATTAAATGAACTATCAATCAAATTGGCATCATTTGAAACGGAAGGTGCTAACTTCGAGTCCTTTCTGATCAGCAATGAGGGTGAGCAAGATGTATTGCAAGTGATTGTAGAGGGAAATGACGAATTACCGATTTTTGTGACTCAGACAGAAGAGCAGCTGGTGTGTATCAGCTATCTGTTTAATGAAAACGAAGTGAAGCCTGAGTTATTGAACGAGTTAAATGAAGCTTTGTTAAAACTCAATGTACCTATCCCCTTGAGTGCGTTTGCTAAGATTGATGAACAGTACGCTATTTTTGGCGCACTGGCTGTTTCCTCCTCCATCGATGAAATAACGCACGAACTGGTCACTCTGGCAGACAATGCCATCGAAGCGCTTGATGCCGTGACTGTGTATTTAAAAGATTAATAGTGGAGCAGTGAGATGAGTATTTTAAAGAAATTATTTACAGCCGTACGTGGCGGCGCCCGTGAAGTGGGTGAGTCGATTGTCGATGCCAATGGCATTCGCATCTTTGAGCAGGAAATTGCCGACGCCAAAAATGCGCTGGCAAAAGCCAAAAAAAGCCTGACCGAAGTGATGGCGAAAGAGATGCAGACTAAACGCAAACTGGCCGCCCTGGATGAGAGCATTGCCGAGCATGAAGACTACGCAGGTCAGGCATTGCAGCAGGGTAATGAAGCGCTGGCAGTCGAAATCGCTGAAAAGATTGGCGAATTTGAAACAGAGAAAGAAGAGCATCAGCAAGTGCTGGATGGCTTTACTAAGCATGTGATCCTGCTTAAGCAGCAAGTCAAGGACGCAGAAAAGTCGATCAAAGAAAATCAGCGTCAATTGACTATGGTAAAAACCACTGAAAGCGTGCAAAAGGCGACCATGGCGGTAAACAGCACGCTTAACACCAATGAGTCGTCTATGGTGAATGCACGTCAGTCACTGGAGCGTATTAAGCAACGTCAGCTGGACAGACAAGACCAACTGGCCGCAGCGAAAGAGCTGGAAGCCGCTGAAACAGGCGCGGATCTGAAAGCAAAAATGGCGGAAGCGGGCATTGGCTCAACGCAAAAGAGCAATGATATTCTGGATCGCATTAAGGCAAAACAAGCCAAGTAATGTGGTTTGAATGATAAAAGGAGGCCTGGCCTCCTTTTTTGCCTTGTTTATTTTCTCAAAGGTGAGTTATGTTTGGTTTTTTCAAATCTAAGAAAGCCCCTGAGCGTCAGTTGAATCATGCCCGCGACTTGCGTGTCGGAGACATGTTGACGGTGATTGATTCCTTTGCCTACCCCGATTGGCTGAAAGGTCAGACGCTTAAGGTCACAGCGGTGCAAACCTATCAATATCAACACAGTGCTGAGTATGAGTTTGTGCTTGAATCAGAGTCAGGCAAAGTGGTCTTTTTACAGATAGAACAAGATGACGGCGAAGAATTTGCTAACTTTGCAGTGAAGATCCAACGCGATGATGTGGATGCGATATTTACGCTGGACGAATTTGCGCGGATTTTTGATGAAGAATCCCTGACAGAAATTAAGACACAGGCCAGACCGGCAGCCTTTGAGCGTTTTCTGGGACAGAGTTATCAGCAAAGCGAGGCACCTTATGTGGCCTATTATTACGAGCAGGACTATCGGGGGCGCACATTGCCGCGTTACCAGGATGAAAGCGGTGAAACCTGTGAAGTGATTGAGCTGGTATCGCCCGATGAGAAGCACAGTATCAATATTGAAATTTGGGATGGCGGTGAGACAGACGTATCTCTGGTTTTAACTCGGCCGCTTAGCGACATTGTTGATCTGTTTCCCGGGGCCTGATAGTGACTGATAAACAAACTAAATGGCAACGTCAGGAACGGGCGTTGCGTGCCACCCAGATGGCGTTTGATTTAACCACTGAGGTTCAGAAAAGCCTTAAAAAGCAGGCTATTGACGAAGAACTCACGCCGTCGGATATGATCCGAAAAATCCTCGATTTAGAGGTCAAATCAAAAAAAACCCGACAGCGATTGTCGTTTAATCTTACCGATGAAGAAATTGCCTTGCTGGCACAACGTTTTGGTGTGGACCCCAACGACAAGCGCGCAGTAAAGCAGCAGGTTGCCAGTTTACTGATCAATCGCTATACCGAGTCGCAGGGGTAGCTCTGTGCTCACCCTGCTTCCTACTTCATCAGTTTGTACTGTGCTTTTTGGTAATAGCGCGCGCGATCAAAGGTTTTATCGCAAAATGAGACAAAGCCGATACCGTTGCAAACAACATCACACCGACAAAAGGCATCGCGGGCCCTGAGGTTAAACTGGCGCCCAGAACATAGCCCAGAATGCACTCCATTCTATAAAGTGGCATAAACAGTGCGGTGATCAACAGCCCCAGTAACATGAATTTGGCCAGCGTATGAAAGCCCAGACTGAAGATAATTGCCTGGCACAGACTGAACAGTAACAGTAACCAAAACCCCAGTTGAATATTACGCCAGGCTTTATTGTCGACCATGTCGTGCTGTGTATTTGCAGTCAACCTAGCCTGAATGTGCATGCCTGTTATCCACACCAGCGCGGGCAAAATAATCAGCCCCCACCAGTTTGAAATGCCCGGTAAGTCTGCACGCATCAGTAAATGATGGGTGACGATGCCACCATTGAAATGTTCCCAAATTAGTTGAGCTGCCTGAAGTAGCAGAACGACAATCAGAAACACATTTCTTGTTCTGCTGAGTTGTTGCGTATTCATACTTTGTCTTCCTTATAGCGGTTGTTCTTAGGTTAGGATTTAACGTATGAAAGCAATGAGTATTCCATTTTTAATTCCTTGATTTTTAGTGTGTTACTGGGCCTTATATTTTGCTTTTTACCAACCTTTGAGTATTTTGATTAAATGATAGTGGCTTGGAAAAATGGAGCCGTAAGCGCACGGTTTTGTGGTAACCATGAATATATTCATAATATGAGCAGGCAGAACAGGCGTGACTGAGCTAGAGTTACAGGGCCTGATATCACCGCTGGCTTGCATCATAGGCAACAGCTTGCGATACAGGCGGTAAACCTTACTGGAGTCAGCAGGTAGTAGGGACAGTTTATTATCCCAGGCCACCAGGTCGGCTCTATGTGTTGCATCATGATATGTATGTCGGGTGTTTACCCGTTAACCACAATGAGTGAAAGAGCTGGCATGGGGCGGTGTTTTTTAAGGAGCAACTCATGGCAGAACACCAATCACGCGCACGTTTTTTTCAACAGCATCCCAAAGCCAGAGCACATGCTGCACTGGATGATGCAACCAATCAGCAACTTAAGGTTACTCCGGGCCCCGTTACCCTGACCAAAAATAAATATCAGGGCAAAAAAGCCGTGATCATCGGTGCAGGCGTGTCCGGGCTGACGACTGCCTATGAGTTGTTAGCACAGCAGTCGGGTATGGAAGTCACTGTGTTAGAAGCGCAAGGCCGCACAGGAGGCCGCTGTTTGAGCCTGCGCACGGGAGACACGTTAATTGAAGATGTCGACAGTGAGTTATTTAATTCCAAACCGGGCCAGCCTCAGGTGGTCCGTTTTGACAGACCACAAGGCGACGCGGAACCCTATCTGAATGCCGGTCCGGGGCGGATCCCCTCCAGCCATAAACGTCTGCTGTCATACCTCAAACAGTTCAGTGTAGATGTGGAAGTTTACGTGATGAACAGTGAGTCAAACCTGGTTCAGATGTCGGATAGTTTTGCGGGTCTTCCGCTGGTATACCGACGCCTGGACCATAATACGCGTGGCTGGCTGGCGCAAATGGTATTTGAAAACGCTGAGCAGTTGATCAAAACCACTGAGTGTGGGGTCGGCGCGCAGGATGTGCAGCGCCGCGCTGAGCAGCTTAGGGAGCTTATGATCAGCTTTGGAGAGCTAGTTCCGAGTGGGCCGAATATGGGCAAGTATGTGGTCACTGCCGGTCAGGATGGTATGGAGAATGGTCGTTCCCGGGCAGGTTATACCGAACTACCAGGTGTGGATGCCGGCACGATAGCTGAACCTTTGAGTTTTGATAGCTTGCTGGGCTCAGAGTTTTGGGACAAGACACGTTTTTATCAGCCCGTTGATTTTCTTTGGCAGGCAACTTTGTTTCAGCCAGTAGGGGGCATGGATCAGGTTCAGCATGCATTCGCGCAACAGGTCGCTGCACTGGGTGGTACCATATTACTCAATAGTCCGGTCAAGCATATAGACTGGGACGCATCACGTCAGCAGTTTGCAATCTCTATTGCCAAAATCGGCACCCAAGATGTTGATGTTGTGTATGCTGACTATTGCTTTAGCAATATGGCGATCCCTTTCTTAAAAGAAATACTGTCAGAAGAGCTTCAGGATCCAAACAGCAAAGTGGGCCTCAATGGCGAGTTTAAGTCGGCACTACAGGCGGTATATCAGTCGCAGTTTATCGATGAACAAGGCGGTTATCAGGCTAAGTTTCTGGCCTGCACCACCAAAGTAGGCTGGCAGGCAGACCGTTACTTGTGGCAGGGCAGCCAGGTCCAGGAAGTTCATGATGATAGTGCTAATGTGGATGTCCTGAGCGTGCCAGACTCAGAAATTGGTGTGGTCCCCATTTTCGGTGGGATTTCATGGACAGACAATGATATTACTCAGATCTGGTACCCTTCTACAGCTTATCATGATCAAAAAGGCGTGCTCACAGGGGCTTATAACTTCTCAGAAATTGCTTATGAGTGGGGTAAATTACCAGTTCAGGCACGTCTGGACAAAGCACGTGAGGGCGCTAAGTTATTTGGTCACGCATTTGGTGATGGTCTGGAGCATGGTCTGGCGATTGCCTGGCAAAACATGCCTTATATCAAAGGGGGTTGGGCCCAATGGCATGTCGTTGGTGATCAGGCTGTGCATCACTTTAACGTGTTGACACAGGGGAGTTCAGTGACGACCTCTGAGGGAGCACAAACCCAGCCAAACTTCTTTATCGTCGGTGATCAGCTGTCATCCTTACCGGGTTGGCAAGAGGGCGCTATTGCCGCGGCACTGAACGCATTGAACCGCATGGAACGTCCGGATCTGGCCATTCCGCACTTGGCATGTCTGCCGGATACACGCCTTATGGTTGAAGGCGTTTAGCGGTATAAAAAGCGGAAGTGGCGTAACAGACGCCACTTCTGGATCTATGCATTGTCAGCACATCTGCTGAATAAATGGTGTCTTGATGGGGAAATGTTGCTGCACCCAAGCAAAAGGCTGCTATTTTTATAGAAGACTTTGAATGCCGGTGTGAATACATCAATTAACACGTTAGATCAGACTGTTGCACTGAACTGGTGTATGAATTGCGGACTGAATATCAAATGGAGATTTGACGATGCGTTGTATCATCTTATGGTTTTTTCTGGCCCTGTTTGTGACAGGCTGTAGCAGTACTCAAAAGACAACCCAGTCAGGGTTTTTACCTGATTATCAGCGTTTAGCACCCTCAGAGGCATACCCTGATACAGCCCTGTACGTATCGGAGTTACTTAAAAGCGGTGCGCTGGAGAAGGTGCGTACCATTTACCTGCCTCACTTTGAAATTTGGCTGCAACTTGATGAACAAAGAAAAATGGCACTGAGTCCAAGACATTTAGCGAAATTAAGTGTCTATTATGGCGAAGAAAATACACAAGCTGTTAAAGCAGTACTCGATATCTGGATAGATAACTTCGTAACAGCAATCAGTAAATCAAAAATGATATAGCGGTGATCACCTATGATAAGAAAGCACACCTTCCTTTTAGTCGTTGCCATGACGACATACCTGTCCGCGTGTTCTGAACAACAGACCACGGCTGACAAAGCGCCACAATTGCGGCCAGTCAGAACCATTGAGCTCAGTGTTAATAATTTCGGACCGTTACAGGAATTTCCGGCAGTGGTAGATGCAGCCAGCACAGCTGATTTATCGTTCAAAGTATCTGGTGAGCTAACCCACCTGAATGTGAAACAAGGCCAGGAAGTCAACAAAGGAGATGTGATAGCGAAACTGGATGATACTGACTATAAATTGGCTGTGGAAGAAGCGCAGGCGTCATTTGAGAAAGCGGAAGCCGATTTTGAACGTGGTAAGCAGTTAATTGTAACAGGCACCATCAGTCAGTCTGACTATGACTTGCTGAAGTCGCAGTTTGCCAGCGCCAAAACCAAGCTGGCCAATGCCAGAAACAACCTTGAGTATACACAGCTGAAGGCGTCTTTCTCGGGGATCGTGGCACGGACACATGTGGAGCAATTTGAGGAAGTGCAGGCCAAACAAGTGGTGGCGACATTACAGGATATAGAGCACATCAATTTGAAGGTGAATGTGCCGGAAAGCCTGATGATCCATGTCAGTAAAGACACACCAAAACAGGTGTTTGCAGAGTTTGCTGCGATTGAGGGTAAACGCTTTGAACTGGAGTTTGTCGAGGTGAGTACACAAGCTGACGAGGTGACGAAAACCTACGAAGTGACACTCGGGATGCTCCCTCCTCCCGGATACAATATTTTGCCGGGCATGACGGCAAAAGTGATGGCCAGCGCACCAAGCGAAGCGCGTTCTCGCCTGTATTTACCCTTATCTACAGTGTTGAAAGATGAACAAGGGCATTATGTCTGGACGGTATCATCGCTTGGTGAAGGAAAAGGCAAAATAAGTAAAACGCCAGTGCAGATCGGCGAGGTATCTTCGCTGGGCTTTCCGGTTATCTCCGGCGTCACTGCGGGTGCTCATGTGGTCACCGCTGGTATGAGCAAAGTGACGGATCAGCAAGTCGTGAAATTCCAGGGAGGTCGTGAGTGAACATTACCCGTTTAGCGTTAGAAAATAATCGCACAACGTGGGTTCTGATTTTTGCCTTGGTCTTCTTTGGTGTTGTGGCGTTTAATAAAATGCCCAAAGATTACGACCCCGGGTTCATCATCAGAACAGCCCAGGTTGTTACCTACTTTCCCGGCGCCAGCCCACAGCGAGTCGAAGAGCTGGTTACCGATAAAATTGAAAAGGTTGTGCAACAAATTCCAGAGCTGGATTTTGTTAAAAGTACCTCGAAAACGGGTGTCTCGATTGTCAGCGTAAATATCAAAGAAAGCTATAAAGCAATGCGGCCAATCTGGGACAATCTGCGTCGTAAGATTGAAACCGTCGAAAACCATCTCCCCAGTGATGCGCAAAAGCCCATAGTGAATGACGAATTTGGCGATGTGTTTGGGGTTGTTATAGGACTGACTGCCGAGGGGTATTCCTATCGCGAAATGGAGGAAGTGGCTGAACAGGTCAGAGATGAGCTGTTGCGACTTCCAGAAGCGGCCAAAGTCGATATTTTTGGCGCTCAGGAGCAGCGCGTCTTTATTGAATTCGAAAATGCCAAGCTGGCATCGCTGGGGATCTCGCCAGGGCAACTGAAAGATCAGCTGGCAGCTCGTAATATTGTGAATCCGGGCGGCTCAATCTTTATTGACGATGAAACACTGGCACTGGAGCCCAGCGGTAATTTTGAGTCGGTAGAGGACATTGCCGGTACCATTATAAATATCGCCGGCTCTGAGCAGGTCATTTTGCTCAGTGACATCGCCAGAGTGTACCGAGATTATGTCGATCCGGCCAAAGTGAAGGTGCGGGTCGCCGACAGGCAAGGCATGACCATTGCCATTTCTATGCGCCATGGCGGCAATAACTTGCTGCTGGGTGAGCAAGTGCTCAACGCAATTCATTATCTGGAGTCTGTGTATCCGATAGGTGTCGACTTCGAGCTGTTGTCTTTTTTACCGCGAGAAGTTGAGCAGAAAGTCGATGACTTTGTATCAAATCTTATCCAGGCAGTACTGGTGGTTACGATCGTAATGTTGTTCAGCTTAGGACTGAGAACCGGTTTGATTGTAGCTAGTCTGATCCCGATGAGTATGGTTTTCGGCATACTCGCTATGTCGTTTTTTGACATCAGCATAGATCAAATTTCTCTGGCGGCACTGATCATTGCGTTAGGTATGCTGGTGGACAACGGTATTGTGATGTCAGAAAGCATTATGGTACAGATGGAGCGAGGTAAGTCTGCCGTCGATGCCGCAGTTGACTCGGCTGAAGAGTTGAAAGTCCCTTTGCTGGTTTCTTCACTGACAACGGGGGCGGCATTTTTACCTATTTTTCTGGCGGAATCAGCTACAGGTGAGTACACCGCGTCTTTGTTTAAAGTGGTTACCATCACGCTACTGTGCTCCTGGTTGCTGGCAATGACCATGATCCCTATGCTCTGTGTGCTGTTTACCCGAGTAAAGTCTGAGGCAGCCAATTACGACAGCGGGGTGTACTTAACCTACAAGAAAATCCTGATGGGGCTGATTAAGTATCGATGGATGACAGTTGGTGGTTGTGTCCTGATGTTTTTCATTGCACTACAGGGCCTGCAGCTGGTGCCTAAGTTATTTTTCCCACCGTCTGATCGGGATTATTTTAAGGTTGAGCTGGAGCTGCCGATTGGCACGCGCCTGAGTGCAACAGAAGCTATGGTCAAAGACATGGAAGCCTTCTTACTTCGCGATCTCAAAGTGAATGAGAGCCGTGAAAAAGGGGTTACCAATTGGGTCAGTTACGTGGGCAATGGCGGGCCGAGGTTTTTGTTAACGCATACGCCAGAACCAACCAGCTCGAATTATGCTTTGATGATAGTCTCAACAACTTCTTATCGTCATATCGACGAACTTATGGAGAAGATAGAGACTTATGCCCTGCAACGACACCCTGACTTGCTTATCAAACAGCGCAAAATCGAAAACGGCTCACCCATAGAAAACCCGGTTGAAGTGAGGCTGTCTGGTAATGACATTCATGTTCTGACCAGGCTGGTGAATGAGCTGAAAACGCAGATGCGTAACACTGAGGGTTTAAAGGCTGTGAGTGATGACTGGGGGTTACCCATTAAAAAGCTGCAGATTAAAATCAATCAGACTCGTGCCCGGCGTGCCGGTGTATCCAGTAAGGATATTGCCAGTTCGTTGCAAACCGGGCTCAGTGGGCTGGAGCTAACGCGATATCGGGAGGGAGATGAGCTGATTCCAGTGACACTGCGCTCTGTGGCTGCTGACAGACAGGACATTGGCAAACTTGAAGCCATGGTCGTTTATTCCCAGGCATCGGGTAAGTCGGTGCCACTTAAGCAGGTTGCAGATATCGAAGTGGTATGGGAAAACGCACAAATCCTCCGGCGTGACCGCCTCAAGTCTGTGACTGTGGGCGCTCAGCTGGACGGTATCACCGCAGACGAAGGTTTTTCTAAGTTGATCCCCTGGTTGGATGAGCAGCAAAAAACCTGGCCATTTGGCTACGGCTATGAGCTGGGGGGGGAAGCTGAGTCGTCAGGCAAAGCAAACCAATCCATCGCCGAGAAAATGCCCATTGCGGTATTCATTATCATTATCCTGCTGGTTGGTCAGTTTAATTCGCTACGTAAGTCGGCCATAGTGTTGACGACCGTACCGCTTGGCTTTATCGGTGTGGTTGCCGGACTACTGGTAGGGCAATCTTTCTTTGGCTTTATGACCCTGCTTGGGATCATCTCTTTGGCAGGTATAGTGATCAACAATGCGATTGTGTTACTGGAGCGAATTAAATATGAGTTAGATCAGGGCGGTGAACCGGTATTGGCCATTATTCAGGCTGCGCAACAGCGGATGCGACCAATTCTGTTGACCACTGCAACCACCGTATTGGGCTTAGTGCCACTGTATCTGGGAGGTGGCGAAATGTGGGAGCCGATGGCGCTGGCGATTATGGGTGGCCTGCTGTTTTCAACTATACTGACATTAGGCGTTGTGCCCGTGTTATATGCGTTGCTGTACCGTATTTCGGTGAAGGCGTAGTATGGGGCGTTGATACCAATCTGCTAAAGTCAGTGGATTGGTATCAATTTGTCGTCAAATGTTACCTTTCATTGCGCGTTCAGCAAAAAATGCAGATGATTAAATAGTGAATGCGGCTTGGTTAATGTGACCGCAGATGGGTGAGCAATCATGAGGAGAAGACCATGAAATATCTATATGCAATCACGCTGGTTTGCCTGAGTCCTCTGACTACGCTGGCTGGTGAAACAAATGTCACCTGGCGGGATTTTAAAGAGTATCGTGATGTGGTGCCCGCCAATGAGAGCAAAGCGGGTTATTACAAGCGGATCGCCTCTCAATTTGAGAAACATCTTAGCAAGTTGATGTCGGATGCACCGCAGGGTTATCAGCTTGATATTACTTTTGATGATATTGATTTAGCAGGCGATGTACGTTTTAACATGCATGATATTCGCATTGTTAAGCCGATTTTCTTTCCTCGTCTGAAAATCAGTTACACGCTGACTGATAATGCTGGTGCAGTGTTAGCGCAGGCTGAGGAAATGGTGCTTAAAGACCTGTCGTTTATGGATCGGGTGAGAACCGGGCGAGACAGTGAGTTTTACTATGATAAGCGGCTGCTCAGTACCTGGTATAAAGAGGAAATTGCAGACAAATTGAAGGGGTAATTCTGAGTCATGGATTAGGGCATTTTGCCGGGTTAGCTGACCCGGCTGTGTTTGATGGCGCGCACTACTTAAATGTTGCCAGCAGCTGAATCAGCTGTTGGAGTTTAAAAACCGCTTTTTTGAGTTGTGCTTCGTCCAGCTGTTCGGCCTGGCTCAGGGCTTCAACATCGGCCGCGACATCGAGTACATAGGGCTTGAAACGTTTGGCTGCAAAGTCAAACCCCGCATCTTCAGAAAACAGTGCCTGGAATTTTCCGTGACCTTGTTGCTGTAGTTCGTCTAATTTTTTATCGGCATCAAGTGCTTGACGGTAAACAAGTTTTAGATTTTCATTCAGCTTTTCGATAACGGCTTGCATATTTTTCCTAAAGACTTATGTGAACTGGCCGATATTGTACTTGGATCCATCAATCTTGTCAGGTATAAGCTTATGAATATATCCGGAAGTAACCTACCTGCTATGTCTGGGACGGGGCAAAGCGGCGAAGTAATGAGCGCGCAGCTAGCCAAAAAACAGCAAAAAGCAGATGGACAAGCCGCCCTGGCCTTAATTGAATCTGCTGGTAATTCAGCTCCAGCAAAATCAACCACGGCCACCATGGGCAATAATATCAACGTCTACGTGTAGGCATTGATATGCTGTGCCTAACCTGAATTCGCAAACCTTTGCTTGCGTGTGGTATCAGGCCGGGCTCAGTCCCAAATCAATCGGCGTCTTACTAGGTTGGCCGCCGATTTCTCTTACCAGCTTGGGGACCAAAAAGCCTGGCAACGCATCCAGTAATCCATGCATCAGCGTAATGGCCTCTTGTTCCGTGACGTCAAAATGACTCGCTCCTTCTACTTTATCCAGTAAGTGCAGGTAGTAAGGCATTATGTCTGCGTTAAACAAGGCTTCGCTCAGTGCTTGCTGAGCAATCAGGCTGTCATTAATCCCTTTGAGTAATACCGCCTGATTTAACAGCATCACGCCGGCACGTTTGAGCTTTTGCATTGCCGCAGAAAAGTGTACATCGATTTCATTGGCATGATTAATATGGTTTACCAGAACGGGCTTCAGGCGACTATGACTCAGTATATCGCATAAGCTGTCTGTGATTCTGGCTGGGATCACCACAGGTAAGCGTGTGTGTACTCTAAGGCGCCTGAGGTGTGGAATGGCTTCAAGGTGCTCAAGCAGCCAGGCCAGCATGTCATCTTTGGCCATCAGTGGATCTCCGCCACTCAAAATGACCTCGTTAATCTCCGGGTGTGCCTTCAGATAGTCGAAGACAGTGTGTAAAGTACGCTTATTGAGTTGATTATCCTGATAGGGAAAGTGTCGACGAAAACAATAGCGGCAGTTAACAGCGCAGCCGGTTTTAAGCATCAACAACACTCTGGAACGATATTTATGTAGCAAGCCAGGCAGCGCAGCCTGTTGTTCGTCGAGGGGATCTTTGTTAAATCCGCTTTTCGCCAAGAATTCCTGGTGCTGAGGCAGCACCTGCAGCAACAATGGATCCTGAGCATCCCCATAGCGCATTTTTGCAATGAATGGACGCGGAACCCTAAGTGGAAACAAGCGCTTAGCGGCTAAATCCTGTTCGCTGAAGTGGCCCTCCAGACCGACCAGTTTGAGCAGTTCATCGGCATTGGTGACGACATTCGCCAATTCTTTTTGCCAGTTAGTATGCAAATTTACTTCATTTATTTGTATCATTAGCGGGTTTATTACTCGAAATACAAAGATTAGAGGATACGATGGCGAATTATAGCACCAACGAATTCAAGGGCGGCCTAAAAATTATGATCGATGGAGAGCCTTGCTCCATTCTGGAAAATGAAGTGGTCAAGCCCGGTAAGGGCCAGGCGTTTAACCGCGTTAAGATCCGTAAGCTGATCTCAGGTAAAGTTTTAGAGAAAACTTTTAAGTCTGGCGAATCGGTTGAAGGTGCGGACGTCATGGACACAGATCTGGCTTATCTGTATACAGACGGCGAGTTCTGGCACTTTATGAACAATGAAACCTTCGAGCAGATCGCTGCCGATGAAAAAGCATTGGGCGACAGCGTGAAGTGGCTGGTTGAAAACGATGTATGTACCATCACACTGTGGAATGGCAGCCCAATTGCTGTGACACCACCTAACTTCGTAGAACTGGAGATCACTGAAACAGATCCTGGTTTGAAAGGTGACACTGCGGGTACAGGCGGTAAGCCTGCGACCTTGAGCACAGGTGCTGTTGTACGTGTTCCTCTGTTTGTGCAAATTGGCGAAGTGATCAAAGTAGATACACGCAGCGGTGAATACGTCAGCCGGGTTAAGTAAGCCAGCCCGCGTTATTATCAGTTTGCCCGAGCGTTAGGCGAACTGCTAAAGCACATAGTTAAACGGATCCCGGCAGCTGCCGGGATTTTTTGTCTGGAGTCATTATGAGTCATGCAATATCAGACACGGCATCTGAGTGCTTATGGGCACCCAGTGCCAGCATAGATACCTTACGCCAGCGTGCTGCGATCGTCGCAAAAATCCGGATGTTCTTTGCACAACGTGACGTGTTGGAAGTGGAAACACCAAGCCTGGCACAGGCGTCAGTCACGGATGTCCACCTGGCGACTTTTTCAACCTCGTTTGTCGGACCCGGTCATGCGGCGGGTACGCCTTTATATCTGCAGACATCGCCAGAATTTGCCATGAAGCGCTTACTGGCTGCAGGGAGTGGGCCAATTTACCAGCTTGGTAAAGCCTTTCGTAATGAAGAATCGGGTCGTCACCACAATCCTGAATTTACTATGCTGGAGTGGTACCGCCCCGGATATGATGAGTTTGCACTGATGGCTGAGGTAGATGCCTTGATGCAAACTATTTTGGGCTGCCCCAAGGCTGAGTCACTGAGTTATCAGCAGGCCTTTATTCAGCACCTGGGCATAGACCCGCTCACAGCGTCGCTGAATGAACTCAGGCATCTGGCTTGTCAGCGTGGCCATGAGCACATTGCAGAGCAAGAGCAACATCGCGATACGCTACTGCAACTTTTGTTCTGTATGGAGATTGAGCCGTTAATTGGCCAGCAGGCACCGTGCTTTGTCTATCACTTTCCGGCCTCTCAGGCTGCACTGGCTCAGCTCAACGCCGAGGACCCCAGAGTCGCGGGGCGGTTTGAGTTGTACTATCGTGGTATGGAGCTGGCCAATGGCTTTAATGAGCTGACGGATGCGGTTGAGCAGAGTGCCCGGTTTGATGAGGACAATGCACTGCGCACAGCAATGGGGCTGGCACCGGTGGCCAAAGACGCGCGCTTTTTGGCGGCATTAGCACAAGGTTTGCCTGCTTGTGCCGGGGTCGCGTTGGGCGTTGACCGGCTGGTGATGCTGGCAACCGGTAAAACGCAATTAAAAGAAGTCATTGCGTTTGATATAGACAGAGCCTGACCCAAAGGTTTACCCGCTGGGCCAGCGCTGGCCCTACACAAAGCGTTTTAGCTCTTGTTGCGTCTTAGTGGAGCGCTGCTGTGCGTCTTGGCAGTCCTGCAGGGCCGCATCTATTTGTGCTTTGGCCGACTGTCCTAACTCTACAATTCGTTGTACGGAGCCATGGGTATGTTGCTGCGTCGACTCAAGCTGATGTACGGCACTGACGATCTCTTCGAGTTGTGACTGATTACGCTCAAAGTCTTCAGACATATCGACAAACCCCTGTGAGGTGGTGCGAATGGCTTGTTCGGCAGAGCTGGAATGATCTATCAGCTGTTCTGACTCCTGATGCGTTTCTCCCACTAACACATCCATTTGGTTGATAAAATCACTGATCTGACGGGTCGCGTCGTTGACTTTGACCGACAGGTTACGAACTTCATCGGCCACCACCGCAAAGCCACGGCCAGCTTCACCGGCCCGAGCAGCTTCAATGGCGGCATTCAGCGCCAGCAGGTTGGTCTGATCGGAAAATTCTTCGACCATTTTCAAAATGCTGCGAATATTCTCGCTGTTCTCTTTTAACCCTGCGACGGTTGATGAAAAGCTACCCAGCAGGTGAGTAATTTGCTGCACTTCTTTGACCAAAGTGGCCAGTGATTGTGACGAGCCGCGGACAAAGTGCAGGCTTTCGGTGTTGGCCTGATATACCTGATCGGTATTGTGCACTATGCTTTGCAGGCTATGCGTCACCTGGTCGCTGGCAGCGATGATGGTATCGCCCTGATCTATCTGTTGGCCACCCAGCAAGGCGGTTTGCTTCATTGAGTCGGTAACCTGTTGATTGCTGCGATTGGCTGCCTCTGCACTTTGATAGGTGGCAGCCAGCAACTCACTCAGATGCTGCGTAAAGGTATTATATTGCTCACTGAGGTCGCGAAATTCGTCGTAGGTAAACTGGGGCAGTCTGGCATCCAGATCGCCGTCCTGACGATTGATCTGTTCCAGTGTATCTCGCATGGCTTGCACGGGCCGCACAATGAGGTAGCGCATATAGAAAAAGGTGAAGATAAACGCACCGACTGAGATCAACGCAAGCAACCAGAATATTCCGGTAGATCCCCCGTGTTCAGTCAGCTCACCGTGTAGCCATAGCAAGGTGATGATTTGAAAAACTAATAAAAACCCCAGATTGCCAAAAATCTTACGGGTGAGGGTGAAGAACAACGATTCTTCGATCAAATTATATATGCGCATGTATAAACTCATATTTGGCTCTTCACTGTGCCTTTTAGCATACAGTATAGAGTAAACCCGGCAGGTGCAACTGTTTACAGGTTAAGCAATTTATTTTAGTCAGCGGCATAATCCGGTGAGTTGTCTGCCCTGTCAATTGGCCTGAGACGAATGGTTCAGCTGCTGCTGGATCACCATTTTGGCGTAACAAGGATAATTACTGAATATGCCGTCTACACCATAATCTAACATTAATTCAATGTCTTTGGCTTTATCGACGGTGTAAGCCAGAACTTTAAGGCCACGCTGTTTGGCATCCTGTACAAACTCATGATTGATGAAATTTTTATCCATGTGGATGCTTTGTGCATGAAGTTGCTGAGCAAACTGCGCATAAGTAAGCGGAATTGACGCCGTCAGTGCGCCAATCCTGACCCAGGGCAATTTCTGTTTAAGCCACAATAACTGATGGTGATCAAAAGACGACAGCAATAGCTGGTTTCTGGTGATCACGCCACGCTGCACGTTGTCTTCTAGGGTTGCTACAAATTTATCCAGACTGAAGGTATGCTTGAGCTCCAGGTTAATGGTGGTTTGCTGGCCTATGGTATCCAGCACTTGTTGTAGCGTAGGCACAGGCTCGTTATTACTGAGCTTGAGCTGAGACAAAGCCTCGCGACTGGTTTCATTGACTTTACCCCGCCCATTGGTGGTGCGATCCAGCCAGGTATCGTGAATAATGGCGTAATCATCCAGACAACTTTGTACATCGAGCTCTACGCCGTCGACGCCCACTTCCAGTGCTGCCTGAATGGCGCTGAGTGAGTTTTCCGGATAGTTTCCACTGGCACCTCGGTGTGCAAAAACCTGGATCATAGCTTATTCCTTGTGATCGACCACGTTTCATAGCAGGCTGCACTGACAACCAGGACGCCCCCTGCCAGGGTGGTTAGAGTTATGGTTTCTGCCAACAGCATATAAGCCAACACCGTTGCGTACAAGGGTTGCAAGCAAGAAATCAGCCCTGCGGTTGTCGCTGATAAGTAACGTAAACTGGACGCAAATAAAGCATGCGGGATAGCCGTAAAGACACAGCCTGCCAGTACGATCAGAATGAGGTTGTCCGTGCTTAATTCTGTCGGTGGAACCTCAACAAAAGCACACAGCATCAATGCGGCTATCAGGGTTTGGTAAAACATGGTGTGTGGCCCGCCATAGCTGGAAAACAGCTTTTTCTGCAGCAGATTTCTAAGTGCAAATAAGACCCCGGAAATAACGCCAGTGACTATGCCCAGCGTGATTTGATTTCCGGGATCGCTCGATGGTACCAGCAGATAAATGCCCAACATCACCACGACAGCTGTAAACACATCTTTGCGTTTCAGGCGACTGCGGAAAAACAGTGGCTCAAGCAGAACCGTGATAACCGGGTAGGTAAAAAACGCAATCACGCCCACAGCGATCCCAGCCATTTGCATGGCGGCAAAATACGTCACCCAGTGCAGTCCGACGCAAATACCCAGCAGCATCACGATGGCATAATCTTTTGCCGCATTGAGCTTAAATACACTGCCTTTGAAGGCGAGTATACATGCCAGTGTGACGAAAGCGATGGCGGTACGATACACCGTAATATCCAGCGCTGAGAGGGAGATCAACTTAGAGAATAACGCGGTACCACCGAACAGCAGTACAGCCAGGTGTAAATTAACTAATGAGGATTGTTCGGGGCGCATAGCGAACTCGGTATGTTTTTCATCAGCTTACCATGGTAAACAGATGTCACTAAAGCACAATGACAAAACACGATACTCTGGATATTGCACACGCTCATGTAGTGTAAAACCTGATTTCATTGATACTTTATAGGATAAAAGGGTTAGGTGTAATCTCGTGTAATGCCGTGTGGATTAGATTTTGCTTCCTGCCAGCACAAAATTAATACTATACTAGTAGTTCTTTTTGACGATGTTTAATGCGGTATGGGCGATCCTAAACAACTTTTACAGATCCTGGCTTTAACTTCGTGCGTGTGTGCGTTGTTTATGATGGTCAATTGGTTCATTCATCGCCGTCTGCTGGGCACCGCATTCTGGGCCGGCTTTTCGCTCTGTACAGCGCTGGGGTGTATTTTCATCGCTTCTTTTTCCCTGCCCGTGACCTGGACTATTTTTATCCCAAACAGTCTGATCTTAATTGGTTTGTATTGCCTGAGTCGGGGCAGTGAAGCGTTTTTTTCTGTGCCGCGTCTAAGCTGGCCCTGGTGGTTACTTGGCGCCATCTTTTTTCCTGGCTACCTGTACTACACCTATATTGATGCCAACTTCATTGCCCGCGTAATACTCAATTATCTTGGCTGGGCACTGAGTATGCTCTTATGCCTGCGGGCACTATGGCTGGGTCAGCGGCGTCAGTGGCAGAGTTTTTCTCCGGCGCACTGGGCCTTCGCCTTATCCTGTGTGTGCCTGTTTGCAGTCTTTACTGTGCGGGTGTTGATGCTCCATCATTATACTCAGCACGATAGCCTGACAACCAATAATTGGGTGAATCAGTTCTTCTCTGTGTCTGTGATCGTCATGCCTCTGATCTTGTGCTTCTCGTTATGTTTATTGTGTAGTGGGCGGCGTGAGAAAGAGCTCCACGAGCTACGTCATCGTGCCGAGCTGGCAGCACAGCATAAAGAACGCTTTCTGACTTTGCTAAGTCATGAACTCAGAACGCCTTTAAATGCCATTGTTGGGCATGCCGAGTTGCTTAAACGTGCGCCGCGTGAGCCACAACAGCATGCGCAGTTTTGTGATGTGATTATTGCCACATCCATGTCGATGTCCGATCTGGCCAACCAAATTCTGTTGCAGGCACGTGGTACTGTGCCCAATACCACCGTTGAACCAGTTAATCTTGCACATCATCTTAAGGAGCTGATGACATTTTTCAGACCCCTTGCTGAGAAAAAGCACTTAAAGCTGACACTGACAATGCAAGGAATAGATACCAACTTACAGGTGATGCTGGACAAAGACCCGTTTACACTGGTGATCAAGAATCTGCTCTCTAATGCCATCAAGTATACGGAGCGTGGAGAGGTGGAGTTGATTGTCTATGGCTATGGGCTCAGCCAGACGCGTCATCAGCTGCGCATTGCAGTGAAAGACACCGGGATCGGACTGAGCCCAGCTCAACAACAAAAAGTGTTTGAACCCTTTGTGACCTTCGGGGCATCGCGTGCTATTGCCGACAGTGCCGGGGTAGGCCTGGCTTTATGCAAGCAACTGCTGGAGAACATGGGGGTTGACCTGGAAGTCGAAAGTGAGCCTGATAAAGGCAGCGAATTCTTCTTTGAAATGCAGGTCAACTCGGAACTGACTAAACAACTTGATGTGGCAGACAGCAAACCAACGTCACTGGGGGAGGTGTCTGTATTGGTCGTGGAAGACAACCACCTGAACCGGGAAGTGGTACGCGGATATCTCGATAATCTGGGCCTTTCATACTGCCTGGTTGAAAATCTTGCTGCGGCTCATGCACAACTGACACACAGTCATTTTGATGTGGTATTGCTGGATATGCATTTGCCGGATGGTCATGGGCTGGAGTGGTATCAGGCAAACTGCAACCAGCTGCCAGCCCTGGCATCTGCGGTTGTTATGGCGCTGACGGGCGATGTGGATCAGCAAGCCCGTCAGGCGTATCAGCAGGCGGGTATCTATGACTGTCTTGAAAAGCCGTTGCGTATCAACGCATTGCGCCAGGCATTAGAGCGCATTGTGCAAGAGAACAACAGTGGTCTGGCAGCAACCGAAGCGGCTTATGTGGACCTGGCCTTTGTTGAGCGCCAGTTAAGTGAATCCACCGAACGCTCAGAATTTTCCTCTCGCTTAATGTATCTCAGTGACAGGCTGGACTACGAATTCGCTCAATTGCGGGGTCTGGCTGATATTCAAGCCGATGAGTCTTTACGTGAGAAATTATTACAACTGGAGCACGAAGTTGAACAGTTAGGGTTGTATGCGTTGCGTCAGGCATTACACCAGACCAGACGGCGTGCGGCTCAGGAGCGTGACATTGACTGGTCTGCCTTACATCAGTTTGCTAAGCAAAGTGCCTCGGCTCTGCAATCCTGCCACCAGCGCAAGAATGCCTGAGTGCTTGAAAAAGCGCAAGGTTAGGTGGGCCATTGGCAGGATTTGAGTTAGAATACAGGTATAACTTCTCTACATACTCAGTGAATGTCTAAACAGGATCCTTATCTCAGCCGAGAACAAGAAAAATACGACAACCCGGTGCCCAGCCGCGAGTTTATTCTTGACCATATTCAGAAAAGCAATAACAAGACTAACTTCAATCAGCTCTGTCAGGACCTTAAGGTCTTTGAAGATGAGCGGCAAATCGCGTTTAAGCGTCGCCTGAGGGCTATGGAACGTGACGGTCAGTTGTTTTTCAATAAGTTTAAATGTTACGTGATCCCAACCGAAGACGGCCTGGTAAAAGGGCGTGTCATCGGGCACCGAGACGGATTTGGTTTTCTGGAAGTAGAAGGGGAAGCCAAAGACTGGTTTATCACTAAGTATCAGATGGACAGAGTATTACACGGTGACTGGGTGCTGGCGAAAGCGGGCTCCCGTGGTTCCGGTGGCAAAGTAGATGCGCGCATTGTGCGGGTGCTCGAAAAAGAACGTGCACCGCTGGTGGGGCGCTTTTTTGTTGAGCATGGCATGGCCGTGGTTGTGCCCGAAGACCCGCGCATTACTCAGGACATTATCATTTTACCTGGCAGCGAAAATGGCGCCCGTCATAATCAGATGGTCCAGGTGGAGATCACGCAAAGCCCCAGCAAGCAGATGAACGCAGTGGGTGAAGTCACAGAAGTGCTGGGCGATCATATGGCGCCGGGTATGGAGATTGAGGTGGCGCTGCGCAATCATGAAATCCCCTATGAGTGGCCACAGGCGGTGCTGGATCAGGTCGCTGAACACGGCGAATTTGTTGCCGAGCCCGACAAACTTGGCCGGGTCGATTTACGTGAACTGCCGCTGCTCACCATAGACGGGGAAGATGCCCGGGATTTTGATGATGCAGTTTACTGCGAGCGTAAAAAGTCTGGCGGCTGGCGCCTGTGGGTTGCCATTGCTGACGTGTCTCACTACGTACCTAAAGGCAGTGCACTGGATAAAGAAGCCATTGCTCGGGGGAACTCAGTGTATTTCCCTGAGCAGGTGGTCCCCATGCTACCCAAAGTGCTGTCTAACGGCCTGTGTTCTTTGAATCCACAGGTGGATCGCCTGTGTATGGTGGCCGAAATGACGGTGTCCGAAGCGGGGCGTTTGTCCGGCTACCGGTTTTATGAGGCCGTTATGAATTCTCATGCCCGCCTGACCTACACCAAAGTCCACGCGATGTTGCAGGGCGATGAAGGATTGCGCGAGCAGTATAGTGAACTGTACCCGCATATCAGCGAATTACACCAGATGTATATGGCACTGAAATCTGAGCGTCAGGCCCGCGGTGCCATTGAGTTCGAAACCCTGGAAACCCGCTTTGTTTTCAATGCCCATCGTAAGATTGAGTCGATTGTTCCTGTGGTGCGCAATGACGCGCACAAGCTGATCGAAGAATGTATGATCCTGGCGAATGTGTCGGCAGCACGCCTGCTGGAAAAACATGAAGCGAGTGCCTTGTATCGGGTGCATGACCAGCCCGATCCGGAAAAGCTCAGCCAGTTTAGGTTATTTTTGCAAGATCTGGGGATCGAAAGCACGCTTGGCCATGAGCCAACCCCGTTGGAGATCACTGAAGCACTGGCAGGTTTGGGGGAGCGTCCCGAGCTAGAGCTTATCCAGACAATGCTATTGCGTTCAATGAAGCAGGCAGTGTACCAGCCAGACAACATTGGTCATTATGGCCTGGCCCTGAAAGCCTATGCACACTTTACGTCACCCATTCGTCGTTACCCGGATCTGGTGGTGCATCGTGCCATCAAAGGGATTTTGGCGGAGCAGGGACAGCAGGTGTCGGGTGCCTACGTTTATGAGAGTGATGAGGCCAATCAGCTGGGTGAACAGTGTTCAATGACCGAGCGTCGCGCGGATGATGCCACGCGCGAGGTTGCAGACTGGCTTAAGTGCGAATTTATGCAGGATCATGTCGGTGATGAGTTTACCGGAGTGATCTCCTCAGTTACTAACTTTGGCCTGTTTGTACGACTCGATGAGCTGCAAATCGATGGTATGATCCATGTCAGCAATCTGGGTCACGAATATTTCCATTTTGATGGTGCCAAACACTGCCTGATTGGTGAGCACAGTCGAAGCGTATTCAGACTCGGTGACAAGCTGAGTGTGGTGGTAAATTCCGTGAGCCTGGATGAGCGGCGCATCAATCTGGCCCTGGCGGAAGAAGCGGTGCCGGATCGCTATGCCAGACGGCGTCGTAAAACAACGACAGACAGCACGGCTAACAGTGTTCGTGCACAACTGAAAGACGGCAAGATCCCGGGCAAAGCCAGCAAAGACAGCAAAGCCGATAAAGACGCGAAAGCGGTTAAAGGTGACGGGAAAAAGCCGAAAAAGAGTAAGAAAACCACGCCCAAAGGCAAAGCTAAAAAAGCCAAACAAGCTGCCACTTTGACTTCTAAGAAGAAAGCCAAGAAAAGCGCCAGCAAGACCAAGGCAAAGCGGCCGGGAAAAAACGCGCGTAAAAGAAACAAATCGAGTGCGGGAGCATAATTTTGAGTAATGAATTAATCTATGGTTTCCATTCCATTGAAGCCATTTTATCTACCACCCCAGAGCGTTTTTTAGAGATCTATGCGTTAAAAGGGCGGGACGACAAACGCCTTAATGCGGTAGTCAATGAAGCGCGTAAGTTCGGTATTTCAGTCCAGTTTATGCAACGTAAGGCGCTGGATAACAAAGCCAACGGTGAGCAACATCAGGGGATCATTGCCAATGTGAAAGCCGCCAGAATACTCAATGAGCGCGATCTGGATGAGATCTTAGCCAGAGAGTCTGCGCCGTTCTTTTTGGTACTGGATGGTGTTACCGATCCGCACAACCTGGGAGCCTGTTTACGTAGTGCCGATGCCGCGGGTGCACACGCGTTAATCGTGCCAAAAGATAAATCTGCAAAACTAAACGGCACGGCCCGAAAGGTGGCGTGCGGAGCAGCAGAAACAGTACCGCTTATTCAGGTAACCAACCTGGCACGTACCCTCAGAGACATCAAAGAAGCGGGTGTCTGGGTCGTTGGTACCGCAGGTGAAACAGAGACTGAACTATTTGATGCCAGTCTCACAGGGCCTATTGCAGTGGTGATGGGAGCTGAAGGTGATGGTATGCGCCGGCTAACTCGCGAACATTGCGATGTTTTAGTGAAAATACCTATGGTAGGCACAGTGTCCAGCCTGAATGTATCGGTGGCCACCGGTATTTGCCTGTTTGAGGTGCTGCGTCAGCGAAATGCTCAGTAGCCCCATGGTCTGGCGCATGAGAAAGGCAAGCTTAGCTTGCCTTTTTTGTTGCTGAATCCAGCAGCAGCGCCTGTAACTGAGGTAGGGTATCGACCGTGTAGGTCGGACTGATCTCTGCCGGGCAAGTGGCACCAGGGTGGCGTAGCCAGCAGCTGTCGATACCAAAACGGTTGGCACCCAGCACGTCACTGGCGGGGGTGTCGCCAACCATGAGTACCTGTGACTTATCCGGATTGCCCAGTAGTGACAGGGCATGCTCAAACACTCTTGAGTCGGGTTTCGCCACGCCTACCTGCTCAGAGATGACAATGCTATGAAAATAATCTTTAAATCTAGTATGTGCCAGGCGTTTTTCCTGTAGGGCTGTAAAGCCATTGGTGATGATTGCGAGGGTGGCTTTGCCTTGCAGGGCATGCAGTAATTCAGCTGCCCCTGGCAGCGGCTTACACAGCTCAGCCATGGCTTCCAGAAAGCCCAGATTGAGGTTCTCAGCTGGCACATTCAGGCGTTCGGACCAGAATTTAAATCGTGTCACTTGTAGTGTCTTTGCTGTGATTTCGCCGTTCTGATATTGCACCCACAGCGGTTTGTTGATGCGCTGATATTCTTCATTATCGGCTTCACTAAAGTCCACGCCGTAGCGGGCAAACAGGGTTTTCAGACCTAAAAAGGCATTGAAACTGAACAGGGTCTCATCGGCATCGAAAAGAATATGGGTATATTTCATGAATACAGCTCGGCATGATTAAAGGGGGCCATAGCCAGCAGCAGGGCCTGGGTATAAGCACTTTCGCGGGTCGCCAGGTGATTGGTCAGTAACCCAATTGCCCCACCTTTTTGTTTAATATTGTCGGTATCGAACATACGGTCCATGACATGACCCAACTCTTCACCACCAAGCAATGCATCATAAATGCGTTGCGGCAGTGGCAGATTGGCGCTGCGACCTACACTTTCCTTTAGTCCGTCAGATATCACCACAAAAGCAAAGGTAGCGGGGCCGTAAGCAAACTGGTGGGCACCGCCCTCCATTGCGCAGTAATAATCGGCTGTGTGGTGGTCAACTAAGTGATGCACGCGATTTTGTGCACCTAACAGAGTGTCCGGCTCTCCCAATGGCTGATCAGCGACCCCACTTGGGGCATGCAAGCCTTCACACTGGATATCGTGATCCGGGTAATATTGCATAAATATCTGCCGTGCGGCATTGATCTTAACCGGGTTCTTTGACCCGACGAGTACCTTAATAACTGCCATCTGCGATGCCCTGAAAAATCGCTAGTGTAACGGCTGTGATGGCACGGCTGCAAGCGGTGAAGTGTAACCGGGCATTAAACCGGTAAGTCGAGTGGAACGATTTGCTCAAGCGCCCGTTTTTTGGTGAGCAAATCTTTGATAAGTGGTGTTAATACCAACTCCATAGCCAGCCCCATTTTACCACCTGGCACGACCAAAGTGTTCACACGAGACATAAAGCTGCCCTGGATCATCTGCAGATAATAGGGAAAATCAACGTCTTTGATATCCCGAAAGCGGATCACCACGAAGCTCTCATCCAGCGATGGGATGTCTTTGGCGCTAAATGGGTTGGAAGTGTCTACCGTGGGAACGCGCTGAAAGTTGATATGGGTACGCGAAAACTGCGGCGTGATGTGGTTAATGTAATCATCCATACTGCGCACTATGGAAGTCATTACGGCTTCTCGTGAGTGGCCTCGCTCATGGGTATCGCGGATCAGTTTCTGGATCCATTCCAGATTAATAATGGGCACCATGCCTATCAGCAAATCAACATGGTGGGCGACATCGTGCTCTTCGGTGACAATGCCACCGTGCAGACCTTCATAAAACAGCATATCGCTGTTGCTATCCAGTTCCTGATATGGAGTGAAAGTACCGGGTAATTGGTTATAGGGCACAGCATCGTCAAAGGTATGCAGATAACGCCTGACTTGCCCGGTGCCTGTCTGACCATAAGTGGCAAACAGCTCTTCCAGGGCAGCAAAATCATTGGCTTCCTGGCCAAAGTAACTCAGGTGCTTACCTTCTTGCAGGGCTTCTCGCTTAAGCTTGTCCATTTCCGGGCGGGTGTAACGATGAAAGCTGTCACCTTCTACGATTTCGGCTTTGGCGTCCAGGCTGCGAAAGATATGTTTTATCGCGGCTGTCGTGGTGGTTGTACCGGCACCAGAACTCCCCGTGATCGCGATGATAGGATGCTTTGCAGACATTTTGTCCCCTTACCTGGCCCAGTTGGACTGAGCGTAACTTCCGATTAACACCATTCGATGTTACTCGATAAGGGAAAATTCGCAAGGCATTTTGCGGTGACTTAAGCGCCAGTGATTGAGTTCCTGCTGTCGCTCGGTATGATAGCGAAAAAAGCAAGGGATATAACACAATGACATTGTTGAAAAAGATTATCGCAACCTGGTTGCTGCTGGGCGTAACGCAGACGGTAAGTGCCATGCCAGTATCGCAACTCTGGCTGGCTGAAGAGCAAGACGGGGCACTGTCAGTAACGCCCATTAGTGCGGCAGATGGCTATCACAACCAACCTTTGGTTGTCGACAATGGCGTTTACTTCACCCAACAAGTATCCAGTGAGGATGGAGCACAAACCGATCTGTTTTTCTACGACTTTACGACACAGGTCGCTCGCAATCTGACTAACACTCCGGTATCTGAATACTCTCCAACGTTATACCCTCATGGTGACGGCCTATCAGCGGTGGTGGTTGAAGCCGATGGCTCGCAAAAGCTCTGGTATTATCCATTTTCCAAGGAGCTGTCACCTCAGCGACTGTTTGCCCATATCGCGCCTGTGGGGTATCACGCCTGGGGTGACAATGAACAGCTGGTGATGTTTATTCTTGGTGAGCCGCACACTTTGCAGTTTACCGATTTAAGCGGACACCTGCCGAAAGTCGTAGCCCGTGATATTGGCCGTACTCTGGCATATAACGCCGCGCGAAAAATCTATAGTTTTACCTATACCGAGCAGGGACAGCAGTGGTTTGCCAGCTTTGATGCGCAAACCCAGGTCATCACTGAGCACTTCGCATTACCTGCACAGGTGCAGTATTACACCTGGTTTGATGACAATACGGTGGCCTATGCCATTGCGGGTCGAATTTATACGCGTCATTTAGATAACCCGGATCAGGTCACTCTGTGGCGTAATTTGTCAGCATATTGTTCGGGCACAATCTCGCGTTTGAGTAAGCAAGGAGGGCGACTGGTGTTTGTGTGCGACCCGGCAAAGACGAAGTAGTACATTGCTGGCCAATCACTGACACATAGGACATGATCAATTACAATGAACACTATTATGGATCCAGGAAAAAAAATATGACCGTCTTAGTTACCGGTGGCGCCGGGTATATTGGCTCACACACCGTTTTGGAGTTACTTTCTGAAGGAAAGGACGTCGTCATTGTTGACAACTTGAGCAACGCGTCACAGCAGTCATTGCAGCGTGTCCAGGCCTTAACCGGGCGCGATGCAACCTTTTATCGCGGTGATATCTGCGATAAAGCCTTTTTGGACAAGGTGTTTGCTCAGCACCAGATCAGTCAGGTTATTCACTTTGCTGGCCTCAAAGCAGTGGGCGAATCAGTACAAAAACCGGTTGAGTACTATCAAAATAATGTTCAGGGTACGCTTACCTTACTAGACGCGATGCGTGACGCTGGGGTGTTCCAGCTGGTGTTTAGCTCCTCTGCGACTGTGTACGGCGATCCGGCCAGTTTGCCCATTCGTGAAACGTTTCCTGTCGGCGGTACAACTAATCCTTATGGTACGTCAAAGCAGATGGTGGAGATGATCCTGCAGGACTTAGCCAAGTCTGATGAGCGCTGGGCGTTTGCCATTTTGCGCTATTTTAATCCGGTTGGCGCGCACGTTTCGGGTCAGATTGGTGAAGATCCCAATGGCATACCCAACAACTTATTGCCTTACATTGCCCAGGTTGCGGTGGGTAAGTTGGCACAGTTGGGCGTATTCGGAGACGATTACGATACCCATGATGGTACAGGCGTGAGGGACTATATCCACGTGGTTGACCTGGCCATTGGTCATCTTAAAGCCTTAGATAAGATTGCTGAGCAGTCCGGTACGCATATTTACAATCTGGGCACAGGCAATGGTTATTCGGTGCTGGATATGGTGAAAGCCTTTGAAAAGGCGGCGGGAAAACCTATTAACTACGAAATTAAACCACGCCGCGACGGCGATATTGCGGCTTGTTATGCCGCGCCTGAAAAAGCCCTAAATGAGCTGGGTTGGCGCGCTGAACGTGGCATTGATGAAATGATGCAGGACACCTGGCGCTGGCAAAGCCAAAACCCAAACGGGTATGAAGGTTGACTTCTCTGGGCGGCTCAATACGGTCGCCCACTCCCCAATCTCTCTGCGCTGGATGAAACTAACCACAACAGCGTGTATAATTCTCCCCTTATCGATTTTGATGACCACAAGCGGCGCCTTATTTGCAGAACATAGGCTGGAATGTGGTTCGTTTATTGACGTTGGTGGCGGTTTGGAACCGTGATCAGAGTGTTTCAGAGGTAGTATGACAAACTCAGACAATTCAGGCACAAGCCCAGTAAATACAAGCGATACAGCGTTTCGCCGCTTCTCCGTTGCGCCCATGCTGGATTGGACGGATCGCCATTGCCGGACCTTTCACCGTAAGCTGACCAAACACGCAGTGCTTTACACAGAGATGATCACCACGGGTGCCATTATCTTTGGTAAGGGCGATTACCTGCACTTTGGTGAGCACGAAATGCCAGTGGCGTTGCAGTTGGGTGGCTCCGACCCTAAAGCGCTGGCTGAATGTGCCAAGCGCGCGGAGCAATATGGTTATAACGAAGTGAACCTCAATGTGGGTTGTCCGTCGGATCGGGTGCAAAATGGCCGTTTTGGTGCGTGTCTGATGGCTGAGCCTGAGCTGGTGGCTGAATGTGTTGCAGCGATGAAAAGCGAAGTCTCTATTCCGGTGACGGTGAAAACCCGCATCGGGATTGATGAGCAGGATTCGTATGAATTTCTGACCCTGCTGATTGAGACTGCAAAGGCCGCCGGCTGTGATGACTTTATTATTCACGCCCGCAAGGCTTGGTTGCAGGGCTTAAGCCCGAAGGAAAATCGTGAAATTCCGCCTCTGGATTACCCTCGTGTGTACAAGCTGAAGCAGGATTATTCCGATCTGCACATCAGTATTAATGGCGGTGTGAAAACCATTGAGGAATGTCAGCATCATCTGGCACACCTGGACGGCGTGATGATTGGCCGTGAGGCTTACAGCAACCCGTTTATGCTGTCTGAAGTCGACAGCGCCCTGTATGGCGCGCCCGCGTTTACTCAGACCCGTCATCAGGTCGTCCGTAGCATGTACGACTACATTGAGTCGGAAATGTCTAAAGGGGCGAACTTCTGGCACATTGCCCGTCATATGCTGGGCATTTTCCAGAACCAGCCGGGGGCGCGAGGCTTCCGTCGCCACTTGTCTGAAAATGGTCATGGTAAGAGCGCGGATATCAGTGTGATGGAAAAAGCCCTGACCTTTGTGCCAGAACTCTAATAGTAATATGGTCAAAAAGGCTAACTATGTGCTTTTTTGACCAATACCCCTCAAAAAATCTCTCCCCTCTTTTTTACCAAAATACACTAAGTTATTGATTTTAAATTGTGGCTGGTTTTTGGCACAAACCTTGGAATAAGTTAACTCACATTAGCTTATCAAGGAGCCTGCCATGGCCTTAATCGACAGAATTGAAGACTTAATCAAAGCCGAGTTCAATGCGTTGCTCGACAAAGCGGATGATCCTAAGAAGGATCAGCGTCAGCTACTGATTCAACTGGAGGAGGCGCTAAGCGAATGCCGCAGCACTGTGGTTCAGGTGATCTGTGAGCAAAAAGCCTTGGCCCGACGGGATCAGGCGCTGGCCAAAAAAGCGGCGCAATGGCAGCAGCAAGCTGAATACGCGCTGCAAAAAGATCGTGAAGATTTGGCCCGTGCGGCGCTGGTGGAAAAGCAAAAATGTCAGGAAGCACAGCAACAGATTGAAGAGGAAGCGGCACAGCTGCAACAGGCTTACGACAAGCTGGAGCAGGATGCACAGACGCTGACAGAAAAGCTCAATCAGCTGCGCCATAAAGAAACCCAGCTGGCGCGCCGTGAACACACCGCCACTACCCAGCTGAAAGCCCGCAGCGTGGCGAGTCAGCAGTCGATAGAAGAAGCTATGGCACGTTTTGAGCACCTGGAGCGCAAGGTTGAGCGGGTTGAAGCTGAGGTAGACAGCTATGAGTTAGTGAGTAAAGAACAAGCGCAGTGGCAGGCACTGGAGACATTGGCGCGCGAAGAGCAAGTCGATAAGGCACTGGCCGAACTGAAACAAAAAACACACTCAGCTTAGGTATTGGCACACTCAGGTGCCAGATGGGCCCCGAATATAGCAGCAATGAGGAGAACTCTGATGACAGAACATGACACTTATTACAGCACAACACGTTCGCAGCAACCCCGTAAAAAAATAGCGGGGGTGTGTACCAATGTAGCAACAAGACTAGATATGCCAACCTGGCTGGTTCGCCTTATCACCGTGCTATTGGCACTGAAAGCACCAGTTTTAGTGCTGATGGCGTATTTTATTGCCTGGATCGTCCTGTCGGAGCGTTCCTGAGGAGGCATGATGAAAGCGGCATTTATCTTACTGGTTGGTTTGGTTGTATTATCGGCTTTATCCTGGGTGTCCTCACCCCTAGCCTGGTTCAGCATTCCTGACGTGGTCACGGATGTGAGCTGGGTAGGGATCGAAATGCTCAGCCTGTTTGTGGCTATGATTGCCGTTTTCGCTTTGCTGGCGTTGCTGAGTATAGGATTGCTTGGCGTGATATTAGTGGTGCTCATTGGGCTAGTATTGGCACTGTTATTTAATTCGCTCCTGATTGCCGTTCCCTTGTTATTCCTGGTTGCCATTGGCTGGCTGGTGAGTGATAAACAGGTGTTCTGTTAAACTGGTTGGCCGGGCGTTTTGCATTTCAGGCACGACCGGCTAAACAGCTCAGTAGCTGTAAAGAAATGGTGATGAAAGCGCGGTAAACTAAGAGCAATGTGGTATAGTGAAAAGACTATACTCAACAAGGAAAGCGCTTATGATCAAAAATTTAGCCTTCTTTATGCTGTGTTCATTACCTTGGGTGTCGCAGGCTCACTCCGGCCACACACATGGCGAATCTCACCAGCATGTTCACGCTGAACAAGCTCCTGTGACATTAACGCACGCCACTATTCGTGATTTTCTGCCCGCCGCCAAGTCGACCGCGGGATACTTTACTTTGTCCAACACCACCAAGCAGGCAATGACTTTGGTCAAAGCCGAGATTGAAGGGCTGGGGAGAGTGGAGATCCACGAACATGTACATGCCAACGGTATGATGCGTATGCAGCAGATCGATAAACTGGAGATTGCGTCTGATAGCCAGGTTGAGTTTAAGCCTGGTGGGTATCACCTGATGGCTTTTGAGCCGACAAAACCATTAAAAGTGGGCGAAAATCGTAAACTTACACTATATTTTGCTGATGGAAATCGCGTCTATGGTTTGATTGAAGTGATTTCGCTTAAAACGCAGATGCATAACGCGAACAATGGACATCAGCATCACTAGGAGTCTTGATGGATCACAACACACACAATCACATGGCTAAATTCTGGGTCGTTTTGGTTACTGTGCTGGTGCTGGGCTACGGCCTGGCAGTATATTGGAGTGCCGAGCCGGACCAGTTCGATGTGGTCGGCAAGGCGAAAAGTCATGCTGAACAGTCAAACACTCAACTGGTCACAGGCTATGTTACCACGCACACATTGATCACTGTGTCGCAGACGTTACTCGATAAACCCGGTGGTTATTTATCTAATGATGTGCTGCCCCCCAGTGTGATCATGGATAATATGCCTGCCTGGGAATATGGCGCGCTGGAAATGGTACGTGATATGGCCTTGTCGATGCGCAAGGATTTCAGCCGTTCTCAATCGCAGTCTACGGAGCACCCCAGTCTTAAAAAAGCGCAACCACAGTTTAATATCAGCTCTACGGCCTGGTTATGGCCAAGTGCAGAAGGGGAATACCGCACGGGTATTGCACACCTAAACGATTACTTGCTGCAGATATCTAACCCGGTTGATCAGAGCAGTCAGTTTTACGCCCGAGCAGACAACCTGAGAGGGTGGCTAAAAGAGGCCGAGAAACGCCTGGGTAGTTTAAGCCAGCGGCTCAGTGCGAGTGTCGGACAGGACAGATTGAATACCGATTTGGCCGGTGACAGCGCCGCTAATCAGGCAACCTACGCGGCCAATCACCACGAAGTCAAAACTTCATGGTGGAAAATTGACGACGTTTTTTATGAATCCCGTGGGGCGACGTGGGCCTTGTTACACTTTTTAAGAGCGGTTGAATACGATTTTGCGGATGTGCTTGAGAAGAAAAATGCAAAAGTGAGCCTCCAACAGATCATCCGGGAACTTGAAGCCACGCAAGAAACCGTGTGGAGCCCGATGATTTTAAATGGTAGTGGTTTTGGATTGGTGGCCAATCACTCGTTGGTGATGGCTAACTATATTTCTCGAGCCAATGCGGCTCTTATTGAACTCAGTGAACTTTTAGCGCAAGGATAAATAAATGAAAAAGTACTGTTTAGCGGCAGCGTTATCTCTGGCCTGCCTCGCACCTGCAGCACAAGCAGACACTCTGTTAGGTTTATACCTAGGTGGTGAAGCTTGGGGTGCTGAACCTGAGGGGAGCTTTGCGAACAAAGGTAATCAGCAAGAATTTGACTTTGCTGATAAAAATTTCTCGAGCTTCTATGCTGCACTGGAACACCCAGTGCCTTTAGTGCCTAACGTCAAGCTCAAGTATACCGAGTTAAAACTGGAAGGTTCAGCAGTACTGAATGAAACCTTCGACTTCGGCGACAAGAGCTTCACCGTGGGTGGCACAGTGAATACTGTGGGCGATCTGAATCATATCGACTACATCCTGTACTATGAACTGTTCGATAATGACTTGGTGTCCTTTGACTTCGGTCTGAATGCCAAGCACTTTGACGGTGATATCAGCGTAACGGGTTTTGCTAATGGCGAATCCACCACTGAGACTGTCGACTTTTCAGGGTTTATTCCACTCGGTTATCTGAGAGGGGAAGTCGGCCTGCCACTCACTGGCTTGAGCGTCTTTGCTGAAGGCAGTTTACTGGCTATCGATGACAGTAAAATTCAGGACTTCCAGGTCGGTGTTGCGTGGGAGTTCATTGACAATATGGCTGTGGATATTGCGGTACGTGCGGGTTACCGCTCTATGGTGGTAGAGCTGGATGATGTCGACGATATCACGACTGATTTGGATGCATCGGGCCCGTTCGCTGGCCTACAGATCCACTTCTGATAACCGCGGTTAGCAGATAGCATATCTAAGCATCCACTGGGTGCTTAGATACCTTTATTCCCTTTATGACTCCCAGGTCAGAGTAAATTCTTCCTCCAGAGCTTTACCAAGTAATTGTCTGTAAGTTTTGTTGACCGGTGTGTTGATGAGTTTTTTCAGTTCATCTCCGGTTTGAGTCAGCTTGTAATAACTGAGCACCAGATCGTTACTGTTGGCCTCTATGGAAAGATGTTTGCCTTGGTATGCCAGGGTCATAGACTGACCTTTTTGCAGGTTTGCTGACTCAATCTCCTGGCGGTAAATCAGGTTAATATCCATCAGGGTGAGAATATGCGGAAAGCTCAGGCCTGCCTGAGCCAGGTTCAACGACTCTTTTGCTCCTTTTCTTAGTAAATCAAACAGCGAAGGCTTCTTGTAAAAGCCAAGCAAGATCAGATAACTGTCCTCTTTTTCCAGGTAGCCACACAGTGAGGCGCAGCGTTGTAGAGCATCCGCTTCTTTTTGTGTCATCTGTTTCAGGGTCTGCAAACTTTTTATTGAAAAGGTACCTGGTGAGATAGATTCTCCAACCAGTATCTTCGCCCACAGTTTTTGCATTGCGCTGTTGGCAATGTCCTCGGCGAGCGCAATAAAGTGTTCCAGCCAGTCAGGATCGGGGCGCCCCCGACTTGTAACATCCGGGCATAGGGTGAGCGACATGCCCATAATGGATTCAATATTACGCTGCTGGGCAATACGCTGTAACTGATTTCGTTTAAGTGCACGTTTAAGTACGCCGTGTTCACTGCGCACGATAAATTGATTCTGATTAGGGTTAGGTGTGCTTGCAAAGCGCCGATCTTCGGATTGGATCGCGGCTTTAGGCTGTTTGATCATGGCGTAGCCGAGCTTTTCTTCAATCAGAAGTGCCAAACTAGAGCGCGCCTGAGCATTTTTTATCGTCATACCTATCCCTGTCTGTGTAATTTTAGTTGGCTAACAATTTGGTTCATCATCATTTTTAGCTGCTGCTCAACATAGTAAGCGGCGAAACGAGCATACAGCCCTCCGACCAGAGGCGCATGGTTTTCACCTTTGGCGCTGAGTGTGACCACCACGCTTTCCTCTTGTTGACTCACAGCAAGCTGAATATGTGCGACGTGTTCGGTATCAAATCTGATTTGCACTGTCACACCTTGCTCGTTCAGGCTCAATACGGTTATTTCGGCCAGTCCCCAGGGGTGGGCGAGTTCACCATAGCCACCTACCTGCTGAGCCTGGGTAAGAAAAGACAGCTGTAAGTCAGATTGTGGCGTCAGTAATTCTTGCCAATTCTCGACATTTAAATACTGCTTCACGGTTTGTACATCTCGCACAGCGATAGTTTGCTCTGCATGGGCCTGATAGTGAGAGGGAAGCAAAGCAGTCATTACGACCAGGCCAAATATAAAAACGAGGCCGAATAGAAAAGTGCGGAAAATAGTTGCTGTCATAACTTGCTTTGAGCCGCTATATTATTTAGTTAACGAGCACAAGTAGTTGAACATCGACTATAATATTACTTGAGTGTTAACGGGTATGGATCTTGATAGTAAAAACCTATCATAATTTATAAGAAAACACATAGGCAAATATGCCATGTGCGCAGAAACTAAGTAGTTGAACATAAGGTTGATGATGGCGTCAGAACAAGAAGAGTTTTTGTTTGCGGATCAAGACTCAACGCATGACTCACTAGAGGCAGTCAGCGCGTATTGGGATGTACTGGTTGTGGACGACGATCCAGAGATTCATTCCGTCACTAAGTTGGCCTTATCCGGCGTTGAGTTTTGGGGGCGTGCACTTAAGTTTCATCATGCTTACTCTGGTAAAGAGGCGCTTGAAGTCTTGACGCACAATCCTGAAATTTGCATTTTACTACTTGATGTTGTCATGGAAAGTGACGACGCAGGTCTGTCTGTGGTTAAAAAAGTCCGCGAAGAGTTTGGCAACTACGCGGTTCGGATCATTTTGCGTACGGGTCAGCCCGGCTATGCACCGGAAGAAAAAGTCATTCGAGAATATGATATCAATGACTATAAAATGAAAACCGAGCTGACACGCGGTAAGCTGGTCACGTCTTTGCTAACAGCCATTCGTTCGTATCAACAGATCTGTGAGTTAGAGCAGCAGAGTCTGGCACTGACCAATATTCTGGAAGCCTCTCATGCCATTTTAGGTCACACAGATATGCCCTCATTTGGCTTGTCTGTGGTGAATCAGCTGGCCAAAATCCTTGGCTCTGAGCCACATGGTTTGGTTGCCGGTGCAATTGAGAAAGACGCCAAAGTGATCGTCTTTGGGGGTACTCAGACTTATCTAACCAACATTGGTCAAGGCCTTGAACAAGTCGACAATGGCCGGGTGATAATGCAGGTGCAAAATTGCTTTGATATGGATGCGCACCAGCAAACCGACCATGACGTCACTTTTTTATTACAAGGCAAGAATCGCCGTGCAGCCATTTATCTTGAAGTGGCGGAGCCGCCGAGCGCTGCGCAAATGCAGTTTGCGGAAATCTTTTTAACCAATGTCAGTGTCGGCCTGGACAATATTAAGTTGATTAACGAACTGCGTGATGTTGCTTATAAAGATGCCCTCACACGATTGCCAAACAGGGCAAACTTTGTAGATCAAATCGCGCAATATTATAAACCTGAGCAAGATCAGCTGGTGTTTGTGCTGATTGATATCGCCCAGTTTTCAGATATCAACAACGGGCTGGGTCAGGAAGTTGGTAATTTGTTACTGCAGGCGGTAAAAGAGCGGTTGCAACAAGAGTGTCCGCAGGGAGAGTTACTCTCACGTATTGGCGCCGATGTATTTGGCGTGCTAGTGCCAAAGCAAGGGTTCGACGAAACCCTGTTTCTGGATGCGCTTACCGTGCCTTATCAGGTCGGGGAGCATGTTCTGACTATGCATTTCCATATTGGTGTATGCTGTCAAAGTGATTTCTCGCCGCAGGGTCTGGAGACTCTGAAGCTGGCTTATATTGCTCTGAACCAGGCCAAACAAGCACGACAAACACTCAATTGGTACAGCTCAGATCTGGAAGAAAAAATGGCCTGGCGATTAGGCCTCATTCGCCAGCTAAGACAAGACTTTGAGCTAAGAAAGCTTGAAGTGTGGTACCAGCCTCAACTGTGTTTACAAACCATGACGGTGATAGGGTGTGAGGCCCTGCTAAGATGGCCCACGGGGAAAGGTGACTATATCTCTCCGGGGGTGTTTGTGCCTTTGGCCGAGGATGCCGGCTTGATTGTCGAAATTGGCCAGTGGGTGCTGGAACAGGCATGTAGTATGCAAAAGCAATTAAGTTCGCTTGGCCATGATATCAGTGTGGCGGTTAACGTCTCTGTGCCTCAATTTAAAGTGGCCAATTACGCGCAGCAGGTTAAACAAACCATCATGGAACACGATGTTCCGCCTGAGAAAATTGAGCTCGAGGTAACAGAAAGTGTCGTGATGGACGAGATTAACACTGTGGTGCATACGCTGAGTGAACTTAAATCCTTTGGTGTTGAGGTCGCGATAGATGACTTTGGTACAGGGTTCTCGTCATTGAGCTATTTGCAAAAATTACCCTTAGCCCGACTTAAAATTGATCGTGCCTTTGTAAAAGGGATCCCTCAGGAAGACTCAGGTGCCATTGCTGAATTGGTGATTTCGTTAGGTCGTCATCTTGGTCTGAAAACCATTGCCGAGGGCGTGGAAACACAGGAACAGGTTGATATTCTCCGGGCATTAGGCTGTGATGAAGTGCAAGGGTTTTTCTTTGCCAGACCTATGGCACAAGATGATTTGCTCGCATATTTGAAAAGCTAGTACTGGGAAGCTGTGGTGCTTTTCAGTATAATCCGCTTCTTTTTTCAGCATTGAGCCGTCATCATGAATGCGTTACAGGCAGAGCGCCCGCTTTTTTCTTATCCCAAGTACTGGGCCGAATGTTATGGTCCCGCCCCATTTTTACCCACCAGTTGTGCAGAGATGGATGCGCTGGGCTGGGACAGTTGCGACATCATTATTGTCACGGGTGATGCTTATGTAGATCACCCCAGCTTTGGCATGGCGGTGATCGGGCGAGTATTAGAAGCACAGGGGTTTCGGGTTGGGATCATCGCTCAGCCGGATTGGTCGAGCAAAGACGCCTTTATGAGCCTGGGTAAGCCCAATCTGTTCTTCGGGGTGACAGCCGGCAACATGGATTCCATGATCAACCGTTACACCGCAGAAAAGCGTATTCGTCATGATGATGCTTATACACCTGGTAATGTGGGTGGTAAACGGCCCGATCGTGCCGTGGTGGTATATAGCCAGCGTTGTCGTGAAGCCTACAAAGACGTACCTTTGGTCATCGGTGGTATTGAGGCGAGCCTGCGCCGGATTGCCCATTATGATTACTGGCAGGAAAAAGTGCGCCGCAGCATTATTTTTGATGCCAAAGCGGACTTGCTGATCTATGGTAATGCTGAACGTCCGTTGGTTGAAGTCGCACATCGTATCGCAAACGGTGAATCAATCGACACCATACAGGATGTGCGCGGAACTGCTGTGATCCGTAAGGAACCCTTGCCAGAATGGCGCGGCAGCGACTCAACGGCGATCGATAAAATAGGTAAAATCGACCCGATCCCTAACCCGTATGGGGCCGATGATGTAGGCTGCAGTAAGTCGGAGTTTGTTCAGGCTGAAAAACAGCAGACTGAAACTCAGGCGCAGCCCATTGTAGTGCAGCCACCCAGACTCAAACCTTGGGAAAAAGTCTATGTTAAGCTGCCAGCCTATGAGCAGGTTAGCGTAAACAAGCCGCTGTACGCCCATGCATCGCGGATCCTGCATCAGGAAACCAATCCAGGTTGTGCCCGGGCACTGTTTCAGCGCCATGGTGATCGCAGTGTGTGGGTGAATCCACCAGCATTTCCGCTGGAAACCGAGGAAATGGACGAAGTATTCGGGTTGCCTTACCAACGTGTACCGCATCCCAGTTATGGCGATGAAAAAATCCCGGCCTATGACATGATAAAAACATCAGTGAACATCATGCGAGGCTGTTTTGGTGGGTGTAGTTTCTGCTCAATCACAGAGCACGAAGGGCGCATCATTCAGAGTCGCTCTGAGCAGTCTATCATTGATGAGATTGAGCAGATCCGCGATAAAGTCCCTGGGTTTACTGGGGTGATCTCCGATTTGGGAGGGCCAACGGCCAACATGTACAAGCTGCGCTGTAAGAGTAAAAAAGCAGAAAGTACGTGTCGTCGCTTGTCGTGTGTATACCCGGATATTTGTAAGCATATGGACACAGATCATACGCCAACCATAGACTTGTACCGTAAAGCCCGGGATGTTGACGGGGTGAAAAAGATCCTGATTGCCTCAGGTGTACGCTATGATCTGGCGATTGAGGACCCGCGTTATGTCAAAGAGCTGGTCACCCATCACGTCGGTGGTTACCTGAAAATTGCGCCAGAGCATACAGAGCAGGGACCACTGTCTAAAATGATGAAGCCGGGCATGGGCACTTACGACAAGTTCAAAGAGCTATTCGATAAGTATTCCAAAGAGGCGGGCAAAAAGCAGTACCTGATCCCTTACTTTATTTCTGCACATCCGGGCACGACGGATGAAGACATGGTGAATATGGCGTTGTGGCTAAAAGCCCATGATTTTAAACTGGATCAGGTGCAAAACTTCTATCCGTCTCCCATGGCCAACGCAACCACCATTTATCATACTGAGATGAACTCGTTGCGTAATATCAAAAACAACAAAGAAGTGGTGGCTGTGCCCAAATGGGCTAAGCAGCGCCGTCTGCATAAGGCGATTTTACGATACCATGATCCGGCTGGCTGGCCGATGATCCGTGAAGCGCTGAAAAAAATGGGTAAGGCAAACTTGATCGGTCGTGGACCGCAGTGCTTAGTACCTGAAGCAGGACGCAATGAAGGTAAGAGCAACACCCGACGCAAGCCCGGCACTAAAGCACTGACCCGCCACAGTGGCATTGGCCAGTTTAATCAGGCCAATACCAAGCCCAGAGTCGGTAAGAATAAACCTTCAGGTCGCAGCACCAAACGCTAGTGAACTGAGTAAAGAAAAAGCCGCTCAATAGCGGCTTTTTTAGTTTAGTTATCCATCTCTTTGCGATAAGGGATCCCGGACTTGATCCAGTCTGCGGCGGGTTTGCCCATCAGATAGTGATCAAAGTAGTCCTTCATCCGGATGGAGTAGTCGACCTGATTCGGAAATTGCTTCAGATGATGTGGTTCACCTTCGTACTGCAGGAATATGGCATCTTTATTATGACGACGCAGAGCAAGGTAGTACTGGATCCCTTCCTGCCAGGGTACAGCGCCATCCTTGTCACCAAACATCAGTAAGATAGGGGTTTTAACCTTATCAGCATAGAAGACCGGAGAGTTCTCTATATATAGCTCAGGCGCTTCGGTGAGTGTTTTACCAATCCGACTTTGTCCCGTCTCATATTGGAACTGGCGCGCCAGGCCCGACTTCAGACGAATACCGCTATAGGCTGAGGTCATATTTGAAACCGGTGCACCGGATACCACGGCTTTAAACATATCGGTTTGGGTGACGGCAAAAGCACTTTGATAGCCTGCCCAGGAGTGTCCCTGCAGACCAATTTTGTCAGGATCAGCCACACCCAGGTCAATCAGCTTTTGTGCAGCATTGACTAATGTTTGCGTAGAGGAGCGACCCGGGTAACCGATTTCAAATCGAATATCAGGCAGGAATATGGCATAACCATTGGAGGTGAACATCGGCAGGTTTGGCCTGTGGTTCAGCACCATATGTGGAAAGTCGTACATGCGTTGGCTCATGTATCGATAAAAATAGAATACCACAGGGACTTTCTGGCCGGGCTGATAGTTAGCAGGTTTGATCAGCACGCCCTGTAATTGCTCACCATTGTAACCCTGATATTGCACTAGCTCGGGCTTCTGTCCCCAGGCAAAGGTGCTGAGTTGAGGGTTCAGGTTGGTCACTTTGCTACGTTTCTCAAAGGTGCTATCTGTGTGCCACAGATCCGGAAATTCGTGATAACTCTGCCTGGTAAACAGCAGCGTGTCTGCCTGCTTCGCTTTTTCTATCAGGCTGTACTTGGCTTCGCCGGAGGTTAGAGTGGTGAGCTTACCTGTTGCCAGATCGAGCTTTGCAAGGTGTGTTTGCTTGTTTGCCAGGTTATGAGCTGAGAGGTATATCTGCTCATCAGCAGTAAAGCCGACAAAGTCTTTATCCAGCTTGATAACCCGGTATTGTGTCTGGTGCTCCTTGCCCTGTGTCAGGCGTGTGCCCTGACCTGTTTTAGCATCAAAAGCCCAGATATCGAATTTACTGTAGGCATATAGTGTGCTGCCGTCTTGTTGCCAGCCGGCAAATCCATAGCCTGGGTTAGGCTCTGGGTAATCATGGCGATCATCGGCAAACAAGGCATCGCGCACAGCTTTGCTCACGGCCGTTTCTTTTTGCGCACGCAAGTCTTTGAGCCACAGCTGATCCTGCATAAAGTAAGCGGCGTGTTTGCCAGTGGGTGATAGGGTCGGGCGATTGGGCGCTTCTTTCACAATAAAGCTGCGTGCGCCAGTGGCAACCTGAACAGCATAATAGTCTGCATAGAAACCCTTATACATGATCTGTTCCAGGTAGGGCTGATCATTACTGGCAAGTAAGAAGGTTGCTTCGCGGTTGAGTGTGACGTCACGGGCCGTTTCATCACTGAGCTGCGCAACACGTTGACTGTTCAAGTGGTACACCGCCTGATAATTCCGCTCGCGATTTGTCTCTTCCCAGGTTTTGATCTCCCGGGGTTTAATCTGGGCGTCATTATTATGCCAGACCTTAAGTCCTGACTGCGCCATGATGGTATCCAGATCTGTCAGTGACGCCTGATCCTGATATTTTTTCTCAACCGGCTTTGGCGCCAATAGCGGGCGGTTTTCAAAGTAAAGTCGCTCGCCTTGTTCCGACCAGCTTAGTGCCGCTGATTTGGCACTGTACCAGCCTTGTGGTTGCACGACCTCTGTAAAGCGGTCTACTTTGGCATCCCACAATCTAACCTGGTAAGCTCGGCGGCGCGTATCGTCGTTGACATAATTGCCCTGAGTAAAGGCGACCAGTGACGAGTAGGGGTGCCAGGCGATATGTGACAGGGTTACACCCGGTTCATCTATCAGCACACTGGCCTGAGCGCGAGCAAGGTCAAAGTACTGTATCTGATTGCTTGCGCCGTCTTCACTGTGTTGGCTCATGAGTACGCCGTATTCTGCCGGGCTCAATGCATAACGGCCAACCTGTTCAAATTGGTGCTGCTGATCTGAGGTTAAGTCCACAATAACCAGTGGATAGGTTTTGTCTTTCTTATCGGCAGGGATCTTAGCGTCGTCGCTTTGCTCTGATTTTTCTGACGGCTCAGCTTTTACATCCTGGCGGTATGCCAGCCAGCGGCCATCATCGCTCAGCTGGTAGTCTTTGACCGCATCAAAGGTGCGTTGCTCACCCGTGAGGGTATTGACCAGTACCAGCGCACGTTTGAGTTCTTTGCGGGCTTTTTTATCAGACGTTTCTGACGTCAACAGGCTCGGGACTTGAGTGAACGCAGCCCAGTTTGCGGCGCGATTGAGTTGAGCTTTGGTACCACGTTCAACGCTGGCAATCAGTCGGTTGGTTTTGAGGTCATAGACCTGACCTGTGCTATCACCGCGGTAGGGCTTAGCGCTGAGTGCAACAAAGCGCCCGTCTTCTGACAAGACTCTGCCTTGTGCATATTTAAAGTCAAATACATCACTAAACTCCAGATTGGGTTTAGCGGCCAGTGCAGAAGCTGAAAACAGCGCGGCCGTGAGTAAAGATTTCGCAAACGTCATAATATGATTCTTGTTCGATAGGAGTTGTAACTTTGTAACACTTTTATCTGGGAGACAAAACTGTGCTGCGTTGGGTGTGAGGAAAAACTGGATAAAGCCAGGCGGACAAGGCCCGCCATACAAACCACAAGTTAAAACGTCAGGCGCGTTTTATGGCATCCAGATACGCTGTAGCTCTTGCCAGTGACTACTGAAGTTCGCTGCGGGTTTGGCTTTGAAGTCACTGCGAACAAACTGGTTCATTTTACCTTCCACATAGGCCAGGAAAAAGTTCGCCAGAGCGGCTTCATCGCTGGCAAAGGTTTTGCCTTCGCGTAATTTGCGCTCCCGCAGTACTTGTTTAAATTGCGTCTCAAGCTTTTCAAACAAACCCTGTACACGCTCTCGTAATCGTTCCTGTTCACCCTGCAGCGCATCGCCAGTAAGAATACGGGTGATCCCCGGGTTTTTCTCGGAAAAGGTGAGTAACAGCATCAGGATGTTATACACACGGCTTTGCGTTTCTTTCTCATTCTCCAGGATCAAATTAATGCGAGACAGCAAGGTATCTTCGATAAATTCGATCAGCCCTTCAAACATACGGGCCTTGCTGGGGAAATGGCGATACAACGCGGCCTCAGAAACACCGACTTCCGTCGCCAGCTTGGCGGTGGTAATACGCTGCCCGGGACTGGTTTCAAGCATTTGCGCAAGGGATTGAAGTATTTGCTCTTTGCGATTACTGCGTTTAGTCGCTGGCATGAGATTTCCTTTATGATTATCGTTATTTTAGTAGGAGCGGGCCCGTGAGCTGGCAGTCGTTACGCACACCTGAACGATTGCACAATGGGCCCTGTACTCAATTATCTGGCCATGTTAATGCTTTATTCAGCTTCTTTCCAGTCTTTTAACATGAACTTAATTAAGTTTACCCGCAATTGCTTTGACGACAGTAAGCGCTAACTCTGACTTGCTTGCCAGCGGTAAAGATTGCTGTTCCTTGTCCCAGAAGAGGGTAAGTGCATTATCATTGGCATTAAAACCGATCCCTGCCTGGCTCACATCATTGGCGCAGATCATATCTAACCCTTTGTTTTTTAATTTACCTTGTGCATATTGTGCGACATCCTGAGTTTCAGCAGCAAAGCCCACGGTATAGGGGCGCTGCGCGGTCAGCGCGGCAACATCGGCAATGATGTCGGGATTTTTCACCAGCGTCAGCATCATTTCGTCACCCTGCTTTTTGATTTTTTGATCGGCAATATCGGCAGCACGATAGTCCGCAACCGCGGCGCAGCCAATAAACACATCTGAGCCGGGTGCCAGCGTCATGGCGGCTTGATGCATATCCAATGCACTGCTCACCGAATGGACGTCACAGCCCTGAGGGGGGGTGAGCGAGACCGGACCTGAGATAAGGTTGACTTTGGCGCCTAATGCCAGTGCCGCTTCGGCCAACGCATACCCCATTTTACCTGAGCTGTGGTTGCTGATATAGCGCACCGGATCGAGTGCTTCACGTGTGGGTCCCGCGGTGATGGTGACTGTTTTACCAGCCAGTAGCGGCGCTTCGGGGGTGAGGGCTTTGAGTGCCAGTGACACCAGTTCATTAGGCTCCAGCATACGGCCTTTTCCTACATCACCACAGGCCTGCTCGCCCTGGCCGGGTCCCCATATTGCTACACCTCTGCTTGCCAGTGTGACGAGGTTATTTTGGGTGGCAAGGTGCGCGTACATTTGCTGATTCATGGCCGGTGCAATTGCGACTTTAGCGGGGGTTGCCAGTAACAAGGTCGTCAGCAGGTCATCGGCGATACCGCTGGCCATCTTGGCGATGATATTGCTGCTGGCCGGGGCAACCATGACCAGATCGGCCCATTTGGCCAATTCAATATGCCCCATAGCTGCTTCGGCTGCCGGGTCGAGCAATGAGTCTGCAACGGGCTCGCCGGATACGGCCTGCATAGTCAGCGGGGTAATAAATTGTTTGGCTGACTCCGTCATCACGACTCTGACTTCACAGGCCTGATCTTTTAACCGTCGTACCAGTTCGGCACATTTATAGGCGGCGATTCCGCCGCTGATCCCCAGAAGAATACGCTTGTGTGTTTGGCTCATGCTCGGCCCCTGCAAATTGAAACTAGCGCTAAGATAGCATAGCCCGCCTGTGGTTTTGAATTATTCTGCTGCCCGTCTACACTCAGATCATCACAGTGACGTGATGATGAGCAATTTGCTCCCCTGTTCAGCAAATTGACTTGGTTAACAAGGAGGAATTATGCAACTGATGGCAATACCGAAAGCACAGCGACCAAGAGAGCGTTTATTAAAGTGTGGCGCGGGATCACTGAGTGATGCCGAATTGCTGGCTATTTTTCTACGCACGGGTGTGGCTGGCATGAATGCGATAGAGCTGGCTCAGTCTTTAATCGAACAAAGTGGCTCGTTACACAATCTGATGAATGTCACCCTGGGCGAGTTCTGCGAATATAAAGGGGTCGGCGAAGCCAAATATGTTCAGTTACAAGCCGTGCTTGAGCTGAGTAGACGTTATTTGTTGGAAGAAGTGGTTCGTGATGCGCAGTTTGGTTCGCCTCAGGCCGTCAGTGACTACCTAAAAATTCAGCTCAAAGGGCTGCATCATGAAGTCTTTATGGCGCTGTTTTTAGATAATCAGAATCGCCTGATCCGCGATGAAATTTTATTTTCAGGGACCATCAATGCCGCCAGTGTCTACCCCAGAGAAGTGGTCAAAGCTGCGCTCAAATATAATGCGGCGGCTCTGATCTTTGCCCATAATCACCCATCAGGTGTTGCTGAACCCAGTGAAGCTGACAGGTTGATCACCAATAAGCTGCAGCGCGCGCTGGCTCTGGTGGATATTCAGGTACTGGATCACATGATAGTGGCAGGCAGTTGTTGCCTCTCATTTGCACAAAGAGGGCTGATATAGCGCCCGATTATGCGCTATTTGATTGGTTTTACCCCGCTTTCCTAGCATAAATTAAAAATAGTTTAATTTAAATGCAGTTTTTACTTTCCTAAGCGGCCATGGATCATTATAATTGGCCGCTATCAAATTTACCCATGAGCTGATTAGGATATCATCAGATCCTTGAACTCTGCCTGTAAATACTGTATAAAGAGCGCCCTTTGATTTTACCCAGGGCAAACAGTTTGAAGGCCTAAGGGGAAATTAAGCTCGAGCGAAGTTATTGGAGATATATAGACATGTCTAAAGTCTGTCAAGTTACAGGTAAGCGCCCGGTTGTTGGTAACAACCGTTCACACGCGCGCAACGCAACTAAGCGTCGTTTCCTACCTAACCTGCAAACACACCGTTTCTGGGTTGAAAGCGAAAAGCGCTTTGTTACTCTACGCACTACTACTAAAGGTATGCGTATCATCGATAAAAAAGGCATCGACGCGGTATTAACTGATATCCGTGCTCGCGGCGAAAAAGTATAAGGAGCTTAAATCATGCGTGATAAGATCCGTCTAGTTTCTACTGCTGGTACTGGTTATTTCTACACTACCGACAAGAACAAGCGTAACATGCCTGAAAAAATGGAGATCAAAAAGTACGATCCTAAAGTACGTAAGCACGTGATCTTCAAAGAAGCGAAAATCAAGTAATTCGCTTTCAGATTCGAAAAACCCGGCTCCGGCCGGGTTTTTTATTGCCTGTTTTCTGCCATGCTACTTTCTTATCATACCTACCTGTTTGTTAATTAAGGCTTTTAGCCTAGAACTCCCACCGCTTTGAGACCTACCTGTTTAGTTGGACAGTTATTGCCTGTCGGGCAATCCCTTAGGCTATCTCCGATCGAATTCAAAAAGGAGATGGTAATGAAATATACACTGAAAAATCGGGAAAAAGGGGAGATCCAAATAGTCGAGGCGAATGCTGCACTGGGCTTGGATGCGCTGACACGAGAAGATGTACTGGAATTGGTGAAAGCACATGGAGCGGTTTTATTCCGTGGTTTTGACACCAATCTGGACGCCTTCTCAGCCCTGGTTTCCCGCGCCAGCGATAAAGTGACACTGGACCCTGCACGTAAGCATTTTTCTGATAATGCACAGCTGGTCGATGCCGGTACCGATCCGGTCGGACTGCACTTAGAAAATGGTAACGCGCCAAACCTGCCGGATCTCGCCTGGTTTTACTGTAAAAAAGCGGCGAAACGAGGCTCTCAGACAACCTATTGCGATGGCTATAGCGTGCTGGATGACCTGGATCCTGCCTGCAACCAAGACTTTACCACGCGACAAATCAAGTATGCGCGTCACTTACCTGAAGCACTATGGAAAAAGTACACGCTCAATGAAGTGGATGGCCTGGAGCGTATCGAGCAAGTGACCTTTGAGCACTTGCAACAACTGGCTGCACACAATCCGGGCCAGACTTTTACCTTACTTGAAGATGGTGTGGTGTACTCAGAGCTGGTTGTGCCTGCAATCCGCCAGTCTAAGTTCAGTCAGGTTAAAGGGTTTGCCAACAGTTTGCTGGGTCCTTCCTATAACTACGAACCACCTAAGATCACCTTTGGGGATGATCAGAAAATTGATGAAGCTGTCTGGCAGCACATTAATGAGGTCACCGAAGCCCATACCAAAAACATTGACTGGCAGGATCATGATGTCGTGGTACTCGATAACACCCGGGTGATGCACGGTCGCCGCGAAATCATCGACACCGATCGCGAGTTATTCAACGCGCTCAGTTATGTGGCATAGGAGTGAACATGAAACAGGCTAAATTAACCGAGATCGTCGGACAATTTCTTCAAAATACAGAGGCGCAGCAGGTTGTCGTCAAGCAGTCTGGCAGTGCACAACAGCTGACAATGCAGGATTTTCGTCATGCACTGGCACAGCTCAATACCAGACTAACCGCACAAGTGGCTGACATCGATCAGCACCTTGTTGCGATAGCCATAGATCCGAGTGCGAACTGGATTTTGCTGGACACCCACTGCATTGTGAGCAAAACAATCAGTGTTCCAATTCCAACTGAGTTCAGTGACGAGCAAATTGCGCATTTGCTTGAGCCGGTTGGCTACTGTTTTGTGGATGATTTTCAGGTGGCAAAACGGATCATGGCCGCAGCCCCTCAGGTTGGTGTGATCTTTTCAGATGGCACTCTAATCAAAGCCACTGAAAAAGCGCCTAATGCAGAGTTACTAACCCAGCTGCAACAGCAGGACGTGATTAAAATCATTCATACCTCGGGCACAACGTCAGCGCCAAAAGGCGTGTTGATCCGTGATGCCGGGCTGGGTGGTCTGATAGAGACGCTGGCACAGGTTTATCAACACCTGGGCCCCTGGCATTACTATTCTATGGTGCCATTTTCGCTGCTGATTGAGCAGGTACTGGCCATTTATCTGCCCTTTAGCAGCGGTGGTTCCTGCACTTTACTGCCGAGCGGGATCCGACCTTTCAGTACCCAAAGCGGTATGGCGGGTGAATATCTGGAAAGTGTCCGTTATGCCAACTGCAATGTCCTTTACCTGCCTCCTAAGCTACTTGAGGAGACTCTCAGCATTTTACAGCGTGGCGAAATGAGTGTTGCGGATATCTTCGGCTCTAATCAGGTACACGTTGTTACTGGCGGGGCAAAAGTGTCGGCACAACTGCTGATTGACCTGCAAGCGTATGGACTGGAGGTTGATGAAGGCTACGGGCTGAGCGAAAACTCATCGGTGGTGGCGATTAATACTGGTGCCGGAAAAAAACTGGGCAGTGTTGGCAAGCTATTGCCCGGGCTTGAAGCGCGGATTGAAGAAGGCGAGCTGCTGATCAAGAGTCCCAGCCTGTGTGCCGGCTACCTTAATCGCGATATCAGTGCATGCGAGTTCAATGACGAGGGTTTTTTGCATACCGGTGATTTGGCTCACTTTGATGAACAGGGTTACCTCTATATTGAAGGTCGGATCAAGAATGTCATCATTTTGTCCAGTGGCCGTAATGTCAGCCCGGAGTGGGTCGAGGCGACCTACAAAGAGCTGGATGATGTGGCTGATGTGGTGGTGTTCGGTGAAGCACAGGAAAGCATTTCAGGTGTGGTGTTTACTAACCAAGAAATGGACGAAGTACAGATCCAGGCGGCGCTGGCACAGGTGGCCTCGAGATTGCCGACCTATTGTCAGATCCAGCAAGTGCGAGTGCAACATCTGAGTGAATCACTCAGACGCCGCTACTTTACCGTAACCGGGCGCCCGATGCGGGACAAGATAGCCCAGGATTTCTTTGCTGATATCGCAGCATAAAGGAGCAAATGATGACAGTAAAAACAACCAGCCGGACGCTGCAAAGCGCCTCTGGCGCCACTTTGACATTTGATGACGGCAGCACAGCAATTGATTTGCGCAGTGGTGGTTTTGGCCATGGGCAGCGCGAGATTGTCGCGGCGGTTAAGGCCCAGGTCGAGGCCATGCCATTATCAAACCGAGTGATGATCACCCCAGTGTTGGCAAGTCTGGTGGATAAAATTGCACAGCTGATGCCAGGCGAGCTGTCTGTCAGCTATATCTGTAACTCTGGAGAAGAGTCTTTTGATGGGGCACTGAAGCTGGCCCGGGGTGCAAACCCGGATCGCGATCAGGTGGTGGTGGTATCCGGGAGCCATTTAGGTTGTCTGAGCTATGGCCAGTATTTCTCACAATCAGGTGTGTCTTTGGATTATCTGCCATTGCGTCCTGTCTTTGTCGAAGCCAATGACAGTAAGGCGTTAGCCAGTGCTATTACCGCGCAAACGCTTGCTGTGGTTTATGAACCTGTATTGACGCAACAGCAGCTGTTGCCGCTGAGCGAAGAATTCCTGATGACCATGCGCACCCTGTCCAAGAGTACAGGTGCCACCATGATTGCCTATGAAGTGAATACGGGCATGGGTCGTTGTGGTCGCAATTTTGCGACTGAACTGACTTCAGTGGTCCCTGATGTGATGGTTATTGGTGGTGCCCTGAACGCAGGGTGTGTGCCAGTGGGGGGATATGTCACACACAAGGCACTGAATGACTTGGTTTACGGCAAGCAAAACCCATCGTTGCACGGTAGCACCACTGGCGGGAACCCGGCCAGTTGTGTAGCAGCATTACAGGCACTAATTGCGCTGGAGTCTCAGGGGGTTGCGAACAGGCAAACTCAGATAGGTGCGCAACTGGTGAGCAGCATAGACGGACAAGCAAGCTGTAAGCAGGCAGGGAGCCTGGTGTATGTCACGCTGAAAAACGCTGCACAAGCGGATGCCATGAAGCTGGCATTAGCTGAAGCCGGATTACTGGTTGCCACACGGGGGCATGAACTGCATCTGACTCCGCCTTTGATGATCAGTGACAGTGAACTAGCAGAGGCCTGCGCCACATTAAGTAAAATCATCAAGCAAGTTAACGTCAAGGAGGCAGCATAATGGATCTGCAACAAACAGTAGAGACTTTAGATCAACACTGGAACCCGACAGCTGCAAGCCTGTACCGAGTGAGCCGCCGTACTATGGAACAAACTGCGCACAATACAGTGATCCGCGACCATCTTGGCAATGAATTCCTCGACTTTGCCTGTAGTTACGGTGTATTCATCGTCGGTCATACTCAGCCTGAGATCCAGGCTGCGGTGACGGCACAGCTGGAGCAAGTGTCAATTGGTGCTGTTGGAGTGGAAGATCAGCAAACACAGCGTTTGTCACAGCGCCTCGCAGAGATGCTGCCGGGCGACCTGAATCGCAGCTACTACTGTAATTCGGGTGCCGAGGCCAGTGAATTGTCTATGCGTGCGGTGATCACCGCTCACCCGAGCAGCGACCGGATCGTGGTAGCCCGTAACAGTTATCATGGCAAAACTTTGGGGGCGCTCAATATTCTCGGTCAGCGTGGTCATCGATTGCCATTTGGTAAGCTGGCAGACAACGTCGTGTATGTGGATTTTGGTGACATTGCACAAATGCGTGAAGCCATCGCAGGCGGGGCAGCAGCCGTTTTCATTGAACCCATACTGGGTGGGCCTTACCTGCAGGTGCCTCAGCTGGGTTATCTGAAACAAGTGGAAAGCCTGTGCCGGGAGTATGGCACTTACCTGGTTGCTGATGAGATCCAGACCGCGTTTGGCCGTTGCGGCAAAATGTTCGGGATTGACTATGATCAGGTGGAGCCGGATATCGTGATCCTGTCTAAAGGTCTGACTGGTGGACATGCGGCGATTGCCGTTGCGGTTTTCTCCGAGCGCCTGGACAGGCGACTGCGCAATGACATCCAAGTGGATGAGGCTTTCTTCGCGACTGCCGGGGGCCACCCCTATAGCAGCAGCGCCGCTCTGGCAGCACTGGATTTTATCGAGCAGAAGCAATTGGTGTCACGTGCGCAAAAGCAAGGTGAATATCTGCTTAGCGAGATGCGCCGGGTGGCAGCTAAATATCCAGACCTGGTATTAGACGTGCCCGGGGTTGGCCTGATGACCGGGTTAAAGTGTGCCAGTCCGGCGGTTGAAACGGCGATTACTATGATGATGGGACGCCACAACATTCATTTGGGTCACTCTATGAATGAAAAGGCAACGCATCCGGTACTGAGATTTTATCCGCCACTGACTGTGTCTCATGATGAGGTCACGCGTTGTATCACAGCGTTGGAAGGGGTGCTTGCGACCTTAGGTAAGCGTCCAAAGCTATTTCTGAAGCTGATGAATGCGCTGATCAAACGTCAGTTCACTATGCCCAGAAAGTGGTTATATAAAATTACCGGTGTCAAAGCGGCGTAACCGAAAAATAAAAAGACTGGCGCGAGGCCAGTCTTTTGGGCTTGGGACCACATTGGAGATGGAAGTTCACCCGCGATGACGCGGATGCACCCAATTAGTTGATCGGATAGTTAGGGAATGGATTTTGGTAACTGATATCCGGGCGTTGCTCAGTGAAAATGGAGCGCACTTTTAGCAAATCAATCTTCCACTCACCCGGCTTAGTGGCAATTACGCCTAAGGTGTTATTGCTGACGAACAGCTGCGGCCCCAGCAGTGGTTCAAACGGCAGCTCAACATCCGTGGACTGCACAATTTCCTGATGAACCAACACATTAAAGTTTAACTCCATTCTGCCAGTGCCCGGTCGGTTACCTTCTTCATAATGGCTGATATAGAAAGAAGTCGGTGAAAAAGACGCATTCTGTCTCAGTTGTGCCAGACCTTCTGTTGCGATCTGTATGGTGGAATCAATCCCGGTGGACAGACTACCATTGAGATCCAGTTCAATCGCCGGGCTGACAATGTCATTAAAGCAGGCTTTGACTTCATCAACCCGTACATAATCCTCCTTAAAGTTAGACGCTTCCGGAATGCACAGGAAAAAACGTCGCACTATCTGGCTGCCCTCAAAATATGCATGTTGTTTATTGAGGCTGCGTAAAAAGGTTTTGTTTCTGAGAATTCGCTTAATGTTAAATGGTGGCGCATCTTGCGCTTGCTGGTAAGCCATTTCATTGTCCTGCCAGTCATCATCCTGCGCCATAGCGCTGGTTGTGCCAAAAGTCAGTGCGGTGGTTGCTACCAGAGTCAGAAATTTATTCATTGTCTTTGTTCCTTAGTGTGGAAGTTGAGTTCGTTATTGTTGGTTGTCAACGTGGTGTTGACTTGCTTACCAGTCTGACCCGGAACTTTATTTCAGACCATTTCAGGATATTTCTTTGCTTATCGCTTCATTTCACGGTGTACCTGAAACAGCGTGTTGGGTTGTGAAATATATTTCATGGCGATTGTTGATTTTAATGGGAAACACCAAAGCGGCAGACAGCAACAACAATATTGCCGCGGGCTTAATAAACCAACATCAACGGAGATAATCATGAAAACAGTTAAGCAAACCCAAGTACTGGTCGGGAATAAATTCACTAACTTTGCACAAAACCCGGGCGTTACTACTTATGAACAAGCACGCACTATGCTGGAAACCAATGATGAACAGCTCTCGACCACCCAGTTTGTATTAGGTCAGGGAATTTGTGCAGATGCTTACCAGGCACTACTTAATTTGGCGGAGGAAAAAGGCATGGCAGCAGCCTTTGCAACTCCTTCCTTTAATAAGCTGAATAAACAGGAAACCCATAAACATCAAAAACGCAACGGTATGTTAGGGGAACCGCAACAAATTGAAGACAATGTATACCGTCTGCCTATTTATATCGACGATGCCTGCGATGAAATGGGTGACCATGTCACCGGGCACCATATTCAGGGCATGGTGCTGACAGAATCTGCACGTCAGGCGTTTTTGGCCATTACCGAACGCTATTTCCTGGCCGATGCTGAAAAAAGTTACTTCGTGATTAACTCGCTGGATAGTGAATATCTGAGCTTTGCATTTCCACTGCCGCTGGAGCTGGAATATCGCATTTTGAGCTTCACCGACAAAGGGCGCGGCACTTTGTGCTTCGATGTAGAGATGACCTTATCGCAGAACGGCCAGGATTGTGCTCGTGTGAAGACCAAGTTCAGTACCTACCCTGAGAAATTCCTGTCTCGCAAAGAAGGCAGCATGGCCAAGCAGGCGGTGGAGCACCTGCAAACGGCATTGGCTGAGCAAGGAGCCGTCTGTGATGTGGCAGCCTAATGTCATCGCGCAGAGACCCTGCGCGTTCTTTGACGTCGATAACACGCTTATCGACCTGAAAAGTATGTTTTCATTCGCCGACTTTTTACAGGACAACGCGCTTTTGGTTCCGGCTGAACGGTTCGGAGCCTGGCGCGAACGCCTTACGGGCTTATTTTCAGCGCAGCGTCCACGCAGTGAAATCAATCGCTTTTACTACACCTTATTTGAGGGGGTTGAAGTCAGTGCGTTTGCTGAGGCGGCGCAGCTGTGGTTTACCACTTTGCCCGAGCCAGATGCTTACACTAAGCCGGCTCCGCTGGCTGCACTGAAGGCATTACAGCAAGCTGGATATAACATCATTTTGGTTTCCGGATCCGGGTATCACCTGCTGGCACCTTTTGCGGCAGTGTGGCAGGTCAGTGATGTGTTGTGCGCGCCTCAACAGCAAAAAAATGGACGCTATACAGGCGAGCTGGATGACCTGCCGAGCATAGGTCAGGGGAAGGCACATTTTATTGCGCAGTTTTTACGTCAGCACCAGATCTCTGCCGAAAACTGTCTGGCTTTTGGTGATGACCTCAGTGACTTTCCTATGTTAGGTGCTGTTAATAAAGGGTTTCTGGTAGATCCGCCAGCGCCAACCCTGGTCGCGAATCGGGACGCCGGGTATGAAGTATTCACCACAGTTTCTGATCAGAACTGTACGTTCAGGCAGTACGTCTGCCTCTAATTTTAATCAACAATAAACGCAACTGGATAACTACAGCAGGATAACCAGAAATAAGTGCCCCGTCGCGGGGAGGCTGTTTCTGGCATCCAGGTAATGTAATTGAACACAATTTAACTTAACTAAAATGGAAGAGAATTATGTCTAAACGACTAGCAAACAAACTGGTATCTCCAATTGGCTTGGGCTGCATGGGAATGAGTGAGTTCTACGGTGAGCGCAATGATGCGCAATCTCTGGAAACGCTGCACGCTGCACTGGATATGGGTTATAACCATTTCGATACAGCGGATATGTATGGTCAGGGTCACAACGAATCATTGCTGGGCCAGTTTGTCAGTGACATTGGTAGTAAGCGTGATGATATCGTCTTTGCCTCAAAATTTGGTATTCGCCGCGATCCAAACGACAAATACAACCTGATCATTGATAACAGCAAAGAATATGTCAAAGCAGCGTGCGAGGCGTCACTGAAGCGTATGAACCTCGAAGCGCTGGACATTTATTATATGCACCGTCGTGACCCGAATGTGCCTATCGAAGAGCCTATGGAAGCGCTGGCTGAGCTGGTTAAAGAGGGTAAGATCAAGGCCATCGGTCTGTCTGAAGTCTCTGCCGATACGCTGCGTCGTGCCAACCAGGTACACCAGGTTGAAGCACTGCAGAGCGAGTATTCACTGTGGAGCCGTGATATTGAAACTGAGATCCTGCCGGCCTGTATTGATTTGGGTGTGCAGTTTATCGCTTACAGCCCGCTGGGGCGCGGTTTCTTAACCGGGCAGATCAGCAAAGAGCAAATCGAGCAGGCAGACGTGGCTTCAGATTTCCGCGCCAAACTCCCTCGTTTCCAGAAAGAAAATATCGACACTAACCTGGCGCTGGTTAATAAAGTGGAAGAGATCAGTCGCGAGCTGGGCTGCTCAACAGGCCAGGTTGCACTGGCGTGGCTACTGAGCCGTCATGAAAACGTCCATGTTATCCCAGGCACCAAACGCGTGAAATATCTGCGCGACAATTTCGCGGCACAGAACGTCACCCTGTCTGACTCGATCATTACGTCTCTGGATGAGTTGTTCTCTCGCGACAATGTTGCGGGTGAGCGCTACCCGGAAGCGATTCTGGCAGGCACTAACCTGTAATTCTAAGTTCCGGCACCCAGGTTTGGGTGCCCCTCAACAAAAGAGTATGTGTAATGGTTAAGCAAGTCTTAATTGTAGGGGCCGGACCAACAGGCATGGTGCTGGCGCTACAACTCAAACGTTTAGGCGTTGATGCAACCGTGATTGATTCACGTGTGGCTGCGGGGTCCGGTTCTAAAGCGCTGAGCGTGAACCCGGCTTCGTTAGATATTCTGGATGATTTGGGCGTGACGGAGCAATTGCTTGCACGTGGCAAACAAAACCAGAGTGTAAACTTAATTTATGAAGGCCAGCGTTTGTTTAAGCTGGACTTTAAACAACTGAACAGTCGCTTTGCGTACTTTTTGATGCTGCCACAACCAGATACCGAAGCAGCATTGCAGGCGCGTATGGCCGAAATGGGCTGTGAGGTGGAACGTGGCACGGCACTGGTCGACTTGCAGCAGCAGGGTGATCAGGTACAGGTGACGCTGTCCCGTGATGGCCAGATATATAAAGAGACCTATGATTATGTGGTTGGCTGTGACGGCGCACGCAGTCGCACCCGGGAATTACTGAAATTACCGTTCAGTGGGTACGATTATGATATGCATTTTGTTCTGGCGGATGTGAAGGTGCGCTGGAACCGTGACACCACTCAGAGCTACTACATGGTCAGCGAAAAGGGGTTCTTTATTTTGCTGCCACTGACCGAGGGTTACCACCGAGTTGTTATCAAGGTTTCCGGGGCGTTTGACCCTAAACAGACCATTGATTTTGACCTGATCCAGGCCCATTTGCAGCGTCTTGATCCGGATCTGGAGATTTTCGAACCCAGCTGGATTTCATCGGCCCCCTTTTACAATCGCGAAACCAGCCAGTTCAGACGCGGCAACGTGTTTATCTGCGGTGATGCCTGTCACTTATTTAGCCCAATCGGTGGCTTTGGTATGAATACCGGGATTGGTGATGCGTATAATCTGGCCTGGAAACTGGCTCAGGTAGCTAAAGGCGAAGCGCCTGACGTGCTGCTAGATAGCTATGACACAGAGCGCCGCCAGAACGCCAAATCGTTACTGCGCCTGACTGATAAAAATACCTCGTTAATCGCGCGCCTTGACCGGCACTCGGCAGATGATGAAGCGCTATTTACGCCCAAGCAGAAAAATCGCCCTTTTATCCGTCAATTTGTCCAGGCAGCGGCAGGTTACCAGCTTGATTACGCTGCAGCTGAGTCAGCCAAGGGGGTAGGCCGTATTTATTTACCCCTAGATCTGCAAGGCTATCGGCATCAGGGCACGGGATACACCTTGTTCGTCAGTGATGCAGCATGTGCGGAGCGTTTGGCTCAACAAGTGGCGTATTCAGCCGATCAGGCCCGGATCCAGATATGTCAACGAGAAACGGTGGCACATCAATTTGATCCTGAGGCCGAGTGTGTGCTGGTCCGGCCCGATAAAATCATTGCCTTCAGTGGCAATGAAATACAGTGCCGCGGTTTTCTTAACGACACACTGTTACTGGCTGAGAGTGCCTGATCATGAACGAGATAAGAACACTTGGCACTTTAGAGAGAAAAATGGCGGCTCTGCACGATGTGCAGGGGAATGCTCAGACGACGTCTTTACTGACACTTGGGCAACAGCTCGACGAGGCGAGACTGGCTAAAGCGATGACACGTTGGTTACAGCTTAATCCGGCACTGATGCTGACACTGAATAATCAGCAGGATGCTTTTATAGAGGCGTCTGTTACTGGCCAGCCGCACGAGCTCGATGTGGCGGAAGTTGCACATGACAAGGCTTTGGCGTCGTTGCTCCAGGCGGTGTTGAACACGCCATTACAGCCGCAGCGGCAGTTATGCTCTGTTCTGCTTATCCAACAGCAGGACACGGCGATAAGCCACATTGCACTGACTTGTCACCATGCGCTGGTGGATGGCCATAGTCTGGCCTACCTGCTTGAGCAGCTGCTGCATTGTTATCACAACCTGACACACAGCGAGCGCAGCGCACTGGCACCGGCGATTGAATCTCAGCTGGAGCGGGCACGAGGCACAGCGGTGCCCCAGCCTGCCCACATGGGATGGCCTGTTGTCACACAGGCAAAACCGGCCCAGCGACACACTCGATTTTGCCGACAAACCATTGAACAAGACGCTTTGGTTGCACTAAAAACCATTGCCAAACACAGTGGTAGCGCACTCAACACGGTCCTGACCTACATTTTGACACAGGCCATTAAACAGGTGCACAGCACAGGCCAGTTGCGCCTGTTAATGGCTATCTCACTCAGGCAGCGTACCGCAGTAAAAAGCGCGGCTTCTGCACTCGGGTGTTTGATTGCCGTCAGTGCTCTGGATATGCCTGGCAGCACGGACTGGCCAACTTTTGCTCGTCAATTTGATCAGCAGTTAGCACAAACGATTGATACTGAGCTTGGCTATGTGCCGCCAATGGACGAGCCATCATTGCACCAGTTGCGTCAAAGTGCGGACAACCCGTCACGCTTTGGCTGCGATTTTGCCATGACCAACCATGGTGTGGTGCAGTTTGATACCGCCCGACACGGCGTGGTTGTTCGGGAGTATGCCAATTTTGCCAATCGCAATGCCGGAAACGTTGGTATTGCATGCCACCTGGCAACCTCAGGACACAGGTTGAACTGTGTCTTCACTTACTGTGAGCCGCTGATGTCAACGGCGATGGCACAGCAAATTAATGCGCTATTTAGTCGTCAGGTGAGCGCGTTTATCGAACAATATCAGGAGATTTATCATGAAGCGAGCTAGACTCACCACCTCCCAGGGCACCATCAGTTATCTGGAGTCGACCGGACGTGGCCCCACTTTGATATTTTTGCATGGGAACTCTTCGCAAGCGGCGGCATTTGACGCCCAGATGAACTACTTCGGTGCGCATTTTCATTGTCTGGCTGTGGATTTTCTTGGCCATGGTGAGTCGTCTGCTGCACATCAGAGTGATGCTTACAGCTTTGCCGGATGTGTGACTCAATTACGTGATTTCATCGGTGCATTGCAGCTGGATGAATGTGTCATCATTGGCCACAGTCTGGGAGGACACGTGGCACTGGATGCTTTGCCTCACTTACCTCAGGTGAAAGGTGTCGTACTGGTAGGCGCACCACCATTTTCAGCCGATACGGCTGCGCAAGCGTTTAAAGAAGAGCCATCTCAGGGGCGTATTTTTCGCTCTGAATTGAGCGATGAGGATGTTGAGCAGGTGTGTGGTCTGTTCGTCAATAAAGAGCAAGTTTCTTTGGCGCAGTGGCTGAAAGTGTCGCACAGTGTTGAATTGACTCAGCCCGGTGTGCGCGAAGGGATCCTGGCAGGTCTGCAAAGCGGGCCTCTATGCGATGAAATGGCGTTGTTACAGCAAGCTCAGATCCCGTCACTGGCGATCACAGGTGCAGCAGATCCTTTCATTCACTGTGAGTATGTCACGGGGTTAGAGCAGCAAATTGCACAGTTTCAGGCCCATACTTTTGCGGATTGTCATCATTGTCCGCATGTGGAAGATGCGCAGCAGTTTAACCGGGCACTGAGCGCTTTTTTGGAGCGCTGCCTGAATGATAAGGTCATGCGGATAAGCCGGTTAAACAGCGAGGACCAAACCTTACATCAGCAGGTTGTAGCGCGTCCTGTGGTGGCTGCCGGACAAGTGCTGGTAAAAGTCACCGGGTGTGGTTTCTCGGAGCTGGATCAGCGAATTTTAGCCGGTGAATACCCCCAGCTGTTGTCGCAAAGTGCTTTGGTACCGTTGAGTCAGTTTATCGGCGAAGTGGTGCATGTGGCAGAGAGTCGGAGCTCGCTAAAAATAGGCGATCGGGTGTTTGGGTGCTTGCTGGCAGAAAGCCAGCGGCTGGGCGCGCTGGCGGATTTTGTGCTGGTGAGTGAACAGCATGTGATTAAAGCACCGGAGAAACTCGATGATAAGCTGCTGGGTAACCTGATTTACCCGTACAGCAAAGCCTGGCTGATACGGCAAAAACTCAAACATGTTCAGCAGGGACGGGTTTTGCTGGTGGGCCGCGAGCGGTTATCGACGACGCTGGTTGCAGATGCCCTGCTCGAAGCTGGCTATCAGGTGAGTTTGTTAGTTGATAATAAACAGCAAAAGCAGACACTGATCCAGAGTCAGGTTGCTGAGGTTGAGAGCGTCTCCACAGCACAGCTGGAAGAAGACGCCTTACAGGGGGTGTTTACAACCGTGATAGAACTGGAGCCTGTGATTGATCCGCAGCTGCTGTTGCCACTGTGCTGTCATGATGGCGATTTCTTCACCTTTCATTATCACCGGGAGTTCCCGACCCGGGCACTTTATGGTCGTGGATTGAGCCTGCACAGCCTGGTACCGATCAATCTGTTAATGGAGCAGCTGCCGCGCTGTTCAGTGCAGGAGTTGCTGGCGGATTGTCGTCGTGATATCACCCGGGTGGCCGCCATACTGAGCAACGAGACGGCCTGTCAGGTCGAGCCTCAACGGGTGGGAAATGGTGACAGACTGAGTGTGGCTAGTGGCCAGGACTTCGTATTGTTTCAGCAAGTGAGTGCGCAGCCATGTTGAGGCGCACCAAAACCGCGCAGGCAAGTAATTTACTTGCCTACCTGTTGTGGGCGTCAGCCGCGATTTTTTTTCATCAGCTGACGCACATTGCCCTGTTTGATTTACTGAGCCTGAGAATTGTCCTGGCGACGCTGATGTGTCTGGTGTTAGTGACTCTGATGGGGCAACAAAGTGCGTTGCTTGCATTGCTGCGTGCCCGGTTTAAGCTAATTGCCCTCAGTGCTCTGCTCATTGCCAGCAACTGGTTGCTGGTGATCAGCAGCATTAGCAGCGAGCAGCTCAACAGCGCCAGCCTGGGATACTATCTGGCACCGGTCCTGACTTTGCTGTTACTCAAGCTGGTTAATCGAGAAGGGTTGCAGCTCAAAGAATATGCGTGTCTGAGCTTGTGTCTGTGTGGTGTGCTGCTGTACATCAAGATGCAAGCTTATGCTGCGCTACCCTGGCAGGGGCTGATTATCGCCTTAACGTTTGCACTTTATGTGGTGCTCAGGCGGTACTTGCAGGAACCTGCGGTAGTGGTTCTGGCGGCGGAGCATGTGTGTGCTGCATTACCCGCTTTATTGTATCTGGCGTGGTCTCACTATACTGCGTCGGGCAGCGGTCTATCGCATCAGTTGCAGCAGGGCGACATAGTGAAGCTGTGCATACTGGGGGTGGTAACCACATTGCCTTTGTTACTTTATAACTTTTCTGTGAAACATCTCAGCAGCGCATTTGTGTCTCTGTCTCAGTACCTTAACCCGACACTGATGTTGTTGATTGCGGTGCTGCTTTTTAAAGAAGTGGTGATGGCAGGTCAGTGGCTGGGACTGGCATTTATCTGGGGCGGTATTGCGGTGTACTTTGTGTTGGCTCAGCGTGCGCAGACGCAGCACGCTGTCTAGACAGTATTTAACTATGTGGTTCTGTTTACCGTCGAGATTATGAGGGATTAAAAGGAGAGCAACAAATGGGAAGCGTTCGAAAACAGGTGGAGAATTGGAACAGGCAGCTGTATCCAGTCACATTTCAGGGCTTTGTTGAACGTGTAGAGCAGCCGGTTGCGGCTGAACTGCTGGCTCTGAGTAAACAGGCGAAATTTGCAGACATAGTCTGGTCCGGGGCCGATGCCTGTATGGACGACGTCTGGGGCACGATGACAGTAGCACAGTTGCAACAGATGCTGGAGGACGGAGGCGAGGACTTACCCCGGTTATGTTATGTGCGTGTTGAACCTGAGTTACTGGCATGTAAAGTGCGGGTCGCTGAGCTGATCGATACACTTGAATCGGCACTGACGCACAAAGTCTTTCGCTTCAGACTGGTATTGCAAGAGGCTTATCGTATTGGCAGCCAGGAGCTTAAAAAGGCGTTGCGGGTCTGCGACATGGTTGGCAGCGATCGGATCGCCTTTGAAGATTGCCTCGGCGGGTTTCGCCCAGCGGGGGTTGAGAATTTTATGCTGTGGCTGGCACCCAAAGCACTGGCCTATGAGCTGAGTACGGAATTTATCTTTTATTCTGCTAATATTGACGCCCATGATAATGCACTGCGTGCAATAGAGCACGGTTGTAACTATTTGCAGGTGAGTGCACACTTTTTTAATCGAGATCGGTGCGCTCTGGCAATCGGCTCCGTGCTGGAAAGCTATGGTGACTATCAGCGGTTCTTTGACCTGGCACTGCTCGAAAAATATATCTGTCTACGTTTATTCGGTGGTGATGAGGCATTTGTAGAGCAAGAAGCACTGCAAGTTACGCCAGCTCCCGCTGCTGTACCTGAGAAAGTGCAAATGACGCCGGCGATAAAAAATGACACGCCAGTCTCACTGTGTTTTGAGGTCAGCGACAACGACTGGCATGTGCGCTTGTTGCTCAAGCGTGGTTCTCAGAGTGTGGATCTGGGCGAGCGTGTACATCACTATATCCTGCTGTTATTGGTGCGCGAATACCATGAGCAAGCGATGAAAGCCTGGGAAGAGGGCGAAAAAGTCGATCCATTACTGACAGGCTGGGTTGAGCGGGAACTATTGCACCGTATGATAGGTGACAATGAAACTCAGTTTAATGTCAAACTGTGCCGTGCGAAGAAACAGCTTAACGATGCTGCAAAAAATCTGGGCCTGGATGTATTTGAACCTTGCGCCTACAGGCAGGGCGCACTGCGCATTAACTTTGGCCATGTTGAAGTTCTCAAAGGGAACAGCTGTGAAATCGTTATTGAAAACTGGCAGATAGCGGAGTCTGAACCTGACGAGCAGGCGATGGCTGCTTAATATTGTGACGACAGGGCGTTGTATTTCTGTATCTGTGGAATAACTACAAAAGTATAACGCCTATGTGAGTTCGTGAATCAAGTGTAAATAATGCACCATAATGGCACACGATTAATTTCAATATTTGGTATGCTTTATTTTTCTTTGTTATGTCTGCTGAAGCAAGAATTGTTGCTGCAAATGGTATTTTTCTATTATCTTCAATAAAAGCTAGTATTATTCTAACTGTGATCTTGAAAATAATATATCCACTTAAATAGGGCTCGCTATTTTTGTGGATATATTATTTGTAACAAAATATATTTTGTTTCTTTTTAAGGGGCGGGTTGCCTAGATAATACCGAAGCTCATGCCTTTCGCTATCGCCTGAGAGCGGTTTACCACATTCAACTTAGTGAATATATTAGACAAGTGAAACTTCACTGTACGCTCAGATATACTGAGGATGATTGCAATATCACCATTGTTTTTGCCTTCTTTGGCCCATTGCAAGACTTCAAGCTCTCGTTTGGACAGTTGTGGCATGCCAATTTTTCGTCGTGTGTTCTCACCATCACGTGAGAACAGTTCGTGAAAATGTGGCGCGATGTAAGACAAGATATGTGCGTCTGCTTTATTGGTTATGGCCTCGGTCGAAATAGACAGTAAGGTAGAGCCACTGTGGTTATTGACAACAATAGACAAGCCATGACTACCCACATATTTCTGAGATAAAAACTGAAAATCACTGGAGTACTGCTCTTTTTTGGGAGAGAACTGAAACGCACTTTGCCAGTCAACCACCTGGTTACTTTGAGACAGCGCATTAAGCACGGGGTCCTGTTGATAGAACTTACGTTGAAAATAGATATCCTGCCACTCGTTGCTCAAGTTGTAGGAAAATAATTGAGAGGGGCTTGTAAGTTGGAATTGATTTTGTACATCGATAGCTAAAATCGCGGTTTTGATGGGAATGAGTTTGTCTAATTTATTAAACAAGTTATTTACTGAAGTACTGTCATTTTCCGATTTTACACAGCTATCGACAAAATCCAGCGTTTGGATCAATTTATCCTTATCAATCATATTAAGCACACCATAGTTACGTTTTAATGAGAATATTTATTCTATGGTGAGTGCATAGTTAGTCAAGTGTTAATTTGTGAAGTTTTTGTCCCGGGTACAGCTTGGTTACTGGAACGGATGGTAACCAAGCCCGGCTTTTAAATTTATTTTATGCGGCTTGCAGGTAAGGTATATTTACTACTGGCTCCGGTGCGGTATTTGTCAGATAAAACTGGTTACAAGCAGAAATAAACTGGCGGACATCAATTTTGGCTGCAACGGTTCTCACACCATCTGGCATAGTCACTGTTTTACCCAGTACTTCACATGGCAGACCTTTACGTTTTAGTAGTGACAAAATCTGTCTTGAAACAACGATATACCAGTATTGGATATTATTTTGCTGTGCATGTGCCAGTAACCCTTTTATCAACAGGTCACATACCGTAAAGGTGTCTTTTACCTTGGCATCACGAGAAATGATATCGACTGCAAGACGTGTTACTTCTGCACTGTTTTTCTCAAACTGATAGTTTTTATCTTCAATCAGAAAACTAAATGTGTCATTCAGCAGCCAGGGCGAGTGCTCAGGAGTGATACGCATGTAACCTTTCACAGTATCTTCCTGATAGGCCATGACATGAGTGCTGGCAAAGTCGTATTTATCGATTTCCATTTTACTTTGTTCTGTTTTTACCCAACGCAGTTCTTCAGAGAAAACACTGTGTCTGAGTTTAAAGCAGTCAATGAGCTTGTTTGATGCACGTGTTACCAGTACCTGCCAGTTGTTTTCGATGATTGAGATTGCCTTAGTCATGGTTCAGTTCCTTTTTAATTAAGCCGTTTCGCATTAGTACGTTTTTTGTTAAGCCGTGTTGCTTCAATACGACCCATTATAGGGAGCGCTAAAAATCGCATAACCGATCCAATGGGCAGCTGTACTGTTGGACAGTGAAAGGTCCTGAAATATATCAGTGTGACATGTAATTGTATGAAATAAAACGAAATATTGCGTTGTATCTGTAATGGGGAGAAGGCAGTACAGTGGACAGGTAATCACAAACTAGCATAAAGGAAATATCATGACTGCAATCGAAAACTGTACACAAACACTGTCCACAATTAATACCATAAACCCTGACTCATCCTGTTTTTCTATTCTTAAGCAGCTGGTCGCGAGTCACTATGAACTGGTCCATGAGGCCATCATTGAACCTAAGGTCGACGAGTTCGTCTCACTGAAAAAAAGCGCCAATGGTTGTGAAGAGTATCTGGCGGCCTATGGGATTACTTATGCGGCAAACAAAGCGTTATTTTCGGAGCAATATATAGAAGGAGATAATATTGAAACACATGTACTCGATACATTGGGCATAGAGCTGTCTCGTCAGGAAATTTGTGAGATTGGGGCATTCTCGTCTTTTAAGGGACGAGGGGGTGCGCTCAAACTACTGGAATCCTTACCTTATATTATGTGGTCAAAAGGTCAGAAATATACCTTAGTGACTGTTACTCCCATCGTTGAAAAAATGATTGCCCGGCTGGGGTTTTATTTCCATGAAGTGGCACGGGCTAACGTCGAGATGTTACCACAACAGCAGCAATCTACCTGGGGGCGCTATTATGAACATAATCCCAAAGTGTTGTTAGTGGATCTGGCCGCCAGCTTGCAAAGTACTTTGCCTTTGCTATTTGGCAAATATCAGGTCGCTGAGTTGAGGTTGAATGAGCATGGAAAGGTGCTGAATCATTTGGAAGTGGCTGCCTGAAAGGTGCAGCCTGAACGTCACCAAATGGCCTTTCCGGGTAAACCTGACTGCCTGGACAGGTGCACAAAAACAGCGTCGTATTAGCATATGACTGGTTGATTCATTACATTTAATCAGGAGCAAATATGACGAACATCACGACTATGAAGGCCCTCAGAATTCACGAATACGGCGGGCAGAGTAAACTGCTTGAAGAGCAGGTCGCACTGCCCAACGTTGCTGAGGACGACGTACTGATAGAAGTGGCATATACCAGTGTTAATCCGGTTGACTGGAAAGTCCGTGAAGGCTGGTTAGCAGAAGAAGAGCTTCATCAGTTGCCCTTGATCCTGGGCTGGGACGTTGCTGGAACCGTGGCTAAAGTCGGTGAGCACGTGACGGGCTTTCAGGTTGGCGACCCGGTCTATGCGTTTGGCGATCTGACCAAAGACGGTGCTTATGCACAGTATATTAGTGTGAATGCTGCGCTGGTTGCGAAAAAACCACAGAAGTTGGATTTTGCACAAGCAGCATCTGTCCCGCTTACCTCTTTGACCGCCTGGCAGGCGATCAATCAACTGGCTGATATCGACTCTGAGACATCGATCCTTATTCATGGTGCCAGTGGCGGTGTTGGCAGCTTCGCTGTGCAGTTTGCAAAGCGTCTGGGTGCCACCGTTACAGCGGTTGCATCAGCAAAGAACCATGACTACTTGCGTACCTTAGGCGCAGATCAAGTGGTTGACTACAACACACCGGACTATCTGCAATCTCTGGGTCAGTTTGATGTGGTCTTTGATATTGTCGACAACGATGTTGCCGGTATTTACGACACAGTCAAAGCAACTGGCAAATATATTTCAACACTCAAGACACACGAGTTACCAGCCCGATATGACTTCGCGCATGAGCGCGTATTGGTGATGCCAAACGGTGGCCAGCTTAGTGAGATTGGCGCATTAATTGACAACGGAGAAATTAAGCTTCCGGAAATTGTTGAAATGCCTTTTACAAGCATCGGCGAAGCCCATGCCTTATCAGAAACCGAGCATGTGCGCGGCAAGATTGTCATTAGCATTTAATTTTTCAGTTCAATATTGCGGCTCACTCTTAGTCCTGGCAAATACCAGTCGTTTTTGGAGCCGCAGATGCGCTATTAGCCCAATAGGATAAAAGGAACAAAACCATGAACAAACTGATCATCGGACTGCTGTGTGCCACCGGATTGTATGCTGCACCTCAAACGCAAGCCCAGCAGAGTGAACACGACAAACAAATCATTGCTAAACGCACTGTAAAAGGTCATTTAACCACAGGGGTAAATAACTACTGTGGTCGTAAATTATTTGAATTCCCAGCGGCTTACGATAGCCTTAACGACCTGTCTTTTCAGTTTGTTGGCGAATTCGATCCAACGCCGGGGGCGCTGGACGCCAAGCCATTAAGTGCAGCGAACTGTGAGGCTGATACCATTCTTGCCTCCACGACCGATCCTATCAATGTAGCCTGGTTACAGAGTTTTCTGGACATGCCAGATGCCGATCCCAGACTTAAAAATCGCCCCATTATGGACAAGCCAACTTATGTCGATCTGATCGGTAATCATGGCTACATCGAGCGCCGTTTACCAGAGCACTCGAATCCTGTGCCCTTCTTCGACGGACCGAAAGAAGAGATCACCTTAGGCTCCTGGTCTAAAGCGCGTGGTCGTTACAAGTTTCAGTGTTATAACGATAATTCGGCGAAAACGGTGGCCAGATTCAAGCACTTGTTTCCCAATTCTATGTACTCGATGCTGGCGGTCTGGGATCGGGCTGGCGAGTTAGTGGTACAGCCTTTTGGTGGTCTGCCGAATGTATTTATCACGGACAAACGCGGTAATGCGCGCTATGAAAAAGAAATTAACGGCTGTCCGCTACTGCCTACTGAGGATGGCAGCTCACTGTTGTATCTGATCATCAGTTATCACCCGAATGCCTCTATCACAGGTGCCTCTTCCTTTATTACCGCAGCGCCTGCAACGGTTATTGACAAAGATGGCAGTGTGTTCGAAAGCACGCAACCACCTGGCATCGTGATCCACGATCAAATCATGTTCCCTATTAATGGTCTGGAGAAGATCCAGTATGACCAGCCACTAAATGCCAAGTAAGCCGGAGGTCTGAGTGGATATTGCAACTTTATCATTGCGCACTCAGGCTGACTTGATAGCGTCTGGTGCGCTATCAAGTGAAGCGCTGGTGCGTCATTATCTGGATATGATTTCAAAACATAATGGCGAAGTGAATGCCATTGTTCAGGTGGCCCGGGTCGAAGACCTGATTGCACAGGCACAAGCCGCGGACGAAAAGGTACGTAGTGGCGCACCACTGGGTCGTCTGCATGGTGTGCCCATGACAGTCAAAGACATGTGTAAGGTCGCCGGTTTCCCCTGCACCATGGGGACGGAGGGTCTGACGGGGTTTGTGGCCGAAGAAGATGCCACCATAGTTGCGCGGGTTAAAGCGCAAGGAGCCATTATTCTGGGCATTACCAATGTGCCTGAATTACTGATGGCGTTCGAGACGGATAACCTGATCTATGGCCGAACCAATCATCCACTTGACTCGCAACTATCACCTGGTGGCAGCAGTGGGGGTGAAGCGGCTGCTATTGCATCGGGATGTTCGCCAGCCGGACTCGGTTCAGATTCTATGGGCAGTGTCCGTGTTCCTGCCAGCATGGTGGGCATTGCCGGGCTAAAAGTCACACAAGGTCGTTTACCACAAACCGGACGGGTGCCCATGGAAGGGGCCAGTCTGCACGTAAGGTCAGCGTCTTATGGGCCTATGGGTCGTTACATTGATGACGTGGCGTTACTGTTGGAGATCATTGCCGGGCCAGATGGCATTGACCCGAATACGATGCCTGTGCCCGTACAGGATTATCAGCGCTGCGATATCTCGACGCTGGATGTAGCCTGGTATGAAAATAATGGCTGGTGCGAAGTTCAGCCGGAGATCGGGCAGGCATTGCGACGTGCTGTCGATACACTTGCCCCGTTTGTTGGCTCAGTGACCAATGACGCGCCGGCATGCCTGAATAAGGTTAAGTCGCTGGCTCTCGAGATGATTGCTTTTGGTGCTGATGGCGGGCAAAGCTGGTATCAGGGGGCGAAATTAATGGGGAGCAAAGCATTGTCACCCCTGTTTGAGGCCTTTTTGGAGTCTGCATCGTCTTGTCAGCTGACGGTCACTGAATTGCGTGGCCGACTGCGTGAGTGGGATCAGTACAATTTCGCAATGCAGGCCTTTAGCCAGCGTTATCCAATCACTTTGTGCCCGGTCAGTGCCACAACGGCACAAGCCCACGGACACTCAGTAAGACAGATCGACAACTACACCTTTACTATGGCTTACAGCTTAAGTGGCCAACCTGTGGCAACTGTTTGTATTGGAGAAGATAATAACGGTTTGCCGATTGGGGTACAGGTGGTTGGGCAGCTGTGGTGTGAGCATCAGGTGCTGGCGGTTGCATCGGTACTGGAGCGTGCCTTTTCTCAATCGGACGCAACCAATAAATAAAAGGAGTCTTTGATGAAATATATGATTATGTTAGTGGCGTGTGGTTTTCTGTGGGGATCCCAGTATATTTTTAACGCCATTGCCCTTGAGAGCATGCCAGCTTTGTGGATCGCAGCATTGCGCTCCACCATTGGCGCACTGGTGCTGATTGTTGCTTGCTATTTTCTGGGCTTAAAGCGTGAGCCAGGTCACTGGCGATTGCTGTTTGTGATTGGATTGCTGGAAGCCACTTTACCCTTCTTACTGGTCGCCTGGGGCCAGCAAACGACGGCGGCGTCTCACGCTGCTGTCATCACAGGTATGAATCCGTTGCTGACGATTTTGCTGGCGCCTTTGTTGCTGAAGGACAGCGATTTCAGCGTCAAAGGCATACTGTGCGGATTAATTGGTTTTGCCGGTTTGCTTTATCTGTTTTTACCTCAGCTGCAGGCGCAATCTGCATCCCAGTTTGTCGGTGCCGCGGCCATCTTTATCGCAGCACTGAGCTTTGCACTGAGCTTAATTCTGGTGAAAAAGCTTGAGCATTTGCATCCGGTTGTAGTTGCCCGTGATGTTATCGCTCTCTCCGCATTACAGTTGCTACCGTTAGCGATGCTGTTTGCGGATCTTAATGTCACACAGATAAGTGTCGATGCGCTGCTTGCCAGTGGTTATCTCGGTGTGTTCTGTGGTGGTGTGGTCTATATTCTGTTTATGCAATTGATCATGAGTAAAGGGCCTGCATTTGCTTCGTTCAGCAATTATCTGGTACCAACCGTTGGGGTATTACTGTCTTATCTGGTGACGGATCAGGCATTTGACTCACGGATCCTCGTGAGTCTGGCGATTATCATGTTTGCGATTTTCGTCTACCAGTATCAGGGCAAACGCGGCAGTGCGTCACAAGAGACGCCGTCAGCGGTACACAACAGCTAAGCAACAAAAAAGCCCTGATATGATCAGGGCTTAATTTAGGGTTACCGACAGTAATGCGGATTATGCAAATGCATCCTGTAGTGGCGGAACGACCTGCTTTTTACGGCTCAGTACGCCATCCAGCCATACCCGGCTATTTTCAGGGGTGACCTGGTAGGCTTTTTCTACAATGCTTTCGTCGTCAGATGCGATCAGCATTTGTGAGCCCTCTTTCATGATATCGGTCAGCAGCAGTAATACTGAGTGACGGCCGCCTTCTTCTTTCAGCTTAGCAATGTCAGCTTCCAGGTCGGCTTTGATGTCATCAAATACAGACAGGTCAATCACTTCCAGCTGGCCAATACCAACCAGGTTGCCATTCATGTTGAAGTCTTTAAAGTCACGCATAACCAGATCGCGTGCCGGTGTACCTTCAACCGCTGATTTTACTTTGAACATGTCCATGCCCAGAGCTTTAAAGTCCTCTACGCCTGCAATTTCAGCCAGCGCTTCAACACATTTAATGTCCGCGGTAGTACAAGTTGGTGACTTAAAGATCACGGTATCGCTTAGGATGGCACACATCATCAGACCTGCGATCCCTTTTGGGATCTCTACGCCGTAGAAGTCATACATCATTTTGATGATGGTGTTACTACAGCCAACCGGACGGATCCAGCATTCAAGCGGTGTTGAGGTAGTCAGGTCACCCAGTTTATGGTGATCAACCACACCGACAACCGTTGCTTCATCGATGTCATCCGGGGCTTGAGTCTTTTCGGTATGGTCAACGATATAGACTTCTTCACCCGCATAACTCAGTTTTAGCTCCGGCGCTTCAAAGCCAAAGCGGTCCAGAATAAACTGAGTCTCAGGAGAGACATCGCCCAAACGGGTTGGGATTGCTTCTTCACCGATCTGGTTTTTCAGGTAAGCCAGTGCAATTGCACCACAAATTGAATCTGAGTCAGGGATCTTATGTCCCACTACATACATTGCCATTGACGGTTCTCCAAAAAAATTTGGAGCCATTCTAGCAAAAATTAACCACAAGAAAACAGCATAAGCGGGGCTAATCGCAGCTTTTTCATGTCGTGTCATCTTATGAGACGCACTATGACGATGGCATTTGGATAAGAAAAGGAGAAGGCAATGTTGAAGAGCATTTTCTTTTCGATGAGTTTGGTTTGCCTGTTCTGAGTGCAAGCAAACGGGATGGTAAGTTAATTGAACTTTGGTACCGCCGCGCCAACTGAGTATAGGCAGCTTTGTGTGTTCACTCATATTGGGTGAACACACATGAACCAGATAATTGATTATCCTAAGTTTCATCGCTACATTACTGAACACATATGTTTGTTCTGGTAGGGCCAAGGAGGCGTTAAATGGAAAAAGCTTATCTGGTGCTGGCCTGGCTGGGGCTGGCTATTTTCTTGTATTCCATTGCTATTCGCCAGCTGAAGCGGGCGGAGTTTACCGGGCCGATGTGGTTTGTGCTGTTTGGCTGTGCGTTGGGATGGTACTTCCAGGGATCACTGTCGCTGCGTCTGGAGAGCTTGCGTGAGTTTTTGCCGCTGGTGGAGCTGATCCTGGCCATTTTTCTTTTCTCTGATGCTGCAAAAACCCGGCTCAGAGTGCTGCTACATTCTTATCAACTTCCCCTGTTATTACTGCTGGCGCTGCCTTTGACTATGGGCCTGGCCGCACTGGGGGCACATTGGCTACTCTCACTGCCCTGGTTGGCAGGGCTGATTCTGGCCATCATGTTGACACCGACTGATGCCGCGCTGTGTCAGAGCTTTATTCAGGATAAACAAGTACCAGCGAAACTTCGTGAGGCCATCAATGTCGAAAGTGGTCTGAATGATGGCTTGTGTGTGCCTGTGTTTCTGTTTTTATTAAGCAGCAGTCTTCATACGCAAGCGCCTTCAGGGCACTCACTTTTGATGCTGTTTTTACAGGAGGTAGGGATTGCACTTGCTGTTGCATTAGTGTTAACCATTACCGCCGTATGGCTGATAAAGTTGACCTATCGTCATCATTTTTTTGCCGCTAAAAGTAGCCCGTTTTTATTTATCGGCATTGCGATTGCTATCTTTTCACTTACTCAGTTACTGGGGGGAAGTGGTTTTATTGCAGTGTTTATCAGCGGCCTGTTGTTTGACTATGGGTTTCGCGATGCCTTTAAAGACAAATTAATCGAGGAAAGTGAGCAAATAGCAGAGTTGGCAGCCTATATCCTGTGGGTCATCTTTGGGATCAGTGCCAGTGTGCTGTTATTTACTACTTTTGAATGGCAGATATGGCTTTATGCCCTGCTGGCTGTTGTGGTGTTTCGTTTTATCCCTGTTATGGTGCTGCTTATGCCGACCCGTTTAGACTGGCGGGCGCAGGTGACGCTGGCCTGGTTTGGCCCAAAGGGACTAGCCTCTGTGGTGCTGAGCCTGATGCTGTTGGGTTCCAATCTCGCGTATAGCCTGCTACTGACGAAGATCACCGCTGCAACGGTATTGCTGAGTATTTTTATTTTTGGTGTCAGCGGCCATCTTGCAGGCTCTTTTTTGACTAAAAAACAACAGTAGACGAACAAAAAGTGTCACTCGGGTGAAATAAAAAAGTCATCAAGTGTCCCTAAACTGTGCCGCGGCTCAGATGATTACGTTTTAGGAACACTACAATGAATAAAAAGCTATTAGCAGTGGCAGTATCTGCCGTCTTATTGACCGCATGTAACAATGATGACACCAGAACGGTTGAAGTCGTAAAGGAAGTCGAAGTTGCAAAAGAAGTGGTTAAAGAAGTTGAAGTCGAAGTGATTAAAGAGGTGGAAGTGCCTCCGACGGCCGTGACTCAGGTTAAGAATGTTATCCTGATGATTGGCGACGGTATGGGTGCCCAGCAGGTTGGTTTACTGGAAGAGTATGCTCGCCGTGCACCTAACTCAACATATAATACTAAAAACAACCAAACTGCACTGTCTAAGCTAGCTGCGGGTGGTCATTTGGGTCTGTCTCTGAATGCTCCTCATGGTGCAAATGGCAGCCTGGTTGTTGACTCTGCGTGTTCAGCAACTCAGCTGGCGACTGGTAAAGCATCGGGCTCAGAGATGATTGGCCTGGATGACCAGGGTTACGTTATCGAAACTATTCTTGAGAAAGCGAAAAAAGCTGGCAAAGCGACAGGTCTGGTCTCTGATACTCGCTTAACACACGCTACGCCAGCGGCCTTTGCAGCACACCAACCACATCGCTCATTGGAGCCTGAAATTGCGGTTGAAATGGTAGAAAGCGGTATGGTCGATGTCATGCTCTCTGGTGGTGCACGCGTCTTTATCCCATCTGATATTAAAGAAGATGCCGCGGATCAGCAAATACTTGCAGAGCTGGGCATGCCTGCCAGTGTCTATAAAAAATCGAAGCGCAGTGATGACCGCAATGTTGTTGTTGAAGCGAAAGACAAGCATGGCTATACACTGGCGTTTGATAAGGCACAGTTAGCTAAAACGGATAGCGATAAACTGCTTGGTTTGTTTGCCAACTCAGGTATGGCGGATGGCATTGCTTACAGAGACTGTAAAGCCGATGACAGTTGTACGCAGCCGTCTCTAAAAGAGATGACGGTCAAAGCACTGGATATCCTGTCTAAAGATGAAGACGGTTTCTTCCTGATGATTGAAGGCGGCCAGATTGACTGGGCAGGCCATGCGAATGATGCCGGCTGGATGTTGAACGAGCTGCTTAAGTTCGACGAAGCTGTTGAAGCCGTTCATGAGTGGGCAAAAGATCGTACAGATACGCTGGTCTTGGTCACCGCTGACCATGAAACCGGCAGCTTTGGTTTTAGTTACTCAAGCCATAACAAGCCAGAAGGCGTGTTGTTGCCAGGTGATGGCATGAAGGGCGCCGAATATAAGCCGAAGTTTAACTTTGGTGGGCTGGGCATTCTGGATACTTTATATGGACAAGTAGGCACCTTCTACGACGTGCTGGGTGAAGTGAATGGTGATTACAACTACACAGATGCGACAGATCAGCAATGGAAAGAGGCTATTGAGAAATACACGCCATACACAGTGACATTAGAAGAAGCTGCAAAAGTGAATGCCTCAGATGCTCTGAATAGTAGCAACTATCCACTGCCTAAATTTGAAGATTTCTCAGACTTCTATGTATATGACACAGAAGACTTTACTGCAAAAATCGGTCGTGTAGTGGCGAAGCAACAAAACGTAGTTTGGGGTACTGGCACGCATACAGCGGCACCAGTACCTGTCTATGCCTTTGGTCCGGCGGGCGTGACTGAGCAGTTTTCTACGCTGCAACACCATGTCGACATCGGTACTAAGATGATCAAAGCTCTGGGCCTGCAAGACGCAGAGTAAGTACTGACTTTTAAGGATAATCCATAATAACAAACATGTAAGATCTGGAGATCTTGTTAGGCCACTGCATTGCAGTGGCCTTTTTTGTTTTACCCAAATAAACGTTAATAAGCGAAAAAGAGCACTTTAACTGTGTGGTGAAGGTGAGTCTGTGTGCATGAGAAATGCTTACTTACACTTGTAATATTGTTAGATCTTCGAGTATTGAGAGATATAGTTTGCGCTTTGAGAATAATTATTGGTTTATGAATCCAGGGTGGATATTATATGTGAATAAAGTAGTCATTATGGTATTATGCGCGCCGATTTCCCGTTTAAGAAACATAGGTTAACGATGAACTTTAAAGGACTATTTTGTTGTGTAGTGTTCTTTTCGCCACTGCTAAACGCATTTGAGCAGGCTTATGCCCCTATTCGAGCTGGCAAAATCATAACCGTCATTCCCATTGAATTGATGCCTGAGAACATCGTTCGGCTATCTACTAAACGAACGGGTGATGCCTCTCAACTGGCTTGGACACCTGTTTCGGATGCAGACTACTACGTAGTTGAGTACTATCAGGATGGCCAATGGAGAACGGTGAATGACAAGGTCCTGACGCCTTTTACCAGCACAGCTCAATCTGGTCCTTTTCGAATAAAGTCATGTCATCGCTATGGTTGTTCACAGTGGCAGCAAAATGCAGTGACGATCGATGCAGATCTGGAAGTTCAGGCATTTTACGCCAGTAACAGTCAGGTTGAATCCGGAGAGGTGTTTCAGTTGCACTGGTCGCTATCAGGTGCAACTGCGATTTCAGTTACCAAATCTGTTGACCAATACACAACACCTGCACTGACAATGAAGTCACCGTCATTAAGGTCGCTGTCGCAAAGTACCAATCATGTTACTAAATATAAATTAACAGCCTATGGTTTTGGTGGGCAAAGCATTCAGCGCGAGCTTGTCGTTTCTCCGCTCGCTGAGGCCCGCATTATTGAGCAAGCATTGCCATCCAGTTATCCCCAACCATTACGGGAGCTGGGCCTGGATGTGATAGAGCGAACTATTATTGAACACAATGGTAGCCTGTATTTTGCAACCCACGACGAAAGGTTGTTCAAATATAAAAGTCAGGTTATACATCTAGAGCATGGCGAAAGAGATATTACCTGGCAAAAAGAATGGGAGCTCAATACTGCTGGGGTTGTAGCCAATGCGCCTGTGTTTAATGACGGTTTTGCTTACTTCACTGTGAGTATGATGGGAGAGAAAGGTAAGGCCTGCAAGGTTGATATAAATAATTCCGATGTAAGGTGCTCGAGGCAATTTAACAGTAATACCATCGCTGCACCGGTATTAGTCAATAAGACTCTACTCAACAGTGCAGCGTCTTCGTTTGGCAAATCTAGTTTATTCAGCTCAGCACCTGAGCCAAATGCGGTGCTGACCAGTGGTCTGTATATTTTCCAACGCGATGGCACCATCAAAGTGCTGGACACCAAAGATCTCACATCAGAGCTTAAAACCTACACTATGCCATCACAAGTAAAAAACGTTATCACAACACCTTTGCTCGTTGGGTCTGTTGAGCTTGTTCATGCTGCGCAGCAATCCTCTCGGTTTGCTCAGAAGGTGGAAGAAGTGATGAATTCCTCTGTTTCTGAACCTCAGCTTATTTACCGTGAAGGCAATAGATTGCTGGGGATCACTTTCCCAAAAAATGCACCTCAGAGTGCTTCCGCTACAGAGTTGATGTCACGTATGTTAGGCCTGGAAACGCCACAACCGGCGTCTCAGGATAGCGAGTCAATGCAAGTGGTATGGGAAGCGGAGTTATAATATGAGATATAATAAGCAATTACTGATTACTTTCTTTGCTTTGCTGACATCGCTTTTTTCACTGGAAGCGCGTGCTACTCCGGTATTTAACAACTGTTTCTTAAAAAATTCTTATGAATTACCTTACCGCCCTGGTCTTAAGATCACACTAACTGGTAACTATGAGGAATATCACTTCCCTGAAACGGGGAGTCAATATACCAGTTTTCAAGGTATTCACTCTTTGTACATAGGGAATAATAAGCTTCATGGATGGACTACGAGGATCTTGAGAGAAAGTGAATTACCGGCCGGTCTGAAGTATGCTAAAAAAGATTACTATGTACCCTTATTGGTTACTTCTAATATGACTGTTGGGAAGTATGATCTCTTAGTACGTATGACAACAGCAGATCATGAAGAAGTGGACGATCCATATAGCCAGGTACCTTCTTATATACCGTATGATCATGACTGTGTGGTCAAATTTGATATCTTCAATTTAACTAAACCGGAAATCAGAAGCACAAGCCCATCTGGCGATACCACAATAGTACAGGATCAGCCTTTAACTGTGAGTTTTACCGCTTTTGATGCAGGTGCAGACTATGCGTCATTCAATATCTACCGCGGTACAACGCGCCTATCGCCCAGCTGTTCCAGTTCAAATGGCAACAAGTCAAAAACTTGTAAGGTGAGTTATGGAAAAAATGGTTTGGGTCTTGGTGAGCATACTTTTAAAGCCATTGTGATGGATAGCAGGGGCTATGATGTCACCGCAACCCGCAAGGTTACAGTGAAGGAGAAAAATACAGCTCCCATCATCAGTAATTTTTCTGTCTCTCCAGACATTGGTGCAGCCGGGCAAGCGATATCTGTTAGCTTTACCGTAAAAGATAATGATACACAAAGCTATAATAAACTATCACATGTAACGTTGCAGCGGGATAGTCAGGATCCTGTCGCAGTTTCGCAACAAGACTGTGCTCTTTTGGGGGGAGGTTACAAAAGCTGTACGCTGAATTTTGGCACTATCAGCGCAGATAATGCACAAACCAGTATTACCCTGACAGTGTACGATAAGGAGGGAGCCAATGACAGTCGCAGCGACACTGTAGAGTTTGTGCCTGCAGATCTGACGGTCTCTTCTATTTCTGTCTCACCAGTCACTCCGTTTATTGATGATATAGTGAAAGTCACTGCCCATGTGAATAGTGGCTTGGAGTATTTGGATACTCTACAGCTGTGTGCAATGAGAGGGGGGAGTTTTACCCAAGGTGCTCCTTGCCCCTCTAGTACCATCATCAGCAATGCCTGTAATAAAACAAATGGTAGCTGTTCTTTATTCCATAACCTGGCAGGATATTCCACTTCGGCTAACTTCAAAATGTATGCGGCCAATAAGTTTGGTGATACGGAGGAATCTTTACTCACTGTGATGCCCAAGAGGTACTTTGGTGGTGCGTTGAGCATTAATGCTCTCCCTGGCACTAGCCATATTGTGGGTAACTCCGTTCCATTCGTTGCACTCATCGGGGCGATTAACAAGAATTCAGAAACTCTAAAGCGGATAGAGCTTAAGTCTGGTGGGACTTTGCTGCAGTCCTACTCGGTCAACATCCCACTGTCCCGGGATAAAGCCGTAGAACATCACTTTTCCTGGACACCAGAAGTGGTCCGTTCAAACATGCCTGTATCTGCCGTGTTGTACGATGATAAGAATCAATTGGTCCACACGTCTTCAGTTTATTTGGACATAGTATATCCGGATACCCCCAAGCCAGGGCTGCCTAAACTCATTATCAACCCCGCTGGTGCTGGCACCTATCAGGTTGTGGCAAGCGAACTGTCAAATACAAGGCAGCTTAACTTTTCAGCAACCGTCAATGGTGCAGACAAAGCCATTTTACCTAATGCAGAAATTAAGTCACCAGGTGACAGCGCTTCTGTTCAGGTAGATGTCAACTATGCGGACCATAACACGACACTACGGGTGTGTGTACTTGCATCAAATTATTTGGTCTCGGGTAGTGAGGCTATCCCTGATACGTTCAAAGAAGCTGATCAGCAGGTATGTGTAACGCAGCAGATTAAACATCCAAAGCCCATACCGGAGACACCCAAATTCAGCGCACTGAAATCTCAGGTTAGCGGCAAATACACCGTTCAGTGGCAGCAACAAAATGATGGTGCAACTAATGTATTCCGCTTGTACCGTTGGAATGGCTTGCCATCTGATCGTGATTTGTCTGAGCTGATATATGAAGGGGCTGAGAATCAAGTAACGATTAATAGTCCTGAACAAGGTCACGTAACTTACGAAATACACGCATGCTTTGATGACAGTACGTGTACTGCTGGTCAGCAGTTTACCGTTGAGCACCTACCGCCATATATTCAGTCTGCAAGTGTAGTCCAGTGTGGTACTCAGCGTTGCCTTGATGTAAAAGGTATTGGCTTTTCTGCGACACAATCCACTCTTCAGTTACAGCTGCGCCAGACAGCTGAGACCTATTCGTATTCTTTTCTAACACTAGTGCCTGATGGTTTTCAGCAACCCCTTTCCAATTATATTGCTGACAAGCTAATTGAAGGAGGTGCTTACCTGAAGATCGGTAATGGTGTGAAACACAACCAGTTACCAGTTCACTCTAGCATTGTCGTTTCTGGCAGTGGCTCAGATAACGGCCCAGATCTACTTTCTCGAGGCTTTACTTTCAGTGGTAATGGTATTTTGTATGCTGGCTCAGAGTCGGGGCTCAATGCCTATATAGTGACACCAGAACAAAAGTTTGAGTTGAAATGGACTCATGAAACACCGGCTGGTCTGGCGGAAGCCTCGAAATATGACGATGTGGTAGCAATGCCAGTGGTCAAAAGTAATACCTCTTTGGCGCAAGGAGGGATATATGATGACGTTTACTTTGGTTCACGCAACAATCGCTTTTATCGTATTAAACATGACATCACCAATGCAAATGAGTCCAGTAAGCGCGTTGTGTGGTTGTTTGATACTCGAGGACCAATTGTAGCACCAGCTCAACTTACAAAGGTGTATGGAGCAGACTTACCAATTGTTTATGTTGGCTCTTTAGATGAAGCCTTGTACGCATTGAATGCGGACACAGGTGAAGTTTATTGGCATTATTTGCTCCCTGATTCTGGCGGGATTGTTGCACAACCTCAAGTATCTTCTGATGGTTATGTCTATGTTCAAACCAAGAAAGATGTTTACGTTATAAGCCCTGGACTGATCAAGCAAAATGCTATGTATTGGAAAGGGTTAGGTGAACTCGAAAAGTTACTGAACGAGCATTTTCCACAGTGGCGAGATACCATCGAAGGGGATGCGAAACTGCTGCATCCTGAACAAAGAGATGAGGTAATTTGGACACTCACAGATCTCATGTTTGTACTCAGAAATGAGTACCCAACAAAAGATCAAATTAATATATTGAGCTATCTCGTTACCAACAATCTTCTGTCTATTGAAGAGGTAACACGCTTAATTTTGAGTAGCGTGACAGAAGATAATGTTGCGATATACAGCAACATTGCAATGCCAAATGAAGATTTCGCTTTGGCCATGATAGCCAAAGTGAAAAATATATCTCACCACGAAGCTAAAGCGGTATTAGTAGGTGGAAAAAACTACGTTTATTGGCAGGGCTTGCTTGATGAGGGCATGTCCAGAGCAAACCTGGTGCTCGAGTTGCTATTTTATCGAAGTGAGCAATATGACCAGTTAACACTGAAAACACTCAATTACTTCTACGATTTCTGTTCGACCAATGAAGCATGTAGCTACAGTGCCGACGATGATGGCGACGGGCTCAGCTTTGCCGCTGAGTTGGCACTTGGTACCGACCCCTTTGATAAGAGTGATGGTTTGCAAACTCCAACGCTTGCGCTAGAAAGTCAGAATTTTGGCAATTTGAGTTTTGTGTTTTCCTCTTCTGGTGCGGTTGAGCAGTATGTGCTAGAAAAAAGTGAAAACGGACAGTCTTATGAGATAGACACTTGGGTGAAAGCAAGCAAGAGTAGTGAAAATGCGCAAAGCTCAGATTCGACGTCACATTCAGTGTCTGTACCCAACGGTAGTTTTAAGTTCAGGATAAAAGCGTGTGTTTCTGTCGCTTTAGAGCCTGGCGAAGAAAAAATGTTCTGTAGCCAACAGTACTCTGAGGCCCTACATGTGTTGGTTCAGGACAGCGTGGCTATGTCTCATATTAATGTTCACCTACCCGACTTGGCTGTGAGAGAGCCTACACATGATATGTATGCACGTGCGATGCACGCACGTCTTACTCCAACTCAGGGTAATTTCCGAGTAACAGAAAATGGCAGTGCCGGTTACACAGTACCGATTGAATTGCCACCCGGTATAGCAGGGGTCACACCACAAGTAACACTTAACTACGACTCACAGGCGGGTAGCTCTAACGTGGCGCTGGGTTGGTCCATCGGTGCAGGTGGCGCTATTTCTCGTTGTTCACAAACGCTCGCTCAGGATGGCCAGTTTAAGCCGTTAACCTTTACAAATAGCGATCGTTTCTGCTTAGGGGGGCAAAGGTTAATCCCAGCAGATGTGACCGGTGACTTTGATGATTACAACACTTTGGAGACCTACGTACTGGAACTGGACTCTAAGGTGACGGTTGCAAAAATCAGTACTGCAGACAGCGTAGAGTTTCTGGTTAAAGCGAAAGACGGCACCCTGAAGCGCTACGGTGGGGCGGCCGACAGTGAAATTCGACTGGGTAACAGAAGTGACAGAACACTAACCTGGCTACTGCATTCGGTGTATGACAACATGCAAGTCGAAGACACAGCTATAAAGTATGAGTACAGTGCCTCTGTGTCAGGTCAAGTCCTAGGCGAAGCGGAAAAAGTGCTGACGAAGATTACCTATAGTGGTAACAGTGTTGAATTTGATTATAGATCGGGCGACATACGCAGAGCGGGTTATGTTTTTGATGGACTGATGTCATCTGAGCGTGCAGAGCTGCAAAAGATCATCGTCAAGAATCATTACAAGAGAGTTATATCCCGCTTTGAGCTAGGAACAGAAACGACGGTAAATGGTTTGCGTTTGCTGACGTCAGTTAAGCAATGTGATGCTGGCAGTGTCTGCAAATTGCCAATCCAGTTTAGCTATGACAATTTCTCTGATTCTCTAACTTACACGGCAAGTTCTACCGTTTATGGGTTACCCTACGATGAGAATGGGAACCACCGGCTTGCTGCAATGTTGAGTGTAGACAGTGAAGGTGATGGTGTGCCTGAAATTGCGGTACTGGAGCGCTACGAAGATAAAGATTACAAACTGTGTTTACTCAAAGGTGGTAGCCGGCAAAACGAAGCTTCTCGCTTTGCCTGTACAAGCTTTGTGCGTGGTGATGACGAGGAAAGTGTCTCAGTTGAGTCCATAGACTACGATAATGATGGTAAACAAGAACTGTTTGTCAACATGAAAAAAGACTATGACAGCAACTATAAACGTGATTACTTTACTATCTATGAACTGGTTGGCCAGACCCTACAACGTGTGGATATCGATGACATCTTTAAACACTCTACACTGGAAAGCAATTTGTATTTTAAAGAGCCCAAATTTGCTGATTTTAACGGCGATGGGTATAGCGATATTGTCTATAAGCGTGACACTGGTGAAACAGCATATGTGCGCTATTTTGATCCGGTTGAGAATGTATTCTCGGTTCCCTTAGACGTTACTGTTTATGGTACCAACTGGCCAGCCTCTGTAAGTGAAGAAGATGGAGAGTGGTATGTAGCTGATATGAATGCTGATGGACTGGCTGATATTGTTTCGTTGAAATGCAATGAACTGAATAAGTGTGATGAAAAACAATCAAATAGCGTTCTAGTCAACTATAATCGCGGTTCCATTGAAACAAATTACCCTGATGCAGGGACGTTAGCTCTGCAATTTGAGTCGCAGCAAATTGTCTCTACCAAAAAAGTCCGCTCTCTACAGCTGATGGATGCCAATGCAGATGGCCTTATCGACTTGCTCTTTTTAGATGTCTCAGAGTGGGATAAGTATAAAGGTGACCAGGAAGGTAGCTGGCAGTTATGGGTCAATCAGTCTCAGTCTGAGCCCATGTTTGAGCATAACTTTACGTACGATGTTGACCTGGATTTGAGTGATGGTAGGGAATTTCATAAAGATATTTCAACGCCTACTGCCATTGATGTAGACCGAAATGGTAAGCCGGATCTGTTTTTCCGGGGTAAGCTAGATATCAACTGGACACATTATGAATGGTCACCACAAAAAAATACGCTGGAGCAGGTAGACAGGTTCGTGCTTTCAACTGCGACTTTGCAGTCTCTGAGTGGCGACTATCTGACAACCTTCGACTTCGATTATGACGGTAACAACGACCTGCTATTCAAAAATGCTAGCTTTATTGAAATCCGTTACGATCAAAGCATGTTGGCTACCAGTGGGCTCCTCAGAACGGTAACACAAGGGTACGGCAGTAAAACTGAGATAGACTATGCCTCTATGACTGACTCTGATGTCTATAAAGGCAAAGTTATTGCGTTTAAGCAAGACGAAGCAGTGAAGCGCGCTGATCTTAAAGTAAATAAGTATATTGCTCCTATACAGTTGGTCAGTAAGGTAACGACGGACAGTCCGGACAGTACAAATGTTGGCACAGTATCGATAGATTACTTCTATGAAGGTGCGCGCGTACAGTTTGGTGGACGCGGTATGCTGGGTTTTCAGTCTCTGACCACAACTTCTTATAAACAAGAACAGCAGTCAGATGAACAATATGCAATAGTAACAACAACACGTTATCTGCAGCATTTTCCATTCACAGGCATGCCAGTGTCGACCGACAAGTATTTTAAGAAAGTAGGTGAAGCAGACACATTTATGTCACCAACTAAGTATTTGACACGGGCATACAATACATACAAATATGTTGAAATCGAGCACCGCGGTGGTAAGGCCTATCAGGCTCTGCTGCAAAATGCCCGCGAATGTGATGCGAGATTAAATAGCAATTATTCAATCAGCGGCTATGGGTGTAGTGAAACGGACATGACCTATGATAAGGATAACAACGCGAATCTGATTGAGTCTGTCGTTACTAAATTCAATGTAAATACTTCGGATATTTATACTTTTGTACGCTTTGGCAATGCTGGCGCTGCACTGTCTAAAGTTACAACCAGCAATGAGTATAGCGGTACAGCACAAGCCAAGCGCTTTGGTCGGATAACTAAGGCAACTGCAAAACATACAGATGGTAGCGGTAATAACGGCATAAGTAAGACATCAGAGTTTGTGTATTACGGTGCAAGTGACACACATCCGTACATGCTTAAGCAGGAAATTATTGCTCCGGGTGGGAGTTGTGATGCACAACTAACTAAAACGTATATCTATGATGATGTTGGGAATATCAAACTTACTAAGACAAGCAACGACAGTGACCAATGTGAAAGTAAGGACAAGCAAACGCGTGTGACTGAACATGTGTATGATGCTGATGGTCGCTACCTGCGCTACAGCTTGCAAAATGTGGATACCGCTCCAGCTGACTTAAGTGCAGGGTTGAAGGGCTCTGATATTTTGATTGCAAAAAGTGCTGAAGTCTTAGTCCGTAACGAACACGGAGCACCCACAAAAATCCTTTCTCCTAGTGGAATGTACACTTATAAGTTATATGATACCTTTGGCAGTGCCATTGGCCAGTATCAAACCACGGGCGCGCACAGCTATACCTACCTAAGAGAATGTGCTGAGCTTCAGTGTTCCGTGAAATCTGAGCGTTATGTTAACGGTGAGCTGCTCGAGACACAGTATCTGGATAAAGCAGGCAGGCCCTATAAATCTATTGTACCGAGTGTGTTAGGGGCGCCTTTAGAAACCACCAACGTTTATGATACGTATGGTCGACTGCTTCAAACTCAAGCACATCGTGCCAAACCAGTAAAAACCTACCATGATATTTTTGACCGGGTTCAGAAAGTGGTCGATGAAAACTCAGGTATGACGACTGAAACGACGTTCAGCGGACTAGAATCGACAACCACAATCAGTGGTCATATTGGCAATGAATCTAATGCCTCACATTCCACGACGACGACAAAGAATGCACTGGGTCAGGTTGTTCAGGTCACTGACAGTATGGGTAACACTCTAACCTATACATATGATGTTATGGGCAATCAGGATACTGTTTCTTCGTCAGCGGACAATGGCCGTATCCTGATAGACAATGAGTACGATGCGCTTGGTCGCAGAATTGAGTTGAAAGATGCTGACAGAGGCACCTGGACATACACGTATAATGCGTTCGGTGAGCTTACAAGCCAGACTGATGCGCGTAAGGTAACTCAGTACTTTACCTATGACTTACTGGGTCGTAAAACACACCAGACCCAGGAAGTAGGAGCTGCGGCCGATGGTAAAGACAGTGCGGCTTATCTGCAAACGGAAATAGTATCTGAAGGCGACAGTACCTGGGAATACGGTACAAAGGCCAGCAATGTTCATCAGTTGATCTCTGCTACTCAGGGGCAGGACTGGCGTCAGTACTATTTCTACGATAATTTTGGTCGTGCAGTTGCAACCTTGACATCACTTGGTCTTACTCAGTCTTGTGGCAAAGATGATGTTGAACTGGATACAAACCATTATGATTTGCGAATCAAAGTATCAGATCCTGATAACCTACCTGCAATAGCAGACCCTTTAACTTCATTGTGTGTCATTCAGCAGCAAGCCTATGATGCTCACGGCAGACTTGCCTTCCAGTTTGATGACTACCGTCGTATGAATAGCGGCGGGGAAAACAAGTATATTGAAGCCAGAGGCGTGAAAAATACCTATCGATACGGTCAGTTGTTTGAGCGAAGAGAAGCACGTGAAGGAAGCCGGGGGCGTATCTACTATCAGGTTAAGTCGTTAAATACGCGTGGACAGGTGAGCCAGTACATTAAAGGTGGTAAGACAATGTCAATCACCTATGATCCTGTTTCCGGAAGCCTGACTAATATTTCAGGCGAAGGGGTGCTTGAGGCAGTCCAGTCAGACAGTTATGGCTTTGATGGATTGGGTAATCTGATTAATCGTACCCTGACCGGTTTTGAGCTGGAGACCTTTGGTTATGATGATCTCAACCGAGTGACGCATATCAATGGTAAACAGCAGTTTAAATACGACAGCAATGGCAACCTCAAAAAAATAGGTAAATGGCATCAGACATATGGGGAGCATGGTGCAGCGCCTCATGCGCTAACTACCAGAAGCAATTCGATTAACCCAGGTGGTAATGGAAGTGGCACGCCTATCATTCTTCCGCCGCCACCACCCCAGTTCGATACCTGGGGGAGCGAGGAAGCGCAAAGCAGTGCGACACTTCAAAGTCGTTTTGCAGCACCACTGAGTAACGCGAATATAGCGGATGGTGTATACGTAACAGAATCTTATTTTTACGATGCTAATGGCAACCAGACACGTATGGAACGTGATGGAGTAACAATACGGACCCTCAAATACAGCGCACGCAACAAAGTGAAGGAAATCGAAGGTCGTAGTGAAACAGTGACCTTCGACTACGACATTAACAACCGCCGTTACAAGCGAGAAGATGGTAGTCAGACCGTCTATTATGTTGGGGCGCTGGAGTTAACGACCAAGTCGGGCAATGACAAGCAGGCTTACATTAAGCGTTATGTTGGTAATGACGCGACGATAAAGTACACCTCGGGCGATGAACAAGCGCAGGGCAGTACAATACAGTGGCTCTTTACGGATCATCAGGGGTCGATTGTGGCGATTACCGATCAGTACTTTGATGTTGTACAACGTATGAGCTACGACGTGTTTGGCCAGTTACGTACATCAGAATCTGAGACAGAAAAGGCTGCCAATGCACTTGGATTGCACCCTGACCTGGCGTTCCTGTTTGATATAGCTGACAACACTCGCGGTTATACGGGGCATGAGCCTGTCGTATTGGGTGGTGAAAGCCGCATCATACATATGAATGGCCGCATTTACGACGCGCTTACCGGGCGTTTTATGCAACCGGATCCAATTACTCAGGCACCGGGTAACTTGCAAAACTATAATACCTATAGTTATGTGTTTAACAACCCGCTGTCTTATACCGACCCCAGTGGTTATATTATAAAGCCACTGAAAAAGCTGACGCGAAATGTCATTCGTGCTACGGCTAAAGTTTTTGGTAAAGAGCTAACGAATATTGCGGCCAATGTAGCCTCAGTCGTTTTCTGCCAAGCAGGTGCACCTGCGTGCGCTGCCGCATGGTCGTACGAATTTAATCGGGCGATGGGCGTTCCACCAGAGTATGCCAGAAACTCGGCGTATATTGCCTTTATGAGTACCCATGTACTGACCCAAATTGGTGGGAACTTCAACAAGGTAGGTGCGAAAAACTTGGCTAAGTATGGTAGCGTTGAAGCTGCCAAAAGCGCTGGCCTGCATAGCTTTGGTGGCAACATGTTGACTACCGGGCAGGTGGCGGCACAAATTTCTGCGCATGCCGTCATTGGCGGAATCTCTTCTGCAATGAGTGGTGGAAAATTTGGTCACGGCTTCTTTAGTGCTGGTATAACGAAAGGGGCTGGTGGTGCTTATTTGCCTGGAGGAGATGAGTTGACCGCCACACAGATAGCACAGGGAACGGTCATCTCCGCAGCTATTGGCGGTACAGCATCAGAGATTTCTGGAGGAAAATTCTCCAATGGTGCACGCTTTGGTGCTATGCAGTATTTGTATAATCAGGCTAGCAAAGTAGATTACGGAAAAATCTGGGATGATATGCGTAGAACCTGGAGTGATTATTGGGGCAGTTCAAGTCCTGAGTTAGGGGTTCAAGCGATTGGATACGAATATACGCAAGTTTGGGGCGGTGTTGCTGTTAGAGGTGCCTTTGGTATTTTTGTTGACTTCAGGGGGGGGGATGTAGATTTTTTCCAAAAAGTTGGCTATTCAATGGATCCGCTAGATATTGAGAGCGCTTGGGGTCATGAAGTGAGCCGAGGTATTACTTTTGATTATTCACCGGATATAAACTTATTTTTGGGGGATGCTATTGACTATGGAGCGACTCTCGGTCCACTGGGATTAGACATTTCATTTACAGATACGCCTAGACCTCAGCTTGCGACTGTAGGGTTTGATATTGGTACTGGTGGCGGAGTAAGCAGAATGAAGGTAACAACAAAGAGAGCACCAAACTTTTTTAGGTAGGAGAGCAACATGGAAAAATATTACATTTACTTTGAGAGTGATTTTGAATACTCACTTGCTTTCTTTTTTTTAATCCTTTTTTCTTTAGTTGTGACTTTATTTGTTAGAGTTGGTCGAGGAAGGTATGAGCTATATAAAAGCAAGATTAAACCTTTAATTAAATTGAACTTAAACTTTTTGATATTTATTTTGTTTATTTCATTATTTATAGAGCTATCTAATTATGGTGATGTTAAAAGTGCAGAGAGTAAAGTCGAAGGAAAAAGAGTTTATACCGTCACTGGCTTTGTTGATGAATTGAATGTTGAAGTCCTTAGTAGTAGGACGGAAAAATTAAAAGTCGGGGGAGTTCTTTTCGAATATAATAACTACTCTACATATGAATACTGCTTTGCTAATCGGAACTATAATGAAGGTGTTATCTTTGAAGGAGCTGAGTTGTCGCTAGACTATATCGAGGACGGGCGAAGGAAATGCATTGTTAAAGTTCTAGTGAAAAAGTAAAGCTTTATTAGTAAGGAGAAGATAAAATCTGCTTATAGTTTGCGATTCGGAAGGGCTTATTTTCGATGAATCATTGGGAAAATGAGATATGAAACTCATTTATGCTGTTTTGTTTTTATCCCTTGTAGTTACATCGAAAGCTGCAAGTGCAACCAGTTTCGAGGGTGATGTTTTGACACCTACAAAAGAGGTGTGTGATAAGTTCATTGAAGAGGGAGTTAAGCAAAGAGAACCAGATTTATCCAGGCCTTATGCAGATTCGCTTTTTGTAAGCCAGCTAGATACTGTTGCACGTTGTTTGTATAAGAGGGACCGTTCTAAACTTGCGATAGAGTTTTGGCTGCTCGCGTCTTCATATGGCTCGACTTCGGGAGGTGAGCTTGGTGGCGTATTTTTAATTGTACATGCAGAAAATGCGCTTCAGATGCATGCTGGTGTCGCCTTGTTGCGCCAAACCGCTGAGCGTAGTGCTCAGGTGATGAATCGATACCATATTTTTCGAGCGCTGGCATTATTACAGGGAAAATTTGAAAAGAGAAATAGGAAGCTGGCGCTTAAAAATTTGGTGGATGCCTGGAAAGCGGGTTCCGCTCAGGCGCCTTATTTGATTGCCTACTTTATTGAGAAAGGAATTTATAAAAAGAGTGAAAAACTGTCGAGTGCATACTGGAAGAAAGAGGGGGATAAACTGAGTGGAAATATCGGTTATGACCACTTTATTGATAATGCGCTATTGAGTGATGTATATGGGCCCTTTCTTAAGGGAATTAGAAACGGACAAGATGACTAAAAGATCAGTCAGTCACTGACTACTGTCACAGGACGGGTTTCCGATGTCTCGCTCTGCTTCCATATTGTGGACGGTGCTTTGTGACGGTGAACAGTCCACAATGTTTTATGGATGAGATCCCGCGCAGTGGCTTTACTTTGCTGGGCCTGCTGTCAATTAAATCCATGCTTTGTCTGTGTTGCGCTACCTGACACCACTCATATTCCTTCCCCATTAGTGCTCACGGATGCGCTTTAAAATGGGTCACAGTAGCGCAATTTATTGCAGCTACTGTGATTTTTCTAATAACAAAGCCTCCAAATCTGCCTGGCTCATAGGTTTGGCGTAAAAGTACCCCTGGCCAAAGTCGCAGCCTGCCTGTTTGAGCAGTTCATGCTGCGTGGCGGTTTCTATGCCCTCGGCAATCACCTTAAGGCCCAGTTGATGCGCCATCATGATCATGGTTTCGCACAGTACCAGGTCGTCTTCATTATGCTCAATGCCGTCGACAAAGCGTTTATCAATCTTGATAAAGTCGGTGTCCATCTGCTTCAGATACGCCAGGGATGAATAGCCGGTGCCAAAGTCATCCAGTGCGACCGAAAAGCCTTGCTGGATAAGCTGACCAAGCCGTGCCTGACTGCGGCCTTCACCTTGCATCATCATGCCTTCAGTGATTTCAATGACCACGTCCTCGGGTTGCAAATTGGCATCGCTGAGCTGAGCCTGCCAGTTTAACAGGCTGGTGTGTTTGGCATTGAACTGTACCGGTGACACATTCAGGCTGATCTGAAACGTGCCATAATGTTGCTGCAACCGCTTAAGCATGAGCAGGGTTTGTTGAAAGGCAAATTCACCCAGTTGATGGATCAGCTGAGTTTCTTCCGCGAGTGGGATAAAGTGGCCGGGGCTGATCATGCCTTTATCGGGATGCTGCCAGCGGATCAGTGCCTCTGCTTTGTGGATCTGTTGATCTTGCATGGTTACAATGGGCTGGTAATACATCACGAACTGTTCGTCAGATAGCGCCTGGCGCATATCTCTGAGCATCAACAGGCGCTGCTCGCTCTGCTGACGTAAAGTCGAGTCGAAACACGCGTATCCGTTACGGCCCTGAGCTTTGGCTCTATACATGGCCTGATCGGCTGCTTTTAGCAATGACTCACTACTGTCACCATCACGGGGGCTCAGTGCAATGCCGATGCTGGCTCCAACATGACAGGACTCTCCATCCAAAATAAAGTCCTGTTTAAACACCTGCTGAACCTGCTCAGCCAGGGCGATGGCCTTTTCCTCACTATTGCAGTGCTCACAAATGATGACAAATTCATCGCCGCCGATCCGCGAAAGTGTGACGCCAGTCTGCTCTATCGATTGCAGTGCTCTGGCAACCAGGGTGAGTAGTTGATCGCCGTAATAGTGCCCCAGGGTGTCGTTGATATCCTTAAAATGGTCAATGTCCATTAACAGTATGGCCAATTGCTTATCCGGCTCAGTCAACAGTTTGTTGAGGTGCTTTTTAAGACTGGTTCGGTTCGGCAGATCGGTTAATGAGTCATAGTGGCTTTGTCGCCAAAGTTGCTCATCTTTGAGTTTATTGTCGGTTATATCAGTGAAAATCGCGACTCTGCGATACGCTTCCTGTTGCTCGTCATAGACGGTATCTATGGTCAGCCACTCGGTATACAGTTCTCCATTTTTTCTCTGGTTAATAATCTCGCCCTGCCAGCGACCGGTATCGCTCAGTGCATGCCACATTTGGCGGTAAAAAGCACGATCGTGTTTGCCTGAATTGAGTATCGCGGTGGTTTTACCTATTGCCTCATGCGCAGAGAAACCAGTCACCTCGGTAAAGGCAAGGTTCACATCAAGGATATAACCATGGGCATCCGTGATCACCATGCCTTCACTCGAGTTGTTATAAACCAGCGCAGCCAGATTCAGTGCCTCTTCTTGTTGTTTGCGATGACTGATATCACGGATCACAATAACGGCCTCTTCAGCGTGACTCATTCCCTGGATTCTGACTTCGTAGCCTCGCTGGTTTTCACCTAATGTGTACTCCAGTAGCAGATGTGGCTGCTCTTTAAGTAGTGTCAGCGCAACACGGATCCGTTTATGAATATGATGGGGAAATAACTCACTCAGTGTATTGCCTTGCTGTACCAGTACGCCATGCTTGGCAAGCACCTGGCCCTGAGCATCAATGCGTAAGTAACTGTCGGGCAGTGCCGACAGCAAAGTCTGTAGTTCAGTGTGCTTATGCGTTAACTGCTGTTCGGTTTGCAGCCGCACCTTGGCCATATTTTCAAAATGCTCTCCCAGTACTGCAAGCTCCTGAGGCATGGTGTGACTGGTAAGATCCAGCGTGCGCCCCTGCGCGAGCGCGGCAATGGCCTGTCGGAACTGTGTCAGTGGGTGTAACAGAGTTTTGTTCAGGCGGTAGCGAGCCAGCCAGATAAGCAGGCATAACAAGATAAAAAAGCTACCTAAAACCAGTGCAAAGTGGCGCTGTGTTTGTTGCCAGGCATCTTCAAAGGGAAAAGCAAAATAAATGGTCAGCTCACCTCGTGCAGCAAGCAGAGGCAGGCGAATGTACACATGGTGATGGCCATTGGCATCATTGAGCAGCACCGCCTGTTCATTCAGGCCTTCGGGCCAGTCGTCGCTAACGGCTCTGCCTAAAGGCGCATTGCTGTAAGGGTATTCTGCGACAATCGCACGGGTATGATCGGCCACCATCACACGTGTCCCCTGAGGTAGTGTCAGCCTGGAGAGTGAGCGACTCCAGTGCGACAGGCGTTTGACGGCAATGATCACCATGACGAGCTGCCCGTCCTGATAGACGGGGTGAGCAAAATTGAGCGTTGCACTGTTAATGCTTCTGTCATGCTGGTATTCCCCAATACTGAATGTGCCTTCATCTATCGCTTGCTGAAAGTAGGGGCGATCGGCAATAGATATCGGACCTGATATTTGAGATAACGAGCAGGTGACGTTGCCATCCGGTGTGGCCAGACCAAAATTCGCGAAACTGGGCGATAAATGCTGTGCACTCAACAACAGCTGTGGACAGACGCCTGGCTGATGTTGCAATTCTTTTGGCTGATAGGCCAATTGCTGCAGCAGTCTTTGTGTTGCGGCAATCTCTGCATGCTGCAGCGTGGCAACCTGGTTGGCATACATTAACGCTTGCTGTTCCTGCATCTGTAACATATTACTGCGTTGTGCGAATAGCAGAGCCAGGATCAACAAGAACCCAGGCAGACTGAGCACCAGCATCAATCGGTAAAATCGCTGTTTTATTGATATTTCTTTAATAATACAAACTCGCCTGGTTATGAGGTGGCGGCATGATACAAGCGCAACGCGCTTTAACCAACCCGTTTAACCTAAATACTAGTCGAGAGTTATTAAATTTTCGGCTTTTTGGTAACACCATCTGGCGTAAAAATCTCATGAATGAAATATTCTTAAGTGGCTAAAAGAGGGACGTTTTTCAGCCAAAAGATCTCGGATTATTCGTCTGCCCACATTTTCCCACCGATTTCATGGAGTTCCATAAACCCCGCGATTTTTCTGGCCTGTAGGCGAGTCAAGGTGAGTGATCCAACTTGACAAAAAGGCTTGTCAAGCCCTAGACTGTCATCCTGTGGGAAAATGTGGGTTAGAGTGGATCAAATTGGATCAAAGATTGGCTAATCGTATCGGGCCGAGCGGGTAGTTATGTTCCGCGGCGCAAGCTCATTGAGCCTCGACGACAAAGGGCGTTTTTCGATACCAACTCGGTATCGCCAGCCTCTGCTGTCTGAAGAACAGGGCGCTGTGATTTGCACTATTGCGATCAACGAACCATGCCTATGGCTGTATCCACTGTCTGAATGGCGAGAAATAGAATCCAGATTACAGCGACTCTCCAACACTAACCCCAGAGTCAGACGCTGGCAGCGCATGCTTTTAGGGCATGCGGAAGAATACCAGCTGGACAAAAACGGCCGTATTTTACTGGCACCCACGCTACGTGCGCATGCTGGCCTTGGCAAAAAGCTGATGCTAGTCGGACTGCTTAATAAGTTTGAGATTTGGGACGAAGCACGCTGGTATGAACAAATGCAGGCCGATACTGAGATCGAGCGCAGTGGTGACGTGGAAGCGTGCCCTGAGCTGGATGACTTTTCTTTATAATTGGGGTGAAAACCAAATTTTATGGCGACAGAATGGCAACATATTTCAGTGCTGATGGCTGAAACGCTGGATGCATTGAATATCCAACCCGATGGCACATATATCGATGGCACATTCGGCCGCGGTGGTCACTCGGGTGAAATACTTAAGCGGCTGAACGAGCAGGGCAAGTTGCAGGCCATCGATCAGGACCCGCAAGCGATTGCGGCGGCGCAGAAGTTTGCCGACGATCCGCGTTTCAGTATTGCCCACAATCGTTTTTCGCACATTGAGAGCGTTGCCCGTGATGCCGGCTTGCTGGGTCAGGTTGATGGTATTTTGCTGGACATTGGCGTGTCGTCACCTCAGCTTGATGATGCCGAGCGTGGCTTTAGCTTCATGAAAGATGGTCCGCTTGATATGCGAATGAACCCTACGGCAGGTCGCAGTGCCGCACAGTGGTTAGCGGAAGCTGAGCTGGAAGACATGGTGTTTGTGATCAAAAAATATGGCGAGGAAAAGTTTGCCCGCCGGATTGCGACCAAAATCATTGAAACCCGTGAGCACACTGAGATCACCTCAACCAAGCAACTGGCAGATCTCATTGATGAAGCGGTGCCGGTAAAAGACAAGCAGAAGCACCCTGCTACCCGTACCTTTCAGGCGATTCGAATTTATATCAACAGCGAGCTGGAAGAGATCCAGACAGCATTGCAGGCTGCGTTGACGGTATTAAAACCGGGTGGGCGCCTGGTGGTGATCTCGTTTCACTCGCTGGAAGATCGCATTGTTAAGCAATTTATTAAAAAACAGAGTAAAGGCGAGGCTGTGCCACGCGGTTTGCCGCTGACGGATGCACAGCTAAAGCAAAATCTGACACTAAAGGCGGTGGGCAAGGCTATCAAACCGAGCCAGGCAGAAATTGATGCCAATCCGCGGGCGCGCAGCTCAGTGTTGAGAATTGCTGAGAAACTGTAATGAAAAAGCATCAGCGTCAGCCTAAGTTATTTTTAGAAATATGCCAGTTGTTACTGGATAACAAGCTGACGTTTTTGCTGCTGGCATTGACCTTAGGGTCGGCACTTGCTGTGGTGCAGGTGACCCACCTAACCCGTCAGCAGCTGATTGAGCAGGATAAATTATTACAAAAACGCGATGAACTGGATCTGGAATGGCGCTACTTGTTAGTTGAGGAGGAGTTTTACTCGCAACATGCACGCATCGAAGAAGTGGCCAGAACCCAGTTACAGATGAAGCGGCCAACCAGTAAAGAAGAACAGGTGATCGTACTACCATGAGCCCGGCGAAGAAGACCACAGTCAATTTAATCAGCTGGCGTTTTGCGTTGGTCAGCGTGATGCTGGTGCTGGTATTTGCCGCACTGATTGCGCGTGCCGCATATTTGCAGGTGATTGAGCCTGATAAAGCTCGTTCTGAAAATGCCAAGCGCACTGTGCGAGTTGAGACTGTGCGGGTACAACGGGGGATGATCTTCGATCGCAATGGCAAGGAACTGGCGGTCAGTGTGCCTGTGGTCAGTGTGTATGCTGATCCTAAGGCGCTGGACAAGGCATTATCGAAAAAGGTGCTGAGAAAAGCCCGTCGTAATGGTGAAGATACTCAGGCATTAGCCGACAACGCAGCAGAGCTGAGTGCCCGTAAACAAGCCTTTTATCGGGACGAAGTGCGTTGGCGGGAACTGGCAGATGTACTGCAAATCAAGCAAGAAAAGATAGATAAACGCCTGCGCGACAATCCCAAGCGTCGCTTTGTGTATTTGAAGCGCCAGGTCACGCCTGCGGTGGCCAACTATATTCGTCAGATGCGCTTACCCGGGATCCACTTACTCGACGAGTCGAAACGTTATTACCCCAATGGGGAAGTCACGGCCCATGTACTGGGCGTCACCAATATTGATGGCATTGGTATCGAAGGCATTGAAAAGCTCTATGACAAGGCGATGACTGGCACTGAAGGCCGCCGCACCATACGTAAGGATGCACAGGGGCGCGAGGTTCAGGTTTTGGCTGAAGAAGAGCGTGTAGAGCCGGAAGATGTGCACCTGAGTATTGATTTACGGATCCAGGCCATCGCCTATCAGGCACTTAAATCAGCTGTACTGACTTATCAGGCAACATCTGGCTCGGCTATGGTGGTTGATGTGCACACCGGCGAAATTCTGGCGATGGTCAATAGTCCCAGCTTCAACCCCAATGATATGAGTGACGCGGCGCCATATAAACGCCGCAACCGCGCCATAACCGATCTGTTTGAGCCGGGCTCCACGCTCAAGCCGTTGGCTGTGCTGGCCGGGTTAGATCATGGCGTGATCCAGGCGGACGACACCATAGATACCTATCCGGGCTGGATGCGCCTTAATGGTGGCTTGGTCAAAGATGAGCGTAATCACGGTGAAATGACACTGCGCGAAATCCTTAAGATCTCCAGTAACATGGGGGTGGCTAAAATCAGCCAGATGCTGCCCAAAGAATATTTTGTTGGCCTGTATCAGCAGGTTGGGTTTGGTGAAGACACCGGCACTATGATGATTGGTGAAAGCTCGGGTCTGTTTTATCCTAACCGTCGCTGGTCTGACTTTGAAATTGCTACCTTGTCATATGGTTATGCGGTTTCAGTCAGTACGGCACAGGTAGCCAGACTTTACGCCACGTTTGGTGCTGGCGGGATTTCCCGGCCACTGACCATAATAAAGCAGGATGGACCTGTGCCAGGGGAGCGTCTGTTCCGTGAAGAAGATGCACTGGCGGTGGTGGAGATGATGGAATCGGTGTTTGAAAAAGGCGGCACGGCTTCTAATGTCATCGTCGATGGATATCGGGCAGCAGCTAAAACCGGTACTTCGGAAAAGGCCATCGCGGGCGGGTATGGCGACGAATATGTGGGTTATTTCGCCGGCGTTGCGCCGGTCAGTAATCCCCGTCTTGCGGTGGTTGTGATGATCAATGAACCCGGCGGTGACGTGTATTACGGTGGTCATACGGCGGGGCCGGTATTTGCCGAAATTGTTTCCAATGCACTGAGAATTTTAAATGTGGCACCGGACAAAGAGCGTGTCGCCTACCTGTCGAGGTCTGATAATGATACATGATCTGAGCCTTGCACTGGCAAATATTGGGGTGTCATACCCAGCTATACCCGTTAACGATTTGCGCCTGGACAGCCGAGATGTGTGTCCGGGCGATTGCTTTATTGCACTGCGGGGTCATCAGCAAGATGGTGGTCAGTATGTTGGAGCCGCGCTAAAGCGTGGCGCAGTTGTGGTATTGGCCGACACACACTGCACCCTTGATGTAGAGGATGAGCGAGTATTACGGATCAGCGCACTGGCAGACAAAGTGGCTCTGCTGGCGGCGACATTTTATGGCGAGCCCAGCCGCGCCCTGAAACTCATTGGTGTCACTGGAACCAATGGCAAGTCAACCACGACGGCAATGATTGCACACCTGGCTAGCGCGTGTGGTTTGCCCGGTGCAGTGATTGGCACCCTGGGTTATGGTGCACCAGATGCGTTGACGCCATTGCATAATACCACTCCGTCTCATGTAGATTTGCAACGTATTTTAAATGAGCTGCGTCACAGCTACCAATTGGCTGCTATGGAAGTATCGTCTCATGGTCTGGTGCAGGGGCGAGTCGCGCAGTGTCAGTTTGACGTGGCGGTATTTACCAATCTGAGCCGCGACCATCTTGATTATCACGGTACAATGGAAAACTATGCCGAGGCCAAGCTACAGCTATTTAGTAACTGTCAGCCGAATTACGGGGTGCTCAATATTGATGACCCCTGGGCACAGGCTTGGCTGAAAGCGGGTAAAATTGCTCACCCAATTGGCTTTGGTCGCAAGCCTGCTGATGGCCTATTGCATGAGGCGTTGCAGCATTTCGTGTACTTCAGTGAGGCGAAATTTGACAGTCAGGGGATCCACTTCAGAGTGCACACCAGCTGGGGAGACGCTGAGGTCAGCACTCCGTTATTTGGTGAGTTTAATCTGTACAACCTGAGTGCGGCTTTTGCTGTATTGCTGGTTCAGGGGGTTCCACTGGCTCAGTTGGTTGAAGGGGCTGTGCAATTACAGCCGGTCACCGGCCGGATGCAGGCAATTGAAGTTGCCGGGCAGCCAACTTGTGTGGTCGACTACGCCCATACACCAGATGCGCTGGCACTGGCACTTCAGGCGTTGCAGCAGCATGTACCAGGTAAAGTAACCTGTGTGTTTGGCTGCGGTGGTGAGCGCGATAAAGGCAAGCGTGCGTTAATGGCACAAGCGGCGGAACAATATGCAGATACCGTGGTGATCACCAGTGACAACCCGCGTGGTGAGGACCCATTAACAATAATTGAAGACATTAAGGCTGGGCTCAGTAAGCCCGAGTATGCTCTTTGTCAGCCTGATAGAGCGAGTGCCATACGTGACGCAATTCGGGGCGCTGATCAACACAGTGTGATCCTGATCGCCGGTAAAGGGCACGAGGACTATCAGATCATAGGTAACCAACGCCTGGCTTTTAGTGACATTAGCTGGGCTCAGAAAATATTAACAGGGGAAAGTGCATGATCAAGATGGATCTCTCTTGGCTCGCGGATGTACTGAAGGCCCCTTTTGACGGGCAAAACCGCAGTGTTTCAAATGTAAATACAGATACACGCACAATTAGCGAAAACGAAGTGTTTCTGGCATTGAAAGGGCCGAATTTTGACGGCCACAAATTTGTTGCCCAGGCGCAGCAAAAAGGGGCGGTTGCCGCCATTGTTGACCATCCGCTAGAAGTAGATATTCCACAGCTTGTGGTAAAAGATACACGGTTGGCACTGGGGCAACTTGGCCAGGCCGTGATCAGGCAGGTTGCGCCAAAAACACTTGCTATTACGGGCAGTGTCGGCAAGACCACAGTGAAAGAAATGTCTGCGGCCATTTTGTCTCGGTTGGGCAAAGTGTTAGCGACTGCTGGTAACTTCAATAATGACATTGGGGTGCCACTGACTTTGTTACGCCTCAGTGAAGACGATGAATTTGCTGTGATAGAACTGGGCGCAAACCATATCGGTGAAATTGCGTATACCAGTGCACTGGTAAATCCAGATGTTGCTGTTGTCTGCAATGTTGCGCCGGCGCACATTGAGGGTTTTGGCTCGATTGAAGGAGTTGGGCAGGCAAAAGGGGAAATTTTCTCCGGTCTGAAAGATAACGGTGTTGCTGTGTTGAATTGTGATTGTCGCTTTGCGCCGATGTGGGAGCAAAGTCTGACAACTCAACGTACCAGTCGTTTCTCTATGACACAGCAACTTGATCTGTGGGTGGAAGATATCACCCTGGATACACTGGGTCGTGCCACTTTTACACTGTGTCAGGGTACGCAACGTGTCACCATCACGCTCCCGTTACCAGGTGAGCACAACGTCATGAATGCCCTGATCGCAGCCTCTTGTACTGTGCAACTGGGGGCGACGTTGGAAGATGTCAAACTGGCGCTGGAAAACATGGCAGAGGTAAAAGGTCGCGTCAATCTGATCGAAGTATCAGACACGTTGCGGATCATTGATGATAGCTATAACGCGAATGTTCGCTCAGTTAAAGCCGCCATAGATTTGTTAGCCAGTATGCCGGGTTACCGTGTATTCGCGTTAGGCGATATGGGCGAGCTGGGAGAAGAGGCACGTCGATACCACGAAGAAGTGGGTGAATATGCCAAAGAAAAAGGCATTGATGCGCTGTTTTCATTAGGCGTATTGAGCCGTTATGCCAGCGATGTACTTGAAACTGCCAATCGGCATTTTTCTCAGAGAGAGCATATGCTGCAGGCAATTGTACAATTACTGGCACAACGCGATGAGGTTTGCACCGTGGTCGTAAAAGGGTCACGCAGTGCACGTATGGAATTACTGGTTGCCGATCTGGTCGCAGCCGAGCAAGCATCGAATAATGGCTCTGACAGTGAAGAGGAACGCCCATGTTAGCCTGGTTAGCGGAATATCTGACGCAATATTACAGTGGCTTTAACGTTTTCTCCTATCTGACGCTGCGAGCGATCCTGGGGATCCTGACCGCGTTAATGATCTCTTTGTATTTCGGGCCCAAGCTGATCCGAGCATTACAGCGAATGCAGATTGGCCAGACAGTCCGGGATGATGGTCCTGAATCGCATTTATCTAAATCAGGCACGCCAACGATGGGCGGATTGCTGATCTTAGGTGCCATTTTTGCCAGCACCTTACTATGGGGTGACCTTGGCAATAAATATGTCTGGATCACTTTGTTTGTGATTGGATCGCTGGGGATTGTCGGGTTCGTTGATGACTACCGTAAAGTGATACGTAAAGACAGTAAAGGCTTGATAGCCAGGTGGAAATATTTCTGGCAGTCAGTGATTGCTATTTCGGTCGCAGCCTTTATTTACTTTACTTCCTCTGATCCGTCAGAAACTGTGCTCGTTGTGCCATTTTTCAAAGACGTATTGCCACAACTGGGCTTGTTTTACCTGGTGATGAGCTATTTTGTGCTGGTAGGCACGTCGAATGCCGTGAACCTGACCGATGGACTTGATGGCTTGGCCATAGTGCCGACCATTCTAGTGGCGTCGGCACTGGCTATTATCGCATATGTAACCGGAAATGCCGTGTTTGCAAATTACCTCCATATTCCTCATATAGCCTCTGCCAGTGAGCTGGTAGTGGTCTGCACGGCAATTGTTGGTGCCGGGCTTGGCTTTTTGTGGTTTAACACCTATCCGGCTCAAGTCTTTATGGGCGATGTTGGTTCACTTGCACTCGGTGGCGCGCTCGGGATCATCGCTATATTGGTACGTCAGGAACTGGTGTTGCTGATTATGGGCGGCGTATTTGTGATGGAGGCTCTATCTGTGATCTTGCAGGTTGGCTCCTATAAGTTGCGTGGTCAGCGGATTTTCCGCATGGCGCCTATCCATCATCACTATGAATTAAAAGGCTGGCCAGAGCCCAGGGTAATTGTGCGATTTTGGATTATTTCGATCATATTAGTGCTGGCGGGGCTGGCAACTTTGAAGATCCGCTAAAGCAGTACACTAAGGTCATGATATGGGTTATTTAGACACCTTAAAAAATAAACATATTACTGTGCTCGGGCTGGGTGTAACCGGTCTGGGCATAGTACGTTTTTTGGTACGTCATGGGATTACCCCTAAGGTAGTTGACTCACGACCTGTGCCTCCCGGAGCCGACTGGATGAATCATAACCTGCCAGAGTGTGAAGCGGTATTTGGCCCGCTCGCAGAGGCGGCACTGAGTGCCACCGATCTGGTTGTGATAAGCCCGGGTGTGCCTTTGTATGAGACCTGTGTGGCTCAGGCAATCGCAGCCGGGGTTGAAGTCATTGGTGACGTTGAGCTATTTGCCCGCCTGAATGACAAGCCTGTGATCGCCGTGACAGGTTCGAACGGCAAGTCAACCGTGGTTAGCCTGGCTGCAGAGGTGTGTCAGCAAGCGGGGCTCAAAATTGGCTTGGGCGGGAACATTGGTACTTCGGTGCTGGATCTGCTGGAGCAAGACTTTGATGTGTTTGTGCTGGAGCTGTCGAGTTTTCAGCTCGAAACCACCCATAGTTTGCACTGTATGAGCGCGATGATCCTCAACATCACCGAAGATCATATGGACAGGTACCCGGATTTTGCCGCCTACTGCGAAGCCAAATTACGCATCTATCAGCAGGTCGATTGTCTTGTATATAACGCCGAAGACGCCCGCACCTATTTACCCCACGATAACGCGCTGAGCGTGGCGCTTGAAGGGGCTAACTGTTGCTTAACACAAGAAGATGGACAGAGTTATTTTTCGCTCAATGGCAAAAAACTGTGCCCGGTTGATGAGCTTGCCATGCCAGGTAAACATAATCAGTTTAATGCTCTGGCTGTGATGGCGCTCTTGTCGCCGCTGTCTTTGCCACAGAGTGCGTTCATCAGGGCATTTAGAGCATTCAAAGGGTTACCGCATCGCTGTCAGTTGGTTGCCGATGTAAAAGGGGTTCGTTATTTTAATGACTCTAAGGCAACCAATGTTGGTGCGACGGTAGCGGCGTTGGAGAGTCTGGCCGGTGAGCAGGGGCAGATCCTGTTGATCGTTGGTGGCGATGCCAAAGGCGCGGATCTGTCGCCACTCAAGCAGCCTTTACAGCGCTACTGTAAAACCATCTTTTGTTTTGGTAAGGATGGTGCGGATTTCATGCCTTTGCATCCTAAGAGTCAGATGGTTAACAATCTGAGTGAAGCGGTGGCGCTGGCGGCTCAGCAGGCCACGCCCGGGGACCTGGTTTTACTGGCGCCAGCGTGTGCCAGCATTGACATGTATGCCAATTACATGGCCCGTGGTGAGGAGTTCTGTCGGCTGGTTGAGGGTCAAGCATGCTGAGTATGACCGCACTGCGGCGCTCTTTCACCCCGGCTCCATCGGATTCGTTATTCGACGTGCCACTGTTGTATGCCATGTTATGCCTGGTCGGAATTGGCTTTGTGATGGTGACCAGTGCCTCTATGCCTGTGGCAGAACGCTTGTACGATAACCCGTATCATATAGTGACGCGCCACGGCATGTTTCTGGTCATGGCATTGGTGTTGTTCTGGCTCAGTACCACAGTGCCGATGACCTGGTGGAAGCGCTTTAATCCGTACCTGCTGCTGTTAGGACTGGTGTTACTGGCGGTTGTACTGGTTGTCGGGCGTGAAGTAAATGGTTCAAAACGCTGGTTACCTGTTGGGCCGATAGGTTTCCAGGTGGCCGAAGCGGCGAAACTCTTTTTCTTTAGCTACATTGCCGGTTATCTGGTGCGTAAGCGTGACGAAGTGCAGGAAAACCTTAAGGGGTTTGCAAAACCCATTATTGTATTTGCGGTCTACGCATTTTTAATCCTGATGCAGCCGGACTTAGGCACTGTGGTGGTGATGTTTGTTACTACAGTCGGTTTGCTATTTTTAGCCGGTGCAAAACTCTGGCAGTTTTTTGCCCTGATGCTGACCGGAGTGTTACTGGTTGTGATGTTGATTATTTTTGAACCTTACCGGATGGCGCGGGTGGTCGGTTTCCTGGAACCCTGGGAAGATCCCTTCGGGAAAGGGTATCAGCTGGTCCAGTCACTTATGGCGTACGGTCAGGGTGGCTGGCTCGGTCAGGGGCTGGGTAATAGTGTGCAGAAGTTACAGTACTTACCTGAGGCCCACAATGACTTTATTTTTGCAGTCGTGGCCGAAGAACTCGGTTTTATTGGTGTGATTTGTGTGTTGATGACACTCGCAACTTTGGTGTTCAGAGCGTTACTTATCGGGCAAAAGGCGCTGAAAGCGGGTAAAGAATACGAAGGTTATCTGGCTCTGGGGATTGGTATCTGGTTTGCGTTTCAAACTGTGGTGAATGTAGGCGCGAGTGCGGGAATGCTGCCAACTAAGGGCTTGACCTTACCTTTCATATCCTACGGTGGTTCTAGCTTATTGATTATGACGATCGCCGCTGGTTTATTGCAGCGCATTGATTTTGAAACCAAGCTGTCGACGCGGCAGGCCACTTCCCGTGGAGGTAAAAAATGACCAAGCGGTTACTTGTCGTCGCCGGTGGAACGGGCGGGCATATCTTTCCGGGTATTGCAGTGGCTAAAGCATTGGAAGCGCAGGGCTGGAAGATATCCTGGGTAGGTACCGCAGACAGAATGGAGGCACACGTTGTGCCTGCGCATGACATTGACATCGATTTTGTCGATGTCAAAGGGGTGCGTGGCAATGGCTTGAAACGATTGCTGACTGCGCCCTGGATGGTGATAAAAGCCATCTTTGCTGCCAGAGCCATTATTCGGCACCGTCGCCCGGACGTGATCCTCGCAATGGGAGGATATGTTACAGGTCCCGTAGGGTTGGCAGCAAAATTAGCTGGGGTGCCTCTGGTGATCCATGAGCAAAATGCGGTAGCCGGGTTGAGCAATAAACTGCTTGCACGCATAGCCTGCAGAGTATTAGCGGCATTTCCGCAGGCCTTTGCCGAGCGTGCCCATGATGTTGTAGGTAATCCCGTACGTGCAAGTGTGGCGCAGCTTCAGCCAAAACAACCGGGTGCCTCTGTCAATGTGCTGGTTGTCGGTGGTTCGCTGGGAGCGAAAGTACTTAATGACACAGTACCCGAAGCAATGTCATTACTGACCAAGGTGGTGTCCGGTGATATCAAAATCTGGCATCAAAGTGGTAGAGGTAACCATGTTGAGCTTGAGGCAGAATACCAGCGCCGTGCTTTACAGGCCAAAGTGGCAGAGTTTATTGATGATATGGACCAGGCCTACGATTGGGCGGATGTGGTTATTTGCCGTGCGGGGGCGCTGACTGTGAGTGAGATTGCGGCAGCAGGTAAGATGGCCATCTTTGTGCCTTTACCTCATGCGGTAGACGATCATCAGACTGCCAATGCACGATTTTTAGTGGATGAGTCGGCGGCACTTTTAATCCCGCAGTCAGGCTTATCTGCACAGCATTTGTGTGACACTTTACTCCCATATTGTCGTGATCAGGCACTGATCTGGGACAAAGCAAATAAAGCCAAAGCCTGTGCGCAGTTGTCGGCAACCCAGTCAGTGGCAGCCATTTGCGAAGAAGTAACGAATTAAAAGAGAAAACAGTGAAAGAAATTAACAGACGCAGAGCCATGAGACGCATTAACACCATCCACTTCATCGGAATAGGTGGGGCCGGTATGGGTGGTATTGCTGAGGTACTGGCTTTTGAAGGGTACCGAATTACCGGTTCAGACATTGCCCAGAATGCGATGACGGAACGTCTTATCCGCGCAGGGGCTGAAGTTTTTATCGGTCATGATGAAAACAATGTTAAAGATGCCGACGTAGTTGTGGTTTCCAGCGCCATTGATACCAGCAACCCGGAGATTGTGGCGGCGAAACGCGCCCGGGTACCGGTCGTCAGACGGGCCGAAATGTTGGCTGAGTTAATGCGCTTTCGCCATGGTATTGCGGTGGCAGGAACCCATGGTAAAACCACTACTACCAGCTTGATCGCGAGTATTTTCGCCGAAGCGAGATTAGACCCAACCTTCATTATCGGCGGCTTGTTAAACAGTGCGGGCAGTAATGCCAAGGTGGGTAGCAGCGATTATCTGATTGCAGAGGCCGACGAAAGTGACGCGTCATTTTTACATTTGCAGCCAATGGTATCGGTGATCACTAATATCGAAGCCGATCATATGGACACCTATGATGGCGACTTTGAAAAGATGAAAGACACGTATGTCGAGTTCATTCACAACCTGCCTTTCTATGGCTTAGCAGTGGTGTGTACAGACTCTGACGTAGCAAAAGAGTTGTTACCCCGCTTCGCCCGACCTGCGATCACGTACGGGGAAAACCCTGAAGCGGATTACCGTATGGTGGACTTTGAGCAAACGCAGAGCCAGAGTCGCTTTAAAGTGGTGCATAAATCTGGTGAACAGCTTGAAGTAACACTCAGCATGCCCGGTAAGCACAATGCGCTGAATGCTACTGCGGCTATCGCCGTGGCAAAAGATCATGACATAGGTAACGACGCTATTTTAACGGCGCTGGAAAAGTTTGCCGGAATTGGGCGGCGCTTCCAGCATTATGGCTCCTTCCAAAATGAACGTGGCGAAGTCATGTTGGTTGATGATTATGGCCACCATCCCTCGGAAGTCGCTGTAACTATTCGTGCGGCGCGAGCTGGCTGGCCTGATAAACGCCTGGTCATGTTGTATCAACCGCATCGCTATACGCGCACCCGTGACCTCTATGAAGACTTTGTGAAAGTCCTCAGTGAAGTCGACCAATTGTTGTTGTTAGATGTATATAGTGCTGGAGAAGCCCCTATCGTCGGTGCTGACAGCAAGAGTCTGTGCCGCAGTCTGCGCCAGCGTGGCGTTGAGCCAATTCATGTCGCCGATGGTCAGGATTTACAGGCCGTACTGGCGGACGTATTACGTGACAATGACCTGGTGATCACGCAAGGAGCCGGCAATATTGGGCAAATCGTCAAGCAACTGGCAGCCACAGAGTTGTCGGTCGAAAAATTAAAACAAGGTGCATTATGAGTGAGTTTGGCAAAGTTGCTGTACTGCTGGGGGGCCACTCAGCCGAGCGCGAAGTATCGCTAAAGTCTGGTCAGGCAATTATCAATGCGCTTGAAGAGGCTGGTGTCGAGGTCGTGCCATTTGATCCTGCCGAGCGTAACCTGTGGGAGTTGAAAAGCCTGAAGGTGGACAGGGTGTTTATCGCTTTGCATGGCCGAGGTGGTGAAGATGGTACAGTACAAGGGGCACTTGAATTTATGGGGCTACCTTACACGGGGAGCGGTGTGCTTGGTAGTGCATTGGCAATGGATAAGATCCGCTGCAAACAGTTGTTTGAATCTGCCAAGTTGAGTACGGCACGCTACTGCGTGGTCAAAGCATCTCAGGACATTGATACCAGCGCGATGATGGCTGAATTTGGCAAAGTCATGGTTAAGCCAAGTCATGAGGGCTCCAGTATTGGTATGACTCAGGCTACCTCGGCACAGGAGCTGCAAGCTGCGCTCACTGAAGCATTTAAATATGATGATGAAGTCCTCGTTGAGCAGTGGATTGAGGGCAGAGAATTTACCGTTGCTATGCTCGCAGAAGAGGCACTTCCTGTGATTGAAATGCGCACGCCTCGGGGGTTTTATGATTATCAGGCAAAGTATCAGGTCAACAGTACTGAGTACTATTGTCCGGCAGAGATTAGTGCGGCGCACACCGAGCAACTGCAGGTGATGGCCAAACATGCATTTGAGCTGGTTGGCGCAACAGGCTGGGGCCGGGTAGATGCCATGCAAGATAGCAATGGTCAGTTTTATCTGCTGGAAGTGAATACGGTACCGGGAATGACTGAAAAATCTTTGGTGCCTATGGCAGCAAAGCAAAATGGGTTGTCATTTAAGCAATTAGTTATTCGCATTTTGGAACAAACCCTTTAATATGCGTGCTCTTTTGGGAAAAATCGCCGCTCTAAAACACAGTGTTAACTGGTCACTGTTTTTTGGTGTGAGCTTTTTTCTGATAGTGCTAATTGGTCTGATGCAAACAGGGCTGTGGGCGCGTGACTGGTTAACCCAGCACAGAGATACCCAAATCAAGACCCTGACGGTACTTGGCCAGCCATATTACACGGCCGAGAATGACATTGTGGCAGCGATCCGAAAAGCGGATCTGTCGAGTTTCTTTGAACTCGATGTAAAGGCAGTGCACGATCAGGTACAAGCTCTGCCTTGGGTGGCGACTGTTTCGGTCAGGAAGCAGTGGCCAGATGCTTTGCAGGTATATGTGGTTGAACATAAACCGGTTGCTTATTGGAATAGCGACTTGTTGTTAAATAGTGCAGGCGGTGTGTTTCAGGCCAATAGCACTCGGTTGCCAAAGACGCTACCAGAGCTATACGGCCCCGAGGGCAGTGAAGTAGAAGCCTGGCAGACGTTTGTGCAATTAAAAGAAATGTTGGCCGTCAATCAGTTTAATCTGGTGAGTCTGGCACTTTCAGAGCGATTTGCCTGGCAGTTATGGCTGGATAACGGCATTCGACTTAATCTGGGCCGTGAAGACAAAGCACAGCGTGTTCAGAGGTTTATAGATGTTTACCCAAGGCTGGAAAAGCCTGAGGGGGCTCAGGTAGATGCGATTGACCTGAGATATGATACGGGACTGGCGGTTAGCTGGAAGTTCAGCCAGAACGAAGACAATAAAGATAAGAGTAAAGCATGACCAAGTCGGCAGAGAGAAACTTAGTGATTGGACTGGATGTGGGCACCTCTAAGGTGGTTGCAACGGTTGGGGAGATCACCGCAGACAACCAGCTGAGTATCGTGGGGGTCGGAAATCAGGTTGCCCATGGTATGGATAAAGGAGGTGTCAACGACCTCAATCTGGTATCTGATTCTATCAAACGCGCTGTTGACGAAGCTGAGCTGATGGCTGATTGTCGGATCAGTTCAGTGTACCTCGGTATTTCGGGTAAACACATTCAGTGCCAGAACGAGAGCGGTGTTGTTGCAATTAACAATAATGCAGAGATCACTGATGATGATATCGCAAACGTGATCCATATTGCACGATCAGTTCCTATGTCAGCAGAGCGTAAAATGCTGCATTCGCTGCCTCAGGAATATAGCGTGGATATGCAAGAAGGCATTAAGAATCCACTGGGCATGAGTGGTGTCAGAATGGAAGCCAAGGCGCATATTATTACCTGCTCAAACGACATGGCGAAAAACATCGAAAAGTGTGTCGAGCGTTGTGGGTTGCAGGTTGATCAACTGACTTTTACAGCACTGGCATCGTGTTACTCAGTACTGACTGAAGACGAAAAAGAGCTGGGCGTGGCGGTTGTCGATATTGGTGGTGGTACCATGGACATTGCTATCTACGTCAATGGTGCATTGCGCCATACCGCCGTTATCCCGGTGGCTGGTAATCAGGTTACTGGGGATATTGCAAAAATTTTCCGCACCCCTATTTCTCACGCGGAATCGCTGAAGGTACAATATGCCTACGCGAGCAGCCAGATGGCTAGCAACGAAGAAACGATTGAAGTCCCCAGCGTAGGTGGAAGGCCTGCGCGGATTATGTCTCGACACACCTTATCTGAGGTTGTCGAGCCCAGATTTCGAGAGCTGTTTGAGCTCGTACTTGAAGAGGTACGTCGGTCTGGGTTTGAAGATCAAATTGCCGCGGGTATTGTGCTTACCGGCGGCAGTGCGAAAATGAAAGGGGCACTGGAAGTGGCAGAAGACATTTTCCAGATGCCCGTTCGTGTTGGTAAACCTGTAGGGATAACAGGGTTAACCGATTATGTTGATGATCCGGCATACGCAACAGCGGTAGGTTTGTTACAATATGGCCGAACGCTGCAAGTCAAAAATGCACACAGGACGAAAGCGGATGCCGAAGATGGTTGGTGGAACCGAGTTACAAAATGGTTCCAAGGTGAGTTTTAAGCTCAAGTCGGAGAGTGAAGATGTTTGATATTATGGAACAACACGGCGAAGAAGCCGTTATTAAAGTCATCGGCGTCGGTGGCGGCGGCGGTAACGCTGTAGAACACATGGTAAAGCAGGAAATTGAAGGCGTTCGCTTCATCGTGGCGAACACCGATGCGCAGGCTCTGCGTAAGTCCTCTGCCGATGTGACTGTGCAACTGGGCACTCAGATCACCCAAGGCCTGGGTGCTGGGGCGAACCCTGAAGTTGGTCGTAGTGCAGCTGAAGAAGATGTCGATGCCATTAAAGCGAGCCTTGAAGGGGCTGACATGGTGTTTATCGCTGCCGGTATGGGTGGTGGAACAGGCACTGGGGCGGCGCCGGTTGTTGCGCGTGTGGCCAAAGAGCTAGGCATCCTGACTGTGGCAGTGGTGACACGTCCTTTCGATCTGGAAGGCAAAAAGCGCATGGCGGCAGCCGATCAGGGCATTGGTGAGTTGTCAGAAATTGTAGATTCACTCATCACAATTCCTAACAACAAGTTACTTAAAGTTTTAGGCAAAGGTACTACATTATTAGATGCCTTCGCTAAAGCAAACGACGTATTGTACGGCGCGGTGCAGGGTATCGCTGAACTGATCACCCGTTCAGGTTTGATCAATGTGGACTTTGCGGACGTACGTACAGTGATGTCGGCGATGGGCACGGCGATGATGGGCACGGCTGCGGCCAGTGGTCCAGATCGGGCACAGGAAGCGGCAGAAGCTGCAATTTCCAGCCCCTTACTTGAAGATGTTGATTTAACCGGTGCGAAAGGTATTTTGGTTAACATCACGGCTGGGATGGACATCACAATCGAAGAATTTGAGATTGTGGGGAACCATGTGAAGGCGCTGGCGTCTGAAAATGCAACAGTAGTAGTTGGTGCTGTTATCGACCCAGAGATGAGTGAAGAGCTGCGCGTGACTGTGGTTGCAACTGGGCTCGGTGGCGAGCGCAGACCTCAATTTGGCATTGTTGACAACGGCCTCAAGAAAGCGGTTGGTTCTGACAGTGAAGGCGGCAAAGGACAGAATATGTTTGTCCCCAGCTTCACGCAAACCAGCGGTGAAAGTAGCGAGCCTGAGCAAAGCAGTGCCACTGTTTCTGAGCCTAAACCGGCAAGCACACCGGCATCGTCGAATAGCTCAGGTGGTAAAGAAAAAGGGGATTACTTTGATATCCCTGCGTTTTTGCGCAAACAATCTGATTAACGTCAGGTTAAAAAACAAACGATTGGCAGCGACTTCTATCTGTGATAGAATTTGCGGTCTCATTAGTCATTAACCAGTCAGAAGCGGACGAACCTATGATAAAACAACGAACGATTGCTGAAGTCGTTAAAGCCACAGGTGTAGGATTACACAAAGGTGAAAAGGTCACGATCACTCTCCGACCTGCGAGCGTAAATACGGGGATCGTATTTCGTCGCGTAGATCTCGACCCGGTTGTCGATTTTGAAACAACCCCTGAAGCTGTGGGCGACACGCAATTGTGTACTTGTTTGACCAATAAAGACGGTGTTCGTCTGTCAACAACGGAGCATTTAATTGCGGCCGTTGCGGCACTGGGTATTGATAACTTGATCGTTGAGCTGGATAGTGCAGAAGTACCGATTATGGACGGTAGTGCATTACCTTTCATTTACTTACTGCAAAAAGGCGGTATTGCAGAGCAGAATCAAGCAAAGCGCTTTATTCGTATCAAAGAAAAAGTGCGTGTGGAAGACGGTGACAAATGGGCTGAAATTGAGCCTTATGACGGTTTCCATATCGACTTTGAAATTGCTTTCAACCACCCGGCAATTAATGCTAGTCGTCAGCGTATTGGCTTAGACATTACCGCACAGAGCTTTACTGAAGAGATCAGCCGTGCACGTACATTCGGTTTCATGAAAGACATCGAGTATATGCATGCTAATAACCTGGCTCTGGGTGGCAGTATGGATAATGCTGTTGTTCTGGACGAGTTCAAGGTTTTGAACCCGAACGGATTACGTTATAAAGATGAATTCGTAAAGCACAAGATCTTGGATTGTGTGGGCGACATGTTTATGGCTGGACACAATATTCTGGGCAAGATCACTTGCTTCAAGTCAGGTCATGGCCTTAACAATAAGCTACTGCGTCAGATCATGGCGTCAGAGTCTGCTTGGGAATGGGCAACATTTGATGAGCCTGTGACTATGCCAGCACCGGGTATGGACGTAGATACGTCTTTGGTTACTGCCTGAAAAAAATTAGATGAAAAATGACGCCGAGTGCGTCATTTTTTTTGCCTGCCATGTTTTGCCAGGCGCAGTAGTTTTTCTTTTAGCCCGGCTGGAGCATGTTCTGCGAGTGCCATTAAATCGCCTGCCGTTTGCTCACTCATTTGGCGTCCTGAATAGCTCGCGTCGGGTGTCTTAATCTGATTATGAGGCTTGGTAAGTCTTTGTTGTGCCTCTGGGTTGGTGCCAATCTTAACCTGGCAACAGTCATGGTAACCTGCGGCGCGAAAACTACTGAGGATCTCCATTTTCAGGTAGTTTAATCGCGTTGCTAATGTTGCCGAAGCCGCCTCAACATATAAAGTCCCGTCCTGGTAATTGGCAACACGACACTTTTTGCTAAGAACAGGGCCCAAAGCGTTTTGCAGAGGTTGCTGCAGTTCAGTGATCCCCTGTGCTTTTTGCATATAGCCATGCAGTTTATCTGACCAGCCACCGGCTAATTCACCTAGCGGCTTAGGATCAAACCGATTTTTACTCATAATACCCACTCACAACGGCTTACCTTACTGGTTTAGCGCTTTCATGTACAAGTATAACGCGTGTATACCATGACAGGTAGTAGATACATACCCGCGATTGAGATTGTGCTTGAAATACGCGCCTATTACCCCAATATATAGGGTCAGTACCTCAAAAACCTTACCTACTTTCTGCATATGGAAGTCGACATTGCCAGCTACCATTGAGTGGTTCGGGTGTGTTTCCCAACCTTGTATGATTAAATAGGAACAGATTACTTTTTGATGGTTTGCAGACGCGCATAGTCTGGTATGATAGGGCACAAATTTAACTCGGCACACAGCAAGGTCCGACTTTGTCGCCAACAGGACGAGCGAGCGTGACAACCGCGTTACCCAAATAGGTGCTCGCAAATAGATGAGTGAAATGGTTTAAACATGATAACGAAAATTTTTACCAAGATTTTTGGTAGCCGCAACGACCGAATGATTAAAAATCTGAGAAAAACGGTCGCCCTGATCAACGCCCTAGAAGAACAATATAAGGCGCTATCAGACGAAGAACTGCAAGCTAAAACCGCGGAATTCAGACAAAGATTTGAGCAAGGCACCAGCCTGGATGACATGCTGCCGGAAGCTTTTGCTACCGTGCGTGAAGCATCGACTCGGGTGTTTGGCATGCGTCACTTTGACGTACAAATGATCGGTGGTATTGTTTTGCATCAGGGCCGCATTTCTGAAATGCGTACTGGTGAAGGTAAAACACTCACCGCGACGCTTCCGGCCTATTTAAATGGTTTGACAGGCAAGGGCGTACACGTGATTACCGTGAACGACTATCTTGCCAAGCGTGATGCCGAGAATAACCGACCACTGTTCGAATTCTTAGGTCTCACCGTTGGCTGTAACGTGCCGGGTATGATGCCCGCGCAGAAAAAAGAAGCCTATGCAGCCGACATCACTTATGGTACCAACAACGAATTCGGGTTTGACTACCTGCGCGACAACATGGCGTTCAGCATTGAAGAGCGTGTTCAGCGCCCATTGCACTATGCCGTTGTGGATGAAGTTGACTCCATCCTGATCGATGAAGCCCGTACGCCGCTGATTATTTCCGGCCCGGCCGAAGACAGTTCTGAGCTATACACTAAGATCAACACCATAGTACCTGAGCTGATCCTGCAGGAGAAGGAAGACGAAGAAGGGGTTGAAGGCGATGGCGACTTCACACTCGACGAAAAGAGTAAGCAGGTTCACCTAACCGAGCGTGGCCAGGTGAAAGTTGAAGAGTTGCTGGTGAAAAATGGCCTGATTGAAGAAGGCGATTCACTTTACTCCGCGGGTAATATTACCCTGCTGAGCCATGTTTATGCCGCCCTGCGTGCACACAAGCTATATCAAAAAGATGTCGACTATGTTGTGAAAGACAATGAAGTCATCATTGTTGATGAGCACACGGGTCGTACGATGGAAGGACGTCGCTGGTCAGAAGGCCTGCACCAGGCGGTGGAAGCGAAAGAGAATGTTCGTATTCAAAACGAAAACCAGACGCTGGCCTCCATTACCTTCCAGAACTACTTCCGTTTGTATGACAAACTGGCTGGGATGACGGGTACTGCCGATACCGAAGCGTTTGAGTTCCAGTCTATCTACGGACTGGATACCGTGGTTATCCCAACCAACAAGCCAATGATCCGTGACGATCGTGCTGATCTGGTTTACCTGACGCAGGACGAGAAGTTTGAAGCCATTCTGGCCGATATCCGCGACTGTCAGAAACGTGGTCAGCCAGTACTGGTCGGTACCATTTCAATCGAAAGCTCAGAGTATCTGTCACACTTCCTGCGCAAAGAAAAGATTGAGCACAACGTACTGAATGCGAAATTCCACGCTCAGGAAGCAGATATCATTGCAGATGCCGGTTTACCAGGTAAAGTGACGATCGCAACCAACATGGCGGGTCGTGGTACGGACATTATGCTGGGTGGTAACTGGCAGAATGATGTGTCTAAACTGGACAACCCAAGCGATGCCCAAATTGATGACATCAAGGCACAGTGGCAGAAACGTCACGATGATGTACTGGAAGCGGGTGGTCTGCATATTATCGGTACTGAACGTCATGAATCTCGTCGTATCGATAACCAGCTACGTGGTCGTTCTGGTCGTCAGGGCGATGCCGGTTCGAGCCGTTTCTACCTGTCTATGGACGACGCGCTGATGCGTATCTTCGCGGGCGAACGCATGACTAACATGATGCGTAAGCTTGGTATGCAACGCGGTGAAGCGATTGAACACCCGTGGGTGAACCGTGCGATTGAAAATGCGCAGCGTAAAGTAGAAGCACGTAACTTTGATATTCGTAAACAACTACTTGAATACGATGATGTAGCCAACGACCAGCGTCGCGTGGTGTATGAGCAGCGTAACGAGCTGCTGGAAGAGGGTGACATTTCAGAAACTATTTCAGCTATCCGTGGTGATGTGATCAACAGTGCGGTTGATCAATACATTCCGCCACAGAGCCTGGCTGAAATGTGGGATATCCCTGGCCTCGAAGAGCGCCTGAAGAACGACTTTATGGTTGAATTACCGATTGCCAAATGGCTTGAGGAAGACAATAAACTATACGAAGAGCGTTTACGAGAGCGTATCGGTGAGGAGATTGAAGCCGCATACAAGCAAAAAGAAGAGATGGTGGGTGCCCAGGTACTGCGTCAGTTCGAAAAGGCTGTCATGCTGCAAAGTCTGGATCAGCACTGGAAAGATCACCTTGCTGCGATGGATCACTTACGCCAGGGGATTCACCTGCGTGGTTATGCACAGAAAAATCCGAAACAAGAATACAAGCGTGAGTCGTTTGAGTTGTTCTCGGAAATGCTTGAAAACCTTAAAGTGGACGTCGTTGGTGTGCTGAGCAAAGTGCAGGTACGTGCTGAAGAAGATGTTGAAAAAGTCGAAGAGCAACATCGTCGCAGCGAGCAGGCACCGCGTCAGTATCAGCATGAAGAGTCAGCGCCAGTCGGTGGAGAAGCACCCCAGGGGGCAGCGGTGGCAGCACGCACTGAACCTAAGGTAGGGCGCAATGAGCCGTGCCCGTGTAAATCAGGCAAAAAGTATAAACAATGTTGCGGTAAACTATCCTAAGTTGAGCGACATTGAGAAAAAGCGACCTTGTGTCGCTTTTTTTATCTCAGAAAAACAGATTATTCGAGTTAGATATGACGAAAAAAGTGGTGAATGTAGCTGTGGGTGTCATCATTCGGGATGCGCAGTTTTTTGTATGTAAACGGGCCAAAGAGCAACATCAGGGCGGCCTGTGGGAATTTCCTGGCGGCAAAATTGAAGCGCAGGAAAGCGTGACTCAGGCATTGGCCAGAGAGTTAAAAGAAGAGATCGGTATTGACGTCCACGGTTCTGAACATTTACTGACAATTGAACATGACTATGGCGACAAACAGGTTAAACTGGAAGTGCATAAGGTCGAAGATTTTTCGGGGCAAGCGACAGGGCTGGAAGGGCAGCCCAGCCAGTGGGTAAGCTGGGGTGAGTTAAAGCAACTGGCTTTTCCCGCAGCCAATGTGGCTATCCTGGACGCACTGGCGCAACAGTATGATGTGCAGCAGTAGCAATGGCCATTGAGCAAAATTAATAGTAAGGATTATAAAAATGAAAAAAATAGCAGTCACTGCCGCAGCGGTTGCGCTGGCACTGGGTCTGACGGGGTGTAGCGAGCCTGTGAAAACTGACGTGCAAGCCGAAGCAATGCAGGCACAGAGTACTCTGAATTCAGGGATTGCACTGGACAATATCGATAGTGCCGTACGGGCACAGGATGATTTCTATTACCATGTGAATGGTAAATGGTTAGCGCGCACCGAAATACCGGCAGACAAGTCAAATTATGGCTCGTTTACTGAGCTGTATGATGCATCACAAAAAGCATTGCGTAAAACGCTGGAGCAGGCAGCCAGTAACGATCAGGCAAAACCCGGCTCAGACGAGGCCAAACTGGGTGATTTCTATCGCAGCTACACCGATGAATTGGCACGCGAAGAGTTAGGGATTGCACCACTGCAATCTTACCTCGCCCCTTTTCAGGCATTACAAAGTAAATCTGAGCTGCCCGCTTTATTTGCTCGTGCCTTATCTCAGGGCGGCACGACACCTTTAAGCTGGTATGCAAATAATGATGCCAAAAACTCCACCATGAATACGCTCTATTTGTGGCAGTCGGGTTTGGGCTTGCCGGACCGAGACTTTTACCTTCAGGATACGGAAAAGTTCACACAAATTCGTGCGCAATACAGCCAATACATTGAACGCCTGCTGCAGGTGATGGGCTATGATCAGCCTCGTGCCGAGCAGGCGGCGAAGCATATCATGGCACTTGAGACCGCGATGGCAGAAATACAGTGGTCACGGGTTGAAAGTCGGGATGCGGATAAAACCTACAATAAATTTCAGGTGGATACGCTCAATGCACAGTTGCCACATTTCGACATGGCGGCTTATTTGAAAGCGTTTGGTCTGACTACCAATGAGCTAGTCGTGACTCAGCCCAGCTATCTGGAAGGGCTATCAGAGCTAATTGGTAAAACGGATGTGGCTGCCTGGCGTGATTATTTGACCTTTCACTTTGCCAGTGATTATGCACAGCTGCTACACAAAACAGCGGTTGACCTGAAGTTTAACTTCTATGGCAAGACGCTGCGCGGGCTGGAAGAGCAGGCCCCTGTATGGAAGAAAGCGGTGAATGCCAGTAATGATGTATTGGGCGAACTGCTGGGTAAAATTTATGTCAAAGAGTACTTTCCGCCAGAAGCCAAAGCCCGAATGGGTGAGCTGGTCGATAACTTGATTAAAGGCTTTGAACAGTCAATCGATGAACTGGAATGGATGAGTGCACAGACCAAGCAGGCAGCTAAGGTTAAACTCAGCAAGTTTACACCTAAGATTGGTTATCCGGACAAGTGGCGAGACTATTCAGGGTTAGAGATCAGTGCCGACGACCTGGTTGGCAACTATGTGCGCTACAATCAGTGGGCTTATCAGGATATGGTGAGTAAAGTTGACAAGCCAGTTGACCGCAGCGAATGGTTTATGACACCGCAAACCGTTAACGCTTACTACAACCCGGTGAATAACGAAATTGTCTTCCCTGCTGCCATCCTCCAGCCGCCTTTCTTTAATCTGGAAGCCGACGATGCCGTCAACTATGGTGCCATTGGTGCCGTTATTGGTCATGAACTGGGCCATGGGTTTGACGATCAGGGTGCCAAGTATGACGGTGATGGCAACTTGCGTAACTGGTGGAGTGAGCAAGATCTGGCGCAGTTTCAGGCGCGCAGCCAAAAACTGGTTGAACAATATAATCAGTATCAGCCTTTTGAAGATGCCAGTGTAAACGGTGAGCTGACATTAGGCGAAAACATTGGTGACCTTGGTGGTCTGAGTGTGGCGCTAAAAGCGTATCAGTTGTCTCTGCAAGGCAAGCCGGCCCCGGTAATCGACGGCTATACCGGTGAGCAGCGCTTCTTTATGGGATGGGCGCAGATCTGGCGTCGCAACTACCGTGATGAAGAGTTGCGAAATCGATTGATGACCGACTCGCACTCACCCAGCCACTATCGTGTTATTGGCGTGTTGCCCAATATGCCGGCGTTTTATGATGCGTTTGATGTCAAAGAAGGTGACAAAATGTATCTTAAACCGCAAGAGCGGGTCAAAATCTGGTAAGTGTTTACTGCTATTATGGCCGCCAGTTTCTGGCGGCTTTTTTGTGTTAACTCTATGATAAAAAAGACGATAGAGATCTTGTAAGGAAAAATTGATAGCGCTGTCATTTTTTCTTCTATATGATGGTATTTACAACAATTTGAAGTTTGCGCTCAGCGCAGGTTAAGGAGCCGGAATGAAAATACAGAAAAAACTGCTCACCCGGGCCATCGCGGCCACGCTTTTAGTCCCGATGATGGCTAAAGCTGCCTGGGATAGTTCGCAACTGCAAGCCTTTACTGACAACACCACTTTTACATTTGCAGTAGAAAGCAATCACCATAATGGCAGCAGTAGCTTTCTGGCTTCTATCACCTTACAAAACAACTCAAAGTTAGCGTTACCAGCTGGCGAAAGCGACTGGCAGATCTACTTTCATTCCATCAGGAAAGTCGCAACTGAGCAGGCCAGTGGGTTGAAGTTTGAGCATGTGAATGGCGACTTACACCGGTTAGTGCCAACTCAGGATTTTGCCGGGTTAAAGCCGGGCGAAACCTTGACTATTCCTTACGAGGCCGCTGCCTGGATTGCCGCTTATACTGATTTTATGCCAAGGGCATTTATGGTTAGTGGTAATACAAAACCGGCCGTGTTTGCCAATACTGACAGCGAAAACATGCTGGACTTTGTCGCACCGATTGTTCGCGATAACCAACTGGATCGTCACGCCCAGCCTAAAGACTTATCTCCGCGTGCAACCGCGGCTTGGCGTTTTGAACAAAACCAGCAGACCGGCAAGTTGTCTCGCGAAGATGTACTGAAACGCATTATCCCTAAGCCTATGGATGTTGATTTCAACCGTGGTTATGCTGATTTGTCCAGTCAGTGGCAGATCCGCTATGCAGGCAGACTAAAAAGTGAAGTCGCGGTATTTCAGGAAGATTTGGCTGATTATGGTCTGACATTGGAAGCACAGCCAGATCACATCAGCGCCGGCAAAACCAGAACAATCTATTTGCAAGTAGCGGACCTGAGCGACCTGGGCAGCGAAGGTTATCAGCTGGAAGTCGACGACAACAAAATTGTGATCACAGGCCATGACAATGCGGGCGTATTTTACGGTATTCAGAGTTTGCTCGCGTTATTCCCGGCAGATCAACAAAGCCAGATACAGGTGCCTAATGTAGAGATTAAAGATGCCCCGCGTTTTGGCTGGCGTGGCATGCACTACGACAACGGCCGTAACTATCACGGTAAAGAGGCGCTGTTCAAACTGGTTGAGCAGATGGGCCGTTACAAACTGAACAAATTTCACTGGCACTTTTCTGAAGATGAAGGCTGGCGACTTGAGATCCCAGGCTTGCCTGAACTGACGGATATTGGCGGCTATCGCTGCTTTGATTTACAGGAACGTGAGTGTTTACTTACTCAGCTTGGTACCGGCCCGCATAAATCGGGCTCTGGCAATGGGTATCTGACCCGGGACGAGTTTGTTGAACTGCTCAAGTTCGCTAAGGCGCGCCATATTCAGATCATTCCTGAGATCGAAGGCCCGGGCCATGCTCGCGCATCGATCAAGGCGATGGAAGCGCGCTATCATACACTGATGAAAGCGGGGAAACCGGAGCAGGCAAAAGCCTACTTACTCAGCGATCCCCAGGACACCTCACAGTATATTACAGTACAGAATTATACCGATAACTCGATGAATGTGTGTCAGGATTCGACCTACGCATTCATTGAAAAGGTCACCTATGAGTTGCAAGGCATGTATCGAGAAGCGGGTACGCGTCTGACCAACTTGCACTTTGGTGGTGACGAGGTGGGCGCCGGCTCCTGGGTTGATTCGCCTGTGTGCCAGGCATTATTTGCCGATCCTAACAATGGTATAGCTGGCCCAACTGACCTCAAACCCTATTTTACTCAGCGAGTCGCCACTTTGCTGGCAAAACGGGGAATTGCACCAGGCGCCTGGGAAGATGGTCTGATGTACGACAAGGTCAACCCATTTAACCGCGATGCGTTTCCAAATGAGGTTTTTACCGCCAATGTCTGGGACAATATCTGGGAATGGGGTGTGGCTGACAGGGCCCACCGTCTGGCCAATGATGGCTACCAGGTAGTGCTGTCCCATGGCACGCACTTGTATTTTGACCACCCTTATGAGCCACACCCGGCTGAGCGAGGTTACTACTGGGCGGCTCGCTACACGGACAGCAAAAAAACCTTCAGTTATATGCCAGATGATGTGTATGCCAACGCCGATTTTACCCGCAGTGGTGAGGTCATTGATAATTTAGAAGCTCTGGTTGGTCGTCCGCTGCCCGAGCTTGAAAAGCCGGAAAATATTCTTGGTATTCAGGGACAGGTCTGGAGTGAAACCATTCGTACTGAAGACCAGATGCAGGCGATGGTTTTCCCACGCTTACTGGCGATGGCAGAACGCGCCTGGCATAAAGCTGGCTGGGAAGGGGAGCGCCTTGATAAGAAACGCTTTGCTCAGGACTGGCATGGGTTTTCTGCTGCCCTGGCATTAAAAGAGCTGGCTAAACTGAACCAAGCTGGTGTCAATGTGAATCTCCCTGTACCGGGCGGCAAAGTCATTGATGGTCAGTTGCATGCGAACAGTGCATTTCCGTACCTAACCATTGAAGTGAGCCTTGATAATGGCAAGAGTTGGCAAACTTACACAGCTCCGATGAGTGTAAGTCAGCCCGATGGCGTATTATTGCGTACCCGTTTAGGCGATAAAAAGTTCAGCCGTACTACTGGGTTAGGCTAAATCACCCGATAGCATCATCTTGGGGAGGGAATGCCTCTTCCCCAAGGTGAGGACATTTGATCACAAAACTAACTAGAAAAAGGCCAAATTTTAACGTAAAGTTAAATGTCAGCGCTGTCATTTTGGCTCTGCGTTGTTAAACAGCCGTCATAATGATGCGACTACCTGGGCCGATAGCACAGAAAATAATAATCCGGATTACTTTTAATTCGTTTTAATCCGACCTGTATTAATCTTAATTAGCAACAAGAAGAGTTTTATGGAAGCGACAGTGGAAAAAGATGACCTCGAAAAGCAAAGTGTCTGGTTACCGATGACACTTGCTGGCTCAATGTTTTTTATATTGGGCTGTATCACCTGGTTAAATGGTGCTATCACACCATTCCTGCAGCAAATGCTGGAACTGAGTCCGCTACAGGCCTCTTTCATTATTTCCTCATTTTACATTGCGGTAACGGTTGCAGGGATCCCCTCTGCGATGTTGATAAAACGCGTTGGGTACAAAAATGGCATGGCGATTGGCTGTGCTATTATGGCACTTTCCGCTTTGATGTATATTCCGGCTGCCAAAATGCAAATGATAGAGATCTTCTTGTTTGCACAGTTAATGATAGGGGTTGGACAGACAGTCCTTCAGACTGCTGTCAATCCATATGTAGTTAAAATGGGCTCAGAGCGCTCAGCTGCGGTCCGTGTTTGTATTATGGGTTTGCTGAACAAGTCTGCCGGGGTCATAGTGCCCATAGTATTTGCTGCTGTGGTTGTCAGCGGGGTGGTGAATGAAGGAGAGTCACTCAGTCAGGCTCAAAAAGATATGATGGCGAATAGCCTGATTGCGCCTTACATGGCCATCGCGGGGTTGATCTTCTTATTTGCTGCATTCGCTAAATTTTCTCCACTGCCAGACTTAGTATTTGAAGAAGAAGGGCAAACCAGTAAAGGTGAAGTTAAGGAAGCACTTAGTCATCCTCATTTGGCCTTAGGTGTCATTGGTATTGCCTTATACGTTGCGGTGGAAGTTATCGCTGCCGATACAATTGGTTCGTACGCATTGCAATTGGGCATCGCTGATTACTCCGTAATGACCTCATATACGATGGGCTGTATGCTTATTGGCTATGCAATCGGTATCGCTTTAATTCCGCGTTTCATGTCGCAACAAAATGCGCTGGTCATGTCTGCAATTGCTGGTATTGTTACCGTTTTTGCTGTAGTTTTAGGGGACAATGAGTCAACAGCCTTGGCAAATATATTGCTTGTTCCCTTCGGTGGGCCGCAATTACCAGATCCGCTGCTGTGTATCGCTTTGCTGGGCTTTGCTAACGCTATGGTTTGGCCCGCTATTTGGCCATTGGCCCTGGATGGGCTAGGTCGCCTTACTGGTACCGCTTCAGGCTTGTTAATTATGGGTATTGCAGGTGGGGCTTTAGGGCCTCTGTTGATTGGTATTGGTAATGTTGCTGGCCTTGGTGCTCAGGGCGCATACAGTTTAATGCTACCCAGCTATCTGTTTATTCTATTCTATGCCCTGAAGGGCCATAAGATGAGAAGCTGGAAATAGCGAAAAGAATTTCTATCTGTAAAGTAGAAATAATCCCGTGTGTAATGCCACCGTAAGGTGGCATTTTTCTATGCCATTTTTGTCCTGTCCCACTCAATCCTTCAATTGAAAAAGAAAACACTCAAAAAGATGTCTCTTGTGGACTCAGAGCTGGATGCGAAAGAAACATTTAAGATTGCTGACGTTGCGGCGAGCGCCACACATACAGTGTATAGTGTTGGGACAAATTGCGTCTCTAATTAACTAGACAAGAGTTTAAGTCCGTTAAAGTCGTATAAATACCGCTATCTGGATAGTGCATTTCGTTCTGAGTAAAATAACACAGAGTACTGAATGTTTTGTTTAATGGGATTATTAAAAAAGAAAGAAGGGGGAAGTGGGGCGACTGACGAGGCTTGAACTCGCGACAACCGGAATCACAATCCGGGGCTCTACCAACTGAGCTACAGCCGCCATAATAGATAACACCACCTTTGCTGGTGTGGCGCGCATAATACATAAAATCATGGGCTTTGCAAAGGGTTAAATTAAAAAAAATCTCAAAGAAGTTCGTTGAGTATCTCCGGCTTGTACAGCTAATATTCATACTAGCTGGGTAAAATCGCCCCGCTATCTCACTCAAGTGCTTACAGGAGTCACTATGGAAACGATTGTTCATTGGGTCGATGATAACTCATCTCTTATCATACACCACCTTTTTCAGGGGCTACTGGCCCTGGTCATATTCTTCATTGGTATGAAGCTGGCAAAACTGGCGGCAAACCTGACGGAAAAAGCGTTTAGCAAACGCAAAGTGGATAAGGCGGTTGGCGCGTTTGTTGGTAACATTGCTTACAGTATAGTGTTTGCCGCGACGCTGTTGATGGCACTGTCTCAGGTTGGCATAGAAACGACCTCCTTTGTGGCAATCCTGGGTGCTGCTGGTCTGGCAATCGGCCTGGCCTTACAAGGTTCCCTATCAAACTTCGCGTCAGGTGTCCTGATCATTATTCTGCGTCCCTTTAAGTCTGGTGACTATATTGAAGCCGGAGGGAAGGCGGGCAGCGTGCAGCGCATCGAGATTTTCTCAACTGAATTGAGAACGCCGGATAATAAGGTCATCATTATGCCCAACTCGGCGATTATGTCCGGTGCCATCGTTAATTACTCTCGTGAAAAAACACGTCGTATCGATTTAGTGATTGGTGTGAGTTATGAAGCGGATCTCCGAGAGGCAAAAAATGTGTTAAAATCCGTGCTGGACAAAGAACCGCGGATCCTCAAAGAGCCAGCATATACGGTTGCCGTACTGGAAATGGCAGACTCAAGCGTCAACTTTGTTGTTCGCCCCTGGGTTGCGACATCAGACTACTGGCCAACTTACTTTGACCTGGTTGAGAATATAAAATTAGCATTGGACGATGCTAATATCGAAATTCCATTCCCGCAAATGGATGTTCACCTTCACAAAGACTAATTAATGACGGGTTTATAGGCAATGAAATTACAACTTTTATCTCTGTGCGTATTGGCAGCTGTTAGCTCGAATGTAGCTGCTGAAGAAGCTTCTGCAAAGAAGCCAAAAAAGCAAAAAACCTGGGATATCACCAGTGAAGTGGGGGCTATTATCACCAGTGGTAATACTGAAACCACAACACTCAAGGGCGCACTTAAGGCGAAGCATAACCTTAAAAACTGGCGTAATGAATATAAGCTGAGCGGGATATATAAGGAAGATGAAATTGAAAACGACGATGGTGAGCGAGTAAGCGAGCGTACCAACGAGAAGTATTCAGTTTCAATGCAGGGCAACTATAAGCTCAACGAAGATCACAGTCACCTGTTCATTTTTGGCTCTTACGATTCGGATTACTTTGGCGCCTATCGTAGTGAAACAGTCGTCTCTGTGGGTTACGGTTTACGTTTACTTAACCTGGATACGATGTATTTAGACGCGGAAATTGGTCCCGGTGTGAAGCGCTTTGAATATCAGGACGACAGTACAGAACTAGATGAGAATGGCAACCCACTTGCAGGCACAACAGATAATGAGGTTATTGGTGTTGCCAAAGTTGACTTTGAGTGGCAGGTATCGGATAACGCCCGATTCACTCAGGTCGTAGGGATGGAGTATGGTGATACCAATACCAAAACTACCTCCGAATCCGCCTTACTAACTAAAATCAATGGCTCCTTACAAATGAAGGTGGCATATAATATTACCCATAACTCAACAGTTGATGAAGGCAAGGAAAGTACGGACACAGAAACTTCTTTGACCTTAGTTTACAGCTTTTAACATAATTAACCAAAGATATATCAAAAAAAGGGCGATAAGCCCTTTTTTTATAGACGCTATTTTATGTAAAATACGCAATCTTTTTGGCCTATCGTGAAACAGGATACAAAACCGGATGTCTTTTAAACGTATTTTTGCAGCAATTTTGCTGATGTTTAGTGCGGTTTCAGTTGCTTTTACACCGACCGCCCAGCAAATAGAACAGTTTAAGAAGTTGCCACAGAGCCAACAGCAGGCGCTGGCAAAGCAATACGGTATCAATCTATCTGACGTTTCTGGGGGGGGGTTAAATAATCCAACTCAAATGCAAAACCCGAGTACTCCGAGTGTTTTTCCGAGACAGCCTGATGAGGATGATAAAGCACCCCGTGATCCTTTGGAGCCAATAGTTGAGGAGCTGGAGCCTTTCGGTTATGAGTTATTTTCTGGTGAGCCAACCAGCTTTGCACCTACAGAGTTACAACTTGTACCCAATGACTATGTTATAGCCAGTGGTGATACGGTAACGATTAATTTGTATGGAAAAGAGTCGGCGACACATATGGTCATGGTCGATCGTGAAGGCCGCCTGAACATACCTGAATTTAGGCCTGTTAGCGTGGTCGGTTTGACCTACGCAGAGTTAAAACAAGTTATTGCTGAGAAAGTGAAAAATGAGGCCATTGGTCTTAGTGCATTTGTATCTATGGCCGAGCTGAGAAGTATTCAGGTATTGATAGTGGGTGAAGCTTATCGCCCTGGCACTTACACACTCTCACCTTTGTCAAGCGTGACTAATGCTCTATTCTCAACCGGTGGCGTTACCAAAATAGCCTCATTGCGCAACATTGAGGTGAAAAGGCAGGGGAATACTATCGCCGTTATGGACTTGTATGATCTTCTTCTTAAAGGGGATAGTAGCGATGACATAACGTTACAATCTGGAGACGTGGTGTTTATTCCTTCTGTTGGGCCGCAAGTGAAAGTCGGAGGCCAGGTAAAGCGACCTGCTATTTTTGAATTAAAAGAAGGGGACACCGCCGAATCTTTGACTCAAATGTTTGGTGGGTTCAAAGAAGGGGCATTTTTGCAGCGTGTACAGGTCAATCGAGTTCTGAATAATGCTGTAAAATCCGTCATCTCAGTCAATTTTAGCGAGAGCGAGGTTGATTACATCCCTCAGGGTGGAGATGAAATAAAAGTTCAGGCTGTCAATGATGATGTTGTCGATTCGGTCTCTCTGATCGGTGCCGTTGCGAGACCTGGTAACTATCAATGGTTTGAAGGTGCCACGTTAAAGTCCTATATAGAAGACCCGAGATCTGATCTACTTCCACAAGCTGATTTGGGCTACTCAATCATTGTCAGAGAAAGTGAAGAGTTAGGGGAAATTGAAGTGCTGCAATTTTCCCTGTCTGAAGCACTGAACTCTAAAGGCATTCCATTACAAAAAAATGACGAAGTTTTTATCTTTAGCCGGTTTAACTCACAGGAACAAGAAGAAAGTGCGCTGAAAAATTTGGCGATGTCAGCTCAAGAACAAGAGTTACAGAAAAGCGTAAAGCTTTGGCACCTGTATAAACGACGTCAATTTGAAAATAAAGTATCTTTTCAACAGGAAGAAAAAGACACTCAGAACAAGTCGACAGAGAACAACAAAGAGACAGAAAAAGATAAAGAGGTCGAGCTAGAAGAAGACATAGAAAACCAAGAAATCAACGAAAACATCTATGTACCAACGGTTTTCGGTCGAGAGACGTTACTTGCGCCTGTGCTTGCTCAGCTTGAATATCAATCATCTTCCTCATCTGAGAGTCAGATCATCGAAGTTTTGGGGCAAGTTCGTTTTCCAGGTATATATCCAATATCAAAGGATATGAAAGCGAGTGACGCAATTTCCGCAGCTGGAGGTTTGCTGGAGTCTGCATACACTGAGTTCGCTGAAATTACCCGTGAACAAGGGGATGGGCAAGTTGCGCACATCAAAGTTCCTTTGACCTCCGAAGGCATAGAGAGTTCGATTAATAGTCGTGATGTACTGAATGTATTGATGAAGCCAAATTGGCAGGTTAGTTATCGCGTTACGTTAAAGGGGGAAGTTACTTTCCCTGGTGAATATATTGTAAAGCGTGGAGAGACACTGTATAGCCTTCTGAATCGTGCTGGCGGATTGACCGAGTATGCAGAACCCAGAGCGGCAGTATTTACTCGAGAAGCGATAAAGGAGCAAGAGCGCAAGCAGCTTGCAAGACTGTCTGATGAGTTGCGTAAGGATATTGCAGCTAAGAGTTTTCAGAAGTCGATTGGAGCCAACTCTTCACTTAGTTACAGCGATGCTAACCGGTTACTAAAAGACCTTGCGAATGTTAAAGCATTGGGAAGGCTGATAATTGATCTACCAAATATCGTTTCGCAAGCGGACTCTCTTGTTTTGCAAGATGGTGATGCACTCTATGTACCAGGGAAGCGAGAGTCTATTTCAATAATAGGTGAGGTGAACTACAGTTCCTCTCATTTATTTAAATCGGGCACTTCGATTGAAGAGTACATCACCCTAAGTGGGGGACTGAGAGATCGTGCAGATGCCGAAAAAATATATGTTATCAAAGCCAATGGCGCCGTATTTATACCAAACAGAAACTCTTGGTTCGCTATTAACCATGACACAGAGCTTGAGGCTGGCGACACAATCGTTGTTCCTATGGATTCGTCACATTTGGACAATTTGACGCTCTGGAGTACAGCTACGCAAATATTCTATCAGTTAGGTGTTGGTGTTGCTGCGATAGCACGGCTATAGAGGCTTAACCATACTTTTTAAGTCTATTTGTAGATAACATTTTTGTAATTTTAAATTGTAAAAAGTGCGAGTAATTAGAATCTGGTTGGTAACAACTATTGGTATTTAAAGTGAGAACGAACAGTGTCCAGTAAAAGAGCCTTTGAAATATCTGATTTGCCTGGAGAGCTAGACTTAAGAGAAATATGTATCTCAATATGGAAAGGCAAGATAGTCGTCCTGCTGTTTTCATTTGTGTTTTTGTGCATATTTGCTGTGATAGCTTTTAAAATGCATGACGTATATAAGTCAGAAGCTTTGCTTGCTCCTGTTAGCTCTCAGGATGACAGTGGACTAGCCTCTCAATTAGGAGGGTTAGCTTCTGTCGCTGGGATTGAGCTGAACACTGGTGGTGGTATAGACAAGACTAGCCTTGCGATTGAGATTTTACAGTCTCGCAAATTTATTAGTGAGTTTATCGAAAAGCATGATTTATTAGTCGATATTATGGCTGCGAAATCATGGGATCCCGTTCAAAAAAAGCTTTCTTATGATCCCGATATTTATGATGTAGAAAAGAAATTGTGGGTCAGAGAGGTGGACTTACCACGTACTCCTAAACCTTCACAGCAAGAAGCATTTGAAGCATTTCTCGAGATGCTCGATGTTCAACTTATAAAGAAAACTGGTTTGGTTAGTATTGCTATCGAGCATAACTCGCCTGTCTTAGCAAGGGACTGGGTCAATTTAATCATTTCTGAAATAAACATGACAATGAAAGAGCGAGATGTAACTGAAGCTAAGAGAAGCTTACATTTTCTCAATAAGCAACTAAAGACAGATGATATTACTAGTCTCAGAGCTATCCTATATAAATTAATGGAAGATGAAACTAAAACAATCATGCTTGCCGAAGTGCGAGATGAGTATGTTTTTACCACGATCGATCCTGCGATAATGCCAGAGAGAAAAGAAGGTCCTAAAAGAGCAATGCTATGCATTTTGGGAGCCTTTATCGGATTATTGTTAGGGATGTTTACGGTTGTATCTGTTTCTGCTTTTAAAGGAAGAAGTGAGTTTGCCTAGTGACCAGTTTCGGGTTAATGAAATCTGGTTAGTAAGCTGTGTCAATTGTGCTGTCAGCTATGGAGGTTAAATGTTTTATCTGGCTCCTTTAATATCGTCATTTATATTTTGCGTCATGGCGATTTATATTACTAAGCCATTTGCCATTAGAACTGGGCTTGTTGACGTCCCCAACTCAAGAAAACATCATGACGGTCATATCCCGCTGATAGGCGGTGTTGCAATATACTTTGGTGTTTTAATGTCATCGATGCTGTTTTTAGAATATAACGTCTATTTTAGTGTATATATTATTTCAGCATCATTTATCCTTTTGCTAGGGGTATTAGATGATAAATATGACCTTTCTGTAAGGGTTAGAATTATAGTCCAGCTAGCGATTGCTATTTTTATGATTTTTGGAACCGGTAATCATTTAAGTTCATTTGGTTCTATATTAGGTTTTTTCGAATTTAAGCTTGGCTACTTTGGTGTTGTAATTACTGTGTTGGGTGTCATTGGTACGATTAATGCGTTTAATATGGTAGATGGTATTGATGGATTGGCAGGCGCGTTGAGCCTTGTGTCTTTTCTCGCGCTGGGTACATTGCTTTGGATTTCCGGGAGTGAATGGTTTTTATTAGCTATTCTTTTTGTCGCTTCAATAGCTGCGTTCTTAATGTTCAACCTTCGCTGGCCCAGCAAATCAATGAATAAAGTTTTTATGGGCGACGCTGGTAGTATGTTGATTGGATTTACAATAATTTGGTTACTGGTTATTGGTATCGAACAAGAATCTAAATCTTTCAGACCAGTCACGGCTCTTTATATTATCGCTATTCCGTTAATGGATATGGTAGCGATAATGTATCGGAGAATTAAGAAAGGAACTTCGCCTTTTAAAGCAGATAGGGATCACTTGCATCATATCTTTGAAAGAGCTGGATATAGTCGTCGTAGAGCATTAATTATAATCTCTCTAGCGGCAGCATTTATTGCATTTCTAGGTGGTTTTTTAGAGCTTAGAAACACACCTGAGTGGTTAATGTTTTCGATTTTCATAGGTATGTTTTTAGTCTACAATTATGCTTTAGCGCACGTGTGGCGTATATTGAGCTGGCTGAGACGCAAGTGATCTTCTCACCGATTTTTTTAGCAAGGTATTATGGCAATTAAGATTTTAACTATATTTGGCACTCGGCCCGAAGCAATAAAAATGGCTCCTCTTGTAAGTGCTTTGGAGCAGGATCCTCGGTTTGAGTCCAAAGTATGTGTCACTGCACAGCACAGAGAAATGCTCGATCAAGTATTGGGGTTATTCCAAATTACCCCCGACTTTGACTTAGACTTGATGCAGGCAGGACAAACCTTGCCAGAACTGACATCCAGAATTCTTCTTGAGCTTACACCCGTTTTAAAAGAGTTTCGTCCCGATATTGTTGCTGTACACGGTGATACCGCAACTACTTTTTCGGCTAGCTTAGCTGCCTATTATGAACAAATCCCGGTCGCGCATGTTGAGGCTGGTTTACGGACTGGTGATATCTATTCGCCATGGCCTGAAGAAGCGAACCGTCGTCTTACTGGCTGCCTTACTCATTTGCATTTTGCGCCGACGAGCAAAGCGAAAAAGAATCTTTTAGATGAAAGCTATCCTGCAGATAGTGTTTATGTAACGGGCAACACAGTTATCGATACCTTATTAGATGTGAAGCAAAAAATCGATACAGATCTTTCACTTCAAGAAGAGCTTGGCGGTAAGTTCCCATTTTTAGATAAAACCAAAAAGTTGATTCTTGTCACAGGACATAGGCGCGAGAATTTTGGTTTGGGCTTTGAAAGTATTTGCAGAGCTTTAGCGGCTATTGCGACTGAGTATCCAGATGTTCAAATCGTCTATCCGGTGCATTTGAACCCAAGTGTTCAGGAACCAGTCAATAGAACTCTAAATGGTCTGGACAATGTTCACTTGATTGAACCTCAGGAATACTTACCTTTTGTTTACCTAATGAATGAAGCGTATTTGATACTAACGGATTCAGGAGGAATTCAAGAAGAAGCGCCAAGCCTGGGCAAACCCGTGTTAGTTATGAGGGATACGACTGAGAGACCTGAAGCTGTTGAAGCAGGCACTGTTGAGCTGGTAGGTACCGACTTTAATAGAATTACCGACGCAGTTTCCAGGTTACTCAATGATTCTGATGCATACAAAGAAATGAGCTTAGCGCATAACCCCTATGGTGATGGTACAGCTAGTAAGCAAATTTGTGATGTATTAGCAACTTTAAAGAAAATCTAAGTTAGGAGTCAGTATGTCGTTTGAAACTGTTTCTGTCATCGGGTTGGGCTATATTGGTTTGCCCACAGCCGCAATGTTCGCATCAAAAAGAAAAAAAGTAATCGGTGTGGATGTCAATAAGAAGGCAGTAGATATTATTAATCGCGGTGAGATCCACATTGTTGAACCTGAGCTAGATATCTTGGTTCATGCATCGGTGACAGAAGGGTATTTCCGTGCATCAACCACAGCTGAGCCTGCAGACGCTTTCTTGATAGCTGTGCCAACTCCTTTCAAAGCAGGTAGCTCAGTTATACCTGAACCTGATCTTGGATATATTGAAGCGGCAGCCAAGTCTATCGCTCCGGTGCTTGAAAAAGGCAATCTTGTGGTTTTAGAGTCAACTTCTCCAGTTGGCGCAACAGAGCAATTGGCTGCTTGGCTAGCCCAGATGAGGCCTGAGCTTACTTTCCCGCAGAGCGTGGGGAGTGAAGCAGATATTAAAATCGCATATTGCCCAGAGCGTGTTTTGCCGGGACATGTTGTACGCGAACTCGTAGAAAACGACAGAGTAATTGGTGGTATGTCTCCAGAGTGCTCAGCTGCGGCCATCAAACTATACAAAACGTTTGTTGAGGGTGAATGCATCATTACTGATAGTCGCACTGCAGAGATGGCCAAATTGACAGAAAATAGTAGCCGGGATGTGCAAATTGCTTTTGCAAATGAACTGTCTTTAATTTGTGATGAGATAAATGTCGATGTTTGGGAGCTTATCAAGCTTGCCAACCGTCATCCACGCGTAAACATTTTACAGCCAGGTCCAGGTGTAGGTGGACACTGTATTGCCGTTGATCCCTGGTTTATTATTTCGAAATCACCGGACTCTGCGAAACTAATACACACGGCCAGGAAGGTGAATGATTCAAAGCCATTGTGGGTAGTCGACAAAGTAAACCAAGCTGTCGGTGAATTTCTACAATCGCATCCCGAACGCACTGCTAAATCAGTGACAATAGGATGTTACGGATTGGCATTCAAACCAGACATTGATGACTTGAGAGAAAGTCCGGCAATGCAGATTGTACAAGAGGTCAGAGACGTCCACGCAGGAAAAATTCTTGTCGTTGAACCTAATATTGAGTCTGTGCCGACGCAGCTAGGAGAGGTAGAGCTGGTCGATCTGGAGGATGCTTTATCTACATGCGACATTCACTTGTTGTTAGTTGATCACAAAGAGTTTAAGTCTACTGAAATAGACAAGAGTAAGCTTGTAATCGATACAAAAGGAATTTGGCTGTGAAGATTATTGTGACAGGCGGAGCCGGATTCATCGGTTCTGCGGTGATTAGACACATCATCGAAAATACAAATGACTCCGTTGTTAATGTTGACAAGTTGACCTACGCTGGGAACCTTGAGTCATTGAGCTCGGTCGATAAAAATGAACGTTATCAGTTTGAGCGAGTTGATATTTGCGACAGGCAGGCACTTACTCGCGTCATTGAGACGACTAAACCAGATGCCATCATGCACCTGGCTGCTGAGTCCCATGTAGACCGTTCAATCGATGACTCAGCTGAGTTTATACAGACCAATCTGGTTGGTACTTTTACTTTATTGGAAGTTGCCAGGCAATACTGGAATAAGCTGCCAGTAGAAGAGAAATCAAGGTTTAAATTTCATCATGTTTCTACCGATGAGGTTTACGGTGATTTAGAAGGCACAGAAGACTTGTTTACCGAGTCGACCCCTTATGCACCTAGTAGCCCATATTCTGCGAGTAAAGCTGGCTCAGACCACTTAGTCAGAGCTTGGGGAAGGACTTATGGTTTACCTATTCTACTGACTAATTGTAGTAACAATTATGGACCATATCACTTCCCGGAAAAATTGATCCCACATGTTATTTTAAATGCACTGCATGGCAAGGCACTGCCTGTCTATGGCGATGGTACTCAAGTGCGTGATTGGCTCTATGTTGAAGATCATGCCAGAGCATTGTATACGGTTTTACTCAATGGCGTAGACGGTGAAACATACAATATTGGTGGCCACAACGAAAGACAGAACATAGATGTTGTTAAAGTGATCTGTCAGCTGCTCGAGGAGTTAGCCCCTGAAAAGCCGGAAAATGTGGCAAGGTACGAAGATCTTATCACGTTTGTAAAGGATCGCCCCGGTCACGATGTTCGCTATGCAATAGATGCGAGCAAGATTGAGAGAGAACTGGGATGGACCCCCAGGGAGACATTCGAATCTGGCATTCGTAAAACAGTAGAGTGGTATCTAAACAACACACTCTGGTGGCAGCATGTGCTTGATGGCAGTTATCAACAAAGTAAAGGTGTTGAAGATAAATGATTAAGCGTAAAGGTATAATATTGGCTGGCGGAACGGGTTCTCGTCTTTTTCCGATCACTCATGGTATATCAAAGCAGTTGTTGCCTGTGTATGACAAGCCAATGATCTATTATCCACTGTCGGTACTAATGCTTGCAGGAATAAAAGAAGTATTGATCATTACAACACCAGAAGATCTGGATAGCTTTAAGCGTCTTTTAGGTGACGGCAGTTGTTTCGGTATCGCGCTGAGTTATGCAGTTCAACCTAAGCCTGAAGGACTTGCACAAGCTTTTATCATCGGAGAAGAGTTTATTGGGGATGACCCCGTATGTCTGGTACTTGGTGACAATATTTTTTATGGTCAGGGCTTTACGCCAAAGTTGAGTGCCGCGATGTCGCAGAAGACTGGCGCTACAGTATTTGGGTATCAAGTTAAGGATCCAAACCGTTTTGGGGTTGTTGAGTTTGATAAAGATCGAAATGTGATTTCAATCGAAGAGAAACCAAGTGTAGCGAAGTCAAACTTTGCGGTCACTGGATTGTATTTCTATGACTCAAATGTTGTAGAAATGGCTAAAAAAGTTAAGCCTTCTGCCCGAGGTGAGCTGGAGATTACGACGCTCAACCAAATGTATCTGGAGAAAGGTGAACTCAATGTTGAGCTGTTAGGGCGAGGGTTTGCTTGGCTTGATACCGGTACGCATGACAGCTTGCTAGAGGCGGCTCAGTTTGTTGAAACAATCGAAAAGCGTCAGGGGTTTAAGATTGCCTGCCTCGAAGAGATTGCGTTTTACAACAAGTGGCTGAGTAAGGAACAGATACAAAGCATCGCAGAAAAGTACGGTAAGAACTCTTATGGAGATTATTTGAAGGAAATATCAAATAAATGAAACACCTTCATCTAATGAAGTGCGAAAAGTTTGTACCAGCAGTGATTGAAACGATTAATGATGCTTTTCCGGAAGGAGAGCATCATTTCTTGGTTTTTGAGGGGGGGGCGGATAAAACCTACCCAGCAAATGTGACTCAACTCAGCTCAAAAAACCTCAAACAACTCATCGCAACAGTAAAACATGCTAAGAAGGCCGACAGGGTTTATTTTCATGGTCTATTTGTCCATATTCTGGTTGTACTGTTTTCATTCATGACAGGCGTGCTTAGTAAGTCTGTCTGGATCCTTTGGGGAAACGACCTTTATGCTTATAACGAGAGAAAGCGCTCCATTGCAAAAAGGTGTTATGAGTATTTTCGCAGAAGGCTAATTAAAAACATTTCAACCATAGCCACTTCTATGGACGGGGAGTTTGCGCTAGCAAGACAGTGGTATCAAACTCAAGCCAGGCATTATAAAGGGTTTACCTATCCAAGTGTTACTGTTAAGCCTGATTCAATTGCTGTGACAACAAATCCTTCGCCAAATAATGCGAGAGTTAGGATTTTAGTTGGAAACTCAGCTACTGCCGTGAATAACCATGCTGAGGTGTTGCTGCGCATCAAAGAGCAAGTACAGTTTGACTTTGAAGTTGTCTGCCCTCTCAATTACGGAGATTCCGCGTATGGAGATGAGGTTGAATCTTTGGGTTTGACGTTGTTTGGTGACAGGTTTACCGCATTAAGAAAAATGCTGCCTCTGGACGAATACAATGGACTGCTAGCTTCGATAGATGTAGCCATATTTGATATGAACAGACAGCAAGCTATGGGCAATATCATACAGTTACTTGCCATGGGTAAGGTCGTATGCATGCGCGAAGGCACTTCAAGCTACAATCACTTAACTCAGCTTGGTATTAAAATATATTCTAAAGAGCACATTTTTAGCAGTCCATTACTGCCAGATGTTGAAGAAAATGTCGCTATTGTTAGAACTGAATATAGTCAAGCACAGCTACTTAAAAATTTGAACGGTTTATTTTCTGATGAGTGAAAAAATAATGATCTTAGGAGCTGGTGTTTATCAAGTTCCTCTTATCAAAAAGGCTAAAGAGTTAAACTTTACTACCATCGTTGTGTCCCCTAATGGTAATTATCCAGGGTTGCTGATCGCAGACGAGTGTGTTTTTTGTGATATTAAGGATGAGGTAGAGGTATTAAAGCACGCAAAGAAACATGATATATCCGGTATCGTTACGACGGGTAGCGATGTGGGCGTGCCTACCATTGGCTACGTTACCGAGCACTTGGGTCTAAGTGGTATAGGCTATGAAAATGCCAAGGCCTGTACGAACAAAGTACGTATGAAACGAAAGCTACTGGATGCGAACGTCAACACTGCTAAGTTTGCTGTCATACAATCAAAAGCCGAGATGCAACAAGCCTTAGAGTCTTTTACATACCCTGTTATGATCAAAGCGCCTAATCTGTCTGGCAGTCGCGGTATCACCAAAGTATACAACCTTGACGAGGCGTTGAATGCCTTTGAACTTGCCACAGAGATCAGCAAAAGCAATGAAATTATTGTTGAAGAGTTCCTCGAAGGCGAAGAGTTGGGGGCAGAAGTCATCATCGACCGCAACGGCAATGCGAAAGTCATCATTCACGATAGAATAAATTTCAGTGGGAAAACCGACGTGCCAATCGGTCATGCCATTCCATCACAATGCAGTGATATTGTGAAAAAGAACATCGAAACTGAGCTCTTGAAGGCCGTTGAAGCTTTGAATATCACATGCACGGTTTCTAACTCTGATATTATGGTCGTTGGTGAGCAGGCTTTTATCATTGAAATTGGTGGAAGAATGGGGGCGACGTGTATACCAGAGAATATAGCCTCCTTTTACAATGTGGATATGTACGAGCTGATCATTGACTTATGCTTAGGTAGAAATATAGACATGAGCTTTTCAGGTTCGGGAAAAGCCAATGTATCTAGACTATTAATTAGTGATAAGGCTGGCGTTATTAAAGGTATAGAGATGCCTGATGTTAGTTCAATGGAAAACGTGGAAGCATTTCAACTGGACTATGGTGTTTCTGAAAATGTACGCAAGTTCGCAGTCGGTCCCGATCGAATAGGTCATATTGTTGTAAGTGGTTCTTCTGTTGCCGAAGCAGGCTCAGAACTCGATCGCTTACTTTCTGATATCAATATTGTCATTCGGGGCTAGTGTATATGAACAAGGTTATATTTGTCGGTGAAGGTAACTCCCTCAAAGCTCAGTATATTATGGAGCTAGCCCATCAAAGCTTGAATAGTCATTACCAACTGATGTTCTTCTCCTCGTGCTCTGAGGGTTGCGCCGTCACCGCTGCAAAGCGCCTGGATATCGAGCACCATGTTACTGGAAAAGCAATTTGCTCAACGCAAGTTAAATCTTTCACTGCTGACTGTGATGATTATATCCTGGTACTGCTAGGATGGCCCTACATAATAAAAGCAAGAGAAATAAATGCACTAGATGGAAAGTTAATCAATTGTCATGGTTCTTACTTGCCAGATTACAAGGGGTCAAGGGCTTATATGCATTACTGGGCTAATATTGAAGAGTATTATGGCATTACGATTCATTATGTCAGTGAACAAGTGGATGCCGGCAATATCTTGGCACAAAGTAAACTCAAGCTCTTCCCTGAAGAAACACCAAAGATTTTACACTACAGAATGTGTGAGTTAATAGCACATGAGCTGCCGAAATCGCTGAAAATGGTATTTCTCGGAGATAAGGGCAAACCGCAAACTGGCTCCGGGCGATACTTCTTAAAACAAGATCGAGAGTTTTTTCATAGTATACGCGAGCACAACGAAAAGAACCCTTCTGATAAAGTTCTTACGCCATATAAATAGAGTTCAGTATCGCCTCAATAAGTAAAGGTCTAATCATGAATAATATTCCATTTAATAACCCGCCTGTTGTTGGCAATGAAATTGACTATATAAAACAAGCTTTAAAAAATAATAAGTTATGTGGTGATGGCCCATACACGAAAAAGTGTCAACAATGGTTTGAAAATGAATTTTCTGTAAAGAAAACACTGCTTACACCTTCCTGTACACATGCGTTGGAGCTGAGTGCAATACTGCTTGATATAAAAGAGGGCGATGAAGTTATCATGCCCAGCTACACTTTCGTGTCAACAGCAAATGCGTTTGTACTACGGGGAGCCAAAATAGTGTTTGTTGATGTTCGAAAAGACACAATGAACATTGATGAAACTAAGATTGAAGCTGCAATTACAGAAAAGACCAAAGTAATAGTTCCTGTTCACTATGCTGGCGTAGCGTGTGAAATGGATACCATTATGAGTATCGCACACAAGTATAAGCTATTCGTGGTTGAAGATGCCGCACAAGGGGTGATGAGTACTTATAAAGGGAAGCCACTAGGAACCGTTGGCCATTTAGGTGCATTCTCGTTTCATGAAACGAAGAATTATACGAGTGCAGGAGAAGGTGGTTTATTATTGATCAACGATGAAACTTTGATTGAGCGAGCAGAAATCATTCGTGAAAAAGGCACAGATCGAAGCCAATTTTTAAGAGGCCAGGTCGATAAGTACTCTTGGGTTGACATAGGCAGCAGTTTACTGATGAATGACATTAGCGCTGCTTACCTTTTGGCGCAAATGGAAGGCGGCAATGCTCAGTTAATCAACCGGGACCGTTTGAATAGTTGGAAACAGTATTATGACGGTCTGGTCGAGATTGCAAGTCAAGGACATGTGGAGTTGCCATCAATCCCTGAAGGATGTGAGCACAATGCACATATGTTTTACGTAAAGCTGGATTCTCTTGAAACGCGGACGCAGCTAATTCAGTTTTTACGCCAGTCTAATATCCAAACTGCTTTTCACTATGTGCCACTTCACTCTTCGGCTGCTGGTAAAGTGTTTTCAAGGTTTAGCGGGCAGGACGAATTTACAACTTTAGAGAGCAACAGGCTGCTTAGGTTACCTCTTTGGTACGGTTTGAACGAGCAAGACATCGAGCAAGTATGCAATGAAATAAAGCGATTTTTTCAGGGCTCTTAATAGAAAGTCTTTTGCTTAAAATCGTTCGATAAGCTTCATGCTGGTTTATTTGTTCTATGAAGCTTATTAATGGAAGTATATTTTCTTTGGCGTAGAGTATCGCGGACATTTGTAGGAGCATCCAAGCTTATACGTGGGCACAGCAGATGTTCATGTTCAATAAGCCTTTTTGCAAGTTGCTCCACAGGAAAGACTTATAGATAGTTAAAAGCACCTATAACAGCTTTTATTTACCGGGCCTTAATATTGATATGTTAACTTGAGTTATAATGAGCTTTAAGAAAATCTTACATTTCTCACTTGGACCAGTCTTCACTGCTTTAGTGGGGTTAATTACCTTACCTGTTATGTCTTGGCTGTTCTCTAGTGAAGATATCGGTAGATACGCACTTATACAAGTGTTAGTTTCCTTTACTCTGCTGTTTTTTACACTTGGCCTGGATCAGGCCTATGTTCGTGAATACCATGATGCTAAAGATAGGTCTGCATTTTTAGTGTCATTTGCTCTCCCTGGACTGATTCTACTACTGATTACGAGTGGATTCTTTGGATTTTATTCCAGCGAATTTATTGAGTTGTGGTTTAACTTCGAGTGGGGTTTGGCTTATACGCTTGTTTGTATTGTATTAGTCACTAATTACCTAATACGATTTTTGCAAATTGAATCCAGAATGGGTGAGCGTGCACTGTTATATTCTGTTGTTCAGGTCTTACCGAGGTTTTTGTTTTTAGTGAGCATTGTAGCTGCTAGTTTATACGGTTTTAGTAATTTTAAGTATATCTTAGTCGGTTTTACAGTATCATATGTTATTACGTTTTTCTTTGTCGCATGGAAAGTCGTCCCTTCAATCTCTTCTGTCTATTTGAGCAATTTTGATAAGGCACTTGTTGGAGAAGTACTGCCTTACGCATCACCACTTGTGATTTCTAGCCTGGCGTACTGGGGGGTAGTCTCGATTGACAGGTTACTACTCAAAGAGTATGCGGGGTTAGGGGAGTTGGCAAACTACGCTTTGGCGGTAAATCTTGCTGGTGTTGCAGTGATATTTCAGCAAATATTTTCCACTATTTGGACACCTTATGTATATAAAGTAAAATCACATGGAGGAGATACAAGTGTATTCAATACGTTTGTAAAATTGGTAAGAGATTCGGTGGTTGTTATTTTTGCTTTGGTATTGTTATTCAAACCTCTAGTTAGTTACTTTTTGCCAGATTCGTATATCAGTGTTCAATATTTGCTTGCCAGCTGTATCATAGCTCCCCTGATGTACATGCTTTCAGAATGTACAAAGGTTGGAATAGGAATAACAAAGAAGACAAAGTATTCAGTCGCATCAGCGATTTTAAGCCTGATTGTTGCATTTGGTTTGAATATGCTCTTAATACCTCACTTGGGTGCCCCTGGCGCAGCAATTGCCACTATGGGCGCCTTTATGGTGTTTTATGTGCTGAGGAGTGAGTTTTCAAGAAAAGTCTGGAAGCCGGTTTACCAAAGAAGAGACTACCTTGTGATCAGCGCTTTGCTGATATGTGCTTCAATTGACGCCCTATTGCAAGAAAAAGCCAAACTATGGGTCGGCTTATATGCTATCTGCTTGCTGCTCTTTGCTCTGTCTCGTGTTCGAGTGAGAGCCAATCAATATCTCATTGTTTTGAGAAAACCAAAATGAATCAGGATACTTATGTAATGCACCTATTGCGGATACCTTGTCAATACAGCTCTGTTTTACGTGCTTCTTTGATGCTACTCATTGCGTGTATTTCTGTACTTCTTATTGCAAGTGAGCCACTGGCACTGTTGGCGTTTGCGATCTTTATGTCAGGCATTTCTTTTTACTCCAGAGCAGCTGCTATTCTCACTTTGACAGTTACCAGCCTATTGTCAGTTTTCTACTGGTTGTATTTAAGCTATGTTTTGAATTTGGACTTTTACATGTCAAGCAGCTATTGGGCAATAATTAAAGCTGCTTTGGTGTTTCCAATTATTATCTCTATTTTGGCTTGTTCTAATTTTAAACTGGTAAGCGCAGATGCAAGTTATAAGTATTTTTTCTTTTTTGTTATACTTCTTCTTGCTTCCTTAATAAAAGGGCTGAAGACGGATGCATTTGTTTCAGTGGCATACTTTGTTAATGTCTACTTTCCTTTGTTGCTACAATTTTTACTGATTTCATGGTGTTGTAGCTATTTAATCAAAGCAAAGCATCTGTCTCAAGTCAGGTATCAAGGAAGCCCTCTTTTTAAGCTGATAATTACTGTCGTCTTATTTATCTCCTTGTTCTTTATGTCGCTTCAGATTGCGTTTGATTTTAGTTTGAACGAGGTCTTTCTGGACATTGGAAAAACGTTGGGACGAGGAGGGGCTGAAGGGAACAACAGAACGATTCTTTTTGGCATGTTTTTTCTGCGCTTTCCGGGTGTGTTTGCTGATCCTATATTAGCAGCTTACTCGTTTTTCTTGTTCTTTTCGTATATTTACTACTTTGTTTCACATCCAGTTCTGAAGCTCTCTGGGTTGGTTATATGTATCTTGCTTGCCGCAGCAACATTAAGTAAGGCATTTTTCTTTCTGTTAGCATGTTTTTTGGCAATCAACATCTGTTTAAGGCTAAAAGTTTCAGCTACCACAAAATATAGGTTGTCTTTGTTCGCCGTAGGGTGTGCTGTTATAATTATCTCTATTCGAGCATTACAAAGTGGCGTGACAGATAGCTCCGCAATTCATGTTCAAGGGTTGGTTCTTCCGTTTATATCCTTTGACTCTTGGTTAAACTTTTTTATTGGTCATGACCTTGGTACGGGTGGCAATATGGGGGGCTGGGTCACTCAGGGGGCTGAAAGCTTCGTTGGGCTCGCAATGTATAATACCGGGATCCTTGGCCTGTTTTTTCTTGTCATGTTTTGCCTCACTATCTTAAAGAGAGCAGTGTTAAGTAGAACTAGAATTGGTTACTTTTTGTTTGCGACCAGTTTGTCAATTTTGTCCGCTTCTTTTCTACAAGAAAACTCGTTTAACTTGAGTTTCTCTGTTCTTAGAATATGTTGCTATGCTCTCGTGCTGTACTTTTTAATTGGGGTTTCTAAATCAAATGAACATTAAGTTGCTGGAAGTTTTTGGCTTGCAAGTCCACTGCTTTCAAGATATCAAGAAAGCTGTTAGTCATATCATGGATATGGATATTAGAGACAAAGGCGTGATACTGACAGCTCTGAACCCTGAAAAGGTGTTAAAAGGCCAAGAATCAAAAGAGATAGGCAGTATTTTAAAGAAAAGTGATGTGCTATACGCTGATGGAATGGGCATTGTAAAAGCCGTTAAGTTAAAATACGGTGAATCGATTAAGCGTGTGCCAGGGTGTGAACTTTGGGAAGCATTGGTTGCGGAAGCTGGTAAAACTGGCATGCCCGTTTTTTTTGTGGGCGCCTCCAAAGAAGTCAATCAGGCTACTGCTGAGAAAGCTGCTCGGCTTTATGGAGTGAACATCGTAGGGCACGAGGATGGTTTTTTCGAGCATGAAGATGCGCTTATTGAGCAAATAAAAGCATCCAAAGCTGAGTTCGTATCTGTAGCCTTAGGATCACCAAGGCAAGAGCAGTTTATGTTCAAATGCAAGGACAACGGGGTTAAGGCTGTTATGATGGGAGTGGGCGGAACCTACGATGTTTTTACAGGGCATGTCAAAAGAGCCCCACGCATTTTTTGTAAGTTCGGTTTAGAGTGGTTGTACCGTTTACTTGCGCAGCCAAGCAGAATTGGAAGACAAATTAAATTGCTTAGGTTTGTCGCTATGCTGTTTAGACAGAAATAAAACAATTTCTCTTTATCCCCGCAGGAAATTATATGTGGGTTTGAATAACTTATAACTCACTGACAACAATGCTTTTCGAAACGATGTCTTCATTCATGCCAGGTTTTTGCTTTGCAGGAATGCTGACATCCAATCCACATCACACGCTGTTTTTATTTTTAAGTATTGAAATACGGTATTTGCTGGTTGTTGAAACTCATAGATTCAGCTAAGCACCAAAGTGAATAAGCCTACCTGAAGCCCGGCTCGTGTGCTTGATAAACTAAAGTCGGTTATTCTGAATTGCTCTCGTCGTATTAATATCCACACAATATGCTTGCCACTCGTATCAGCTCCCTATCCGGACTTCACTCTCTCCCTTCAATGCTCTGCGTAGTTTTCAGTGTCATTCTTTGGTATTGAAACAGTCATAAAATAGTCTTCTAAGCGACTTATCCTTTCAACAGCTCACGGTCATAGCCTGTGACTAAAAAGCAATGATTTGGCAAACGGGTGCGGATGTATCGCCATCGAACAATTCGATAGGACTATTGCGCATGGTTGGTAAGTAGACTTATCTAGGGGGATAGAGTTATAGATGAATATCACGATAGTCGGAACTGGTTACGTTGGATTATCAATCGCCATGCTGCTTGCACAACATCATGCCGTTATTGCCCTAGACATATCGCCAGAGCGAGTTGAGTTGTTGAACCAGCAGTGTTCTCCAATTGTAGATTCTGAAATCTCAGACTTTCTAACAAATAAGACCCTAAACTTTAAAGCGACATTAGACAGAAGCTTGGCGTACAAAGATGCTGATTTCGTCGTGATTGCAACACCTACCGATTATGATCCTGAAACAAACTACTTTAATACAGAGTCGGTTGAGTTGGTGGTTAGTGATATTTTAGCCTTCAATGACAGTGCGACAATCGTTATCAAATCTACGGTACCTGTTGGTTACACTGAGCGGATAAAGGAGCAGTTTGGTACTGAAAACATAATATTTTCCCCGGAGTTTTTGCGTGAAGGAAGGGCATTGCAAGATAATTTACACCCTTCTCGTATCATAGTGGGGGAGCACTCTGAACGTGCCCGTACATTTGCTGAGTTGTTATCAGAGGGAGCATACAAAGCTCAAATTGATGTTCTGTTCACTAACTCGACCGAGGCAGAAGCCATTAAGCTTTTTTCAAATACCTACCTGGCGATGCGGGTTGCGTATTTCAATGAACTTGACACTTATGCAGAAAAGCACCGATTAGATACAAAACAAATCATTGAAGGCGTGGGGTTAGACCCCAGGATCGGATTGCATTATAACAACCCATCATTCGGTTACGGCGGTTACTGTTTGCCTAAAGATACCAAGCAGTTGCTGGCCAATTATAGAGATGTACCTAATAACTTGATTCGCGCCATAGTCGAGGCTAATGATACTCGTAAAGAGTTTATTTCAGAGTCTATTCTTAAACGTTGCCCAAAAGTTGTTGGAATATATCGACTAATTATGAAAGTTGGCTCAGACAACTTTAGATCTTCCGCTATTCTGGGAGTGATACAGAGAATTAAAAGTGAAGGTGTTGAAGTCGTCATCTACGAACCTGCGTTACAAGAGCGGGAGCTTTTTCAATCAGGAGTGATTAGCTGTTTGGCAGAGTTTAAACGCGTTTCAGATGTGATTGTTACGAATCGGATGGTCGCAGAATTGAATGATGTTGTTGATAAGGTTTATACGCGAGATTTGTTTGGTAGTGACCAATGAACAAATTTGGCCTCTAAATTCGATTGCATATTGCGGTTGTAGTTACTTTTGATAGTGATTAGGGGAAAGGAGGGGATCTACACTAGAACCCGGATAGTGGAGAGCAACATTGACCCGATAAGATTGATAGTCTGTTACTGCTTGTTGTCTGATTTATACAAAGCTAGATTCGTGTTGCAAAATCGGTATAATGAGGCACAGGTATTTTGGGTTCCTCCCTTGAGGAGTCAATGCATGGAACGCTACTTTTGCTCTGCTATATTTTAATTAACGAAGTAAAAAAACAGAGTGTGTGATCTAGCTTCCTATCTAACGCATTTTTTTGTGAAAAGAACTGACAAGGCTTCGACTCGTTCAGTGTGACTTTCATAGAACCCTACATTTGTCTAGTTGTCGCATTAACAAAAAATGTACACATTCGGTAAGGTTGTGCGATAGTCATTCGCCTGATGTGTCATAGCAATAAAACTAAGCGATTTAACTGTTGTTGTTTTTTAATTAATGTATAAATTTGAACTATGAATAACTCTTTACGACTACTCATTTTGAGTTCAAAGGGTGTAGGTTACAAGCTGTGTTGGAAATTGTCTTTGTGGTAAGAAAATGGGGAGACGTCACACAAATGAAGCCTAAGTGCTAACCTGATCTAAGACATGTTCGCAAAGCTCCGTTTAAGAGGTAAGGTGCAAGCGGATACCTTCACCAGGTGCCGCTTGTTGGTACTTTGGTTTAGGCTGATTTGTCACTTGCGATTAACATTAGTGCGTGCTTTAATTGCTGCTGCGAAATACTACACCATTAAAACTGAAAGAAAAAAACGATATATTTTGGGAAAAAATAATGGCGCTAAGCTGTAAAACTATCATTGCTTCTACTGTATTTCTTGCAATGACTGGCTGCTCGATCATTCCCGGCGGTCATTTCGAAGGAATAACTTCAAGTGAACAAGCTTCAAGCTTGCAGAGCGATCTTGAGAAAATCAACATTCATTTGATTGATGCTCAACTCATCAAGGAATCTAAGTTAAATCAGCCTCAGAAGAAACTAGGGCCAAGTGGCTCAGCTGTTGGTGTTGATGTATCAGATTTCGAATATCGATTGGGTGTTGGTGATGTACTCACAATTGGTGTGTGGGACCACCCCGAGTTAACTATCCCCGCTGCGGTACAAAGAACTGCAGAATTTGACGGTTTCCGTGTTCAGGCAGACGGTACAGTCACCTTTGCATATGCCCCAAAAATACCAGCTGCTGGAAGAACTGTGACTGAGCTTCGAGAAGAGCTGGTCAGCCGGTTAAGCCGTGTTATTGAAGACCCTCAGATAGATGTGAAAGTTGTCGGGTTTAAAAGCCAGAAAGTTTATATCACTGGTGAAGTCAACAGACCCAACGTCCAGCCAATCACCGAGACTCCTCTTACACTTGTCGATGCGATAAATCATGCCGGAGGTTTAACTGAACTAGCTGACTGGAAAACAGTGACCTTCATCAGGGGAGAAAAAGCGGAGCGTATTCGCCTAGATGAGTTTTATGACAAAGGTGATATTTCTCAGAACCGCTTGTTAAGGCATGGCGATATCATTCATGTTAGCCGGAATGATAAGCAAAACGTCTATGTGCTGGGTGATGTCATTAAAGCTGGAAAGGTTGATATAAACCGATATGGTCTGAGCCTTGCTGAAGCCCTCAGCGAAGTGGGCGGGATAAATGAACGTAGTGCGGACGCAAATGGCGTTTTTGTGCTGCGTAAACGCGACTTGCATGAAGATGGGGTGATTGCAGATGTATATCAATTGCACGCAAAGAATATTACGTCATTAGTACTCGCAGAGCAGTTCGAGCTGGAGCCACAAGACATCGTTTACGTAACAAGTGCACCTCTTGCTCGCTGGAATAAAGTTATCAGTCTCTTGCTGCCCTCACTTGCTACGGTGGATGCGCTTCAAGATATAGACAATCAATAGTGTGAAAGTTCATGTTTGATAGTGTTTTAATGGTATGTGCAGGCAATATATGCCGTAGCCCCACTGCCGAGTATGTTTTAAAAAGTAAACTTGAAGGACGCGCAATTCGGGTATCATCTGCTGGTTTGACTGCGTTGGTGGATAAGCCGGCTGATCAGCTGGCGCAGGAACTGGCTGCGCAAAATGGTATTGACATGTCTGCGCACCAGGGGCAGCAAGTTAGCACATCGCTGGTCGCTCAAAACAGTGTCATATTAGTGATGGAGCAGCGCCACTTAGAAGACCTCTGCTCCAGATACCCGCAAGCACGAGGAAAAACATTCTTACTGGGAAAATGGCTAGGAGATAGAGAAATACCAGATCCATATCGCCAAAGTCGAGAAGCTTTTGAGCATGTATACGATTTAATCGATAGCGCGTGTGGCGCTTGGCAGAAGTATTTATAAGGATGAAAGAGTCAATGAACGCTCAATCAAACCTATTGAGTGGGGTGCAATCAAAGCAGGCCACACAGCAAGCGCAAGAAATCGATCTAATGGCATTACTTGGTGCTTTACTAGACCGCAAATTATTTATAATCAGCGTAACTATATTATGTATGATTATAGGTGTCGCGGTAGCAGTCTTTAGTACGCCTGTGTATCAAGCTACTGCAATGATCCAGGTTGAAGAAAAAGGAGGCTCAGTTCCGGGGTTTGATGAACTTGGGGGGATGTTCGAAAGTACCTCTGCGGCTGTCACCGAAATCGAGTTACTTAAATCACGCAGCATAATTGGTGAGGCGGTTGATAGCCTTAAATTAGACATTGTCGCAGAGCCAAAGTTATACCCAATTATAGGTGGTCGTGCATTCCGTAAGTTTACACCTATGCAAGCAGGTGATTTAGCAGAGCCAAGTTTTGGTGCTTCAAGTTATGCTTGGGGCGGCGAAAAAATTGATGTCTTCAAATTCGAAGTTCCGAGTAATGTAATTGGCTCAGGGTTTACTTTAGTAACGCTGACAAATAGCCAGTTTGAATTGCTAGACGGGGACGGTGAGCGCATTCTTAAAGGTAAAGTCGGAGAGGAGGTATCGAATGGTAAGTTTAGCCTAACGCTTAGAGCTTTAATTGCCCGACCTGGTACCGAATTTGTCTTAGTTAAGCGTGACCGTTTGAATACAATACTGGATTTGCAGGCAACTATTGGCGCAAGTGAAAAAGGTAAAGACTCGGGTATCATTAATTTAAATTTGCAAGATACCAGCCCTGAATATGCAGAAACAGTGCTCAACAAAGTCGCCAGTATCTATGTTCGCAGAAATGTAGAGCGCAGTAGTGCGGAAGCACAAAAGTCTTTAGATTTTTTGGAGTATCAGTTACCGCTGGTTAAGAAACAATTAGAGGCAGCTGAGCAGCGCTTTAATGACTACCAGGTAAAACAGCAGTCGGTGGATATTTCGCTGGAGACTGAAGGAGTGCTAAAGCAGTTAGTGAAGTTAGAGACCCAGCTACAAGAGCTTGAGCTGAAAAAGCTAGAGCTAGGACGAAAATTTAAACAAAGCCACCCAAGCTATCAAGCAGCAGTTGAACAAATTGAAGCGGTAGAAAACCAAAAGCGACGTTTGGCTGCAGAAGTTCAAGTGCTACCAGAGACACAACAAGAGTTGTTGCGTCTAACTCGAGATGTAGAAGTGAACAACGAAATCTACACCTTATTACTTGCTAAAACCCAGGAACTGGATATTGTACGTGCTGGTACGGTAGGTAATGTGAGAGTGATTGACCTTGCCGAAGTAAACACCTCTAAACCGGTGAAACCCAAGAAGGCGTTAATTGTAGTAATGGCTACTATGCTTGGCGGTATGTTAGCGGTAGTAATTGTGCTTATTCAAAAGGCAATTCACAAAGGCATTGAAGACCCAAGTGAAATTGAAGCATTAGGCTTGCCTGTCTATGCAAGCGTCCCTTATTCAGAATACCAGGTTAAACTAACTGGTTTTGCTAAAGCCCGAAAAGGAAAAACAGCCAAGGCCAAATCGATACTAGCAGTTGATAACCCGGCAGACCTATCGATTGAGGCACTAAGAAGCTTACGCACCAGTTTGCATTTTGCCATGATGGAAGCAAAAAATAATGTAATCGCTATATCAGGTCCAAGCCCTGGTGTCGGTAAGTCATTTATCTCTGTAAACCTAGCTACCGTATTAGCCCAGAGTGATAAAAAGGTACTCATCATTGATGCTGATATGCGTAAAGGCTACCTGCAAACACAATTCGGTATGCAGTGGGATAACGGTTTAAGTGACTATCTTTCAGGGCGAATTAATCTAGAACAAGCAACCAAGACAAGTCAGGTTCAAGGCTTAGATGTAATGACGCGAGGTCAAATACCTCCAAACCCATCAGAGTTGTTGATGCATGAAAACTTCTCAAAACTTGTTGAAGAGGTCAGTGCGAAGTACGACTTAGTCATAATAGATACACCACCTATTCTAGCAGTAACCGACCCTGCTATTGTGAGTGCACACGCGGGAAGCACGCTTCTTGTCACACGTTTTGGTCAAAACCATGTAAAAGAGCTAGAGCTTACACGCAATCGCTTTGAGCAAAACGGCATAGATGTGAAAGGTGTGGTGTTTAACGGCGTTGTGAAAAGATCAAGTAATGCCTATGGCTACTATGGTTATTACAACTACGAATACAAGTCAGATAAGTGAATTCATTTAGGAAGAATGTAACGATGTTTCCAAACTCAGATACAAAGATAGCGATTATAGGCTTAGGTTATGTGGGATTGCCGCTAGCGGTCGAGCTATCAAAGAAATTTAATGTCATTGGCTTTGATATCAACTCATCCAGAGTTAATGAGCTAAGTAAAGGCCATGATTCTACACTGGAAGTATCGGATGAAGATCTTCAGGCTGCATCATCTTTACGCTTTTCAAGTGCAAAATCTGAGATTGCAGATAGCACTGTCTATATAGTAACTGTTCCAACACCTATAGATGATAGTAATGCACCAGATCTGACTCCATTGCAGAAAGCTTCAGAGATGTTGGGCGAGTTTGTTAAAAAGGGTGACGTTGTCATTTATGAGTCAACCGTCTATCCAGGTGCAACAGAAGAAGTTTGTTTGCCTATTATTGAAAAAGTGTCGGGCTTAAAGTTCAATGAAGACTTTTTTGCGGGTTACTCGCCGGAGCGTATTAATCCGGGCGATAAAGTTAACACTCTCACTAAAATTATGAAGATTACTTCAGGGTCAACACCAGAAGTTGCTGATTTTGTCGATGCAATGTATGGGGCGATCGTTGAAGCAGGTACACATAAAGCGAGTTCAATAAAAGTGGCCGAGGCTGCCAAAGTAATTGAAAACACACAGCGTGATTTAAATATTGCGATAATTAATGAGTTTGCAAAAATTTTCAACCGTTTAGATATTGATACAGAAGAAGTGTTGAATGCAGCTGGTACAAAGTGGAATTTCTTAAAGTTCAAGCCGGGACTAGTAGGTGGCCACTGCATTAGTGTTGATCCGTACTATCTAACACATAAAGCGCAGGAAGTAGGCTATCGCCCAGAAGTTATATTAGCCGGTCGTCGAATTAATGATGGAATGGGTGAATATGTCGCCACTCAACTGGTTAAGAAGTTATCCAGCAAGAAAATTCACATCGATGAAGCAAAAATACTTATTCTCGGATTCACATTTAAGGGTGACTGTCCTGATGTTCGTAACACTAAAATCATCGATATTGTAAATGAGTTAAAAGACTTCAATATGTCTGTAGATGTGTATGACAACTGGGCCGACCCTGCCGAAGTGAAGCACGAGTATGGTATTGATTTAATCTCTGAGCTTAAAGAAGATAAATACGATGGTATCGTATTAGCAGTAGATCATTCAGAGTTAAAAGATATGGGTGAGAAGAAGCTCCGTTCATTCGGTAAAGAGAATCATGTGCTATATGATGTAAAGCACGTATTAAAGCCATCTGAAGCTGACATTAGACTTTAAGGAACTTGAATATCATGAAAAATTTTGCATTAATTGGTGCGGCGGGCTATATCGCACCACGTCACCTTCGAGCTATTAAAGATACTGGTAATAATCTAGTAGCAGCAATGGATATTAACGATTCAGTTGGTATTATGGATAGTCACTTTCCAGAAGCTGAGTTTTTTACTGAGTTTGAAGACTTCACAGCATTTATTGAAGATCAAGAGATGCAAGGTAAGAAGTTGGATTATATTGCAATCTGTAGCCCGAACTATCTGCATGCGCCACATATGAAGTATGCACTTAAAAATGGCATTGATGTTATCTGTGAGAAACCTTTGGTTTTGAATTCAGAAGATATGGATGTGCTGAAAGAATACGAAAGTAAATATGACGCAAAAGTAAACTCTATTTTGCAGCTGAGATTACATCCATCGATTATTGCTCTAAAGGAGAAAGTAGCTGCAGCACCTGCAGATAAGGTATTCGATGTAGACCTTACTTATATGACATCTCGTGGCAAGTGGTACATGAAGTCTTGGAAAGGCTTTGATCATAAGTCAGGTGGAGTTGCAACTAACATAGGCGTGCACTTCTATGACATGCTGCATTTTATCTTTGGTGAGCTACAAAGTAATGAAGTGCACTACCGTGATGAAAAAACGGCAAGTGGCTATCTTCAGTATGCGAGAGCGAGGGTAAAATGGTTCTTGTCAATCGATTCTAACAACCTTCCAGAAAATGCTGTTAAAGGCGAAAAACTGACTTATCGTAGTATCACGATCAATGATGGTAATGCTACCGAGGAGCTGGAGTTTTCAGGGGGCTTTACTGATCTACACACTCTTAGCTATCAAAATGTCTTAGCAGGTAACGGTTTCGGGGTTGATGAAAACCGTGTAGCAATTGAAACAGTCGAGAACATTCGAGTTAAGAATATTGTTGAAGCAGGTGATAAAGCGCATCCATTGCTGACAAAGGTACTTTAGTTTATGAGTCATAGTGTGCATGAAAGCGCCATCGTTGATGAAGGTGCTAAGATTGGTGCAAACACTCGCGTATGGCACTTTGTGCACGTATGTGGGGGAGCCGAAATAGGTGAAGGTTGTTCTTTAGGACAAAATGTTTTTGTTGGAAACAAAGTCACGATAGGTAACAACGTTAAAGTACAAAACAACGTCTCGGTATATGACAATGTGCACCTGGAAGATGATGTATTTTGCGGGCCGAGCATGGTTTTCACCAATGTTTACAATCCACGCTCGTTTATCGAGCGCAAAACAGAGTATCGTGACACTTTAGTAAAGCGTGGTGCGACGTTAGGCGCAAACTGCACCATTGTTTGTGGTGTCACAATCGGTGAATACTCGCTTGTTGGTGCAGGCGCTGTCATTAATAAAGATGTGAAACCGTTTGCATTAATGGTTGGCGTACCGGCAAAACAAATAGGCTGGATCAGCAAATATGGTGAGCAGCTAGACTTGCCATTGGAAGGAAGTGGTATTGCAACTTGTGAGCATACTGGTGAGCACTATCATTTAGAAAATGGCTTTGTTTCAATTAAATAATTCGTAGAAGTAATTATTAAATGCAATTTATAGATTTAGCTGCGCAATATCAGCACTTAAAAGAGAAAATCGATGCTCGCATCCAAGCTGTGTTAGATCATGGTCACTATATAATGGGCCCTGAAGTGCAGGAGCTAGAGCAGAAGTTATCTGAATACGTGGGTGTTAAGTACACTGTTAGCTGCGCTAATGGTACAGACGCATTAACCTTAGCTTTAATGGTTTTAGATGTAAAAGAAGGTGATGCGGTCTTTTGCCCAACATTTACTTTCTTCGCAACGGCAGAAACAATTGCGTTCGAAGGGGCGACCCCTGTTTTTGTTGACTCGGATGAAGACACCTTCAACATCTGTCCTGCAGATTTAGAGAAGCGTATTGAGGCGACACTTGCTGAAGGCAAATTAAAGCCAAAAGCAATTATTGCGGTTGATCTGTTTGGTCTGCCTGCAAACTATCCTGCACTCAGAGAAATTGCAGATAAATATGATTTAAAAATTATCGAAGATGCTGCGCAAGGCTTTGGTGGTGAAATTAATGGTAGACGAGCAGGCTCATTTGGTGATATTGCCACTACCAGTTTCTTCCCGGCAAAGCCTTTAGGCTGCTATGGTGATGGCGGTGCCTTATTCACAGATAACGATGAATATGCTGCGTTGTTAAGGTCGTATCGTGTACACGGTAAAGGGAAAGATAAGTACGATAACGTACGTATTGGTATGAACTCACGCTTGGATACCATTCAAGCGGCAGTCTTGCTTGAAAAGCTAGCTGCCTTTCCGCAAGAGTTGATTAATCGCAACAAAGCAGCGCAGAAGTACACGGCAGAATTAAAAGACACGTACAAAACGCCGGTTGTTCCTGAGGGGTATGTCAGCTCCTGGGCACAATACACGTTGACTTCAGCAGAGCGCGATGCAGACATGGCGAAGTATAAGGCACAAGGTATTCCGACCATGGTTTACTATGGTACGTGTATGCATCAGCAAACCGCATTTAAAGCATTAGGCTATCAGGAAGGAGACTTTCCAACAGCTGAAAGACTGGCACGGTCTGTCTTTAGTCTACCTATGCATGGCTATTTGCTCTAACTTTTATGAACAATATATTTGTCAGAAATATACTCAAGTTAGCTGGGGGGACTGGTACCGCCCAGCTAATTAATATTATATCTATTCCCATACTCGCTCGACTGTATGTTCCGGAGCATTTTGCTGCATTGGCGATTTTTACATCGATAGTGGCAATTGCTTCTGTGTTGACTACTCTAAAGTTTGAAAATGCCATTATCGCAGTAAAGCAAGATCTAGATGCTGCCAAGTTAGTTCTTTTTATTCTATTTTGGAGTGTTTTTTCAAGTATATTTGCTTTTTTTACTTTTATTTTTCTGAGAAAGTTTATACACTTTACTGATGACCAACTTACGATAGTAGTAGCATTTTCTGCTGTCATGAGTATCGTAAGCTCACTGAATGCTGTACTATATTTCTATAATAATAGACATCAGAATTATTCGGTAATGACTAAGGGAAGAGTCTATGCTGCCTTTACTGTTTTTGCTATCTCAATCTCTGGGTTTTATCTAGGTTTGGGAGCTATAGGGCTACTTACAGGTGCGCTATCTGGTGCGGTAGTAAATTTGCTATATCAATTTCACTTTGGAATTAAACCCGACGTAAAATTAACGTGGCAAGGAATTGTTAGCAGCATTAATAGTGCCAAGAAATATAGAAGATTTCCTTTATTTTTAGTGCCCTCTAGCTTTATAGATCGACTGGCTAGCCAGACACACACGTTTTTCTTCGCTAAGTTTTTCTCACCTGAAATTTTAGGCGCGCTAAATCTGCACAATAGAGTGACTAGCCTACCTGCGTCAGTAGTTGGCGCTTCAGTCAGTGACGTGTTTAAAAAGTCGGCGAACGACCTGTTGCAAACAACGGGTAATTGCAGTCGTTTATTTTTCAAGACAACTTTGTATTTGGCCTTATTGGCCATAGTACCAACTTTGGTTTTAGGCTTGTACGGTGTTGAAATCTATACGCTCGTTTTTGGTGAAAAATGGAAATTTGCTGGAGAGATCGCTGAGGTGTTGGCACCTATGTTCTTTTTTTCGTTTGTAGTTAGCCCTGTATCAGCAATTATTTACTTGGAGAAAAATCAGAAATTTGATCTTTTTCTACAATTATTTCTATTATCTCTGCTGCTACTCTTTTTCTACTTTTCGCTTTCGGAACTAACACCCATCGTGGCAGTAAAAGCATATATGTCAGCTTATATTATAAAGTATGTCCTTGAATTCTTTCTGTGTGCCAGGCTCTCAAGCGGCCATGGAAAAGTGCTGCCACTCTAATACTTTGTATAGTTTAATTAATATTAAAATTGTTATGGGAAAGAAATGAAACATCAAACTTGTAATTATTGCGTTATGGATACAACCGATCCAGATATAACCTTCAACGTGGAAGGACGTTGTAATCACTGTTTAGATGCTGAGCAGAAATTAAAGAATGGATGGTTTCCAAACGAAAAAGGAAAAAGACTGTTAGAGTCCACTGCTAAGGAAATAAAGTCCGAATGTGCAAACGACCCTTACGATTGTATTATAGGTGTAAGTGGTGGAGTTGATAGTTCTTACTTAGTTTATGTCGCTGTAGAGCTGATGGGCTTGAGACCTTTAATTGTGCATGTCGACGCCGGATGGAACTCAGAAATAGCAGTTTCCAATATCGAGAAGTTAGTAAAAAAGTATGATTTAGAGTTGTTCACCTATGTTGTGTCTTGGAGCGAAATTCGTGATTTACAAGTAGCTTACCTTCGCTCATCTCTAGCAAATCAAGATGTTCCTCAAGACCATGCTTTCTTTGCGAAACTATATGAGTTTGCTGACAGGAATAAAATTAAATATGTAATAACTGGCAGTAACTTAACGAGTGAGTCCATCTTGCCTTTATCATGGGGTTATTCAGCTAGCGACAGTACTCAGATAAAAGCCATATTTAATAAGTTTGGAAGCGGAAAGCTGAAAACCTACCCAATGATGAGTTTTTTTAAGAGCAAAATATATTGGCCATATATGAAGAAGCTCAAAGTAGTTAAACCGCTTGATTGGATTAACTATGATAAAAATAAAGCTATAAACTTTTTAGAGGAGCATTTTGGCTGGGTTTATTATGGTGGTAAACATCATGAGTCCAAGTGGACGAAGTTTTTCCAAGCATATTATCTAGTTGAAAAGTTTGGTTTTGACAAGCGCAAAGCGCATCTTTCTAGTTTGATTGTAGCTGGGCAAATTTCCCGAGATGAGGCTTTAAAGGAACTTGAGAAACCTCTATATGACCAGCAAGAACTAAATGACGATAAGGTTTATATTGCGAATAAACTCAACCTTTCACTTGAAGAATTTGATAGCCTCTTAGCTTTAGAAAATAAAGATTATAAAGATTATCCTAATGAAGAGAAACTGCATAACTTTTTTAGGAAAGTAAAAAGAAAGGTTCAAGGTTAGTGAATGTCATGAGTGATAGTATAAATACTTTGTCATTTCTGTTAATTTTTTTTGGTTTTCCTCTCACTTTGTATATGAGTGCGAGGTTTACAGGAAAGAATATACAGATGCTATCACCTTCCTATCTGGTAATACTGACTCTTTTTGCTTTTTCGTACGTGGGAATACTCCCACTTTATTTCGAATGGGATCAATACTATTTTGATATAGGTGTCCGAGATAAATCTACTATTACTCAAATGCTACTTTGTAGCTCAATTGTAATATTGTCATTTATCCTAGGGTCATTGACTTTAGCACATAGGTTTCCAAAGCCAATTCTTATGAAGTCTAGAATAGAAGATATAAATGAGTTCAGTCTTATGGATAAGCTACTCATTGCCGTTGTCATGATCTTCATTCTCGCTGTTCTTATGTTGTATGTTTCAAAGGTAGATAACCTCGCTATCTTGCTTATTTTTGCGAATGATTCAGAGGCCGCAAAGTTAGCACGTAGTGCAATGGGCAATAATTTCTCAGGTGGCTACCATTGGTATTCCCTGGTAATGCATGAATTTATGTACATAGTGACATTGAGCTTATTTGTGAATTGCCTCAAATCAAAGTCACTGTCAAATTTGGTTTTTTTCGGTGTGGCGTTCTTAATTAATTCATTTTCTTTACTGATGTCAACAGAGAAAGCACCATTTATGTGGCTAATAATTTCAATGGTTGTGACACATCTTTTTGTGCGAAAATCTGGTTATGTACAAATTAGAATGTTTGCGAAGTTTACTGCTTTTGCTTTGATACTTGCTACTATACTGATGTCATTATTTATGGGAGTAGAAGATCTACTCTTATCTTTCTACTCTATTTTCAGTAGACTTTTTTCAGGTAGTATTGCCCCTTCGTATTTTTATTTGGGATATATTCCTGAACATCAGGATTTCTTATTTGGTAGAAGTTTTCCTAATCCAGCAGGCATATTACCATTCGAGCATTTTAGACTGACGGTTGAAGTTATGAACTGGAGATTCCCAGAGCTAGCAGGGTTAGGAATCGTAGGCTCGTCTCCAACAGCCTTCTGGGCAGAGGCATACTCAAACTTTAGTTATATAGGAATAATATTTTTCGGTTTCATCATGGGAGTCTATACATCTATTGCTTTTTCGCTAACTTCAAAGTTGCCTAATAGTGCCGTATCAATAGCGTTTTCAGTTTGGTTAATTATGCACTTCAAGGATCTTTCTCAATCCGGGTTTAGTGGTTATTTTTTCGATATGAAGTTAGCTTTTGTATTAATGTTTTGCGTGTTCATTAATAAAGTTATTAAGCGTACGTAGGGGATAATTTAATGATCAACCTTCACATTACATCAACTCCATTTTTGCATGAAAGCAGGATTGTTAAACAAGTTCGCTCCATTAATAAGCTAAAAGAAGTAAAGGGAATTTATATTGCGGCAAAACATGAGGATGGCTTAAAGCGCGAAGAGGGTCTATTCGAAGGCTGTACTATAAATCGTTTTGCTCTTAAATCTTTTAAATCTAGAAGAAGCTTTTTAGGCTTGGTAGTACGTTATTTTGAATTTGTGTTTAGAGTCTTTTTTTTCTACAGAGGAAAAAAGATAGATGTCGTCAACGCACATTCACTGGCCTTATTACCTCTAGCATTACTTTTTAAGGTTTTCTGTAATTCTAAGGTAATCTATGATGCACATGAGTTAGAAACTGAAACCCATGCTTTGAAAGGGGTTAAGAAAAAAGCCGCCAAGTTCCTAGAAAAACACTTAGTTAAATATGTTGATAAGGTCATAGTTGTAAGTGAATCTATATCGATGTGGTATGCTAATTCTTATAATATAGAAGCTCCAGCAGTAGTATTGAATTCACCGCCGTATTATCAACTAAGTAAAGTAAAAAAAATTTCCCTCAGAGATAAACTGAACATTCCGAAAGAGAATATCTTATGTATTTATCAAGGAGGCTTAATGAAAGTTAGAGGAGTAAAAAAGCTTCTTGATGTTCTGAAAGACTTTCCTGAAGGGCGTGTTTCGGTAGTTTTCATGGGGTATGGTGATTTAGTTGATGATATAAAAGAGTTATCAAAGAATAATACTAGCATCTATTATCACCCTGCAGTCGAGCAAGATGTATTACTTGATTATACATCTAGTTGTGATTTTGGACTCGCGTTGGTCGAAAATAGCTGTTTAAGCTATGACTTTTGTATGCCGAATAAGTTATTTGAATATATACAAGCTGGGTTGCCTGTTGTTGTTTCAGACCTCACAGAGATGGAAAGATTTGTAAAGAATAACGATTTGGGCTTTGTATTGAATTTAAATTCACCTGTGAGCATAGCTAATACTTTAAATGAACTAAGTGTTTCTAAATTATCTAAATTTAACGAGAACAATGAGCGAGCAAAACAGCTTACGTCTTGGGAAGAGCAAGAGCGAGTTTTATTAAAAGAGTATAGTGAATTGGTGGAATTGATATGATTGGGGTTATAGATTGTGGCTGTGGTAATCCAGGCTCGATTCAAAATATGCTCAGAAAGCTGGGGCATAGGTCTGTTTTGGTAAAATCAGAGTCTGATTTTGATGGGTGCTCGGCAATTGTCCTACCTGGTGTTGGTGCATATGACAATGTATGCCAGAAGGTACAGTCTTCAGGTTTAGTGAATAGGCTAGAGCACTTGGTGCTAGAAGAGAAAATTCCTTTTTTAGGTATTTGTGTGGGAATGCAAATGCTGTTTAACGAGAGTGAAGAAGGTACCTTATCTGGATTTGGTTGGATCCCTGGGCGTGTTAAAAGATTTGAACACGCTTTGATGAAGGAGCAGAACCTAAAAGTTCCTCATATGGGATGGAATATAGTCACTCCTAAAAATGCAAATGTGATACTGAACTTCAATGAGTACGAAGAGCTACGTTTTTATTTTGTTCACAGCTATCATGCAGATTGCCCTGATGAGTATGTCATTGGAGAATGCTTATATGGATATAAATTTCCGTGCGCTGTGCAAAAAGAAAACATTTTTGGCGCTCAGTTCCATCCCGAAAAAAGCCATAAATTTGGTATGATGTTGTTTAAAAATTTCTTGGAATATGCAAATGCTTCAAACTAGAGTAATTCCTATCTTGCTGCTGAAAGACGGTGGTTTGTATAAAGGTGAGCAGTTTAAAAAGCACAAGTATGTTGGAGACCCAATCAATGCAGTAAAGATATTCAATGACAAAGAAGTGGATGAAATCTGCATTTTAGATATTGATGCTTCTCGTAGCGGTACTTCTCCAGATTTTGCTCTTATCGAGAATATTGCATCTCAAGCTTTTATGCCTCTAGGTTACGGTGGTGGCGTAAAGAGTGTTGACGATATAGAAAGGCTATTTCGAATTGGTATTGAGAAAGTTGTTCTAAATACCGCGGCATATGAGAATCAAGGGTTGATAAAAGCAGCTTCTGACCTAGTTGGTTCACAAAGTATAGTTTGTTCTATTGATGTTAAAAAAGGACTATTTGGCAAAGAGAAAGCTTATATTAAATCCGGCACTAAAAGCATTAAAATGTCGCCTGTTGATCTAGCTAAACACTATGAACAGCAAGGAGCCGGAGAGCTGATTGTTAATTCTATTGAGCGAGATGGTAAAGCTACAGGGTACGACCTGGATTTAATCCAGCGTATATCTAAAGTGGTTGATATTCCAATTGTTGCCGCTTGCGGAGCCGGTAAAAACCAACATTTCGTTGAAGCTGTTAAGGCTGGAGCGTCAGCTGTTGCTGCTGGCGATATATTCACTTTCCAAGGAAAGAGAAAAGCCGTGTTAATTACATATCCGCAATATGATAAATTGCAGGATTTATTCAAAGAGTAATATATGAAAGTACAAGTATGCACAAGATGTGTGATGGACACAACCGACAAAGAAATCACATTTGATGAGCAAGGCGTATGTAATCACTGCCATAACTTTGACAATGTCACTACTAAGAAGTGGTTTCCAAATGAAGAAGGGAAGAAAAAACTTGATGACATAATTGAAAAAATAAAGCGTGATGGAAAAGGAAAAGACTACGACTGTATTATTGGCTTAAGTGGTGGTGTTGATAGTTCCTATTTAGCATTGAAAATAAAAGATTATGGTTTGAGACCGTTAGTTGTTCATATCGATGCAGGATGGAACAGTGAACTCGCGGTATACAATATCGAGCAAATAATTAAGTACTGTGGCTATGAGCTCCATACTCATGTAATGAACTGGGAAGAAATTAAGGACCTGCAAGCTGCATACCTAAGAGCTGGTATTGCGAATCAGGATGTTGTCCAAGATCACGCTTTCTTCGCGTCTTTGTACCACTTCGCAGTTCAGAATGGTATTAACTATGTGATTAGTGGCGGAAATATCGCGACAGAGTCTGTGTTTCCAAGATCATGGCACCATGCTGCTATGGATGCTATCAATCTAAAAGACATTCATAAGAAGCATGGTAAAATTAAGCTGAAGCAATATAAAACAATTGGCTTCTGGTCTTACTACTTCTACTACCCTTTTATTAAGAAAATGACCGCTGTTCGTCCACTTAATTACATGCATTACTCAAAGGACGAGGCACTACAATACTTGAAAGATACCATTGGCTATAAAGAGTATGGTCGAAAGCATGGTGAGTCTCGCTTTACTAAGTACTTCCAAAACCATTATTTGCCGACCAAGTTCAATATGGACAAGCGAAAAGCACACCTGTCCAGCCAAATTCTATCTGGTGATATTACCAGAGAGGAAGCGCTAAATGAGCTTGCGACGCCGCTATATGATGAAAATGAGCTGAGAGAAGACGAAGCTTATATAGCGCAAAAGCTTGGAATGGAACTTTCTGAATTGCAAAGATTAGTAAGTGAACCAGGCCGTTGTTATTCCAACTACAAAAACTGGGATAAACTTTATGGCTTTATGGTACGGGTTAAAGGGTTTGTAACTAAAGTGCTTGGAAAAAATGTCAAATCGTACTCTTAAAATAGCACACCTGACATCAGCGCATCCGCGTTTTGATGTCAGAATTTTTCATAAAATGGCTCGCTCTGCCGCTGCAAGGGGTTTTGATGTTTCTATTGTCGTGGCAGATGGAAAGCCAGATGAGAAAAGTCATGGCGTAAATATTATCAATGTAAACGCTAAGAAAGAAGCTCGATTTGCCAGGATAATTAAATCGGCTTGGCGCGTGTATAGAATCGCAAAAGACTTGAGCGCGGATATCTATCATCTTCATGATCCTGAGTTGTTGCCATATGCTTGGAAACTGAAGAAAATGGGTAAGACCGTAATTTTCGATGCACACGAAGATTTTCCAAAGCAACTATTGTCTAAGCCTTACTTACATCCTGTTGCGGCAAGGTTTCTTTCCAGTAGTTCTGCGATTTTCGAGAAATTTGTATGCAAGCAACTTGATCAGGTGATCGGTGCCACTCCAATGATAACGGCAAAGTTCGCAGAATATACGAAAGCAACTAATGTTAACAATTATCCCATCATTGGTGAATTAGCAGTGGGCAAAGATGACTTTGCATCTAAGCCGAGAGAAATTATATTTCTTGGCGGAATATCTCATATTCGAGGTGTTGGAGAGCTCGTAGATGCAATGAGTCAGGTTGAAAATGTTACCTTAAACTTGGTCGGAAATATCTCATCATCCACTTTTAAACAGTCACTTGAAAGCAAGCGCGGGTGGTCTGCTGTTAATGAGTGGGGATTGGTGGAAAGGGAAACAGCTGCCGAAGCTTTAGCTCGGTCAAAAATTGGCCTTGTTACTTTCTTACCGGTTCCTAACCATATCGAGTCACAGCCGAATAAAATGTTCGAGTATATGTCCGCAGGTCTGCCGATCATTACCTCTAACTTTCCTATGTGGCGAGACGTCGTTGAAAAATACGAATGCGGCCTATGTGTTGATCCTGAGGATCCTCAAGCGATCGCTAGCGCAATAATGCAATTACTCGATAACCCAGCGGAAGCGCAGGCGATGGGAGATAATGGCTCTAATGCGGTAAATACGGTATTTAACTGGGAAGCCGAAAGTAAAAAGTTAATTGACTTATATACGGAATTATCATTATGAAAAAGATAGCGACCATTCTAGGCGCTCGCCCACAGTTCATAAAAGCTGGTACAGTGAGTCGTGCGATTAGTGAAAATTCTCGATTTCAAGAAGAGATCATTCATACTGGACAGCACTTTGATGCTAATATGAGCGATATTTTCTTCGTTGAGATGGATATTCCTAGACCCCATCGACACTTGGGTATTAATGGCTCTTCACATGGAAAAATGACGGGGGAAATGATTTCAAGTATTGAATCTGTTTTAATGGAATCTAAGCCAGACTGTGTTTTGCTGTATGGTGATACGAATTCAACGCTTGCAGGTGCGATAGCTGCGTCTAAAATGCATATTCCTATCGCCCATGTTGAAGCCGGATTACGCTCATTCAACATGAGCATGCCTGAGGAAATCAATAGAATCATAACCGACCGTGTCAGTGAACTTCTATTCTGTCCTACTGAAACGGCTGTTACAAATCTTAAAAATGAAGGTATTTTAAACTCGTGTGGTGTTCTGGAAAACGTCGGTGATGTGATGTTTGATGGAGCGTTATACTACAGAGAAAAGGCCACAGCGCCAGTAGGGTTAGATAATGTGTCTGACTTTGTTTTGGCAACTATTCATAGAGCAGAGAATACAGATTCCCCTGAGTTACTTGAGCAAATAGTGTCTCAGCTAAATGAGCTGTCCGAGCAAGTTGAAATTATTTTACCACTGCACCCAAGAACAAAGAGTAAGTTGGAAAGTTATAACTTTCCGCTGTCAGAACGGATCAAAGTAATAGCACCAGTCGGGTATTTGAATATGGTGTGGTTAATTGATAATTGTAAGCTTGTTGTGACAGACAGTGGTGGTTTGCAGAAAGAGGCTTACTTCTTCAAAAAGCCTTGTATTACGATGCGACCAGAGACTGAATGGGTTGAGCTCGTAGAGTGCGGTGCTAACAAACTGTTCAACCCACTGGTAGATAATCTTAATGCGACGTATCATCAGATGTTAAAGTTTGACGATTTTTCTCACTTATTTTACGGCAATGGTGATGCAGCACAGCGCATCGTAAGTAAACTTGAAGCTTTTTTGAACAAGTAATATGAATATTTGGATTGTAGTAATCAGTGAGCCGATATGGACAGATTCAAGCGACGAAAGATTACACCGTTGTGGCTTACTTGCGGAGGTGTGTAGAGCGAGAGGCCATGATGTGAACTTCTTTACATCTTCTTTTGCACATCATAAGAAGGAAAACAGAGTTACTTCTTCAACCAGCAAAGCGTTACAAAATGGAATAGATTTACATTTACTTTTCTCAGGTAGCTACGGTTCAAATTTGTCACTAGGTCGAATAAAACACCATTTTGAGTGTGGTCGAGAGTTTAAAAAGTATAGTCAGTCAATGAAAAGGCCAGACGTTATTTTTTGCGCTTATCCAGACATATTTTTGGCGAATGAAGTTCTAAAGTATGGCCTTAAAAATGATATTCCTGTTGTAGTAGACATTCGCGATCTTTGGCCTGATATATTCCTACATCAAAATGTAGGCTTTGTAAAGAGGCTTGCGCTTGCCCCCTTTGTTTCGAGCTTAAATATTTTAGCAAGAAATATTTATAAGAATGCAACGGCATTAACCAGTATCACACCATCAATTTTGAATTGGGCGCAAAGAAAAGGACAGAGAAAAATCGTTAAACATGACGCATTTTTCTCATTGGCGTATCCAATGAAAGAAAAGGAAGTCAATACAGCTTTCTGGGAGGAGGTTTTAGGAGAGCGCATAACTTCAAAGGTTGTGTGTTTTTTTGGGAACTTAGGTCAACAGTTTGAATTTGATGATGTTTTTGAATTGTCGAAACAAGGGGATGAGTATACATTTGTCATCTGTGGAAGTGGAGATCGACTCGATGAATATCAAAAACGGTATGCCAGCGACAGCGTTATTTTCCCCGGATGGGTCGACCATGATCAAATTCTTGGTTTGATGCACCTGAGCATAGCTGCGTTAGCACCTTATAAGAATAGCTTTGATTTTCAAATGAGTATTCCTAATAAGATAGTCGAATACATATATGGAGGCGTGCCTATAGTGACCCATCTCGACGGTGATGTAAAACAGCTAATTGAAAAGGAGAGCTTGGGTTTTCACTACAGGCAAGGGCATATTGCTGAGCTGGCAAATGCGTTGGCTGCATGCACTGAGGACATTGAAGGCGTAAAGTTAAGAGCAAAGAAAGTTTATAATACACTCTTTGATTTCGATAAAACCTATAGTGAGCTTGCTGTTAAACTTGAATTATTAGGGAACGGGAATGTATAAAAAATTTGGTAAGAGGCTATTTGACATAGTTTGTTCGATTGTGCTTTTGGTTCTGATTTCTCCGTTATTATTGTTAATATCCTTTATTGTATTGATCACGATGGGAAAACCTATTTTCTTCGTACAGCAAAGAGTAGGGAGAAATGGTATCCACTTTGGTATAATTAAGTTTAGAACTATGATAAATGGTGCTGAAAAGCAAGGGACAGGTTTAGATAGTTATGCAGACGATCCGCGAGTTACTAAATTTGGCAAGTTTTTGAGAGATTCAAGTTTAGATGAGCTTCCACAGGCGTTTAATATTTTAAAAGGCGATATGAGTTTTGTTGGTCCCAGGCCTCCAGTTACATACTCTCCCTATAAATATAATGATTACCCTGAACACGCAAAGAGGCGGTTTATTGTTAAACCCGGCGTAACAGGGCTTGCACAAATAAATGGAAGGAACGGCCTCAACTGGGAACAGAAATTTCGTTATGATAATGAGTACGTTAAAGATTACTCTTTTTTAAAGGATTTAAATATCATTATAAAGACAGCTTATAAAGTGCTAATTAATGAAGGTGGTTATGATAATAAAAAGGAAGATAAATGAGTAAGACTAAATATATTTGGCACAAAGGAAAAATAGTAGACTTTGAAAACGCTACTATCCATGTTCTTTCCCCCACCTCTCAATTTGGGGCAAATGTCTTTGAAGGTTTACGAGGGTATTGGTCTAGTGAAGAGCAAAATTTGTATATTTTTAAGATGGAAGAGCATATCCAGAGACTCAAAAAGTCTATTAAGCTTATAGGATTTGACTCAACTTTAACAGACAGTGACTTTCGACAGTCAGTCATCGATGTGTTGACCGCTAATGACTTCAAAGAGGACATTGCAGTTAGGCAAACTGTTTATTTAGATGGTTTTGGCAGTTGGATGTCTGACGGTGATGTTGAAATGTTTGTTGCTCCTGTTGCGAAAGGACGAAATGTTTCAGGTGAGAAATTTAATCAGGGCATAAAATGCATGGTGAGCTCTTGGGAAAGAATCTCCGACAGAAACTTATCTCCTCGAATTAAGCTGGGTGCAAACTATATGAACAGCAGGTTGGGACAGATTGAGGCTGTAGACAATGGATACAACTCAGCAATATTCCTGAACTCAAGCGGTACAGTGTCGGAGGCACCAGGTGCATGTCTGTTTATTGTTAGAGATGGAAAGTTGGTTACACCTCCTCTTACCTCTTCGGTACTAGAGAGTATCACCCGGGAAACTGTAATACACCTTGCTAAATCGGAGCTTGGATTAGAAGTTGAAGAAAGAGAGGTAGACCGTACTGAGCTATATATTGCTCAAGAGGCTTTTATTTGTGGTACTGCTGCAGAGATTACGCCTGTGACACAGATCGATAGGTACGAAATTGGGGAGGGGACTGCTGGTCCTATTACTCGCTCGATTTCTGAACTTTACTTTGCTTGTGTTAGAGGTCGTATCGAGCAATATAAGCACTGGCTAACGGCGGTTTATTAATGATTAAGACTTTCATTCTAGAAAATGATCCCGCAAAAATTGAGCTTTATGATTTGGCCGGCGTTAGCAGAATTTTTGTTGATTTGGAAATCAATGGCAAAGTGGCGCGTCAGGGGGGGATGGATACTGTTATTAGTAGGCATACGGTTGAGGACGTTGTCAAAGCGAGAGCTGTTATCAAAAAAGGGGAGCTCTTAGTTCGAGTGAATCCTATATTTGATGGGAGCAAGCAAGAAGTTGATTCTGTGATTGATGCCGGTGCCGATGTTGTTATGCTGCCGATGTTTACACATGCTGATGAGGTAAGAACCTTTGTAGAATTAGTTGGTGGGCGGGCTAAAGTTTCATTGCTTTTGGAGACTAGCCAAGCTTTTTGCAGAGCGGACGAAATTCTTGAGGTTGAAGGCATTGATGAAGTACATATAGGTCTTAATGATCTACACTTGTCAATGGGGTTGGATTTTATGTTTGAGCTAATGGCACTCGGACAGGTTGAGCTTTTGGCACAAAAATTAAACAGAAAATCTATTCCGTTTGGTGTCGGTGGTGTCGCCAAAATGAAGGAGGGGGAGCTTGATGGCGCAATTATACTAAAAGAGCATGTAAGAATAGGTTCTACAGCTGTTATTTTATCAAGGACCTTCAAGGCGGACGGACAGGTGAGAATGGACGAAGTTAAACACAACCTAGATGAATTACAGCATGTTTACAGCCAGGCCCAGGAGCTAACCACAGAGGCCCTTGTCCATAATAAGGCTTTGTTAGACAAAAAAGTTCAACAAATATCCGCTAAAATTAGGTCTAAAAAGAGAAAAGCGTAAAGAGTGCGATCATCAAGAAATCACTCTCGAGGTATGACAATGGAAGATATGTTTAGCACCCTATTAAATATTTCCCGCTCGAAAAAGCGGTTAGTGACTCTTTTTTTGGACTCAATTTTCATTTTTAGTGCTTTTTGGTTGGCGTTAATTGTCCGGTTGGATAGTTTGTCTCCTTTTTTTGAAGCGAGTAATTGGCTGTTGCTGTTGCTTACTTTACCTGTCAGCTTGTTTGTGTTTGTCAACTTAGGGTTGTATAGGGCCGTATTGCGATATGTAGGTGCTCACGCAATTGGGGCTATTTTGATCGGCGCAATAATTAGTACTGTCGCACTAGTTATGACGTCATTTTTTACACATGTCTCTATACCACGCACCATGCCGCTTATTTATGCATGGTTGTTGATTCTGTCTGTTGGTGGTTCCCGCATCATGGTACGTGCCATGGTTGGTCGTCTTGCTACAGTTAATAAAACACCGGTTGTGATTTATGGAGCTGGTTCTGCGGGTCGGCAACTTGCGCCTGCTATAGGGGCCGGTGACGAATACTACGTATCTGCATTTATTGACGACGACAAAACAAAGCAGGATTCCATACTCCAAGGTATCCCTGTCATTGCTTTCGACGGTTTGTATGCGTTAATTGAGCGAAAAAGGGTAAAGAAAGTATTACTTGCGATGCCTAGCGAAAGTAGAGCGCGGAGGAAAGAAATACTTGCTCAGTTAGAGAGTTTACCTGTAGAGGTTATGACTATCCCAGGTATGGCTGATGTTGTAGAAGGGCGAGCAACATTAGACGAGATTAAAGATGTTGAAATTGAGGACCTGCTTGGTCGAGACCCCGTGGCCCCTAAGCAGGCTTTGCTAAATGCAACGATTCTGGGTAAGTCCGTAATGGTTACTGGGGCAGGTGGCTCTATCGGCTCCGAGCTGTGTCGGCAAATTATCAAACAATCCCCATCTAAGCTGGTGCTTTTCGAGCTAACTGAGTTTGCGCTTTATTCAATTGAAAAAGAGTTGAGTGAAATCATCAAAACCAAAGGGTTGAACATAGAGCTGATACCAATTATGGGTTCTGTGCAGCACATTAATCGTCTAGAGACATGTATGATAGCCTTTGGTGTGCAAACGGTTTACCATGCTGCAGCATATAAGCATGTCCCACTTGTCGAGCATAATGTGGTCGAAGGGGTGAGAAATAATGTTTTTGGTACCTATTATTCAGCTAAGGCTGCTATCAATGCAAAAGTAGAAACGTTTGTTTTAGTAAGCACGGATAAGGCTGTTCGCCCTACGAATGTTATGGGAACTACTAAACGTATGGCCGAACTTTGTTTACAGGGCCTTGCTCAGAATAAGGAAAGGGGACAGCACAACACGCGTTTCTGTATGGTTCGATTTGGTAATGTATTGGGATCTTCAGGATCAGTTGTCCCTTTATTTCGAAGACAAATTAAAGAAGGTGGCCCAATCACGCTTACTCATCCAGAGATCACCCGCTTCTTTATGACGATACCTGAAGCGGCGCAGCTGGTTATTCAGGCTGGAGCATTGGGCAGAGGAGGGGATGTGTTTGTCCTTGATATGGGGGAATCTGTAAAAATTAAAGACCTTGCTACCAAAATGGTACACTTATCTGGCCTGGAGGTGAAAAGTGAGGCTAATCCACATGGAGATATTGAGATTAAATGCACAGGATTAAGACCTGGTGAAAAGCTTTATGAAGAGCTATTAATTGGTGACAATGTTGAGCAGACCTCACATGAAAGGATTATGACAGCCAAAGAGGTAATGCTGCCATTACGTGAGCTAGAAGAGATCTTAAAAACGCTTGATAAGGCGTGCCATGACTTTGATCATCAAGTTATACGACAACTGTTATTAGAGGCTCCAACAGGGTTTGACCCCACTGATGGCATATGTGACTTAGTTTGGAATGCCAGACAAAAGCTTGACACTGTGCCAGAGAAAAATATCGTTAATCTAAAGTAAAGCAATTTGCCCACTAGGAAGGTTACTTAGTGGGCTTTTTACTAAATAAGTGGACTGCGCAATCTAGGGTAATTATAACCTGAAAATCTATAAGCCTGAGGTCTCTGTTTTGCAAGAGTGAAAGCTTGTGGAAAGTTATCGATTCTAGTGAACATCTCTTGCATAACCGTAATCACCTTAACGATATAATACGGTGCAAATTTTAATTATATAAATATCTTAACTGGGCAGAGGACTATGTCTAAACTAACTCCTATTTTAGCAAGTGGCTTGTTGACTTGCTCCTTTATAACCGTTGCACAAGTGTCTCCCAAGCAGTATCAGAATTTCGCTGGTTTTACTGGTTTAGTGAATACTCCCTCTGCAGACGTTTTAAACGCGGGTGAGATTGATATTGGCTACAATAACCAGCTTGATTATAGGGGCACTACTTTTGCAGACGGCTATAACTACATTTTTTCTGCAGGCTTGTGGCAGGGATTAGAAGTAAGCGGGCAAATTGCAGCTAATACTATGCATGATAACATGTTTAGGGCTAGAGCATTAGGCGAGAGTCAAGTAAGGGACCTGTCTTTCAATGCTAAGTATCAAATTCCTTTTATTCCTGAGGACTGGTTTGATTTGGCTATCGGGGGGAAAGATATTGGTGGAGCGGCGAATCAGTATGAGTCATATTTTGCCGTTGTCTCAAAAGACTGGCTAGACTTTCGTTTTTCCACTGGAGTAAGCACCAGCAAAAGCGAAATCGGTATGATGGATGGTGTATTTGCAGGTATCGAGTGGCAACCACTGGATTGGTTTGCTTTGCAAGTTGAGCATGATGCAGAAGCTGTAAATGCGGCTGCTCGCGTGACCGTGCCTAAAGCTTGGTTGTTTGATCTTGGCACTCTAACCCTGACGAGCCGCTTTTATAGCAGCACCGATCACAGTGACAAAGACACTTATTATGGCATTAATTTCTCCATGCCTTTATCTGAGCAGTCCCGAGAGGACTATCAGAAAATAGAACCAGCGCCCGATAATGCTGAAATGTTAGCGCGATTATCAGGGCAAGGCGTACAATCCGCAAAGTCTGATAATGCTCATATAACAAGATCGGATAACCTTACTCTTAGCACTCAAAATAATGAATCAAAACCAATTCAGGAAGTCAATATCAGTGAATTGAACACTGAGATACGTGCACTTAAAAACGCGCTTGTTGCAGATGGGTTTGAAAACGTGCAAGTTGGCGTAAATCGTGAACCTGTTGTTGTGGTGAAATTCGAAAACTCAGTATTCAACCGAAATGATATTGATGCAATTGGGGTTGTACTAGGCAGAGTTGCGCAATATATCAGTGACGAAAAAGCGAGCTTTACTGTTCAGTTAGGTAAACATGATATTCCACTGTTAGCTTTGTCTGGACAAGTAAGTAGTTATCGGAGCTTTATCACAGAAGGAACAGCCCCAGGATTGATTATTCGACAAGGTGAGATGGATGTCCCAGGGGGGATTGCATGGATAGGCGATGGGGCGGCTAATAGCCCGTACTTTAAGCCTCGACTGACACTCGGGCCTTCATTAAGCTCAACTTATGCAACTGAGCTGGGAGTCTATGATTTCTCGTTAGCGCTCAGAGCTGATTTAGAGATCCCGGTATGGCGAGGTGCGGGTATTAACATCACTGCACAAACTGTGGTTGCTGATACTGAAGATTTTGAAGCTGGAGATATTTTTGAAGCGCGTCGTGAACGAAATGGCCTGGAAAGAGCGGTCTTTTATCAGACATTTGATTTGCCGTTTGGTTTTTATAACCAGACTCAAATCGGACTCTTCCGAGAGTATTATGAATACACCGGGTTGATTAATGAAACTGCCTGGGTCAGCCCCTCAGGGCGCCATAAGCTCTACAACACCTACGGTTTCTTCGACTACAGAGACTATGATGAAGACCGTGACTATCATGTTATGGGTTATCAATATCACTGGGTTGAGCAAGACATCTCATTTCATATCTCAGGTGGAGAGTTCTGGCGAAGAGACAAAGGAATGAAGGTTGAAACCAAGTTTTGGTTTGGTGATAGCTATGTGTCGCTATTTGCCTACGATACAGATGTTCAGGTAGCGGGTATTTCATTTAGTATCCCACTCACTCCAAGAAAGGACATGAGCGTATCTAAGTATGGTCAGGTGAAAGGGAATCAGGCATGGCGTCACGGGGTGAGCACTCGTATTGGCGATGACCAAAATACATTAGTGTATAAAAAGGGCTATGTGCCGGAAACTTCAATTAGCTTGGACCGTACTTATCTGAATCAGGGGCGTTTGTCTGGCAGTTATGTCTATGCAAACCTTGCAAGGCTGCGCGAGGCGTACCTGACTTTCAAGTAAGCGATCAACACAGCGCCAGGTTGCTGGTATCAGCAACCTGGCGCTGTTCAGTGAAAAATAAGCCTGCCTTTGAACACTTTCTCACCAACATCCGCGCTACCGTGATCCACCGCAAATAAATTCAGTTTGATGACAAAAATCTTAAATTTATGCTTGAGAATTGTGTCTTTCGCTCCAATACTTAGTAATAGGTAAACAACAAAAGGGAGCGCTTATGAAAATTAACCTTTCAGGCCACCATGTAGATATGACAGAAGCCGTAAAGCAACACGTTGATGAAAAGTTTGCCAAAGTAGCTAACCACTTCCCGTCGCTGTTGTCGATAGATGTCATAGTCAGTAAGGAACACAAGAAATTTTATACTGAGATCAACACCAATTATTCAGGCGCCCGGATATCTGTAAGAGGAGAAGACGATGTCATGTATCCGGCCATTGCTAATGCTGCTAAAAAGTTAGATGCGGCACTAAAACACAGAAAAGGTCAGCTCAAGGCCAACAAACATGAAAAACCTGTGAGTACGACTCCGCCAATTGCCCACGAGATCATTCAGGAAATGAACCTGAATTAGAGATAAAGTAAAAGAAGCCACCTATCGGTGGCTTCATTCATATTGGATATTAAACCGCGCCATCAAAGCCCATTTGACGCCACGATTCATAGACAAAAACCGACACTGCATTTGACAGGTTCATGCTCCTGCTATCCGGTCGCATCGGGATCCGCAGACGTTGTTCCGGCGGTAGGGAGAAAATGAGCTCTTCTGGCAAGCCTCGGGTTTCAGGCCCAAACAGCAGACAATCACCGCTCTGGTAGTCTGGCTCGTGGTGGTATCGAGTGCCTTTGGTGGTGCAGGCAAAGACTCTATTTGGTTTGCGCGCTTGCAGATATGCATCCAAAGAGGGGTAACGCTTAACTTCGCTGAATTCATGGTAATCCAGACCGGCACGTCTGACGCGTTTGTCGTCCCAGTCAAAACCCAGAGGTTCAATCAGGTGTAACGAAAACCCTGTGTTTGCACACAGGCGAATAATGTTGCCTGTATTAGGGGGAATTTCAGGCTGATACAATACGATGTCTAACATGGATAACCTCAAAATAATGTTGCCTGCAGTATAGCGCATCCGGTTGGGAGGCTAAAAGCCAGGGTGTAACCTTTGTACAGCACAAGGGCACATACCTGGCCAATATTTAAAGTCGCGTCACTAATTTTTCATTTTCATGACTTACACTATAAGATAAGCCTAAACAGGAGTTTTACGAGGTTGTTGAGGTAATAAGTGTCCCACAATTATGACTTTTTAGTCCGATTTTCCAGTATTTTTACACTCGCAATGGCGGCATTGATGATCACAGCTAAGGCCTGGGCCTGGCTGGCGTCTGGCAGTGCAGCTATGTTGGGGTCGCTGACGGATTCCTTACTGGATGTCAGCGCATCTATGATGAGTTTTCTGGTGCTCAGTTATGCGCTCCGCCCTGCAGACGACGATCATCGTTTTGGTCATGGTAAAGCGGAAGCCTTGGCAGGTCTTGGCCAGGCTGCATTTATTGCAGGCTCAGCGTGTTTACTCACTTTCCATGGTATTGAGCGTCTGTTTAACCCGGTCGCAATTCAGCATAGCCTGCTGGGGGTGTGGGTTAGCCTGTTTGCTGTAGGCTGCACATTGGCTGTTGTCATTGTGCAGCATCATGTGGTTAAGCGAACCCAATCAATTGCGATAAAAGCAGACTCTTTGCATTATAAAGGAGACATTCTGCTTAACCTGGCCGTGTTGACGGCGTTATTATTGAGTCATTGGCAGGTAGAGCATGCCGATGCCCTGTTTGCGATAGGTGTTGCTGCTTATCTGCTCTACAATTGTTGGGAAATAGCCCGAGAAAGCGCAGATCACTTGATGGACAAAGAGCTGCCTGATGAAGAAAAAACCGAAATTATTCTGTTAGCGTCCAGTCATGAAGAGGTATATGGGGTGCATGATCTGCGCACCCGACAAAGTGGTAAAGTGAAGTTTGTGCAGTTGCATCTGGAGCTGGATGACCATATTCCATTGGCTCGTGCGCATGAGATCAGCGATGAAGTTGTGGCGCATATTAAAGCTGCTTTTGAGTCGGAAATGGATATCCTGATCCATCAGGATCCAGTGTCACTATCGGTGTCACCAAACTCATCTGCAGTGTAATTTGTGACGTTTTTGAGAGAGGGCTGATAGCCAAGGAGTTGTTCGGCAAACGTATAAAACTGGTCCAGCACAGCACGTCGTATGGTGTCTGTTTCGCAAAGTAATTCGTGTTTACCTGGATAGGACTGTATCTGACAATGCGTTTGACGTTGTGCAAACTGTTCTTGCGCTGTTGAGCTGACAATACTGTCATACTCAGCACTGGCGATGCTCAGCGGCAGTGTTATCTGTAACTGCTCGATGTTTCGAGTAAATTGCAGTGCCTGCTGAAGCCAGCGGAAACTGACACCGCCCAGCTGTAATCCCGGGTTATCTCTGTAGAGTTGCCTGAATAATGCGTAACGGTGCTTACACTGAGTTAATTCATTGTCTTCGAAGGCTTTTGGCAAGTAGTCAGCCTGACCAATCGCATAGCACTTCCCCAATCCCAGCAGGCAGGCTGTAGACGCAACGCCATGCGCAAACCAGGCAGGGTAAGGGGCTGTGTTGATCGCAAGCATGGGGGCGCTGAGAAATGCACCTTTAACAGAAGTTGTGAAGCGGGACAAATAATCACATGCAATCGCTCCCCCCATTGAATGTGCCAATATCATAGTGTCACCTTGCCACTGTGAGGTGACCACTTCTTGCATAAAGGCATCGAGGCAATCGCCATATTGTGTAAAGGTGTCAATATAGCCAATATGCAAATTGGCAAGGAAGCGCCCGGACAGGCCCTGACCTGGGTGATCAAAGGTAAAGACGGCGATTTGGTTGCGTGCGAGCTCCCACATCAATTCCTGATATTTATGCGCCGATTCAATGCGGCCATTGACCAGAACAACGGCAAATTTTGCCCGTTGCGGAATATGACAGGCGTAAAAGAGTGGTCCTACCCCACTGGAAAATGTACCTTTTTGGCAGCGTTCCCAGTGCGCCCGGATATGAACCAGATTGTCCGTTAAATGTGTGCTTTCGCTATAATACATGGTTGCTTATTGGCAGCGTTACGGTAACACGCAGGCCACTGTGGTTACTAAACTGAATGTGGCCATGATGCACTTTTACAGCGTGCTGCGCAATTGCCAGCCCCAGTCCGAATCCACCGGGTTCTGCTGCACCATCAGGGGTGCGTGCTTGTGAAGCTCTGAAAAAGGGGATACACAGTTTTTCCAGCATAGTGTCACTGACACCAGGGCCATCGTCGCTGATCGTGACAGTGAGTTGATCATCACAGCGTTGTATCGTCAAGCTTACTTGTTTATTGGCGTACTTGATGGCGTTACGCAGGATGTTTTCAAATGCGCGATTGAGTAGCGCAGCATCGACCGTCAAGGTGATGTCCGGCAGTGGTTGCCATTCGACCTGCTTACCCAGTTGCTGGCCCTCGAATTTGGCATCATCAAGAATAGGTTCTAATAACTCTGTCAGTGAAATTGGATGAGGGGTGAGCACCAGTTGCTGAGATTCGAGTCGGGACAATTGCAAAATATCACTCAACATGTGCTCAAGTAAGTGTGCCTCTTTTTCAACGCGTTGCAAGTAGGGTAGCAAAGGAGCGGGGGCTTTATCACTGGCAATGCCGTTTGCCATCTGTAATCTGGTCAGGGGGGAGCGCAACTCATGAGAAATATCAGCCAGTAACCTTTTTTGTTGTGTCACGTTAGCCTGCAGGCGGCTCGCCATTTGGTCAAAATCTTTACCCAGCTGGCCTAATTCGTCCTGGCGCGAAATGCTTATCCCAGCTCGTGCATCGAGCTTACCCTGAGCGAGGGAAGCGGCAGCCTGTTGAAGCTGACGCACAGGTTTCAGCAGTCCGCGTGCAAACCAAAGGCTAAATGCAAAGCTTGCAAAGACTAACACCATGAGTTTTGCCCAGTTAGGTAGCATCCGTATCTTTGTCAAAATATGGGGATCACGGTGGTCCATAAGCTGAAACAGCTGATAGGTTTCTCCGCGTAGCTGAATATCCAGTGGGCCATAGGCACGATAGCGATCGGTATCGACAACCTGTGGTTGCGCACTGGTAGTAAAGTTCAGTAAAGATAAGTCCCATTCCTGAACGGTAGCATGGCTCAAAACACTGAGTTGTTCATCGCTGTGACGTAAGTAAACTTTCGGACCGTGATTGCGATGACGTCCAGGCAACATTGTGTTCAGTGCCTGCTCTGGTCGGCTCTGGGCACGTCGTTCTATGCTACGCTTCAGGTGGTTCAGGTTTTTCATCATGGCAGGGCTGATTTGGCGTGTTTCCAGTATGTCTGGTTGTAACAGGCTAATACTCATCAGCATAAATAGCGTGGCAGCAATAGTGCCCCAGAACCACAGGAAAATCTTTATTAGTAAGTACTTCCTCATCTTACGCCTTAAGGAAAATGTAGCCAGAACCTCGCAAGGTTTTGATATAGGTATGCACACTATGTACTGCTATTTTTTTTCGCACATTGCTGACATGCATATCCACAGATCTGTCATAAGGTGCCAGAGGGCGCCCCAGTACAGTTTGAGACAAGCTCTGTTTAGTCACGGTCTGACCCGCTGACTTCATAAGCTGGTGGAGCATCTCATACTCTGTGCCTGTCAGTGGTAGTGGTGTGCCTTTTATGCTCGCGGTACGTGAGGATAAATCCAGCGCGAGTTCGTGATATTCGAAGCACGGACCTGTTGTGCTATGAAGTAAATGGGCGACACGGCGGGTAATGGCTTTGATCCGAGCCAGCAATTCTCTGTGATTGAATGGTTTTGGAATGTAATCATCGGCACCAAGTTCAAGTCCGAAGATGCGGTCAAAGTCATCGCCTTTGGCAGTCAACATGATCACCGGGGTCATTTTTTTTGCACGCAATGCTTTGAGTACCTCAAAGCCGTCGAGCTGGGGTAGCATCACATCCAGTAAGATCACATCAAATTCCCTGTTTAACGCCATATCTAGTCCCACAGGGCCAGTATGGGCAGTGTCAACATCAAACCCTTCGTCTTGCAGATAGTCTTGCAGAAGCTCACACAGGCCTCTATCGTCGTCTATTACCAGTACTCTCGCGTTCATACTGCAACTCAATTACTCTTCTCACGCTTATCTTACCTTACTATATAAGTAAGATGACTGACTTTACACTTCTTTACGCTCTGGGGATGATGTCGACACTCCGGATGTGTGAGGGCTGCAACAGCTCTTGACAAAACTTTACACAGCCTTGACGTTGCTTTGCTCTGGCGTTGCTAAAGTTGAACCTAACTTAACAGGAGACGCTATTATGAACACACACACCAAGATGAAAATTCGTCACACATTAAAAGCATTATTGCTGGCTTCGGTTGTGGCTGGCAGCGGCACCGTTTTGGCTGATACAGACAAGACTGAGGTGTCTGCTCAGGCCAAGCACATGAAGCCAATGAAAGCGATGGGTCATATGTTGTTATCGAAACGTGCGGTAAAGCATCTGGCACTGACTGAAAGCCAGCAAACCGAGCTAAGAAGTATTTTCGACGCGCAGAAGGAACAAGTTAAGTCACTTCGCGGTGATAACGACAGAGGTGAGTATCACAATGCATTTAAGTCACTGATCGAGGCCGAGCAGTTTGATAAAGCACAGGCGCAGGTTTTATTGGAGCAATTTCAGCCTCAAAAGCGTGACATGATGCTGATCAGACTGGAAACCCAGCATAAGGTCTATCATATTCTGACCGAAGAACAGCGTGATAAGCTCAAGGAGTTGCGCCATAAACGGATGGGGAAAAAGCGCCATCAACATCAGTCATCCTGAACCACTGAACAAAGCCCGAACTATTTATTCGGGCTTTGTCGTTGTATAAGTTAGTCTTTAAAAAAACTATCGTCGTTTTTGGCCAGTAAGGCTTCCAGGTCTTCCACCATATCCCTTGCTGCTTCAGGCGATAAATCCGCACTGTTAAGTGGCGTTGAGATTTTATTGTTCTCTTCTGACCACTCACCTAAATCAATGAGTTGGCAACGTTTCGAACAAAAAGGGCGATGTGGGCTTTGCGCCGACCAGACGACGGCGGCCTGGCAGGTAGGACATTTTACAGATACAGGCATAAGCACCTCAGCATAACTATTTTACTCTATTGTACTGTGCAGCTCTCACACAGTCACGGGGGAGCCGGGATTTAGTAGTTGGTTACCCGGTTCACTTCCGCCAGTGAGGTGATCCCATCTGCTGCTTTTTTAAGTCCGGATTGTCTTAGATTCGCAAAGCCCTGTTTGGCAGCCAGTTCTGCGATTTCCAGAGAGTTCCCGCCATCCATGATAGCGTGAGATATCTCTGGTGTGATTTTCATCACTTCGTAAATGCCCACCCGGCCTTTATAGCCATCAGTACAGTGATCGCACCCTTTGGGTGAATAGACCGTCATATTTTTTATCTGCTCCTCGCTAAAGCCCTGGCGTTGCAATTCTTCTGCTGGCAGGTTTTCTGGCTCCTTACATTTAGGGCACAGACGACGGGCCAGACGCTGTGCAATGATAAGGCTCACTGAGCTTGCCACGTTATAGGCGGGGACACCCATGTTGAGCAGTCGGGTCAGGGTTTCTGAAGCCGAATTGGTGTGTAGGGTACTCATCACCAGGTGACCGGTTTGTGCAGCTTTGATGGCAATCTCGGCCGTTTCCAGATCCCGGATCTCACCAACCATAACGACATCGGGGTCCTGACGCAGGAATGCCCGCAGTGCATTGGCAAAGGTCATATCGGCTTTAGTATTAATTTGAACCTGGTTGATCCCTTCGAGGTTGATTTCCACCGGATCTTCCGCAGTGCTGATATTACGCTCTGGTTTATTGAGTATATTCAGACCAGTATACAAAGAAACCGTTTTACCCGAACCGGTTGGGCCTGTGACCAGTATCATCCCTTGCGGTTGTTCCAGGGCATTGAGATACATGTCTTTTTGGTCTGCCTCATACCCCAGTGCATCGATCCCCAGTTTTGCCGCGGATGAATCCAGGATCCGCATTACAATCTTTTCGCCCCACATGGTTGGCAGTGTACTGACACGAAAATCAATACTCTTGCGCTCCGAAATTTTCAGTTTAATACGGCCATCCTGTGGCTTGCGCTTCTCTGCAATATCCAGATGCGACATAACCTTGATACGAGCTGATAAGCGGCTGGACAATGCGTGTGGGGGACTGGCCATTTCATGTAACAAGCCATCGATACGAAAACGTACCCGGTATTTTTTTTCATAGGGTTCGAAGTGGAGATCCGAGGCCCCTTTTTTTATCGCATCCATCAAAATCTTATTGATGTAGACAATGATCGGGGCATCATCTTTTTCTTCGTCCGTGTTCTGTGTCTTGGGCTCGTCTTCAACATCCAGACTGGCGAATTCTTTAAACTCGTCTTCACTGAGGCTCAGGCTACTATTGTCGTCAAAGAGCTGATCAATTTTCTGATCGAGCAGTTTGTAATCTACGACGACAACCTCGCACTGCAAACCTGTGCTGAACTCAAAGTTTTCAAATGCCCCGTAGTCTGTTGGATCTGACGTGGCTATGAAGAGCTTTCTGTCCTTTTTAACCAGTGGCAGCAGGTGGTGCTGGCGGATCAGCTTTTCCTTGACCAGCTCTTTTGGTACCTGAGTAATATCAAAACCGCTCAGGTCAAAGTAGGGGACTCTGAAAAGATCCAGGCATTGCTCGGCCATTTCCTGACTACTCATGCCGCTGCACAGACAAATAAGTTCAGCGGTGGAATGGGCATCGGCTTGTTTGGCTTTAACCTGCTCAGCAGTGAGTTTGCCAAGGGTAATAAACTTTCTCAGTAATGGCGAGTGATGTTCCATAATGCTCTTAAGACTTCAACGAGTTACACTAAATGTAGCAAAAATGCTTAGATGCGGGTAGAGAATTGATGACGATCTGGGCTATGCCAGAGTCTGCTCAACGCATATCAAGCATGATTTGCCGCAGCCTGCTGTAAAAAGGTTTGATGCAATGTACTTAGTTGTTTATGCATTGCTTCGATAGGTTGGTGGTTGTCGAGAATAAAATCGGCCTTGTCGCGTTTATCGGCCCTGCTCATTTGTGCCTCTATGATGCGCTCAACCAGCTGCTGCGGACTATTGTCTCTTTTACAGGTTCGCGCAATCTGGACTTCGACAGGCACATCGACAAGCAGCGTTTTGTCACAGTATTGTTCAAGCCCGTTTTCAAACAATAAAGGCGCAGACAAAATGACATAGTCGCTCTGGGCGCGGGTTAACTGGGCTAATAGTTGCGTCCTGATCATCGGGTGCAATAGGCTATTTAGCCAGAGCTTTTCCTTTTCATCGCTAAAAATGGTCTTGCGTAAGGCCTGGCGGTCAAGCGTGCCTTCCGCTGTCAGTATCTGCTCTCCAAAATGCTCAACAATAGCAGTCAACCCGTCGCTACCAGGCTCAACAACTTCTCTGGCGACAATATCTGCATCCACAACGACAATCCCTAATCGGTTCAGAAAATCGGATACTGTTGTTTTACCGGCGCCAATTCCGCCCGTTAAGCCTAAGATCCATTTAGCCATCGTATCAAGCTCCTAATAGCGAAAAGTACCAGTGACTGATCTGTTCACCATATAACAAGGTCAGCCAGCCGGCAATGGCGAGGTAAGGGCCAAATGGGATAGGTGTAGCTTTGTCTTTTCCTTGCACGGTAAGCTGAGTAGCACCGATCACGGCACCGACGACACTGGACAACAACACTATCAGCAATAGGGACTGCCATCCCATGAGCGCGCCAAATACCGCCAGCAGTTTAAAATCACCAAACCCCATCCCTTCTTTTCCTGTTAGTAACTTAAAAGCCCAGTAAATACTCCACAGGCTCAAATAGCCGACAGCCGCGCCAATGATAGCTTGGGAAGGCGTGATGGTGATACCAAATACGGCGGCCAACAGCGCAAACCAGAGTAAGGGTAAGGTCAGCTGATCGGGGAGTAACATATGGTCAATGTCGATAAAAATCAGGGCGATGAGGACCCAGGTCACAAGTAAGTAGACAAGTGCCTGTGGTGTTGCGGAAAAATGCCAGGCCAGCCAGACTGATGCAACCCCTGTGAGTAATTCGATAAGTGGATAACGTTTGGCGATAGGGGTGTCGCAGTAAGCGCATTTCCCTTTCAAGAACAACCAGCTGAGCAGGGGGATATTGTGATGAACTTTAATTTTATTCTCACACTTAGGACAGGTTGAGCCCGGCGTCATCAGGTTAAAGGGGGCGGGCTCAGGCTCCTCAGGCTCCTGGGATAAAATCACTCTGCATTCTGCCTGCCAGCCGCGTTGCATCATGATGGGCAAACGATAAATTACGACGTTCAGAAAGCTGCCTATACACAGGCTGGTCAGAGCGACGGTCAGCAACCAAAACCAGGTTTGCTGCTCCATAAGGTGCCAAACTTCTTGCATAATAAATAGAGTCTTTTTTATTGTTAAATGACGGTGCCGAGCTGGAATATAGGCAAATACATAGCAACAATCAAGCCGCCAACCAGTACGCCCAGGATCACCATGATCATAGGTTCAAGCAGTGATGATAACCCATCGACGGCGTCATCTACTTCCTGCTCATAAATACTGGCGACTTTTGCCAGCATGCTGTCGAGTGCGCCGGACTCTTCACCAATGGCCACCATTTGCACCACCATATCGGGAAAGATCTTTGCGTTGCGCATTGCCCAGTTCATCTGATTACCCGAGCTGACTTCGCCTTTGATATCTAAAATAGCGTTCTTATAGATAATGTTGCCGGATGCACCTGCGGCAGATTCCAACGCATTTACCAGGGGAACACCCGCGGCAAAGGTGGTAGACAAAGTTCTGGCATAGCGAGCAACCGCCGCCTTTTTCAGGATCTCACCAATGGCCGGGATCTGTAGCACCATGCGGTCGTTAAAGTGGCGCACCGCGGCACTGCGTTGTAGTGCTTCTTTATAGGCGTAACCACTTCCGCCCAGCCCGATGAGAAATAGCCACCAGTATTCCTGCATAAACTCAGAAATACCTAACACCATCAGGGTAAAGCCGGGTAACTCAGCCCCAAAGCCGGTAAAAATCTCTTCAAACTGAGGCACAACGAAAATCAATAAAATGGAGGTCACGATCAGGGCAACTGACAACACCGCTATGGGGTAAAACATGGCTTTCTTGATCTTTGATTTCAGTGCTTCGGCTTTTTCTTTGTATAACGCCACCCGGTCGAAAATACGGTCCAATGCACCGGACTGTTCGCCCGATTCAACCAGGTCACAATATAATTCATCAAAATACTTTGGGTGGCTGCGCAGCGATTTTGCCAGCGGCTGACCTGCTTTGACTTCGTCTGCGATGTGGGTGATCAGCTTACTGACACTTTTATTTTTCGCCCCGGACGCAATCATATCTAGTGCCTGTACCAAAGCCACACCTGCGGTCAGCATAGTTGCAATTTGCCGGGTGACAACAGCAATGTCTTTTGGGGTGATTTTTTGGGTACTGCTCAAACCAAACAAAGGTTTTGGTTTGCGTTTAACTTTAGAGGGGGTGATACCCTGTTTGCGAAGTTGCGCTTTTACTAGCGCCACACTGGTTCCGGTGAGTTCGCCCTGCAGGCGTTTGCCACGGGCACTGACGCCGACCCAGATAAAGGTATCGACCTTGGCAGAATTTTTGTCGGGTTGATTCATATGCGATGAGTCTGCAAGAGGGAGAACCCCTCTTGCATAATTGAGCGCTAACTATTAGTTAGTCGTACAGCTTGCAGGCAACCAGCTCGCTTGTGCGGTACCACTTACAGAGCCGTTACATTGCCAGCTGGAAATCTGGAAACCAGCAGTGAAGTCACCGGCTTCTGCCGCTTCACCATCAGCGCCATTAATTGGCGTTAGTGTCACAACCAGACCTGCCATGTCAGCCTGACCTGTGATAGTAATCAAGCCCGCGGCGCTTACAGTCAGGGTAGTGACATACTGAGTGCCGTCGAAATCGTCGTCACAGACAGCCGGGTTGCCGCCGATTTGAGCAGTTTCTGTCGCACAGGCTTTAGGCATAGTCGATGCGGCTAACAGCTCAGATGCTTTAGAGCGGTTGATGTAATCCTGGTATGCCGGCAGTGCAACGGCAGCAAGAATACCAATGATTGCGATTACAATCATTAATTCGATAAGGGTAAAACCACCCTGTTGTCTTTGCGTCATGATGTGTCTCCTAAGGGATATTAGACCCGATGCCAGCAACCACTCACACCAGGGGTTTATTAAATCTGTGCTCTCAGAGTTTAGACCCAGTATAGGTCGTTCTTCTTATCGCCAATTTGTTGTAAATCAAAGTAGATTGTCATTACTTTGGCCTAGTCAATGATAATGAATAGTCCTTTATAGTCTACTACATTACTATGACAGTTTAGGTCTTTTTTCTGTTCGCCTGCGATCATCCGTGGTGTCTACACCTTTATATAACAGCTGTTAATACGGTGCGCTGGCATTAAATCAAGAACACGAATAATTTATATGCTAATTATTTGTTCGTATTAAAAAGAGTTTTCTTGACCTTGTCAACGAACCGGCTCTGTATTTTCTTACAAAGCCGTTACACCTGTTACTCAAAGCGCATAGATAAGTCTATACTCTGGAGGTGTTTCGTCAATGCGCCGCTGGAAATGTAGTCAACTCCTGCTTGCGCATACGTCGCCAGTTTATCTAAGGTCATATTACCCGACACCTCCAGCTTAGCTCTACCTGCAGTATGTTTAACGGCAATTTGAATGTCCTCAACGGTAAAGTTATCAAGCATGATGATATCGGCACCGGCTGCCAGCGCTTGCTGCAGCTCATCCAGATTCTCTACCTCGACCTCTACCGGTTTGTCCGGATGGTTATGCCTGGCTTGCGCAACGGCTTTGTCAATTCCGCCACAGGCGGCAATGTGGTTTTCTTTGATCAGGAAAGCATCAAACAGCCCGATACGATGGTTTTTACCTCCACCACAGGTAACGGCATATTTTTGCAAAGCGCGCAGGCCAGGGATGGTTTTACGAGTGTCCAGCAGCTGAGTGTTAGTATTCGCTAATGCCGCGACATAATGTGCTGTGGAAGTGGCCGTGCCAGAGAGGGTCTGAACAAAATTCAGTGCGGTACGTTCTGCTGTTAGGATAGCGCGCGCGCTGCCTGTTGCTTCAAAAATACGTTGATTTGGCTGCAACCTGTCTCCGTCAGCGACAAGTACATTTACCTGAACACTGGGATCAACTTGCCTGAACACCTCAAGGATCAGGTCTTTGCCGCAAAAAATGCACTCTTCACGTGTGATCACGTATGCTTGTGCCTGTTGTGAGGCTGGGATCAGAGCGGCGGTAATATCGCCCTCTGCGGCGTTTTGGTTATTCAGGTCTTCATCAAGTGCCAGCTTAACAAGCTGGGTGAGCTGTTCATTTAACATGGGCTATCTTGGCTTTGTTATTCAATAACCTAATTCTACTGCGTTAAGTCCGTTAATGACAACGTCGTTTATCGGGGTCAGCTTCCAGCTAGTCAGGTTTGGCTGTCAAAATAACATAGTGAAAGCATGGCAAACTTGCTAAGGTAATAACAATATTGATTAGCTAAGTGGTTCTATTCATGCAGTTAAATTGGTTTTGTGGTGCACTGCAACGGCATTCACCACATTACAATGAGCGGCCGGCAGCGTGTCAGCCTTCGCTATTGGTGATCCATTGCATTTCATTGCCTGAAGGTGAATATGGTGGTGATCATATAGACGCTCTATTTATGGGGACGCTCGACTGTCAGGCACACCCTAGTTTCGAGTCTCTGCGTGGGGTGAGGGTGTCTGCACATTGTGTGATCCATCGTGATGGCACGGTTGTCCAGTATGTTCCCTTTGATAAACGGGCCTGGCATGCTGGCGTATCTGAATTTGCCGGGCAAGAGAACTGCAATGATTTTAGCATCGGCGTTGAGTTGGAAGGCACAGACACATCAGCTTATACCGAGGCACAATATCAGGCGTTGGCTAAACTCACCGTGTGGTTGCAGCAGAAGCTCCCAGAGCTGACCAAAGAGCGTATTGTAGGCCACAGTGATATAGCGCCTGGCAGAAAGAGCGATCCCGGAGTGGCGTTCGATTGGGATAAATATTTTGCGTTGATAACATAAGAGTAGCGGACATGATGTTAATTTCTATCATAATTGCTTTAGTGATCGAGCGTTTAGGCGCCCGCTCAGAACATTGGCAGATTGACTTCTATATAGCGAAGTATCTGTCCTGGAGTAAAAAGCAGCTAAGCAACAAGGGCTTTTTGGGCTCTGATCTTGGTGTAATGATCTGGTTTGTTATACCAACTGTGCTGACTGCTTTGGTATTCCATCTTTCTGATTTTGTTTTACTTCAGTTAGTATTGAACGTTCTGATATTGTTAGTGTGCTTTGGGTGCGGACGCTATCGCAGGCTGTACAAAGGCTACCTCAACGCATTGACTCGGGGTGATTCCGAGGCAGTTACCCTCTATGCATTACAAATGGGACAAGAGCGTACGGAAACAGAACGCAATGGCGAAACGTTTGGACAAACCTTAGTGTGGATTAACTTTCAGCACTACTGCGCGGTAATGTTCTGGTTTGTTGTATTAGGCGCACCGGGTGCTGTGTTATACGCGACAGCACGCTCTTTGGTCAGCACACTGACTGAGCGTCAGGAAGAAGACATGCCCGCTCAGGTGGCACTGGTACGCAGTACACTGGACACCCATACACAACGCTTCTCCCAGTTACTATTTTGGCTTGACTGGTTGCCTGCCCGAATCACCAGTTTTGGTTATCTGATCATAGGCAACTTTACCCAGGGCACCGGGTGTTGGCTCAAATATTTGCTCGACTTTGAGACGTCTAACCGACGAGTAGTGAGTGACATTGCACTGGCTGCTGAACAGATAGAGCAGCAGTTTTTTGGCTGTACTTACGAAGCAACTTGCATGATGCGCCTGGTTAAACGCAACATTCTTTTCTTTTTAGTGCTGACAGCCTTACTGACCTTGTTTGGCGGCCTGAGCTAGACTTATGAATTTCAGCACCTGACAGAGCCGTCTGTCAGGTGCCAGGCTGCGTGGATAACCAGGTTTTTTTACGCTCTGACATTACATCCAGCTGGTTTTGATCCACATCCAGGGTCGGTAAGATCTGTTCTGTGATGTCTATCAGATCACAGACTCCCGCAACATTCCACAATGCTTCTTCGAGCCCCTTTGCTTTGTGTATCGCATAATGGCTGACGTATCTTAGCTCGTTGGCCAGATAGTCCATGTCAGGGCGCCCTGTTTTGGATATATACAAATGAAACACAAACAGTAACTCTTTTTTCAATGCACGCTTGATGAATAAGAACAAAGGCTCCAGCGACTCTCCCGCTGCCACACATTGGCTTTTCAGCGCGTCTTTTAGTTCTTTGGCGTGTGGATCAAAACGCAAAAACACCGTATATTGCAGAGGTTTGTCTTGACGTGACTGCTTGCGCAGCCGTTCACTCAGATATTCACCAATGAAGTCAGCGGGTAACAGGCCATGTGCCTGGACATATTCCTGATGGTTATGATGGATCACCTCAGAGAGTAAAATTGCATGGAGTGCCGTCGGGTAGAGCCCCTGGCCTATTGCGCCAATTCTAAAATGGGCCGCCGCTTTGTGCAGGTACAAAGGGAACTGACAAATACTCTTGGTTACCATATTACGCAGTGCATGGGACAGACCGGGGATCCTTGGCGCTTCTTCACAGGGCTGAAGCTTATTTTTATTGCTTTCAATCAGAACCTTGAAAAATGTGATGGCTGTGTGCTGCACATTGCTGAGAATATTTACCTTGAGGTTAATGATGGTTTTTGCCTTATTGACAGCCATCACCTCATATCTGAGTTTCGTCAGATTGTGTTGCTTGGTGATTTTCTGCAACTCAGGTAAGTCGAGGTGCACAATATCCCCTTTCTGTAACGTTGTGGCTTCTTCCAGCGCGACCTGTAAACCCATTACGGAAAAATCTCGGGTGTAGCCGTGTAAAGCTTGTCCGTCGTCTGGCACAACCGTGGCTGCGGTTTTATATAAATAGCGTTTGTGCGAACGCAGATTAACATACTCAAGGGCCACCACTTCGAGCGGGGGCGGCACTTTAGCCTTGCCGTGACCAAACTGCTTGATTTGGTTGACCTGCTCTTTGGGGTATTGCAATGCCTGATAGTAAGCGGTTTGCTGCTCAGTGGTAATATCACTGAGAGTCATCAGATACTTAACGTTCTCAATTAGTCCCTGCACACGGGGGGTGGGGCGCTTATTGAGCTTTTCTACATTCTTGCCCGCACTGGATGGCAGGGACAGAGGAATAAAAGCATCCTCATGATGACTGGGCATGAGCTGCACTTTAAAGATCCGCCAGCTGTCTTTTTGGCTGCCAAAGCCCATAAACAAATCACGCAACTCCGCAGACTTTTTCAGCTCCCAGTCAAAGGCAGAGTAAAAGTAGATTTTACCGTTCTTTCCATGAGTGAAGGTGTAGCAAAAAGCTTCTTTTACGGGTTCTGGGCGCTGTAGTAACATATCCAGACGTTGCTGATTAAATACGCTATAAAGGGAAGACGTCTTGCGCTCATCCTCAAAATAGTAGTTGATGTGTGCGTTATTTTCATTGGTCAGGACCAGGCTCGGGTAGAGCATGGTATTAGCCTGGCTGAAAAATACAAACAGGGAATTGACGCGCGGCAGGTAGTATTGTTCATACCCCTTACACACCACGGCATCCATTGTATTATCCAGATTGATTTTATAGCGTCGTTTGTTGCCATGAATAAAGCTTTGCAGGAAGTCATCAAAGCCGCTGTTGTTCTCCACAAATGTACGCTTAAGGCGAACATGATTATACTCATTGGATACTGGTTCAACGGCGACGACCTCGTATTGGATCCCGCTTTTCAGGCCCAACTCAAAATCTTGTTCTAGCCCCACCAGTCTTAGTGACACCAGGTCGCCTTTATGCAGATGATAGTTTGGTGCCAATTTGATTTTGGCACCGCTGAGAGAGATATCTGAGGTACTGGCATTGGCAAGCCGTTGGTTACCAAATTCAACGGTGATTTTGATAGAGTAGTTCATCCGCTCTTCGATACGGCTTTCATAAGAAGCAAAGCGGATATATTGGGTCGCCTGAGAGACGTCCAGCCCGGAGACATTTTCATCCTGCTGCTGGGCTGCCTGTTTTTGCATCACCTTAAAATTATTGTCGGTGTTCATGACCGCTTCGTATACGGCTAAGGTGTAGCCGCCATAACGGGCGACTTCCTGTTCGAACACCCGAATAGCAACATCGTCCATAAAATGTTGCTTACCTTCGTATTCATAGGGTTTAACTTGACCAGAAACCTGACCGCGCAGGTCAATAAAACGGGCGACCGGTTGCGATAGCCGGGTCATTTCCATTTTCAGCAAGAACTGATCCGGCTTACTGAGTTGCGCCGTTTTTTGCTTGAAGATAAAGTCAAAATTAGGATCGCCGAGATCAATCTTTAATTCATCTATTAAGTCTTGGTATTGTTGTAATTTATCTTCAGCCATAGGTACACATTTTAAATCAGCAGATCTTACCCGGTTATTGTTTTAGCCTTTGCCAAATTTATGTCAGTATTAACGCTTACTGTTGAACTAAGCTTAATTGAGTTTTAATTTAAGCAATAACTATGCCTTGATTTTTATGGGAAAAAAGAAAACCGCATTTGTCTGTAGTGATTGTGGAGCGGAATTTGCTCGATGGCAAGGGCAATGTTCTGAATGTAAAGCCTGGAATACAATTACCGAGTTCAGAGTCCCTTCGGTGAAAGCTGCACCACGGGCTGGCACTATGGCCGGCTATGCCGGTGTCGTCGAAGCTAAGGTTCAGACGCTGGACGAAGTTAACCTCGAATCTTTGCCTAGATTTACCACTGGATTCAAAGAGTTCGACCGCGTACTGGGTGGCGGGGTCGTGCCTGGCAGCGCCATTTTGATTGGTGGTGAACCCGGGGCCGGTAAGAGTACTTTGTTGTTGCAGACCATGTGTTTGCTTGCCGAGACGATGTCGACCTTATATGTAACGGGTGAAGAATCTTTGCAACAAGTTGCCATGCGTGCAAAGCGACTGGGTCTGCCAACCAATAAATTACGTACACTCGCTGAAACAAATGTAGAGAGTATCTGCCAGCTGGCTTTGCGTGAAAAGCCGGCCATTATGGTCATTGACTCGATTCAGGTGATGCACATGAGCGACGTACAGTCAGCGCCTGGTAGCGTTTCTCAGGTACGAGAAAGTGCCGCCTATCTGACTCGCTTTGCCAAGCAAAACCAGGTTGCGATTATTATGGTAGGCCATGTGACCAAAGACGGATCGCTGGCTGGGCCTAAAGTACTGGAACACTGTATCGACTGCTCCATTTTGCTTGAAGGGAGCAGTGACAGTCGCTTCAGAACTTTGCGTGGTAACAAGAACCGGTTCGGTGCTGTGAATGAGCTTGGGGTCTTTGCAATGACAGGGCAGGGACTAAAAGAAGTCAGTAACCCTTCTGCTATTTTCCTCAATCGCGGAGAAGAGCAGACACCTGGCTCTTTGGTGATGGTGATCTGGGAGGGGACTCGGCCGTTGCTGGTGGAAGTGCAGGCGCTGGTGGATTATTCCCAACTGGCCAATCCGCGACGGGTGACGGTCGGTCTGGAGCAAAACCGATTGGCGATGCTATTGGCAGTGCTACATCGTCATGGTGGCCTGCAGGTAGCGGATCAGGATGTGTTTGTGAACGTGGTAGGCGGCGTTAAGGTGTCTGAAACCAGTGCCGACCTTGCGTTAATAGCCGCGCTGGTATCCAGCTTTAAAAATCATGCGCTGGAGCGCCAGATGGTGGTATTTGGTGAAGTCGGTCTGGGGGGAGAGATCCGCCCAGTACCCAGTGGCCAGGAAAGACTGCGCGAGGCCGCGAAACATGGTTTCAAACGTGCTATTGTACCCATCGCAAATAAACCAAAGGACGCCATTGAGGGCATGGAGGTCGTTGCCGTTGCCAGCCTCAGTGATGCACTTGAAGCCCTGTTTTAAAGGAAACTCACAAAAATGAAAAAATCTACGATCATGCTGGCACTCGGTGGTGTAATGTCAGCCGCTGTTGTTGGTGCACATATCTACGCTAATCAGCAGGCTGAACTCGTTATTGAGCAGCAGATCACACAATTTTCAGAGCAGTCTGACATGCTGATCGAATATCAGGGGTCTTCGTACAACCTGTTTACCAATACTGTTGAAGTGCAGTCTCTGGTGGTTAAAGATGCCTTAGAGCAGCAAACGCTGCTGAACATTGGTGAATTCAGCTTGCAGGGCTATGAAGCAGACAAAGTCAGTGATTTTACCGAGGTAAAACTGATTAATGTGACTTTAAGCCCGGCTATTGCGGCTGAACTTGAACAGCAGTCCAAGGCTTTGGCTGGGGCTCATTACTCGCTCACGTCATCTATGCGTTACGATGAGCAGACTGGTAACAGTCAGTTTAAATCGGCAGTTGAGGCTGCGGGTGTGGTTGGTGTTGAATTTAACTTTGACCTTGGTAACAGTGCTGAGTTGATGAGTACGTCGCTTGAGATGCAGCAGCAGGGGGCGGAGATTACACTGGAGCAGGAGTTGCAAATGCAGAGCAAGTTGCTTTCTGCATTGCAGTCCCTTGAGCCGCAAAAGCTGACCTTTGCAATTGACGGGCAGCCAAAGTTAGATCTATTGGTCACAGAGTTACTAACCAGCAAAGGGCTGACTAAGGAACAGTTTCAGCAAATGCTGACAATGCAACTTGCTCAGGTCCCCGTTTCTGACGCCGTCAAACAAGGGATTACTGGCTTTGTGAGCGGGCTAAATGCCTTAAAGGTCGATGTGTCGGTGGATGAAGCAATGAACTTTAACGCGTTTTCTCAGCAAGTTCAGATGCTGGCTGCGGATCCTGAGGGTCTCGAAAAATTCTTAAACCTGAAAGTGAGTGGTTCTTAATCTGACTTTCAAAGATTAAAAAAGCCACCTGACGGTGGCTTTTTTAATCAGCTGTTTGCTACTTAAGGATGCAAACTGGTTTAGTCATTCAGAGCCAGCATCAGTTCGCGATTACGTTCCAGCTTAGCCAACATTTGTTGCGCCAGAGGCTTAAACGTTGCCAGTTCGGCTGCCGGTAACGGCTGTGATTTTGGCAGTTTAACCGTACGTGGATTGCGATGTACGCCATTCACCAAAAACTCATAGTGAAGGTGAGCACCTGTCACCCGGCCGGTGGCACCGACGGTACCTATCTTCTGGCCCTGTTTGACCTTCTGACCTTGTTTAACGTGGCGCTTATGCAAGTGCAAATACTTAGTCACATACTGGCTGCCATGCTGAATAAACACATAATTACCATTGAGGCGGTTGTAGCCCGATTTAATGACTTTACCATTACCAGCCGACACTACTGGGGTGCCTGTTCTGGCTGCATAATCAATTCCGCGGTGTGCCGACACGCGACCGGTTACCGGATGCAAGCGGCGAGGGTTGAAATTAGAACTAATATACTTGAAATCAACCGGGGCACGCAGGAAGGCTTTCTTCATGCTGCGCCCTTCAGGGGTATAAAAGTCACCGTCAGAGTGACGAACTGCTGTATATCGCTCTCCCTGATTGATGAATTCAGCAGCGATGATCTTGCCTGTACCTATTTCTTCACCATCCACAAAATGTGATTCATAGATCAGAGCAAACTGATCGCCTTTACGAATATCATTGGCAAAGTCGACATCCCAGCCAAAGATATGGGCAAAGTTCATGATCTGGCGTTCAGTCAAGCCTGCGGTAATACCGGCCGTCCAGAAGCTGGACTTGATCTCGCCACCGGCAGATTTTTCGACCGTTTCTATTTCTTTGCTTTCGATCCGTGTGGCGTAGTTGCCTTCCTCATTACGGCTGACAAGTAGCGTATCTGTTTTCGAGAGCACGTATTTCAGCTGTAATAATTCACCCTGTTCATTACTGGCAAAGCTCAGCACTTCACCTGGGTGGATCTTGGTGAGTTTTCGGGTTTCAGCGTTGGTATTGACGAGCTTGTGTAGCGTTTGTGCTGAAAAGCCGGCGCGTTTGAAAATCACCGCCAGACTATCGCCATTGCGGACCTGGTGGTCTTTGAAGTCGTACTGGATAGCTTCCGGGACAACCGGCTCTGCTGTGTCTACAGGCGCTTCGCTGAGTTCAGTGAGCTCAGGTTGTTGCTCACCGACGTTGAGTGGCAGTTCATACCTTTTGCCAACTTCGAGCGCGCTTTTGTCGTGATCTCGGGAGGCTGTTGCCTTCTCAGATGGGATGAGTGCAATAGCGACCATTGCTGACAGCAAGCCCAGGATCAGCAACTTGTGTTTTTTTGGGAGTTTGTGCACTGCATGTACCATAACGTGCCTTTTCCGCTGTCAAGAATTATTGCAAATAATAGTGCAGCATATACGTAATAATGCGCAAATACCAGTCTTTTATACATTTAAACTGCCCCGAATATAAGCTAAAATCGGGCGATTAACTGATTAAATTGTTGGAGTGAGGTTGGCGTGACAACTGTGGACATAGAAACGGCACTGGCAGAGATAAAGCGTGGTGCTGAAGAGATTCTGATTGAAGAAGATTTAAAAGAAAGACTGAAGTCTGGTAAAAAGTTGCGGATCAAAGCCGGATTCGATCCAACAGCGCCAGATCTACACCTGGGCCATACTGTCCTTATCAACAAGCTAAAAACTTTCCAAGACTTAGGCCACGAGGTCATTTTCCTGATCGGTGATTTCACAGGCATGATTGGCGATCCGACTGGCAAAAATGTCACGCGTAAGCCACTGACACGTGACGATGTCCTGGCCAATGCTGAAACCTATAAAGAGCAAGTGTTTAAGATCCTGGATCCAGCTAAAACCACAGTGGCGTTCAATTCCGAATGGATGGAAAAATTAGGCAGTGCGGGCATGATCAAGCTTGCAGCGCGTCAAACGGTTGCCCGTATGCTGGAACGTGATGATTTCAAAAAGCGTTACGCCGGCGGTCAGTCAATTGCCATCCATGAATTCCTCTACCCACTGGTTCAGGGTTGGGACTCGGTAGCGCTTGAAGCGGATGTTGAGCTGGGTGGTACCGATCAACGCTTTAACCTGTTGATGGGCAGGGAGTTACAAAAAGAAGAAGGTCAGAAGCCGCAGACCGTGCTGATGATGCCGCTGCTTGAGGGTACCGACGGTGTGCAGAAGATGTCTAAGTCTTTGGGTAACTACATTGGTATCACAGATGCACCAAATGATATGTTTGGTAAAGTGATGTCGATCTCTGATGAGCTGATGTGGCGCTACTATGAGTTGCTCAGTGCTAAATCTCTGGAAGAGATTGCGGGTCTGAAAGAAGAAGTGGCTGGTGGTCGCAACCCACGAGACATTAAAATCGAGTTTGCCAAAGAAATGATTGCCCGTTTCCACAGTGAAGCGGATGCCGAGGCGGCGCATCAGGACTTTATCAAACGCTTCCAGAAAAATGCACTGCCAGATGATATTCCTGAAGTGACTATTACCATCGCGGAATCAGCGACTTTCATTACCAACGTGCTGAAAGAAGCAGGCCTGGTAGCCAGTACCTCAGAAGCAATGCGCATGATTAAGCAAGGTGCGGTTAAACTCAATGGTGAAGAGAAAGTCACCGACTCTAAACTGAGTGTGGAAAAAGGCTCCACGGCGATTTATCAGGTTGGTAAACGCAAATTCGCTAAGATCAGCGTTGAATAATCCGACGAGCTGAGCAAACGAATACGAACATGAAAAAGGCGAACCATCTGGTCGCCTTTTTTAATGAGTCAGAATATTAACGGTTAGCCAGCATAAACACAGGGCGCAGAGGAAAAACCAGCGCATGGTCGCCAGTAACTTCAGCATCAGTGCTATGGTTTCGGGTTCAGGTGGGGTATCGCTGCCAATGCGCATATTGTCAAAGCGTTGTTGCTGATAAAAGCGCGGCCCCGCCAGTTGTGTGTTCAGACTCGCCGAGAATAACGTCAAAATCCAGCCTGAGTTACCGGGCCGATAAAACTGGCCATAATGCCTGAGGTAATGGAGTGTTTTATTGAGGTTTTGTGTCAGCGCCATCATTAAGACTAACGTCCTCACGGGCAACCATTCTAATATCGTCAGACACACTTGCAGAGGCTTCATAAACGAGGTATCCGGTCGCATTTTGCTGCGCCAGGCCTGATCGCATACTAGCATCAGCTTATAGCTCAGGGCCAGCAAAGGTCCACCAATGAGATAGAAGATAATCACCACATAAAAGTGTCTGATCCCCCGTAGTGCCAGACTATCCAGGCAAGCCTTGCAAATGCCCATGGCAGAGAGCTGCTCGACATCCCGTTTGACCATGGCACTCAGCAACTGACGCGCGGCAGCCTTTTGTTGTTGTTTTACTAAGATGGCAATACGCTTTGCACGGCGCTCATGTTGGATATCAAGACAAAGAAACAGTACCAGGCCACCAAGCCACTGGGGGTAGAAAGACAAATAGCCGAGTGTGGCGAGTAATATCAAGGTGGTCAGGATTGGCAGTACAAATGCGAGACTACCGGATAGCAATTGATAACCCGCTGCGGCTTTTGGTCGGTAGACTTTCTGCGCGAGATTGGCAAACAGCAAGGTCATAAGCACGTTGGGGTGATACAGGCTGGAGGTTCTGAATCCTATTGCGCTGAGTGTAGCCAGTAAAAATATCAGCAAGCCCGTATGGGCTTGCAATTGTTCAGTTAACACCTTAGAGCGAAACCTGATCCAGCTTAGCCAACAGGGCTGTCACCAGCTTTGAGGAGTTCACTGAGGCAATTTCCAGGTAAGCCTCGAATGATTGCGGCGACTCTTTGCCTGCGATATCAGACAATGAACGGATCACAACAAAAGGGGTGTTTAACACATGGCAAGCCTGTGCGATTGCTGCGCCTTCCATCTCAACGGCAAGCATTTCAGGGAAATCCTGACGCGTTTTGTCGATACGTACTGGATCGCACATGAAGGAATCACCAGTACAGATAAGACCAACTTTCGTCTGAATGTCAGCCAATTCGCCGACACTTTGCTGAGCTGCATCAACCAGAGCCGAATGTGCGCTGTAACCTGCCGGCATTTGAGGAACCTGACCCAGTTCATAGCCAAATGCGGTAACGTCTACATCGTGGTGCTTTACTTCTGAAGAGATCACCACATCACCGACATTGAGTTCAGGATCGAAACCGCCGGCAGAGCCTGTGTTGATCACACAATCCGGCGTATAGTTGTCGATAAGTAAAGTGGTCGCAACGGTTGCAGCGACTTTACCGATACCAGACTGAACCAGCGTGACTTCATGACCACCCAGTTCACCGTGGTAAAAGGTAAACCCGCCCTTGGTTGCGGTTTGTGTGTTTTTCATTGCGCCACGCAGGATAGTGACTTCCTGTTCCATGGCGCCAATAATGCCTACTTTCATAGTCTTCTCTTATTTTTTAATAGTGCTGCTCATTATATATCATAAATGGGTGCTGAGAATATGGAGTTAGGTGGGGAAAGGGTTTTGCTGTCAGCCCATATGATGGGTGACAGCAAATAGGCTTCGCTATATCTCGGCTAACTGAGTGGCAGCGGCTTTGGCCTGAGAGGGCGAGAGTACCGCAGGCTTGTAATTACGATTACGCGGCTTGCTTTGTGGTTCTGGCTTTTTACCCAGTTTGAACAGAATTGCAGCACGCACTTCTGCACTTTTATAACCACTTTTGACCTTCATGCGAATGTGTGGAATACCGGCAGATTCCAGAGCCCCACTAACAAACCAGTCTTTCTGCGCTTTGTGGCCGTTTTTATTGGCGTTATTAACCAGATCGACTGCGGCAACAATATTTAGGGTTTCTTTATCAACCAATACGTAATCAAGCTGTTTGTTTTGCGCCTTGGTGATGGCTGAGCGACGCGCCTTTTTAGACAAGCCTGGTTTGCACTCGATGATCTCGATCAGCTTGACCCGGCTCACAACTTTAAACTTGTCACCCACTGAACGCTCTAATAGTTGCAGGAACGAAGCCTCAACCGTAGTAAACACAGAATCTTTTCGATTAAACGGATAGGGGTTACCGCCGGTATCCGTATACTTTGAAATAACAATGGAAGCAATAACGACCAGCGCCAGAATAGATAGTAATGTTAGTTCCATAAATCACTCCACGACAACAATTTGACTTGGTGATTAATAAGCAAAGAGTGTGCCTAAAGTGATTTTTGACGAAGATAATGAGGTGGTGTGCTCGGCGGCGTGCTGTCACCGAGCTCAAATGAGGCCAATAGCATTTAGCAGGGTCAGACGCGATAACCGTCCTTTAACCCTTTTACTGCATAAGCGACTGCATCGTGTGCATGCAGCGACTCATAATGGTTTATTTTTATATAGTAGTCCTGAAAGTTTTCTTGCTCAAACAAGGCCTTGAGTTTTCTGGCGGCATCCTCGCAGAACATCAGGTTTTGGCCATTAAGACGGGCAAACTCCTGCTCATCTTCACGTTTAACCGCTGCCTGAACTGGCGTTTTCAATTCATCTTCTACCAGGTCTACCAAACCCAGTATGTCAAACTCCTGACTGTGCTCATCCAGTTTTACTTTGATGTTAGTCACTGAGCGTTGTGAGTGTGGTGTGGCTAAAATTCCCTCGGTTGTACCTAACCAGGCATGTACACTGGCATGATCGAGAGACTGACCGGCAAACTTTTGCTCAAAGGCGTTTTGGATAAGCTGGCGAGCCAAAGCGGCAGAGCAGGGGCAGGTAGATGAATATGTAACATCAACGGCTAACTCAAGGTTAAAGTGGCCGTCCTGCAGGGTGGCTGTAATAATCACCGGGTAATTTTTCCAGCCCTGTTTACCACTTAGTAATGAAGCGCGGCGCAAGGGTAATTCGAAATTAAAGGTGACTTTGGCGCTATGACTCAGGCCTTCGTGGCTGGTGATAAAACTGTCCAGTGCCGCACGGATAGTGCTCGGAGATAGTGTCTGTTCACAGGATAGCTCGTCGAGTGCCAAAAATAGTCGTGACATATGAATGCCTTTGGCATCTTTCCTGTCCAGGCTGACAAACGCATCTGCTTTGGCTGTCACAGGCGTGTCATTCAACCCTTTGCTGGATAACAATAAAGGCAGCTCGATATTTCCCATTCCGACCCAGTCCAGCTTGCCTTCTTGTAAGGCGTCGGCAGAATGTGCAATGTCAGGCATTGAAGTTGGCATTTGAACTCTCTTAATCACGACTATAAGGGGGAGGCATGTTACACCAAAATGTCACAACTTGCCGAGCCCATTGGAAATTAACTGGTAAAAAAATCGCCCAAGTGTGCAAAAAATCATACGCTTAAGTCGACTTTCTAAACACCGACGAAAGACCCTGAATACGGGAGCTGGCGGGGTTATTTTGGTTTGTGCAATGTCGCTTGCTACTTTTGGTCACTCGCTTCTGTGTTTGGGTCAGGTATAATGTAGAGGTTAACTAGGTGATTTTATTATGCTTGACTCTTCATTTGGGACCTGGGCCCGAATTTTATCAAATTTGATTAGGAACTACGGAGACCGTTGGGCGGGTATTGTCGCCTATGCATTTGTGCTGATCGTGTCTCTGGTGTTGGCCTGCATGTTTTATTACGTCGCACTTGGTGAAGTGACGCTGGTCAACGTGCTGTCCGTTGTATTGTTCGCGGCGCTAACCTCGCCATTGCTGCTTTCTGTTGCTATCTATGCAATGCGCCAGCTCGATGCCTCAAAGGAGTATCTGGAATCAGCCACGCAGCAGGAAAAATTACTCAACCAGACCCTCAAAGACAATATTAACCGGCTAAATAATGAAATCGATGAGCGGAAAATGGCGCTGCACGCTAAACACAGGGCAATTGCTGAGCTACGTAAAGAAATTTCGGAGCGCCGTAAGGCTGAGCAAGAGCTGGCGCAGCAAAGTATGTTGTTGCGAAGTATTGTGGATTCTTCCCCCGATTTGTTCTATTACCGTGACGAGCGCGGGGTGTTTGCCGGGTGCAACAAGAAATTCGAACAAGTCATTGGTAAAACCAGCGAAGAGCTCATCGGACATACGGTACAGCAGGTGTTTGGTGAGCAAGACATACCTGAGGTACTGCAAACCGATGAGCACGTCATTGAGGCTCAGCAATCTATCAATGTCGATGTCGAGTATCCGGTAGCCAATGAAAACTGTTGGTTTGAGATGCGTAAGCTGCCCTTTATAAATGACGATGGGCAATATATCGGGTTACTGGCATTTGGACGTGATATCACCAGCCGTAAAGAAGCGGAGCAGGCGCTTGAAACAGCGTACAAAGACAAAGGGAAATTTATTGCCACATTAAGTCATGAGTTGCGCACGCCGCTCAATGGTATTGTTGGACTGACTCGTATGTTGCTCGACACTGAGCTGACCAAGCAGCAAAAGAGCTGGTGCAACACCGTTTTTTCCAGTGCGGAAACTTTGGGTAATATCTTCAATGATATTATCGATCTGGACAAGATAGACAGGGAACAACTGGACATTGCAACAGACAGCATCAATGTTTCGGACTTTATCAATGATGTGGTCAACTTTGCAGGTCTTATTGCTGAGCAAAAAGGTCTTGAATTCAACATCAAACGCACTGGTCTGCTGGATATTCATGCTTTGTTGGATCCTACCCGACTGCGTCAGGTACTGTGGAATCTGATCAACAATGCAGTGAAGTTCACACACCGGGGTGGTGTGACACTTGAGTGTCGTCGTGAAAACCGTGAAGACGGTCCCTGGTTGTCGATCAGTGTGATAGATACAGGTATGGGGATCCCATCTGATCAGCAGGAACGGATTTTTGATATGTACTACAAAGCGCCGGATGCCAGTGGCAATAATGCCATTGGTTCGGGCATAGGTTTGGCCGTGACAAAAGCGCTGGTGCACGCCATGAAAGGCACAATTCATGTCAGCAGTATGCAAGGAGAGGGAAGTCGCTTTGATGTTGAGTTACCGTTGGAGTTGTGTGCCGCACCGAATGAGCAAAGCTATGCCGGCCGTAGCCTGTATATCCTGTTGGTTGAGGATGTGCCGCTCAACGCGGAGATAGCGACAAACTTGCTCGAGCAGCGCGGGCACGAAGTCATCTGGGCTGAAACCGGAGAAGATGCGCTGTCTATGGTTGAAACTGAAGACGAGTTGGATCTTATCCTGCTGGATATGCAGCTGCCGGATATTAACGGTGATGAAGTGGCAAGGCAGGTTCGCTCCGACAGCCATTTTGATGAGCTACCTATTGTCGCTCTGACTGCGAATGTACGCAGCGCAGAGCAAGAGCTGCAGGGCATCAATATTCAGGGGGCGCTGGCTAAGCCGATTAATACGACCAAGCTAGACAAAATGCTTGCCGAGTTGTTTGGTATTGAAGCAAGCAAAGATAAGCAGTCCTCGCCGCAGGCTGAGCCATTGCAATTGAGCGAGCAGGAGCAAGCCCTGCTGGATGTTGAAACCATCACTGACTTTGTATCATCCATGGGTATTGAAGCATTCAAACGCAGTTGTGACTTGTTTACGCGACTTAACCCGACTTACTGCAATGAGCTTGATGAAGCGAATAAGGCGGATGATACCGAGACATATGTTTCTGTCGCACATAAGCTTAAAGGCGCTGCAGGCTCAGTTGGGCTGCAAAATGTTCAGCTACATGCTAAAACAATGGAGCTTGAGGGCGCTGAAGTTAGCACGGCACAACGTGCTGAATGGTTGGTTGAATTGGAAGTAAAAATAAGAGAAGGGCAGACCGCCCTTCACTCATTAATTGCAAAACTCGCTGAAAACTCGTAACGCAAACTTATTGGCTATCGATCTTCCCAATGAAGCGGTAGCCTTCACCATGAATGGTGCTGATTAATTCAGGAGTGTTATTATCGGTTTCAAAGTGCTTACGAATACGACGAATAGTCACGTCAACTGTTCTGTCGTTTGCACGCAATTCACGACCTGTCATATGCTTAATTAGCTGCTCACGGCTAAAGATACGACCTGGCGAGTCAAGCATCAGGCGCAGCGCACGATATTCACCTTTCGGTAAGCGTTTAGACTCACCCGTTGGAGAAGTCAGGCAGCGGCTATTTTCATCCAGCTCCCAACCATTAAAGGTGATAACGCCATTGCTATCAATGCTGGTCTCTTCCGGGTTTGAGCCGGTGCGAGAGATCAGGTTGCGCACGCGAATTGTAAGCTCACGCGGATTGAAAGGTTTAGTTACGTAGTCGTCGGCACCGATCTCAAGACCAAGAATACGGTCGACATCGTTGTCACGGCCGGTTAAGAAAATTAGACCGATGTTTTTCTTCTGGCGTAACTCACGGGCCAGGATAAGGCCATTTTTGCCTGGCAGGTTAATATCCATGATCACACAGTTGACATCATCGTTAGATGTCAATTTTTCATGCATATCATCGCCATCTATGGCTTCAATTACCTTATAACCTTCGGCTTCAAATAAACTAACGAGGTTCAGTCGAGTTACGTCTTCATCCTCAACAATTAGAATGACTGGCGTTTGCATTATTAATTAACCTTTTCGGAATATTGTATTTACAAAATCTTCGGCGTTATATAATAAAACCGAATGTTAACGATTATAGGAGTATATTCAATTGTTAACAAGTAAAATCAGTTAGGATAAAACTTGGAGACGGCAAGCAACCGAGAAAGCACTTTAAAGTTGTGCTGAGTGACTTCTTGCTTGTTTATATACAGCCTTATCTTACTCCCTTCCTGGACCAAGGAAGCAATCCCACCCCCTTCCAAAAATTCGATACTTTCGCCCACAGTTACCATACTTAGGGCCATTGTATCGGTCCAAGCGGAGAGTATATCATCTTCCATTGTTTCATCAATGTATGTGATATCACATCGCATGGAAAGTTCCCGCAATGAGTCAGTCTTTTTCACTTCGATTATTTCGATCGGCTTTAAACGTATTTTTAAGGTACGATTACTAAATAAAACAGCACCTGGACCATTTTTGATATCATAAAAACAAAAACGGGTCGTTTTTTTATTTTTTTGCTCAGGGAAATCAATGAACTTTGCCATTTGATATAAAAAAGCTGATCGGATTTCCTCCGGCGATTTTGCGTAACTAAGCGTAGAAAAAAACGCAAGTGAGCACAAAATAAATAGGTACATTAATCTCACTGTGTACCTCCTTTCAGAGGCAGGCTAATCACAAATTGAGTACCTGATTTATAGTCTTCCTGCAGTGTAATACTTCCTCCAAGTGCCTGAGTAACCAGGTTATACACCAAGTGCATACCCAGACCACTGCCACCTTCCCCTCGCCTTGTTGTAACAAATGGATCAAAAATACGCTTTTTAATCGCATTAGGCACACCCACACCATTGTCGCTGTATACAATCGTTAATTGCGGGTCTTCACGGTTCACTTTTATAGCAATTTCGTTATTTTCGTTACTCACAAAGCCGTGGAGCAGAGAATTTGAAAACAATTGTTCAAACACCTGCTGCAGAAGACCAGACTTACTTCTGATAGTGAGTTCCTCAGGGCAGTCAATATGGATCTGTGGTGCCTTGAGCTCCAGTTCGGTGCGCATCGCGCCCATGACTGCGTTGAGCAATTTAGTAATATTAACGTCTGAGTTGATCTCAATATCCTGGCTTACAGCTACTTTCTTAAAGCTGGAAATAAGATCGGCCGCTCTGTTGAGATTACGATAAATGAGATCCAGGTTCTCGATCCCTTCTTTAATAAACCGTTCCAGTTGCTTGGAGGTCAGCGTTTTTTGCTGGAAGGCGACTTCTATGTCGCTGAGCTTATCGCGTAGTAATGTTGAGCCGGTTACTCCCAGCCCAATGGGTGTATTAACTTCATGCGCAACGCCCGCAACCATCTGGCCAAGTGAGGCCATTTTTTCATTTTCAACAATCTGATTCTGATACTGATGCATACGCTCCAGGGTGTTGAGCAGCTCCTGGTTTGCTTCTCGAAGCGCTATCGTACGCTGGTTTACCTTTTCTTCCAGGCTCTGGTTTAGTTGCTTTATTTCCTGCTTGTCGGCCTGATGGCGTTCAAGCTGGTTTTGCGTCCTGGTGAGCATGATGTTGAGGTTGTTGGCCAGAATATTGATTTCTTCTATGTCACTTTTTTCCGCCCGGGTGGCATAGTTGTGATTCTTTGAAACGTCCTGTAGCAGGGTTGAGAGAGATTCGATGGGGCTGGCAATACGCTTTTGGATCCCCCTTGCGACAAACATCACCAGTACTAGTACAAACAGGGTTAAGGCGATATCAACCAAGATTTTTCTGTTAATGTATTCAGCCAGGTGCTCAAGACCGCCACGCAGGTACACATATCCTTCTATATTCCCTTCGTACTCTACGGGCAGGATAAGCTCTATGTAGTCTTCAGATATCTTGGGTGTTCGGAGTTCCTCTATTTGATTGACCTTGAGCGGCACTGGGGGCGTTTTACTGGCATTGTAGCTGGTGAAAAACACGGGCCTGTTCGTCACGTCATCAATCGCATAGATGTGAATGTTCTTGACCAAATCAACCTTATCAAAGGATTTGAGGCGCTTTTCTTCGGTTTTTCTGTCATCGAAAATCAGCGTTACCTGAGCGTTAAATGCAATGATCTCGGCTATCATCTCCAGCTTGTTGATGATCAGTTGCTTTTGTTTTTTAACGTCGAGATAGGTCGAAATTGAAATAGACAGGGACAAAGACAGCGCCGTAACTAGCATGACGGCACTGATCAGCACTTTTCTTATACTTGTTTTTGTTGCGTATTTACCCATTGGGAGACCACAAATCCCGCTTGCCTGCTATTCACTCACCTTAGTTTAGCAGTATAGAACACAAAAAAGCTCACATTTTACGAAACGATTCAGCACTTTGCTCTTTCCAACGGGGTGTAAAGGAGGGAGGGTTAGGGCTGTGGCCAGTTCAAGGGTTGCTTTGAACTGGCTTCGCATTAGCTCAGAGTTGCACGATAGACAGCAAACTTGGTGTTTTTTATCTGCGTATCGCAATGCCCAAAGCGTGCCTCAATCAGTGGCGGGTACTTTAGGAAGCTGTTGGCGACAATATGCAGCTGAGCACCTTTGTTCATATGCATGGTAGCACCGTTGATAAACCCTTCGGCTATATCATAATCAGTTTTAATACCGGTGTGAAATGGCGGGTTGCTGATAATAGCATCAAAGCGGCCTTTCAACTGCTTGAGGCCATCACTGAGCACTAGTTCAGCCTTATGGCCATTCAAGCGCAAAGTTTGCTCGCAGGCGTATAAAGCCAATGCATTGACATCCAGGCAGCTGAAGCGAATTCTTGGCGACTGATTGAGTACAAAGGTGGCAATGATCCCTGCACCGCAGCCAAAGTCGAGCATGTTACCATGGGCTGGCAAATCGAGGTTTTCCAGCAGGAGTTTGGTCCCGACATCCAGCTTGCCATGATTAAACACACCCGGGACACTGACAGCATCAAACTGTTGCCCGGCAACCGTAACGGTAAAGGTTTGCTGGTAGCTGGCAATATCAAAAAGTGCCTCAGTTTGCAGTTGAGCAAATTCGTACAAAATACAATGCTTGGCGCTATCGAGTTTGTAATGTGCCTCGCATTTATCTTGCAGTTGCTTTTCCGCCGACTTAACGCCACCTTTGTTTTCTCCAACCACGAGTAAACGGGTTTGCTCAGAGCACAGCGCACGAATATTGTCGAACATCATTTGTGCTTCCGGCTTGGACTTTGGATAGTAGTAAATGATTAAGTCCAGATCATTGAGCTCAGGCAGGCTGTGTGACACATAGCTGTTGATATTTGCGACCGAGTCAGCTGCCAGGTGATCGGCAAAGTCATAACTAAATGCGCTGATGACTGCCTGCGGGTTTAATTGCTTCAGCTCAGACAGAAACCCATCACGCTGGTGATTGATCACTAAAATATGCTGGCCCGTCAGCTCTTCTTCATTGCGTAGTAATAGCAAGCTCGGGTTGGTTAATTTTTGCATCTCAGATCCAGAATAGACGGGGCGCTATGCCCCGGTAGCAATGATAAGTCAGGCTGTGCGCTCAAACATCAGGTCCCAGACGCCATGACCGAGGCGGTGACCGCGTTGTTCAAACTTGGTTAACGGGCGAAAATCGGGGCGAGGTACATAGTCATTCGTTTCGGACTGGTTTTTGAAGCCAGGCGCGGCTTGCATGACTTCCAGCATGTGTTCTGCATAGTTTTCCCAGTCCGTCGCCATATGGAAAACACCGCCAATACGCAACTTAGTACGCAGTTTCTCGACAAACTCGGCTTGTACAATACGGCGCTTATGATGGCGTTTTTTGTGCCACGGGTCAGGAAAAAACAGCTGAAGTTTTGCCAGGCTTGCGTCTGGAATGCAGTCTGCCAGTACTTCAACTGCATCATGCTCGAATACGCGCAGGTTAGTAACACCTTGCTCATCGGCTTCCATCAGGCAAGCACCAACACCTGGGCGGTGTACCTCGATGCCAATAAAATTCTGGTCCGGTGCGTTTTTCGCCATTTCTACCAGCGATTTGCCCATACCAAAACCAATCTCGACCACAACATCATTGTCGTTGCCAAACACCTCTGCAAAGTCCAGGCGACCCTGAGCATGCTCCAGGCCCATCGTTGCCCAGCATTTTTCAATGGCGGCAGCTTGCCCTTTGGTCAGGCGGCCTTCACGCTTTACAAAGCTACGCACTTTGCGAATGTATTTGCCTTCCTGCTCAGCTTGTTCCAGAGCTGTTTTACTCGATTCGTTCATGGTCTTCATCTTCGGTGTAAAAAATGGGCGCACATTATCGCTATTCACAGCGCCAAGTACAAGAGCTTGACCTTTGAAAAAAGCTTCATACACTGGCGCGTGTATTAGCAAGTAAAAAGCAGAGTCTCGCAATGACAGTAAATAATGAGCAAGCCCAGTGGTTTGCCAAGCAAGTTGTCGACTGGTACCAGTTACACGGGCGTAAAACGCTGCCCTGGCAACTTGAGAAGACCCCATATAAAGTGTGGGTGTCAGAAGTAATGTTACAACAAACTCAGGTTGTGACTGTGATCCCGTATTTTGAACGCTTTATGGCGCGCTTTCCAACCATCATTGATTTAGCAAATGCACCAGAGGATGAGGTGTTGCACCACTGGACTGGGCTTGGCTATTACGCCCGTGCAAGAAATCTGCACAAGACTGCAAAAATTGTCCGTGATGAGTATCAGGGGAAATTTCCTGAAACGCTGGAACAGGTGATGGCGCTACCAGGTATTGGTCGCTCCACGGCGGGGGCTGTGCTCTCTTTATCTCTGGGGCAGCCGCACCCGATTCTGGATGGCAATGTAAAACGTGTACTGGCCCGTTTCTTTATGGTTGAAGGCTGGTATGGCGTTAAGAAGGTTGAAAACCACCTGTGGGCATTAACCGATGCGCTGACCCCCAAAGACAGGGTGACAGAATACAATCAGGCAATGATGGATCTGGGGGCCAGTTTATGTAGTCGCAGCAATTTTGATTGTGAGGCTTGCCCATTGGTCAGTCGTTGCCAGGCGTACCAACAGGACAGAGTGAAGGAGTTTCCTAACTCCAAACCTAAAAAAGTAAAGCCTAAGAAAGCGGCATATCACCTGATAGTGCGCGCAGAGGGCAAAGTGTTAATGGAAAAACGGCCAAGCAGTGGGATCTGGGGAGGGCTGTTTGGCTTCTTTGAGTTCACAGAGCTTGCAGACCTTGACGTATTTTTGGCACAGCAGGGCATAGCGGGAAGTCGTCTAACACTGGCGTCTTTTGTTCATATATTCACGCACTTTGAGCTGACGATAACCCCTGTGGTTATCGACTTGGACCGAGTCCCTGATTGTGTTCACGATAACCCATTATTATGGTATGAGTTAGCACAGCCTGCCGAAGTCGGTCTGGCTGCACCGACGAAAAAGTTGGTTAAAGTCTTAAAGGCAATGGGGTAAACTTAACCTAAATGAATGCATAAAGGGTAAAGAGATGGCACGTACCGTATTTTGTCAAAAGTTACAAAAAGAAGCACCTGGGCTGGATTTTCAACTGTACCCGGGTGAAGTTGGCGAACGCATCTTTAACAACATCAGTAAAGAAGCGTGGCAACAGTGGCAGCATAAACAAACTATGCTGATCAATGAGAAACACCTGAACATGATGGATCCGGAGCATCGCCAACAACTTGAAGATCAGATGGTAGGCTTTTTGTTTGAAGGTAAAGACGTTGAGATTGAAGGTTATCGTCCAAAAGAAGGGTAATCACCTCAACGAAAAAAGGCTGCCTGAGCAGCCTTTTTTTAATCTCTTTTAAGTGGCTTAATAGCTGCGTTCGACTGCTAGTTTTGCCAATGAAACCAGAGCTGTTTTGTGCTCAGATTCTGCTAGTACACTGAGTTGCTCAATGGCTTTTTGCGATTCTGTGCGGGCGCGCTCCATAGTGTGTTCAAGCGCGTTGGTCTGCTCAAGCGTAGCCAGAATTTCGTTCAGGTTATCGAGGCCATTACCGTTTGCTATGGCATCACGGATCTGTGCAATCTGGTGATCAGTGCCGTGACGCATTGCGTAAATTAACGGCAGCGTTGGTTTGCCTTCGGCTAAGTCATCACCAATGTTTTTTCCTAGCTGATCTGCATTGGCACTGTAGTCGAGCACATCATCAACTAACTGAAAAGCTGTTCCCAAGTGCATACCATAGAGTTTCAGAGCTTCTTTGGTTGCCTCTGATTTGTTCAGGATAACTGCGGGTAGCATAGTTGCGGCTTCGAACAGTTTAGCCGTTTTACTATATATTACCTGCATATAGCTTTGCTCTGTCGTGTCTGGGTCGTTACAGTTCATCAGCTGTAAAACCTCGCCCTCAGCGATTACATTGGTCGCATCCGCCAGGATTTGCATGACTTCCATATTTTCGAGCCCAACCATCAGCTGAAAAGAGCGGGTGTATATAAAGTCACCAACTAGTACGCTTGCCGCGTTACCAAATTCGGCATTCGCTGTGGGTTCGCCACGGCGCAGAGCCGATTCGTCTACCACGTCGTCATGCAGCAAAGTGGCTGTGTGGATAAACTCGATAATGGTCGCCAGTGTAACGTGTTTATCGCCCTGATAACCCAATGCTTTAGCAACTAAAAGTGCCAGCATAGGGCGGATGCGTTTCCCACCACTATTGACTATATATAAGCCAAGTTGATTAACCAGTGCGACGTCAGATTGCATTTGGTCGCCTATAAGTTGATTAACGGCAAGCATGTCTTGCTCAATCAATCTCTGGATCGCTTTGATATCCATAACGCTCCGAGCTAAAGCCTCATTCAGGGATGTTCGAGTCGCAAGTGTACATTAAAAATCCCCGTGACTCGATAACTTGCCTTGATAGAGGTTAAAAAATCGATACTTTTGTTTGTTTTTTGTTCTTTGTGGCCGATTTATATCAGAATTCGTGGGTGAGAAAGCAAAAAAGAGCTTGGCTTATCACACCTTTTCGTTAGAATAAATGAAAATATTATTACGCCCTCAAGTTAGCTATTTTTTATTCATTTATTTGCGATCTAGGGCTTGCGTGAAGTAGCACATTAGCGTAAACTTCGCGCCCTATTGAAGAATATTAAGTTGCGTCGATTTGAGGGCGCACAGACGGAGTTAATTATGTACGCGGTTTTCCAAAGTGGTGGTAAACAGCACCGTGTGACTGAAGGTCAAACAATTCGTCTAGAGAAACTAGACGTTGAGACTGGTGCATCAATTGAATTTGATTCAGTACTTCTTGTAGCTGATGGTGAAAAAATCGAGATCGGTGCGCCGTTCGTAAACGGTGGTAAGATTACAGCTGAAGTTGTATCTCACGGTCGTGGCGAGAAAATTAAGATCGTTAAATTTAGACGTCGTAAGCATTCTCGTAAGCAGATGGGCCACCGTCAGTGGTTCACTGAAGTTAAAATCACTGGCATTAGCGCTTAATTTAGAGGTACAGAGAGATGGCACATAAGAAGGCAGCTGGTAGTACTCGTAACGGTCGCGATTCAGAAAGTAAACGCTTAGGTGTTAAGCGTTTCGGTGGTGAATCTGTACTAGCGGGTAACATCATTGTTCGTCAACGTGGTACTAAGTTCCACGCAGGTACTAACGCAGGTATCGGTAAAGACCACACAATCTTCGCAAAAGCAGACGGTAAAGTTGTTTTTGAGCAGAAAGGTCCTTTAAACCGTAAATACGTTAGCATCATTGCTGAGTAATCGGTAAAAGAATATTGAAAAACCCCGCTTAGGCGGGGTTTTTTGTTTTTATAGAGCAGAACTCTAATTTGTTCTAACCTTATTCCTGTCAGATATGAGCCACATACCGGTAGTTAGGCATTTGCCCATGCTGATCAAGCCGCTATGAACTTGCTATAATAGCAGGTGCTGAACAACCAGTAAGAGAGTAACCATGAAGTTTGTCGATGAAGTAGAGATCCGCGCGGAAGCCGGAGACGGTGGAAGCGGTGTCGTTTCATTTCGCCGCGAGAAATTTGTACCCGACGGTGGCCCTGATGGCGGCGACGGCGGAGACGGAGGTAGCGTTTACCTTGAGGCAGACGAAAACCTCAATACCCTGATTGATTACCAGTTTGAACGGTTTCACCGTGCTGAGCGTGGCACCAATGGTCACGGTCGTAACATGACAGGTAAAAAAGGTGCTGACTTAATCCTGAAAGTGCCTGAAGGGACACGAGTGACGGATGTGGATACTCAGGAATGTCTGGGCGATCTGACAAAACATGGACAAAAGCTGCTGGTGGCCAAAGGGGGCTATCACGGGTTAGGTAATACTCGTTTCAAATCGAGCACCAACCGTGCGCCAAGACAGAAAACACTGGGTACACCTGGTGAAGTACGTAGTTTAAAGCTTGAGCTTATGCTGCTGGCCGACGTCGGTTTGCTGGGCTTGCCAAATGCGGGTAAATCTACCTTTATTCGTAGTGTATCTGCGGCAAAGCCTAAGGTTGCAGATTATCCGTTTACCACTTTGGTGCCTAACCTGGGTGTGGTACGCGCAGAAGCTAACAAGTCGTTTGTTATCGCCGACATTCCAGGATTAATCGAAGGTGCGTCGGATGGTGCCGGTCTGGGTATTCGTTTCCTGAAACACCTTGAGCGTTGTCGTGTGTTGCTGCACGTTGTCGATGTGATGCCAATCGATGGTACAGATCCGGTTGATAATGCGTTCGCAATCATCAATGAGTTGCATCAGTACAGCCCTAAGCTTGCCAACAAACCACGCTGGTTGGTGCTGAATAAAATCGACCTGCTTGCAGAAGATGAGCTGGAAGAAGTATGCCAGCGCATTGCCGAAGAACTGGATGCTGAGCATGTGTATCGCATCTCTGCTGCAAACAAGTTCAATACCCAGCAGTTGTGTTACGACATTCAGGGGCTGCTGGATAGCATGCCACGTGATAAGTTCGAAGAACAAGAGCAGGAAGAAGTCGAATTCAAGTGGGATACTTACCACCGTCAGGCAACCCAGGACAACGATGATGACTGGGATGACTGGGATGAAGATGACTACGACGTAGAAGTCGTTTACGAAAGATAGTGCAATCCGTATTAAAGCTTTATTAGTCGGATTGGCATAAAAAGGGCCTCTGGCCCTTTTTTAGTATAAAAGTATGAGTGGAGTGTAATTGTGATAATATCAATGATTGCCGCAATGGCAAACGGACGTATCATTGGCGATGACAACGCCATGCCCTGGCATTTGCCGGCTGACTTGAAACATTTTAAAGCGGTCACTCTGAATAAGCCTGTGATAATGGGGCGTAAAACGTTTGAATCTATTGGTCGCCCTCTCCCCGGCAGGCGAAATATAGTGATCAGCCGCAACCTAAATTACAGTGCTGAAGGAATTGAAGTAGTTTCATCACCACAAGACGCGTTGGCTTTAGTTGACGGATGTGAAGAAGTAATGATCATTGGAGGTGGAAATATTTATGAACAGTTTCTACCCTTAAGTAATCGGCTTTATTTAACTTACATAGATTTGGAAGTCTCAGGAGATACGCGCTTTCCGGACCATACTCAGGTCGGCGAATGGCATGAAGTAGCATGCCAAGCTTTTGAGGCAGATGAGAAAAATTTGTATAGTTATAAGTTCGTAACTCTAAATAAAGGAATATAACTTTGTTGCTAACAATTGTATTGGTTGATACAATATTGAGCGTTTGTTCTTACGAAAAAAGTACTAGGTGATTGGTGATGAAAGTAATTCCTTTAGTTATTGGTGTGAGTCTTGGCGTTTCGGCATTAACAATGAGTTTTGCGAGCAAAGCAAACGACCAGCTTGCAGTGTCTCTGTGCGAGTATATTGCAGCTGATGATAAAAGACGTATCCGTAGTACGCTAAAGAGCTCACGGGTTAAAATCCGTAACGTATACGATTCAATTCAGTGTAATGGTAACAATATGCTGCGCCACGCCATTGCAAGTAATGCAGTAGATGCTGGTGAATTTATCGTCAAGAGTCTGCCAAAGAGTGCTTTGGAAGATGGTGCTGATATCGCGTGGGCTGAAAGCAATGGTCACGGTGGTTCAGCTCTGATTGCAGCTATCAAAAAGCGTGCAGGCCTGTAACACAATACAAGCCCACTAGTTTTCATAGAAAAGCCCGTAAATGGATAATTTACGGGCTTTTTTTATTGGTGAAGATGAATATCACCCTTGGTTAGTACGCTGTTTCACTGCTATGCTAGTTGAGTAAAAGTACCTAGTTACTTGGATGTAAAAATCTTACTTAACTCATTAAATCTGAATGGATGAACTATGAAAGCTGTTATACCGGTAGCCGGTCTGGGCACTCGCATGTTGCCTATGACAAAAGCTATCCCCAAGGAAATGCTACCTATCGTCGACAAGCCCCTCATTCAATATATCGTGAAAGAATGCGCAGCAGCGGGTATTTCAGAAATCGTACTGGTGACGCATTCTTCGAAAAATGCAATTGAAAACCACTTTGATACCAGCTTTGAATTAGAAGCGACACTTGAAATGCGAGTCAAGCGTACCTTACTCGATGAGGTGCGCTCTATATGCCCTGAAACCGTTACCATCATGAGTGTACGCCAAGGTGAGGCAAAAGGTCTTGGGCATGCTGTATTGTGTGCTAAGCCCATAGTAGGTGATGACGACTTTGTGGTGTTACTGCCTGATGTGATCCTGGATGAGTATACAGCGGATCAGACGAGTGAGAACCTGGCAGCCATGGTGCGCCGGTTTAAAGACACCAAGTTAAGTCAGATCATGCTGGAACCTGTGCCCCGTGAAGACGTTAATAAATATGGTATCGCAGATATTCAGGGAGTAGACCTCAAACCGGGTGAGAGCGCACCCATTAAGCACATGGTTGAGAAACCTGCGGTTGATAAAGCACCTTCAAACCTTGCCGTTGTTGGTCGTTACGTTTTATCGCGTAATATCTGGCCTTTACTGGAGCGCACACCACTGGGGGCTGGAGGCGAGATCCAGTTAACTGACGCGATTGATATGCTGATGGAAAGCGAGAGTGTGGAAGCTTTCCATATGAGTGGCCGTGCACATGATTGCGGTGACAAAATGGGCTATCTGAAAGCCATTGTCGAATATGCGATGCGTGATGAAAAATTGGGTGAAGAGTTTAGTCAGTTCGTGAAGTCATTATAAGAGTCTGCGCTTTTATAAACATGAACCCGGTGTGAAACCGGGTTTTTTGTATCTGTCATGGTTTATTGTCCATGACGCTCCGTAAAGCGCTGCCAGTGAATATTGGGATTGATGACTCTCACTTGCGTGAGTATTTGCTTGAGCTGGTGAGCTTTGGGTTGCTCGAGGATCTGGCCATCATTTTTCAGGCCCAGCAAATACAGCATGGCGGCTTTGTTGCCCTGCTGAATGGCGGAAATGTGTACCTGCTGTTCAAAGTTCAGCCTCAGGCTGCTGATGGCCGTTTTCATGCCTTGCTGGTCGACATTGGGCAGACCACACTTTTGCAAGTAACCCAGTCGTTCACCTTCTCCTGAAAACCAGATCCTGATTTTTTCACTGAAGCGGCCTGATTTAGCGGGTAAATCAAACATCAGCCGGGTGTGGCCTTGTTGCTCTAAAAAGTGCAGATAGTCCTGTAATCCGGCATGCCAGAGCGCTGGGTGAATGGGCACAAAGCGGGGTTGGAGCTTGCCATGAGTCGTAAACGTGAAACCGCGCACCTGGTCTTGTTTGGTGATATCTGAGCGAGTTAGATTGCCAATCTCGTCACTGTAGGCACCTGTGTAGTAAGCCAGCACCGGCAACCAGAAGTGCCAATGCTTCGGCTGCTCACGCTTTTGTTTTTCATCACCATAAATGTAGCCGTTAAACAGGGTATACAATTCCATGTTTGAAAATGCACGGCGGCCTAAATGAGATTTCATAAGATAGCGCTATACCTTGTGCCTAAAGAGTTCACACAATTCAAAGGATTACTAAGACCGAATCAAATTCAGTGTATCGGCTTTTACTGATAATCAAAAGCCTAATGTTAATGTAGTAGCCAGATACTACCCCTTTAGCTGCGACTGCGCGTATGATTGGCCAGGTAGGTTAAGCAGGTGATACGCAGCAAAGAGGCAAGGTTTTTTACCTCGCCCTGACGTTCCAGTACTTCCTGATAAAGGGTCGAGACAAATTCAGCCACACTGAGTTGCTCTGCGACAGCTATCTCCTGTAACAGGTCCCAGATCTGGCGCTCCAGTGCCAGGCTGGTTACGGCCCCCTGAATACGCATCGAGCGGCGTATAACCTCATAGCTCGCTGGATTGGCCGAGGCATATAATTCACACATAAGAGGACTCCTTGATGGCAAAACTCATTCACAGCATGGTTAGGGTAATGGACTTGCAAAAATCCCTGGCATTTTATCACGATGTATTAGCACTGGGCGAGCGCAGGCGCATTGAGTTTGATGATTTTAGCCTGGTTTACCTGGGTAACGACGAGGCCGAATTTGAATTAGAACTTACCTGGAATCATGATACGCAGCAGCCCTATGAGTTAGGTAATGGCTATGGTCATATTGCTGTGGTGGTGGATGATTTAGCCCCAGTGCATGTTAAGGCACAGGCGCTGGGTTACCAGCCAAAAGAGATGAAGTCGTTTTACAACGGCGATACGCTGGTAGCACGTTTCTTCTTTGTTGCCGATCCTGACGGCTACCAGATTGAAGTGATCGAACGTTCAGAGACGTTTAAGTAAGCCATGGCTAAGCCATGGCAAATTCGCTGCGATTAGGCAGCCAGCGCTGGATCAGTGGCTCAACGGCTTGTGGGTGCTGTTGCAGCAGGGTGAAAGCCAGGCTACGCACCTGAGGCAGTAGTATTTTGTCCCGGCTGAGATCGGCAATCTTTAGTTCGGCCAGACCGGTCTGGCGAGTACCCAGTACTTCACCCGGGCCGCGGATCTCCAGATCCCGTTCGGCAATGACAAAGCCATCATTACTGTCGCGCAGCACGCCCAGGCGCTTTTGTGCCGTTGCCGATAAAGGCGCATGATAAAGCAGCAGACAATGCGACGCGATATCACCACGACCAACCCGGCCACGCAACTGGTGTAGCTGTGCCAGCCCCAAACGCTCGGGATTTTCTATGATGATCAGGCTGGCATTGGGCACATCGACACCTACCTCAATGACAGTTGTTGCAACCAGTACATGACTTTGCGCCTGCTTAAAGTCCTGCATGATCTGCTGCTTTTCCTGCGCTTTCATGCGGCCATGAACAAGGGCTATATTCAGCTCCGGCAGGGCTTTGGTGAGCTGCTCTGCGGTGTCTTCGGCCGCCTGACATTGCAAGGCTTCGGATTCATCAATCAAAGTACAGACCCAGTACACCTGTCGCTTTTGCTCAATACAGGCGCGTCGCACTCGCTCAATCACTTCTTCGCGACGAGTATCCGGAACGGCAACGGTTGTGATGGGGGTGCGCCCTGGTGGCAGTTCATCGATCACTGAGGTTTCCAGATCGGCATAGGCCGTCATGGCCAGTGTCCGTGGGATTGGCGTGGCCGTCATAACCAGCTGATGCGGATAGCAGTCGTTAAACTTACCCTTTTCACGTAACGAGAGGCGTTGATGAACGCCAAAGCGGTGTTGCTCATCAATGATGATCAGTGCCAGATTGCTAAACTGCACCTGCTCCTGAAACAGCGCATGGGTGCCCACGACCATTTGCGCCTGACCTGAGCTAATGCGCTCAAGCACACGTTCACGCTCTTTACCTTTGGTTTTACCTGCCAGCCAGGCGACTTCAATACCCAGCGTCGCAAACCAGTTCTGGAAATTAATGTTGTGCTGCTCGGATAAAATTTCCGTTGGTGCCATCAGCGCCACCTGATAGCCTTTGGCAATGGCCGTGAGTGCACTCAGCGCCGCGACCAGGGTTTTACCTGAGCCTACATCACCTTGCACCAGGCGCATCATAGGGTAGGGTTGTTGCAAATCGCCTTTGATCTCGGCCACCACCCGGCTCTGGGCCGCTGTGGGTCTAAAAGGGAGTTGCGCCAGAAATTCGGTTTCTAACAGGTTATTGGGCGGCAAAGAGACAGCCTTGACGTCTTGGCCTTGCTGCCTGAGTTGTAGCAGACTAAGGTTTTGTGCCAGTAACTCTTCAAACGCCAGGCGTTGCTGTGCCGGGTGCTGACCGAGTTCCAGCTGGTCCAGTGCCACAGTCTGAGGTGGCTGATGGAGCGTCAGCAGGGCCTCTTTTAAGCTCAGCTGATTAGGCCGGAACTGCTGTGGCAGATGATCGTCAATATCGTATTTGTGCAGTAAAGCAACGGCCTGTTCCGCAATGGCGCGAATACTGAGTTGCTTGAGCCCTTCAGTGGTCGGGTAAACCGGCGTAAGGGTATCCGCGCCTTGAGGTGTATCACTCAGTTCATCGCGAATACTGTATTCAGGGTGGGCCATTTCCAGGCCGACCCGGCCACGGCGTACTTCACCAAAACAGCGCATGATTTTGCCGCTTTGCATGGCATTTTTTTGTGCTGCACTGAAGTTGAAAAAGCGCAGGGTAATACGACCGGTGCCGTCGTTGATCTGGCACACCAGCATACGGCGCTTGCCGAAGGTGATGTTGGTCTGCTCAATTTCACCCTCCACACTCACATGAGTGTGGGGCATCAATTCGGCGATGCGGTAAGTTCTGGCTCTGTCTTCATAACGCAATGGCAGGTGAAATAGCATATCCTGAACACTGCGGATCCCCAATTTGGCCAGCCGCTCTGCGGCCTTAGGGCCGACTCCTTTGAGGTCGGTAATGGCGTACTGGGCTAAATTGGGACGAGACATAGCTATCCTTTTTGGCTGAATTTCAGTGTGTTCCAGAATGCATCGTCGGCGACGATCTCCCCAAGTTCATCCAGCGCCGGGTAGGGCAGACCTTTTTCTACGCAGCGATTGGCAATGATCGGGTGGCAGCCTTCAAACAACAGTTTGTGTTTAATTGCCGGGTCGAGCATATCATTGCGCTGATACAGCCCAGCTTCTTCACGCTGACGCTGTGCTTCATATAAGATCAGGGCAGCGGCCACTGAGACATTTAACGACTGTACCATACCTGCCATTGGGATCACGATATGCTGATCGGCATGCTCCAGTGCTCTGTCAGAGATCCCCAAACGCTCCTGCCCAACGATGACGGCAGTCGGTTTAGTATAATCAATCTCACGAAAATCTACGGCGGTATCACTGAGATTAGTCGCCAGCAGTTGGATCCCCGGGTTTTGCGCACGGATCGCGGCAACAGCCTGATCTATGTCGTCGTGCATATGGGTTTCTACCCAGTTTTTACTGCCACCTGAGGTGTTATTGGTCAGGCGTCTTTGCTCCTGCGGCCAAACCGCATGAACATGATGGCAGCCGACCGCATCGGCTGTGCGCACTATGGCCGACAGATTGTGGTGTTTGTGGACTTCGTCCAGGCACACAGTTAAATCAGTCTGGCGTTGATCCAAAATGCGCTTAACGCGCTGAAAACGGTTTTCTTCCATCAATTACAGCTCTTAACTACTAAATTGCCGCGATTATAACAAAAAGCGCCTCTCTAAGGCATTACTTCACGCATTATTGGTGCCTGCAAGGAGATCAGGGTCTCGGTTGACTGGATCGCCTCAATGGTCTGGATCTTGTTGATCAGTACATCCTGAAGATGGTCAATAGAGCGTGCCATCACCTTGATAAAAATGCTGTAATTACCCGTGGTGTAATAGGCTTCAACAACTTCTTCAAACCCTTCCAATTGTTCAATGGTGGCCGGGTAGTCCCGGGCATGTTTAAGGTTTACGCCAATAAAACAGCAGACATCATAGCCCAGCTGTTTGGCATCTATGCTGACCCGGGTGCCGACGATAATACCGGCTTGCTTCATCTTTTCGACCCGCACGTGAATGGTCCCTGCACTGACGGCGAAGCGTTTGGCCAGTTCAGCATAGGGTGTTCTGGCATTGTCCATTAATGCATGAAGGATAGAACGGTCGAGATTATCGATTTGATAATTTTCCATGGATATTTTGTACGCTAATTATTGATTCGATAATTATTAAAGCGAATTTTTAAAGAAAAAAATAGTGTAAAGGTGTTTTTGTTGTGGAGTATTGAATCTTTGCTCGTTTTTGTTGAGGATAGATTTAACGCAGCAAGCCTGCACCGTTATTCAACACCATTGGGAATGAGGAAACCGATATGTTGCAACAGTATCTGCAAACACAACAGCAAATAGCCCGTGCAAAAGCACTTTTTTCACAACAACTGACTGACAAGCTAGGCCTGATTGAAGTCCAGGCACCTATCCTGGCAAAAGTAGGAGACGGGATTCAGGATAACCTCAGCGGCACCGAAAAAGCCGTTAAGGTTAAGGTGAAAACGCTGAGTGACAGCGACTTTGAGGTTGTGCATTCACTGGCAAAGTGGAAGCGTAAAACACTTGGCGATTATGGCTTTGGCGCAGGGCAGGGACTCTATACGCACATGAAAGCGTTACGTCCGGACGAAGACAAGCTGTCACCGATCCACTCTGTGTACGTTGATCAGTGGGACTGGGAACAGGTGATCTGCGCGCAGTCAGAGCGCTCTTTGGATAAACTCAAAGAAACGGTTGAGACCCTGTACAGCGCAATTCGTGAAACCGAGCAGCAACTGGCGTCTGACTACGGGCTGACCCCGTTTTTACCGCAGCACATCACTTTTGTACATAGTGAAGAGCTGCGCCGTATGTATCCGGATTTTACGCCCAAGCAAAGGGAAAAAGCGATTGCTCAGGAGTATGGCGCGGTATTTCTGATTGGGATTGGCGCCGAGCTGGGTGATGGCAAAATCCATGACGTCAGAGCGCCGGACTATGACGATTGGTCGACGCCCACCTGCGAGCAATATCAGGGACTCAACGGCGATATCCTGGTCTGGAACCCGGTTCTTGAAGATGCCTTTGAAATTTCGTCTATGGGGATCCGCGTGTGTCCGGACAGCTTGCAGCGTCAGCTCAGCCTGACTCAGGATGAACAAAGACTCGAGCAGGACTGGCACCAGAGCTTACTGGCTGGGGCACTGCCACAGACTATAGGCGGCGGCATTGGCCAGTCTCGTTTGGTCATGCTGTTACTGCAAAAACAACATATTGGTCAGGTCCAGGTTGGTGTGTGGCCTGAGCACATTAAAACTGAAGTTTCTGGGTTACTTTAGACGCGATGGCAACACACAGTAAGGGAGCCCGCATGGGCTCCCTTACATCTTAAATTCAATTTCTATTTTTCCTTCGAGCAGCCTCGCGCTGCAGGGAGGATAACTGCGGTTGGTTTTATAAACCTTATCGAAAATATGTATTTCGACGCCAGAGTGCAACGAGGTATTAACCACCAGCTGAGTGTTGTTGAGCAAGTCGTGCAAAGTATGGTCTAATTCAGACAGCTGATGCTCCAGTGCTTCGGCTTGTTTGCAATAATGTTCCTGGGTTGCCCCTATCTTAGCCAGCAAGGTTTTTTTCTTTTCGGCGTCTTTAACATGATCGGCTTTTTCGACCGCTTTTTGCAGATTGTTGATCTGCTCATCAGTCTGACTTAACTCCTTCAGGCACAGATCGGTTCGCTCGGTGATTTCCATGCCACTGCGCGCCAGGTAGATGGCCATGGTTGCCCCTGAGCTGCTGCCAACTTCGCCCGCCACCAGCATTTTGGCATCAAAAATGGTACCGCCGATCAGTTTTCCCTTGGGCGACTCATCCAGGCCAACCTGCAACAGGTTTGCAGCTTTAATATCACAGTGATTGCTTTGCTTTTGAATAAAGACATTGTGACCTTCCAGATAGGTGTACTGACCGTGAGTAATCTGGACATCACCTTTGGCTATCAGGCGACAGGTGAGTCCCTGATCGTCGTTGCTGTGATCGAGATGACCTATGACCCCACCTTTGACTTCGATATTGCCATCTGAAATCAATTCGCCCGATTCCACAGTGCCCATAACAGTAATATCGCCATGGGCCTTGATCTTCATCCCCGGCTCCACATTGCGGGTGACCAGCACGCTGCCACTGAACTCAATATGGCCGCTACGTACATTGACATCGGCTATGGTAAAGATGTCGTCTACCCGCATGCCGTTTGGAACATCAGAGGGGCAACCCGCAATGGTGGCCACCAGTTGCAGCGGATTGGTAGGTGATATCTCCGTGCCCTCACCGGCAACAAGCTGAAAGGAGTCGCCAGGTTTGGGGGTAATGCTTTCGCCTGTAACAGTAAAGCCCTCTTTACCTGGTGTTGCCGGACGCTGGGTAACCAGTAAGGTGCCAGGCGCAACACTGGCCAGGGCACCAAAATCTCGCATATCCACGGTGCCATCTTCACGTAGCTTGGGCTGTTTCAGGCGTTCTTTCAATGTCTGAACATGGGGAATTAACTTAGCAGGGATACCATTTTCAGGTGGCCTTCCTTGTGCGACAACCCCGGTTACCTCAGAACCTGGCATGGATTCGAGCTGTTGCTTGAGTAAATTCTCGAGATAAACCTGTTTATAGCCCCGTGTTACGCCGATTTTGACGATGGCGCGTTTTGCATCCTCAAGGCTGATCATTTTGCCACCCTGAGCAGTTGTCAGTTTGGCGATTGCCTGCATTTTATCTTCGCTGAGTGCCACTTCGATATGTGCATCTTTTTGCTGGGCCACAATCAGCTGAGCAGCGGGGGTATCTTGTTTAAAGTAGGCTGCAATGGACTCGTGATCAATTGCGCAGTCCGCATAAGGTGAGCGTTCAAGTGCTTCAACCACAAACGCTGCACTGGGGGGCGACGCAGCTGCGACGTCCATCAATATATTGCCATTTTTTGCGAGTTTAAACACAGGCTTATCCTTATTGCTTATCACTTACTACGATAATGAGTACCTCAAATTGCCTTTGTAGACGGCCATAACAGAGTTAGGTCTTGCTTTGTGCGTATGACCAGATTGCTAAATTAATAGTATGCGGTCAAGTGTTTAAGATCAAAGTTAAGGCTATGAAAAATCACCGGGCAGGTATGAAAAAGCCCGCATAAAGCGGGCTGAGTAGCAATACCAATACACTAAGGTATTAGTTGGTGGAAGGCAGCTCCATGATGCCGTCAATCTCAATTTGTACGCCTTTCGGTAACTCTTTGACACCAATGGCTGCACGCGCCGGATAAGGCGTTTTAAAATGCTGGCTCATGATCTCATTCACAGTGGCAAAGTTGCTCAGGTCGGTCAGGAAGATATTTACCTTAACCATATCCTGTAGCTGGCCGCCTGCTTCTTCACATACGGCGGTCAGGTTTTTAAATACCTGCTGTGTTTGCTCCGCAAAGTCTTCAGAGATGACTTCCATTGTTTCAGGCACCAAAGGGATCTGCCCCGAAAGGTAAACCGCCGTACCGACTTTAACTGCCTGACTGTAGGTGCCGATTGCTGCCGGCGCCTGATCGGTTGAAATAATGGCTTTATTCATTGTCTTTCCTTTATCGCTTCCTGGTTACGCGTTGTACATCTGGCATTACCCGGATCCGGCGCATAATATTTGCAACGTGGATCCTGTCTTTAACGGTAACACCCAGGTCAATCACGTACAGGTTGCTCTCTTTTTCTTCGGTTGCAATCTCCACAATATTGGCTTGGGTACTTGCAACCACATTGGTTAATTTGGCCAACGCACCCTGATGGTTGATGATCTCAACCCGCAGTGCTGCGATGTATTCTTTTTCGGGGTTATCTTCCCACTTTACCACAAAGTATTTGGCACGTTCATTTCGCCAGCCTTTGATGTTTTTACATTCCTGACGGTGGACCATCAGGCCCTTACCCTGGCTGACATACGCGGTAATATCATCACCTGGTACAGGTCGGCAGCACTTGGCATAAGTGACCAGCATGCCTTCTGTGCCGATAATTGGTGCCTTCGCTTGTTGTGCCAGGCTTTCAATAGCATCATCGGCTTGTAACAGGCGTTTTGCAACCAACATACTCATGATGTTGCCATTGCCAATTTCCACCAGTAGTTCCAGTACCGTATTGAGCGAGTGCTCTTCCAGCACTCTGTCTATCTGTTCGGTTGGAATGTCATCCAGCTTGTGCTCGCCCAGTGCGGAGTCAAGTAAGCGTCTGCCCAGCAGGATAGACTCTTCCTGATGCTGACTCTTGAGGTAGTTACGCACGCCCAGACGCGCTTTACCCGTGACGATAAAGTTCAGCCAGGTGGCATTGGGATGTGCGCCTGAGCTGGTAATGATCTCAACGGTCTGACCGGTATCCAGTGCTTTACTCAGCGGGTACGGTTTGCGATTGACGCGTGCGCCCACACAGGTATTACCCACGTCGGTGTGTACCGCATAAGCGAAGTCGACGGCCGTTGCGCCCATTGGCAACTCAATAATACGCCCATCCGGCGTAAAGACATAAATCTCTTCCGGGAACAGTTCTGTCTTAACGTTTTCAACAAATTCAAACGACGAGCCGGCACTTTGTTGCAGCTCTAGCAGGCTCTGCATCCACTGTCTGGCACGTTGCTGTGCAGTGTGCCCCGAGCTGTCACCGGCTTTTTTATACATCCAGTGCGCAGCAACCCCTTTGTCGGCCATATGATCCATATCATGAGTACGAATTTGGATCTCCACCGGAATACCATGAGGCCCAACCAAAGAGGTATGCAACGACTGATAGCCATTGGTTTTGGGTACGGCAATATAGTCTTTAAAACGGGTTTCTATGGGCTTGTACAGGTTGTGTGCCACACCTAACACCCGATAGCAGGTATCTATGCTGTTGACGTTGATGCGAAAAGCATAAATATCCATCACTTCATTGAACAGCAGCTCTTTGTTAAGCATTTTTTTGTAAATGCTGTACAAGTGCTTCTCGCGGCCACTGACTGAGGCGTCAATACCAGCTTCTTCCAGGCGTGATTCAATCTCAGACTGAATATTACTGATCACTTCCTTACGGTTACCGCGTGCTTTCGCAACTTCTGATTTAAGTGCTCTGTGACGCATAGGGTATAGAGCTGCAAAACCCAAATCTTCCAGTTCATTCTTGATGTCATGGATACCCAGACGGTTCGCAATCGGTGCAAAGATCTCCAGGGTCTCGCGGGCTATCCGGCGGCGTTTTTCCGGGCGCAGGAAGCCAAGTGTACGCATATTATGGGTACGGTCAGCCAGTTTGATCAAGATAACCCGGATGTCCTGAGTCATGGCCATGATCATCTTGCGGTAGTTTTCGGCCTGAAACTCTTTTTTATCTTTAAAGTCGAGTTTGTCCAGTTTACTGACGCCGGCAACCAGCTCAGCAACCGTATCGCCGAAGATCTCGGCCAGGTCTCTTTGGCTGAAATCGGTGTCTTCGATGACATCATGCATCAATGCCGCCATCAGGGTTTCATGGTCCAGCTTCATACTGGCCAGGATCTGCGTGACTTCGACCGGGTGGGTAATATAAGGCTCGCCGCTGGAGCGGGTCTGCCCTTCATGCGCTTCGCGGGCAACCACGTAGGCTTTTTGCACCAGTTCCACGTCTTCGGGTGGCAGATACTCTGATATTTTTTTCTTTAAGCCTTCAAACAGATACATTCACACTCCAATGTTCCAGCGAAGTTATACCAATTACGCAATAGCATATCCTGAAATAAGGCTATGACGTTTGATTGGTATTAATAATAAGTTAAGTACTGAATATACGATGAATTGACTTCGAAGCCAATCGACTAACAAATTTATTAGTCTAATAAAGAGGTGGCGACACACAGGCTGTTGGCCCGGGGCGCAGAAACAATAACGCCAGCTAAAAAGCTGGCGTTATCTTATAACAGGTCGCAGTGGATTAGCGATTGCCACCCACAATTGCAGCAACAGCAGCAAGCTCAGCAGCTTCCTGAGTTTGTTGCTCTTCGCGATCGATCATGTCCAGTGAATCGCTGGTGACCATGCCTTTTTCGATCTCGCGCAATGCGATTACGGTTGGCTTGTCATTTTCAGCATCAACCATAGGGTCTTTACCACCGACTGCAATCTGACGAGCGCGACGCGCTGCAACAAGAATTAGGTCGAAACGGTTACCAATTTTATCTACTGCGTCTTCTACTGTTACGCGAGCCATCGAAGCACTCCAAAAAATTCAATACATTTAGCAAAGGGCTAGTCTACTAAAAAGCGCCGGATTCGCCAAGTATATGGTTAAAAAATATCGGGTCGTTACGGCTAAAAGGCTGGATTGGTCGGTCGCAGACCTAAACTCGATACAGCCAGCCACAGGAATCGCTTATTTTAACAGTTCGGCGATCAGTACCTGTTGGTTCTGTTGCTGTTTTTTCAGCTCCAGGCGTGCAGCCACCACAATATGCTCCAATTCGTTCAAAGCAGTATCAAAGTCATCATTGACCAGCAGGTAGTCAAATTCATTGTAGTGAGAGCACTCAGATTTGGCCTGCTCCATCCGCGAGGCAATGACTTCCTGAGAATCTTGTCCACGATTATTCAGACGCTCTTCCAGTGCCTGCTTAGAAGGTGGCAGAATAAAGATGGTTTTTACTTCGGGCATCAGCTCACGTACCTGACGCGCACCTTGCCAGTCAATGTCGAGAAATACATCGATACCCGCAGCCAACTGTGTTTCGATTGCCTGCTTAGAGGTGCCATAGTAGTTTTCGAATACCTGCGCCCACTCAAAAAAATCATTCTGATTGATTAAGGTTTTAAACTCATCGACAGACACAAAGTGATAGTGCTCGCCATTATTCTCTCCCGGGCGAGGTGCGCGGGTTGTATGAGACACGGATACCCGGACCTTATCTTGTCTTTCCAGCAGGGCTTTAATCAAACTTGACTTTCCAGCACCAGAAGGCGCCGAAAGAATAAACAAATTACCGCGATTTTGATGTGGCATACGTCAGACCTATAGGGTTGCAATACAGCGATGTGGGCGTGCGCGCATCGCTGGTTGTCCAAAAGCGTTATTTTAAAGCCATATCGTTTAACTTACCAGCACCGAGGTGCTTAATCCGTGCGTTGCAGCACAAACATCTGATAACCAAACTCGCCAAGGTACTGCTCATAAATGGCGATTTCCCGGGCCATATCCAGCAGTGCAGCTGACTCAGGCTGGTGGCTGAGCTGCCTTTTGACCTCGGTTTTGAGCGGTTCATAATAGTCTGCCCAGGCTTGTTGACTCAGTGTAAAGTGCGCTAACACCCGAAAGCCTGCCTGCTCAATTTGCACCAGACGCGCTGAAATGGCGTGCATATCCGGATATTCCTGTTGCCAGAAGGCGCTTGCTTGTTCTGAGGGCATATCCTGTAACCACACCAGATCGCTGACCATCAGGCAACCGGCCGAACGCAGAAGCGGGCGCCAGGCACTCAGCGCCGCTTCAAAGCCCATAATATAAGCCGAGCTTTCGGCCCAGAGCAGATCAAAGCTGCCAGGCGCAAAGGGCAGTGCGGTCATACTGGCGCACAGGGGCGTGACGCGCTTATCGAGCCCCTGTTGCTTTAGCCGTTGTGCCAGGCTATCGATTGCCTGCGTTTCATTATCCACCGCCGTGATCTGTGCCTGAGTTTGTGTTGCCAGCAACTCAGTCGCAAAGCCTTTACCACAGCCGATGTCCAGCACGGTTTGAGGGGCAAAGGGAACATGCGTCAACGCTTTGTGCGTATCGGTATTGCTGCCCGGTCCCCAGCGTTCCAACTGATGAAAGACCGCCATAAAGTCGGCCATATAAGAATCGTGTTCATTCATGTCTTTTGATAACCATTTTAAATAAAGGGCCTGCTGTTCATCAAACCCTTGTTGTTCAAGCCAGTTTCGGTGTGCATCGGGTGCCAGCTTATCGGCCTGTGTAAGCCAGTCGCGTAGCGAACCGCGCCCAAGCAGCGCCGATAACAAGGTATGCGCCTGTTGCTTGTGTGCTATCTCGGCTTCCAGCTCGGCGAGCCTGCGGCTCAGTACCGTACGGTCTAGTTTGGCCTCCAGTGCCTGTTTACATTCACTCAGCGTTAGCCCGCCAGCCTGTAACTGTTGCAGCAGCCGCACTCTTTGCAGGTCCTGTTCGCCATATAGCCGATAACCATTACTGGCGCGATTGCCACAGAGCAGTCCGCGCTTTTCGTAATACAGTAAAGTAGAGCGCGACAATCCAAGCTGCGCAGCCAATTCAGAAATCCGATACACCCCGTTTGCTCCCTATGTATGCCTGACTTTGTAAAACCCGGTCAGGCGGTAACGAATGAAAACGATAAACTATGAAGTTATAGACAGGTCAACGATTGAGAGCAAAAAAATTGGGATGTTTTAAAGTACCTATTTAAGCGTGTCTATGTTCGTTTAAATGCAAGAAAATTGCCTTGCAGCACATTCGTTGAATGAACTGATTAAGATCATAAAAGTATTCATAAAGAGCAGGCAGGGTGTTAATCGTGTTTCCAAAATGTTGCGTTTTGTAGTTTTGCTTGCTAGTTTAGCGACAATAATAAATAGGGAGATACATGCGCGTGAAGAACAGTCCTGACAAGCGCAATTACAAAGTGGAGAATTTCAGGCGCTATGTGCAGCGCTCAATCCGCCAGTTAAGACACCACAGAGGCTGGTCTCAGCAAGAGCTGGCCAGGCGGCTTGGTGTCGACCAGGCCACCATAAGCAACTACGAATCCGGCAAAACAGATATGAGTTATGCCCAGATGTTCGAGCTATTTCTGGTTTTCGGTAAAGACCTGACCGGCGTACTGAACTTAACCGACCTTGAAGACCAAAGTCCTTCACCAGACGAAAAACCAGAAAAGGAGTAGGTTATGAAAGAAGTATACGCCATCATGGAATATGCCCCTCTTATCGTTATTTTGTTGGGATTGGTGATTAGTTGGAATGTTGCTACAGCCCGCTGGTTTTTATTGGCTTATGGTCTTTTCGAAATTATTGACTTAGTTACTCTACCCATCACATTACAGTGGAGCACACATTATTACCTTGCTGACATTGGCATGAGCTTGATTTTCGTTTTACCCATAGTGTATCGCAGAAATCTGGCATTGCGGCTTCATGTGTTGTCGGGCAGTCAGTACTTTAAAAAAGTGTACAGACTACAAACTTTATCTGCACAGGAATGCACAATATTGCTGCTCATAGCTTTGATGTGTATTGCAAATCTAATCACCTGGCTAGAAGTCCTGGCCTACAAGTATTACGTTATTGATTCGGCACCCTTCAAACTATATATCAGAGATAACTTTATGTTAGTGATGCATATTGTATTGTGTTTGAGCATGTTTGCATTTGCAATGAGTGCAAAGGTAAGAGAAACATACGCTGAGCGTGAGAGCGCTCTTTGAAATTGCTGTTTGTCCCACATTGACTGATGTAGGTGGGCTAATTCATGTTTGATACAGACTTCATGTTTGCATTGGAAGCATGATCATCTAAAACATCGACTGAGTGAGTCGAGTATTTACGGAGGCGTTATTAAGTATGGAGCAAATACACTTAGACAAATTGAAAAGTGTGAAAGGTGGGGCTGGGATTAGTAGCCCCGATTTACCTAGTCGAGTCCAAATAGCTCAGCCTGCTCCGAAAAAGAGCTGTGGCGGCTAGAGTCAGCTTAATTGCTAAAACAAAAAGCGCGTTCAGCGCTTTTTTTATGAAGATATACATAATCTTGCTTTAGCCCGTGAATAGCGCTGGACAATCAGCTAATAACCTGTTTTATAGACCGTTTATGATCCATTAGAAAGACTTTTAGTAGTGAGTTACAAAGCAGGCTCGGCAGGCTTTGAACAAATACGCCGGGGTGAATGAAGTATGCTAACTATCACCAACTTATCTAAACATTTCGACAGTCATTGCGCGCTTAAACAGGTTTCTTTTTCCGTAGAGCCGGGCGCGGTATTAATTATTTTAGGCCCTAATGGCGCTGGCAAAACCACGTTGTTTAAAATACTGGCCGGCTTATCTCACGACTATCAGGGCAGCATCTGTTTTGGCCCGGACAAAAAGTTGCAGGCGCATGATATTGGGTTTGTATTTGACTCCTCCAGGGCGCTTTACCCCAAATTGACGGCATTTGAAAACCTTCGCTACTTTGGCGTTTTAAAAGGCTTATCACGGCGGGTTGCAAAAGACACTGCGCTGCAACTTCTTCAGAAGTTTAACTTATCAGACAAAGCCCGGCAGCAGGTTCAACTGCTATCCAGAGGCATGCAACAGCGCCTCGCATTGTGTCTTTCATTGATCTCCAGCCCTAAGGTCTTGCTACTTGATGAGCCAACTCTGGGGTTGGATATTGAGAGTCAGAAAGAGTTTGAAGCGTGTATTGAACAGGTTAAAGAGACAGGCACCATTGTCCTGATAGCGACACACCAGATGGATACGGCGCAGCGGCTCGGTAATTATTCATTGCTGCTAAACAAAGGGGAAGTCGTGCGCTTTGGCAAAACACAGACATTACTGGCAAGTGCTGTGGGTGAGCAGTACACCATTACAACGCAGCACCCGCTTCCTGAGGCGCTCCCTATGCAGTGTGAGCGATTGTCTGAGCAGTCACTCAGGTTTGACACCTCCGTGGGCAGTCTTAATGAAATGCTGACAGTGCTCACGCGTTTTAACATTGTCACCGTTGAAAAGCATCAGGCCAGTCTGGAAGGGTTGATCCGCAGGGAGTTAAATTTATTATGAATTTTATGACTTTGCTCGGGCTGGAGCTGCATCGAAAGTGGGTGACTTCAAAACGATACCCGCTGAACTTTTATGCCAGTATTGTTTTTGCTGCTGTCATTCTCATCCTGGTTATTTCGGGCGCCTCTTACCTGTCTGGCGGGGCATTATCATTGCAGCGGATGGAATCTTTGGTACTGGGGTATTATCTGTGGACACTGACGGTTGGTATTTCATCTACTGCCGCTGAAGAGATTGTTGAAGACGCCAAGTTAGGTACGTTGCCACATATTTTAACGTCAGCGACATCCCTATTTAGTATATTGCTGGCACGCAAAGTGGTGCTGGTGCTGTATCAGTTGCTGGTTGTGGGTGTTGGGTATGCATTTATCAATTGGTATTTTGACCTGCAAGTGCACTTTCATTCGTTGATGCTGCTGGTCTTTTTGCAGGTAGTCGTTGCTGGGTTTGCGGTGTCTTACCTGTTAGGCGCCATCGCTCTGGTAAATAAGCAGATGAGTACCTTTGTTGCTTTTGTTCAGCTGCTCCTGCTCATGGTGTTTTTGGTACCAATAGAGAGTGAGCTAAGCCTCTATATCCCCGTCAGTGGTTCGATGTTTTTGCTCAGATCTTTAGCCGGTGGCATACCTGTCGAAGCAAGCCAGATGGTGCTCGCAAGCCTGCCCAGTGTTATTTTATTTATGCTGAGTTCGCTGTTTTTCCACTTTATGTATAAACAGGCCAAGCGCCGGGATGTGGTCACTCAGCTGTAACGGGTAAAACCAGCGCCAAAGAGCCCAAGTTTACTGGGCTTTTTGCTCTGCCAGATACGCCTGCACACCTTCGTTTTGCGCGCAATTAGGTGTTCTCAACCGCAATGGTGAAGTCAATGGAGTCAAAGTAGCTCTCTGCGCCTAAAAATAATGTGGCATCGACTAATGCAGATGCCGCAGCTATTAATTCCAGTTGAGCAGAGCGATATTGGCGTTACCTTCGTAACGGAAGGTTAGGTTTACTTTGGCGCCTGTTGCTCGCATAGAATACAACTGGTCACAGTCTACATATTCGGTGCAGGTAAAGGGTTTACCCAAGAAACGATAGCCTTGTTCTTTGTCATCATACACCAGTGTATCTGGCTGTAAATTGACATCTGACAGAATGTATTCAGTCCCAATATTATCCTCTTTTACCGAGCTTATGGCTTTGAGTTGAACCTTTTTGCTTGATGCGTCGGCAGGCGCATTATTTACCTCAGACGCTGTCACCTCTAGCTGGTAATGGTGGCCCCATTGATATTCAAACCCTTCAATCAAGCCATAATGCAATGAATAGCTTTCCTCATCAGAGGGTTTGACCCTGAGGCATAGTTGTTGTGCCACCCCAGTACAATGTTGAGCGTAAGCATCAATGTTCCAAACTTGTGTTTTTGTTTCTGCACGCTCATTTGTATTCTGTACTGATGGTGCAGCGCTGGAGTCTGATGAGCCGCAACCTGCGAGATAAAGCACCGCCACGCTGGAGATGAGAGCTTGCCTGCTGAGAAATGTTATTTTTGTCATGTCCATATTCCTTTTTATTTGACTGCACGATGATGTTAACTGTCCCCCGATTGTGTTTCAATTGGTGTCGACAGATTAATCGGGCATATTTAAAAAGGCGCTATTGTGTATGACTTGCAGCAATTATTCAGTCAGTTGAAAAAATTAACCTTAAATAGAAATACTCAACCTGAGAGGCAGCGACCATTGAAGAGCTCATTAAGTTGAGTCAGGATTATGACGGTCACAAACGAGAAAACGCCGTTTTAAGACTAGGTATGATGGGCGATCCGGTGGCTATTCCCTGTCTAATTATCCGCGTGAATGATTGGGTGCCTCAAGTTAGAGATGCGGCAGTAAAAGCGTTGAGCAAATTGATGGTAGACGAAAATGTTGAGGCCTTTATTCAGTGCCTTCCTCAAGTATATCATCTACAGGACTGCCATAGAGCCAATCATCAAGATGTTATTCGACAAGTGGAGACTTTGCTGTTAACAGATACAAACCGAGGCCATTTGTTGGCAGCTGTGCAAAGCGCAAACAGTTATGTAGCCAGGCTCTGCTTGAATTTAGTCATTGAACATCAGGTTGTTGATGCCCAAACGCTGTTGCCTATGGCTTTTGCGAGTAAAGATGTCTTAGTCAGAGCTCATGCTTTTCGTTGGTCTGGCGTTCACTATCCGCAAGTGCTGGAGAAGTACTACCTAAGCTTATTAAATGATAAGTTTATGCCAATCCGAAAAGCCTCATTAAAGCACCTACTAATGGCCACTTACAGAGCTCAGGTTGCTGAAAAAGGGCTGGTTGATCGCCATTCGTCGGTACGTGAGCTGGCTGTAAAGCACTGCCTGGAAAATGGTATTGATGTTGTGGCATTTTACAGGGAGCACCTAACTAAAGACTCAAGTACTAAGGCGGCTATCTGGGGGCTTGGCTATCTGAAGTGTGTTGATGCACTATACAAAATAAAATGTTTTTATCAGCATGGCGCACCCTCTCTCAGAAAGCAGGCGCTAAACAGTTTATTGAAGTTAGACTCCCACAATAGTAAGGCTTATCTGTTGAACGGGCTTAAAGATCCCTCTCCTTCAGTATGTAAGGAGGCAGCAAGACTGATTGTAAAAACACAGGTCTACCTGAATGCGAAAGCGTTGATGGATATCATTTGTGGCTCAGATCATCCGCATACCGCACGAGCATGTGTCGCGCTATCTCATCAAATCAATAAGTGGGAAAGAGTGGTATTTTTACTGATGCTAATGTCAAACGAACAGGTCGTTTTTATGTTTGATGAAGGTCAGATTAAATCAGAGCTGGCGAATTGGGGGGATGACTATAACCGTTCATTTATCCAGCCTACGCAAGCGCAAATTTATGAGATCCGCGTGTTAATGGCGGGAGTGCCCACAACCAGGTTTAGTGAACATTTCCGCAGCTTTGCGCACGCCCTTAAAACTTTGGGCATTCATTAAAGAGCATACTAATCATTTTGTTATATCTGCACGAAGGGCGGCAGAGGAAATGAAACGCGGGAGTGTTGAACAAAAAAGCCCCAGCAGCTGGGGCTTGGTATAGTAAGCCAAAAGAGGCTCAAAAAAACATTGTTCAATATTCTGGATCTGCTTCTTGAGTGGTGTTCTAGACCTTGACAAATTTCAATAAGTTATTGAGTGATTTTTCAACACGTCACTCAGTATTGGATGCAATAGTATCCATTTTTAGTTTTATTTCGCTATAATGGATATTATTGTATCCATGCGGCCGTTGCGAATGAATTTTACCTTACTTGATGATACCGATGTAAGCCAAGCCTATGCAGCTTATTTGCGGGAGTCACGCCAACGCGCAAAACTGTCACGAGCTGCGTTGGCTGAACGAAGCTGCGTACCTGCGGCCACCATTAAGAAATTTGAGTTGACCGGGCAAATTTCATTTCGCCAATTGCTATTGCTATGGCAGACCCTCGATTCGCTTGAGCGGTTATACGAGCTCACAGTGCCTAACAAAGAGCGCGCTACTATGCCCTCTAGTATTGATGAGGTACTAAAAGATGAGTTTTAAACCTATTCAGAAGCTCACAGTAACTCGCACGTTAAGCTCAGGAGAGCTGGGTGCTGTAGGGGTTTTGGCTCAGAATCGGCAAGGTGTTTTTTTCCAGTATGCAGACAGCTATTTGCAGCAGTTTGGTAATTTATCACCCTATACTTTACAGGCGAGCACACAAGTTCAAGTCGCACCTAAAGCGCCGCATCAAGGTGTACATGGCGTATTTGGAGATTGTTTGCCCGATGGCTGGGGTATGTTGTTACAAGATCGTATTTTCCGGCAAAAGGGCATCCTGCCTAATCAAATAACAGCGATGGATAGACTAGCCTTTGTCGGTGATAAAGGCATGGGAGCATTGTCTTTTTCTCCGGTGTCTGAGTTCTCAACCACGACGAACGCGGATATTGATTTAGCAACCTTGGGTTTAGAAGCGCAAACGCTGTTCGATGCTTCAATGTCAGATTATATAGACGACAACCAGGATGAGTTAGATGGGCATACTCAACAGGTGTTGGCTGCATTAGTCGCCGGTGGTAGTTCGGGGGGAGCAAGGCCCAAGGCGCAGATTTATATGCCTGCTGGAGAAACTCAGCATTGTCGAACCTTCGCTCAGCCTGGAGATGAGGCTTGGCTGATTAAATTTACCTCGAAGAATCTAGCGCTCGGTCATGAAGAAGGTTTGTGTGAGGCGGTTTATTTGCAAATGGCTGAGCAAGCTAAGTGTCAACCGCCGCAATGGCGACTCATTGAAGCACCACCTACAAGCGGTGCGTCTGCCTGGTTGGCGCTTAAGCGTTTTGATTTTGTCACTCAACAGACCAATTTAAGCGGCAATCGCAGTTCAGGTCGCCTACATATGCACAGCGCTTGCGGGCTGCTGGATGCAGACTTTAGAACGCCAAGTTTAGATTATATTGACTTGATTAAAGCCAGCCGTCAGTTGTGTAAATCTCCTGCTGCTGGACAACTGCAATTTCGCCGCGCCATTTTTAACCTGCTGTCGTCTAATCAAGACGACCACAGTAAAAACTGGGCGTTTTTGCAAGCGGATGACGGTCAATGGGATCCTGCACCTTTTTACGATGTTACTTACAGCCCACATCCATTCAACGAACACGCCACTGCGTTCGGAGGTTATGGTAAAGCGCCACCGCTTAAAGTGATGCAAAAACTAGCGACCAGTGCTGGCTATCGGAGTTGGCATGATGCACAGCAAGTCATTGAAGAAGTAGCAGAAGCCATCAGCCAATTTACGTATCTTGCACAGCAGCAAGGGATCAGTAAAACAATAGTGTCTGCGATTGCTAAGACATTGGATCAGCGCAAACAAGAAAATGCAGCGCTTTTTCTATAACAATTAAGAAGGGACAACAATGAAGCTCGGCCGAAACGATCCTTGCCATTGTGGCAGTGGGAAAAAATTTAAACGTTGTTGTATGAGCAGCGTTTCCAAGCAACATGCCCAAGTTTTCGATGATGTTGAATCTATGTTGGCAATGAATCCAAATTGGAGCCTTGATGAACTCAACGCAGCTTTGCAACACAAAGTTCAGGATCGCAATAATCAACCTCATCCCGATTTTTGTGGCGTGACGCCAACGCAGATGTCCAATTGGCTGTATGCGCCTTTTACTGAATTGCAGTGGATCACAATCAGTACGCCAGACAGCCTTGCTGCCAGCCCAGTGATGCGCTATTTAGCCCTCATTCTGGATGAAGCGATGGCGCAAAGCGGCTCCTTCAAAGCCACGAGCAAAGGCAACTTGCCGACTAAATTAGTCAAACAAGCCAGTGAGTTATTGCCCGAATTTGCCGTTGCTCAATTCGAACGTAACATTAGCATCAGTGAGTTTGCGGGCAGCAACGAAGACAAGTTTAATGCCTTGCACTACACCCGAGTGCTTGCCGAAATTAGCGGTATTATTTATCGACGTAGCGGCCGCTACCATGTGAAAAAATCAGCGCAAAAGCAGTATCAGGTGTCAGGTATACAAGCATTTTTTAAACCTATGTTAGAAGCCGCCATCAGCAAATATAACTGGGGCTATTTGGACGGTTTTGAGTTTGATGCCGACTTGCGCACTTTTTGGCTGTTTATGCTGTGGCGTATTCAAAGTCACAGCAGTGTGGATCAGCTTGTGAAAGAAGTAATGACAGCTTTCCCCGATTTACTACAGGGTTTCCCAGCAGATGATTACTTCTCGCCAGAAAGAAACTTAAGCATGCTCATCGAATCACGATTTATTGAGCGATTTTTGCAGTTTTGGGGATTTGTGACCCTTGATCCAAGAAGTTTTTTAAACGCTGAACCCGTCGCCAGAGTGGTTCAGGTACAGCCTTTATTGAAACAAACTTTTCAATTCACAATAAATACATAGCAAGGTCATCGTGAGCGAATATCAATACTATAAATTTGAGTGTCTGGATGGGTATTTACACGCTAAAGCGCGACAAGCACTCAGAACGATTTCAAGCCGTGCCGAGATAAGCGCTACGTCCTTTCAGGTGTATTACAACTACGGCGACCTAAAGGCAGAGCCTTTTGAGCTGATGTTAAAATACTTTGATATCGGTTTTTACTATGCCAACTGGGGCTCAATCGATGCCTACATCAAGCTACCAGCAGGAACGCTCCCTGAAGCTGTACTTAGCTTTTCAAGTGATGGGCTTCATGTTCACGAAAACGATGAGTGGCAACTGCTGATTTTTTCCATTGAAGAGTACTACGAATATTTTGACGATGAGCATGCTGACGACTTTTTCCAGCATTTAGCCGCTTTACGCAGCGGGTTAATGCAAGGGGATTGGCGCCTTGTGTACTTTATGTGGCTCAAAGCGTTTGATTTTAATGATGACGTTGAGCGAGTGCCGTTAATCCAATTCGATTTTGAGCACCTTAATGAAGAAGTGCAGGCGTTTGCGGCACTCTATGATATTCCCTTAGCATTAGTTAAGGCTCTGGCCATGGTGCTGAAGGAGCAACCCAGTCACCAAGCCAAACAAACCCAATTTCAGTTTGATACGTGGCTCCATAATCTCTCGCAAGTAGAGAAAGACACGCTTTTACGCACGCTGTTTGAGCAAGGCCAGCTAACCCGACACCAAGCCTTAGCGCTGACGCGAAAAGAACCTGCCAACACAGGCGAGATCTATCAATACTGGTTAACCCCCGAGGTAATTTCCCCTTTCATCGAGCAAGCGAAAAGCCAATTACAGCAAGAGCAAGCCGCAGCGCTCGCAAAAAATTAGCCATCGAAAAAGCAGAAAAAGAAAAAGCGTTGACGGATGTTTACAATCGGCGTGAGCACTACTGGCAGCAAGCACAAGAGCAAGCGGATCGAACTTGCGCCAGTGGTTACGATGCGGCATCACGCTTTCTGTATCAGCTGTTTGAGGCCTACCAGTTTAAAGAGGATGAAACGGCGTTTGAACAACGTTTTAAGCGCTTTGTTGTGGCGAATAATAGTCGTAAAGCATTGTTAAATCGCTTGCGTGATTTGCTTTAAACGATGAAGCTAATAGGCTGGCCAAAGGACGTTAGCAAAAAACTGATTGAGGGGTGACTGAAAGGTTGTAAGCCCAGCAAAAGGTCTACAGGTTGTTACCCATAAAGTCACTTTATGTAGACCCCTAACTGCTGGATTTTTCCATTCATTAAAATATACAGATGACTACTCTGCTTGCATTACACGCTTTTACGCGCAGAAAAGTGTAACTTGGTTCTGATTGAGTATAAAACATCCCTTTAATAGCTATCTTTCTTCTCTGAAGCTGCCCTTGTTGGCCAAGTTTTAGTCATGTGGATATGGGCTACTGCTGTACGAATATGACGCACATATTTTTTATTCAGCAATTGGATGTCTTGCAGTTTTCTCTGAGACTCCGAGATGTTCTGACAAAAGCTGTCGTGCCTCGCCCTCTGGTAGCGCGTTATCGAGATAGTTGTAGGCGACTTCTGGTGAGTGCGTATTGTCCAGCGTTAAAGCTGGGGAAAGCGGGAAGCCTGTCAGTTTCCAATCTGGTTCGTATTCTAGTTTGAGCAGGTTTGTATTTTTATCTAGGGTTAAGGTGCCAATACGACGATCCGCCAAATAGACAAACAAGGTATATTCTGCTGCCATAGTCATCATATCCATTCATCATTACCGACCGGGTGACTATCATCTTGCGCTGTAGATAGAGGGGAAAGCGACGGTGACGTGAGTTTGATACCCAGTCCGTGTAGAACTGCAAACACAGCAGCAAGGGTGCAATTGTCATTGCCATTCTCAATGCGCGACAAGGTGTTGACCCCCACATTGCAAAGCGCAGCGCAGTCAACGAGTTTCATATTCATTGCTGTACGCTTTGCTTTAATCAGTTGCCCCAATACATTCGCATTCTCAATAAATTCTGTCTCAGGCATTTCTGAGATTGTCACTTTCTTAGCCATCGCTTTACGCCAATATTCATCAATATCAGTGATTACAGGGGAGTGTGAATAAATAACAAGTTTGTTCACCGTTAATGGTGATTTTATGTGTTGATGTTAGCTGTAACTCTATAATTCACCGTTATCGGTGAATTATAGAGTGCGGTGTTATGAGTTACGACACATAACCTGCAAGATTGAACTTGTATTGCTTGCTTGGGAGCCATTGAAATAATCGCATATTCAATACGCGCTTCTCTGAGGTGCGGAAAATGGCTCTGAAACTTGTTACTTTTCTTATTCTTAAAGTTAGCAGGTGAGATCTCAGCAACAAACGATTTCCCGTCAATCGTATACGGCCTTTCTACTGACTCTGCCACACCGTTGTTGATCCTGGTGATCAGCGGGTCATTCGGCGACACATCTTTTGGAATCGCTTCGTAGGTTTCACAAAGGTACAGAAATATAAGTGAATATCCTTCGCACTTTTGTTTTTATGGCATTGAAATTATTATATAAAATCATCATTGACAGAATTTTACAACTCACGCATTGTGGGTTTTTAGACTAAATTATTTTAGCTCTAAATAGCAGTATCAAAATGTTGGTACTTGCCTTATCCCGCCTAGGCAAGCGTAGTTACCTTACAGTCAGGGATTATTAAGGAGACTATTTATGTCTACAACTGGTGAAAAGCCCGGAACAGGTACTTACAACTGCAAAAACTGTAGTGAGCAAGTTACGTTGAATGATCACGACGATAGATTACCGCCTTGTCCACGGTGCAGCCGTACAGAGTATACACCTTAAGCTTTTTGAAGAGCACGCCTATGCAATGGAGTGAAAAATATGAATAATTACATAAAGGTACCTCTACCAAAATATACTGAGCTGACAGTTGAGCTATTTAATCAAGCAATACGAGCTTCTAGTGAGTGGGATGAGGTTACTATTATCAAAAGTATTGATGTTCATAGCACAAGTTTGAACTTAACACTGACTAAGTCGAACGGGGAGCTGTCAACGCAAGAAGATAAAGTATCCATTCATAACATACTGGAATCACTAGGCTTTATATATGAATATAACCTTTAGTATCTAGTTGAAAAGTTGGTAGTAGTTAGAAGTTATGTCTGACTACTACAGTCAGAAATATCTCTAGTTTGACTAGAAAAATTTGATATAAATACTCAGCCATCACTTCTAACGCTTCCCTTCGCCCATCCAAATAATCATATCTATCGTATACTCCTTCAACCCCTTTTAGCTTATGGTTTAAGCATCGTTCGGCGATATGGCCAGCTACACCATTGCTTGCAAGTAGGCTTCGACAGGTACGGCGTAGGTCATGGACGGTAAAGTGGGGCACAGGCATTTTGTCTTCACGGAATAGCTTTTGAATGGCGGCATTGAGTGTGTCGGGGCTGATGTGTCCAAAGCGTTTGCTGGCTCTGCGGTTTGGAAAGGCATAGTCAGAGCCAAAGGCGCGTATTTGCAGCTCTTTGAGCCATTCAATTACGACCGGGCTTAGTTACGATACTCATTCGCCCTTCGCTGATCCGGATATAGAGGCAATTCACTATTGAGCAATTGCCTACTTTGCCCGTTTTTATTAAAGACTATTTCAACGCAGAGAAACAGCCTGAAACATCACTCAATATTCTGGATCTGCTCGCGCATTTGCTCAATCAGTACCTTGAGTTCAACGGCGGCGTTGGTGATCTCGGTGTTGATGGATTTAGACGCCAGGGTGTTAGACTCGCGGTTGAATTCTTGCATCATAAAGTCCAGGCGTCGGCCACAGGCGCCGCCTTTTTTCAGGATCTTATGGGTTTCTTTAACGTGTGACTTGAGGCGGTCGAGCTCTTCTGCCACGTCCTGCTTTTGGGCAAGATAGATAAGCTCCTGCTCCAGGCGGTTCTCGTCGATTTCGGCTTTCAGGTCTTCCAGCTTAGCGGTGAGCTTCTCACGCTGCCATTTAGCGACTTCTGGCATATGGCCTTCGACGATGGCAACCTGCTCCAGAATACTATCCAGGCGGGTGGTTATCATGGTTTCCAGGTTGTTACCTTCACTGGCGCGCGCTGCTTTAAAGTCTTCAACCAGGGCATCAAAGCCTTTTAGTAGTTCGCTGTTTACTGTGTCCAGATCTACTTCTTCGGCTTCCATTACGCCTGGCCAACGCAGGATATCAGTAGGGTTGATCTCGCCACCGCTGTGCGACTGCACCCATTTGGCGTTTTCAATTAGCTGTTTGCTCAGGGTTTCGTTGATCGACAGCTGACCTACGTGCGCCGGGTTGGCGGTGAACTTTAAAAATACTTCCACTTTACCGCGCTGTAAGTGTTTGCGCAGGCGCTCGCGAATAACCGGCTCCAGGCCACGGAATTGCTCCGGTGCGCGGATAAAGGTTTCAAGATAGCGTTGGTTTACGGAGCGGATCTCCCACACACCGGTGCCCCAGTCGCCCTTGATCTCTTTACGGGCATAAGCGGTCATACTATGGATCATATAAGTTCCTAATCTAATTTAAGGTTGTGGCGTGTCTGCATGTGGTGACCAAAGGGTCAGCGCTGTCGTTGCTGAACACACACATCGCCATGAACGAAACACCGCCATTATAGCTGAAACATCGGCCAGCTCTAGTGGCTGGGCGTGAATTATTCGCGATCCGCATGGCATAGCGCCTGGGAACCCTTTATAATATCGCGAAACTTTGATCATAGGGGAAGGTGGATGCGTCCAAGCGAAAGAACTGCAAATCAAATCAGACCGGTAACTTTTACACGTAACTATACCATGCATGCCGAGGGCTCGGTGCTGGTAGAGTTTGGCAACACTAAGGTGTTGTGTACTGCTACGGTTGAAGCGGGGGTACCGCGTTTTATGAAAGGCCAGGGCAAAGGCTGGATCACTGCAGAATACGGGATGCTTCCGCGTTCTACTCACACGCGCAATGGCCGTGAAGCGGCAAAAGGTAAGCAGGGCGGCCGTACTATGGAAATCCAACGTCTGATCGCTCGTGCATTGCGTGCCGCGGTTGATTTGAGCGCGCTGGGTGAAAACACCATTACTATCGACTGTGATGTCTTACAGGCCGACGGTGGCACACGTACTGCGTCTATCAGCGGTGCTTGTGTTGCTTTGGTTGATGCGCTGACTCATATGCGTGCCAAGGGCATGATCAACGCGAACCCGCTGAAGTTTATGATTGCGGCTATCTCTGTGGGCGTTTACAACGGCGAAGCCATTACCGATCTGGAATATCTGGAAGATTCAGAAGCCGAAACCGACATGAACGTGATCATGACCGAAACCGGCAAACTGATTGAAGTACAAGGGACAGCAGAGGGCGAACCTTTCTCATTTGAAGAGCTGGATGAGCTGCTGGCACTGGCTAAGCATTCAATCCGTGAGATCATTGACCTGCAAAAACAGGCTCTGGCATAAGTATTCGTAAATAAGAAGGTATCGTATGAAACAGTATCAAAAAGACTTTATTGAATTTGCCCTGCAAAAGCAGGTGCTGAAGTTTGGTGAGTTTACGCTTAAATCTGGCCGTACCAGCCCTTATTTCTTCAATGCGGGCCTGTTCAACACCGGTCGCGACCTGGCGCGTTTAGGTCGTTTTTACGCAGCCGCATTGGAAGATGCCGGCATTGCCTACGACGTCCTGTTTGGCCCGGCGTATAAAGGGATCCCAATTGCGACTACCACTGCCGTGGCACTGGCAGATCACTACGACAAAGACGTCCCTTACTGCTTTAACCGTAAAGAGAAAAAGCAGCACGGTGAAGGTGGCAACCTGGTAGGCTCTGAGCTGGCTGGTCGTATCATGCTGGTGGATGATGTGATCACGGCGGGCACGGCTATTCGTGAATCGATGGAAATCATCGCAGCCAACGGTGCTGACCTGGCGGGTGTATTGATTGCCCTGGATCGTCAGGAAAAAGGCAAAGGTGAGCTGTCTGCCATTCAGGAAGTTGAGCGCGACTTTAATACCGCTGTGGTATCTATCGTGAAACTGGCTGACTTAATCACTTACCTTGAGCAACAAGGTGATATGGCAGAGCACCTGGAAGCGGTTAAAGCGTATCGCGACCAGTACGGTGTTGCTTAATTAAGTAGACCGATAAAATCGTATTTAAAAACCGGCTTAGGTGATGCACTTAAGCCGGTTTTTTTATGTCTGCTGTGGCGACTTTATACCAGCTGCAAAAGTGTTTTGTGTGGTTCTGCTCACAAAACCAGCCAAGGTTCAGGCGAGTATGATAACCTAAGCGGGTTAGTCAGCTTATTAGTTAATAAAATCATGCATATTCACATTCTTGGGATCTGTGGCACCTTTATGGGTGGCATTGCGGCGATTGCGAAGTCGCTGGGCCACAAGGTGACGGGATCCGACCAAAACGTTTATCCACCTATGAGCACTCAGCTGGAGTCGCTTGGTATTGAATTAACCCAGGGCTATGATCCAGCCCAGCTGGACCCGGCACCCGATATGGTGGTGATTGGCAATGCCATGAGCCGCGGGAACGCCTGTGTGGAATATGTACTGGAGCGCGGCTTACCTTATACCTCAGGCCCCGAGTGGCTAAAACATCATGTGCTGCAAAACAGCTGGGTACTGGCGGTGGCCGGTACGCATGGTAAAACCACCACCGCCAGTATGCTGGCCTGGTTGCTGGAATATGCAGGACTATGCCCGGGTTTTCTGATTGGTGGCATAGTGCAAAACTTTGGCGTGTCGGCACGCACCAGTGATACCCCGTTTTTTGTCATTGAGGCCGATGAATACGACACAGCGTTTTTTGATAAGCGCAGTAAGTTTGTTCATTATCTGCCGCGTACCCTGATCATGAATAACCTGGAATTCGATCACGCCGATATTTTTGCTGATCTGGCCGCCATTCAGACCCAGTTCCACCATTTACTTCGTATCTTACCTGCGCAGGGTAAAGCAATTTACCCGGCAGCGGATAAACCCCTGTGCGAAGTGATAGACAAAGGCTTCTGGAGCCAGCAAGAAACCCTGGGTGGCGACTGGGATTATCGCCTGTGTAAAGCCGATGGCAGCCAGTTTGAGGTGTTACTGAACAACGAAAGTCAGGGCACGGTGAGCTGGCAGGCCATTGGTGAGCATAATGTGAAAAATGCCCTGATGGCCATTGCGGCTGCCCGTCATGTGGGGATTCCTGTGTCTGTCAGTATTGAAGCGCTCGGTGAATTTATCTCGCCCAAGCGGCGTATGGAGTTGCTGGGAGAGGTAAACGGTGTGTGTGTGTATGACGATTTTGCACATCACCCTACGGCTATTGAAACCACTTTGGCAGGATTACGTGCCAAAGTGGGCGATGCCCGTATTACCGCGATTTTGGAGCCGCGCTCTAACACCATGAAAATGGGTGTTCATCAGCAAACCCTGATGGAGTCACTTGCGGCAGCCGATGAGGTGATGCTGTTTGAGCCGCCCAATCTGAGCTGGTCACTGCAAGACGCTGCTAAGCAGGCAGGCTATGACTGTTATCACAACACAGATGATATCGTGGCGGCGATGGCGGCCAAAGCAAAGCCGGGTGAGCATGTCTTGATCATGAGCAACGGTGGGTTTAATGGGATCCATGCCGCAGTGTTAAGTGCGCTGCGCGAAAAGAGGTCATAAAGTTATGTCACAATTTAAGCCGGCCATTACGCTGGCATTTAGCGGCGCATCGGGCGCACCTTACGGATTGCGTTTACTCGAAGTACTGGTGGCGCTGGATTATCAGGTGTATGTGCTGATCTCCAGTGCGGCGCGAGTGGTGCTGGACACCGAATCTAACATTAAGTTATCTGGCAACGAAGACAAAGCCACAGCACAGCTTAGTGAGCTGTTTCAGGCCAGGGCTGGGCAGATCCAGGTGTTTGGTAAAGACAACTGGTTCAGTCCGGTGGCGTCGGGCTCTGCGGCGCCGAAGAAAATGGTGGTTTGTCCGTGCAGCGCGGGCAGTGTGTCGGCGATTGCTATGGGCGCATCCGATAACCTGTTAGAGCGCGCGGCAGATGTGGTGATCAAAGAGCGCGGCGAGCTGATCCTGGTGCCCAGAGAAACGCCGTTCAGTGCCATTCATCTGGAAAATATGCTTAAACTGAGCCGCTTAGGGGTCACTATTATGCCTGCGGCGCCCGGGTTTTATCATCAACCACAAAGCATCGAGGATCTTGTCGATTTTATGGTGGCGCGTATTTTAGACCATTTAGGTATAGAGCATCAGCTGGCGAAACGCTGGGGCTATGGCGATTGATGTCGCTCGGTTAAGCAGCGTATCGGTACAAACAAGTGAAAACAACAACATGGGGATGTGAGGAAAAACAATAAGATGACAAAGGCATTAAATATATCTGGCCTGCGCAAGGTCTACAGTAACGGCGTTGAAGCCGTTAAAGGGATTGATTTACAGGTGGAGCAGGGCGACTTTTTCGCATTGCTTGGCCCAAATGGTGCGGGTAAGTCGACCACCATAGGCGTTATTTCATCTTTGGTAAACAAAACGGCGGGTCTGGTTGAAGTCTTTGGCCAGAGCATAGATACCGATCTGGAAGCGGCCAAGTCTCACCTTGGTCTGGTGCCGCAGGAGTTCAATTTTAACCAGTTTGAAACCCTCAATCAGATTTTGGTGAATCAGGCCGGTTACTATGGCGTGCCGCGTGCACTGGCCCACGAGCGCGCCGAAAAATACCTGAAGCAACAGGGCTTACTGGATAAAAAAGACAAGCAGGCGCGCACCTTGTCTGGCGGTATGAAACGCCGCCTGATGATTGCCCGGGCGCTGATGCATGAGCCAAAGCTGCTGATTCTGGATGAACCCACTGCCGGGGTAGATATCGAGCTGCGACGCTCTATGTGGGATTTCCTGCGCGAGATCAACGCGCAGGGGATCACCATTATCCTGACCACTCATTATCTGGAAGAAGCTGAGCTGCTGTGCCGCAATATTGCCATTATCGATCAGGGCAAAATTGTCGAACACACCACCATTAAAGCCTTGCTGGCGAAGCTGGACAAAGAAACCTTTGTACTGGACCTTAAAGCACCAATTAACCCGGTAAAACTAGATGGCTATGAGTATACCCTGACTGATGACCACACGCTGGAAGTCGAGGTGGCTAAGTCTCAGGGTCTGAACGGGGTATTTACCCAGCTCAATGAGCAGGGCAATACGGTGCTGAGTATGCGAAATAAGGCTAACCGCCTGGAAGAGTTGTTTGTCGGATTACTGGAACAGGGGCGCAGCGAATGAAAATCTTAAACTATGGCGTAGCACTGAAAAGTATCTGGATCAAAGAGTGTATCCGTTTCCTGCGCATTTGGGTGCAAACCCTGGTGCCACCGGCCATCACCATGACCTTATACTTTGTGATATTTGGTTCTCTGATCGGCTCACGCATTGGTGAAATGGGCGGTTTCAGCTACATGGAATTCATTGTGCCGGGTCTAATCATGATGTCGGTGATCACCAACTCGTATTCCAATGTGGCATCCAGCTTCTATTCCACCAAGTTTCAAAAAAGCATCGAAGAGCTGTTAGTGGCTCCCGTGCCTAACTACATCATAGTGTTGGGATACATAGGTGGCGGTATGGCCCGTGGTATGCTGGTGGGGTTGATAGTCACTTTGGTTAGTCTGCTGTTTGTCGACATTCAAATTCACAATCTGGCGGTGATAGTACTGACGGTATTACTGACCTCGGCAGTCTTTGCGCTGGGTGGTCTTATTAATGCGGTCTTTGCTAATAGCTTTGATGACATCAGCATCATTCCAACCTTTGTACTGACGCCGCTCACTTATCTGGGAGGGGTGTTTTACTCCATCACTTTGTTGCCGGAGTTCTGGCAGGGCGTGTCTCAGATAAATCCGATCATCTACATGGTGAATGCCTTCCGCTATGGTTTTCTGGGCGTCTCTGATGTCGATATCACACTGGCATTTTGTGTGTTAATTGGTTTTATCACTGTGCTGTTTGCGGTGGCATTGAATCTGATCAAGCGTGGTGTTGGCCTGCGCCATTGATCTGAAAGGTGGCAGAGGCGACTCTGCCACACAACCGCTTACTAAATCAGGCGGACTGAGATAAAATACCCCCATTATATTTCAGACTATGAGCCACAATTCGCTGTTATGTCAGACGCAAACTCCAGAAGCATCACCAGTAATCAGGCCGGACTCCACGAAAAGTTAGACGAAGTGGTCCAGAAACACCTCAATACACCGTTCAAAAAGCCCATTGCGGCCCATACTCAACAGGCTTTTGAGCAGGTAAATGAAAAAGTGCAGGCATTCGATGGTCCCGTTATTTTGGACTCCTGTTGTGGTGTAGGCGAGAGTACGGCGAATCTGGCAAAGCGGCATCCGGATGCGTTAGTCATTGGTATCGACAAGTCGGAACATCGCCTTGAAAAGCACGATATTGAATACAAACAGACGGAGTCTGGTCAGTACATTCTGGTTCAGGCGGATCTGAACGACTTTTGGCGTCTGGCCTGTGAGGCCAGGTGGCAGCCAAGTCATCACTATTTGCTCTATCCTAACCCCTGGCCGAAAGCCAAACATCTGCAAAGACGCTGGCACGGTGCGGCGGTGTTCCCTTATATCGTTGAGCTGGGTGGCCGACTTGAGTTACGTAGTAACTGGTCAATTTACGTTGAGGAGTTTGCCCGCAGCCTGGAACTGGCCGGCAAAAAGGCTGAGGTCAGTGCCTATGAAAGCGACACTGCTATGACGCCGTTTGAGCGTAAATACTGGGCCAGCGGACAACAAAGCACCCGACTTATCGCGCAATTGTAATTTATGCGGCCATGTCTCTAGCGCCAGTGATGTGGCTGTCTAAATCAGGCGCTGGCCCGAATGTCTTTACCCATATTACCAGGGGTGATATTGATGTGTGGCCCCGGCGTGCCAATCAGGCTTCCCTCAACCAGTTTTACGTTACAATCCAACAGTTGTTCAAGCTGATGTTTGCTTTGTACGCCATCCACAAGCAAGGTGATTTGGCGTTCATGACATAGTTTGGCAATGTGCTCAATATATTCATGAAGCTGAGTATCTTCGCTCAGTTGCTCAATCACGCTGGATGTCAGTTTAACGCTGTCTATGGTGAGTTTTAGCACCCGGCTGATAGTCAGCAAGCCGCTGTTACTCGACGCCACCATGATATTCACGCCTTTGCTTTTCAGGACATTAATATACACCCGCATATCGGCAAAATGTTCAATCACTTCTTGCTCTTCCAGTTCAAAGGTGATTTTGCCCGGTTGCGGGTAGCGCCTTATCTGAGCAAAAATAAACTCCATCATTTGCGGATCCGCCAGGTCCTGCCAGCTCAGCTGCATGCTCCAGGCATGATGCGATTTACGAAAATGTGCGGTGCACAACTCTAGCATCACTTTGGTCAGTTGCGAGCTCAATCTGGAGTGGCGGATAACGTCTGAAAAGGAGTCAGGCCGTAAGATCAGACCCTGTTCAGTCAGCACCCTGGGTGTGCAGTGGTACTGTTCAACCACTTTGCTCTGTGTGCCCATACGTGGTGTAAAGTAGGGAAGAATGCGGTGCTGCTCAAACGCACTTTGCACCGTTTTTGCAATGGCAATATGCGACTCCTGAATGGTCTTTATCTGTGTCGGGTCCTGGCCATACAAGCATACGCGTTGCTGCTTTTGCTGTGCCTGACGACAGGCTATAAACGCATTTTCCAGTAACAGGCGTTTATTGCCACTGGCGATCCCTGCGGTGACCTGAATATATAAATGTGGATCCTGCAGGATAGGCGTAGTGGTTGGGAACTCATTAATCAGACTACTCAGATAATGCTCCCCTTTATTGGCATCACTGAGCAGCACCAGCTTGGCGGTCGCAAGGCGATAGACTTTAAATGGCACGGTAAACTCACTGAAGTGGGTCATCACTCTGCGCATGATCTCATCGCCAACATCGGTACCATAAAAGCTCACAATTTCTTCCAGCTCTTTAATTGCGATAATGGCCAGGCTCAGATGCTGATTTGGGTTTTTGGCCAGATCCTGCTCCAGAGCCAGGCGATTCGGGAACCCGGTACGCGCATCGGTAGTTAGCGTTTTTCTGAGTATTAATAAATACATACCGGCAACCAGCAAAGCAATTGCAAAGAAAAAACAAGCCGTAAATAAGGCTTCTTTTACGCTTTTAGCCAGTTCAGTTTGAATATGCGAGGTTTTAATGTCTGCGCCGGTGAGATAAACCCGTCCGTCACGCGTTACATAAGGAATAAAAATGGTTTTAAAGTGACCCCATTTGTCTTGTGAGACTTCGTATAAAGGCTGAGTTGAGCGAAAGGCGCTTTTATTTACCGCGGTGGCTTCTGCATACAGGTCCAGTTTGCGGGTGACTTTGTCCTGTAAAACATCATTCTGAGTATAACTGGAGGCGCTGAACCGTACAGAAGGGGCATCATAAATCATGGCATAGACATATTCGACACCCAGGTGCTGAGCAAGCTGTGACAATTGCGCGCTTTTATGACGGTATTCTTCGTTGCTGACTTCATTGAGTCTGTCATGATAATCGTCGCCCAGTATCAGCTGAGCGCTGCGTGCGGCCATCATTAGCTTTTGATCTATGCTCTTAACTATGGTGGTGCGAGTCTGATGGTAGGTATAGAGCACGTACGCCGACAAAGACGCAACAAAAATCACAAAACCAATGACTATCCAGGTCAGAGATAGCGCCTTTAGGGCAAAATTCCGTTTATTCATGTCAGTTTCCGTTTGAGTCTTCAAGTCTGATGGCGTGGATTGTTCCTAATACTATCCATTTCTCGCATTGCTGACAAAATATTTAACGAATTTGCGCTAGTTTTGAACCCTAATCCTTACATGAGTCGTACTAAAGGGTTGGGTTGACTCTCTTTACTGTGTCATCAGAGGTTCATCAAAATATCAAGCAGAGTTCATTTTTTTTGACAGCATTGCAGACTTTCCCATCGCTTTACAGTAAAGTTAGTCATTTCGTATCAACTTGGCAAGGTAACTCCCGACATCAGTTACCCATGCATGATTAGGTATTAAAATGGGTCCAAAGCGTTGTGCAGTCGCTTCTGAAGAAAGCTTAATGCGTATCTTTACCGTTCCAGAAGCACCCAGCTCCACGTTAAGTGTGATAGAGCAGGAAATTTCCAGTAATCTGGCTGGCTTTCTGAATGAAAACATCGCCGCAATCGAAAAACCATTGCACGAGATAGAGAAAGACTTTCAGTCGGCAATGATCCCGGAAGAACCGATGTTTGTGTCTGATTATGCTCAGGATATTATGGAGCAATTGGTTGCGCATTCTGTTCATACCGCGTCGCCAAGTTTTATTGGCCATATGACATCCGCATTGCCGCACTTTGTTCTGCCGCTGTCTAAATTGATGGTGGGGCTTAACCAAAACCTGGTAAAAATAGAAACTTCAAAGGCTTTCACGCCATTGGAGCGCCAGGTGCTGGGCATGATGCACCATCTGGCCTATGGCGAAAATGACGGCTTTTATGAAAAGTGGATGCACAGTGCTAAGACAGCTCTGGGGGCATTTTGCTCTGGCGGCACCATTGCCAACATCACGGCTTTGTGGATTGCCCGCAACCGTTTGCTGGGCCCGGATGGCAACTTTAAAGGTCTTGCCAGCGAAGGCATCATGGCTGCGATGCTGCATTATGGCTATAAAGGCCTGGCAGTGTTGGTGTCTGAGCGTGGTCACTACTCATTGGGTAAAGCCGCGGATGTACTGGGCATTGGCCGTAGTAACTTTATTGCCGTCAAAACCGACGACAATAATAAAGTGAATGTTAATGCGATGCGCGCTAAAGCGCAGGAACTGGCTGAAAAAGGCATCAAAGTAATGGCGATTGTCGGGGTCGCGGGTACCACAGAAACGGGTAACATAGATCCACTGCCAGAAATGGCGGCGCTCAGTCAGGAGCTTGGCTGTCATTTTCATGTTGATGCTGCCTGGGGTGGTGCCACCTTACTGTCTGCCAATTACCGTCACTTACTTAACGGTATTGAGCAGGCTGATTCCATCACGATAGATGCGCATAAACAAATGTACGTGCCTATGGGCGCTGGCATAGTGTTGTTTAAAGACCCCACAGCAACAGACGTGATTGAACATCATGCTGAGTATATCCTGCGTAAGGGCTCAAAAGATTTAGGCAGTCATACACTCGAAGGCAGTCGGCCCGGTATGGCGATGCTGGTGCACGCCTGTTTACGCGTGATCGGGCGCAAAGGCTATGAGATGCTGATCGATAAAGGGATCGAAAAAGCGCGGTACTTTGCAGAGCTGATCCGTGAAGAAGAAGATTTTGAATTGGTGTCGGACCCTGAGCTGTGTTTGCTGACCTATCGCTATGTACCAAAGCAGATCCGTCAGGCAATTGAGCATGCAGATGAGCAAGAGCGCATCGACATTTATGCCGCGTTAAACCGCTTTACCGCCAGTATGCAGAAGCGTCAGCGCGAATCGGGACGTTCGTTTGTTTCCCGTACCCGCTTAACGCCGCCTCAGTATCAACATCAGCCCACCGTGGTATTCCGAGTGGTACTGGCCAACCCTTTGACCTCAAAACAGATGTTAAAAGAGATTTTGGCAGAGCAAAAGGGGCTGGCGCAGAGTGACCCGGTATTTAAAAAATATCTTGCAAAATACATGGCCTAGTTCGGTCATCCGTTCTGGTGCATACGCTCTGGGCAAGAAAACAATGCATTTTGTCGCAGGCGAGATATTATTAGAGTATAACAACGGTATGGCATCGCAATAAGACGATGCCCTAATTCATCAGCTTTGCGACTTGGTAGTACCTTTGAATCGATTAACTCAGAGCACGCAAAAATTGCGGCGGATCAGCTCGCAAGAGGTCGATGTTTCCGGCGAACATCAGAGCTTTTTGCGAGATATCATTTTTGAGGCAAAATCCTTGCTTCAGGTCGATCGTGTGTCGGTGTGGTTGTTTGACGACATGCATCAGCCGACCAAGTTACTCAATTACGCCAATACTGACTGGCAGGCGGTGCCGCAGCAGTTGCCAGTGTTGACGATTGAAGATTTCCCTACTTATTTTGCAACCATTATCAGCGGCCAGTCTATTGCTGCTGAGGATGCATGCACCGATCCTCGTACCTGCGAATTTACCGATATCTACCTCAAACCTCACAACATAGCGACTATGCTGGATACGGCCATTTTTAAAAATGGCATTGCACTGGGAGTGGTTTGCTGTGAAGGGCTTGCTGATGTGCGTCAGTGGCAGGAGTGGGAAGTGACCATCACGGAAATGGTTGCTGATTGTTGTAGCCGTCGTTTGTTGGTACATGAGCTATATCAGATGCAGCAAAAGCTCACCAAAATGGCGTTTCAGGACATGCTTACGGGTCTGAACAACCGTCGTTTCCTGATGGAGCATGCTAAGCGTGAGATGAGCCGTCATCAGCGCACGGAGCGGCCGATGAGCTTGATCATGATGGACCTTGACCGTTTCAAGCGGATCAATGACGACTTTGGCCATGATGCCGGCGATAAAGTGTTGCAAAAGTTTGCCCAGTGTTGCCTGGATGTGGTACGCGTGGAAGACTGTTTTTGTCGCTTAGGCGGCGAAGAGTTTGTCGTGTTGTTACCAGAAACCTCGGTCAGTGATGCGCATATGGTGGCCAACCGGCTATGTACGGCTGTCCGGGACATGGAAGTGCGCCAGGAAAACATGTTGATCCATGTCACAGCCAGCTTTGGAGTCGCTGAGGTAAACCCCAGTATGCCGTTTAGTCATGCCCTTAAAATGGCTGATCAGGCGGTGTACCGCGCTAAGGCCAATGGCCGTGATCAGATCCAGCTCGCCTATTAACTGCTGTGGCTAAGTAGCGCCTTGAGCTTAGCAGGTTTTAGCGGTTTACTCAGGTAGTGGATCTGTGCCTGCTTGGCCTGTAGTTTTAAACTGTCATCACGGACCGCAGTAATGAGCACGGCCGGGGTCTTTGCATCCCAGCACTGCCTTAACTCCTGGATCAGGCTGACGCCATTTTCACCATTATCGAGCTGATAATCCATCAGGATAAAATCCGGTGCCGGGTTGTTGGCGGCATATTCCCGGGCTTTGTTTGCCCTTTCAAACATCTGATAACCTAATTGCCACTTATCCAGCAAACTGGCCATGGCAGCCAGATTTTTGGGGTCGTCATCCACTACCACCAGATTGAGTTGTGCCTTACTGGCAGTCTTTTGCTCTATACTGTCTGCTTTTTGCTGCAGCTGCTGATGATCTCCCAGTGGCACTTCTACACTGAAGCGACTGCCTTTGCCTGGAATGGAGTGCATTTCCAGTGGCATGCTAAGGAGCTCACACAGTCGTTTTACAACGCCCAGCCCCAGCCCAACGCCTTTGTTGTCGCCACTTTGAATGCGATAAAAGTCGTTAAATATTTTCTGTTGTTCTTGTTCTGTGATACCCGGGCCTGTATCCCAGACTTCAATGCGAACACTGTGGCTGCGGCGGCGACAAGCCAGCAGGACGCGACCATGCTCAGTATATTTGACGGCATTGGACACCAGATTCTGCACGATACGGCGAAGATAGGTAATATCGCTGTGGATCACCTGGTGGCTGGTTCTAACATGCAGCGCCAGACCTTTTTCCTGACACAAAATGGCATATTCACTGGCCAGGGGCGACATGATCTCATCGATGTCAAAATGACGAGGTGTGGGTGTCATCGCGCCCTGTTCCAGTTTAGCAATGTCCAGTAGCGCAGACATCAGATGAACGGTCGAATCCAGGCTGGCACCCAGCTTTTCCAGATTACTGCGGTCGTTACCTTCGAGCTTTTCCTCATTAATCGCAGCCAGGTAAAGGCGAGCGGCATTCAGCGGTTGTAAAATATCGTGGCTGGCCAGCGCCAAAAATCGGGTCTTACTGTCATTGGCGCGTTCAGCCTCTTTTTTCGCGGCAACCAGGGCTTGCTCCGTTTCCTCCCGGCTGGCAATCTGGGCTTTAAGATCCTGGTTTATCAGACGGATCTCTTGTGTTCTTGCCTCAATGCGGTTTTCGAGATCCATGTTGATCTCTTCCAGTGCGTTCTGCGTGTCGATGTGGCTGGTGATGTCAGAGAAACTGGTGACAAAACCACCTTCTGGCAGCGGGTTACCCGTCATTTCGAACACTTGCCCGTTGCTGCGATGTCGAATGAAATGGTGCGATGTGCCATTTTTCAAATGCTGCACACGTTTTTCGACCAGTTTTTCAAGCTCTCCCGGGCCACATTCGCCGCGTTCAGCGTTAAAGCGGATCACTTCCTCAATACTCTGGCCTACCTGTAAAAAACCATCCGGGTATTCAAACATTTCATGATAACGACGGTTCCAGGCAACCAGGTTGAGGTCTTTATCCACCACTGAAATTCCGTGGCTGAGATTTTCCAGTGAGGTGAAAAGCAGGTTCTGGTTGAACTGCAATGCCTGGGTGGTTTCATCGAAAAAGTTGACCACTTCTTCAAAGGCAAGCTGTTTACCTGAGGAAACGGCATGGATCAACGCACGGGCAGAAGAGGCACCCAGCACGCCAGTGAGTGCTCGCTCACAAAAAGCAATAAAATCCGCGCTCGGATAGGCATTGCTGTCTTCAATATCGTGATTGATGGCATAGTGGCTGAGTAACTGCTGACTGCGCTGGATCCCTAAAAAGGTTTGCAGTAGCACGGTAAAGTCATACACCGTCGCTTTGACGTCTTTGTTGAGACGTTTGGCGGCGCTGGCCTGTTCCCAGGGGCTGACAAAGGCGGCTGCCTGAATTTTATCTATCAGACGCTCATATGCACCCAGAGAGAAGCTGATATAACAGCTGATATTGGCCAGCAGTGCTAGCAAGGTGCCGCGGGTGATGATGGTCTGACGGGTTTCAAAGTCCAGACTGCTGCCGGCTTCTATCACCGGAAACATCAGGAATAACATCCAGCATAAAAAGCCGGCCAGCAATCCGGCATACACGCCATAGGCGTGGCCTTTACGCCAGTATAGTCCGCCCACAATGGCCGGAAGTAACTGAGTCACCAGAGAAAAAGCCACCAGGCCCATGTTTGCCAGGGCTTCACCATGGCCAAACCACTGCTGATAGAGGAACGCCAGGACCAAAATGGCGGCAATGATAAAGCGTCGGATCAGCAGAATACGGGTTTTATAGTTGCTGGTAAGGCGATTCTTTTTAAACTTACGTTTTAGCAGCAGCGGCAGCACGACATCGTTAGAGAGCATGGTACTGAGTGTCAGTGTTGCCACCACTATCATGGCTGTGGCGGCGGATAATCCCCCGATAAACACAAAGGTGGTGATCAGCGGGTGACCCTGCATCATGGGCAGTGCCAGTACAAAGCTATCCGCAGCCACGGCCTGACCAATATTAGGATGAATGGCGGCGCTTGCAATGGGCAGTATCATCGCCGCTATCAGGATGAGGTACAATGGGAATGCCCAGCGTGCGGTACGCAGATGACGACTATCCTGATTGTCGACTACGGTTACATGGAACTGCCGGGGCAGACAGATGATGGCGGCGGCGGCCATCAGTGTCTGGCCGATAAAGTTGAAATTGGAAAAATCAAACCCCTGCCAGTGTGCAAACAACGTCATATCGGCGCTATTTTGTGACAGTAATGCCTGTATGGCTATGACGGCAACGGCCATCAGTGCCAGCAATTTAATCAAGGATTCAAATGCGACGGCGAGCATTAATCCGGAGCGATATTCGGTCACATCGACTTTGCGGGTACCAAAAAAGATGGCAAACAGTGCCATCAGCAAAGTCCCGGTCATGGCCAGCATACCCCCTGAGATCGGGGTGCCCTGTTGTAACAACAAAAAGCTGCTGCTCAGTGCTTTGAGTTGCAGTGCAATATAGGGAATGGTGGCCAGCAACGCTATCATGGTCACCATGACCGCTGTGGTCTGACGCTTACCGTAGCGTGCCGAAATAAAGTCGGCGATAGTGGTGATATTCTGCTTTTTACTGACCAGGATCAACTTGCGCAAAAAGCCCTGACCAAACATAAAAAGCAGCGCTGGGCCCAGTAAAATGGGCAGATAGTGCCAGCTGCTGGTTGCGGCGGTTCCTACTGAGCCATAATAGGTCCAGGAGGTACAATAGATGCCCAGGGCTAAGGCGTAGACAAAAGGATGGTGACTGATCCGTGTCGCAGCCGGCGTGGTTTTATCTCCCCAGTTGGCCAGCCAGAATAGTAAGCCGATATAGGCGATGGCAACGAGGATCAAGGCAGCCGTCATAATGAACCCTTGTGTTAATGCTTGTTATTGTCTTTATGTCCTTAAAGTAGCATCACTTGCAGAGAATCCAAAGTGGCATAATCATCTGATTTTAAAAAATTATTCGATTTTTATTGAGTTAATTAGACTAATGTCTTATCTCCTGAATATGTGTCCCTGAATTTGCTAACTTCCCCTGTTATAATTGTTTAACTATTTGAATTTATTTAACTTAATGGTATTTGAAAAACCTTTATTCAGCAGTTTACGTAAACGTAACTTAGTCGTTACGACTAAGGTCTCAATTTCATCTTGACGGGCCATTGCTACAGTCAAAAGGTCATTAACACCAGCACATCGGCGACAGGTGTGTGAAAGGGGACTTATCATGGCTTTTAAAAGTGAAGAACAAGCAAAAGCATATTGGTCAGAGAATCTAGCCTTAATGTTTAAGCTATTAGTAGTGTGGTTTGTGGTGTCTTTTGGATGCGGCATTCTGCTGGTTGATGTACTCAACGAGGTCCGGTTCTTCGGATTTAAGTTGGGTTTTTGGTTTTCGCAGCAGGGCGCAATTTATACCTTCGTTGCTTTGATTTTTGTCTATGTATTCAAAATGGATGCGCTGGACAAAAAATACGGCGTGGATGAATAAGGAGCGCTATGATGGATGTTCAAACTCTCACCTTTATAATTGTTGGGCTCAGTTTTGCCCTCTACATCGGCATTGCCATCTGGGCCCGTGCCGGTTCAACCAATGAATTCTATGTTGCCGGCGGTGGTGTACCGCCTGTGGCAAACGGCATGGCAACGGCCGCGGACTGGATGAGTGCTGCGTCGTTTATCTCTATGGCCGGTATAATCTCATTTGCCGGTTATGATGGCGGCGTTTATCTGATGGGCTGGACCGGTGGTTATGTACTGCTGGCATTGTGCCTGGCGCCTTATCTGCGCAAGTTTGGTAAATTCACTGTGCCCGATTTTATCGGCGATCGGTATTATTCACAGGTGGCACGGGTTGTGGCCATTTTGTGTGCAATTTTTATCTGCTTCACTTACATCGCGGGACAAATGCGTGGTGTCGGCGTAGTGTTCTCTCGCTTCCTCGAAGTTGACATCGAAACCGGTGTGTATATCGGCATGGTTATCGTGTTCTTCTACGCCGTACTCGGTGGCATGAAAGGCATTACCTATACTCAGGTTGCACAATACTGTGTACTGGTCTTTGCCTACTTAGTGCCTGCTATCTTTATCTCTTTGATGATGACAGGTCACTTACTGCCGCAAACCGGCTTTGGTGGTACTCTGGCGGATGGTTCCGGAACCTATTTGCTGGATAAACTCGACGGGCTCAGTACCGAGCTCGGCTTTGCGCAATACACCGAAGGCTCCAAGAGTATGATTGACGTGTTTGCTATCACAGCGGCGCTGATGGTCGGTACTGCTGGTCTGCCACATGTTATCGTACGTTTCTTCACCGTACCCAGAGTAAAAGACACTCGTATTTCTGCGGCCTGGACCTTAGTCTTTATCGCCATTGTATACACCACAGCACCGGCTGTTGCATCATTTGCTCGCGTGAATATGATTGATACGATCAATGGTAAAGATGGCAGTGGTACGGCGTATGCCGAGGCGCCACAGTGGGTGAAAAACTGGGAAAGAACGGGTCTTATCACCTTCAATGATAAGAATGGCGATGGCAAAATGTTCTACTCAGCAGGTAAAATTGACGACCCGGCGAGCCGCAATGAAGTGAAAATTGACCGTGACATCATGGTACTGGCGAACCCGGAAATTGCCGACTTACCAGCCTGGGTGATCGCACTGGTGGCAGCGGGTGGTATCGCAGCGGCACTGTCGACCACAGCGGGTCTGCTACTGGTTATCTCGACCTCGGTCTCTCATGATTTACTCAAACGCACCCTCAAACCGAATATCAGTGATAAGCAAGAACTGCTGGCGGCACGTTTGTCGGCAATGGTGGCCATTGCAATCTCTGCCTACTTTGGTATTAACCCGCCCGGATTCGTGGCGTCGGTGGTGGCCTTTGCCTTTGGTCTGGCGGCGGCAAGCTTCTTTCCGGCGATCATCATGGGGATCTTCTCCAAGCGTATGAATAAAGAGGGCGCCATCAGCGGTATGGTGTGTGGTATCGGTTTCACCGCGGCTTACATTATTTACTTTAAGTTTGTCAGCCCGGAACTAAATACGCCTGCTAACTGGTTGTTTGGTATTTCACCAGAGGGGATTGGCATTATTGGTATGTTAGTGAACTTTGGTATTGCTGCCATAGTGATGAAGCTGACGGCTGAGACGCCACTTGAAGTGAAGCAAATGGTTGATGGGATCCGTAATCCGAAAGGATCTTCTGCAGCACACGCGCATTAATACTCACTCTATCGGATAGCGAAGAAACCAACTACTTCATGGCGAAAGCTGTGGAGTAGTTGTCATTTTTGGGAGGGATTATGACGGCTCATGTTCAGGATGTGCTGACCTTTGTGCAGCAGCAGGCGCCATTTGGTCAGTTGGCCGACAGCGCGACGGAGTACTTTGTTGAACATCTGGAAGTCATCTACGTCAGCGCGCAGAATCAGGCACAGTGGTTCAAAAGCGATCTGCCTCAGCTGTATCTGGTACGCTCCGGTCATTTCGATCTGCGCTCCGAGAACGCGGAGCTGATCACCCGGTTAGCCGAAGGGGACTATTTTGGCTACCCTTCGTTGCTGACGGGTGAGCCGATCAGCAATCAACTGGAAGTGGTTCAAGCCGGGCTGGTGTATGTGTTGCCACAGGTGGCGTTTGATTTTCTGCGCCGAGAGTACAAACCTTTCGAGCAGTATTTTGTGCGTGCCCACGCCAAACGCTTATTGTCCAATCATTATAAAGAGTCGACGACTAGCTGGTCGGAGCGTCCGGTCAGTGGGCTGATGAGCCGGGCGGCGGTAACGCTGGATCCGCAGGCCAGTATTCAGGATGCTGCCAAAGTCATGAAGAAAAATCGGGTTTCTTCAATCATGGTGACGCAGGACAAGCAGCTCGTGGGGGTTGTGACTGACCGCGATTTGCGTAATCGGGTGCTGGCAGAAGGGGTCGATCCAGCCAGGGCGATCCGTGAGATCATGACGGTCAAACCTAAATATATTTTTGAGAACAACCGCATCTTTTCGGCACTTCACCTGATGCTGAAACATAATATTCATCACCTGCCGGTGCTCAACGAAGATCGCACCCCTATGGGTATGATCACCAGCACCGATCTTTTACGCCAGCAAAAAAGCGATCCGGTACAGTTAATTGGGCGGATCTATAAAGCACGCAGCTATAGTGAAGTGAAGCAACTAGCCAAGGAGATCCCGGATCTGTTGAGTGAGTTTGCCAATAAGATCGAAGATATTTCTTTGATAGGGCAGCTACTCAGTGGGTTGAGTGATGCTTTGACCGGGCGTTTGATCGACTTATACCAGCAGCAGCATGGTACTGCACCCACCCCATTTGCCTGGATCTGTTTCGGCTCTCAGGCTCGTGAAGAGCAAACCCTGCATTCCGATCAGGACAATGGCCTGTTGCTGCCCGAGGGTGTTACCGATGAGCAAAGAGCGTATTTTGCGCAGCTCGGATCGTTTGTATGTCAGCAGCTGGATGAATGCGGGATCCGCACTTGTCCGGGAAATATCATGGCGAGTAACCCGGCGTGTCGGGGCACACTCAGTGAATGGTGCGAGCGATTTACAACCTGGATCCATGAGCCGACACCCCAGGCCATGCTCAATTGTAAAATCTACTTTGACCTGCGATTTATCACGGGCTCTGATCTGCTATTCGGACAATTTTTGCATCACCTCAACGACATCCCAAAAAACCAGCTGTTTTATGCTGCCATGGCCGCTGATATCAACGTGAATACTGTCCCGATTGGCTTGTTTCATCAGTTTAAACTGCAGCAAGACAAGCATAAGCATAAATACCTGGATCTGAAAAAGCGCGGTGTTGTGATCATCAACGATATTGTTCGTCTTTACGCGCTTCAAGCTGGGATCAGCAAAGCCAATACGTTACAGCGCTTAAAGGCGCTGAAAGGACGCAAGCTACTCAGTGATGAGGATATTGCCAATTTACAGGACTGCTGGCGATTTTTGACTCAGCTGCGTTTACGCACTCAGATTGATCGAGAAGGATTACCTGAAAACTGCATCAATCCTGGCCATCTGGGCTCACTGGAGCGGCATCAACTCAAAGAGGCCTTTCAATTGGTCAAACAAGCCCAGCAGGCATGTGCGTTTAAATTTGCCAGGGGCAGCTTGTGAACTGGTTATCACGGTTGCGAAACTGGCATGCCTATCGCCAGTTGAGGTTGACAGAGGCCAATTTGGTGGTGCTGGATCTTGAATTAACTGGCCTGGATCCGAAACGCGATGAGATTGTCTCGGCTGCCTGGGTGGAGATCCGACAAGGCCGGATCACATTGAACTCAGCGCGGCACGTGGTTAACAAGGAGGTACATCAGTTGGGACAAAGTCCGGTGATCCATGGTGTCGATGAACAGGCATTGCAGCAGGGTGATACGTTACGGGCTATATTGCAGCAACTGGGCAGCTTGCTTGAACAGCGCGTTTTGGTCTGTCATAACGCTTTGCTCGACTGGGGGTTCATCAAGCGGGCATTTGTCCAACACGACATTGAGACGCGGCCAAAGCTAATCCTGGATACCATGCAGATAGAGCGGGATCGATTGCTCAGACAAGGACAAACGCTTACGGCAGATTGTTTAACCCTGTCCGCCTGTCGCCAGCGTTATGGGTTACCACACGCTTCTGAGCATCATGCGCTGAGCGATGCGCTGAGTACGGCTGAACTGTTATTGGCACAAAATAGTCAATTTGGCGGAGCCCATGGCGCGTTGGTTAGACAACTGACATAATTATTTTTGCATATCTCTTACACATTTTTGCCTGGTCGATTACAATAGCGCCATCTTAATACGGAAGACTTGGGATTTTTATTCGTGTGCCGCGTATCAAAGTCGGCGTGCCACGCAATTGCCCCAATTTTTCACAACGAGGTGGATCTTCAATTTAATGACTATCAAACTGGCAATAAATGGTTTTGGTCGTATTGGTCGCAATATAGTGCGGGCTCTGTATGAATCTGGTCGCCAGCGAGACATTCAAATCGTCGCGATAAATGAACTTGCCGATCCGCAAGGTATTGCCCATTTGCTCAAATACGATACTTCGCATGGGCGTTTTTCTTTCCCTGTTCACCTTGACGCACCTTACCTGACAGTCGGCGACGATAAAATCCAGCTGTTTAGCGAAGCAGATCCTAGCCATTTGCCCTGGCATGCCCTGGATGTTGATGTTGTTTTAGAGTGCACCGGGGTATTTCATTCCCGTTTTCATGCTCAATCGCATTTGCGCGCAGGGGCAAAGAAAGTGCTGTTTTCTCATCCCGCCGACGCAGATGTTGACGCAACCATAGTGTTTGGTATCAATGATCAAGAGCTTCTCCCTGAGCACACCATAGTATCTAATGGCTCTTGTACAACTAACTGTATTGTCCCTGTCATAAATGTGTTGGATGATGCTTTTGGCATAGGCTCTGGCACCATTACGACGATCCATGCATCAATGCATGATCAACAGGTGATCGATGCATATCATCCAGATCTTCGTCGTACCCGTGCGGCAAGCCAGTCTATTATTCCTGTAGATACCAAGCTGGCGAGAGGGATCGAGCGGATCCTGCCAAAATTTCATGGGTGTTTCGAAGCGATTGCCGTTCGGGTGCCAACCATTAATGTCACCGCGATGGATCTGAGTGTTACGCTAAACAGTGATGTGACTATTGAGCAGGTGAATAATGCATTACAACAGGCCGCCAGAGGCCCGTTGCAAGGGATACTGGACTACACTGAGGAGCCATTGGTCTCGGTGGATTTTAATCATGATCCACATTCCAGTATCATAGATGGTACCCAAACACGCGTCAGCCAGAAGCGGTTGGCGAAATTGTTGGTGTGGTGCGACAACGAGTGGGGATTTGCAAACCGTATGCTCGATACCGCAGCAGCAATGACACAAGTTAATTAAAAACCAAGTATCGTTCTTGAAGGAGATGTCAATGTCAGTCATTAAGATGGCGGATTTAGATTTAAACGGCAAACGCGTTCTGATCCGTGAAGATCTTAACGTACCGGTGAAAGAAGGCAAGGTTACATCAGATGCCCGTATCAGAGCGTCTTTACCTACCATCAAACTAGCCCTTGAAAAAGGTGCCAAGGTCATGGTGATGTCTCACCTGGGTCGCCCAACGGAAGGGGAATACGATGCGCAGTATTCATTGCAGCCAGTCGTAGATTACCTAAACGATGCACTTGAGCAAAACGTGCGCCTGGTAGATAACTATCTGGATGGCGTAGATATCGCAGATAACGAAGTTGTGGTTTTCGAAAACGTGCGCTTCAATGTGGGCGAGAAAAAGAACGATGAGGCCCTGTCGAAAAAGCTGGCAGCGTTGTGTGACGTCTATGTAATGGATGCATTTGGTACCGCACACCGTGCACAGGCATCGACACATGGTGTTGGTTTATTTGCCGAAGTGGCTTGTGCAGGTCCGCTACTGGCTGCTGAACTGGATGCGCTGGGCAAGGCCCTTGATAATCCGGCACGCCCTTTGGTTGCTATCGTTGGTGGTTCTAAAGTGTCGACTAAGCTGACGGTACTGGATTCATTATCAAAAGTGGTTGATCAGTTGGTCACCGGTGGTGGTATTGCGAATACCTTTATTGCCGCGGCAGGCAACCCTGTCGGTAAATCTTTGTACGAACCGGATCTGATTGCTGAAGCGAATAAGCTCAGCGAAGCGGCACGTGCAAATGACGGTGATATTCCTGTTCCCACTGATGTGGTTGTTGGTGACGAGTTCTCTGAATCTGCTGTGGCCGAAATCAAAGATGTGGCGGAAGTGCGCGACACAGATATGATCTTTGATATTGGTCCGGAGACTGCCAATACTCTGGCTAAAATTATTGCCAACGCGGGTACTGTGGTCTGGAATGGTCCGGTAGGCGTGTTCGAGTTTGACCAGTTTGGCAATGGTACTGAAGCGATTGCAAACGCAATTGCTAAGTCTGGCGCTTTCTCAATCGCTGGTGGTGGTGACACATTAGCTGCTATCGATAAGTATGGCGTAGCCGATGAAATTTCATATATCTCGACGGGTGGTGGTGCGTTTTTAGAGTTCCTTGAGGGGAAAAAACTGCCAGCAGTCGCTATGCTTGAACAAAGAGCGAAAGCTTAATCAGGCAAATTGCTGTGGCCTGTGCCACAGCATCATGTTTTCGGGCCGACGTATTGGTCCGGTTTTGGGACTCTCTCACATTTAACTCCCGAAACAAATTGAGTGTGTAGCACTTAACATCTATCCCGTTCAAATCGATGAGTATGAACGCTGAACCGACAATATCAGCCTCACTCATCAACAATTGGAGAAAGCACAATGGCTTTAATCAGTATGCGTCAATTGCTGGATCATGCCGCAGAGCATGGTTACGGCGTTCCTGCCTTTAACGTAAATAACCAAGAGCAAATGCGCGCTATCATGGAAGCGGCAGACAAAACCAACAGTCCGGTCATTGTTCAGGGTTCGGCAGGTGCGCGTAAGTACGCAGGGGCACCGTTTATTCGCCATATGATTTTGGCCGCAGTCGAAGAATGGCCACATATTCCGGTTGTTATGCATCAGGATCACGGCACGTCTCCGGGTGTGTGTCAGCGTTCAATCCAGCTTGGTTTTTCATCTGTCATGATGGACGGTTCTTTGCTGGAAGATGGCAAAACACCCTCAAGCTATGAGTATAATGTTGATGTAACACGTCGCACGGTTGATATGGCACACGCATGTGGCGTATCTGTGGAAGGCGAGCTGGGTGTACTGGGTTCACTGGAAACTGGTGAAGCAGGTGAGGAAGATGGTATTGGTGCGGTTGGTAAGCTCACGCACGATCAGCTATTGACTGACCCAGAAGAAGCGGCTGACTTTGTTAAGAAAACGGGTGTTGACGCATTGGCTATTGCCTGTGGTACATCACACGGCGCCTACAAGTTCACACGTCCACCAACAGGCGACATTCTGGCAATCAACCGTATCAAAGAGATCCACGCCCGTATCCCGAATACACACCTGGTAATGCACGGTTCCTCATCAGTGCCTCAGGAGTGGCTGGCAGTGATCAACGAGTTTGGCGGTGAGATCCCAGAAACTTATGGTGTGCCTGTTGAGCAGATCGTCGAAGGTATTAAGCACGGCGTACGCAAGGTAAATATTGATACCGACTTACGCTTGGCTGCAACCGGTGCTATCCGTCGTCACCTGGCGCATAACCCGAGCAATTTTGATCCTCGTAAGTATCTTGCTGAAGCAACCAAAGCCATGACAGAGATTTGTGTTGCACGCTACGAAGCGTTTGGTACAGCAGGCCAGGCGGGTCGTATCCAGCCTATCTCACTGGACGATATGCATCTGAAGTATCTGTCTGGCGAGCTGGCGCCACAGATCAAATAAATACTAACTATTTAAACCCGGTTAGTAGCAAATGCCGCAGCCTTTTTGACTGCGGCATTTTTGTATCTACAGCCTGTGTCGCTCAAGTCGTGTCATTCACTTCATCGCGTAACAATGTTGTTCTATGATCACGCTGGGATCAGGATTATACCTAGTCGTCAGTGTTGGGATCAGATCTTGACTAAGTTGGAGTCTAATCTGGATCCTGAGATCGAGATCTTACTAAGTGACGTCTGGGATCTGGGTTTATCTGGCATTGGAATAGATCTAAAATCAATGAGTTAGTAGGTTTGCCTGTGTGGATCCATCAATTTAGTTAGTAAAAAAATGATCCCTCGAGGATCCGCTTGGTATAAATTTGATCTCAGGCAATCCAGCTTAGAAAAACTCTGATCCGGCGGTACGTCACTTGATCTCTGAACTAGAGCGTCTAGCTTTAAAGGATACTCTATTTTGCTCACATTCTTTTTATTGGGGTCATAGTATGAAGAAATGCTATATGGCAGCCCTTATAGGCTGTTCGGCGCTAATAGTTTGTGCCCAAACACAAGCTGAAGAACTCAAAGTATACGGACGTGCACATTTGGGTGTGGAAAACAGTGATACTGGCAGTGGATCAGACACTTCGGTAGAAAGCTATGCCTCCAGAATGGGGATCAAAGGGAGTGCAGATATAGACACCGGGATCTCAGCTTTCTATAAGCTGGAATTTCAGGTCGAAATGTCTGAAAACGACAATGATGGTAAGTCAGAAGAGAACATCACGGCACGTTCGCAGTACGTTGGGATTAAAGGCCGGTTTGGTCAGCTCTTGCTGGGTCGGGACGACACGCCAATGAAGAAATCTCAGGGCAAAGTTGACCTGATGAATGATTTCACAGCAGATATTAAAAGCTTCTTTGTGGGTGAAAATCGCCTCGGCGACACTTTGCAATATACGACGCCGTCACTCAATCATCTGAAATTCACAGTCAGTTACATTGCAGAAGATAACAGTAAGCAAAATGGTGAAAGCGGGTTGTCTATGGCGGCAAGCTACGGCGACAGCAAGCTGAAAAAAACCGCTATCTACGCCAGTGTAGCCCGTGATGAAGAGGTCGCAGGTCAGGACATTACCCGTGTCACGGTTCAGGGTAAAGTGGCCAAGGTTACTTTGGGGGCCAGCTATCAGCAAAGCGAGGCGGTTGGTAGTAACGAGACCGTGGACAGTTATATGGCCAGCGCAGCACTCAAGCTTGATAACGGCTATAAGCTGCTGGCGCAGTACCAAAATTCTGACGGTGCATCGGGTAAGCTGAAAGATTCCGGTGATGCGGCATCTATTGGGGTTGAGAAGAGCCTGTCTAAACAAGCCAGGATGTATCTGTGGTATACCAAGATAGACCTGGACAACAACCCTGATCAGGACCATATGGCGTTGACGCTGCGGTACGACTTTTAGAATTTCTTGCTGGCTCTGCATCGGTAAGGCGGAGCCAGACATAGTTACCTGGCACTTTGCACTGCTGTGTCGGTCCAGGCAAAATGAGCAGTATAAGAAGGCTGGTCCAGGCTTGATGAGCCCAGTTTAGGGGTTTTTATGGTGATAAGACCCCAGCGCAATGTAAATGAACTTAAATGGCCTGTATGTCATGCCTTACGCATCTTTTACAGCAGCACAACTGCGTTTGTCTTTGTAGTTAGCTTGAAACAAACCTGACTAAACAAGGATTTAAACGATTTCTCGTTTGAGTTTAAGTATAATTGCAACGAAACTTACGTTTTTTCAGTGTCATAGCTTTATGATCGGTTGGCCCTATTTTTTTCCCAATTGTCATCTTTTATCACTTGGCATTTCATAAAACTGTCATACTTAGTCATAATAATGAAACCCACTTCGGTAACGTAAGAGATAAATGGGAATGTCACGTAAAGTACTGGTAGTTGATGACGAAGCACCGATCAGAGAAATGTTGGTGTTTGTGTTGGAACAAAATGGTTTTCAGGCCATTGAAGCTGAAGACTATGATTCTGCAATTGCAGCTATGGTTGAGCCTTATCCTGATATGGTGTTATTGGACTGGATGTTGCCAGGTGGCAGCGGAATTCAGATCGCCAAAAAGTTTAAACAAAGTGAATACACCAGACAAATTCCTATTATCATGCTGACAGCACGTGGTGAGGAAGAAGATAAGGTCAAAGGATTGGAAGTGGGTGCAGACGACTACGTTACTAAGCCTTTCTCTCCAAAAGAACTAATGGCACGGATCAAAGCGGTGATGCGTCGTGTATCACCAACGTCACTGGAAGAAGCCATTGAAGTGCATGGCTTACGCCTTGATCCAATTTCACACCGAGTAACCTCTGCCGGCAACGAGCTGGAAATGGGGCCGACGGAATTCAGATTACTTCACTTCTTTATGACACACCCTGAGCGTGTATACAGCCGTGAGCAGCTGTTAGATCATGTTTGGGGCACCAATGTGTATGTTGAAGATCGTACGGTAGACGTTCACATCCGTCGCCTGCGCAAAGCGATTGCACCACTGGGTCACGATCGTCTGGTACAAACAGTACGTGGTGCGGGTTATCGCTTCTCAAGTAAGCTGTAAAGCATCCGGCGCTATGGTAGGCTAGCCATGGCGCATTCTCTTTAGGATCATTTTGTATGTATAGGGTGATTGATAAACAGGCGTTATTGAAACGCCTGTTTTTGTATTTTCTGCCATTAACCCTGATTGGGATCTTATTAGGCGCACCGTTTGTCTTACTCTTTATCGGTGCCATGGTGCTGTTGATCTGGCATTACCAGCAGCTGTATCGGCTGAGCGACTGGTTGATCAATCAGCGCAGCTTTAACCCGCCTGAGGGATCGGGTGCCTGGGAGCAGATCTTTGAAGGGATCTATCAGTTACAACACCGCAATCGCAAAAAGCGAAATGAACTGGCGGAACTGATCCGACGTTTCCGTGAAGGTGCCGAAGCGGTGCCAGATGCCGTGATAGTGATGCAACAGGATCTCAGTATTGTCTGGTGTAACCAACTTGCACTTAAAGTGCTTGGTCTGCAATGGCCAACGGATCATGGCCAGCGTCTCGATAACCTGATCCGCGATCCTAAGTTCGTTAAATATATGCAGGCTCATGATTTTCATGATCCCCTGGAGATGGAGTCCGGGCATGGGGGTGAGCGCGTTTTAGAATTTCGAGTTATGCCTTACGCTGAGCAGTTAATGATGGTGGTGCGCGATATTTCCAGGCTGAAACAGCTTGAGCAGATGCGCAAAGACTTTGTTGCTAACGTGTCTCACGAACTGCGTACTCCTCTGACGGTGGTCACCGGTTATTTGGAGATGATGGAAGGCGATCAGATGCCGCCTCCGGCAATGTGGAACAAAGCGCATCACACTATGATAGAGCAGTGTAAGCGAATGGACAGTCTGGTTAATCAGCTACTCTCACTGTCTCGTATTGAAGGGCAGCGTAATCAGGACAACGACAAAGCGGTGAATGTGCCAGCCATGCTGACACTCATTCAGACCGAAGCGAATTCACTGAATCAGGACAAGCATCATGAGATTGAGTTTAGTGTCGACCAGGCACTGGACATCAAAGGATGTATTGATGAACTTCGCAGTGCCTTTTCCAATTTGGTGTTTAATGCCATTCATTACACTAAACCTGGTGGCAAAATCACGGTTAACTGGTACCTGGATGGCGAACGGCCACGCTTTTCTGTCATCGATAATGGCGATGGTATTGCACCTGAGCACATTAACAGACTTACTGAACGATTCTACCGGGTCGATAAGGCGCGCAGCCGTAAAACGGGTGGTTCAGGGTTAGGTCTGGCTATCACTAAACACGTCTTGTCTCGCCATGATTCACACCTGGAAATCGACAGCACACTTGGCAAGGGCTCGTGTTTCTCATTTGCCTTTGAAAAAGAAAAACGTATTTTTATGACAAATGCTGAAAGTCATAAAAGTTTCATTTGAGAGTAATTTTATTGTCATTTGTTTTCTGCACAATGTGCTCAGAAATTAAATGGGAAGAACAATTGGAGTGACCCCAATGAAATTTAAAAGCTTAGTTGCCGCAATGGGTGTGGCTGTAACAACACTGGTATCTGCTCAAGCCTCTGCACTTGATAAGAATCTACCTGAGTACAACAAAACCAGCGGTATCTCAGGTAACTTTTCATCTGTGGGCTCTGACACGCTGGCTAACATGATGACGTTCTGGGCAGAAGAATACAAACGTATTTACCCTAACGTAAACATTCAAATTCAGGCAGCAGGTTCTTCTACAGCGCCACCGGCTCTGACAGAAGCAACAGCAAACTTCGGCCCTATGAGCCGTAAGATGAAGTCGAAAGAAATCGAAGCGTTTGAAAAGCGCTATGGTTACAAGCCAACTGAAGTACGCGTTGCTATCGATGCACTGGCTGTCTTTGTACACAAAGATAACCCAATTCAGGGTCTGCGTATCGATCAGGTGGATGCGATTTTCTCATCAACACGTAAATGTGGTGCTTCTGAACAGGTTGAGCGCTGGAGCGACTTAGGCCTGTCTGGTGACTGGGGTAGCAAAGACATACAGCTGTATGGTCGTAACTCAGTATCAGGTACTTACGGTTACTTTAAAAAGAAAGCCCTGTGTAAAGGTGACTTCCGTAACAACGTGAATGAACAGCCAGGTTCAGCCTCTGTAGTACAGTCAATCTCCTCATCAGTGAATGCGATTGGTTACTCGGGCATTGGTTACAAGACATCAGGTGTGCGTACTGTACCACTGTCTAAGAAAGGCGATAACTTTGTTGATGCGACTTTAGACAACGTTGCAAAGGGCAAATACCCGCTGTCTCGTTTCCTATACCTTTACGTGAACAAGCACCCGAACAAGCCGCTTTCTCCAATTGAAGCAGAGTTCCTGAAAATGGTGCTGTCGAAAGAAGGTCAGAAGATCGTAGAAAAAGATGGGTATGTACCACTTTCAAGCCAGCTTGCAAGTAAAGAACTTAAGAAGCTAGGCCTGCTATAGGCATTGCATGGAAAGAAAAAACCGCTCACTGAGCGGTTTTTTTATGCCTGTTTTTCGACAAAAATAATGATACCAATTTGCTTAATTAAGTGTTCTATTTTGAGGCGAGAAAATATGGTCGATAACAAGGCAAAAATTTTGCTATTTAGTTGTTCTAAATGAGAAATTTTTAACGCCGTTAGCGTCATATTTGCTCCTTCAAATTGAACAGGTATTAAGTGTAATTGGTATGATTAATACAGCGTGCTATTGCGCTGCTGCTGAGTGAGTTGCTCAGCCTGTGCTTTGCATTGATTAAAGGACTCGATGCAACCATCGCTGCACACCTGCATAGCCAGAGACTGAGGGTTAGCACGTTGCTCACAACTTTGCTCACATTGATAGTTTTGCTGTGCGCACTGATTCAGTTCTGGGGAGTTAGTATTGCTACAGCCTGCCAGTAACAAGGCAATCATTGATATCTGTGGTTTCATGAAACAAGTCCTGCAAGAGAGTATTTAAAGTGAGGATCCCGCGTAAGCTCACAAGGTGATACCGGGGATCCTATTCATTGTTATGCTTCAGTTAGGACCTGGATATTGTCGATTAGTCTCACCTTATTCAGGTAAGCGGCAGCCAGGATCACAAACTCACTGTCTTCCAGTGTAGCAGGTTTTAGGCTGTCTCTTTGGGCGATAGAAAAGTAATCGGGTGTCAGGCCAGCTGCTTCGAGTGTCGAGCTGGCGCCTTGCTCCAGTGCTGCGAAATCTCGGGCTCCCTCTGCCAGCTGTTGAGCTGTGTCATTGAGAGTTTGATAGAGTACTTTTGCGGTGTCTTTTTCTTGCTCCGACAGGTAGCCATTGCGAGAGCTCATGGCTAAACCTGAGATCTCTCGCTGAGTTGGTACTCCGATGATTTCAATGGGCATGGATAAGTCACGCACCATGGTTTTTATCACCTGAAGCTGCTGGTAGTCTTTTTCACCAAAGCAGGCAAAGTCAGGTTGAACCAGGTTAAAGAGTTTGGTCACAACTGTGGCCACTCCTCTGAAATGACCGCTGCGGCTACCACCGCAATAGCCCTCGGATACACCTGGCACATCCACGTAACTTTGTGTTGCAAGGCCGTTTGGATAGATGACGTCAACACTGGGCGTGAAGACAATGTCGGTGTCCAGCTCGGCCAGTCCTTGTTTGTCCTGCGTCAGCGTGCGTGGGTATTTATCTAAATCTTCATTGGCTCCAAATTGCATCGGATTGACAAAAATACTGACCACGACTTTGTCGGCCAGTGTTTTGGCTTTTTCTACCAGTGAAAAATGTCCCTGATGCAGATTGCCCATGGTGGGCACAAATGCAATGCTCTGACCTTGTTGTCGCCAGGCTTTAATTTGACTGCGCAGAGATTTGATTTCTGTAATTGATTGCATTAGTTAAACTCATGTTCCTGAGAGGGAAATGCACCACTTTTAACATCAGTGCAGAACTTTTCGACCGCAGCGGGCATATTGCCTGTCTCTGCGAGGAAGTTTTTCGAGAACTTAGGAATATAGCCAGCTGAAATTCCAACTAAATCATGCATAACCAAAATCTGACCATCGGTGTCTTTACCTGCACCTATACCAATCACTGGGATAGTCAGCGCTTCGCTGATGCGTTTGGCCAGTGCTGATGGGATACATTCTATGACCAGTAACTGAGCGCCTGCCTGCTCCAGCGCAATGGCATCAGCGACCATTTTTTCTGCCTGGGCTTCTTCACGGCCCTGGATCTTGAAACCACCAAAGACGTTCACCGATTGCGGAGTCAGACCTAAATGACCACACACTGGAATGCCTTGTTGTGTCAAAAGTCGAATCGAGTCTAGCAGCCATTCACCGCCTTCCAGTTTGACCATATTAGCGCCAGAACGCATGAGCACTGCTGCGTTCTCGCACGCTTGTGCCGGGTTGGCATAACTCATAAAGGGCATATCGGCCACCACAAACAACTCTTTGCTACCGGCACGCACACAGCGCGTATGATATGCAATATCCGCTGTGGTTACAGCCAGGGTATCTTCGCCACCTTGCAGCACCATGCCCAGAGAATCGCCAACCAGAATGACGTCAACGCCGCTGTCATGGAACAGCTTTGCAAAGCTGGCATCGTATGCAGTGAGTGCTGTGATTTTGGTTCCTTCACGTTTTTTCTTGGCCAATGTTGAAACGGTTACTTTAGCCATATTTCCCCCTTTGTGATCAATTCAAAGCTGAGCGTAGTGTGTCGCCCAGATCTTACTATGCAATCGATTTAGTCATGCGATATTGGGCGATAGCGGTCAGCCCATTTCGTGGCAGTGAAGTGGCAATATCTGCCAGCAACAGCCCATTTGGTAAGGTGAGTTCGGGTGCAATTTCTAGCAGTGGAAAGACCACAAACTCGCGTTCACACAAGCCGTAATGCGGCACGATTAATCGCTGTGTGTCTATCTGTTCATCGTTGTATAGCAGGATATCTAAATCTAATGTACGCGGCCCCCAGCGCTCTGCTTTTCGGACCCGGCCATGCTGCAGTTCAATCTGCTGTAGCAGATCGAGCACTTCTATGGCGGGCAGGTCCGTCATAAGTTTAGCAACGGCATTGACATAATCAGGCTGGTCCTGTGGACCCATAGGCTTTGAGGCATAAAAGCTTGATACGCTTGCCAGCGTGAATGATGAGGATGCACTCAGCGCATCCATCGCATTGCGTAACTGTGCCTCAGGGGCGTTCAGATTTGCCCCTAATCCAATATAAACTGTGTTCATGATTCTGGGTTTGGTTTTCTACGCGGTTTATTTCTGGGGCGACGGCGGCGTCTTTCCGAGCCACCAGAGCGTTGACCCAGTGCCTTCACCATCTCTTTTTGTCCATTGACGTCCTGTTGCAAATAATCAGTCCACCAGTGTGCCAGCTCCTGCTGGTCGGTTTCGCCACTTTCTACCCGCAACAGCAAGAAGTCATAACCGGCTTTAAATCTCGGTTGCAGACTAAGACGGTAAGCGCGCTGGCCACCGCGTTTATCGAGACGTTGCTGGATATGCCAGATATCTCTCGCACCCAGCGTAAAGCGTTTTGGAACGGCAATGTGGCGGGCGTTTTCTGCCAGAACCTGGCTGATGGCCTGCATAAAGGCATCATACTCGTTCATGCCCTCGGCTATTAATGCATTACTGCGGTCTCGTAGCGGGAACCATAGCAGTGCTGCATAGATAAAGGCCGGAGTGACTTTCTTATCGGCGTTAATTCGCTCATCTGTATTGGCAAACATTTTTTGGATAAATGTGCTTTCAAACTCACTGTCTGCATTGTCCAAAATCGTATCAACAGCCGGGAAAAGTTGTTTAAACAGGCCATATTTTCTGAGCATCAGGAAGTTAGCTTCAGCCTTACCACCTAAAAAGAGCTTCAGTGTTTCCTCAAACAAGCGTGCCGGTGGAATATTACTCAGCAGAGGGGCGAGTGCTTCAATTGGCGCTTCGGTTGGACCAGCAATGGTCATATCTAACTTAGTGGCGAAGCGCACGGCACGCAGCATACGTACCGGATCTTCTCTATAACGGGTTTCAGGGTCGCCAATCAGTTCAATTTTACGTTGCTCAATGGCTGCAATACCACCGGCAAAGTCCCGGATACTGAAGTCGTTAATCGAGTAGTAAAGTGCATTGATAGAAAAGTCACGACGCTGTGCATCTTCTTCAATGGTGCCATAGACGTTGTCGCGCAGCAGCTGGCCCTGATCGCTTGACTGGCTGGTTGGATCCGGGTTGTCCTGTGCCTGGTGGTGTCCACGCATGGTTGCCACTTCGATGATTTCACGACCAAAAACGATATGGGCGAGTCTGAAGCGGCGGCCGATTAGCCGACAATTGCGAAATAACTTTTTGACTTGCTCAGGTGTGGCGTTGGTAACAACATCGAAATCTTTGGGTTCAATGCCTAACAAGATATCACGAATACAACCACCCACCAGATAGGCGTCATAGCCACCATCTTTAAGTCGGTACAAAACTTTGATTGCATTGGGGCTAAATTGTTTGCGCGAGATAGCATGTTCACTACGTGGTATTAACGCAGGTGTAGCACTACATGTCACGGTTCCTACCGGATCCTTGCCTTTAACTATCTGACGGCAAAGTTTTATAATTTTGGAAATAATAACCACTCTCCTAACGACCCTGAACAATCCAAATTGCGTGCAATAAAGCGTGCATAATGCACCTATATTCACCATACGGCCATAGAACTTGTTTTAGTTTGTATAGTGTAGGCGAATTAACGAGGCCCGCTATCATATACTCAAATGGGGTCAAATTGAAGGAGCGGAGACGTATTCATGATTAAAAATCCGACATTAGATCGACAGTCAAGGCAGACACGAAACGATGGGGGTGGGCTCAGGCCGTTAACCCAGTGAAATCATAGTGTCCGTCGGCTTGCAGCGAGACCTGAATTTCACGGTGGCGTGGTAAGGCACGCAGTGAAAAATGCTGTTCAGCCCAGTGCAGAATATTGTTCACCGAATCACCATGTAACTCACTGGGAACAGGCAGGCCCAAAAAACCAAGTGCAGCACACAACGCAGGCTGTGGCTTGGTCGTGTTGATGGCGGGCGCATGGTTTTGCTTTGACAGTTTAAACCCCGGTTGTGCCACTGCTAACGACACATGTGCGTATTCTGGGGCCTGGTAACCCAGCTGGCTAAACAGGCTTATCTGACGAGCCGTCGGTTCCAGTAAATCGGAACCACGTACGACACGCGTAATTTGCTGCTCAATGTCGTCAACCACCACGACCAATTGATAGGCAAACAGGCCATCCCGACGTTTTACAATATAGTCTTCTTCGGCCAAAGAAGCAGGCAGATTGACTTGCCCCTGCAACAGGTCGTCAAATGAATACACTGGCTGGGTTTGTATTAGTCTGAGGGCATTGCCGTCGGGTGCAATATGGCGGTCCCGACAATGATTGTCATAAAACCCACCACGTTGCTTGAGTGCCTTGCGGGTACAGCTACACGGGTAAGTGAGTCCGGCATTGTTAAGCTGAGCTAAGATATCTCGATATAACGCATGACGCTGGCTTTGATAGACGACTTCGCCGTCCCAATGCAAACCATATGCTTCTAGGGTTCTGAGGATCTCGTCCGCGGCACCTGGGACAACTCTGGGTGTGTCTATGTCTTCCATTCTTACCAGCCATTGGCCCAGATTGATTTTGGCGTCCAGGTAACTGGCAAGGGCGGCTATCAGAGAGCCGAAATGAAGAGCACCGGAGGGAGAGGGAGCAAATCGACCACGATAGCTCCCAGACAGATAATCGCTATTAAACTGGGGTAGCATAGCTAAGACGAGCGTGTGTTAGCCTCGACCTTGTTGTTTTTCTTTTATTTCAGCAATTGATTTACAGTCTACGCATAAGTCCGCAGTCGGGCGGGCTTCCAGGCGGCGAATGCCAATTTCAATGCCACAAGAATCACAATAACCGAAATCATCGTCTTCGATCAGTTGTAGTGTTTTTTCAATTTTCTTGATCAGCTTACGTTCGCGGTCTCGGGTACGTAGTTCCAGAGAGAACTCTTCTTCCTGTGCCGCACGGTCAACTGGATCAGGGAAGTTTGCCGCTTCATCTTGCATGTGGTTTTTGGTGCGGTCAACTTCGTTACGAAGATCGCTACGCCACGCTTCCAGTAATTTTTTGAAATGCGCACGCTGTGCGTCATTCATATATTCTTCACCCGGCTTTTCCTGATAAGGTTCTAAACCGGCTTGAGCCAACAACCCTAGTTTTTTCTGGTCTGGCATAGCATTCTCCTAAATCCTTAATAAACAACCCCAGCTAACGCCGGCGGCTATAGATAGCAAAATCTTTACCCCTTGGCAAACACTTTTTGCTTGTAAGACCACTCCCGGTTAGAAGGTATGATCGGCATCACAAAGTCTCGATTGACGGGGGTCACACTGACATTTGCAGCTATATGGAGGCAAATTTTTCACTTTCAAGCTTAATACTCATTATACTGCACTATTTATGCCCCAAGATCACTGTAACTGTGGCGTTCATTTCAATCCGGGCTGAAGGGGAGGGCCTGAGTCAGGTTGACCTCCTGCGTTGATACCTCGGCCCGGTAGGCGTAAATTTCTACCCCTTGTTGCAATGCCTCTGCAATCAGTAAGGCGTACTTATTGTCGATGTGTGCAGCCGGTTTTACACTGTGGATGCCATTGTGCATGACCACAAATAGTAAGACTGCGCGCATGCCTTGTTGTCGCATCTGGATCAGCTCACGCAGATGCTTTTGTCCCCGGGCTGTCTGGGCATCCGGAAAATAACCTTGTTCATTGTCCAGCAAAGTGACTGATTTTACTTCAATATAGCAGTCAGGCTTGTTGTCATCCTGGAGCAAAATGTCGATGCGGCTGTTTTCTGTGCCGTACTTTACTTCGCTGCGTAGTGTCTGATACCCCGTTAACTCCGAAACACCGTCACGCTCGATGGCTTCAATAGCCACCTTATTGGCCATTGCCGTATTGACACAGATCAGTGCACCGTTCTGGTTGGCCGTCAGTTCCAGCGAGTGAGGATATTTGCGTTTCGGGTTGTCACTGGTTGAGTAATATGCGCTGAAGCCGGGATCGGCGCAGCCGGTCATTTTACCTGTGTTTGCACAATGTACGGTGAACTCCCGTTGTGTGTCGTCTTGCAAGTCAACCAAAAAGCGTTTGTAGCGTTTAAGCAAGGTGGCTTTGGCCAGTGGGGCGTGAAACTTCATAGATTAATCGCATTCGTTTGGGGCATTTTGCCCGCTAGTGTACACTGCAAGTTACTAATAAGCGCAAGAGTGAAATCATATATGGCTGACAAATTTATTGTTCGACTGACGGATCAGGCCCCGGCTGCACATTGGGGTGGCAATGCGACTTTATCGTACGATCAGGATGGTGCCCTGGTGCATCTGAGCGAACACGACACACTAAAGACTATTCAAAAAGCGGGCCGCAGTGTGGCTCAGCAAGGGATCCTGGCTGTTGAATTACAGGGGGATGCCTGGTGCACTGAATCTCAGTGGGCATTTTATCAGGGCTTTGTAAGCCCGAAACAACTTGATGGTGTGACCTTCTGTGACAACGCACAGTCGGACCTGGCTGAGTTGCAGGCGCTGAAAACCGCTGCTATCTGGACCCGTCAGATGATCAATGGCACGGCTGAAGACATCTATCCTGAAAGCCTCGCGGGTAAAGCGGCTGAATTCATTCAGTCTCTGGCGCCTGAGCATGTGAGCTACCAAATCATTAAGGGCAACGCGCTGCTTGAGCATCAATGGATTGGGATCCATGAAGTGGGCCGTGGTAGTGAACGCCCACCTGTGCTACTGGAACTGGATTTCAACCCGACGGGTGACGAAGACGCACCGGTTGCCGCAGCCCTGGTAGGTAAAGGGATCACCTTTGACTCGGGCGGTTACTCAATTAAGCCCAGCGAGGGCATGCTGACCATGAAATGCGACATGGGTGGTGCAGCGACAGTAACCGCGGGTCTGGCCATTGCTATTCAGCGTGGTATCGACAAGCGTATCAAATTGTTCCTGTGTTGTGCTGAAAACTTGATTTCAGGCCATGCGTACAAGCTGGGTGATATTCTGACTTATAAAAATGGCACCACAGTTGAAATCGTCAACACTGATGCAGAGGGACGTCTGGTTCTGGCTGATGGCCTGATGGCTGCCGGCGAAACAGGTGCACCTTTGATCATCGATGCAGCAACACTGACAGGCGCGGCGCTGGTTGCGGTCGGTCAGGAGTACAATGCACTATTTGGCCTGGACAAAGAGCTGGTCAATGACGTACAGCAGTTTGCTCAGGAAGAGTTTGAGGCGGCCTGGCCGTTACCATTAGAAAAGTGGCATCAGAATAACTGTCCATCTGCGTATGCAGACACGGCCAATAGCCGAGCGCAAAAAGGTGGTGGTTTTGGTGGTGCCTCGAATGCAGCAGGCTTCCTGTCTCGCTTTGTGCCAAACGAAGGACAGGGCTGGGTGCATATCGACCTGGCGGCATCATTCCAGAATAATGCCGGCTCACAGTGGGCATCAGGCGCTACGACATTGGGCATGCGCACGGTTGCACGTACCCTGCAAGCGAAAGCCTGATAATCAGAGTAAGCAATAAAAAAAGCCCCGTTACGGGGCTTTTTTTATGACAGTAAGGCGGCGGCCAGGCGGACAAAGTCTGACGAGGTTAAAATACCCAGTAGTTTGCCCTTGTCGTCGGTCACCGGCATGCAGCCATGACGATTATCAACAAAAAACCGTACCACTTCTTGCAGGCTCTGTTGTGGCTGTACACTGGCAAAGTCGGTTGCCATGACTTCAGCAACCTGCTGTTGCTTTTCTTTGCGCTCCAGCGCGTTGGTGCCATAGGTGGCAATGATCCCCATGACTTTTGCGATCATGATCTTCTGTGTCAGCATACCAACCAGCATGCCATCGTCGTCTATCACAGGGATATGGCGAATGTTTTTCTCGCGCATCAGGTTGTGCGCATCGTTGAGTGTATTGGTTTTACTGACGGCCAGTGGATCGGGCGTCATTAAATCGGCTACTGTGGTTAACATAAGCACTTCCTTAAGCGAACATAATATCTTGCTTAAGTCTAGCCGACACTGGGTGTCAGTGAATGGTGCCAGATCAATTTTGTCTGGTTTTTACTCTGAAGTTTATTCTGAGGTTTGGGCTGAGTGTTTGACGGCAGCCAGTTGAATGTATTTGTGTTCAACCAGTTGTGACAGCGGAACCAGTTCAATGCCTTCGGTTGCCAGCTCGCTCAGTGCAGTGGCAAGAAATGCCCGGGTCTGTGGGTAGGGGTGCGCTATCCCGATGGCGTAGCCTTGCTGGTGGGCTAATGCCTTGAGCTGATCAAACTGCCTGCGCAATGCATCCGGATGAGTCTGATTGTCTAAAAACACATGGCGGGCGACATTGGCCACGCCATACAGGTTTGCCACATGCTGGGCCTGACTGAGCTCTGTAGTGCGGCTATCCAGAAAATACAGGCCACGTTTTTTCAGTAATTCCATGGTCCATTTCATCGGCTCAACGTATTGAGTTAATGCCGAGCCCATATGATTGTTCACCCCTTTGACCTGAGGCAGGGTAGCCAGGGCATGCCCCAGCGTGGTTTGCAGTTGCCATTTGCGCATATCCAGTGTCAGGGCGCCCGGCCCAAGGGCTTTGTCTTCCAAAGCCTGCATAGGAATGTGAAGCAACAGTTCACGGCGCTTGTGAGTGGCCTGGTAAGCAAAGCGTTGTGAAAATGGGGTATGCGGTAAAATGGCGTAACTCAGTTGGCCGGGCAAATCCAGCAGTTCTAAATCACGTTCGTGGTTTCCAATGTCATCAATGACGATGGCAACCTGGTTGCCATAGCTTGGTGCCGCACAGAGAAAAAGCACCACAAAGCCTAATATAAGTAAGCGCACTATCCTGAATTATTGTTGTAAATTATGGTTTTGTAATAGTTGTTCCGCTTCTTGCCAATGCTTATCAAGGTTGGCAATAAAGGTCTGTCTGATCTTTTTTTCACCAGCCATTATAGCGTCTTTGTCGAGTTCTAACAGTACTTGTTTGCTAAAAACCACATCTGGCTGGATCCCGGTGCCTTCGATAGATTGGCCCGAGGGAGTAAAATAGCGTGCTGTCGTCAGTTTCAGTGCTGTGGTGCCGTTACCTATGGGAATGAGCGACTGTACGGAGCCTTTGCCATAAGAGCGGTTACCCAGTATGAGAGCCCGACTGTTGTCTTGCAGTGCACCGGCGAGTATCTCAGCTGCTGATGCCGACTGCTCATTGATAAGCACCAACATGGGCGCACCGTTGAGTATATCGCCCTGGGCTGCAAAAAAGCGTTGGTTTGCATCGTAAAAACGACCCCGGGTACTGACAATAGTGCCGCTTTGTAAAAACAGATCTGAAATGGCGACGGCGCTGTTTAGTGTACCCCCTGGGTTGTCTCTTAAGTCGACAATGAGTCCTTTGAGCGGCTCACCCAGATGGCTGTTGAGCATACTGATGTGCCGGGCAAAATCATGATAACTATGATTGTTAAAGCTACTTAGCAGGATATAGCCAATGCCCCCGGACAACAGCTGGCTGGACACGCTGTGAAGCGTGATCTCTTGCCGCCTCAGGGCCAGTGTGACTTCTGCATTGGCGCGCTTTACGGTGAGCTGAATCGTCGAGAACTGTGCTTCACGCAGTAATTTTGAGACCTCAGCAATAGATTTTCTTTTTACATCATGAGTATTGATGGCCAGCAGCTTATCACCCCCTTCAATACCGGCTGCTTCCGCGGGTGAGCCGGGCAGAGTATCCACAATCACAACGCCGTCTTCGACTTCTTCTACTTCGATCCCGAGTCCGGTATAGCGACCATTGGCAGCGCTGAACAGGGCTTCAAGCTCATGTTCATCAAGGTACTTTGAATAGTCATCTAGCTGGGTAAGTAGCTCGCCAAAGTTGTCTTTTTTAACATGGCTGAGCGGCAAGTCTTCAACATAGTAAGTATGAATATGATACAGGATCTCATCAATTTGCTCGCTGGAAAGCTGTTTGGCGCTGAGTGGCAGGCACAATAAGCTGAGCATCAGGCCAAGCGTAATCAGCCATTGCCACAGTTGGTTGTTATTTGGTTGAACACATGGAGTCATCATATGCTGCTCCTCATTGGGGGCAGCATCGGTTAGTCAGTTAACTGGATCTGCACCATTTTACTGGATCAACAGCGCTTCCCTTATGCCGTATTTCGAAGTATAGACCAGGATCGGTTTGTCCGCCGCTTTGCCCTACCAGGGCAATGGGCTCACCAGGCATGACCTGATCACCAACGTCTTTAAGCAGGGTCTGCGCATGGCCATACAGGCTCATAAAGCCTTCCCCGTGATCTAATACGATGACCCAGCCAAAACCGTTCAACCAGTCGGCATAGACCACCTGCCCCGGCGCCACGCTATTAACGGGATCGCCATTGCTGCCGCGGATCACTACGCCTTTCCAGTTCATACCAACATGTTTGCGCTGACCAAAGCGGTGTTTCAGGCGGCCATCCAGCGGCCAGGCCAGTTTGCCTTTTAAGCGTTGTAAGCCTTGCAGCTGGGCCACATACTGTTCGGGGCTGGCTGCCTGCTCGGAGGCCAAGGCTTCCAGAGTTGTGATCAGGGTCTGCTCATTCTCTTCGAGGTAGGCGATTGCAGCCTTTGCCTGATTAAGCTTGTCGTTAAGTTTTGACAGGTGGGTTCTGCGGGCGTTTTGTGCCAACAACAGCTCGTCCTGACGGGCTTTTTGCTGGCCCTGTAAAGCGTGCAGTTGCTTCTTTTTGCGCTCCAGTTGCGCGCTGTTTTCTGCCAGTTTCGCAAATACAGACTTAAGCGCTTCGAGCTGAGCAATGCGGGCCTGATTAAAGTAGTCGTAGTAACTAATGGTGCGCTCCAGAGCTGCAGCATGCTGTTGGTTCAGGAGCATTTTGGAATAATCGTGACTGCCTGTCACATACGCGCTTTTGAGCTGTGCAGCCAGTAATCGCTGGAGGCGCTTTTTTTGCTGCTTAAGCTGTTCAGCTTCGCGCTGCAGTGTGTACTGCTGCTGCTTGTTTTCGCTGATCCCTTGCTCTGTCAATGCCAGTGCTTTGGCACTTTTGGCGATTTCCAGTTCAAAAGACTGCAGGGTGCTTTGCAGTGCACGAAAGCTGGCTTGTTGTTGCTGATACGCGACCTGACTCTTTTTGAGCTCGGCCTGCACCGCAGCCAGGTCGGCTTTGGTGCGGGTTTCGTTCGCCTGCCCGGTCAGGGGCAGGAGCAAACAGACCGAAAGTACAGCAAGCGTACGGTGCATAGTTTACTTCAGCCGCATGACAGGTGAACCAGTCATTTCCTCAGGCTGAGGCATGCCCAACAGGTGCAACATGGTCGGTGCCACATCGCTCAGTGTTTTGCCTGCCTGTGGTTCTGCATCCCGGCCAATGTAAATAAATGGTACCGGCTCACTGGTGTGTGCTGTGTGGGCCTGACCGGTTTTGCTGTTCACCATTTGCTCTGCATTACCGTGGTCAGCCGTAATGAGCGCCTCACCGCCAGTTTCTTCCAGTGCTGCTACAACACGGCCGATACAGGTATCAACGGCTTCACAGGCTTTCACGGCGGCTGCAAAGACACCTGAGTGACCCACCATGTCACCATTTGGATAGTTACAGATGATCACATCGTGCTCACCACTGTGAATGGCTTCGACTAGCTTATCGGTCAGCAGGGCGGAGTTCATTTCAGGTTGCAGGTCGTACGTGGCTACTTGAGGCGAGGGGATCAATTCGCGTTTTTCGCCGTCGAACAGTTCTTCACGACCACCGCTGAAGAAGAAGGTGACGTGGGCGTACTTTTCGGTCTCGGAAATACGCAGCTGCGTTTTGTTGTGTTTTGCCAGCCATTCGCCCAGTACATTGGTGAGTTTTTCCGGGGCAAAGGCGACGGGCGCGTTAATATCGGCCGCGTATTCCGTCATCATCACGAAACCACTTAACGCTGGGGCTTTTTGTTTGCTGAAACCGTCAAAGTCGGCATCCACAAACGCGCGGGTCATCTGACGGGCACGGTCAGCACGGAAGTTGAGGAAAATCAGCGTATCGCCATCGTTAATGGTCGCTGCTTCTTGTCCTTCTGCGGCAATCACGGTGGCCTTCACAAATTCATCGTTTTCGTCGCGCTCATACGCTGCGTTCAGGGCACTGACCCCATCAGCATAACGGTATTCAGCTTCGCCACACACCATCAGGTTGTAAGCGGCTTCAACACGCTCCCAGCGGTTATCACGGTCCATAGCATAATAACGACCTACGATTGACGCCAGACGGCCACAGCCCAGCTTGGTGAACAATGCTTCAATACGTTCAATCGATGCCTGTGCACTGCGCGGTGGCGTATCACGACCATCCAGGAAAGCGTGGAAGTAAACCGCTTTGGCACCACGCTTGGCGGCAAGTTCGATGGCTGCAACAATATGGTCTTCATGGCTGTGTACGCCACCCGGGCTCAACAGTCCCATCAGGTGGACGGCTTTACCGGCGGCAACCGCCTTGTCGATGTTCTCAACCAGTGCCGGGTTGTGCTCAAACTCACCATCATTGATGGCTTTGGTAATGCGCGTAAAGTCCTGATAAACAATACGGCCAGCACCCAGGTTGACGTGGCCGACTTCAGAGTTACCCATCTGCCCATCCGGTAATCCTACATCCAATCCTGACCCAGAGATCAGCGTACGTGGACGCGTTTGCCATAGCTCATCCAAAACGGGGGTGTTCGCCGCCAGAATTGCATTGCTCTCGGCGTCTTCGCGGTATCCCCAGCCATCGAGGATCATTAATACCAGAGGTTTTTTCTTTGCAGTCATTTGGGCTCCTGAATCGTGCACGAAATCTGGTCATAGGATACCTTGTTTTATATGAATATTCAGCCCTCTGGGCGTGATTTATCCTCAACCACTTTAAATTTCATATAACTAACAAACCCGAGTTGAACCTTGCTGCAGAGCTTTGGGCGTGGGTAGCCAGCGATTGCTTGCAAAGTCAGGCATTATGTCACAGATGTTTGTACCAGCGCCCGTAAGAAAGTATACTCGCGAGCAATTTCATTTTCCTGGTTGGTAAAGACAATATGGAACAATACATCGAGTTTTTAGGTAGAAACCCCATTCTCAGCATTATCTGGCTGGTTTTGGCGGCTATGTTGGTCTCAAGCTGGTTGAAAGGCATGTTTTCCAAGATCCGTCAGATCAATCCGCAGCAGCTTACTATTTTGGTAAACCGTCAGGATGGCCAGGTGTTTGATATGCGTGCGGCGAAAGAGTTCAACGGCTCACGTATCGCAGGTAGCGAGCACATGAATGTGGAAAAAGCCAAACAAAATGATTTCGCAGGACTTGAAAAGTTCAAAACTAAGCCCATTATACTGGTGTGTAACACTGGCATGACCGCATCTGGCATTGCCAGCAATATGTACAAAGCTGGCTTTGAGCAAGTGTACGTGTTGTCGGGTGGATTTGGTGCCTGGCAAACTGCTGGCCTGCCAACAGCCTCGGGTAAATAGGAGTAAATATGAGCCAAGTTGTTATTTATACAAAGGATTACTGTCCTTACTGTCATCGCGCAAAAGCGTTGCTGGACAGCAAAGGTGTCACATATACCGAGTATGATATCGGCGCGCAACCCGAGCTGCGTGAAGAGATGATCAGCAAAGCAAATGGTGGTCACACGGTGCCACAGATCTTCATTAAAGAGCAGCACATTGGCGGTTGCGATGACATGATGGCGCTTGAATCACAAGGTAAGCTGGACGCCTTACTGAGTTAAAATTTATTGCACCCAGGTTACGGGCCCGAGGTGCTACCCCACTTAAAATAAAGACGAATAATTAGGAAGAACAATGACAGAGCAAAACAACGCAGCTGCTGCAGAAGAACAAGGTCCACAATTTAACATTCAGCGTATCTACACCAAAGATGTGTCGTTCGAAACGCCAAACTCTCCGGCTATTTTCCAAAAAGAGTGGACACCTGAAGTAAAGCTGGACATGGACACGCGTTCTGCCAAGCTGGACGAGGGTGTATATGAAGTTGTTCTGGCACTGACTGTCACTGCGTCATTGGGTGAAGAAACTGCATTCCTGTGCGAAATCCAACAAGCTGGCATTTTCTCTATTGGTGAGCTGGAAGAGCTGCAAATGGCGCATATGCTAGGTGCATTCTGCCCGAACATCCTGTTCCCTTACGCGCGTGAAGCGGTTGCAAGCCTGGTTAACCGTGGTACTTTCCCACAACTAAACCTGGCGCCAGTAAACTTTGATGCGCTATTTGCTCAGTACATGCAGCAACGTGCCGCGCAAGAGCAACCTGCTGACGCATAAATGATGAATACAGCACAATCAGCTGTGACCGTATTAGGGGCGGGGTCGTATGGCACCGCCCTTGCTATTTGTTTCGCCCGCAACGGTCACCAGGTTACTCTTTGGGGACGTGACAGCACTGCCATTGCGCAGTTAGCCAGCTCGCGTCAGAATGCCCGTTATTTACCGGATATTGACTTTCCTGAGTCACTGCAACTGGAAGCCGACCTGACTCAAGCCGTTCAGGCCAGTCAACTGGTTCTGGTGGTGGTACCCAGCCATGCATTTGCGCAAACACTGGAAGCTATAAAGCCACATTTGTTGCCGGGGGCGAAAGTCGCCTGGGCAACGAAAGGATTGGAACCGAATACCGGCCGACTACTTCAGGATGTGGCATTGGATGTACTCGGTGAGCAGGTTCCGCTGGCCGTGTTGTCCGGGCCAACTTTTGCAAAAGAAATGGCTGCCGGGTTACCGACGGCCATTTCAGTGTCGTCGCGTTGCGAAGCGTTCCGCGGTGAACTGGCTAAGTTGCTCCATTGTGGTCGCTCGTTCAGGGTGTACAGCAATGATGACTTTATCGGTATTCAGCTTGGTGGCGCGGTAAAGAATGTGATTGCCATTGGTGCAGGCATGTCTGATGGTTTTGGCTTTGGTGCCAATGCCAGAACTGCATTGATCACCCGCGGGTTAGCAGAGCTATGCCGACTCGGATTGTCTCTTGGTGCACGCTCGGAAACCTTTATGGGTATGGCGGGGCTTGGCGATCTGATCCTCACTTGTACCGACAACCAGTCTCGCAACCGACGCTTTGGTCTGGCACTGGGCCAGGGCAAAAATGTCGAAGAAGCGATGCAGAGCATTGGTCAGGTGGTGGAAGGGTACCGCAACACCAAAGAAGTGTATCTGCTGGCAAAGCGCACAGGTATCGAAATGCCGATCACGGAGCAGATCTATCAGGTGCTGTATCAACAAAAAGATGTCAAAGAAGCAGCCATGGCGCTGCTTGGCAGAGAGCAGAAGTCGGAGTAATCAGGCTTCTGATAATAAAAAAACCGAGCCCGTGAGCTCGGTTTTTTTGTGGTTCCGAAATGGTCAGGCGATCTGTTTTTCTGCCAGCGTCAGTTCCATCGTTGCCTTGAGCAACCGATACAAGTTGATTGACGCATCGATTTCTTCTTTGCGGTTGGTCAGACTTTCGATGTTCAGTCCCAGCGGAACATCCAGTTGTGCACAACTACGCAGAATGGAATCCAGATTTTCACGACAAATGCGGATCGACTCACTCAGCGTATTGTCTGCATCCAGCATGCGCCATTTGGTTGCCTCGGGCACTGAGATCCCAAGCCATTCCATAAATTGCAGTGTCTTCTCACCCCCGCACGGGGTAAAAGTCAGGATCAGTCGCTTCGGCTCAATACCTTGCTGTTTGCAGGTACGGGCATAGCTGGTGATCAGGTCTATGGTTGCCTGAGCATTATAAACAGCCTGAGAAATAAAGAACTCACAGCCCTGAGCGGTTTTTTCAATCAGCCGTTCATGCTCATTGCGTTTCGATGCATGACGTTCTGCAATGGTTACACCGCCCAGAAAAAAGTCTGCCTGGTGCGCAGCCAGGGCCTGATAAGCGTCTGGCAGTGGCAAGTTAATTTTACCCTGTGATGAAGGAGAGCCAACCAGGACCAGGTTGTTCAGGCCAAATTCCTGTTTGGTGTTGCTAAGCCACTGGTTAAATTCGTTGCTGTCACGTTGTGCCACACTTTTGTAGGTGATCACGTCCAGTTGTGACAGCGACTTAACCAGGCGGCTGTACTCGCATGGGTCGACGGTTTCCTTAAACGGAAAAGGGCGTGGTACATTGGTGCGACTGCTTTCATCCTGAATGTCGTAAACGATCACGCCGTCGTATTCAATTTCATGCAGGCGATCCAGCAGCTTAGTCGCAATACGTTTAACCTTATCCTGCTCCGTACCAGATTTGGGCGGAGTCGTTCCAATCAAATATACCCCTTGGTTCGGGTCTAAGATTTTCTCTTGTAGTGATAACGCCATGGTCCAGATTCCGGCAAAAACTCAGTGTATGGGATCTAATATAGTAGCCATTTAGACGTCTAGATAGATTTTTTTCTTGAAACAAATTCAATACAGATGAATTTCTCTCATGGTGTTTTCATGATGTTGGAGCAAGCCATTGTTTGCCAGTCGGTTTATTCAGGGCCGTCTAGTTCATATTTCTTTACATTATTTGGGCGCGTAAAGATGAATTAAGGTGGGATTGCGGCATAATTGGGAGCTATACGTCCCAATAAGAATGGGGCCAAGAATAAAAATCACTACAAATTTAAGGGAAGCTTATGAAATTTAAACTACTGGCGACCAGCCTGGCTGTGTCACTGGCTCTGGCCGGCTGTACCGCTACACAACAATCGGCGCAGCAGACGCCAACCAGCATTGAGGCGCAGGCCAGCAATAAAGTATTTGCACAAGACTATGTTCTTGAAGAGCTGGATAATGGCTTACGTGTGATGGTGGTGAAAACTGACTACCCAGACGTTGTGTCACTGCAGATCCCTGTCTCTGTTGGCTCGCGTAACGAAGTCGAGCCGGGACGAACCGGATTTGCTCACTTCTTTGAGCATATGATGTTTAAAGGCTCTGAGAAGTTTCCACAGGATGTCTATGCCGACATTCTGAAAAACTCCGGAGTAGATAACCGTGCTTATACGACCAATGATTACACCAACTACCATTTGAATTTCTCAAAAGAGCACCTGGATAAGGTCCTTGAGATCAAAGCGGATATTTTTCAAAACCTAAGCTACAGTGAGTCTCAGTTCCGTACCGAAGCGCTGACGGTCAAAGGCGAATACCTCAAGAACAACGCCAGCCCGATCCGTAAGCTGTTAAGTGCGGTGCGTAAAGAAGCATTTGATAAGCACACCTACAAGCATACCACCATGGGCTTTTTTGAAGACATTGAAGCCATGCCGGATCAAATGGAGTATGGTCAGATCTTTTTTGAGCGTTTCTATAAGCCAGAGTACGTGTCTATCGTGATTGTGGGTGATGTCGATCCGCAGGAAACCATGGCAATGGTTAAAAAGCACTGGGGTGGCTGGCAGCGTGGTAACTATGTTGCCGATATTCCGGTGGAGCCGAAGCAGCAACAAGCCAGATATGTGCATGAACACTATGAAGGGTTGCCGGGCCACTGGTTGCTGGTTTCCTATAAAGGGGCAGCATGGGAGCCTGAAAAGAAAGACCGTGCCGCATTGGATCTGCTCTCACAGCTTTATTTCTCTGAAAACTCGGAGCTTTATCAGGAGCTGGTAGTCGACAAGCAAATCGCCAGCCAGATGTTTTCATACAACCCCGAGACAAAAGATCCGGGTCTGCTGCACGTGTTTGTGAAGGTCAATGAAAAAAGTGACTTAGCTGTGGTACGCGATGCCATCAATCGCACTTATGCTAACGCGCGCACTGAGCTGGTTGACAGTGATAAGCTGGCTGCACTGAAGTCGAACCGCAAATATAGCTTTGCCAACGGCCTGGACTCGTCGCAGGCGATTGCCAGCATGCTGGCGGAATATATGCATTTCGAGCGCGATCCTGAAGTGATCAACACCTTGTATGCGACCAGTGATTCCATCACCGCTGAAGACATTCGCGATGTCGCCAACCGTTATTTCGTTGACAGTGGCCGTACTACAGTGACGATGTCGGCATTGACCAAAGTCGCTGGGTTTGACAAAGAAGTTGAACTGGATGCTCTGGTGTCGCAACAAAGCCAACCAAAACAACAGAAATTCACCGTACTGGATAAAACCAATGCTTCACCTTTGGTTGATGTGAATCTGCTATTTTACACGGGAGCAGCCGCGGATCCTAAAGGCAAAAAAGGCGTGGCCGCCCTGACTGCTGCCATGATTGCCAATGGTGGCTCGCAGAGCAAGTCTTATAAAGAGATCCAAAAAGCCCTGTATCCCATTGCCGGCAGCTTTGATTATCAGATTGACAAAGAAATGCTGTCACTGCGTGGCCGGGTGCACAAAGACAATGCGGCACAATGGTATGCCTTGATCAGTGAGCAGTTACTCAATCCGGGCTTTCGAGAAGATGATTTTAAACGTCTGAAAAAAGAGCTGATCGACAACATCAAAGCGGGCCTTAAAGCATCAAATGATGAAGAGCTGGGCAAAGAGGTGTTGTATCATAAATTGTATCAGGGCCATCCGTACGAGAGTTACAACCTGGGCGATTTGTCCGATCTCGAAGCATTGACTCTGGAAGACGTGAAAGCTTTCTACCGCAGCCAGTTTACGCAGGCAAAACTGAACGTGGGGATCACTGGTGCACTGGATGAGCAGCTTAAAGCACGTATGCTCAATGATCTGGCTAAGCTACCCAAAGGGGAAGAGTCTCGCCTGACGATCCCGGATGCGCCAGCATTGGAGGGTCGACATGCCACTATCGTTGAGAAGAGCGCGAAATCGACCGCGGTATCGTTTGGCTTCCCAATAGATACTATCCGCAGCAGCAAAGACTGGACTGCCTTATGGCTGGTGCGCTCATACTTTGGTGAGCACCGTAACTCAAACGCTTACCTGTTCCAGCGCATCCGTCAGGTGCGTGGTATGAACTATGGTGACTATGCTTATATTGAATACTTCCCGCGTGGTATGTTCCAGACTAAGCCCGATGCCAACCTGGGCCGCTCTGAGCAAATTTTCCAGGTATGGTTACGTCCGTTGCGCTCTAATAACGACGCCCACTTTGCAACGCGGGTTGCACAGTTTGAGCTGGATAAGCTGATCAAAGATGGCATGACGGAAGGAGATTTCGAGGCGACTCGCAACTTCCTGAGTAACTTTGTGCCGCAGATGGTGGCCAGTCAGGACCGTCAGCTGGGTTATGCGCTGGACAGCCAGTTCTATAACACGGATGAGTTTGTGACCTATGTGCGCGACCAGCTGGCATCGCTGAGCGTGGAAGACGTCAATCGGGTGATCCGTGAGAACCTGCAAAGTGACAACATTCACTATGTCTTTGTGACCGGCGATGCGGCTGATATGAAAACGCGCCTGGTCAATCAGACGGAGTCGCCGATGCATTATAATGCAGAAAAACCGCAAGCGCTTATCGATGAAGATAAGCAAATTGCCAACTACAAACTGGCCATTCCAGCTGCCAACATCGAGGTGATGAAGGCCGAAGCGGTCTTTAAGTAACCTGCCCGGCAGAGCCCATGTCGGGCTCTGTATCTGTCAGGCGGATCAGCGATCCGTCTGCTTTCCCATCCGCAAATTGCCGTTTCGGGTTATAATTAATAACAAATTGATGCAAGAAGCATTTGACTATCGCTGCTAATTTAACGCGTAGCAGGGTAAGATAGACAAAGGCCTTGGAATTATTGAAAAAGTGCAGTTTATGAGACACGAGATCTGGCAAAAGCTTCGTCAGGAAGCCACCGAATTAGTTGACCGCGAGCCGTTGCTCGCCAGCCATGTTTATTCAAGTATTTTAAATCATGAATGCCTGGGGGCGGCATTGAGCTTTATTGTGGCAAACAAGCTGGCAGACGCCGTGGTGTCTGCGTTTACCATTCGTGAACTATTCGACCAGGCCTTTGTAGACTGCGACCGTATGTTGACCCATGTGGCGCATGATATAAAAGCGGTTAAAGATCGTGACCCGGCTGCCGATAGCTATCTTAACGTTATTTCAAACCTTAAGGGCTTTCATGCAATACAAGCACACCGACTCGCCCATTGCTTATGGCGACAAGACAGAAAAGAGCTCGCGCGTTTTATCCAAAGCCGTACATCCGAAGTATTTGGTGTTGATATCCATCCTGCTTGTCAAGTCGGCCATGGCATTATGTTTGACCATGCGACTGGTATAGTCATTGGCGAAACCGCAGTAATAGAGAACAACGTCTCTATTTTGCAATCGGTTACTTTAGGGGGAACCGGTAATGAACAAGGCGATCGTCACCCCAAAATACGCGCAGGCGTATTGATCGGCGCAGGTGCTAAAGTGCTGGGCAACATTGAAGTGGGTGAAGGCGCACGGATAGGTGCAGGCTCAGTGGTATTGAAAGCAGTGGGCCCACATACGACAGTGGTGGGCGTGCCCGCGAAAGTGGTTGGTAAACCCCCCTGTGCTTGCCCGGCAGAATCGATGGACCAGAATTTTCTGGATGAAGATTTGATAGCCCGTAACGAATCACATACCAGTGCGATGCTCTAGCATCTGAATGAGTAAGCTGGCAGTGCTTTATGGATAGCCTGAGCCAAAAGTGTTTGTGGATGTTACTGGGGGCTGCCATTGCGGCTCCTCTAACCTGGTGGTTTACATCAGATGACCCAGTACAGCCTGCTACTGCGGTTTTGGCTAACGCTGGCGATACGACCCAACACGCTGCCCCTTTGCGCTCAGGGCAGGCTCAGCTGGATAGTGCCTCTGACCCGGCCAGCAGCACCGAACTGATAGCGCTGCAACAGCAAATTCTTCAGTTACAAGAAGAGCTGGAACAGGTCCAAAACCATACATCATCAAAGCCAGAGCAGTCCGCCCAACAACAATCCCCTTCATCAGGCAATATTAACCGTCAGCTGGCCGAGATATTTCAAGCTGAATCGCGGGACCCTGTCTGGGCCGATGAGTTGGAATTGCAGCTTGGGGACTTTCTGTACACCAGTGATCTCAGTACATACTTTACTTACGACAGTTATGGCTGCAAGCGCCATGTCTGTCAGCTCAGTTTTGTGCCGCGCAGTGAGGATATCGATGCCATGCAGTGGCAACGCCTGAATGATAGCCTCTTTAATAGTCCCTGGATAAAGCAATTTAAGGTCAGCTCAGCGCAGCAAACGGCGCAAGGTATGCTGGTGCATTTTAGTACCAAAAGTCTGCGTGAGCTGGCCACTGAGTACTAATTGTCTTCGCGATTTGGCTCGGCCGCTGTGACATCAATGACCTGGGTTTGCAAACGACCATCGTGCAATTCTGTGGTGAGTATATCCCCTGCAGCCACATCCCGGGTTGACTTCACCACTTTTTCACCTGATTTAGTAATGCTGTAGCCCCGTGACAAAACCGCCAGCGGACTAACACTGTCGAGCCTGGCTGCGAGTAAGGCCAGTTGCTGCGTATGTTGTTGCTGTGAAGCCTGCATTGTCCGGGTGAGCTTTTCTTTCAGGCTGTCCAGGTGTTGATGTGCGTATCGCAACTTTTGCTCTGGATGAAACTGCGCCAAGCGATGTTGTGCCAGGGTAACGCGACTTTGAGCGCGGTGTTGCTGGTGGTTCATTGCCCTGTGCAATCGGCTACTCAGTTCATCTACTTTTTGTGCCTGTTGCATCAGCTGTGCCTGCGGGTGTTGGAGTAACAGCCGCTGATGAGAGTTTTGCAGCTGCTGAGCATGATGGGTCAGATAGCGCTGCATTGCGCTGCTCAGGCGCTGTTTCTGTTGACCCAATTGAGCTTGAATTTCTGCCCCATCCGGGCTGACCAGCTCAGCGGCGGCTGAAGGGGTTGGGGCACGCAAGTCGGCGACATAATCACTGATGGTGGTATCGATTTCATGCCCAACGGCGCTGATCACTGGCAACTGACTGGCGAAGATGGCCCGTGCCACGGTTTCTTCGTTAAAGCACCACAGATCTTCGAGCGAGCCACCGCCACGACCAACAATGAGTACATCTACTTCACTTCTAAGATTCGCCAACTCAATTTGTGCGGCGATCTGATGATGTGCTTCCTGACCTTGTACTTGAGTTGGGTAGATCACCACCTCCAGCTGGGGGGCTCGTCGTTTTAGGACCGACAGAATATCACGCACAGCTGCACCAGTGGGGGAGGTCACGACGCCCACCCGGTTTATGCGTGCTGGCAGTGGTTGCTTATGCTGGCTACTGAATAAACCTTCACCGGCCAGGCGCAGTTTAAGTGCATCAAACTGTTGTTTTAGCAGGCCTTCACCTGCGGGTGCCATCTGTTCGACGATCAACTGATAATCACCACGGGGTTCATACACAGACACCCGGGCCTGTACCAGTACCTGTTCACCATTTTGTGGCCGGTAGCGGCAGTAGCGGTTGTTACCACGCCACATGGCTGCTTTTACCTGGGCTTTGTCGTCTTTGAGTGAGAAATACCAATGCCCGGACGCCGGGGCGACAAAGTTGGAGATTTCGCCCGTCAGCTGTAAAGAAGCGAACCCCTGTTCCAGCAAATTGCGGATCTCTCGATTCAGGCGCGACACCGAATAAACTTTTTCTTGTTGTGGCAACGACATACTCAGCTCCATAAAAAATTCACGAACACTCTAGCATATTTTTGCTAAATTTTATTTACTCGCATAAGGAACGCTGATAAAATGCGCACGCAATTCCTTATACTCAGTTTCACTTGAGAGATGCCGCACACATGCTAAGAATTGCAAAAGAAGCCCTTACCTTTGACGACGTACTTTTAGTACCCGCTCATTCAACTGTTCTACCACACACTGCGAACTTAAAAACACGCCTGACTCGTGGTATTGAACTTAATTTGCCATTAGTTTCTGCCTCTATGGATACAGTCACTGAAGCACGCCTTGCAATTGCACTTGCACAGGAAGGTGGCATCGGATTCATCCATAAGAATATGACCATTGAAGAACAAGCGCGCAATGTACGTAAAGTAAAAGCGTACGAAGCGGGGATTGTCTCTTTTCCGGTTACCGTGACCGCAGATAAAACCATTGCTGATACGTTAGCATTGGCTGAAGAAAATGGTTTCTCAGGCTTCCCAGTGGTTGGCGAAAACAACCTACTGGAAGGCATCATCACCAGCCGTGATATGCGCTTCGAAACTAAACTAGACAAGCCTGTGTCATCTGTGATGACGCAAAAAGCGGAGCTGGTGACGGTAAAAGAAGGTGCATCACGCGAAGAAATCCTGGGTTTGATGCATGAGCACCGCATCGAGAAAATCTTATTGGTTGATGACGCTTTCAAACTGAAAGGCATGATCACCGTTAAGGATTATCAAAAAGCGCAAGAAAAACCAAACGCATGTAAAGACGAGCAAGGCCGTCTTCGCGTAGGTGCAGCTGTGGGTGTAGGCGCAGGTACTGATGAGCGTATCGCTGCGCTGGTTGCTGCGGGTGTTGACGTACTGCTTATCGATACTTCGCATGGCCACTCTCAGGGCGTTATCGATCGTGTTAAAGCAACCCGTGAAGCGTATCCGGATCTGCAAATTGTGGCGGGTAACGTCGCAACAGCAGACGGCGCAATTGCACTGGCGGATGCCGGTGTAGATGCAGTTAAAGTGGGCATTGGCCCAGGTTCAATCTGTACTACACGTATTGTAACTGGGTGTGGGGTTCCTCAAATTACAGCAATTTCAGATGCCGTTGATGGCCTGAAAGGACGTGACATTCCGGTGATTGCTGACGGCGGTATCCGCTTCTCAGGTGACATTGTTAAAGCCCTGGTTGCTGGAGCATCGTGTGTCATGGTTGGTTCTATGCTGGCTGGTACTGAAGAAGCGCCGGGTGAGGTTGAACTATATCAGGGCCGCTACTACAAGTCATACCGTGGTATGGGCTCACTGGGTGCGATGAACCAAAAAGAAGGCTCATCGGATCGTTACTTCCAAAAGAGCAACTCTGCTGAAAAACTGGTTCCGGAAGGCATTGAAGGCCGCGTGGCTTATAAAGGCCCAATCGCGACCATCATCCACCAACAAGTGGGCGGGATCCGCAGTGCCATGGGCCTGACAGGATGCGCGACTATTTTAGAGCTGAATACAAAGCCGCAGTTTGTCCGCGTGACCTCTGCTGGTATGGGTGAGTCGCACGTCCATGACGTACAGATCACCAAAGAGGCTCCAAACTACCGCATGGGTTAATCCCGGCGGGTAAAAATGGGCTGGCGGTTGCCGGCCCTTCTTAATTTTAGTGTCTGCTTTTATAAGGCGGATACAAACAAACACAATGCGTTGGGCAGGCAAACTTGCCCGGTCATTTAGGTAAAGTACTTTTACTATGCTTTACTAGTTTTATCGCTTCCTAACAAACGAGATTATCAATGAGCAAAGACATCCATGATTCCCGTATTTTGATCTTAGATTTTGGTTCTCAATACACTCAATTGATCGCCCGCCGGATCCGTGAGATCGGCGTTTACTGTGAGCTATGGGCCTGGGATGTAACCGAGGAGCAGATCCGCGAATTTAATCCGCAGGGTATCATTCTGTCAGGTGGTCCGGAGTCAACGACTTTAGAAGGCAGCCCGCGCGCGCCTGAATATGTGTTCAATGCCGGTGTGCCTGTACTTGGTATTTGTTACGGCATGCAAACCATGGCGTCACAGCTGGGTGGTAAAGTACACAGCTCAGATAAGAAAGAGTTTGGTTACGCGAAAGTAGAAAAAGTGGGTAACTGCGCCCTGTTTGAAGCGATTGAAGATCATATCGAAGATGGCATTGGCAAACTGGACGTGTGGATGAGTCACGGTGACAAGGTTATCGAGATCCCAGAGCAGTTCATCACTTCTGCAAAAACAGAAACCTGTCCGCATGCAGCCATGTCTTGGGAAGAGAAACGCTTCTACGGCGTGCAGTTCCACCCGGAAGTAACCCACACGCAACAAGGTCTGCGTCTGCTAGAGCGCTTTGCGACGGATATCTGTGGCTGTGAAAAACTGTGGACACCAAGCCAAATCATCGAAGATGCGGTTGCACGTATTAAAGAGCAGGTAGGTGACGACGAAGTGATCCTGGGCCTGTCGGGCGGGGTTGATTCATCTGTGGTTGCTATGTTGATCAACCGCGCTATCGGCGACAAGCTGACGTGTGTATTCGTTGACAATGGCCTGCTACGCCTTAACGAAGGCCAGCAGGTGATGGACATGTTCGGCGATAAATTTGGCCTGAACATCATTAAAGTGGACGCAGAAGACCGCTTCCTGAATGCCCTTAAAGGCATTGATGATCCGGAAGATAAGCGTAAAGCAATTGGCCACACCTTCATTGAAGTATTCGACGAAGAAGCGGGCAAGCGTGTTAACGCAAAATGGCTGGCACAAGGCACTATCTATCCGGACGTGATCGAATCTGCGGCGTCAGCCACAGGTAAAGCACACGTTATCAAGTCTCACCACAATGTGGGTGGTTTGCCAGAGGACATGGAGCTGGGTCTGGTTGAGCCGCTGCGTGAGCTGTTTAAAGACGAAGTACGTAAGATTGGCCTGGAGTTAGGCCTGCCGTACGACATGCTATACCGTCACCCGTTCCCGGGTCCAGGTCTGGGTGTTCGTGTACTGGGTGAGATCAAGAAAGAATACTGCGACCTGCTACGTCGTGCCGATGCTATCTTCATTGAAGAGCTGCACAAGGCTGACTTGTATCACAAAGTGTCTCAGGCCTTCACTGTGTTCCTGCCGGTACGTTCAGTGGGCGTAATGGGTGACGCACGTAAGTACGACTGGGTTGTCTCACTGCGCTGTGTAGAAACCATCGACTTTATGACGGCACGCTGGTCACACCTGCCGTATGAGTTCCTGGGTCAGGTTTCAAACCGCATCATCAACGAAATCGACGGTATTTCTCGCGTAGTATATGACATTTCAGGTAAACCACCTGCGACGATCGAGTGGGAATAAGTACTCACCAGGCACCTGATATAGGTTAAGAAAAGGGCGGATAGGGTAACTATCCGCCCTTTTTGCTGATAAAATCAGCAAACGATCAGAAATGTGATATTTTCTCTTTACCTTTTCAAATTGCTCATTATAATGCGTCGACATTGCAGGGGCGTAGTTCCAATTGGTAGAACAGCGGTCTCCAAAACCGATGGTTGCGGGTTCGAGTCCTGCCGCCCCTGCCACTTCCTTCTCGACTTCTCGTTAATTCCCATATTTAATACAATTCAGATTGCAGTCATTACGCGCATATTCTAGAATTCTCAGCATTTAATCTTCTCGGTGTTTTTACATGCATGCAGCTCAGGCTCAGTTACTTGGTGTAATGCCACTTAAACTTAAATCGGCGTTTGATCCCAATCCACAGCCAGCCAAACCAGCCCCAGTGTCTGTTGAACATGAGCCGCTCTTGCTGAATGAGCAGCTGCAACAGGATCTGTGCAGAGCCGCCAATGTTGGTGAGTTAAGTGTCGTGAAAGGTGATGCTGTAAATTGGGCCTGTAACGGGCAACAAGCACAACTGATTGTGCCGGATGCGCAGCTGACAGGTGAGCAAAAACGCATCTTGTGGCAGCAGATCTGGAGCGCACAACAATGAGCGTTGCTATCCTGTCGGATCATCTGGCCAACGTACCACTGCAACAGCTCATGGACATTGAACAGGCCTGTCATAGCCACCCCTGGACCATCAAGACGATGCAGTCGTGTTTGAGCGGTCGTTACTTTAATGCTGCCCTGTATCTGGATGAGCGCTTAGTGGGGTTTTATGTAGGTGAGCGCGCTGGACCTGACTTTACACTGATGGATATTTGTATCACTCCCGCTTGTCAGGGGCAGGGTCTGGCCTGGCAGTTGCTGGTGCATTTCATGACAAGGTGCGAGCAAGATAACGCCGAAAATATCTTTCTGGAAGTACGGGTAAGTAATGAGGCTGCCATTGGCTTATATCATAAGGCGGGTTTCACTGAGATGGGCGTACGCAAAAATTACTACCCCAGCACAGAAGGCAAAGAAGACGCGGTGCTGATGGGCAAAGTACTCTTTAACCCTGAACTGGCGGATGGGTGATCACACTATTCCGTGCGCTGCACAGAGTCAGGCGTGCTCCTGTTCAAGGGTGTACTTGATGGCCTGAGTGAGCGTTAGCATTGCATATTCCCATTTTGTAGGGTTGTCTTCGCGCAGGCAAGTTTCCAGGTCGCCGGCAGCATTATGAATATTAGTAAAACCAAAACATCCGGCACTGCCTTTCAGGCTATGCGCCAGTGCTCTGAGTGATTCCCACTCCTGAGCGCCAAAAAAGTGTTCCAGTTGCGTCAGCTGATCGGGTAGCTTCTCAACATAGTTGCGACTGATCTGCTGGTATTTTTCACTTTTCAGTAACGAGTTCCACTGCGAGCTTTTGTCTTCTTCCAATTGCAAATACTTAAGCAACACGGCTCCGAGCTTTTCACGGTCGATGGGTTTGGCGAGCGTGGCATCGCAACCCGCCGCCAGATAGGTGTCTATATCATGTTTCATGACATTCGCGGTCAGCGCAATGATTGGACCATCATAAGCAGCATGTCGGAGCATTTCAGTGGCTTCCAGCCCGCCCATGACCGGCATTTGCATGTCCATCAGAATGAGATCGTAATCGTTCACCAGCGCCATCTCCACAGCTTGTGCGCCATTGCTGGCTATATCCGGGTTGAGTCCCCAGGCCCCTAATAGCAGCGTCAGTAATTCCTGATTATCCGGATTGTCTTCAGCAAGCAGAATGTCAGCCTCAAGCTGAGTCTGATCAAGTTGCAAGGTAGAGACCACGTGGTCATGTGTCAGCTGCGCTTCGTCTTCGATCCACGCAAACGCACTGTGCGAGTGGTTGGCTGCAATGGTGATGATAAATCGACTGCCAACACCCTGAGCGCTTTCTACGCTGACATCACCACCGAGTAACTGGGCCAGGTTCTTAGAGATACAGAGCCCCAGGCCGGTACCACCAAAACGGCGAGTGGTGGTGGAGTCTGCCTGCTCAAAGGGTTTAAATACCCGCGACATTTCACCCTGCGACATACCAATGCCACTGTCTTTAACTTCAAACTCAAACAGGGCGGTATCTGAGCGATAACGGGCGCTGATCTCAATGCTGCCTGTTTCGGTAAACTTCACCGCATTCGTTGCGATATTCAATAAAATCTGCTTGAGTCGGGTTTCATCACTGAACAGCTGCTGAGGCAGTGGCAATGCATAGTGCATTGTAAAGTCCAGCTGCTTTTGTTCTGCCATGGGCGCAATGATGGATTCCACATCCTTGAGCAAGTGAAGTAACTCGATAGGATCTCGTTCAACAGCCAGTTTCTCGGCCTCTATCTTAGACAGATCAAGGATATTATTTATTAGCTCAAGAAGGTGCCGTGAATTACGTAGAATGGTATCCAGATGCAGAGCTGAATTAGTGGCATTGGGGGAGTGCAGCATCTGCTCGGTGAACCCCATGATGGCGGTTAAGGGGGTGCGGATCTCGTGGCTCATATTCGCTAAGAAACGGCTTTTTAGCTGACTGGCCTGCTCAGCTTCCGCAATCGCCACTTCGAGCTGCTGGTTCATCTCTTCGAGTGCCCGGGTGCGGTTTTCGACTTTTTCTTCCAGGTGTAATTTGTAATCCTCCAGCTCTCCTTGGAAATCCCGGATCTGTTTGATCATGTGATTAAAGTCATCAAACAGTATCCCGACTTCGTCATCATCGTGCGCGGGCAAGGCAACAGAGAGATCCCCATCCCCAACGCGATGGCTGGCTTCGCCAAGTAGTTCGATAGGAGTCAGCAGCAGGTTTCTGACCACGATAAAAATCAAAATTGGCAGGGTGATCACAGACAGTATCACGATCAGGGCTGTTGTCAGGCTGATTGCTTTACCCGACTGATATAAAATCGTTTTTGGGATGGTAGAGATATAGTAATAGCCGCCACTGAGCTGTGCGCTATAGGTCATACGGCGGAGGTTGTCGATGGATGGTAATACCAGCGAGTCGAGCTTGCCTTTATCTGCCAGCGTATTGATTTGAGCCATCTCTTCAACGCTCAGAAAGCTTTGATTAAAATGACTGTCGGAGCTAAATAACACCTCACCGGAGGCGGATACCAGCAGGTTTAAGGTGTTGTCATAGGGTGCTTCAAGAATACTGCTGCTGATAATTGAAGGGGCAACCTGGACGATAATATAGCCCTCTCGCTGAGGACGGTTGAGGTTGAAATCCACCCCGTAGATTTGCTGTACAAAGTACAGTTGTGTGCCACCATTATGTGACGCTTGCATAAATTGTTGCTGGCGCAAATTACTTTGCCTGACCTGAGCAAAAAAGGGATAAGACTGAGGTGCCCGGTTGAGATTACTGGCATAGAAAGCATGACTCTGGCCACGTTCATCAACCAGGTTAATACTGAGAATATCTGGGTAGGCCTCGGTGTAACTGGCAAACACATCCATGAGTGCCCCTAAGCGCTGGGTTTTTTCCTGACTGGCTACCTCAGGCATACTCAAAAAGTCACTGAGCACTGGTGAAGTCGATAGCAACTTGGTGGTGGACTGATAGATCTCCATGTAGTTGAACATTTTTTGTTGCTGCTGTTCAACAAAGCGGCTGACAATGAGTTTTGCCTGTTTTTGAGTAGAACTGGTGACGTTGGTAAGCGTAAAACCACCGAGCAATAGCAGTGGCAGTATCACCAAAGGGGTGATATACCATAATAGCCTGATACTCAGCTTACTTGTTTTCATCCGTGTCCAATTCCATCTATCAACGCGGTGGAGAGCCACCCGACTATGACCACAAACCTGTCCAATTTAATCTGCTGTTGTGGAGCATGTTACCGATTTTTGCGTCAAACGGCTATTGTATAATATAAATTAACTGAACTTTATTTACCCAAATTAGGTGCCCGCGATCCTGTTGCGGGCACACTGAGATTAACTGTCTGCGCGGCTCATAAACTTAGATTCTGCCGTGTTAATCTTAATCTTATCACCCGTGGAAATATGCTCAGGTACCTGCACAACCAGACCTGTTGTCAGGGTAGCTGGCTTAGTGCGGGCACTGGCCGATGCGCCTTTGATTGATGGTGCTGTTTCTTCGATCACCAGCTCAACGCTTGAGGGCAGATCCAATGAAACCGGCGTGCCTTCAACAACCACAATCAACAGACCTTTGGTTTCTTCGTTGATGAACAGGACCTGCTCAGCAATCGAATCTTTGTGGATATGGTATGGGGTATAATCCTCTTCATCCATAAACACATATTCTTCGCCATCAATATAAGACAGCATAGCAGGACGGCGGTTTAAATCAGCCAGTTGCAGCATTTCTTCCGCTTTAAACGTTTCATCTACTTTACCGCCATTGACGACATCGTACATACGCATACGGTACAAACTGCCGCCAGCACGGCCTTGTGGTACTGAGCGCTCAATGTCTCGGACGATCATAACGCGACCATTATAATCAATCGCGGCGTGTTTTTTAATTTCACTGGCTTTAGGCATAAAATGCTTCCTGTTAGTCTAAACTGAGCGAGAAGTTAGCATGAAGTCGGTATCTCGCCAAGTGCTGTGTTCCCAATCTACTTGTTCTGCAAAGGAACGACGAATAAAGACTAAAGCGAGTAGAGACTCGACATCGCCTGGTAATTCAGTCCAAAGTGCTTATTAAACCAGTTGTTGACATACTCGTTATGGGGTGCCAGTTTGGCGCAGCGCAGGACATTTTCACCACTGGCAGCAGCCAGTTTATTCTCACAATAGGTTTGCTGCCAGGCCTGGTCTAAATCTGCCTTAAACTGGGTTCGTAACTCAGACAACTGCTTATCCAGGCGTGAACTGACATCCAGAAAATGGGCCTTCTGGGGCGACAAATCGAGATCCGGGAAATCGGCATAATGGCTTTGCGTGTAATGCACCTGACTATCGTCGACCTTGTGCTCTATATGTTGTCCACCTATGTAACCCAGATACATCATGTCCAGACTAAAGTGCTCGGTAAACTCAGTCACGGGGTACTGATATACTTTTGCAACTTCCACGTCCATGAGCATACCCGGTTCGTTCGGATTGGGCTGTTGTTGCTCTAGTGTGTAGTGCTTTTGCCGGTTTACCAGTTCAGTCTTGCGGGTGTGTTTGAACGCGGCGTGAACCTTAAGTGTGAATGTTTCTGTGCCTTGCGGGTGGTACCAGAGGCTATCTCTGAAAGCGTCATTCAGCTGGGAGAGTGCAGTTTGCAAGCGTTGCTTTTGTATACTGGTATCATGAACCTGCACCGAGAGTACCGGCTCAATACGGATCTCAGAATACAGGGCCTTGTCGGTGACAGTATCATCGGGCTGGATTGTTAAGTTCCAGGCTTGACAATATTTACGATAAAAGCGCTGCAGAAAAAGGCGGTCCTGGCCTTGAGCGGCTTTGAGTTTGTCACATTGTCGCGTGGCGTTGGCCTGTAATTGATCATGATAGTGTACAAAGCTGTTGCTGAGTCTGGCATTGGCAATTAAAAATGCATACCGCATTTCAAAGTAACGAAACTGATCCGGGTAGGCAGAACCTGACAATTGCTGGGCTTCTTGTTTAAGCCAGGTATTTGCGTACCTGAGCTCTTCGCTTTGTGTATCGGCCATGGGGCCGACTGGCTCAATATGCCAGCTGATCTGATTGCGTAATAGCGCCTCAAGTTTGAGCGCCGCGCCGGTATAATTGCCGGCTAAACGCAGCATACGTACATCTATAAGCCCGCGGTCGATGATTTTATTGCGTGCTAAGGTCAGTCCCTGACGCGCCTCGATATCCTGGGGATCTTCAGCCAGGGCTTGTTCATAGAACTCTGCTGACTGATCATACATACCCGCTTCATATAACTTGTTTCCCTTCTGCACTAAGCTCTTACAGCCGGAGAGTATCAGTGTACCGGCAATAATGGTTGCACATAGTTTACGTGTATTCATCGTTCCTTCCTTGTTCACTTTAAAAGTTATACCAATGAGCATCAAAAGAACGCTCATCATGAGATGAGCAAACCTCAGCGAAAACCAGAGTTGTTCTAAATGAGGTATCTTTCATCGCCGCTAGCGACAGAGTGAATGCCTCAAATTGATTATGTTTTGACGTATACGGCTATTGTATATCATGCGCCATGTCACTAGGCTATGACAATCGGCACCAATGATTACTTTTTAGGGCCAAGTACCCGTCGCTCGGCGATGTGTTTTGGTTTAGCCGGTGCCTCTGAGAGCACCCAGACAGGGCGTGTGACGAACAGGTTATTGGGATAAACGACCTTGTGTCCGTCAACATGACGCAGTACCACATTCATCAGTCCCATCTCGACAATACAGCCTTCAATGAAGTTCGCACCGTCAATGACCCGGACCCAGTTGCCAAGCCTATAATCATTTTGTACAAACATGATCAGGAAGGCTGTGAGGTTGCTAAGTAAAGACCAGGCAGCAAACATAGCGACACCGAGCATCGCAAATAGGGAAGACCCCAATACCAGCAAACCCCGCAATTCGATACCCCAGAACACCAGCAACAGACACAGCAACACCGCTCCAACCAAACCTTTTAACAGCAGTTCGGCACGTTGTTGACGATGCAGATCAATTTTCCCGCGAGTGATCTTGTGAAGCACTTTGATTGCTAACTTGAGTAGCAACGGAAACAGAAAAATGAAAAGTAGGGTGACGATCAATTTATACTCAGCGAGTAAAAACGTCGTAAGGGTGTCTGGCATGAGGTATACCCATTTATGTACAAATAAAACAGGATGATATCAGGGAAATTTGACAGGTTAAAAGCGGTTTTTGACCGTAAATAACCATTGTACTGAGTCAATGTTGTCAGGTCCATCGAGTGGTGCGGCAACGTCCAGATGCAGAACCAGCCCCGAATTCGCGCGGCTTGGAGCAAGTCGAAGCCCCAGACCCACATTTTTTAAAAACTGACCCTGGATCTGATGTGTTAAAGCGTGCTGCTGCTGTGGTGTCAGTATGCGTGATATCTCCGGGTCATCGTGCAAAGGGGGTGGCAGAGCCCGACCGTCTACTCGGCCAATATCAAAATACGCCGCGCCACCAACTTTAAATAGATGTAGTAAATCGTATTCCCAGTAATAGCGCTTTTCAAGGTTGAGTAGAATTCGGCGATTCCCCTGCAGGTAATTACTTGGGTACCCTCTGAGACCCGTTTCTCCCCCTAAGGTGATCTGTTGATCGGCACTCAGGTGTTTGCCATATTGGACTTCCAGTTGTGCATACCAGGATTGTCTGAGGCTGGTATTGAGGTAGTACTGAAGCCGTGAACTGATCATTAAATTCTCGGCCTGATTATCGCGTTTATTCCAGTAACCATTTAAATTGAAAGCGAAGCGAAGCAGGCTGTCTTCAGATGTGAAGTGGGCCTTACTTGCGTTGAATGACCCCACCCAACGGCTATCATCATCACTTAGGCCGCTGTCTGAATAGCCAATCAGGGCATTGATATTCCACCCTAAGTTCAAATCTTCGGTGCGATAAATAGAATCAAAATTTCGCACTTTGATATAGGCATCTTCAAACCACTGTGCCTGAATATAGGGGTAACGTACAGTGCGGTCTTCAGCTATCGGTAAGGTGGTTGCACGTATCGGGGCAAATTCTTGCTTTTCATCCTGATACCCCAACAGAAGTCGTCGTGTCCAGTCGTCGTCAAGTGCGAAAGCGCGACCAATGTAGAGATTGGTTATTTCACTCAGCTGCTCGTATTCGGAAATCTCCTCGCCCAGGTTGTAAAGAGACTCAACCCTGCGATTACTTAAGTTACTGACACCATAGCTGAAGGGGGTGGAAATCGAAAAGAATGGATAGGCAATGCCAACATAGTGCACTTTGCCGTCATCATTGTCCGCATATTCCACTCGCCCCTGATAGCGGCTAGAGAGAATTTGTGGATCGTCGTAAACAAATAAATATCCACTGCGGTCAGGGTCGGAGATATGCGTCAGTGATAAGCGTTTGCCATAACCCAATAAGTTAGATTCACGAAAACCAAGGCGGCTTGAATTGTCACCACCACTGCGGCTGAAACTGATGTCGGGCAACAATGTCCAAAGATCACGTGTGACGACAGTAACAGCCACTTCCCCGTCACAGGTTTGCTCAGCGAAGATTCTTGCATCGTAAATATAGGGCTGTTGACGCAGTAACCGTTCTGACTCTCGTAGTAGCTTTGGATCATATTCACTGCCCTGAGTAAACAGCAGTAAATTCCGGATCACCTCAGGTTTAGTGGTGGCATGCGCTCGGTTCGCAAAGCGAAACACAGCATTGTCTTCTTCTGGCAAAGAGGTATCAAAGACGTTGAGCTGTTTTAGGTCAATGCTAACAACCGAGGCATTTTGTACATCGGGCAGAGAGTCTTCACTGTCTAGCTGACGGTGAAGGTTGTTGTCTTCGGGCGTGTCCGGGCGGAGATTGCTACAGCTCTCCATTGCACTATTTGGCGTGCTGGCTGCTGCCTCTGGAGAGTGCGTCGCCACCGTTGCGAGTATTGAAAGTATAGAAACGCGAACAACCCAACCCATAGAACAGCCTGTAGTGAATGAACGTACTTTTAATTATGGCCTATGTTAGCCATAGCTGCTCAACTAAGTCTATATTATTGTTGTAAATTTAACCGGAATAATGTAACCAGATCTGGCAAATGTTCAGTCGCACCAAGGCCTTCCGGCATGATCCAGATGCTGTCGCTGTAGTGTTCAAAATTGAGGTTATAGGGGTGGCCTGCATAACTAAAACGCCATTGGTGACGATCCGCACCAAGATGAAACTCAAGTAAAGTAATGCCATCAAGGTGCAAGAAAATTTGCCCCCACAGCTCGAATTCATCTGCATCAGGTAGAGAAGCGGGGGTAACGATAATGCAGTTCTGATCTGGCTGGTGGTTTATGTGGGTTGTCACGGTTACTCCAGTTAATGAGTCAGGTTAATCGGTATCGAGGTAGTTTCGGATCAGTTGCATAAAAGGCGCTCCATACTTGCTCAATTTGGTAAAGCCCACACCGGATACTTTCAGGAATTCACTATCATTCGTCGGGGTGAGCTGCGCCATTTCCGCCAGCGTTTTATCACTAAAGACAACATAAGGCGGCACGTCATCCTGATCGGCGAGTTCTTTGCGCAGGCTACGTAATTTTGCAAACAGCTTCTTGTCGTAATTGAACTGAGCCAGTTTATCCTGATAAACATGTTTGGCTTCAAGACGTGGCTGAGCAAGTTGCAATGCGTATTCACCACGCAAAACCGAACGCGCGCCTTCGGTGAGCCTGAGTGCGGCACCCTGGGTGATATCTTGTGCAACTAGCCCATGGTGTATCAGTTGTCTCAGGATACTCAGCCAGTATTCATTGCTGTGTTCTTTGCCAATGCCATACGTACTCAGCGTGTGATGCTGGTTATCTCTGATCCGTGCAGTATTTGCGCCACGCAGTACATCCACAATATAACCGAGCCCAAAACGCTGCTCAGCCCGGTAAATACAGGATAAAGCTTGCTGAGCAACTAAAGTGCCATCAAAGCGCTTGGGTGGATTCAGGCAGATATCACAGTTGCCACAGGGCTCGCGTTGATATTCACTGAAATAATTGAGCAGGATCTGGCGTCGACAGGTTTGTGCCGAGGCAAAGCTGGCCATAGAATTAAAACGTTGCTCTTCGACCCTACGGCGATGCTCGTCCTCAATATCTTCAAAAAAGCGTTTTACCCGGCCAATATCCGCCGGATCGAAATACATAATGGCTTCTGCAGCCAGGCCATCACGTCCTGCTCGACCCGTTTCCTGATAGTAAGCTTCAATGCTTTTGGGAATGTCATAATGCAAAACATAGCGCACATTTGATTTGTTGATACCCATACCAAATGCCACGGTTGCAACCACTATCTGAATATCGTCACGAGAAAAAGCATTTTGTACGAACTGGCGTTGCTCGTTGGTCATGCCTGCGTGATATGCCGCAGCGTTAAAACCGGCCTCGACCAGTTTTTCGGCGATGTCATCCACGCGTTTACGACTTGAACAGTAGACAATACCACTTTGCCCTTTTTGCGTGCGCAGATAGCGCATCAATTGTGACAGAGGTTTGAACTTCTCTTCTATGGTGTAGCGAATATTCGGCCTGTCAAAACTACCGGTGTGGATAAACGGCGTGATCAGGCCGAGTTGCGTGACAATATCGCTGCGGGTTGCCAGATCGGCGGTTGCCGTCAATGCCATCATAGGGACTGCGGCAAAACGCTGCTTTAACTCATGCAGGCGACAGTAGTGCGGTCTGAAGTCGTGCCCCCAATGCGATACACAGTGTGCTTCATCAATGGCGAACAAACCCAACTTGAGGTGACTCAGACGTTCAATAAACTCACTCTGGAGTATTTTCTCTGGCGCAACATACAATAGCTTGATTTCGCCCTGATGCAGACGTTGATAGATAGCTTGCTGCTGCGCGCGATCAATACTGTTATTGATGAACTCGGCGGAGATACCCAGCGCCTTGAGTTGTGCAACCTGATCTTGCATTAAAGAGATAAGCGGTGAGACCACAATGCAGGTGCCAGGCAATAACAAAGCAGGTACCTGATAGCACAGAGATTTACCACCTCCGGTGGGCAGTAATACTAAGCTATCGCGCCCGTCCAGGCACGCCTGAATGACGTCGAGTTGTCCGTCACGAAAGTCACTGTAGCCAAAAACTTCTTTCAGTACGCCGTGCGGTGTGTCGATTGAGTGAGTTGCAAGATTTTCCATCGAGCGCATTTTAGTGGGTTTTACGCCAGATGTCTTTTGTTTTTGATCACAGGAAAATCATACTGGCGGGTACAGATTGCGGTATACTGCGCGCTTGGCATCTATGGGAATGAGTAGATACCAATTTTGATTGTGCTTGGGAGAAGTGAATGGGAGCGAGTAGTGAAACTAAGCAGGGGTATACCTTTGCCGTTTTAGCGTTTTTAATGTGGGGACTAGCCCCTATCTATTTTAAATCACTGGATCAGGTTGATGCGCTTGAGATCCTGATCCACCGTGTGGTCTGGTCTGTACTCTTTATTGCGCTGATCATCGCTATAAAGCTGAATTGGTCAAAGGTGATGACCGTGCTACGCCAGCCTAAGCTGATGCTGATGTTGACCCTTACGGCTTTGTTGCTCGGATTTAACTGGGGTTTATTTATCTGGTCGGTGAACAATGGTCATATGCTGGATGCGAGCCTGGGCTACTATATTAATCCCTTACTGAATGTACTATTAGGTATGCTGTTTTTGCAGGAGCGTCTTCGACCTCGTCAGCAGTTTGCGGTTGGCCTGGCATTCGTTGGGGTGGTGTTGCAGCTGGTAAGTTTTGGCTCGTTTCCTGTTATTGCGTTTTCACTGGCCGGTTCCTTCGCCATATATGGCTTGTTACGCAAGACCATGGCGGTAGAATCTTTACCGGGATTATTAATCGAAGCCGTTATTTTGTTGCCCATTGCACTTGGGTACTGGTGGTGGTTAACACCTAGTGAGACCAGCAACATGATGCTCAATGACTGGCACACTAATCTTTTATTGATCAGTGCGGGTGTGGTTACAACCTTGCCGTTATTGTGTTTCACCGCAGCTGCAAAGCGGATCCCTTATTCAACGTTGGGTTTCTTTCAGTACATCGGACCAAGCCTGATGTTCATTTTGGCGGTGGTTTTTTATGGTGAAGTGTTCAGTGCGGAGCGGGTTTTAACGTTCGCGTTTATCTGGTCGGCTTTGGCGCTATTTAGCTTTGACTCCTACCGAACGGGCAAAGCACAGCGTCGTCTGGCAACATCCTAAAAGTCTGGGGCATCGATTGAGTCGGTGCCCCCAAGGCTCATTAGATGTCGTCGTCCGCTTCCACAGCGACGGCTTCGACTTCTTCTTTATTTGCGCTCACCTTAGAACGGCCAAACAAAGTATGGAACTTAGTCTTACAGGTGGTCAGTTTGAGGTATTTGGTCCAGGTCTTTTCCATGGCATTTTCCGGGGTCCCTAATCCCCCCATAACCTCCACAAAGTGTTGCTGAAATTCATTTTGCGGATGACTGGCTTTAGTGTATAAGCTTTTAAGTAACGCACCATGGTTTTCCAGAATATCAGACTCTTGCAGGGTAAAGTGTCCGCTTCGAGAAAACCCCCGGGGAAAGTTAATATCATCATAGAAGTGTTTTGTTGTAGCAAAAGCTTCTTTCAAGGTCGCTAAATTTTGACTCATGGTGAAATCCTCAGCATTGTTTGGCAGGAGTATGGACCATAGTGTGGAAATAATTAAACGAGTTTTTTTTATCGTAAGGGGGCTATGTGGACATAGATCTATTAAAAACATTTGTCGAAGTCGTAAAGACCCGTCACTTTGGTCGCGCAGCGGAGAATTTATACATTACTCAGTCTGCCGTTAGCTTTCGGATCCGCCAGTTAGAACAGAGCCTTGGCGTCAATTTATTCATTCGTCAGCGCAATAATATTCAACTGACGGCACCGGGGGAACGTTTATTACCCCATGCCAATATGATCCTGACCGGCATGCAGCGTGCGAAAGTCGATGTTGCGCTTGCGAACAACATGCATAAGCAGCTTTCGCTAGCAGGTACGCCGAATATTTGGGATGCCTTTTTGCAGTTTGGTATTAACCACATTGTGACTGCTATGCCTGGGGTCTCTTTGGTGGCTGAGGTCAAGGCACAGCAAGAAAGTACACGGTTATTACTGGAACGAACGCTCGACATTGCGGTGTTGTTTGATCCACCGAAAGTTGATGAGCTGGTGGTAAAGCAAATTAAGCATCTGGCCATCATCCCTGTTAGCACAATGGCGCAGACAACAGATGAAGACTTTTTTGATAAGCAATATGTTTACGTAGATTGGGGAACGGCCTTTTCATTGTGGCATGCGAAACAGTTTACTGGCAGCACACCGCCTTATTTCAGAACCAGTACCGGCCGTATTGCTTTGGATCTTATTATGCAGTGTGGAGGATCAGCATTTATACCCCGTGCATTGGCAGTCGAATCGATAGAGAAAAAGCTGTTGTTTCATATTGAATCAGTAGAACAAAATGCACGCGAGATCTATGTTGCCTATCACAAGGATAATGAACAGCTAGAGCAAATAGAGATGATTGCCAGCCTGCTGGCATCTTTACCTGATTAGGTTACAGATTATTGAATTATTTATGATGCCTAGCTGACAGTTTAATGTCACTTTTATTTTGAGTGTAATATTTCTGTCACTTATCGCTGGCAGACTGCGCCTGTCTAAAAAATTACGTGTTGCGATACTTGAGGAAATACACATGAAATTATCCAAATCAGCATTATTTGTTTCTCTTTTCGGTGCTTTGTCTGCGAGCGCTTACGCTGATGTTGATGTATATGGTAAGGCGAATCTGTCTATACAGAGTTCAGATGAAGGTGAAGGCTCATTCACGGAAGTGAAAAGCAATGCATCACGCTTTGGTTTCAAAGGCTCTGAAAAACTGGATTCTGGCCTTGAAGTTATCTATAAGCTGGAGTTCCAGGTCGATGTCTCTGACGCAGATTCAAAAGGCGAAGATGACAATATCACGGCACGTAACCAATACGTCGGTCTGAAAGGTAATTTTGGTGAGGTTGTTATTGGCCGTAATGACACTGCATTTAAACAGTCACAAGGCAAACTTGACCTGTTCAACGACCTTGAAGCAGATATTAAGAACCTGTTTAAAGGTGAGAACCGCCTGGGCGATTCAATTTCTTATAAATCAGCAAGCTTTAATGGCTTTAAAGTATTAGGTACATTTATTGCTGAAGACAGCACTGATGGTGAAAACGGTTTCTCAGCAGCACTGACTTATGGTGATGCAAAATTAAAGAACACTAACTTCTATGCTGCGGTTGCAGCTGATAGTGAAGTAAAAGGCTACGACGCAGTACGTTTCTCAGTACAAGGTAAGGTCGCAGACTTTAAACTGGGTGCAATGTACCAGATGCAAGAGAAAGTAGATGGTTCTGACGAAGCTGACGGTTACATGGTAAACGCAGCATACGGTTTTGGTGCAAACACTCTGAAGCTGCAATACCAGGTTATTGACTTTGATAAAGGCGATAAAGTAGATGGCATCTCTGTTGGTATTGACCACAAACTGAACAAAGCGGCAAAGCTTTACGCCTTCTACTCAAGTGTTGATGAAGACAATGGTGTAGAGGAAGATTACTTGGGCGCCGGTATCGAATACAAGTTCTAAGTATATACGCGACCTAAAAGCATATTGATAAAGGCCAGTCAGAAATCCCCTGACTGGCCTTTTTCGTATTATTGATCTCGATTTAGCTCTGTTTAGTGGTGTTTTGTGTAAAAAACACCTGTTTAGTACAATTAATGTCCGAACGCACTGTTTTTCTCACTTTTCTTCAAAAAAAGGGGTTGCATCGTTTTTCGATTTCCCTATAATGCGCATCCACCGACACGGGGCACAACGCTGAAAAGCAACGAGCCAGCGAGTAGGGAGTCAAATAAAACTTGATT
>NZ_PNCI01000079.1 GCF_005887095.1 Pseudoalteromonas rubra | reverse complement strand
AAGACATATATGGACGCTCCAGCGATGTCAAGCCGAGTAGGCCTGCGGGGTAGCGAGTTTTCGTTATCCCGTTCGTTATGTTACCCGTGTTGCCACGCCTGATGTTTGGTCCAGTCCGCTATAAATGTGTTGCTCTGACATATATCCGGGCTTGACTGGTTATCCAACGCCCCTAATGAGTTCCGAGCCTGCACACCCTAAAATTAATACACCCACTCGGCCTGTAACGACCGTGCCTTTGTCGGGTTTTGCGCAGGCAGGGTTGGACCTTTTTTCATCGTACTTTGGCAAACAGATAAGCGGTTGTCAGTGGCTCACAACACCCACACGGGTTCAATGACCCTTGTCTTTTCCGAACTCTCCTGACAACCTAATCCTTGATGCATTGTGTCGCCCCCGATTGTGTATATTGCGGCTGATATGGTTCATTTTTCTGTAGTAATATCCACATCAACCTGGCCAGCCGGTGGGCAGTGGCCACAATGGTTTTATTGACTCCAACACGCTCTCGCAAAGCGCTGACCCAGCGATTTAAATCATCGTCTTTTTTATGTGCGTGTGTGACC
>NZ_PNCI01000078.1 GCF_005887095.1 Pseudoalteromonas rubra | reverse complement strand
TAGCTGGGTTATAAAAAGTGGTACCAGTGGGCGGACTTGAACCGCCACGCCCGAAGGCAACGGATTTTGAATCCGTCATGTCTACCAATTCCATCACACTGGCATAATTTTTCTTTTATCTTCTAACTTAGAGAAAATAAAGAAAAACCACTTTGAGCTTAGGCTTTGTTTTATATGCCTTCGTCTCTATGCCCAGCATTATACAAATTGCCGGGAGGGTAGCAAGCGTTTTTTACAAAACGTCGTTCAAGTGCTTGGTAAATGAACAGCTGCTGAAAACTAGTCGGGTTTTTTAGTGTTAGATTAAAAATCAGGTAGAATAAGCCATATTTCGACTTTAATGAGTGAACTACATGGCTTCGTTTCCCCGTGCGGGCTTAACCCGTCGTCTTGCATCTCTGATCTATGATGGTCTGGTCGTGATTGCATTTGCAATGCTGTCTATGGTGGTATTTTTGTTGGTGATTGAAGGTTTTATCTCGGCAGGCTGGCTCTCACAAGGCAACCATGAAGACGTTTCAGCACTGATCCAGGCCTCTCCTCTGTTGTCATTTTTTCGTGGTTTTGTACTCATTGCCGTCTCAGTGCTGTTTTTTGCTTACTTCTGGACCAAGAGCGGCCAGACCATAGGTATGCGTGCCTGGCGACTGAAAGTACAAACCCCAGATGGCGAGCTGCTAAGCTGGCCCAGAGCCTGCGCACGGGCATTATGTGCGCTATTAGGCCTGGGTAACCTGCTGGTACTGATCGATTTCAAACACAAACGTGCGCTTCAGGATATGATCTGTGGCACCGAAGTCGTGGTGTTAAGTAAAGAAGAAAATAAACGTATTTACGATAGCCTGGACTAGCCTGCGCCTTACAAAAGTAACAACAAAAAAGCCTGACCGAGTCAGGCTTTTTTGTGTTCAATGCCTTTACTAACCGCGCTGTCGGTTTAACAGGTAAAATGCCGTCGCGGTAAATAGCACGCTGGGCATCACTGCCCCCACCACAGGCGGGATCTGATAGACCATCACAATCGGGCCAAAAATCTCGTTGCTCAGGTGGAAGATGAGCCCGGTGATCACCCCCATGATAATGCGTGCGCCCATGCTTACCGAGCGCAGCGGTCCGAAAATAAAGGACAATGCAACCAGCAGCATCACCGCAATGGTCACCGGCTGCATGACTTTGCGCCACAGCGCCAGTTCATAGTTACTGGTATCCTGCTCATTTTGCTCCAGATACTGTAAATACGACCACAAACCAGAAAACGACAATGCATCAGGCTCGACGGAAGCGACATCCAGCCGGTCCAGTGTGAGCTGAGAAGCATAAACAAGCGTTTGCGCGTACTCTGTACGGATCTGCTCTTGCTCGATGATCACTTCTTCAATGGCTCGTAACTGCCAGCCTTCATCTGTTGCCGTGCCAGACTTAGCACGAGTAATTTTCAGCAGGTTCAGGTCATCATCGAAATGATAAATATTGATGTTTTGCAGATTGCCAGACTTCTCGATATTAGCAATATTAATGAAATTACTACCATCTTTGGCCCACACGCCCTGCTGCGCCTCGAACACTTCGCCGCCATTAATTGCCTGATTACGCAATTGCTTAGCGGTTTGCTCTGCCTGAGGTGCGCCCCACTCGCCCAGCGCCATCATACACAGCGCCAGCACGATGGCCGACTTCATCACCGAGCCGATGATCTGTAACCGCGACATGCCTGCCGCCTGCATCACCACCAGTTCACTACTCGAAGCCAGCGCGCCCAACCCGGTCAGGCCACCTATCAGGGCTGCCATAGGGAAAAACACCACAATATCGCTGGGCATGCTGTACAAAGTGAACAACAGGGCATCCATCACTTCATAGGTACCACGGCCGACTGAACGTAATTGCTCAATAAATTTGATTAACGTATTGATACCCACAAACACCAGCAGCGCAAAGCCTGTGGTTTGCAAAATACTGCGCCCGAGATACCAGTCCAGTGTTTTCATCATTGTTGTGGCTCCCGTTTTAGCAGCATGGAACGCACCCAGACACCAAAAGGTCGGCCTTTTGCAATCAGGTAAGCACCGATAAACAACACACACAAGTGGATCCACCACAAGCCAACCGAGGTCGGTACTTTGCCTTCTGCCACCAGGTATTTACCCGCATTGAGCAGGATAAAGTAGCCCAGATAAATACAAATCGCTGGCACCAGTTTGGCAAACTTGCCCTGTCTGGGGTTCACCACACTGAGTGGCACCGCCAGCAAGGTCAGCAAAATAATCGAAATGGGAACTGATAACCTCAGCTGAAACTGGGCAATGGCTTCTGGAGTACCCATTTGCAACAGACTGGACGAGGGTAAGTCTTCAAGTTTTCGGCGTCGTTGTTCTATTTCCTGCTCGCGGATCTGCACCTGATAGCGACTAAATTCGGTTTTATTCAGGGCCTGACTAAAGCCGTCCGTTTCGAAGCGCTTGCCATCACTGAGCACCAGTTGCTGTTCGCCGGAGCCTTCTTCTACCACCCGGCCATTCTGAGCAAAGACGATCCGCGCCGCCTGGTTTGATTCACGATCGGGCAACTGGGCAACAAACACGCGGTTCAGCTCTTTGCCCTGATCACTGGTGTTATGGACAAACACCACGGCTTTTTCGTTACCCGTTTGCTGGAAGCGTCCGGCCCGGATCTGGCTGAGCCCGGACTCTGCATTGGCCTGTTCACGCAGCTGGTTTTCTTTTTCACCAGCCCAGGGCGCCACATATAAGCTCAGCGCGGCCGCCATCAGAGAAATCACAAAGCTCGATACCAAGGTTACCCGCACGACGTACCACTCACTGACACCGCAGGCTTTAAGCACCGTCATTTCGCTGTCGGCATAGACCCGGCTATAGGCCAGAATAATGCCCAAAAATAAGCTCAATGGCAGAATATACACCGCCAGTTTGGGCAAATTAAGTGCAAGAAAAGACATGACAAGTTTACCCGGAATACTGCCGCCTGAGGCCTCTGCCAGGATCCGGACAAACTTCTGCGAGATGAAAATGGTCATAAGGGTCATAAAAACGGCGACCTGAGATTTTAGTATCTCAGCAGTCAGGTATCGAAAAATAAGCAATGTCCGCCCCTATAAAACGTCTCATTTCACTGGAATAGTAGGAAATTTTGAGTAAACTGGTTATTTTAATCACTTTATTATATGCCATCGGATCCAAATATCCTACTAAAGCAACAGGCTAAAGCGCCAAATGCACGCGACAATTAGCCGGTTTTTAGTTCAGCCTTCAAAAATGGAGTCGCTGAGGCATAAAAAGTTCAAAAAAGACAGCACATTGACTCAGGAGTCGCAATGGAATTCAGCGTAAAAAGTGGTAGCCCAGAAAAACAACGCAGTGCGTGTATTGTTGTCGGCGTATACGAACCACGCCGCCTTTCACCCGTCGGGGAGCAGCTGGATAAAATCAGCGAAGGGTATATTTCTAACCTGCTGCGCCGCGGAGACCTAGAAGGTAAACCCGGCCAGGTGCTTTTACTTCACCATGTACCAAACGTATTGAGTGAACGTGTGCTACTTGTGGGCTGTGGTAAAGAGCGCGAACTGGACGACAAACAATACAAACAGATCATCGCTAAGACCATCAGCACCTTAAACGACACAGGTTCAATGGAAGCCGTTTGCTTCCTGACTGAACAGCACGTTAAAGGACGCGATACTTATTGGAAAGTTCGCCAGGCCGTCGAAACCACTCAGGACAGCCTTTACACCTTTAACCAGCTGAAAAGCAAAAAGAGCGAAGCGCGCCGTCCCCTACGTAAAATTGTTTTCAACGTACCGACACGCCGTGAATTGCCGATTGGCGAGAGCGCCATCGAGCATGGTCTGGCCATTGCAGCCGGTGCCACTTTATGTAAAGACGTGGCAAACATGCCGCCAAATATCTGCAACCCTCGCTACTTGGGTGAGCAGGCTCAGGCATTAGCCGATGAATTCGACAACGTCACAGTTAACCTGGTTGGCGAAAAAGAAATGGAAGAGCTGGGTATGCACTCATATCTGGCCGTTGGTCGCGGTAGTGACAATGAATCCGTGATGTCGGTGATCCACTATAATGGTGCCCCGCAAAAGCAAGCGCCTATCGTGTTCGTCGGCAAAGGCCTGACATTTGATTCCGGTGGTATTTCTCTCAAGCCAGGCGAAGGCATGGATGAGATGAAATACGACATGGGTGGTGCCGCGGGCGTACTGGGCCTGATGCGTGCCGTCGTGCAGATGCAGCTGCCGCTGAACGTTATCGGCGTTCTGGCTGGCTGTGAGAACATGCCAAGCAGCAATGCTTACCGCCCAGGTGACATCCTGACCACTATGTCGGGTCAGACGGTTGAAGTACTTAATACCGATGCCGAAGGCCGACTGGTACTGTGTGATGCATTAACCTATGTTGAAGCGTTTGAACCTGAAGTTGTGGTGGATGTGGCAACCCTGACCGGTGCCTGCATTATTGCACTGGGCCACCATGCAACGGGTTTATTGTCGAACCACAACCCGCTGGCACATGACTTGTTGAAAGCATCAGAGCAAAGTGGCGACCGTGCATGGCAGCTGCCATTGTGGGATGACTATCAGGAACAACTGAAAAGCCCGTTTGCCGACTTCACCAACCTGGGTGGACGTCCTGCTGGTACCATCACCGCAGCCTGCTTCTTATCTAAGTTCACCAAGAAGTACAACTGGGCACACCTGGATATCGCAGGAACAGCCTGGCGCAGCGGCGCCAACAAAGGTGCAACCGGTCGTCCGGTGCCTATGTTAATGCAATACCTGCTTAACCGCGTGGACGTCACTGAGCAACCTCAGGACTAATTGATGGCGTGACATCCCATGTCACCCACCACGTTGATTGATGATAGCCGCATTCTGTGTCAGAATGCGGCTTTATTTTGAACGCCGTGTCATATGCAGACTTACCCACTATGACAGGGCGTTTCGCTAGCTAGAAAACCACATGTCATGACCATCAACGCACGCTTTTTTGTATTAAAGCAAGACAATGAGCCGGGCAAACCAGTACCGGCTCATTTTGATCTCGCCGCACGCAGCGCCGCTAAGCTGTATCGCGCCGGACAACGTGTCTTTATTTACGTGGACAGCGTTGAAGATGCCCATGCGGTTGACGAGCACTTGTGGTGTTTTGAGGCCGACAGCTTTGTGCCTCATAATCTGCAAGGCGAAGGCCCCAAAGGGGGCGCACCGGTCGAGATCGGCCAGATGCCACCCGTTGGCAGACGCACTATTTTGATTAATCTAGCGCAGCAGCTGCCAGATTTTGTGCGCCGATTCGACAAGATCTATGATTTTGTGCCGGTTGAAAGCAATGCCAAACACGCGGCACGCCAGCGGTTCATGCAACTGCGTCAGCTCGGCGCTGAAATTTCAACCAAAGAAATTGACAACTAAAGTATTTTTTAAGGTTCTGTGTAATGGATAAAACCTATAATCCGCAAGATATCGAACAGTCTTTGTACCAAGGCTGGGAAGAGAATGGCTACTTTAAGCCATCAGGTCAGGGCGATGCCTATTCGATCATGATCCCGCCGCCGAATGTCACGGGTAGCCTGCACATGGGCCACGCTTTCCAGGACACCATCATGGACACCCTGATCCGCTACCAGCGCATGCAGGGCAAAAATACTTTATGGCAGGTGGGAACGGACCACGCCGGTATCGCAACACAGATGGTGGTTGAGCGTAAGCTCGCAGCCGAAGAAGGCAAAACCCGTCATGACCTGGGCCGAGACGAATTTATCAATCGTATCTGGCAGTGGAAAAACGAATCTGGTGGCACCATCACTAAACAGCTACGTCGTCTTGGCGCATCAGTAGACTGGGATCGTGAGCGCTTTACTATGGACGACGGCCTGTCTGAAGCGGTTAAAGAAGTGTTTGTTCGTCTATATAAAGATGACCTGATCTACCGCGGTAAGCGCCTGGTGAACTGGGACCCGAAACTGCACACTGCCATTTCTGATCTGGAAGTAGAAAACAAAGACAAGCAGGGCCACATGTGGAACCTGCGTTACCCGCTGGCTGATGGGGTTAAAACCAAAGACGGCAAAGACTACATAGTCGTGGCAACAACACGTCCGGAAACCATGCTGGGCGACACAGGTGTGGCAGTTAACCCGGATGATGAGCGTTATCAGGACCTGATCGGCAAAGAGATCTTATTGCCAATCGTCAACCGTCGTATTCCAATCGTTGCCGATGAGCACGCTGATATGGAAAAAGGCACCGGTTGTGTAAAAATCACGCCAGCGCACGACTTTAACGACAACGAAGTCGGTAAGCGTCACCAGCTGCCTATGATCAACGTATTCAACAAAGATGCGGCAATCTTAAGCGAAGGCGAAACCTTTACCTTTGATGGTAAGCCACTGGAGCTGGATGCGCCATTACCAGAGCGCTTCCATGGCCTGGACCGTTTCGAAGCCCGTAAACTGATCGTTGACGAGTTTGAGCAAGCCGGCCTGCTGGAAAAAATCGACGACCACAGCCTGACCGTACCATACGGCGACCGCTCTGGTGTCGTCATCGAACCACTGTTAACTGACCAATGGTACGTGCGCGTTGCACCACTGGCTGAGCCGGCAATCAAAGCCGTTGAAGACGGTGATATCCAGTTTGTGCCTAAACAGTACGAAAACATGTACTTCTCCTGGATGCGCGATATTCAGGACTGGTGTATTTCTCGTCAGCTATGGTGGGGACACCGTATTCCGGCCTGGTACGACAACGAAGGCAATGTGTACGTTGGCCGCGACGAAGCCGAAGTACGCCGCGACAACAACCTGGCAGACGACGTAGTCCTGAGCCAGGACGACGATGTACTGGATACCTGGTTCTCTTCTGCCCTTTGGACCTTCTCAACACAGGGCTGGCCAGAGAACACTGACGACCTGAAAATGTTCCACCCGTCAGACACGCTGGTAACCGGTTTCGACATCATTTTCTTCTGGGTTGCCCGTATGATCATGATGACACTGCACTTTGTGAAAGACGATCAAGGCAAGCCTCAGGTACCTTTTAAAACCGTTTACGTGACCGGTCTTATCCGTGACGAAAATGGCGACAAAATGTCAAAATCAAAAGGTAACGTACTGGATCCACTGGACATGATCGATGGTATCGATCTGGAAAGCCTGGTTCAAAAACGTACCGGTAACATGATGCAGCCACAACTGGCCGCTAAAATCGAAAAGAATACCCGTAAGACTTTTGCTGACGGTATTGAAGCACACGGCACAGACGCGCTGCGCTTTACCCTGGCTGCCATGGCCTCAACCGGCCGTGATATCAACTGGGATATGAACCGTCTGGAAGGGTATCGTAACTTCTGTAACAAGCTGTGGAACGCCAGCCGTTACGTACTGATGAACACCGAAGAGCAGGATTGTGGCTTCAACGGTGGCGAGATGCAGGTGTCTCTGGCAGATCGCTGGATCCTGGGCCAGTTCCAGAACACAGTGAAAACCTTCAGTGAGCACCTGGACAACTACCGCTTCGACCTGGCAGCGAACACCATTTATGAGTTCACCTGGAACCAGTTCTGTGACTGGTACCTGGAGCTGACCAAGCCAATTCTGTTCAAGGGCAACGAAGCGCAACAACGCGGTACACGTCATACCCTGATCACTGTGCTCGAAGGCCTGCTGCGCGTGATGCACCCGCTAATGCCTTACATCACAGAAACCATCTGGCAGCGTGTTGCACCGCTGGCTGGGATCGAAGCCAACACCATCATGCTACAGAGCTTCCCGCAGTTTGATGCGTCGCAGGTAGACACACAAGCAATGGAAGATCTGGAGTGGGTTAAGCAGTTCATCCTGGCTATTCGTAACATCCGTGGTGAAATGGACATCAGCCCAAGCAAACCGCTTGGTGTATTGCTGGCCAATGTCTCTGAGCAGGATCAGCGTCGTCTTGATGACAACCAGGCATTTTTGAGCTCACTGGCTAAACTGGAAGACATCAAGGTCCTGGCTAGCAAAGACGATGCCCCGGCATCGGCAACGGCCTTTATCGGCGACCTGGAGATCATGATCCCAATGGCGGGCCTGATCGATGTCGAAGCCGAAATGGCCCGTATCGCCAAGCAGCTTGAAAAAGCAGAGAAAGGTCTGGCACAGGTTGAGAAAAAGCTGGCAAATGAGAAGTTCGTCAACAATGCCCCAGCTGCGGTACTCGACAAAGAAAAAGCCAAACTGGCCGAGTACAGCGATGCTAAAGCTAAGTTGCTTGAGCAAAAAGCGAAAATCGAAAGCCTGTAACAATCATTGATTGTTATTTATTTTAAAAAAGGAAGTCGCTAAGCGGCTTCCTTTTTTATAAGTAGGCCTCAGCGTAATTCTTTTAGGGTTGGCGAATCACCCTTACTTTATTGACACTAGCATCTTGCCAAAATGCTGAAAAGTAATGAAAGCTCCTACCTACGTTTAAACAACTTCCAAAACCATTTTTTATTCAGCTTTACATTGCTCGACTTAGTTGTTGACGTGTCAAAGTTTACTTTATCAGCCTCAACCTGCTCCAGATCAAAGCGGCACTTCTCAAAGTGTTCCTTCTCTTTCATATCATGGAGATTTGCATGAACGATTTCTCTGTGAGGGATTACAATCGTGAATTTCTTAGCAAATAAAAGCTCTTCATTATTATGTGATACTCTCTCTTTTTCAGCTTTTCTCGCCTTTTCCATAACAGGGTAATAATCAATTACATACTTTAAATCCAGATCTTCTTTCTGTCTGTAACCACTTACGATAGGTAGCACTTCAATGTCATTAGCCGCAGCCGCAGTCTGCATAATATATCCAATGTAAACTTTTCTATTCTTCATCGTGAAGGCCACTGGTAAACCTAACTCTGAAGACCTGAAAGCCAAAGACAGGAACTCAGGGGTTTTATCTCCTGCAGCATCCTCTTTCCAAGCTTCTAATACCAAGTCCCTTTTAAATATTTTATATAGGTTTACAAGCAACATTGGTATCAGCACAGCCAATACAACAGCAATACAGCTCACACTAACCATATTTAGTACTTCAGCGTTATTTGCAATTGATGGCATAAGCACTGCGACGAAGCTTTTGAATTCCAAGCCAAAATTGTATGCTAAGTTTGGGCTATACTTAACAAACACCGTAAGTATAACGTACGAAACAATGTGCAGTAGTAATCCTGCAAAGGCTGCTAGAATAAAAGTATGGTAGCCTTCTGACTTTTCATATTTCACCACTGTTTTTGGGAAATTACTCAAGAACAGACTGCCAGAGACCAAGAAAAGTAAAATGAGTAGAACGGTAGGCTTAATCATAATATCCTTATTGAAAAAGGCGCCATCAGGCGCCTTTTTCATAATGAGAAGTTACTACTTTGCCAACTGCGCTTTATGTTCAGCTACGCGCTTACTGGCCAGTTCTGCTTGCTGCTTAACTACTTTACTTTGAAATAAAGAGTCAACATCAGTCACGAAGCCTGTAGTCCCTTTCATTCTTATATAAAATTCTGGCTCTGGTTGTTTTCCAAAACCTAATAAATTCTTAAACCAGTTTATCATACTATCCTCCTCCTTCCAGAAGAGCCCATTTTGCATAGTCGCGCCACGTTGGTTAGGTCATATTTGACCTTCTTACTAACCTTACACGACAGGACCAGACACATACTAAACACTACCCTTTTAGTAATATCATACTAAGACAGGAGGGCAATATAGTCAATAATTGAACACTAGTATTCAACTTAGTTCAGGCGCTCTCATGCTCTGTACTCAGTTGTAAATAGCAACTGAAAGCTAACCTAACATCCAATACTTGAAGCATATGCCACTGTCACGACAGCTCTATGCTTGTACCGGAATCAACACACCTCTTGTATTAAAAATCCAAGTAGAAACTATTGCTCAAACCCATAGTGTTAAGCATTGATTCGCATCACCTACATCAAGTTGAGCAATAACTTTTTCTGCAATCAAAACTTTCCACATTATTCATTCCAATCTGTAGAAGTCACAAGCATCAAGTTAACCAATAATTAAATTTAACAACTTTGCATTTTCAAATGTAACAATATAGGGTACAAACAGAAACAGGGACAAAACATAAAGAAGAATCCAAACTCATGATAAAAACCAAACTCACCATGCTGGCCACGCTTGTCGCGGCCTCACACAGTGTGGCCGCCTCGGCCGCCGACTATCCACTGATGCCAGGCGATCCACTGGTATCTCACCAGTGGCATTTACAAAATACCGGACAGGCCGCCTTTTCAGATCGTGGCGGTAAAGCAGGCGAAGATATGAACCTGTCTCTGACCCATGCGCTGGGTATTCTGGGCACGGGCGTTACCACTGCCGTGATCGACGGAGCCGTAGAGCTGACTCATCCGGACTTGCGCGACAATGTGCGCCCGGGGTCATGGAACTTTACCACTGATACACCCGATCTGGTGCCCAGCGGCCCCACAGATCGCCATGGTACAGCCGTTGCCGGTATTATCGCAGCAAGCGCATTTAATGGCGTGGGGGGAAGAGGTATTGCCCCACGTGCTGGACTTGTTGGCTTCAACCTGATCTCATCAGGTAATTACAACACCGCCAACTGGTTACAGTCTCACGGCATGTACTCAGATGGTTACAGCAAACACTCTTTTGATTTTCCGAGAGTTTTCAACCAGAGTTATGGCCGTACACTGTCCTCTCCTGTTAACTTTGACTATGACCAAGAGCCCTGGCTTAAAACCTATGAAGATGCACAGGAAGAAATTACGCGTACGACACATGGTGGCCGCGGTGCACTCTTCGTCAAATCGGCTGGTAACGGCTATGCCAGACAAACCTTTAAGGACCCTAATTTCGGTTCCGGCTACCTACGTTTCGACAATGACAACCATGGTTTACCGCTGCAAAATGTCAACCTGGAGCGAATGGATACGTCATTCTGGAACCTAGTAGTATCGGCTTATAATGCCGATGGTCAGCTCTCTTCTTATTCAACCGTTGGCTCTGCCGTGTTCGTCTCTGCTACGGGCGGACAGTATGGAGTCTATTCTCCTGCGATGATCACCACAGATCTGAGTGGGTGCGACGCGGGATATAACCCGGCATATGGCCGCAACGACCTGCATGGCGGTCATCCACTGGATCCAACCTGCGATTATGGCGCACGCTTTAACGGCACTTCTTCTGCCGCCCCCAGTGCAGCCGGTGCCATCGCCCTGATCATGTCGGCTAATCCGGCGCTGACTTGGCAAGATGTGCGCCATATCCTGGCCACTACGGCACGCAAGATTGATGCGGATAACCCGGGTGTCTCACTGTCTTTTAATAATGCACAAGGTGACACAGTCAGCTATCAGGCCATTGATGCCTGGCAGACCAATGCTGCTGGCTACACCTTCCATAATTACTACGGTTTTGGTGCCGTGGATGTAGACGCGGCGGTCAATATGGCGCGATTCTACAATCAGACTCTGGGGCAGTTTACTCAGACCGAACGCTTTGTGGTTACAGCAAACGCTGAGATCCCAGATGGAGATGTGAATGGTGTACAAAGCACTTACCAGTCAACAGAAGAGATGACGGTTGATGCCATTCAGGTGCGTGTTAACATTGACCACACCAGCACCCGAGATCTCGCGATTGAGTTGATCTCCCCCGCAGGTACTCGCAGTGTCATCATGACACCGCGCACCGGTACAATCCTGGGTAAAAGTGGTATGGACAATACGCAAATGCTGACCCATCACTTCTATGGAGAGCAGGCACAAGGTGAATGGACCCTGCGCGTTATTGATACAGCCGCTGAGGACGAATACTACATTTTTGATCCCCGCGCTGCAGGCGCACCAAACGTTAATATGGTGCACAGAAACAACCTTGAAAATGGCCTGCTGAAGTCGTGGGACATTCGTTTCATCGGTCGTAAATAAGGAGTACTGACATGAAAAAACAACTAATCGCGACCGTGCTACTCGCCTGCGGTATATCAGCCGCCAGTGCATCCACCACAGATGTCTATGAAGCACAACCGCTGAGTTCAGCACTTAATCATAGTGTTACACTCAATGGTAAACACTACCTCACCACCAGCGAGACACTCCTGAGCGGTACCACTATCACAGATGCCAAGTCTGGTTCGACCTATATTCTGACAGGTGAGGTGGTAGCGGAACTGGAACCACTGATTGATGCCCGGGAGTTTGCTGCGGCACATAACCTCAAGCTGGTTTATGTCAGAGCCAACCGTGCTATCTTCGCTGCCGAAGCCAGCGCTGAACTGCGTGAATTTAAAGCGTATATTGCAAGCCTGGCAGGGGTCACCAGCACACAATTCGGTATTGAAATCGAAGGGTTAGAAGCAGAATAACCCAGTCGCGATATCCAGCACAGGCGCTGGATATCGCCCTTCAACGACACCTAATCAATCAGACATTCTATGTCTGCTCATGTAGTTTCGATACGCATGGGCTGCGGCCATATCAGCACAGCGCATAACGCCTTTACTTAATTTTTTGTTCACCCAGCCAGTTGATGCGGTAAAGATCCCGTCGCCTGTCCAGATAGTTTCTGACAGATCCCTCATGACGCAGTTCATGCAGTTTCTCCAGATCTAAGTCAACAATCAGGGTCATTTCGGTGTTCGGGGTGGTTTCTGCCATGGTTGCATCATGAGGAAACGCAAAATCAGACGGTGAAAAGACTGCAGACTGAGCGTACTGAATATCGGCCCCATCCACCTTGGGCAGGTTCCCCACACTACCCGCCGTCACCACATAACATTCGTTTTCAATGGCACGGGCTTGCGCGCAACAACGTACCCGCAGGTAGGCATTTTTGGTATCCGTCCAGAAGGGCACAAACAGGATCTGCATTCCCTGCTCTGACAACAGGCGCGCCAGTTCCGGAAACTCCACATCGTAACAGATCAGAATGCCGATCTTACCAAAGTCGGTATCAAACACACTCAGACTGTCACCACCTTGCATGATCCAGGCACTTTTTTCATACGGGGTCGGGTGAATTTTGGTTTGCGACTCTATGGTGCCGTCGCGTCGGCAAAAATAAGAAACATTATAGAGTGCTTTGTCTTCTATCACCGGAATTGACCCTGCGATAATATTAATGTTGTAGCTGACCGCCAGATGGGAAATGGCTTCAACCACTTCATTGGAGAACGCAGCCAGTGCTTTGATGGAGTCCAGCGAGTTTTCGTGCGCTTCTATGCCCATCAATGGCGCATTAAACAACTCAGGCAGCAATGCCAAATCGCACTGATAGTCAGCCAGTGCATCAATAAAGAACTCCACATGCTGGGTCAACTCTGCAACGGAATTAAGCGGACGCATCTGCCATTGTACACAGCCTACCCGGGCGGATTTTTTAACCGCACCAAACAAAGGGGATTCATGGCGTTCGTAGTACAGATTGGTCCATTCCAGTAAGGTTGCATACCCTTTGGATTCTTTGTCTTCCGGCAGGTATTTATTGAGTACGCGCTTTACTTCAAAGTCGTTTGACAACTGAAAGCTGAGTATGGGGTCGTAGATTTCTTTTTTCTTTACCAGCTCAATGTACTTTTGTGGCGACATTTCGCTGGCATGGTGTTGATAGTTAGGAATGCGCCCGCCGGCTACAATCGATTTAAGATTAAGGTTTTGGCATAGCTCTTTTCTGGCTTCGTACAGGCGACGCCCCAGACGCATGCCCTGATAGTCCGGGTGTACAAAAACTTCGGCACCGTAAAGTACATCTCCCTGTGGATCATGTGTGGTGAGGTAGGCGTCACCGGTTATTTCATCATAGGTATGGTGGTCGCCAAACTTGTCGTAATCCACTATCAAAGAGAATGCTGCGGCGACCACTTTACCATGGTCTTCAATACAGATCTGACCTTCGGGAAAGCTGCTGAGCTGAGCCTTGAACTGCTTCTCTGACGGGGCGCCTCCCAGATCAGGGTAAACAATTTCCATCACTTCTTTAAGATCTGCATAATCCTCCGCCTCCAGGCTGCGCAGATTGAGTTTATGTTCAAAGTTTTCAGTTAAATTACTGTCGCTCATTATTACTCCTGCTTGCTTTCAACTTTTTCTTTGTAGAACAACCTTAATAAAGATAGTCGCTGCTAAATCGGCTCACAAACTGACACACACCAAGTCACCCATAGAATGCCCTGACGATCACTCGGCGTTTGCCAGCCAGCGCATCACATTGAGCAGAAAACCTTCGTTGTGCTCAGCTCCTTTTGAAGCCAGCCCATATTTTTCTCCTGATTGTGTATCCACTTGTGAGGAAAACATCATGCCTTCGGCAAATACGGCGACCCGCCCTTTACCAAGCTCAAGTACGGCGCCCTGGCTCCAGCCATCCACAGACATACGTGGCGTGTCCACCGTGATCTGAAAAGGCACCTGAGGATTAACCGACACAGCTTGTGGGCCAAGCGTAAGCAGTGAAATCCCACCTTCTGGCGCTTTGAATGCCGAACCGCCAAACGAGCGAACCTGTTCGATTTGACCTGTTGATTGGTCTGTTACTGCCGCTGAAGCTGCACCACCTGCAGCGCCCGTCAGACCAAATCCTGTCATGGATGCCGCACCTGGCAGCTTTCTCAGCGCAGGCACGACCGCTAAGGTAATTGCATGCTGTGCTAAGGTGTTGTCCCGGGTTGTGAACTGCGCGTTGCCAACGTGGCCATGGCTAAATTCAAACCCCAGTGCCCGAGTGAGGTTTTCTATCACTTTAGGAAACGGCGTATGGTCGGCCACTAGAAACAACGCGCCACCTTGCTTCACCCACTCTGTCACTACTGTGACTTCTTGCGCGGTCAGGGCATTGCCAAAGGGTGGGGCCCAATCAGTCCGTTCTTTGTCCAGCGCATTGGCTATCACCAAAATATCAGCCTGATTCAGGTGCTCAGCGCTAAACGCAACCTTGCTCGCTTTGACCGTATAGCCATCACTTTGCAGTACCTGCGTAAAAGGCCGGAAACGGCCATTCATGGTTAAAAAGTTATGATGGGCTTCATCGATAAAAACGACCGGACTGTCACCGGATAGAAAGCTGCGCTCGGTGTTTTGTGGGGTAAAGTCAGGGTCGGCTTGTTGTGTACTGTCGGAGCAGGCGCTCAGAGCCAGAGCAAACAAACTTGCCGTCAGCGTGTTAACTAACCAATTCATCTTGCTGTCCTTAAATAGCAGATAACGCATGGCCAAGTTGTAGCAAAGATACCGGCAAGTTACCAGAAATAGACGAAAAGATAAGCAGCTGCTCGCCGACATCAATGAGTCATGTCAGCGAGCAAAGAACAGCTATGTGAGCTACTGAATCCCAATACTTTCACGAATTTTGACCATCTGCTCCTGCAAACTGTGTTGAATATCCCGTACCTGCTGGTTTGAGCCATTCACCTGTTGTTTCATCAGGGCCATCGCACTGCTAAAGTTATCTACCAGCGAGCTTTGTTGCTGAGCCAGCTCCATGGCATGCTCAGCCACCTGACTGGCCCCCTGAGCGCGCTCAGCAACCCCTTCCGAGTTGCTCTTGAGTTCCTGCGCATGTTCAGTTTGTTGCTGTGCTTCGTCTGCCAGCGCGCTGATCTGCGACGACACCTTGCTTGAATTGTCACTGAGGATATTTAGCTGTTCGTTGATATCTGACAACGAGTCCTGGGTTTGTTGTGCCAGCTTGCGTACTTCATCGGCCACCACTGCGAACCCTCGCCCGTGTTCCCCGGCACGCGCCGACTCAATGGCCGCATTCAGTGCCAGCAAGTTGGTTTGCTCTGCAATGGTGCGGATCATTTCAATCACTTTGCCCACATCAGCCACTCCATTTAACAGCTCGTTGAGGCTGGACAAGCCCTGCTCCACCCGCTGCTGGGTACTGGAACTTGCACTGAGCATTGACTCGGCATAGCTCACGCTTTGCTTCATCGCAGAGAAAGTTTCACTGGCGTTATCCGACACCTGCTGATTGATTTCACTGGCCTCTGAACCCAACGCTTTGATCTCGTCAAGCTGATGCTGATTCTGCTCCACCTGAGATGAGGTGGTTTCTGCCAGCTCACTGATACTGGCCAGGTTGGTGTTCATGTCCTGCATAAAGTCATTGATCACTGCCAGCATTTGCTCCCGCTCCTGCGCTTCACCACGCTGACGTTCAATCAGCTGATTAAAGTAACTGGCTATCTCGCCAATTTCGGTATTGGCATTCTGACTGTCGATGTTTTTCAGCTCATTGCTTTCTATCAGAAACGCAAAGCCATTGCGAAGCTGGCGCAGTGGCGTCAGTACCTGGCTAAACTGCACGATATACACAGCAATGGCCAGTAACACCAGCAAGCCGATGGCCACACCAAAAATCGTAAAGACGTTTTGCTTAAGCGTATTTTGCTCTGCCTGTAGCGCTTCTTCGGCACTCAGTACCAAGGCCGAAATCGCCTTAATGTCCCCTCGCAGCTGAGCCATGCCCTGCTGGCGCTGTTCAGCCTGAGCCAAGGTATTTTCCAGATCGCGACTGAAACGCCTGGGCCAGCTGATCAACTCAGCTTTGATCTCTAGCGCCAGGTCTTCTGCCTCAGCACCCAGAAATAATTCGTCTTCATCAATCTCGCTCATTACCCCTAAGTCTGCCAGGCGGTCTATCTGCTGCGCCAAGTCCTGAAGGCGACGCACGCTGTTTAACAGGTTTTGCCGGGTTTGCTGCTCAAAGTGGATCACCAGCTGATAGGTGTAAATACTGAGGTTGCTGACTTCGCCATAGTAATCTGATGCCAGTGCGTAATAGCGTGGTGCAAGCGGATGATCCGGGGCTTTGGCCGTATAGCTCATTAAAGAGGACGCCGAGCCCGACATTTGTCTGATGGCGTTGTCCAGCAACGCCATTTCATTACCTGACAGCTTACCAAGGGCACGGTATTTACCATTAATGTCGCTATCAAGTGCATCAAGCTGATTCGTCATGTCAGAGGCGAGCGTTGAAGGCAACGCTGTCAATTGATGCTGTTTGAGGGTGGCTATTTGTTCGCTGGCCTTGCTGAGCTCCTGGCTGTCACCTGTGCTCAGATAGTCTTCGATCGTACCGGCAAGATCGATCAGTATGGTGTTTTTCAGCGTAACATAGGCGTTGTTTTGTTTGTCTAATTCACTAAAGACCTGACTGGCCCAGAACAAGGTGGCAGCCAGCACGATACTGGCCAGGGCCAGTAACACGGCAAGCAGCCGAGTAAAAGTAGAAACACGCATTAGATACTACAGCCATATTGATTCAAATTCGGGCGTAGACTATTAATGTTTTATGACAGTTTGATGTAGATTGCTCAGAAATAAACCAGCCAATTTTAAAAACATACTTTTGGCGTAGAAGAAGTAAATACCTTTTACAGGAACTTTACTTCAGACAAATGACAAGCAGATCTGACAGGTGCTTTGGCTATCTATTGCAGCCAAAATCTATTTGGACACCCATTTTTATGACTATACCTGTGGTTCTGACTGTGGGGCTCTGCCGCTCGCTACTCAGCCGATATACCAGCTCAATAACGTTGCATACGGTATCGATGATTGACCACTTGCGTCACCCCGATCTCCACGCTTTCGTCATCCTGGCCCCCGAGCCTTCGTCACTCCGACCTCCGAGCCTTCGTCATCCCGGCCCCACATCGTAAGAGCGTCGTTAACGGAAAGATA
>NZ_PNCI01000077.1 GCF_005887095.1 Pseudoalteromonas rubra | reverse complement strand
GGTAAGCCAGGAGCCGCTGCAGGAAAGCGACACTTTATACCATTTTGAATAATTAACTGGTCAGATTTATCCAGTCCCTAAAGCACAATGATTTCACCCTGTCAGCACATGAGATAAACGCATTCCATGCTTCGCTGACCTGATCCAGAATGTCATCATAGTTTGCAAAGGTTCTGTTTGATAACTTATGTTGTCTGAGCCAACTCCACACTTGTTCTATGGGGTTTAACTCTGGGGAATAAGGTGGCAGCCTAATGATCACTACATTCTCCAGGCCTTTTACCAAACCATCTTTGAAGTGCCAGGCTGCGCGATCCATGACGACCACAGCCATTCTTCCTGGTTGAGTCCTTTGTGATATTTGCTCCAAGTGAGAATACATGACTTCTTTATTCACTATAGGTGAGATGAGTGCTTCTGTTTCGCCAGTTGTTGGACACACTGCACCAAATAGATAGGCATATTCGAATTGTTGCTGCTTTACAACTCTTGGACGTGAGCCTTTTTCAGCCCAAACCTTTGTTGTCGAAGTTTGCTGACCAAATCGTGCTTCATCCTGAAACCACACATCAATGCGTTCAGGAAGCAGGTGTCCCGGGGTGTGAAGGATCGTTTCCAACTCAAAGTTTTTTAAAAGCTTCCTGGCGAGCTTTATCCCCTTTAGGGTGGATTGACCGACTGCTGATCCATGAGAAGTTTTGCCTTTTCAACAATCTGTGAACGGCTGATAACTCGTACTCAATGTGAAAAGACTCAGATATATACTGCTGAATATCTTCTAGTGTTAGCCGACCACCTTCCGTGCGGTCTATAGAGTCGAGTACATATGCTTTAAGCTGCTTCAGTTGTGCATCATCCAGTTTGCAAGGGCGGCCCGAGCGAGGTAGTTCTTCCAGGCCTTC
>NZ_PNCI01000076.1 GCF_005887095.1 Pseudoalteromonas rubra | reverse complement strand
GAAACAAGACCGAAGCACTGCTTCGCAGCTTGTTGAGGTGGAGTCAGGACGACGACAGGCCACCGCTTCATGGAAGAAAGAGCAGCACAATATAACCAGTTTTAGCCCAGATAGCTCAGTCGGTAGAGCAGAGGATTGAAAATCCTCGTGTCGGTGGTTCGATTCCGCCTCTGGGCACCATTATTAGAAAGCCTCGCATTAGCGGGGCTTTTTACTTTCTGCTCTAAATTAAATGAGTTGGCGTAATCGAACACGCCTGCGGGTGGTTCGATGATGAAATACGTCCTGGTATTTCACCGCAAGCGGCCAGCTAAAGCTGTTCAAAGTGGTTCCAGACCACTTTGTCCGCCTCTGGGCACCATTATTAGAAAGCCTCGCATTAGCGGGGCTTTTTACTTTCTGCTTTACTTACCTTTCATACATCGCATTAACAATACAGGTGGTTTCGTCTATTTGCAGTGCAACGGCCTTGCCTTGGGCTTTGGCCGACAGAAGTAACGAAAATTCTTCATTGAATGAGGTCCTGTTTCGGTCAAGGCAAAAGCGGTTTGGCCAGGTTGGGTAACATTTACAGTCTGTTTTTGTGGTTCCTTCCATGCCAATAGAGATTGTTTTGCCATCATATCCTATTGCTATCATTTCAATACGACCACTATGCCAATCTGCGTAAGCAAAACAAGGCAAAAGCAAACAAAGGGAAAGCCATTTTTTCATGGGTTGTCCTATTCTAGTTATACAATGTGATTTGCAGTATGTATTATAATCAAAAATGAATTTGCTTAGCCAATACCAGAGCGCAGAGCGTCAATTTGGCCATATACCGAATTAAGCGCACGTTTTTGAGTCCATATGGAACAGATTGAGATTTTTGAGATCCCCAGCCCTTGCCGTGGGATCTGTGAGGTGAATAACCGAGGTTATTGTAAAGGGTGCTTTCGCAGTCGCGAAGAGCGCTTTCACTGGCACGCCTTAACCGAGCAACAAAAGCGCAAAGTGATCGAGTTATGTGCGCAGCGACAAAAGCGTGTGATGGCTGCGAAAAAACGTCAAAGTGATATACCCTCAGAAGGCACAGAACAAACAGCAGAGCAGGACGATTTCTTTAAATCTGATACTTAGCTTTTAACATGGTCACAGTTCCTTTTTCAGCCAGCTGTTCCAATGCTTGTTCTAGTTGTGGGATCAGCGTTTTGTGTTTTTTATGCAAGTAGTGATAAGTCTCTATGGTCAACAGGGTTTCTATCTTTAACGATTCTAAATCAATGTCTGCAAGGTGCTCACGCAAGTGAAAATCAACGACCAGCGCAGCCTGTACTTTGCCCTGAGTAACCAGATTAAGCTGGGTTATGTTGTTTTTTACTTCTATTAGCTGGCCATTAAACGGAGTCGTCTTCAGATATTGGTTCGCTACCAGATAGCCACTTTGGATGACCAAAGAATCAAGTTGCTGGAATGTGCAACTCAAGCAACGACTAAGCAGCTGCAGGTTAAAGGTGTAAAGAGGAAAGCTTACTTTAAGTAGGTTCGGATAAGCCTGAGTTACACCATGTATCCGACCAAGTTGCCCATCCAAAGCGCCATCATTGGCTGCAATTAACGCACTTTGCCGGTTGAAATCGACCAACTCCAATCTATACCCCAATTGCTGATAAGCGGTTTGCAGTAATTCAATGACGTACCTGGCCTGGGGGGTATCCGCGGGGCGGTTAAAGTAGAGTGTTCGCTCATCAGATGCCATACTTTTCAAACTCAGGCAGTAAAGCAATATCAAGCTGAAAATTCGCAATGGATCTCCTTATTGAAAATCTAACCATCCTGTCATGCTATCTGCCTGCGAGAGGCTGCCGTTTTTGCTTACTCGGTAGCGGCACATTTCGCATGATCGGATACACCTTAGCGTAATTATGATACACTTTTTACAGAGATTGCTGTAACCAAATTTACTATGAGCTATAACCTGTGTAATTTATCAAGACAAGATAAATATCAAATTCAGTTAGAATACGAAGCGTCGTTCTGGGCCTATCAAATAAAACGCGGCAAAAATAGCCGAGAGGCGATTTATGATGCCATTAATCAACGTCCTATTTCTGATCAGGCGGTTTTAAAGGAAAAGTTTGAATTCTACCTGGGGTTGATGCTGGCATAGCCATGAACATAATCGCAGGGGTTTTACCTGCTATTCAGACGCCTCTCGTGAATAAGTTCTACCAAGCCCATAAGGCGAGGGGAAAGGCGACTCGTCAGGATCAAAATTGGGTGTTAAAAAGCACCGAGATTGTCGCAGCGTGCAGAGTACAATGCGTAGCGAGCAGTGATTTTTTATCCACGGTTTTGGTTGACCCCAAGCTGCGTGGCAGAGGGCTCGCTCGGCAGTTGTTAATGGCGGTGCTGGCCTCGCAGCATACCCCTTTATATACTTTTGCTTATCGTCATCTTGCTACTTTTTATGCTGGGTTAGGTTTTGAAGAAATAGAACCTGAGAGGTTGCCTCAGGCGCTGACAGAGAAATATCACACTTATGTTGCACAAGGTCGGCAGATCCTGGCAATGCAATATATAAAACCCGATAAGAATTGACTATGTTGCGAATAACCCTCAGTTTTATCCTTCTTGTATTTGCCTCTGCATCAATGGCACAGGTTGCACGTTTGTCTCCTGCAGAGGGGCTGTCTCAAAGCTATGTCAATACGTTGCTGATAGACGATAACGGTTACCTTTGGCTGGCAACGGAAGGTGGTCTGAACCGGTATGATGGTTATCAGGTACTGGAGGTCGGTGGGCCTAATCAGGACCTGAATAAAATGCAGATAGACCGCATATATCAGGATGAAAATGGCCTCATCTGGATTGCATCTGGGCGTGCAGGACTGCTTAGCTACGATCCTGAGCAAGATAGCTACCGTCGCTATACATCCGCACCTGAGTCTGAAGAAGATTACTTTGAGAACAGTGTGTTCCAGATGCTCAGTAAGAGTAAACACGAACTTTGGCTGGGACGAGCGCAAAATGTCGCAGTAATGGATACTCGAACCGGTGAAATCACCAAAGAAATAAAGTTACCAGTAGATGATCCACAACTGGCGGTACGCGGTCTGTTAAAGCACGAAGATTTACTTTTTATCGCATCTGCAGAGCGTTTGTTTGTTTATAATATTCAAACCGACGAATTGCGTGCGCTCAAACACAGAGATCAGATCACACACCCCTTTCAAACCAATACCAAATCATTGCATTTACTGGACGACAACACTTTGATACTAGGTGCTGTAATAGGCATGTATCAATTGGATATTTCTGCTTTACGGCGCGATTTTAATGCCGAGGTTCCGTATAAAACCCTCATCGAAGAGCTCAATATCTGGCAAATTGAGAGCAATGGCACACAGCTTTTACTCGGCACAGACCTGGGGCTAATGCAATACGATATCGCCAGTGGCCAGGTACACCGTGATACGCGCCTGACTGACAGTCGATATGCCGTGTCGGACAGCAGCGTGATCTATTTTATTCGAGATGACTTTGGAGGGATTTGGATTGCAACGAAAAAAGACGGAGCTTTCTACTTGCCAGCGGAGTCCCAGGGGTTTGACAATGTCCATCCCGGTACTGTCCAGGGCCGCTTTTCTAAAGGCACTGTATGGGGTCTGGTCGAATACGATGGCTATATCTGGGCCGGGACCCGAGATGGTTTAACCCGCTATGATCCACAGACCCGTCAGTCTGAGCAGTTTCTGGCCGGGTTCCTGGGAGATGGATTTTATCCTGAGTTCACTATTTTTGGCTTACTGAATTATCAGGATAAGCTTTGGCTTAGCAGTAACCGTGGTTTATTTGTGTTTGAGCCACATTCAGAACAGATTTATCGGCCTCAGGCACAAGATGAAGCAGCCACGGCGGTATTGTCCGGATTTGTAAAAGGGGCTGTGATTGTTGGAGACGGCCAACTTTATCTGGTGGATGAGAAAACCGGTTTTCATGTGTTTGATATTAATACAGCCAGGTTGACTAAGCTGGGTGAGGAATTCGATCGGTTTGACCCTTTTCTGAGTTATGGCTTTTATAAGCCACTTAGCACGCACCCTCAAGATCCGGTCTTTTACAGTGAAGGTCGGTTATTTCGCTATGATACTCAGGCACATAAACTGGTTGAGATTTACCAGGTACCCAAAGCGCACAAACAAAGTGCTGTCGACCTACTGAGCTATACCATAGATAAACACAATGTCTTATGGCTGTCTTTTGCCAGGCATGGCCTAGTGCGACTGACTGCTGATGGGTATGAATTGTTGCCTATGCCTAATGAACAGCATACGGTAACTAACAATATTCTGTACGAAATGGTTCAGGATGACGTGGGCATGATCTGGATGTCGTCACACCAGGGGATTTGGCGGCTGGACCCAGACAACTTTCACCTTCAGGGTTTTACAACGGCTGATGGGTTGATGAGTAACGAGTTTAATGGCGGAGCGTCTGTTAAGCTCGCGGATGGTCGTATTGGTTACGGTTCATTGCAGGGCTTTACTTTGTTTGATCCAAAAGCACATCGCCCAACTAAATCTTTGTTAAGCCGGGTCAATATTACAGATGTTGACTTGATGTCGCGCGATATCCTGCCTTCCGGGCTTAAATCATTTTCCTATATTGAACTCAATCACGACGACATTGGTCTGGAGGTCTCATTTTCAGCTATGGCGTTCACGTTGCAGGAGCGCATAGTCTATGAGTATCAACTTTCAGGGGAGCAGCGGATTCTAAGTCGCAACAGTAATCGAGTTGTATTTCCCAAGCTTAGCCCAGGCAACTATCGCCTGAAGGTATGGGCTAAAGATCCGCTGACGGGCGATTATACCCCGCCTGCGCAGTTAGAAATAGCTGTGCATTACCCTGTGTGGCGCGCGCCATGGGCACTGTTTTGTTATGTGTTACTGGGCGCTGCATTATTTGCTTTTTGGGTGCACAGGAAGAATAAAGTCGCAGGTATGATCCTGGCTGCGCACCGTGAAACGCAAAACAGTGAAACACGCCTTAAAATGGCTCTGGAAGGCAGCAATTCAGGGGTATGGGACTGGCAATCCGGCAGCCATCTTGTTTATCAGCCGCGATTGGTGAGCGACTTGGGTTACAGCAATGATAGTATCGTACTGGATGAGTATCTTGAGCTGATCCATCCTCAGGATCGTGCTTTGTTCCGCATTGAATGGTTGGAATTTGTGTCGACAGAAAAAGGCTTTATTGACTGTACTTATCGCTTGCGTCATATCAATGGGCAGTGGCGCTGGTATAAGGACTACGGCAAAGTGATGGCCTGGCAAGATGGAGTACCTGTACAGGTTGCCGGAACCTATACCAACCTAACGCGAGAGCGTGTCTTTGAGGAACGTGCAACTTTGTTTGGTGCGGCGTTTGAGCAGACACGAGATTGGGTAATGATTTTTGACAAGCATTTACGGATTCTGGCTTGTAATAAGGCCCTGCAAAGTGCTTTTTGTGTCAGTGAGGCGCCCTCCTCAAGTACCAGTGTAACATTGGGCCTTGAACGTCATGTCAGAATGAAGTATTTGCGCGAGATCAGCAAACTGAAAGTCGGTGAGTTGTATGTTGCGGAAGAGACACTGAGGTTGCCAAGTGGAGAAAAGCGGCAAGTTCTGCTAAAAATCAGTGCCACCGAAGATAAGCACTACATTTTGGTCCTGACCGATATCAGCAAGCAAAAACGCACAGAGAAAGAGCTTTACCAGTTGGCAAATTATGATGCTCTGACCAAGCTGCCAAACAAAGTGTTGTTTATGGACCGGGTGCAACATGCGATTGAGCAAGCGCGTTTATCACGACAGCCGTTGGCCATCATCGCGATTAAATTCAGTCGATTACAGCGTTTTGCGGATACCTATGGCAATGACTTTCTTGCGTTAGTGACCCAGAAACTGGCGACTAACCTTCAGTGTTGCTTCCGCGAAGTTGATAGTCTCGCCATTGGTAATGAACGAGATTTCTATATTTTGATGGAGCAACTAACGAGTGTGGAGCAGGTCATGCGCTATATCCACTGCCTGCTTGAGCGCTTCGAAAAAGGCTTTGAGATTGAACAGCAACAGGTACATGTTAAAGCAAAACTGGGTATTGCGATGTTCCCAGAAGATGCCAGCGATGCGTTTGACCTGAATCAGGCGGCCGAGACGGCTCTTAACCATGCAAGACAGTCTTTGGTGACCGACTATCAGTTTTATCATCGTGAGATTAATGAACAAGTGCAGCGCGCCCTGGCAATAGAGCAAGCTTTGTTAAAAGCATACCAGGAAGAAGCGTTTCGCAATCATTATCAGCCGATCATTAATGCCAGCCACATGTCGGTAGAGGGTTTTGAAGTGTTATTACGCTGGCCACAGGATCCCAGCTATAGTATTGAAGAACTTGCTCATACCGCAGAGCAGACAGGGATCATTACCCGGGTTATGCTACAGACACTGGAGCGTGCACTCGCTGATCTGAAAGAATGGCATACCTCTCACCCGGACCTATACATTTCAGTCAATTTATCGGCTTTGGATTTTCAGTACGATGATTTACTGGTTCGTATCAAGGAAATCCTGATGCGTAATCAAGTTGATGGTCGCTATCTGGTGTTTGAAATTACTGAATCAGTGATGATGGCGGATGCCCGACAGGCCATTTCACGAATGCATGAACTCAGAGCTCTGGGGTGCCGTCTTTATATGGATGACTTTGGTACTGGCTATTCATCTTTGACTTATCTTAAACAGTATCCGGTCGATGCACTTAAAATTGACCGCAGTTTTGTCAGCGATATTGGCCGAGATAAAGAACATGAGGTGATTATTCACTCGACTCTGTCATTGGCGCATAGCCTGGGCAAGTATTGTGTTGCTGAAGGGGTAGAAAATAAGGAACAGTTGTCTTTCTTGCGGATGTTGGGGTGTGAGCGTTTTCAGGGCTATTTGTTTAGTAAGGCACTACCGGCACCGGAGGCCGGCGAATTACTAATACGTAACTGGCATCAGGTGTTTACTCGCGCCAGTTAGCCATATTAGTGGCATGAAGTGGCCCGTGGAAAGCGGGCCAGTTTGTGTTTACAGCTTACCTCCACAATGGCGGCAATAGTGGTCGTGCACACGCTGGCTGGTCATCATTTTAATGGCCTGATTCGCCTCTACGGCACTCAGCCCCAGCTCAATTCGCAGCGCCTCCAGGTGCTCTTTTTCTTGTTCATCGACTTTACCGTCGCTCAGGGAATGCAGGACGGCTTCGTTGAAAGCATCCCGTCGTTTTCTGAGTTGATCTGCAAAACTCGATGCCAGCAGACCTGTGGGAATAGCGACCATCCCCATACTTAGCAAAGTGATCACCCCACCAAAAAAGCGCCCTAATGGCGTAATAGGCACGACGTCACCATATCCGACTGTCGTGAGGGTAGCCATGGCCCACCACATAGCAGCAGGGATAGAACCAAACTTATCGGGCTGTACATCGTGCTCGATCAGATAAATACCACACGAGGCCACAATCAGTACCAGTGACATAATAAAAAAAGCGGCAAGGAGTGAGCTACTTTCTTCTCTGAACGCTGCCAGCAGTAACTGCATTGCGCGGGAATAACGGGTGAGTTTGAAGATGCGTAGTAACCGGAATACCCGTAAAAAGCGCAGGTCAAAAGAGAAGAACACCATTAACAGAGTAGGGAGAATCGCCAGCAGATCGATAATGGCTAAAGGAGAGAGCACATAACGCAGGCGTTTTCTAATATTGTTGCCTGAGGTGTGTTTAAACTCGAGTTTATCCACACAACACCATAGCCTCAGCAGGTACTCAATGGTAAAAATGGCGACGGAGATCACTTCGATGTAGAAGAATAGGTCGTGATAACGTATGGCCAGTGCAGGCACGGATTCAAGTACAATGGCTATCACGTTGACAATGATCAAGGTGATCAGAAATACATCAATTGCATGTCCGGCTTTTCTGAATCGGCCACTGGCTTCCAGTAGTCCTGCGGCTTTTTGTCTGAGTGTCAGATCCATAAATGTATTGTTCACCTTGTGGTAATAGGTTGTCTGGTGTTACTGAACTGTCAGTGGCATTTTCATAATCACGGTCCCTTCTTCAAAATCCCGGCTGACAGCGAATCCCAGCTTTTTAGCCAGTCCGATCATACCGGTATTTTCCGGTAGAGTGATCCCTTCAATACATCCCACCCGTTGACGCTTGCAATAGGCGATAGCAGCTTCCATCAGTAACTTACCCAGGCCAAGGCCCTGGCAATCGGAGCGCACCACTACAGCAAACTCTGCAAGTAAGTTGTCTGGGTCCATGAGCACCCGGGAAACGCCCAGAGTGCGCTGGGCACTTTTGTATGGCTCGGTAATGATAAACGCCATTTCACGGTCATAATCTATCTGTGTCATTTTAGCCAATTGTTCGTGGGTAAACTGAGGAAGCTCACCAAAAAATCGACGATATCTGTCTTCTTTACTGAGGGATTGATCGAACTCTTGGTGGTTACGTTCGTCTTCCGGGCGGATAGGCCTTAGCTGTGCTTCAACCCCGTTCTTTAGAATAACCGAGCGCTCCCACTCTTTGGGATAAGGTTTGATAGCCAGTCGTTTGCGTCCGGGAAGTGGCTCATATCGTTGCAAATCAATGTTGGCATCCAGAATTAAAAAGTGTCCGTCCGTTGCCAGGATTGGGTTGAGTTCCACAGCCTGGATATCCGGCTGATCAATGACCAGCTGTGAGACGCGGGTAAGTAGGGCACAGAGACGATATTTGTCGACTTTCTCTGGTAACAGGCGCTCTTTTAACACGCCTTTGTCATAGGCCGCGGCTATCAAATATTTGGCCAGGTTCATATTCAGTGGGGGCAGAGCGACGGCAGCCTGATTAAAATTGAATCCGGTACCCGCTTCGCCCAGCAAAATAACGGGGCCGACATCCGGTTCGGTTTTGACGGCGATGCGCAGCTCCTGACTGCCAGCCCGGGGCGCCATTTTTTGCAACGAGAAACCTTCGATGATGGCATCTGGATAGGCTTGCTTGATACGTAGTAGAATCGCAAATGCACTTTGTTCTACCTCATCTGCATCATTGAGGTTCAGGACCACGCCACCTACTTCAGATTTAGATGGGATGCTGGGACTAATTAGCTTGAGTGCAACCGGGAAGCCGAGTATTTGTGCTTGTTCTTTTGCTTCACTGGGTGTTAACGCAATGTCTGTATCTATGCACTCCATCCCGTAATGGCAGAGGATTTTACCGGCCTGATGAGTGGAGAGCTGAGTGAGATCTTGTTTCAGGAAGGCATCTATCTGTGCTTTGGCATGGGTGCTGTTGATCAGTTCATCCTGGCTGACAGATTCCGGTGTCTGAGTGAGGTGCTTTTGGTTGCGACGATAGCTGATTAAGTGCATAAACGCACCGACCGCCCCTTCCGGTGTGCGGTAGGTTGGGATACCGTGTCGGACACAGACGTCACGGGCTTCATACGCCGCTTCTTCTCCCATAAAGTTGGTCATGACAAAAGGACGGGCCATTTTAGGCAAGGTGCCCAGGGTTTGGGCAATGATCTCTGCGTAAGCTTCACTGGGGGCAAGCGCTGACGGTGTGTGGATGATCAAAAGGTTTTTAACCTCATCAGCCTTGAGTAAAATTTCCAGTGCCTGCTTGTAGCGGTGCGGAGCCGAATCACCGAAAATATCAATGGGATTCGCGGTGTGGTTGGACTGAGGGATCACGGCATTGAGTGCCGCGATGGTTTTGTCACTGAGTTCCGCGAGCTTGCCACTGCGTTGTAATAAGGTATCCACAGCCATGATACCCGGGCCGCCACCGTTGGTGAGAATGGTCAGATGCTCGATTTGCAACAGTTTAGGGTGCAGCGCCAAAGTTTGCGTAGCGGCAAACAACTCCCTCAGATCGGTGACCCTGAGCATGCCCGCGCGCTGAAACATCGCGTCGTACACCGCGTCGTCCGAGGTTGACCCGCCAGTATGGATCATTGCAGCTTGCGCACCTGCCTGAGTACGGCCAGTCTTGATTGCGATCACGGGTTTACTGAAGGCTGCAGCCCGTGCAGCAGAGATAAAGCGACGGACATCTTTGATGTTGTCTATGTAGAGTAAGATGGCTTTGGTTTTTGCGTCCCGCCCAAACAAATCGAGCAATTCGTCAAAATCAATATCCAGACTGTCGCCCAAAGAGATAAAATAAGAAAACCCGATGTGTTTGCTTTTTGCCCAGTCCAGTATGGTTGAGCACACCGCAGCAGATTGGGAAATAAAGGCCAGTTTACCTGCATCAGCAGTGGTGTGAGAAAAGCTGGCATTCAGCCCCAGATGGGGAACCAGCATCCCAAGGCTGTTAGAGCCGAGCAGGGTGATCTGTTTTTTTCTTGCCAGTGTCTGTAATCGTGCCTTTTGGTCGCTATCAAGCCCGGCTGCGACAATGATGACATTTTTACACCCCCGTTCTGCGAGGTCTGTCAGTACCTGTATAAGAGTGGATTTATTGGTACAGATAACAGCCAGATCGGGTACCTGTGGCAAGTCGGCGATCGTCGGGTAGGCGAGCACCCCCTGAACGGCTGAGTACTTTGGCGTGACGGGCATGATGGGGCCTTTGAAGCCGCCATGCAGCAAGTTGCGCATCACGACGTTACCTGCTCTATCTGGGTTGCTGGAAGCGCCAATCACAGCCACCGAGCGGGGGTTAAAGAACTGGTTGATCCGCTTAATGCTCATACTAACTCCTTGACTTGCCTAATGATGGCGGGTTATCTGCTAAATATTAATCGCTTTATGGACAGGTTGCGAGTTAAAGCAGGCATTGTTTTGATCTGAGTGCACTCGCCCACCTAAAATGACGAAACAAGTGCCATCAGGGTTAGCGGTTTTTGTCTAACCATTTCCCCATCGCCGCATCATAGGCATCCGTGATGGCATTTTTGTCACAGGTACTGCTCATCGTGAGCCAGTTTTTGGCAAACCCCTCGGGGGGCGGGTTATTGGGATCGCCCTGAACTTCTTTGTAGCACCGGTCTCCTTCGCGATATTCTGTAAAAATTTGGTTTTGAGATTCGACTTGGCGCAGTGTTTGATTTCTGAGGTGGTGGGATTTGGGCACACCCAGGCGCTGAGGTTGAGGCTGTCCTGTGGGCGCGTCTCCTGCTATTTGCTGGTTGAGTTGCTGCTGTTGCAAACGCAGGCGAGACAGCCCAAGTGCGGGGTCGATGTGCTTGTACGGTTTGTCTTTGTTTGTATTGCCCGAAGCCTCAATCTGTTGCTGCGATTGCACCGTCTCTGTGGCTTTATTCTCAGCGACAGGTTTAGAGGAGCTTACAGTGGCAGCAGTGACTGAAGCAGGTGGCTCTTTTGGTACCACTAATTGTTCGGCAGGCTCCTTTGTGCTGATAGCGGGTTCAGGTTCTTTAGTATCTGGTTCTAAAGCAACCATTGGCGTGCTTTTTTTTGGTTGTTCGACCACCAGATACGTTTTAATACTTTTGGTAGATGGGATAGTGGAGACAAATGCCCGGTGCTGAGCAAGTAGCCACAGCAAGCCCAGATGGCTGGCAACAGACACAACAATTGCAACGACCCACGAACGCATCACTTTTCCTTAGTGTGTTATTTTTATGACTCTGGTTTATACTTAAAACACAGATATGACCTTGCCCTTTGTTAAAAGTTCAGTTGCATCAGCTCAGTTGCAATCATCCGCAGTAGTCGCGTTTCACGCAGTAATGACTGTCCTTGTTTATCGCTGCTGGCCAGCACACGTTCGTTGTGCGCAATTGCCTGAGCAATCTCAACCCAACGTGGTTGCATACCATTATTTACTTCATAGTGCTCCATCTCGGGCTCATCAAATTCACCGCAAATATCACATACGTAGCAATGAGAAATAATATGGACAGTATCATAGTCCGGTTTGTGCCAGCGTTGATACTCTTCGTAAACACCAAAGGGAACCACGTTAGTGACGGTACGGGCACCCGTTTCCTCTTTGACTTCACGTACTAGCGCATCGGTCAGAGATTCACCTTCATCAACACCACCACCAGGCAAAGAGTAGTCGTCATATCTTTGTGTATAGAGTAGCAATATTCGCGACTGACTGGTGATGATTGCTCGTGTTGCCGGGCGGGTAAAGCAACTGCCCGGCAAAGGCGTCGCAGGGGTTGGATTAAGAACGCGCATTTTTAAGTCCACAAAAAGCGTCGATTTTAGCACAGTTTGGAGAAGGCAAACATGCCCAGCTGGCTCAGCCGGGCATGTGTTTTTTCAGGTATGTGTTAATAGGGCAGCGGGTAAGTTTTAAGTACCGTATCAATCTCAGCTAATGCCTCAGGTGGCAGAGTCATATCAAATGCTTTGATATTTTCTTTTAGCTGCGCCATGGTGGTTGCGCCTATGATAGTTGACGTGACGCCATCGACTTGATCACACCAGGCAAGTGCGAGCTGTGCGGCGCTAATGTGATGCTCTTTGGCAATCTCCAGATAGGCGGTGGTGGCTTCCTGGGCAAACTGGGTATCACGGAAGAGGCCATTGCGCTGGATCAAGGTCCAACGTGAGCCTTCCGGTCTTGCGCCGCCCAGATACTTGCCTGACAATGCACCGCCTGCAATGGGTGACCAGGGCAGATATGCAATGTCTTCATGCACGCAATTCTCAATAATATATGGCCAGTCTTTGGCATGTAGCAGGTTGAATTCGTTTTGAATGGAAACGGGCCGTGGTAGTTGGTGCTGTTGTGCCAACTGCAGGTAAACGTTGACCCCCCATGGTGTGTCGTTAGACAGCCCCCAGTGGCGAATTTTGCCTGCATCGATGCACTGTTTTAAGGCCTTCAAGATCTCAAGCATGTCTGCTTTGTGCTGCTCTGTAGACACATCACTGAAAGTGATCATCCCCGGCCAGTGTTTGGAAAAGTGCGGGGATGTCCTGTTTGGCCAATGCAACTGGTAAACATCTATGTAATCGGTTTGTAAGCGCTTTAGTGAGGCATCCACAGCCTGCACTATGGCCTCTGCCGAAATAGGTGCACCACCGCGGATCCAGGCTAATCCCGAGCCCGCAATTTTGGTCGCGATGACGATATCCTGGCGTTTTTCCGGGTGACGACGCAACCAGTCTCCGATGATTTCCTCGGTTTTACCATAGGTATCTGGCGAGGGAGGAACGGCATACATCTCTGCGGTATCGATAAAATTGATACCCTGTGCAAGTGCATAGTTGATTTGCTCATCGGCGTCGTGCTGATTGTTCTGCACACCCCATGTCATGCTGCCCAGGCAGACACGTGACACCTCTAAATTGGAATGACCCAGGCGGCTGTACTTCATAAATGCTCCTTGTGTTGAATAGGTCTGGCGTATCGGCTTAGTGAGCGATAGATACGCAGGCATTGTCTGACCAGTTTAGAGTATTTCCAAATAAAATACAGATCGTATGTGGTGACAAAAAATATTCAATCGTATTGCCATAGTGAGATTCTTTGCACATAATAACTGTATAAATAACCAGTCTTCGAGATCATGCGTAAGTTTATCCATGTTGATATGGACTGCTTTTATGCCGCCGTAGAAATGCGAGACAACCCAGCGCTTGCGGATGTTCCCATTGCGATTGGAGGGAACAGCCATCGTGGTGTGCTGTCGACAGCCAATTATATTGCCCGCCAATATGGGGTGCGCTCAGCCATGTCTAACTATAAGGCCAAACAGTTGTGCCCTGAGCTGGTGATTGTGCCTGGCCGGATGTCAGTTTACAAAGCGGTGTCGGCGCAAATACGAGCAATTTTTGCCCGCTATACCGAGTTGATTGAACCATTGTCCCTGGATGAAGCCTACCTGGATGTAACGGAATGCGCTTTGTATCAGGGAAGCGCCACATTAATTGCTCAGCAGATCCGCAGTGACATTTTTAACGAAACAGGCTTAACCGCTTCTGCCGGGATTGCTCCCATTAAATTCCTGGCCAAAATTGCCAGTGATGAAAACAAACCCAATGGCCAGTATGTGATCACTCCCAATGACGTGGCTGCGTTTATCGATACACTGCCACTGAAAAAAATCCCGGGTGTGGGTAAAGTCACCCATGAAAAACTGCTGGCTGTGGGGCTGCAATATGGCCGGGATGTTAAAGCCATGAGTCGCGCACAGATGACGGATCGCTTCGGTAAATTTGGTGATGTACTGTGGCGGCGTTGTCAGGGCATAGATGAGCGCAAAGTAGAAACTGAGCGTGTTCGTAAATCAGTAGGGGTTGAGACCACGTTTGAAAAAGACATTCAAAGCCTGGATGCGCTCAAAGAGATTCTTCGTCGGCGGTTGTTACCTGAACTACAAAGGCGTTCTGAGCCCTACCGCGGGGCGAGAACCTTCAATAAGCTGGGCGTTAAAGTAAAGTTTTATGACTTTTCGCAAACCACCAAAGAATGCCAGTATCATGAGATTGATGAGAGTGTGCTATTCACCTTGCTGGAGCAGGCTGTAGAACGCTTTGGCAGTAAACCGGTACGGCTGATCGGCATTCAGTTGGGTCTAGGTGAGAGTTCATCCGGCCAGGCCCAGTTAGGCCTGTTTGACGTTCCGACCTTAGACTAAAAGATAACTGCGTCACTACTCTGTGATTATACGCCTGTGTGCTAGGGTATTAGCAAACCGATTTAGCAGTAACACCGTTGTGAGGGTTATGGCCCGTTACCAGATATGTTTAATCGCACTGGCAAGGCTAAACCTGAGGTGAGACGATAATAATACCAATTTCACTTAATACCTGTTCAATTTAAAGGAGCAAATATGCCGGTAACGGTGTTAAAAATTTCTCATTTAGAACAACTGAATAGCGAAGTTTTTGCGGTGTTATCGACGATATTTTCTCGCCTCAAAATAGAACACTTAATTAAACAAATTGGTATAACTGTGCTTTAGTGACTTTTGTCTGCGGCATGGCTGAGCGGGTTGTGTGCTGAGCAATAACGAACATATATAAAGAGACTATAAATAACAACAACAGGACAACAACAGGGGGAATACAATGCAGTCAATCATGATCGTGCTGTTTGGCATACTGGGTATGCTGTTTGGCTGGTTTGTCTATTCAAAGTTCATCGCCGAAAAAATATTTAAAATGGACGATAAGTTCGTGACACCGGCGCATGAATTAAACGACGGAGTAGACTATGTGCCAACCAACAAAGTCGTACTCTGGGGACATCACTTCACATCTGTAGCCGGGGCGGCGCCTATTGTTGGCCCAGCCATAGCAGTATATTGGGGCTGGGTGCCAGCCGTTTTGTGGGTGGTGTTTGGCACCATCTTTTTTGCTGGTGTGCACGATATGGGTGCCCTTTGGGCCAGTGCCCGTCACAAGGGCAAGTCTATGGGTGCCCTGTCTGAAACTGTGATAGGAAAGCGCACCCGGTCATTATTTATGATTGTGGTCTTTTTGGTCCTGTTGATGGTCAATGCGGTATTCGGGGTGGTGATTGCCAACTCTTTTGTAGCCAACCCCAGTGCCGTATTCCCCGCGTGGGCTGCGATTCTGGTTGCACTGGTCATTGGCCAGTTGCTCAAACGCCAGGTGCCGTTGGTGCCCTTGTGTGTGATCGGGGTAGCCATCTTGTATGCCAGTATTTATGTGGGGTCGGGTATGCCGCTGGCACTGCCCAGTGAGTTGTTTGGTCTGGCCGACAAAGCAAACTGGATCATTATCTTGTTTATTTATGCCGCCGTTGCATCTTTATTACCTGTCTGGATGTTGCTGCAGCCGAGAGACTTCATTAATGGCATGCAACTGCTGGTCGGTCTGGTACTGTTGTATGGTGCGGTATTTGTGGTGATGCCTGATATTACGGCGCCGGCATTTAATACTCAGACGGCAGTAGATACACCGAGTATTATTCCTTTGTTGTTTGTCACTATCGCTTGTGGAGCCGTATCCGGATTTCATGGAATTGTATCCTCTGGCACCAGTTCCAAACAGCTAGACAAAGAGACGGATGGCCGTTTTGTTGGTTATCTGGGCGCTGTGGGTGAGGGGTCGCTGGCTCTGATCACTTTGGTGGCCGTAAGTGGTGTAATGCTGGCGGTATCGCCTGAAGAGTGGCATGAAATATACAGTCATCTTGGCGCTGGTAGTGTGGGCGCCTTTATTCAGGGGGGCGCGAATCTGATCAGCAATGGCTGGGGACTATCGGTGGAAATCGCCTCGACCCTGCTGGCGGTGATGGTGGTGTTATTTGCGGGTACCACGATGGACTCGGGTGTACGCCTACAGCGTTATATTATTCAGGAATGGGGAGAGATCTACCAACTGAATGCACTGAAAAATGGCGTACTTGCAACTTTGGTTGCTGTCGGATGTTGCTTGTTGCTGGCATTTGGTGCTGGTGGGGCATCGGGTAGCGGCGGTATGATTATCTGGCCACTGTTTGGCTCCACCAACCAGATCCTCGCAAGTCTGACCTTACTGGTAATTTCTGTGTATCTGATTAAACTGGGTCGCCCTGCCAAGTTTACTCTGATCCCCATGACTTTTGTGATTCTGATGGCTTTCTTCGCCGGGGTGATCAAGCTGGGTGAATACTATGAACAGGGTAACTGGCTATTGGTTGGCCTCGATATTGTGGTACTTGTTGTCAGTGTATTGGTCATGCTTGAAGCCTGGTCTGTGGTCAGTAAACTCAAGTTACAAAAAGACACTGAGACGACATCGCAGCCCGACTAAATGACAGGATCAGGGTGCAAAGGTGTTGAGTGTCAGCGCTATTCAACGTGATAGCGCATTATTCTGTGCTTAAGCGCCTATTTACCTTGATAGTCTTGGTTCTTGCCAGCAAATAACCGATAATCAGCCCAGGATTAAAATAACCAAGGGCTGATTATATGTCTTTCCCTCTTGCTCTGTCGGTCAATGACTGGCAAATTCAGGACGCCGATGCCGTCATCGTCGTCACTTCCGATGTGTCTGAACTCGCTTTTTCTGAGCTAAATAGCGCCGCGGCACCTTACCTGGCTGTTGATGCACGACTACGCACCAAAGCGAGTGTGTTATTGGCTGAAGGCGTGCCTGGCAAGCGCCTTATTGTGTCGCCGACTGGCCCACTGAACCGTGACTATGACGATGTACGTCGCTTTTTTGAGGCGGGCAAAGCGGGTATCCAGGAAGCTAAGGCCGCAGGTGCTGTTAAACCTGTTCTGGTTGTTGCAGGAGTACCCGGTGAAGCTCGATATCAGAATGCGCTTGAAGTGACCTACCTGGGAGCGTGTCAGGCGTTGTGGCAGCCTCTGGAGGCGCGTGAGTATCGTGGACCTTCTATTGAACCCGTCGAATCAATTGCGTTGCTAGGTGCAAGTGAAGAGCAGTGCCGACAGCTTAATGCCATTGCGGCAGGTCAATATGCAGCCCGTGATTTGTGTGGTACGGAGCCTGAGCGTATGGCCCCTCCTAAGTTCGCAGACTACTGTGTTGAGCTGTTCAATGGCACCAGTGTTAGTGTTGAAGTTGTGGCAGATCCCGCAACTATCGATCAGGAATACCCTATGCTGGGTACTGTTGCCCGCGCATCGTATGCAGTAGAGCGCCATCACCCACGAGTGGTGAAGCTGGTATACACACCAGAAGGAGAGGTAGAGCGTACACTGATGTTTGTAGGTAAAGGCCTGGTGTATGACACGGGTGGTGCTGACCTCAAAGTCGGTGGCTTTATGGCCGGGATGAGCCGAGATAAAGGCGGTGCGGCTTCTGTGGCGGGCTTTATGAAGTCTGTGGCAGATTTCCAGCCAAAAGGTGTCAAAGTGATTGCCTACCTGGCAGTGGTACGTAACTCAATTGGCTCTGACTGCTTTGTTCCGGATGAGATAATCACCTGCCGTGAAGGGGTTAAAGTACGGATTGGCAATACCGATGCTGAAGGGCGTCTGGCAATGGGTGATCTGCTGAGCGAGCTAAAAGATTTGGCCAAGCATGAGGTGAACCCGGAACTCTTTACCGTAGCAACACTTACTGGCCACGCAGCACGCGCAATGGGTCCATATAGCGCCTATGTTGAAAATGGTCCGGCACGCGCCCAACAGGTATCTCGCCAGCTTGCCGATTTAGGTGATTTGTGGGCTGACTGCGCTGAAGTGTCGCGCAGCCGCCGCGAGGACTACGACTTTGTTCAGCCGCGCACTCTGGCGGATGACGTACTGTCGAGTAACAACGCACCGTCAGCAGTCACTGCCCGTGGTCACCAGTTTCCAATGGCCTTTTTGGCAATTGTTGGTGGTCTGGACAAACATGGCTGTGATGCTGAGCTACCTTTGCCGTATGTTCACATGGACATTGCAGGCAGTGGTGTTGAAGGCGGTGACTGGCAGCATGGTAAGCCGACAGCCGCAACCGTGAGTAGTTTGTTTGCGCGTTACTGCCGCTAAACCTTAAAGCGTTCCACAATCAGGGCAAGCTGATGGCTTGCCTGCTTCAGCTCCTTGCTGGCCTCAGACAAGTGCTGTGTAGTGTCCAGTGAGTGGTGGGTGGCGTCCGACAGATCGCCAATGCGCACATTGACGTCGGCTGCTGCACTGCTCTGCTCCTCCGTCGCACGGGCTATCAGGCCATTCATGTCCAGGATCACAGTGATCAGCCGCTCAATTTCATTCAGTGCCTGTTCGGCCTCATGTACCTGGCTGACCGTATTGTTTGACAGGCGCTGGCTGTTTTGTACTGCATCGACGGCTGCCTGAGCACCTTTTTGTAGCTTCTCTATCATGGCCTGAATTTCATCGGTACTCTGTCCGGTACGACTCGCCAGTGTACGCACTTCATCGGCGACTACCGCAAACCCCCGACCCTGCTCCCCGGCACGAGCTGCCTCAATTGCTGCATTGAGCGCCAGCAGATTAGTTTGCTCTGAAATACCTCGGATCACGTCCAGTACTGAGCCAATATGCTGGCTTTCTTCTGCCAGTGCTTGTGTCACAATGCTGACTTCCTCAATGGTATCAGAGAGCGTACCTATGGCATCAATGGTTGTACCAATCGTGGCTTTGCCCGTCTCACTGGTATGCATCGCATCCCCTGCTGCCTGTTCAGCGGCTTCGGCATGCTGGCTTATCTCTTGTATCTGTGCACTCATTTGCTCGACAGCTGTGGCCACTTGACGGCTACTGTCATTCTGCCTTTCTATATACTCCAGGTTGACTTCGCCTGTATTGTCAACCCGATTGGCAAGGGCTTCTACTTCAGTTGCATTATTGGCAACAGAGGCAATCGAGCTGCGCATTTTTTCGGTATAGGCATTGAAAAAACGAGACAGGCGGGAGATTTCGTCTCGGCCATGTTCATCAAGTTGCTGTGTCAAATCCCCTTCACCCTGAGAAATATCACGCATCATGTCCGAGGCGGTGCGAATGGGTTGTAAAATACTATTGCTGATAAAGAAGTTAAGTGCAATGAGCACGACCAGGAGAACAAGAATATTGAAAAGCATTTGATTACGCAGCTGTGTAAATTGCACGTCAATATTATCCAGATAAACGCCGGAGCCGATGATCCATTGCCAGGGCGCAAAGCCTTTTACATAGGAGATCTTATCGACCGGGTCGGATTTACCGGGCTTAGGCCATTTATAGGGAACAAAGCCTGCTTCTTGAGCGTCTACAACCGCCACCATTTCCTGAAATAATGCCACACCGTCGGGATCTTTACTGTCTCTGACCGACTGTCCGTTGAGCTGAGGCTTAAAAGGATGCATCACCATACGAGGGTAATGATCATTGACCCAGAAATAATTATTTTCATCGTATCTGAGGTTTTTCAACGCATCCAGGGCAGCGGCTTTGGCGTCATCTTCGCTGAGTATGCCCTGACGCTGAGCCTGATTAAAGTGGCTAACCAGGCTATGTGCAGTTTCCACCAGGTTTTTGGTTTTTTCATATTGCTGTTCGCTCAGTGCCTGATATTGCTGTTGCAGATTCATCACGCCCAGTGCAGCCAAACCCAGAACGACGACTCCCACCAGCATTGCAAGGCGGCCAAAAATGGTGAACTGTCTCAGAAATGCCATATCTTTGGCTCCTCTTGAAGGCACAAGGTTGTGCGCTGAACGGACTTTCATTGTCTATACTGCAATAAAAGTGCGGGTGAAATTTGTTCTAAATCAAGTGAATAATATATTTAGCGAGGAAAGATTTAGGCAATTAGCTATTTGTCGAATACCACAACGGGCTGCACATGGGGGGAAGTGCGGGCCAACGCAGGCCCGCATGTTGGATTATTTTACTTCGAAGTGACGATTGAAGAAATTGGTAATCGTCTGATGTAAATGGGTTTGTACCTTCTTACCGCGCAGACTGTGCTTGGAGCCCGGGTAAGTCATCATCTCAAATGGCTTGGCGTTATCCTGTAACTGTTTGAATAGTTTGGTGGCGTGTGTAAACAGTACATTGTCATCTGCCATACCGTGGTAGATCATTAAAGGTCCCTTGAGGCCGTCAGCATAGGGGAAGACGGCACTTTGCTCATAACCTTTAGCATTGGTTTTAGGGTGCCCCAGGTAACGCTCTGTGTAATGTGTATCGTATAGAGCCCAGTCAGTTACCGGTGCACCAGATACGCCGGCTGCGAAGTAGTCGCCAGCTTTGAACATAGTCATCAGTGCCATATAACCACCGTAGCTGTGTCCATAAATACCAATTCGAGCAGGGTCGACATAATCTAGTGTACGTAAAAATTCTACACCACGGATCTGGTCGGCGACTTCAACTTCCCCTAAGTGTTTATAGATAGGGTCTTCAAAGCGCTTACCCCGGTTATATGAGCCTCGGTTGTCTAACTGGAAGACAATGTAACCTTGCTGCGCCATGTACTGGAAATACAGATTTTTACTGCGCCAGCTGTTGGTAACACGCTGGGCATGTGGACCCCCGTAGACATTCACGATCACCGGGTACTTTTTGTCTTTTTCCAGGTGCTTTGGTTTAAACAGGCGATAATGCATCACCTGGCCGTCTTCAGCTTTGAGAGTACCGTACTCCGGGGTCGCCAGATCGTTCAGGAAAGGTGTCAGTGGGTGCTGGTCATCCAGTTTGTTCTGCTCCAGCCAGGTAATGAATTCACCATTGGAGTTACGCAGCGATACAGACGTAGGCTGATTTACAGAGGACTTACTGTCGATGAAGGTGCGGTTATCCTCGGCCATCACTACTTTATGGTAGGCGCCGGCTTCTGTGATCCGTTTGATATTGCCCTTCTTGAATAGAGGGACTGAATATAAATGGCTTTCCAGTGGGGTGTCTTTACGGCCAGAAAAGTACACCAGACCTTTTTTCTCATCAATGCCCTGTAGCTCATCGACGACCCACTTACCTTTGGTCAGCTGACGAACCAGCTGGCCACTGGTGCGATACAAATAGAGGTGCTTGTAGCCATCACGTTCCGACGCCCAGACAAAGTGCTTGTTATCTTTAAGAAAATGCAAGTCAAAATGCAGGTTCAGCCAGGTATCACTGGTTTCTGTTAGAGCAACGCGCTGCTGTTTATTACTGGCGTTATAGAATCTGAGTTCCAACTTTTGTTGAGAACGATTTTGCCATTGATAAGATAATGTCGTGTCATCTTCCAACCATTTTGCGCGTGCGATGTAGATGTCTTTGTCTTTACCAAGGTCGACCCAATCAATTTTTTGATTGTTCAGTGTCACCACACCCAGATCGATGCGAACATTATCTGTGCCGGTGAAAGGATAGCGCTGGTTAAAAAGCTTAACTTCGTCCGCATAAATCTCATTGCGAATGGCTTCTTGTACCGGGCTTTCATCAATGCGGGTAAAGGCAATCTTGCTTTCATCGCCGGCCCACCAGTAGCCCGTCATCCGGCCCATTTCTTCCTGTGCGACAAACTCAGCCATGCCGTTTTTGATGACGCCACCGCCATCTTTGCTTAGACGGATCTCTTGACCGGTTGCCAGCTCCAGTGCATACAAGTCTTGTTCACGAATAAAGGAAACATAGTTGCCCTTGGGTGAAAAACGGGCATCGGTTTCAAAGGCCTCGGTATTGGTAAGCTTACGACTCTTACCTGTGCTTAGTTCGTAATAGTACAGGTCCCCATTGAGTGGGAAAAGCAGTGCTTTACCATCTTTTGACCACTTGTATTCCAGGATCCCGCGACCAAAGATGCGCTGTCGTTCACGGCGTGCTTTTTCTTCATCAGACAATGTTTCAGGGCCCGAAAAAAGTGCCTGAGAATCCACCAGTAGTCGATTGGTGTCAGCTTTAATATTGTATTCCCACAGATCATACCGGTTGTAGTCGTCTACTTTTCCCTGCAGGTAAGTCACCCGCGTACCATCGGGTGAAAACTTCAGTTTAACGGGCGCCTTTCCCGCTAACGTTGGGTCATCAAAGATACGTTCCAGTGTCAGTGGTTGAGCCACAGCCAACTGGCTGGTGGCCAGCAAGCCAGCGGCTAACGCTGCGTAAGATAACAGATTGCGCACAGAGTCACCTTTTTAGTTGTGTTGATTTGGTTTAAGAGCGTTGATGGTAAAGACTGTGTTTCTGGATGGCAATAAAATCCGACAGATGAGGTAGGGTGAAGCGAATCCCATTTATCTGGTCGATTTTGCTGTGGAAGTTCGCTACAGTGAGGCCACAGATCACAGACCCGATAGAATACGATGAGCATTTTTCAACTGGCGCCGGAACTTCAACGTGACTGCATAGAATTAGCAGACTGGCCTTTATGTAAGTTATTGTTATTGAATGATAGTCAATACCCTTGGTTTGTACTGGTACCGCGCGTATCGGGCATGCGAGAGATCATTGACCTGACGACAGAGCAGCAACTGCAGTTTTGGCAGGAATCAGCCAAACTCAGCCGCTTAATTAAAGCTGTGTTTAACCCGCATAAATTGAATGTAGCTGCACTGGGCAATATGGTGCCTCAGTTGCACGTGCATCATATTGCGCGTTTTGAGCACGATGCTGCCTGGCCAAAACCGGTATGGGGTGTTTTACCTGCGGTGCCATACAGCGAACAACAGATTAGCGAAATAAAAAAGGCGCTCGATGTGAACGCCTGATCCGATAGGTGTGTGGTGTTAGGACTATAGTCCTAGCACTGCTTTGCCTTGCTTAAAAGTCACATCGACCGGAATATTGGCAGCTGCCAGCTTATCGAGGTCCGCTTGCAATTCTGCCTTGATGTCACCATGAGTGGCCAGCAATTGATCGACCTTCTGATAATCACCATCACCCTGTAGGGTCAGGATCACATTAGATAGTTTTTCCATCGCGGCACCCATTTTGGCCATATCGACCTGATACAGACCATCGGCGTTTTTCGAAAATGCCCCTTCCTGTTTGAAGAAGTTAAAGCGGATCATGTTCGCTTTACCATGGGCGCTGGAGGCACCAAAGCGGACAGACCGGAAAATACCCGCCATAAAGGTCACATAATAATCTTCCAGTGTCCCTTCGCTGATTTCCCCTTTTTTCAATAGCTGCTCAACCATGTAGAGGCCCAGAATATCGGCTTTGCCTTCTTCCAGTGCACTGGCATGTTCCTGAAGTGACTGACGAACAGTCCCTTTACCAGTAATGGTGTTTTTGATACCCAGACCATGGGCAACTTCATGGAACATAGTATTGGCAAAGAATGCATCGAAGGTAATGTGTTTACGCTGCTCCGGCACTATCAGCTGGTCTGCAATAGGCACCAGGATTTTGTCGAATTTGGCTTGCATGGCATTTTTCAGCTGCAGACGACGCGTGCCTTTTTGCAACTGTACTTCTTCATCGTTTGGCAAATTGATGGCAATGGTTTTGCTGCCCGCATTGGAGTGGCCGGCATAGTAAATCACATCGTACGCATTAAGATCGGCGTCTGAGCCAGGCACTTCTTGCTTATATTTCGCATCAACCGGCAGTCCTTGTTGCAGTTCTGGCAGGAATGCAGCAAATTTTGCCAGACGTTCGCTCCAGGCCATGTCTTTGACCAGAACATAAGACTCAAATGCTGTGCGATAGCCAAACAGCTGATCTTCGTAGGTTTCGATTGGACCAATCACCACGTCGATGGGATTGTTTTTCATATCCATCCAGGCGAAGTCTGAACTCTGGTAGCTGTTGTTGACCAGAGCATCCGCTCTGAGGTTCAGGTATTTGGAAAACTGTTTGTCGACTGCTAACTTACTGGCATCGCGTAGTAGCTGAGCCGCCGTATTCAGCTCCGTCTGATAAGCTTCTGAGTAAGCAACGCTATAAAGCTGACCTTGTGCGTCACGTTTGATCAGGGAATACAAACCCGCCTTATCTTTCACATCAGCCTGATTTAACTCGTCTTTGCTGATATCGCTCGGGTAGAATTGTGCACCGGGTGCCTTGTCTGCAAAGCCCTCCAGGAAGACTTTGTCGCCATTGAGACGATCCCAGGGGCCATAGTTAATGTCGGCGAACTGGCGCACTTTCGGGTCTTTGATATTTGCCAGAAATTCTGCTTTGTTCATGCCGAAGGCTTGCTGCCAGAACAGATCGTCCATGATTTTAGAGGCTTCGATCAGCAGGCCCAGCATTTTTTTCTGGTTGTCATTGAGGTGTGAGAGATCGCTATTGAGTGTAACTTCGGTATAAATATCCAGTCGTGCAGGCGACAAGTCTTTCAGCTGATATCCGGTATCTGAGTTATTTGCCTGTGGCTGAGCCTCGTTATTTGACGGTTTTTGTGGCTCAGAACATGCACTGAGCATAACGCCACAAGCCAGCATGATGGCTGTGGATAACATTGCGCGTTTCATCATTTTTCCTTCATTGAGGGTGTGTCGGACTGTCTTCTACGGCGCTACTACATAAGAGCATAAGTGGCGCATAGATTGTCCGTATTATTATGTCGGGCGTATACATTACATGAATTCTGCGCAACTTGCTGCCTTCATAATACAAACTGAGGGAATATTTTATCTCAGGTGAATCGTTGGATGTGTGCCGCATGTCACGAATAATTTTTATACTTTCCTTAACTTACTCTTTAAGTTAGACAATACTAATAGCATGAACAGCACATTGCCCGCTCAAAAGGCAGATGCTGCGCACCAGAGGCCAATAAATTCGAGGATTGAACCAATATGTCTACTGAAAATGCCTTGTTGACGATTCTGATTGATAAAATAAATAACGATACCCTGGTTTTGCCTACCCTGCCCGAAATAGCCGTTCGGGTCCGTCAGGCTGCGGATGACCCAGAAGTTAATCTTATGCAAATGGCAGAGGTGATCTCTCATGATCCGGCGCTGGCTGCTCGTATGATTAAAGTCGCGAACAGTGCATTTTTAGGTCGTGCTGTGAAAGTGAATACGCTCAATCAGGCGGTCACTCGCATCGGCTTGCGACAGGTAAAAAATGTGGCGACGGCTATGGCGATGGAGCAGTTGTTTGTGTCGCAGAACAAACTGATCAAAACTTATATGGACAAAGCCTGGCAAAAAACCCTGAAAGTGGCCTGTCAGGCGATCACCACAATGGATTTTTATCTGCGGGTTAACAAACATACGTCGCTTAACAAAGACACCATCACCTTGGCTTCTTTGGTATTTAATATTGGGGTGCTGCCTATCCTGACAGAAGCCGAGCACCACCCGGAAGTCTTTGCGAATCCAAGCTTTCTGGCACATGCAATTCAAAAACTCGGTGGCCGAATTGGTGGTGCTATTATGCGTGAGTGGGGCTTCACTGAAGAGTTTGTTGAGGTGGCTGAAAGTTGGGCGAATCCAAACTATAAACCCGCACATGTATGCTATGTGGACTTTATCCGAGTTGGCGCTATTGTTGAGGGGATACTGCAGGTATCCGACAAAGCGGCGGCATTACATGTGTATGAGGAAAAAGGTGTGCTGGGATCGGTCGACATGTTTTACGACGATGAATATCAGGATATGCTGAACGACATCAAAGCGGCCTTTTCATAGCCGCGATAGTGAGCAGGGCAGGAGGCTGTCGCATCCTGCCTTCATTTACAGGTCTTCCTGATCACCCAAGCCCTGGGATAACTCTTCCAGTAGCTCTTTGATTTCTTCAGACACCAAAATAAAGTCGGCGTCTAATTTGACTGCCATATCTTCTTTAGGAATATCTGCATTTTGCTCTTTTAATGTATCGCTGAAGCTTAAGCGTTTGAGAGAGCCATCATTCTGTAAGGTAAACTGAACACGCTCACGCCAGTCCATGCCCAGTTTTGTCACGCGCTTACCGTGTTCCAGATGTAGCTTAATTTCGTCACTGGCCAGGTCATGCTGTTTCAGTTTTACCTGTGCGCCATTGTCATCGGCTTCTTGCAGCTCTGCGTCAGAGCCGATCGCAAAGCCCTCAGGTACTTCAAACTGAGTTAGCCAGTCAGTCAGGAACAGATCCAGATCGTAATTGGCGAATGCCGGAACAATGGGCAGAGTACCCAGAGATTTACGCAGCAGGGCAGTCAACTCTTCCGCTTTGTTAAAGCTGCCACTGTTGACGATTAACCACCCGTTTTTCTGGTCAATAAAGGCGAACTGCAAACTGGATTTCTTGAATGCCTGAGGTAACAGTGTTGCAGTGATGTTCTCTTTAATTTCGTCTTTTTCTTTTTTCTTGACCGGGCGATTCTCCTCTTGCTCGATCGACTCGATTTTCTCAGCAACCATTTCATTGATGACAGAAGCGGGCAGTACTTTTTCTTCTCGTTTTGCACAAACTAAAATACAGTGCTGAGAAAAATGACTCAATGTCTGGCCATGTTTACCCAGTGCTTTGGTCCAGCCAAAAGTGCTCATGTCCTGGCTACCGCACGGACGAAATACGTCGTGCTCCAGTGCCGCTTCAAAGTCTTCCTGAGCGTAGGAGACGTCTTGTTTAAATCGGTAACAGATAAGATTGCTAAACCACATAGAACAGGTTCCGAAGAGTAAAATCGACCCGCATCATAGCAAACCGACACGCCCTCGGGCAAAGGCTCTTGGCAGATAATTTGCTGTGCCGGTTTTTGTGGGTATTAACTGAACATCGCGACGCTCTTTTGTAGCTCTTTTGGGAAGCGAATATAGTAGGTCAGGCCGTTGCCTTCTTCGGAATTGACTTCAATGTCGCCATTAAGCGTTTGTTTCACTAGGTTAAAGGTGATATGAGTGCCCAAACCACTGCCGCCTTGTTCTCGCTTGGTGGTAAAGAAGGGGTCGAAGAGTTTTTCCAACTGTGCTTTGCTGACACCTTTACCATTGTCTTTGTAAACAATAAACACGTCGTTGTTTTCTTCTCTGATCTCTATGTCTATGGTGCCCTGAGCGATACCTTCGAAACCATGGATCAGGGAGTTCATAATGAGATTGGTGAAAATCTGACTGATCGCACCAGCTGGGAGGTGCAGAGTAAGCTCTTCCGGGCAATCAACGTTAACAATATGGGCGGTTTTCTTGAGTTTGGGATGTAAAGAGCGGATCACTTCGCCCAGATACTGTTTAAAATTAATGGTGCGAACCGCTTCACTGGCCTGATCAACGGCAATCTGCTTAAAGCTGGCCACCAGCTCTGAGGCCCTGTCGAGGTTAGTTGTGAGCAGGCTGGTGCTTTGCTTGGCTTCATTGATAAATTCTTCCAGCGCTTTGGGCGATAAGGTTTTATCCCGATAAGCTGACTCCAGGCGCTCTAAACGCTCCTGTAAGAATGACGTTGCGGTTACCCCAATTCCAACGGGGGTATTTATATCGTGGGTAATACCAGCCACGAGGCCACCCAGCGCAGCCATTTTCTCTGAGCCGACCAGTCGCTCTTGTGCCATATTAAGCTCATCAACATACTTCTCCAGCTCTTTTTGCTTGGTGAGTAACTCTTCTTCGGTTTGGCGTCTCAGATCAATCTCTTCGGTGAGCGTCAGCTTTTGTTTTTCTAACTCATACTTTTGTTGCTGCAGATCCATCATTGCCTGAGACAGGTTTGACGTTTTACGCGCCACTTCCTGCTCCAGCTGGATATTGTGCTGGTCCAGTTTTTCGTTACTGATCAAAAGCTCTTTCTGGGCCTGATCCAGCTTTTTGCGGTAATCAGCAATTCGGTCAATGAGTTTGTTAAAGGCCTCTTCCATGACCTTGAGCTCGTTGCGCTCCGTGGTATCTATATCAATTTTATGGCCATCAACATTATCTATTTCAAAGTCATCAATTTGCTCAGTCAGATCGGTCAGGGGTTCGGTAAGCAACTTTCTGAATGCAAGCAAAAACAAGATGATCAAAAAGGTGGTCTTGACCATGGCATTACCGATCAGAAAATAAATGGAAATCATGATACGGCTGAATACTACTTCCCGACTCGAAAACAAGGTAACGTCACCTACCTGCGTAGCGCGCCCGGAAAACTCAAAGATCAGAGGAAAGGTGTAGCCAAATAAACCTGACGGCGTGTCTTCAATCAAGGCTTCTTCTTGCACTAACTGTTGGCTGTATAACTCATGGATATTCAATGAACGGCCCAGTTGGGAAATAATTTCACCGCTGTCATCACGCACTATGATCCCTTCAATCATAGGGATCGCCAGCAAACCTTCAGCGGTTGTGACGGTTTGTTTGGTGTTGAGCTCCCATATCGCGCGAGTCAGGCTGCGGCTAAAGGTTTTTTGCAGCATGGTTAACTCGTTGCGAATATAGTCCTTGGTATTGACATACTCAGCGACCACCTGTCCACAGGTAACGACGAAGGTAAGCAAAAAGTAAACCGACAAGACGTTTGTGAGCAGCTTCTTTGACAGACTTTTTTGCAGCATGAAGTGTTCTTTGCTCCTAACAACGGGTTTGTGCGCGTTTATTACACTTAAAGTTAGCCAATAAAGTGCTAAAAATAAATATTAATCTCAATCTGATATCGCAAGGAATTTGTTCCTCTGCCACTTACTGGACGAGGATTATTATGTTATAAGTTTAATCACAACAATAACCTTTATCCCAGATCAGAACAATAAAGATTATTTGACAATTCACCCTATGAGCTACTCTGTATTAGTTTGTGACGATTCAGTCGTTGCCCGCAAACAAGTGATCCGCTGTTTAAGCGGTATGCTGGATGCCGACATTTGTCAGGCCTGTAACGGACGCGAAGCACTCGATGTGCTGGCGACACGTCACATTGATCTAGTCTGTCTCGATCTCACCATGCCGGAGATGGATGGTATTGCAGTGCTGGAGGCCATAAAACGTCAGGTGATAGAAACCTATGTGGTGGTTATTTCTGCTGATATTCAGGGCGAAATGAAGGAGCGGGTGGCTAAACTGGGTGCACTCGAATTTTTGGAAAAACCGGTTAAACCGGAAGCCTTGCAGGCAACCCTTAGTCGTTTTGGGATCCGCTAGTCCCCGCTCATTTGTTAACATTCAAAGCATTTGTTTACACTCGCCTGTTCGCTTACTACATCAGTGCCCGACGCATTCCAACATAGATTTTGCACATTGCTGGTCACAACTTGAGTTTTTTGCATAGATTTTCACCCCGCAAATTAGATTTTTGTGCTTGACAGCTTGTTGGCTATTCAGGCAGTCTAAAGTCTATGAAAAAGATTATTAACACCACGACCATTACCACCACCACCATCCTTACGGGATAGTGGCATAGGTCGTTGCGTATTTAAAAAGGCCTGTGCTCACTTCGAGCACAGGCCTTTTTTGTTTTTGGAATGAGGAAAATTAACATGCAAGTATTGAAGTTCGGAGGGTCATCGCTGGCCGATTACGCCTGTCTGCAACGAGTACGGGAGCTGATCCTGACTCAGGGTAAAAATGAGGCGTTAGTCGTTTTATCTGCACCAGGTGGGGTTACTGACAAGTTGGTTGAGCTATGTGACTTGGCGCGTCAGGGGCAAGATTACGAAGCACAATGGCTCGCCCTGACAGAGCGTCTGGATGGACTGAAAGCGCAGGTCGAGGCTGAGTTTAATCAGGTGAATCAGTGGCCTGATTTTGCTGCGCTGGCCGACAAACTGGCTGGTATTAAATTGCTCAAGCAATGCCCTGATGCGATAGAAGCTTATGTGATTAGCTTTGGTGAGCGGGTGAGTGTTGCTTTGATGGTGGCTATGCTTGGTACGGACAAAGCCTGTTATCTTGAGGCAACAGATTGCATTGTAACCAATGAAGCCTACCTGGATGCTGAAGCCTTGCTGGACGATAGCCGCGCGTGTTTTGTGGCGCAGCTCAAAGCGCACTCTGCAAACTTCTATATTATGCCCGGTTTTACAGGCAGCAATGGTGCAGGCGAGTTAACGACATTGGGGCGCAACGGCTCAGACTATTCTGCTGCCATTGCAGCTGCCTGTATTCAGGCTCGCGTCTGCCAAATCTGGACTGATGTAGATGGGGTCTATAGTGCAGATCCTCGGCTGATTAAAAAAGCCACAAAAGTAAATCGCTTATCATACAAAGAAGCCATGGAATTGTCGTATTTTGGCGCCAAAGTTTTGCACCCGAAAACGATCTTACCTTGTGCTAAGGCAGGCGTACCTTGTGAGATTAAAAATACCCATGCCCCCGAGTTACCAGGCTCAGTGATAGCGGCACAAGGTGGCGGCGATGAACCCGTTAAAGCGTTATCCAGCTTAGATAAACTGGCTATGTTGACGGTCTCTGGCCCGGGCATGAAAGGTAAGGTGGGGATGGCAGCCAGGGTATTTTCGGCACTGGCCAAAGACAATGTCTCAATTGTATTGATCACTCAATCTTCCTGTGAATTTAGCATCAGCTTTTGTGTTCATGAGCAAGATCTATCGTTAGCATTGCAGGCGCTACAAAGTGCCTTTGAACTGGAGATGCAGGCGCAACTGATTGAGCCAATAGAAGTACGCCGCTCGTTGGCGATTGTCACCCTGGTGGGCGATAACATGAAGTCACACAAAGGGTTGGCTGCAAAGTTTTTTGCCTCACTGGCACAGGCCCAGGTGAATATTGTAGCGATTGCTCAGGACTCAACTGAAAGTGCTATTTCAGCCGTTATCCAGGGGGAGTTGTGTCAGGATGCGGTTAAAGTATGCCATGAAAACTTCTTTACTCATGTTCCGTCCATTGATGTGTTTTTACTGGGCTGCGGCCTGGTAGGCACTGAACTCATTGCACAACTGCAACGCCAGCAAACCTGGCTTGCAGAGCGCAACATTAAACTGAATCTTTATGGCGTGGCCAATTCAAAGCACTGTTATTTGAATGAGCAGGGCGTTCCATTTGATAGTTGGCAACAAGCACTGGCGGGTGCAGAGCAAGGCTTTGAGCTGGCCAATCTGGAAGCGTTTGTGCGTCGTAATCATTTGATCAACCCTGTAATAGTAGATTGTAGTTCGTCTCAGCAATTGGCCGACCAGTATCACGATTTTTTGGCGGCCGGGTTCCATGTTGTGGCGGCGAACAAAAAAGCCAACACCAGTGACTACAGTTACTATCAGGCATTGCAGCAGGTGGCACAGCAGAAGGGCCGACGCTTTTTATATGAAACGAATGTGGGGGCCGGTTTGCCGGTACTGGACAATCTGCAACTACTCTTCGGCGCAGGCGATGAGTTGCTGTCTTTCAGTGGCATTCTGTCGGGTTCTCTGTCCTACATTTTCGGTGAACTGGAGGACGGCCTGAGTCTGTCCGAAGCCACCGCCAAAGCAAAACAAAGCGGTTTTACTGAGCCGGACCCGCGAGATGACCTGTCAGGTACGGACGTGGCGCGTAAGCTGCTTATTATTGCCCGTGAGTCCGGATTGGCGCTGGAGTTGTCAGATATCGAAGTCGAGCCCGTGGTGCCCGTCGACTTTGCAGCAGGTAGCTCGGTCGATGAGTTTATGACCAGGCTGCATGAGTTGGATAGAGCATTTGCGGATCGTATTGACAGTGCTGCCAGTGAAGGGAAAGTGCTGCGTTATGTCGGCACGATTGAGGGCGGTCGTTGTCGGGTTGGCATTGAGGCGGTCGATCAAGCGCACGCTTTGTCAGACATTCGTGATGGCGAAAACGCCCTTGCAATATTGAGTCAGTATTATCAGCCAAAACCTTTTGTGATCCGGGGTTATGGTGCCGGGGCTGAAGTCACTGCGGCAGGCGTATTTGCCGATATCTTAAAAACTTTGACGCGCTAGGAGGGGTTATGAAACGATTTTTTGCACCGGCATCTATTGGTAACTTTTGCGTCGGTTTTGATTCTTTAGGTGCCGCGATTGCGCCACTTGATGGGACTTTACTGGGAGATGTGGTTAGCGCAGAAGCTGCTGAACAAGACTGTTTTGAATGTGTCGGGCCCTACGCGGCTAAGCTCCCGTCGGGAGCTGAGGAAAATCTGGCTTATCAGTGCCTGGTGCACTTTAGAGCGCATGTCGCTGCAGATATGCCCAGCGTTAAGCTGACATTAGAAAAGCGCTTACCCATAGGGTCCGGGCTGGGGTCCAGTGCCTGCTCTGTGGTAGCGACATTTGCAGCTCTGGATGCGTTTGCACAGACCCGTTTGTCTCAAACGCAGATGATTGAGTTGATGGCTGATTTTGAGGGTAAGGTCAGTGGTGCGCGTCATTACGACAATATCACTCCCTGTTATCTGGGTGGATTGCAGTTAACTGCTGAACTGGTACCAGACAGAGCTCTGAGTTTGCCTGTTGATGACAGCTGGCGATTGGTGGTGGCTTACCCTGGATTTGCTTTGAATACTGCTGAGGCCAGAGCCGTTTTACCGCCGCAACTGGCCACTCACGATGCGGTGGAGTTTGCCCAGCGTTTGAGTACCTTTACTTTACTGATGGCGCAGCACAGGTTTGATGCCGCGCTCGCTTTGATGCGCGATGAGATAGCTGAGCCTCATCGGGCACCTTTAATTAAAGGGTATGCCGACGCGAAGTTGAGTTTGCCCGAGCTTGGCGCGCTCACTGTGAGCATTTCTGGTGCAGGGCCTACCTTGTTCGCTTTGTGCGCAAACGAACAGGATGCGCAACGCTGTCAGTTATGGTTGCAACAGTATTATCTGAATGAACATGGCTTCAGCCATATTTGCCGAATAGACCCACAAGGTACAAGAGAAATAAAGGAAGGAGAGTAGGATGAAACTGGTTAACTTAAAAGACGATACTCAGATAGTATCCTTTATCGAAGCGGTTAAAACGGGTCTGGGTCGAAATCAGGGGGTATTCTTCCCCACTGAACTGACGCCACTGGATAACATCGATGGCTTGCTGGCGCAGCCGTTTGCACAACGCAGTGCGGCTCTGCTGAAGCATCTGATAGGGGATGAATTACCGCTGGACTCATTGCAAAGCATGTGTGAGCAGGCATTTGATTTTCCTGCTCGCTTAGTACAAGTTGAAGAAAATAAATATTGCCTGGAGCTCTTTCACGGTCCGACGTTGGCGTTTAAAGACTTTGGTGGCCGGTTTATGGCACAGTGCATTGGCGCCTTCAGTCAGGGTGAGCGGGTGACAATTTTGACTGCAACCAGCGGCGATACCGGTGCAGCGGTGGCCCACGCTTTTTATCAAATGCCCAATGTCGACGTGGTGATCCTCTATCCTCAGGGTAAAATTTCTCTGGCACAGCAAAAGCTGTTCACTACGTTGGGTGAAAACATTCATTGTTATGCTGTAGAAGGCAGCTTTGATGATTGTCAGGCATTGGTAAAGCAAGCTTTTCTGGATGACGAGCTCAAGCAAACTTTGGGACTGAACTCAGCTAATTCGATCAATATTAGCCGTTTGCTGGCGCAGGTTTGCTACTACTTTGAAGCATTTGCTCAGCTTGCACCGTCCCAGCGAGACAAAGTGCACATTTCTGTGCCGAGCGGAAATTTCGGCAACGTGTGTGCTGCAATGATAGCCGCTGCAGTGGGTTTGCCAGTCAAGCGGCTGAGCGCAACGACCAATCAAAATGATACTGTACCCCGATATATTGCGTCTGGTCATTGGCAGCCTAACGCCACTTTAGAATCTATCTCCAACGCCATGGATGTGAGTAAACCTAATAATTGGCCTCGTGTAGAATCGATGTTAGATCATGGGCACTTTCCTAAAGATGAGTTTTATTCACGTTCAGTGTCAGAAGAGAGAACGCAAGAAGTGATGCGTCAGGTTGCTGAAGCCGGGTATGTGACGGAACCTCATACTGCCATTGCTTATGAAGGGCTCACTCTTGATGGTCAGCCTGATGAGACGGGGATTTTTCTGGCGACAGCGCACCCCGCGAAATTTCGGGAGACGGTGGAAGCTGTGCTGGGTCAGGCAATTGAAATACCAGAGGCACTGGCAAGCGCCCTTGAGAAACCCTGCCTTGCAGAGCTTTTGCAGGCTGACTATAGCGCTCTAAAGGATGCTGTGCTGGCACGCCTCATGCGTTAACTTATACTCAGTTCCCCTATTTGGTGAGCCGGTCTAGCCACTAAAAGGGGAACTTTTATAGATTTCAATTTAAAATGTATGTTTGGTTTTTAATAAAAAATATAAATGTTTAAATAAAAAAATATCATCCCCTAAACACTGTGAAATAAATTCAATCCTTGATTAAATAGGCTCACGCCGAATTCATAGGCAAATGGCCGCAATTTGCGTACAATCAAGCCTTCAAAAACCAATCTTACGTGTACCTAGGAGACACCATGTTAGAACGTAACATGAATATTGCAGATTTTGACCCTGAACTATTTCAAGCGATCCAGTCGGAAACGACCCGTCAGGAAGAGCACATTGAGCTTATCGCGTCTGAAAACTACTGTAGCCCACGCGTACTAGAGGCTCAGGGGTCGCAGTTAACAAACAAATATGCTGAAGGTTATCCGGGTAAGCGTTATTACGGTGGCTGTGAACACGTTGATGTGGTTGAGCAACTGGCGATTGACCGTGCATGTGAACTGTTCGGCTGTGATTATGCAAACGTTCAGCCGCACGCGGGCTCTCAGGCAAATGCTGCGGTATTTCAGGCGCTGCTTCAGCCGCATGATACCGTGCTGGGTATGAGTCTGGCACATGGTGGTCACCTGACACATGGTTCACACGTGAACTTCTCTGGTAAAACATACAATGCGGTTCAGTATGGCCTGAACGAAGAGACTGGCGAAATCGACTACGCACAGGTTGAAGCGTTGGCGCTGGAGCACAAGCCGAAAATGATCATCGGTGGTTTCTCTGCCTACTCAGGTATTGTTGACTGGGCTAAATTCCGTGAAATTGCAGACAAAGTGGGTGCTTACCTGCTGGTTGATATGGCACACGTTGCGGGTCTGGTTGCGGCGGGTATTTACCCAAGCCCAATCCAACATGCGCATGTGGTTACAACAACGACACACAAAACACTGGCAGGCCCTCGTGGTGGTTTGATCCTGTCAGCATGTGGTGATGCAGACATCTATAAAAAGCTGAACAGCGCAGTATTCCCGGGCGGTCAGGGTGGCCCACTGTGTCACGTGATTGCAGCCAAAGCTGTTGCATTTAAAGAAGCTTTGCAGGATGACTTCAAAGCATACCAGACACAAGTGGTAAAAAATGCACAGGCCATGGTTGCTGTACTTCAGGAGCGTGGCTACAAAGTTGTTTCAGGTAAGACGGACAACCACTTGTTCCTGCTCGATCTGATCGACAAAGACATCACAGGTAAAGATGCGGATGCGGCGCTTGGCCGTGCGAATATCACAGTGAACAAAAACTCTGTACCAAACGATCCACGTTCTCCGTTTGTGACGTCTGGTCTGCGTATTGGTTCACCGGCTATCACACGTCGTGGCTTTAAAGAAGCGGAAGCGGGTGAGCTGGCTGGCTGGATCTGTGATGTACTGGACAACATCGAAGACGAAGCAGTTCAGGCACAGGTGAAAGAAAAAGTAAAAGCGATCTGCGCTAAGTTGCCTGTATACGCGTAAGCGATAGCGCGCGACGTTCTACACAAGAGGGCTGCCATCTGGGCAGCCTTTTTTTATGTGCATCAATGGCCACTATCTTGATATACTGGCAACAATTAACCCAAACCCTGTTGCAACCTTAACCAACGGGGATGGGGCGTTTGTCAGTTTTTCATAGCGAGTGTTTATGCACTGTCCTTTTTGTACGGCAAAAGAAACCAAAGTGATAGATTCACGGTTAGTTGGCTCGGGTCACCAGGTACGCAGGCGACGTGAGTGTATTTTATGTCACGAGCGTTTTACCACGTTTGAAGGGGCCGAATTGGTGATGCCCAGAGTGATCAAACAAGATGGCTCCAGAGAACCATTTAATGAAGATAAACTGCAAAATGGTTTGCATCGAGCGCTTGAAAAGCGCCCTGTGAGCACTGAGCAGATAGAAGAAGTGGTTCATCAAATTAAATCTCAATTGCGTGCTACCGGTGAGCGAGAAGTGTCCAGTCAACTGGTAGGTGAATGTATTATGGAAGCGCTCAAAAAACTCGATAAAGTGGCCTACGTACGTTTCGCGTCGGTGTATCGTTGCTTTGAAGATGTGAAAGAATTTGGCGAAGAAATAGCCCGGCTGGGGGACGAATGAGTTTTACACAAGCCGATCGTACTTTTATGGCACGCGCTATTGAGCTGGCTGAACAGGGCCGTTTTACGACTACGCCTAATCCCAATGTCGGCTGTGTGATAGTCAACAACGGTGAAATTGTCGGTGAAGGGTTTCACTTACGCGCTGGTGAGCCACATGCGGAAGTGCATGCTCTGCGAGAGGCTGCCGAGCAGGCTCAGGGCGCGACGGCCTACGTAACACTTGAACCCTGCAGTCACTATGGCCGTACACCACCATGTGCAAAAGGCCTTATCGAAGCAGGCGTCAGTAAAGTCATTGCTGCGATGGTCGACCCCAACCCAGAAGTTGCGGGACGAGGACTTGCGATGCTCAATGACGCAGGGATAGAAACAGCTTCGGGACTGCTTGAACAACAGGCGCGGGCACTCAACAAAGGTTTCCTAAAGCGGATGGAACACGGCCTGCCGTATGTTATCTGTAAGCTGGCTGCGAGTCTGGATGGCAAAACGGCACTGGGTAATGGCGAGAGCAAATGGATCACAGGACCTGCTGCGCGGCGCGATGTGCAGCTGGGGCGGGCGCAAAGTTGCGCAATTTTGACGGGCGCAGATACGGTACTGGTGGATGATGCTCGGCTCAATGTTCGCGCTGAAGAGCTGACCGATATCGAGCGACCCGTTGAGCAATGGCGGCAGCCGGTTCGGGTGATTATTGATTCACAAAACCGTCTTCACCCGGAGCTAGCCCTGTTTAAAATAGCTGCGCCAGTCGTTATTTTACGCTCAGACCTTGATAATCAGCACAACTGGCCACATTTCGTAGAGCAAATTAAGATTAAGACCTGTGCTGGTAAAATTGACCTGCACGCGGCGCTGGCGTTTCTGGCCGAGCGAAACATTAATCAGGTCTGGCTCGAGGGCGGCGCGACCTTAGCGGGGGCCATGCATCAGCAGGGTCTGATTGATGAATATTTGATTTATCTGGCACCTAAAATTATCGGTACAGACGGCAAAGACTTGTTTAACAGTGCACCTTTACAGGCAATGAGCCAGGTCACAGAGTTAACGCTCACAGAGATGACACCGATAGGTACGGATATCCGCATTACGGCACATAAAAAAGGTAAGTAAGGCATTATGTTTACAGGCATCATTGAAGCAACAGGCACATTAACAGAGCTGACCCTTAAGCAGGGAGACCTGAGTGTACGGGTTACCAGTACCACCTTGAATATGGATGATGTGCAGCTTGGCGACAGCATCGCCACCAATGGTGTGTGCCTGACCGTTGTTGAAAAATTCGCTGACGGTTTTCGTGCCGATGTGTCAAATGAAACGCTCAAGTTGACTCGCTTTGGTGAGTACCGGGTTGGCCAGCTCGTTAATCTGGAAAAAGCCTTGCAACCGATCTCACGGCTTGGTGGCCACTTAGTATCCGGCCACGTTGATGGCATTGCAGAAGTGGTGGCCGTTAAGCCGAATGCGCGTGCTACAGAATACTGGCTCAAAGCGCCAGCGCAATTAATGAAATACATTCCGTACAAAGGCTCAGTGGCGATTGATGGGATCAGTCTGACAGTCAATGAGTTGGATGAAGACAAATTCAAACTGACAATAGTGCCACACACAGCACAAGAGACCACCATCGCTGACTTTAAGGTGGGGACATTACTCAACCTGGAAGTAGACCAGATAGCGCGCTATCTCGAAAGGCTGGTCCAAGGTGTACCGGCCGATACGGAGCAATCAACTCTCACAACCAGCTTGTTGGCCAAAGCTGGCTTTATTAAATAACTTGCCAATAACGCACTTACTAACGGGAAGATTATGAGCTTAAACAGCGCACAAGAAATCATCGATGACATTAAAGCCGGTAGAATGGTGATTCTGATGGACGATGAAGACCGGGAAAATGAAGGCGATCTGATCATTGCGGCAGAGCATATCACGCCAGAAGCAATTAATTTTATGGCGACCTATGGCCGTGGCCTGATCTGTTTGACGATGACGCAAGAGCGCTGTCAGCAGTTAGACTTGCCCCTGATGGTTAAAAATAACGGCGCCCAGTTCTCAACCAATTTCACTATGTCGATTGAGGCCGCTAAAGGCGTGACCACAGGTATCTCGGCAGCAGATCGCGCCCGTACAGTGCAGGCGGCTGTTGCTAAAGGTGCGGTACCAGAAGACATAGTGCAGCCAGGCCATATTTTCCCGATCATGGCACAGCCAGGTGGCGTGTTAACCCGTGCTGGCCATACGGAAGCGGGTTGTGACTTAGCGCGCCTGGCGGGTCTTGAAGCATCTTCAGTGATTGTTGAGATCCTTAACCCGGATGGCACAATGGCCAGACGCCCCGAGCTGGAAGTGTTTGCTAAAGAGCACGACATCAAAATTGGCACCATCGCCGATTTAATTGAATATCGTAACCTCAATGAAACGACGATTGAAAAAGTCGCAGAATGTAAGCTGCCTACCGAATACGGTGAGTTTAATTTGGTGACATATAAAGACACCATAGATAACCAGTTGCACTATGCGTTAGTAAAAGGTGAAGTGAGTGCTGATGATGCAACTTTAGTGCGAGTTCACCTGCAAAGTACGTTCAATGATACCTTGTTATCCGACCGCAGTGCAGATCGCAGCTGGACCTTGCATGGCGCAATGAAATACATTGCCGACAACAATGGTGTCCTGGTTATTCTGGGCAAACAAGAGAAAACAGAAGACCTGGAACAATTGGTGAAGGCGTTTGCGGCAGAAGATGCCGGTGAGAAGCCTAACTACCGTAAGTTTCAGGGGACATCCAGAACTGTAGGTGTGGGCTCGCAAATTCTTGCCGATCTGGGGATCAGCAAAATGCGCCTGATGAGCTTGCCGAAAAAATACCATGCCCTGTCTGGCTTCCACCTGGAAGTTGTCGATTACGTCGAACCTCAATAATTTACTCATAGCATAACGAGCGCCTGACGGGGATTTCCCTGTAGGCGTTTCGTCTTTTTCTATGCTATTATGCGCCTCAATTTGGCAATTGCTTATACTAGATTAGGAATCATCTAATGAAAATCATCGAAGGTAATAAATACGCACCGGGCAAGAAATTTGCCATTGTCATCTCTCGTTTTAACGACTTTATTGGTAGCAGCCTGTTAGAAGGCGCAGTTGATGAGTTAAAACGCACAGGTGGCGTAAAGGACGAGGACATCACTGTCGTGTATGTACCGGGTGCAGTAGAATTACCTTTAGCGGCTAAGCGTGTTGCAATGAAAAAAGAACACGATGCCATCATTGCATTAGGTGTCATCATTCGTGGCGGTACACCTCATTTCGACCTGGTTGCAAATGAGTCAAACAAAGGCCTGGCGAGCGTGTCTATGGACTACGATATCCCGGTTGCTTTTGGTGTGTTAACCACGGAGAGTATTGAGCAGGCCATCGAGCGCGCGGGAACCAAAATGGGTAACAAGGGTGGCGAAGCTGCACTTGGTGCACTAGAAATGGTGAACGTGCTAGAGCAAATTTAAGAGGAATCTCAGTGAAACCAGCAGCTAGACGTAAGGCGCGTGTCCTTGCCCTTCAGGCAGTATATTCTTGGCAGCTAAGTGGCAACCCCATTGCTGATATCGAGCAGCAAATGCTGATCGAAAACGACGTTTCAAAGGTTGATGTAGAGTATTTCAAAGATCTGGCGCGTGGCGTTGCAGTGAACTGCAAACAGCTAGATGAGTTGATGACTCCGCATTTGTCTCGTCCATTTGATGACCTGGATATGGTTGAAAAAGCTGTATTACGCGTCAGCATTTACGAGTTAAAATTCCGCGAAGACGTCCCTTACAAAGTCGCCATTAACGAAGGGATTGAGCTGGCGAAAATGTTTGGTGCTGAAGACAGTCACAAATTTGTCAACGGCGTACTGGACAAAGCGGTTAAGATAATCCGCAAGTAATCGAGACCGTGAGGAGAGCCGGCATGGGCCGGCTTTTTTAATGTATGAAGGAATTTGAGTTAATCAATCATTACTTCAAGGGGCGTGGCATTGCGCGTCGTGATGTAAAGGTTGGCATTGGTGATGATTGTGCCATAGTGACGGTTCCTGACAAGCACCAACTTGCCATTACCACAGACACCCTGGTTGCCGGTGTACACTTTTTCGAAGACATTCCACCCAGAGCATTAGGTCATCGTGCCTTGGCCGTTAATCTCAGCGATCTTGCCGCTATGGGCGCAGAGCCAACGTGGATCTCCATTGGGTTAACTCTGCCTGAGGTCGATATGGATTGGCTGGAAGCGTTTACCGAAGGTATGCATGAAATTGCAGAATATTACAATGTTCAGCTGATAGGTGGGGATACAACTCAGGGCCCGCTGACCATCACCATCTGTGCCAAAGGGATCATCCCCAATGACAAAGCACTGACGCGTTCTGGCGCCAAAGTGGGTGACTGGATTTATGTCACCGGAGAGCTGGGTGATGCGGCTTTGGCAATTGAAGCCCGTAAGCGTCAGTTACCGATAGAAGCTACTCAGTTAAAGCGGCTCGAAGAAAAATTACACTTTCCAACTCCGAGAGTGGCGGCTGGGCAAGTGTTACGAGGTATGGCAACTGCCTGCATCGATATTTCGGATGGCTTACTGGCTGATTTGCAGCACATCTTGAATAAGTCAGGTGTGGGCGCTTTGGTCAACATTGAAGATGTACCAATGTCACCTACTCTGCAGCAATTAGAGCCTGTATCTTTACGTCATGAACTGGGGCTGGCGTATGGCGATGACTATGAACTGTTGTTTACCGTGAATGACAGCAATAAAGGCGCCGTCGAGGCGCGTCTTCGTCAGTATGGTGTCGAGCCTGTATGCATCGGTCAAGTTACCGCGTCGGTCGGCAAACTAGAGTTGCTGCAAGCGGGGGAAAAATGCCCATTACCGCGTAGCGGTTATCAACACTTTTAATTAGGAGCAGGTTTGAATAAGCCGTTATCATTCAACCTCAAACGCCCACATCATTTTCTAGCGCTGGGGTTTGGTTTAGGGTTAGTACCTAAAGCCCCCGGTACTTTTGGTACTTTAGCAGCACTGCCATTTATTCTGCTGACAATGGGGCAGCCATTATGGATGCAGATCACTTTAGCCGTTTTGCTCAGTCTGGCGGGGTTTTGGATCTGTGGCAAGACTGCTCGTGATGTCGGCGTACATGATCACCCAGCAATCGTGTGGGATGAAGTCGCCGGGTTTTATATCACTATGATTGGGGCCGCAATTAGCTGGCAGTCGCTGCTGGTTGGTTTTTTATTATTTCGCTTTTTTGATATTGCAAAGCCAGGTCCAATTCGAATACTGGATAGAAAGCTGCATGGTGGCCTGGGAATAATGGCAGATGACCTGCTTGCCGGGATTTTTTCATTGATTTGTTTGCAAGCTTTGTTTAAAACAGGTGTCCTGGGCGGCTAATTTAATTACGGGTACGAAGAGGGAGCCTATGCGATTTATACTTCTACTGTTGCTATGCATATTCACCACAGGTGTGAGTGCGGCAATTAATGATTATGTTGTTAAACAGTGGAGTATGCAAAATGGCCTGCCATCGCAAAGCATCAAAAGTGTGGTTCAGGACCAGCAAGGCTATATCTGGCTTGGTACACAGTTTGGACTAAGCCGATTTGACGGCTTACAGTTTAGTAATTACACAACGCAAAATAGTGAATTTCTGGATAGCAATGCGGTTAATAAACTCTTTGTTGACCGTTTTGGTATGCTGTGGATTGGCACCCGTAGAGGGGTAACCCGATTAAATCCGCAAACCCTTAGTGCAGAGCGCTTTGAAGTTCAGGGTGAAGCCAGGGATATTCTTGAAGATCACAATGGTAATATCTGGGTCGCGGCGAATGGCTTATATTATGTATCAGCTAAACGCCTGACCCTTGCACAAAACAATCTAGATAATAAAAAGCTCTCCCTTACCCATATAAGTCAGATAGTTGGCTCAGTAACAAAAATGACCTCGTCTCCGCAAGGCATTTGGTTGGTTAACGAGCGCCATTTGTTGCGGATCAGTGAGTCCCAGTCTATGGGCTCCAATGACATGCGACTGGAGTTATCCAGCAAGGTATCACTACCACGTCAGCTGGCACAAACCAATATTCATGATTTGTCTTGGATTGATGGTAAGCTTTTTCTCGCTTCTCAGTTGGGGGCGTATTTTCTCGACTTTGATGAAGTGCTCAGGCGCTACGACGAGATAGGTAATAATGCGACCTATAAGTTTTTAAGCGATCAGCAAGGTGGTATGTGGGTATCTACCTATGGCCGGCTGTTGTACAAAGAAAGTGGTGGTCAATGGCAATATGTTGAGCTGGCACAATTGGACCAGGGGATCTGGTTTACCGACATTTTTATTGATGATGACGGTAATGTGTGGATGGCCAGCATTAACGAAGGTCTCTGGCTGGCGCATGCCGGGCGGGTCGAGCGTTTCGCTGTCGGCACACAGCGGGAGCAGGCTATTTCAGCTATCACACAAGACTTGCAAGGGAATGTATGGATTGCCACCAGAGAGGGAGTCGGCCGACTTGATAGCAATGATAATTACGAACCTGTGATCAGCGCGTCTCAGCTCAATGGGGTAGAAATTCATGATATGGAGTTCATCGGCGAGCGATTGTTTCTCGGCACTGGCCGTGGCGTAGTCATTTATGAAGATGACAAACTGCTTGCTATTCCTAATCGTGAGTTTCGCCAGACTCAGGTCTTTACCCTGACACCTTCCAATCAGGGCGGGTTGTGGCTGGGCACCGGACGAGGTCTATATCGGTTAGACTATAGCGGCCTGACGCCTTTTACTTATAATGCGTTTCTGGGCAGCCAGTTTATTACCTATGTTGTAGACTTTCCGCGTTTTGGCTTTATCGGCACCGACAAGGGAGCCTATAAATACAATGAGCGGGGCATTGAAAAGATCGGTGGACAGACATCGCTCGAATCTGCCTATGTCACCAGTATTTTGCATGTAGAAGGCAGTGCAACCCTGGTCGGTACTTTTTATGATGGGCTGTATTATCGCAGCCAGGATGGGGACTGGCATCAGCTTGATGCATCCCACGGATTGCCTTACGGGCCGATCTTATCGTTACACTTTGACAAGTCGCAGGAACTGGTTTGGGTCAGTACCATGAAAGGGGTGTACCGGATGCCTATCGCCCAGTTCAGTGAGGCGGTGGAAAACTTACAAGTTGAGCAGGTGATAAACCCATTTGACCGACAGTTGGATGGCGTGCCAAGTCAGTGCTGTACCGGATTGGGCCATGATGCCGTGGTGGAGCAGGACGATTATCTTTTATATCCCAGCTTGCAGGGGATCGTGCGTATCCCTAAAAAAGTTCAGTTGTTCAGCACCGCGGAACTGGCGCCTAAGTTTGAGAGTATTGTCACTGCAACACGTAACCTGACACCAGACAGACTGGAAGGTCCAGTTGAGTTGGACACCAGTGAACGGGATCTGACCATTCGCTATACGGCCATTGATTTCTACGCGCCGCAGAGTATCGAGTTTCGCTACAAACTGGAAGGCCACGATGCTCAGTGGCGCGATGCTCAATCCCGGCGTGAAGCCATTTACACGAACCTGCCGCCGGGTGATTTTACCTTCTTACTGCAGGTAAAGCGGCGTGGCCAGGACTGGCAGCAGGCACATAACTTGTCGCTCAACCTTCAATTACCACAGCGTTTTGATGAAACCGTATTTTTCCGCTTAATCATCACCTGTGGCTTTATGTTTTTGTTCTATCTGGTGTTCTGGGTATTTCGTACTCAGGAGCGACGCAAGCAAGCTGCGCTGGAAGCCCTGGTTGCTGAACGTACGACAGAGCTCAGAAAAGCCAATGATAAACTCAACCAGGTCAACACTCAGTTAAAATTGGTCAGCCACTCAGATGAACTGACAGGACTGCGCAGCCGTCGCTTCTTATTTGACCAACTCCCGAAGGATATTGAGCACTATCAGCGTAATGCGCAGTCTTTGCGGCAGCAGGATAAGAGCCTGGTACTGATGATCCTCAATATTGATAGTTTTAGTAAAATCAATGATGCCTATGGTCCCATCGGTGGCGACAGCTGCCTGCAGCAACTGGCTACTTTGCTTAATACCCGTACTCAGGGATCAGATTATGTCGCGCGCTGGAGTGGTGATGAGTTCTTACTGCTGTTGAGGGACTTTAAATGTTCTGAAGTAGAACGGTATGTCAGCGAGCTTTGTAAAGCGATTGCTCAGTTTGATTTTAAGTTGCCCAACGGAAAATCTCTGAATCTGAGCGTGTCGGTAGGCTGGTCTTTTTATCCTCTGCCGTTACTTGGGGGGCAGGTCATAGGCTGGGAAGCGTCTGTTAACCTCGCTGATATCGCATTACACGAAGTGAAACAACGCGGCGGGGATGGTTCTGCCACCATTACTTTTGATGAACAACTGGATGCGTTTGAATTTGAACAAAGCCAAAATGTTGAATCTCAGTTGCAATTATTACAGTCCAATGGCCTGGCTGAGGTGAAAGTCTGGATGCGTTAGTCTCTGTGTCAGTAGAGGTCAATGACGGGGGGTGAGATGAGAACTCAGTTTAAATGGTGGCTAATATTGAGTAATTATCAATGGATATTATAAATTTAACTACTTTTAATTTGAAAAGAGATAAATATAATATACTCTCTATATACCGAGCTTAATTAACTCATAAAATTCTAAATTCAACAATCTACGAGAGTAATCCAATGCGTGAAATAAGATCTTTTATTAAGACTGCAAGTTACAGTGATTTGAATAAAGCGCTGGAGCTTATCCAAGCCGCCATTGATGAGCAGGCAAAACAGGAAGAAGCCAAAAAAGAAGTTTTGGCACTGATTAAAGAAAAAGGATTGTCTTTAGAAGATTTTGCTTCCGAAACAGCAACTGATAAGCGCAGCAAAGTACGTCCAAAATACCGTATTGAAAAAGACGGTGAAGTATTTGAATGGACAGGTCGCGGTAAAACACCAAAAGCATTTGTTGGTGTTAACTTAGAAGATTACAAAATCTAACTACCGCACTGTGTAAGCCAGTCATATTATATAAAATGGCTGGCTTATCAGGTTTAAGATACCTTTTCTGGGGTCATAATTCATACCCCGTTACCACACACCTTAATGAAAAATTCTCTGTCGTTAATATAGTCAGGTGTCCCTATTTACACACTAAGACCCTATCAAAAAGAAGCCGTTGCAAATACCGTAGCCCACTTTAAAAAGTCAGACGATAGTGCAGTAATAGTTCTGCCAACCGGGGCAGGTAAAAGTTTGGTTATTGCACAGCTGGCTCGACTGGCAAGACATAAAATACTGGTCATGACACATGTCAAAGAGTTAGTTGAGCAAAATGCACAGAAATATCAGAGTTATGGTTTATCTGCGAGTATTTATTCCGCTGGCTTAAAACAAAAAGAGCTGATTCATCAGGTGACATTTGCCAGTGTGCAGTCATTGGCTCGAAATTTGGAGGCCATTGATACTTTTTATTCTTTGCTGATTATCGATGAATGTCACCGAGTTAGTGGTGAAGACGACAGCCAGTATATGGCGGTTATCGCCCGCTTGCGGGAGTTTAACCCGGCGCTCAAGATACTTGGGTTGACGGCGACCCCATATCGGCTTGGCAGTGGGTGGGTGTATCACAGTCACTATCACGGCTTTGTTCGGGGCAGTGAAACCAGTCCTTTTCGGCGCTGTATTTACGAATTACCCCTGCGCTATATGATAAAACACGGTTATCTGACACCACCTAAACAACTCGATCCAGCGGTGGAGAATTACGATTTTTCAGCGTTGGATAGTAATGCATTCGGGCGATACAGCGAAGCAGATATGAACCAGCTGTTGCAAAGCAATACCCGGGCAACCAAGAGTATCATCGAACATGTAATGTCACTCAGTGAACGTCGCCACGGTGTTATGATATTTGCTGCGACCGTATTGCATGCCAAAGAAATTGTGGGGTATTTACCAGACGGACAAACAGCACTGGTGCTCGGTGATACAGATAACCGCGAACGAGATGAAATCATCGCGGCCTTTAAGCGCAGAGAGATAAAATACCTGGTCAATGTATCGGTACTAACCACGGGCTTTGATGCGCCACATGTGGATGTCATTGCGATTTTAAGGCCCACAGAGTCGGTGAGTCTGTACCAGCAGATAGTGGGGCGAGGCTTGCGTTTGAGTGAAGGCAAGAAAGATTGTCTGGTGATTGATTACGCTGCCAATGAGTTTGACCTGTTTCACCCTGAGGTGGGCAGTAAGAAGCCGAATTCGGACAATGAACCTGTACAAGTGCTGTGTCCCGGCTGCGGGTTCGGCAATGTCTTTTGGGGCAAATACGACGAGCAAGGGCGAGTCATTGAACACTTTGGTCGGCGTTGTCAGGGGTTGTTGCAGGACGATGACGGCAATGAGCAGCAATGTGACTATCGTTTCAAATTTAAAGAGTGTGACAGTTGTGGCGCTGAAAATGATATAGCCGCACGCCAGTGCCACAGTTGTGGGGTGATGCTGACTGATCCGGACGATAAACTGAGGGCTGCATTGAACCTGAAAAACGCCATGGTGCTAAGATGCAGCGGCCTGAGCGGGGAAGTGGTTAAAGCGCAGTTGCTGAAAATTACGTATTTCGATGAGGACGGGGCCAGTGTGAGCGAAGTCTTTGACTTTGCTAAGCCTGCGAGCCGCGGCTATTTTGTTCGCCAGTTTGAGAAACACTGTCGTACTGGTGTACGTGTAAACGCTTGGACTGAGGCTGTTCAGGTGGATGCCACTCTACTGTCGGCGCCAGATTTTGTAATTGCCCGGCAGCATAAGAAATATGGCTGGCAGGTAACAGAAAAGATTTTTGATTATCAGGGCAGTTATCGAACTGCAGATAAGAGCTAATGCAGAGTGTTGTAAACTCTGCATCATTCAGGTCCGAGGGTTACTCGGCAAGTATTCCCCATCCGTCGCCATAGCCCTCGTGGCTGTTCGCGATAGACTCAAGGTATTGCTCGGTCTGACTTAACAGCTGGTGCTCGGGCACCATAGTCACTGAAGTGACGACTTCCCATACACCGGTATCTGGACAGGTATCCAATTTGGTTTTTGGTGCCAACTCATCTTCTGCGATGGTGCTCATAAAACGCTCAGCGTCGGCTTTTTGTTCGAACAAAATAAAAAAATCGATGCTGTGCATCTGGGTGAGATCTACACCGGCTGCAGCAATTTCAGATAGTAGCTGGCCGTTGTCATCATCAGGGAATTGCATAATCATACTCAAGTTAATATAGCTGGTGATATTGTCCGCTATCCAACACAAAATAAAAAGCATTGACCGCAAAAATTTGTATGTAAGCGCGCAAAAATAACACAGTGATAAGTACATCCACCCCATGTCAGCGTCATCTTGCTGTGGTATTATAATGTCACTGTAAATTTTAGGGTTATTTAGTGCGTTTATCTGCGTTTATTGCCATTCTAGTTGTTCTTCTCTTTTCATTTCAGGTATGGGCAAGCGATTCATCTGGTATTACAGAGTTTACTGTAAGTCAGGCGCCAGACGGCGCTGAGTTATCAGATGAAGCACATGACAATGTCATGCGTTTTCTGAGCACATATGTTGGTAAGCCGTTTACGCCGCGCAGAAAGAAGCTGATTGATAAAGACGTGACTAAGGCATTACAGGCGCTTGGGTATTATCACCACGCGCTCACCATATCGTTCGACCCAAAGACCCGGCGTGTCGCCCTTATTCTGGACCCCGGTGTCGCATTACAGTGGCACCAGGTAGAGATTGCTCTGCAGGGAATTGAAGACGACGCATTGCGTTCAAGGTTACTCGACGGTGCTATTCAGATAGGCGAACAGGTCAGACATGACCGTTATGAAGCCACCAAAGCGCAGATAGAAAGTGTATTGCTGGAGCTGGGGTATTTTGATTTTCAGTGGCTCAAAAAACAGCTCAGTGTGGATCGAGCACAACAACAGGTCTCTGCGATCTTGTCGTTGTCGGCAGGGCCCAGATATCGGTTTGGGGAACTACGTCTGTCGGCGGAATCAAAGGCGGTTGCGTTTGCCAAAGCGCTTAGCCCATTTAGCCCGGGAGAGTTTTATGCTGCCCAGAAGCTGTCTCAATATAACCTCACTTTGAATGAAACGCCGTATTTTCAGAGCGTTCGGGTTTACCCTTTGCTCAAACTCAGGCACCAAGGCACTGTCCCAATTCGCGTTGAGCTGATCGACAAGCCAGCTAACAGCTATGAAGTAGGTGGAGGCTATAGTACCGATTTAGGTGCGAAAGCGCGTTTCAAATGGAGTAAACCCTGGGTAACGAGTGGGGGACACTCCATGACATCGGATCTCAATATATCTCAGCGTCAGCAGGATATCAGTGGTGCCTACACAATCCCTGTGGATGATCCAAACAACGACGTATTTCGCATTCTGGGGGGATATCAGTTACAGGACGACCTGACTGAAGGGGTTGATACCAAGACTTGGAATATTCAGGTGCAACGGCAGTGGTTGACATCCGGAAACTGGGTGCGCACCGCGTTTTTAAAACGTGAGCATGAAACCAGTGAACAGGATGGCGAAACGCTGAAAACAGAAATGCTGATCCCCGGCGTGAGCTATGCAAAAAAACAGAGCCTGGGAGGTATGTTGCCGTACTGGGGCAATGAACGGCTGATTTCCGTCGAACTGGCCAGTGACTCATTGATATCTTCTACCTCCCTGATCAAAGTGCGCTGGAAAAATGCCTGGTTGCGTAACATAGCGCAGCGACATTTCTTTCTGACTCGTTTGGAAGCGGGGGCAATTATTACTGACGACATTGAAGCTGTACCTTTTAATATGCGATTTTTTGCCGGTGGTGATCAGAGCGTCCGTGGATTTGCTTATCAGTCTGTGGCACCACGGGATGAGGAGGGTAAGCTACTGGGCGGTAAATATCTTACAACAGCGAGTGCTGAATACAACTATCAGTTTATGCCCAACTGGCGTGTTGCGCTGTTTGTGGATACCGGCACGGCAACGGATGACTTTAAGGAAAAATGGGCATTAGGTGCCGGATTTGGCATTCGCTATCTGACGCCGGTCGGACCGATCCGTCTTGACCATGCCTGGGGGCTGAGCAAAGACAGTAAGAGTACTCGTTTAAGTATTGTCATTGGACCGGAGATGTAATGGGATTAAAAGCTTGGCTGCGCCGTATTAGCTACACCGTCATTGGCCTCTGTGTGACGGTGTTTTGCTTGTTGTTTACATTGCCTGGTCACAAACTACTGGTCTGGGTGGCCAATCACAGTGTAACTGGTTTGAAAGTAAGTTCTCCTCAGGCGCGTTTGCTGTCTAATGCTGTGCTGGACGTACAATTTCAGAATCAACAAGTGGCCTTTCATGCCCGTCAGTCTAGCCTGTCCCTTGACTGGTTTAGCTGCGCTACCTTATGTCTGTCAGGCAGCGCTGACAAGGTGACCTTACATCTGGCTAAGCCTGCCGGCGAGCCTGAGGTGACAGCCGAACCCGAGCAGGCGACTGAAGCAGCGCCATTGTCCTTGCCATTTTCTGTCGCTATCAAGCAATTTCGTTTAGGGGCAGCAGAGTTAAAGGTAGCAGGGCACGAGGTAAGTCTTAACAAACTGGCAGTGACAGCCAGAGCCGATGAACAGGGCCTTCAAATCAACAAGCTTGCGCTGAGTCGTGCACAGATCCGGCAAACTGACGCGCCAGCTCCTGCAGCCCCTTTTGTTATGCCAACAGCGATCCCTGCATTAGCATTGCCTGCCATACAACTTCCCACGGCTGTCAGTATTGAACAGTTTACAGTCGCTGAGCTTAGCTATCGGCCTTACAAGGGAGAGTTGCAGGCCCTGAAGCAGCTTCGGCTCAGTGTCGGTGCTGAGCAGTCAGAGTTGTCGATCCACCATTTGTCACTGTCTTATCTCACACATCAACTGACTCTGGCAGCGCAGGCAGACTTAAGTCGCTGGGCTGTGTCGGGGGGAATAGATTATGAGCATTCCGATTACCAGGGCGCCCTTACATTTACAGGTGACCTTAATCAACTAGACCTGTCTGCCACACTGTCTGGTAATGCACAGGGCAAAATCGCGTTGAGTGTGAGTCCGGCAGTGCCAAACTGGCCTTTCTCACTGACGGTAAACGCCGAACAACTTGCTCTGGGTTCAGACAATACGCTGCAAAAGCTGTCACTCGACGCGCAAGGGACTGCAGTTGACTATTTGGTCAATGCACATGCTGGCGTGCAACTGAGTGAGCAACTTGATTTAGCTGACCGTGAGCTGGATATACAACTGGCAGCGTCTGGCGGACTCACTGCCTTGACGTTACAAAAGGCTGGGCTCACATTGGGTGAAGCGCATACCCAGCTCAGTGCTCAGGTGAGCTGGCAAGATGGGTTGCGAAGCCAGATAGAAGGCGAGTTACATGCCTTGCCTTTGGGTGCCTGGCTGAAGCTGGATGAAACCCAGTTATCAGGGGCTTATCAGCTTGATTTTTCCCAGCATGGTCAGCAGTGGCGGGTGAAGGTTAATGAATTGGCGCTCAGCGGACAGCTGGCCGCCTTACCTTTGCAGCTGGTTGCCCGAGGTAACGTAAATAGTGATTTACATGGCGAGATCCAGACCGCCCAGCTAAGTTATGGAGACAGCCAGATCATCCTGTCGGGCACAGCCAATGAGCAACTGAATGTGCAAGGCGAGTTGTCACTGGCTCACCAAAAAAATGCAGTGTTGCCGGCAGAGGTGCAACTGTCGGGACAGTTTACTGCAACCGGACCAGTTAATGCACCAAACCTCACATTACGCAGCCGGCTGGACAAACTTGTGTATCAGGATACGTCGGTAGGCGGCGGCACATTGGCGCTCTCACTGGATATGGCCAGAGACTGGTTGACCGATCTGAACGTGTCTCTGTCAGAAGTGACTCAGGGGGATTTGCCTGCTACGTCTCTCAGCTTGGTGGGACAGGGAGATCAGGATCACCACCAGCTAACAATACAGGTTGAGAACTCAAGCAGCAGTGTTGACCTGACGTTGAGTGGGCAGTATGCGCAGCAAGCCTGGGATGGTCAGTTAGATGCCGGTATGTTGCGCTTAAATAACAGTGAGTTGGCGTTGATGTCGCCAGCGGAATTGACCGTAAAAGCGGACCAGATAGTCGTGGCGCGTCAATGCTGGACACTCTCACCTGGGCAGATCTGCTTGGCGGCAGAGCATGGGGATCAGGGTCAGGCCAGTATTGAGGTACAGCAGTTGGACCTGACGCATTTTAATCCCTTGCTGAGTAATTTAGCTGAACTTAAGGGGATATTCTCTGGCAATGCCATGGCAAAATGGTCAAAGGGTCAACTAAAAGCACTGGATGGGCAACTGGCTATGGCTGACGCTCAGGTCACAATATACGGTGCAGCCTCAGAGCAGCTTGACGCTAGCGAGGAGGGGGCCGTGCCGACCTTGCCTCTTGAAATAGACCGCTTTTCTCTGGCGCTGAACAGTGATGCCCGAGAGGCAAAAGCCAATTGGCAGCTGGCGCTTAGGAAGTTAGGCCACTTTGATGGTGAGCTGCTGATGCCACTTCAGGCTGAGCCTCAAACGATGCGTGGGTTTGTCAATATAGCAGGCATAGAGCTGGGTAAATTCAGGCCTTTGCTACGCCGGTTATTATGGCCCGATTTGGAGCTGGCGGGGGTCATTGCGGGTCAAGTCAACATCGACGGTGCGCTGACACTGCCGAAGTTAAGTGGTCAGCTTAGCGCACAGGACATTCAACTAAAAGCGAGTGAGCTTCCCCTGGCCATTAGTGACTTGGATCTTGATGTGCAACTGAATGGCCAGCAGGCTCAGCTGACTGGGCAGCTTAACACGACGCCACGAGGTCAGGTCGCGCTCAACGGTGAAGTGGATTGGCACAGCGCTATGAGCGCAAAGTTAAACCTCAGTGGTGAGCAGTTAACCTTAACACCGCAACCCGGGGTTACTCTGGATGTGACTCCAGAGCTGTCATTGCGTTACAACGGTGAATATGCAGAAGTCACTGGCGAGATTACAGTGCCTTATGGCCGTATAGAAATTGAAGAGTTACCCCAGGGGGTAGTCGCTGTAAGCGACGACCAGGTCATCGTTGACAAAGCCAGCCCTACCCAGTCAGCTCAGATAATGGATTATCGGCTCGATCTGGACGTGCGCTTACTGGATGATGTCAGGGTTAGGGCCTTAGGTTTGGATGCTTACCTGGCAGGTGAACTGTCTTTAGAAAAGCAGCTTGCTTCAGCCTTACTGGCCAGTGGTGAGATTAATTTGCGAGAAGGGCAGTACAAAGCATTTGGGCAGGACCTGAGTATAGAGACGGGTCAGCTGGGTTTCAATGGCCCGCTGGACAAGCCCTATATTAATGTGCGCGCAATTCGTAACCCTGAGACAACGGCCAACGGTGTTGTTGCCGGAGTTGAGGTGAAGGGCAGCATCCAAAGCCCCGAGCTGGTGATTTATTCACAGCCCTCGATGGATCAAGCTCAGGCACTGGCCTACCTGCTCAACGGTCAGCCGTTAGGCGATGGTCAAAGTAATAATAATACTATGCTGGCACAATTTCTGTTGTCCCAGAGTATAGATCGCAGCAAGGGGTATTTTGCCAAAGCGGGTGAGACAATAGGAATACAGGATGTAAACCTGTCGGCCAAGGGCAGTGGTGATGATACCCAAGTTGAAGTGTCGGGTTATCTGACTCCCAGTGTACAAGTCAGTTATCGGGTGGGTGTCTTTGCATCGCTGAGTGAAGTCGCGGTGCGCTATCGGATTTTTTCGAAGTTTTATATTGAAGCGACCAGTGGTTTGTATAAAAGTATTGACCTGCTGTACAAATTTGACTGGGATGAATAATGCACCGCTTTTTGTTGGCACTGATACTTAGCACCACCTTTTCGAGCGCCGCGTACACCGTACGTGCACCGCTTGAAGTTAGAGTAACTTCAGGTGCTAATCCTTATGTTCTTCAGCTGATTGAGCTGGCTTTGTCCTATCAGTCGCGACCTGTCAGGTTAAAAACCGTAGCAGGTATTCCAACGCAAACCCGGGCTGTGCGTCTGCTTGGCAAGCAATCGGGCATTGATGTATTTTGGTCAGTGACCAGTAAGGAAAGAGAGCAACAAGCACGGGCAATACGTATCCCGCTGGTAAAAGGGTTACTGGGGTACCGCATTCTGTTTATTGATGCTAACCGTTCTGCTGAGTTCTTGGATTTTAAGAGCTGGGGGCAGCTCAAACCACTGCTGTTTGGGCTTCGCCATGACTGGCCTGACAGAGCGGTGTTTGAGCACAATGGGTTTCAGGTGGTGGCATTTCACGATACAGAAAAAGCGATGACCATGCTGAGTAACAGGCGGCTGGATGTGGTGCCGCTGGATATACTGGCAGTCGAGGACTTTTCGGCACGAACAGACGTCATGGTGCAACCACACCTGTTGATTACCTACCCCTCTGCTGTCTATCTGTTTGTCGATAAAAACAATATCCAGTTACATACTTTGTTAGAGTCCGGTCTGGAGCAGGCCATTGCTGATGGCTGCTTCGAGTGGTTGTTTCGCAGCCACTTTGCAAAAAAACTGGAGCAACTGGATTTAGCCGGGCGGATGCGGCTGACCCTGCCCAACCCAACCTTGTCTGCCGAGACACCTTTGTCACGCAGCGAACTGTGGTATCAACCAGGAAAACACAATGACAATAATAACACAGAACACAAATCAAGCGGTGGGCCTGGCAGCTATGCTAATGCTCACGCTCACTGCTTGCCAGTCGACAGACAAGCAAGCACAGACTGACAGCATCACGATAACACAAGAGCAGCGCTCACCTGCCAGCATCATTGCTCAGGCGCACAAAGATGACTGGCGATCAGTCGCTGCGGATAACATGCTTAAGATTACGCTAGCAACAGGCCCGGTTTACGTTGAGCTGAATCCCATGCTGGCGCCAGGGCATGTCGACAATATTAAAGTACTGGCCCGGGAAGGCTTTTACCAGGGCCTCAATATGTATCGCTTTGTCGAGGGCTTTGTTGCACAAGGTGGCGACCAGGATGACAAGAAACAGCCTGTTGATGGGAAAAAAAGCATTGCTGCGGAGTTTTTCTACCCCACAAGTGAGGCCCTTACTATCACAGAGCTGGGGCTAGATGATGGCTATGCCCCCCGAACAGGCTTTTTAAATGGGTTTGCGGTGGCACAGAGTGAAGATGGCAAGCGTACCTGGCAAACACATTGCCCCGGCACGTTTGCAATGGCGCGTCAGAACAGTGCAGACAGTGGTGGCAGTGAGTTCTATTTTACGTTAACAGCACAACGATATCTGGATTTAAACACCACAGTGTTTGGCCGCGTTTTAGCGGGAATGGAGCACGTTCAGCGGCTACACAGAACGCCAACCGCTGGGCAGGTTTTTAACCCTATTATGGCTGTTGAGGTGCTGGCAGACACACAAGACAAGCAACGCTTTATGGTATTTAACACTCAGAGCGAGGCATTTCGGGCGCTGATCGCGGCGCGGCAGAACCGCCCGGAAGCCTGGTTTTTACACCAGGCCAATCATACCGATGTATGCGCGGTCACCGTGCCGGTAAAGGCATTTATTGACGATTGATCCGGACGTTAAAGGTCGTCTTATTTTGCTCGCTGGAGCGGAATGGGTTTATATCCAGACCGCCTCGGCGCGTGTATCTTGCATAGACTTCGAGTTTGTCTGGTTCAAATGCACGCAACAAATCACAATAAATACGCTCAACGCACTGTTCGTGAAACTCGTTGTGATCCCGAAATGAGATTAAATAACGCAGCAGAGACTCCCGGCAAATCTTTTTCCCTTCATATCGGATCACGATGCTTGCCCAGTCTGGCTGTGAGGTGATCAGACAGTTAGACTTAAGCAGATGGCTGTGCAAGGTTTCAGTGACCTGAGAGTCACTTTCTTGCGCCAGCAAGCCATCGCGGGGACTGTAATCATCTACCGAAATATCCAGCTCATCGATACACTCTCCCGGTAGGGCAGAAAAGGGTAAGCAGTCATGGTCGTCTGGGCCATACAGGGTGACGTCGACATCGCACTGGGCTGCTGCAGATAAGTCTTGTTGCAATGCTTTTTGCACCGCTTCTAAGCTGGCAAACTTGCTCTGATTGAAACTATTCAGATACAGCTTAAATGATTTGGATTCGATAATATGGCTGCTCTGACAGGGGAAGACAAATCGGGCAATTGCAACCTGTGGCTTGCCTTTATGATTCAGCCAGGACAGTTCATAGCCATGCCAGATATCTTCACCAAAAAACGGTAACGCCTGCTCGTCTACGGCTATCTGGTCACGATTGAGCTTGCGCGCAATGGGGTGAAGCAGACTTGGGTCGTAGTGACTGGCGTATTCTGTGGTCTTGCCCAGTACGGAAGCTTTTAACTCGGGGGCGTTATTGTAGTCTGTCATGTTGATCCATTAGTAGTTACAATGGCCCCGATTATAGCGAATAATGAGCGAGAATAGCAGTATGAGCGTGAGCACTTTGATCCTCGAACTTCATGATAAATTTGCCAACTCGGTACAGCAATCACAGGGCCACTGGCCATTGATCCAGCATGACGCACAATGGCCCAGCCCGTGTGAAACTGGAGAGCCCAGAGGTGATGGTCTGATAGCGTGGCAGGCGGTGCCCAGAACGCCATGTGGTGACTTCAATGCACTGGCCAGTGCGCTGGAAACCCAGTTTAGCTCTGAGCTAAATGAATTTTATGGCGCGGCTTACGCGGGCAATATATTGGTCGGGCTGGACGGTGAAGAAGTAGAGTTGCTGCAAGCCTGGAATGAAGAAGACTTTGAGCGTTTGCAACAAAATATCACGGGTCATGTGTTGATGAAGCGACGCCTCAAGCAACAAGATACGGTCTTTATTGGCCTGACTGCACAGGAAGATGTATTGATTACGGTGCAGCTAGGCACAGGAGAGGTTTGTCTTGAGCGGGTAGGTAAAGCGCCGCACAAAGTACTTGCGCCCAACCTGACAGCATTTTTAAGTCAACTATCGGCACAGTTTTAATCGTGTGATGTTGGCGTTTGAGGTGACGCGCAAGGACGTCACCTTTTCTGCTACTGAAAGTCCCAGGATATATTAGACACCAGTTCGCAGGCGTCACATTTAAAGTCAAAAATGCCAAACCAGGGCGCTTCTAATGCCCAGTCAGCGCCACAGCCCGGGCAGGTGCGCGCTTTTTCCTGAGCGAGGCTTTCTCCGCCAACCCGATATAAATAATAATACACCGGCTTTTTGGTGAGGTAACGAATACGTTTACTCAGGTCCAGTCCACGTCGGGTTAGATCGCTGTCGAGGCTTGTCAGTTCATTGAGTGCGGCAAATTCGCACCGGGTTGCCCCGTTTATCTGGATCTGATCACAGGCCTGCCAGTCTTCTTGCCATTTAATCAACGCCTTATAATCGCCATTCGCAATAGCCGGAATGGTATACAAAGGAATTGGCTGGAAGTCATCCCCACAATATAACGGACTACATGTGTGCACATAGGTGGTATAGAGGATATAGCTTGAGGGGGATTGGCACTGGTCGGCACCGTTAGCATGAATATCCTGGCCTATTACTTTGACTTTAGGTGCCAGCAATCCCGCTTGCTGCAGCTGCTCAATGGCATGTTTCACAAAGGGACTGTGGTGGAGCGGGTGCAACGAATCTTCGAGCGGGCACATTACCCGCGTGATAAAGAATCCTTCTTTTAATACCGTAGGAAATTCATCTCCGATGATCTGGCCATTGAACCGCAGTGCATTGACGAGCCTGTTGATTGCCTGCTCTGCTTTTTCAAGGGTGGTGTCCTGATAACAGTCAAAGGTAAGATCAACCACAAACATATTAACGAGACTCCAGCAGGGCGATCAACTTGTCCAGCTTGGCTTCGATACGATCAAGTTGTGTTTCAGAACTGGGTTGTTCAGAATCATCGCGCTGGCTGGGGTTGTCATCGCATGTCGACAGTATTTCCGGGTTATTCTTGTATGTCGTCAGTCCCGCTATGATCAATGGCATAGCCACAGGCTCCGCTAATTTGGCTTTGGTAGTAGCAACTGTGGGGGTTTTACCTTGTGCAATGAGTGTGGCTATGGCGTTTAAAACGGCGGGATGCATAGTGTGCCCTCTGGAAACAAAAACTGAGTGCATTGTACCATCTTAGCCTGCGGAACATCACCCGTAAAACAGTTTGTATTGAGCCTGATTTGAGGAGCCATCAAAAAGCGCCGGACTAGCATGCGAGCTGAAATAAGGCCGCGCGTAAAGTGCTATTTAACTGCTTGCAAATAGTCCAGTCATGCTCAACGCAATCGCGCATCCAGTTCGTCTATTACTTCACTCCAGTCGGCATCTTCTTGAAGTGACTCTTCAATAAAATGTCTTTGCCCTTCATTCCAAAATGGCGCTTCGGCTAGCAACATATCACTGGGCAGACTATGTTGACTGAAAAAGGCCTCAATTTTGGCATCGCTGTTATCCAACCCAAGTTGCGCAAACAAGTTTTTCAGATTATGTACACTAGTATCCATACGCCCCTCTTTTTGTTTAAAAAGTACGCTATAACTATAGTAGATTTACGACACCGACCAAGTAAATTATCGTCGGATAATCAAAACAAAAAACAAGGACACTCCATGACTAACCCTGCATCCGTTACACAATTAACGATTAAACACTTACACCCGGAAGACAGTACCGTTGCGGCCAGCCTGTTATATCGAGCCTACCATGATGACAAGTTGTTTAAAGATGTTCTGGGCGGATCCGATGAGCAAAGCTATGAATCGCGCTTACGTGCATTGATCCGCGAAGAATTGTCTTGTTTTGGTCAATCAGCCCAGCCACTGATTGGGCTATATCAGGGACAATCTTTGCTTGCGGTGGCCTGTGTGTTTGAAGCGCAAACCGAGTTGCAAGCGTCACGACGCTGGGACTGGCGGTTGCGACTCATGATGAGTGCTGGCTATCTTCAAACGCAGCAGCTGATTGATAAAGAGAAAACCATTCGTGAAGCACTGTCTGAGCAGGGGCATTACTATTTTCTGTCTTTTATTGCGGTAGAGCCGCAATATCAGGGGCAAGGTCTGGGGCACCATTTGCTTAGCGCATTGGACGAATTGGTAAAAGAGAACCCACTTGCCACGGGCCTTGGGGTGTTTGTCTCAGAACCTAACCAACAAGCGTTTTTTCAAGAGCATGGGTATGAAAAGCATCAGGTTTTAACTTTCAAATCAGTACAAGGTGAATTGCTGTTTAAAACCCGAGCGGCCATTATGGAAAAAACGCTGTGAGACTTTTCTCACATGGATGTAGGTCAAGGCGTTTTAGACCTGTTGATTTAACCCCTTATTTAAGTCTAACTTATTTATTTATATTGATTTTTATTTTATTTCAACTTGATGACTTAAAAAACTATCAGAAAAAGCGCCTTTTCTGACAGCCAGGATTGCGTAAACTTAATCGTGTCCAAGGACGGAAGGACATCAGCGCCAGGAAGAGGTGAAGTGGACAGAGTCAGGATGACTCAGGAAACATCAGGACGGTGTTGAACAAAGGATGTTTGGAGCGCTTAGGATAAGCGAAGTGGACAGAGTCAGGATGGCTCAGGAAACATCAGGACGATGTTGAACAAAGGATGTTAGGAGCGCTTAGGATAAGCGAAGTGGACAGAGTCAGGATGGCTCAGGAAACATCAGGATGATGTTGAATCAGGGACGTTAGGAGCGCTTAGGATAAGCGAATTGGACAGAGTCAGGATGGCTCAGGAAACATCAGGATGATGTTGAATCAGGGACGTTAGGAGCGCTTAGGATAAGCGAAGTGGACAGGGTCAGGATGACTCAGGAAACATCAGGATGATGTTGAACAAAGGATGTTAGGAGCGCTTAGGATAAGCGAAGTGGACAGAGTCAGGATGACTCAGGACACAACAGGATGTTGTTTATAAAAGGAATAGGGAAGAAGAGTCGAACGGTGTGAAAAAAGTCATACTGTAAGACAAAGGATGTGCTTGGATGCGGTAAGGATATCTACAGGACGTAACCTATCGGATGAAGTCAGGGAAGAAGATCGGGTGTGTCAGGATGTATACCCGTTCAGGGGATGATGAAGCTTGGCGGCTTGCTAGTTTGTTGTAAGCAGAGGTATCGGATACCTCCCAGGAAATTCGTCAGATTGGGGCGTAGCGCAAGGGTTACGCCTTGGTTTTTTTATGCTTGTCTGTTAGCCTGACTGTGCAGTTGGCTAATACGTTCACCTGATACCTGATTGAACAGGTACGTTTCCGCAAATCGAAAGATCTATCTAATCAACTACTCACCAGTTCACAGTGCATCTGCTACATCATGCGATGAGGTGGGATGTCCATTTTCTTCAGGCGCAGATTTTCCAGGTACATAGTGCCAGTGTAGGCACTTTGTTGATCTGAACTGAACTCAAAAGCAAATTGACTCTTTATTCCCAGTTTTCCATTACTCAGTACTGCAAGCCTGCGTTTAACACAGGCGACACTGAGTAGCTGTACGTTTAGTTTTTCAGCCTGGCCAATTGCATGCTGCTGCGCCGCTTCTGCTATCTGACGGCCAAACCAAAAGAACGCAATGATTGCGCCGATAAGAATAAAAAGCCAAAGAGTGATCATCGTTTAAATAGCCTGCCTATCGCTTTTGACAGTGTTTCACTGCGATTTTCTGTTCTAAGTAGAGCTAAGACATGTGGGCGCAAAACCGGAATTGCAACCAAGTCGGCGAAAATGCTTTCAAACAGACCCTCCACATCGGTGTTGTGGGCTGCCTGGTCCATCAGCTTGATTAACCTGTGTGTCTCGGTCAATGTTTCCCAGCAACGCCCTGTTATGGTCAGTTGCAGGTCGGCGTGTGCGGCCAAAGGCGAATCCAGAATAGTATCTACGGCTTCGGCGATAAGCCCCAGGCTGTGGCTGCCGGACAAAGCTCTAAGATGGTTTACACAGGCTGTCAGATCATTTTTAGCCACAGCTGTTTTCAGGCTTCTGAGTAAGTGTTCTGTCAGCTCAACACCAATGGCTACATGCTCTAACATCGCTGCCAAAGGTGATTGAACCGTTTGAGGAAGCTCTGACCAGCTGGCTTTTAAATTATCCCGATTGCTGCCGTGATCCAGACGCATCGCAAAATCTGCCAGGCCCTGTACCGCCAGGTTTTGCCACTGATCTAACCCCAACTTCTGTGCAAAGTAGAGCTCAGCGTACTCATAGTATTGCGATGCAGGCCGCTTTAATTCCGTTTTCAATAACGCATTAAATGCGGCGAGTTTATTTGCGTTGGGCGCATAGACATACGGATTATTATCCAGTTTACCCTGCGCATCTTCACCGGTCAGTTGAGTGCCTATTGCATCAATCACCATAGAGGCAAAGTGATCGCGGCTGGCAGCAACCAGCTTACTTTGTTCATCCAAAGGAAGTTTTAAAAACCACACATAAGGGTCCTGGGTTGCCTGGTTATCCCAAAACTGGATTGCCAGTAATGCATGACCTGCAAGCGGATAGGGGTAAGGAACCTGAGTGGTTTCGATCTGCGCAAACTGCTTTTTATCGATTTTGGTTATGCGACGGCCAATATCATAGGCGCGCCATTGCGTGCCAGCTGAAGTCAGTAGTTCACCTAAAGTCGTAATTTGCGCTGTCATTATCTTCTCACTTAATTGCGTTGAAGCGCGATTATAGCTTTATTCTCAGTGACTGATAAGAGCAGCTATAAAGATACAAAGGTTCGGGGTTGATGAGGTATAATATCGCTTTTATATTTGTGTGAGGAAGCACTATGGATCACCCTGTATGGCGCCTGCTGGACGAGCTGGAGCATACGCTGCGTCAGGCTGAACTTTGGCAGGCAACGCCTGTTCCGGTTGAGGCGTTACGCTCTACTCAACCATTTTGCTGCGATACGCTACGTTTCGAACAATGGTTACAGTTTGTCTTTGTCGTCAAGATGCGTGCGCTATTGCAAAGCGGATCAGCATTGCCCGCCAACATGGCCATTGCCCCAATGGCAGAAGTCAGCCTCGCACAGCATCCTCAGTTGGCAGTGTTACTGAGTGTATTGCAACGACTAGATTTGGCCGTTTCGGAGTAGTCGCAGTATGCTAGAAATCATTTATCAGGATGAGCACTATGTGGCTATCAACAAGCCTTCAGGATTGCTGGTTCACCGCTCGTTTCTCGACAAACGTGAAACCCAATTTGCAATGCAGATGCTGCGCGATCAGCTTGGGCAGCATGTGTTTCCAGTTCATAGACTCGACCGGCCTACCTCGGGCGTTCTGTTGTTTGCGCTAAGTTCCGAAGCAGCACGGGGTATGAATCAGGTATTCATCGATGGCACAGTGCAAAAGCGTTATCTGGCTTTAGTACGTGGCTTTGCTCCTGAAGATGTTTATGTCGATAAACCGTTAAAAGAACAGTTAGATAAAATCGCCGACAAGTTTGCCGATCAGGATAAAGCACCTCAGGAAGCACAGACCCAGTTCAACTGCTTACATCAGGCAACGTTGGATATTCCGCTGGGTAAATACCCCAGTATTCGCTACTCCCTGGTCGAGTGTTTTCCAAAAACGGGTCGCAAACATCAGATCCGTCGCCATCTTAATCATCTCAATCACCCCATTATTGGCGATGTAAATCACGGGGATAACAAGCAGAACCACTTTTTTCAGGATCATTTTGGCATTCGCCGCCTGATGTTATTTGCAACTGAATTGAAGTTTTTGCATCCTTATAGTCAACAACCCATCATCATTCGCGCCAGTCTGGGAGAGGAAATGTTGAATTTATGCAGGCAACTGGGCTGGCCGAGTACAGAAAAGGACTACCTATAATGGCATCCATTACACTTTTTGTCGGTTCAGTATTTGGCAATGCAGAAAATCTGGCGGTTGAGGTTAAAAATGACATTGAACAGCAAGGTCATACTGCAACAATTGCCGAAGTACTCACTTTGCAACAAGTTCAGTCAGCAGAAAACCTGCTGTTTATTTCTTCGACAACCGGACAAGGCGATATTCCGGATAACCTGTTACCTTTGATACTGCAAATGCAAAGCCAGTTTCCTATGCTAACGGGCAAGAAAGTCGGAGTTATTGCCCTGGGTGACAGTAGCTATGGGGACACTTTTTGTGGCGCCGGACGTCAGATCGATGCACTCATTCAGGAGCTGAATGCGACTGTGGCTGAGCCTCGTCTGGATGTTGATGCATGTGAGCATTTTGAACCTTATGAAGCCGTTTCACCTTGGCTACAGAAGTGGCTGCAACATTTTTGATTCGAGTGTCCTGGTGTAAGTCGACAAAAAAGCCGCTGTTGTCAGCGGCTTTTTGCGTTATGAGCTTTTGACATCAACGGTCAGTTTCAGCTTTTGGCCAGGGTAGAGATATTTCTGACCTGCAAGCTTATTCCACTTCACGATTTCACTGACAGTCAGGTTAAACTTAGCCGCTATCCGTGCCAGAGAATCTCCTTTACGAACCTTATAGGTAATGGTGCGCTCAGTCGTGTTCGCAACAGGCTGAGTGGCCGTTTGACTCTGATAAATGGTGAGCTTTTGGCCAAGCTTTAGGACTGCATTGGCCTTTAGTTTATTCCACTTAGCAAGCTGTGCCACAGTAACGTCATATTCGCGGCTAATATCCCATAAGGTATCACCACTGGTGACCGTGTGGGTTTTTTTATTACGCGTTGCTTTGTTCGCAGCGCTGCGCACGGCATCTGGTAAGTGCTCACTTTGTAACTCGCCGTCGCTCAGCGGGACCAATAGTTTCTGACCAACCCGGATCATGTGTGAATCCAGTTTATTCAGAGAACGAATGGCACTGGTGCTGGTAGAAAACTTCTTGGCTATGACTGACAAGCTGTCACCCCGGGCGACCGTATAATATTGCCAGCGCAAGCGGTCTTTGATTGGGGTATTGGCCAGACGAGTCTGGAAAGCTTCGATTTTATCTGCCGGCAGCAACAAGGTATGTGGCCCGTTCGGGTCGGTTGCCCAGCGGTTAAACCCCGGGTTCAAACGATACAGTTCAGTGAGTGACATATCGGCCATTTCGGCTGCGAGCGCTAAATCGATTTGCGAACCTACTTCGACGGTATCAACAACCTGTGCGTTAATGATTTTGTTCCACTTAACATTAAACTCGTCCTGGCGTTTTAACAAGTCAGACAGAGCAAGCAACTTAGGTACATAGGCTGTGGTTTCGCGTGGCAAATCTAAAGACCAGAAGTCAGTTGGCAGATGCTTTTTACGATTTTTGCGGATCGCCTTGAGCAGACGGCCCTCTCCTGAGTTATACGCAGCAATGGCATTGAGCCAGTCACCCTCCAGGGTTTTGTGCAAATAGGTCAGATAATCCAGCGCAGCGCGGGTTGACTGAACGATGTCGCGACGACCGTCATACCACCAATTTTGTTTAAGGTCGAAGCGCTCGCCGGTTTGTGGCATAAACTGCCAAATCCCGGATGCGCTGCGATGAGAATACCCGAATGGATCGAAGGCACTTTCCACAATTGGTAACAGTGCGATTTCAATCGGCATTTCGCGCTTCTCGACTTCCTCTACGATATAGTAAAGGTAAGGCTCGGCGCGTTTTGAAATACGATCCAGATAAGCCTGGTAGCGCTGATAATAATTACGCTCTGCGACTACGGGGCGATTTTGCGGCACATCAATAGACAGTTGGTAGCGGATCCGCTCCCAGACGTCGTCGAACACCGGTGGTGGCTCATCGGCTTCCACGGGTTCCTGAATGGCACTCATCAGAGTGTCGCTGATCTCGGCCGGACTGGCATGATCCAGTTGTTCGGCTTGTTCAATTGTCGGGCTGTCGAACGTAGTTTGACAACCGCTCAGCAGTGCTGATACTACCAGCAGCAAGAGAGGCTTTTTCATAAAACTCGGTCATTGATCCATTGTCAGGGTACGGCGCCGCAGAAAAATCCACAGCTAAAACCCGTCAATGTTAACTGTTTAGTTGTGAAAATTAAAGCAGTGCCTAAAAATTATCCTTCCATTTTCTGAGTGCGGCAAACCTTTGCCAGTCTTCATTACCCTCGATGTGTATATCAGCCGGTAAAGTATTTAGCATATGTGGCAGGTTCGCCCGAATAAAAGGGTTGATGCTTAACTCGCGTGCGATTGTGGTGGGCAATGTCGGCTGCGCTTGTGCGCGTTGCTGCTCACCCCATTGTTGCCACTGAGCAATGTCTTCATTCTCTGGCTCGACTGCGGCCGCAAATGCCAGGTTGGCCTGGGTATACTCATGTGTGCAGTAAATTTGGCATTGCTCAGGCAACTGGGATAGTCGTTGTAGTGACTGCCACATTTGCTGCGGATTGCCCTCAAATAAACGTCCACATCCTGCACTGAACAAAGTATCGCCGGTAAACGCCAGCTCCGATGTCAGGTAGCAGATATGATCCAGTGTATGTCCGGGCGTGTGGGCAATGGCAAAGTCCAGTCCAGCAATGGCTACTCTATCACCGTCGTTCAAAGGGTGTGTGACGCCATTAAAAGGCGTATTTTGTGGTCCATATACTGGCAGTTCACCATAGTGCGCGCGCAACGGGGCGATACCATCGGTATGATCCCAGTGATGGTGTGTCACTAGTATACCTGCCAGCTGTTTTTGTTGTGTCGTTGCAAACTCAATGACAGGTTCGCTTTGTCCGGGGTCAACAACCCACATCAGGTTGCTATCAGACGGACATATTGCCCAGATATAATTATCGTTAAAGGCCTTGATGGGGTGGATCTGCACCGCGACTTGCGCCATAACTCATTGCTCTATAAAGTGAAGGTGTAACTAGTATAGCGAGTGCGAATAATGAAACCAGCTCTAAGTTTTCAGCAGGGGCCAAAACCCTACCAGTGGCAGGATTTTCCGCATGGGGATTATGTACGTGCAGGGATCGAGCGGCGCATGGCGCACTGGTTACCTCGCATGTTTGGCTATCATATGCTTAAGTTAGGTTGCCTGAGTGGTCAGCTGGATACATCACAAAGCCCGATCAGTCATCAAATCTGTGTTGCGCCAGAAGGTGAGCATGTTGGTGTCTTCGCTGAGATTGATGAGCTACCATTTTATGAACACAGTGTCGATTCATGTATTCTGAGTCAGTGCCTGGAATATCATTCTGACCCGCATCATATTTTGCGAGAGGCGCATCGAACGCTGATCCCGGGCGGGTATATTGTGATCAGTGGGTTTAACCCATTTAGCTTGTGTGGTTTGGCGCACCTGTTGCCTTTTAGCAAAGAAAAACTGCCCTGGTCGGGGCGCTTTTTTACGCCATCGCGGGTTAAAGACTGGCTGGATCTATTGGGGTTTGAAATCCTTGCTGATGAGCGCTTTGTCCATGCCTCGCTGGCAAGGGGCTCACGTTTGTCGCGTTTTGCGCCCTGGCGACGGTTTTGTCGACATTACATGAAGCCTATGGGCAGTGTCTATCTGCTGGTGGCCCGCAAACGGGTTGCGCCTTTAACGCCGATTAAGCCAAAGTGGCATGCACGGCCCAAATGGACACCTGCTGTGAAAGGCGCGCGACTGAAACACAGCCGCAATCAGAAACAAGGGTAGGCAGCTACTCGCTCTGGTAGCCGGTATCTTCCAACAGGTCAGTTCCGCTGGCGGCTTCCCGCGCTAAATCATCTACCAGTTCGTTATATTTATTGCCAGCATGACCCTTTACCCAGCGCCATTCAATCGTATGGCGCTGTACAGCGGCATCCAGGCGTTGCCATAAGTCGACATTTTTAACAGGCTTTTTCGCGGCGGTTTTCCAGTTACGTTTCTTCCAGTTTACCAGCCAGGACTCAATGCCCTGTTTCACATACTGGCTGTCTGTATACAGAATTACCTGGCAGGGACGCTTTAGCGTTTCGAGTGCAACAATAGCAGCGAGCATCTCCATACGGTTATTAGTGGTGAGCCGGTATCCGGCGTTGAGGGTTTTTTCATGACCTTGATAACTGAGGTACACACCATAGCCACCAGGCCCGGGATTACCTAAGCAGGAGCCGTCGGTATAGATCTCTACGGATTTTTGCACGAATTTGCCTGTTTTTATGTAAAATACTCCAATAGACGCTAACCATAGCAAAGTTAGGCAATCGACGATATGCATAAAAGACAAATAGTACTGGATACAGAAACCACGGGCATTGACCCCAAAGAAGGTCACAGGATCATTGAGATCGGCTGTGTGGAGTTAGTGAATCGTCGCCTGACCGGCAATAATTTTCACGTTTATATCAATCCACAGCGTGGTATTGAAGAAGAAGCGATAGACGTTCACGGTATCACCAATGAGTTCCTGCGAGATAAGCCATTTTTCCATCAGGTTGCTCAGGAGTTTTACGACTATATTCAGGGCGCTGAGCTGGTGATCCACAATGCCCCGTTCGACGTCGGCTTTATGGATCACGAGTTTGCCATGCTCAATCAGGGCTTTGCAAAAACCCACGATGTATGTGAAGTCTTAGATACGCTGGTGATGGCGCGCGACTTGCATCCTGGTCAGAAGAATAGCCTTGATGCCTTGTGTCGTCGTTATGATATAGATAACTCAAAACGAACACTGCACGGCGCATTGCTGGATTCCGAGATCTTATCGGATGTTTACCTGGCCATGACCGGGGGACAGAAAAAGTTGAATCTGGCCCAACATAATGAACAGGCACAACAAGGTAGCGGGGGAGGAATACGTCGCCTGAATGCTGACAGGGCCCCGTTAACAGTGGTGCTGGCGACAGCCGAAGAGCTGGATGCCCATGAAGCACGTATGGAGCTGGTTAACAAAGCCAGTGGCCAGAGTTTGTGGCAGCAATAATGGCTGTCAGGTATGACATCGATAGTCAAAGAGAAAGATTAACTTTTTATGGGGTAAACTAGCATGCGGATCGGCTTAGCAGGATTGATGTTATTAGGTAGCGCGTTGCTCAGCGCGATGACGATGGCCGAGACTCCGCATATAACCTTGCTTGAGCGAGACGGTAAAATCAATGAAATCCCGCTGCTGGATAACCGTTTTCGCATTGACCACAATGTAAAGAAAATCACTTTGCTGTTCTTTCGTGCGCCCGGCACGCCGGCCGTGGTGTTGGTTAAACCCGATGGTAGTAAATATTACGCCACACACGCCATTGGTGACGAAAAGCTCGAATGGTATGACGAGATCAGCTATGACCTGGTAATCGTCACAGATCCCATGCCGGGACCCTGGCAGGTGTTGGGTCAGATCCGTCAGGATAGTCGAGTGATGGTGCTAGGTGACATTGAATTGCAAGTCGACCCCTTACCGCCACTGATCTTTCGTGGAGAAATGCTGAAAATCCAGGGGCAAGTCACCAATGATGGCCAGCCTGTCGACATTGGTTATTTCCGCGATGTGGTCACCCTCTATGTGGAGTTTGTCAGTACCAATAACGATCGGTATGCTAATTTTGGTGCGGGCACCCAAAGTGTGGCCGAGTTTAAAGATGATGGCCGGGAATTCGATGAGCGTCCGCTCGATGGCATCTTCACCGGCGAATTCCGGCTCAACTTCCCTGCCGGCGAGTGGCAACCTGAGTTTTTTATAGAGACCCCCATTCTTAAACGCCGTGTCGTTAAAGATCCCATCATTATTGCAGAACCCCCATTTTCCTTTGATTTAATGCTGGCCGGGCCGGAAGAGTTCGAACATCAACTGACCGTTCGGCTCGCCTCCGAGGTGGTTAAGCCCGAGACCGTCATTTTTCAGGGCAAGATCTTATACCCCAATGGGGAAGAGCAAATGTTTACTCTCAATGGTGAAGAGCGCCTATATCGGCAGCTGGCGATCAAGAATTACGATTGGGGCCGTTACAGTGTGGAATTGTCTGCCTTTGGCGAAAACATCAATGGCCGTGAATTTATGGCTCGCCTGCCGGATTACAACTTTGAGATAGAACGTCCGATAGAAAAAGTCCCTGAATTGCCTGAGTCTGAGCGGCCAACGCAGCGCGTTGTTGCCCCGCCCGAGCCTGAACCCGGACTCAGTACTGGCGCAATCGTAGCCATCGTGGTGGTGGGAAATGTGTTGATTTTACTTCTGGGCTGGCTGGCCGTGCGCATTTTTGTACAGAAAAAGCCCATCAAACTCAAAATAAGCCTGCCGTTTTTGGGAAAGAAAAAGCAGTTAGATTTAGAAGAGTTAGAGCAAGATAAAGAAAACTCGGGCAAACAGAGTTCAAAAAATGATAAATCAGCTGATATTTTGAACCTTTCGATGTCGGATGACTAAAAATCCCCGATTTTTTCAAAAAAGGTGTTGACTCTTAAGGGGGGCATTCGTATTATTCACGCCGCTGTCAGGGAGCACACCTGAACAGCGAGAGAACAAGATGCTGCGGAGTGGTAGTTCAGTTGGTTAGAATACCGGCCTGTCACGCCGGGGGTCGCGGGTTCGAGTCCCGTCCACTCCGCCACTTACTTTTTCTCTTATAAGCGCACGCTGGAGTGGTAGTTCAGTTGGT
>NZ_PNCI01000075.1 GCF_005887095.1 Pseudoalteromonas rubra | reverse complement strand
GGACATGGCGAAAGCTGCATCTGGCCGTTGATGCAAATACACACCAAATAATAGGCGCTGAGTTGTCTACAATCTCCGTAGCTGATTCAGAAGTTCTGGGTGATTTACTCAGACCATTGCGCAGGAAGATCAGCTCGGTAAAAGCGGATGGCGCATATGATACTAGAGGCTGTTATGCCGAAGTAGCAGCCAAAAAGGCCGACGCAGTGATCCCACCGAGGTGTAACGCGCAGTTGTGGGAAGATGGACATGCTCGCAACAGCGCGGTTATTTTAACAAAGCATATAGGCAGCAGTGAGTGGAAAAAGTGTGTTAACTACCATCAACGTTCACTGGCTGAAACAGCAATGTACCGATATAAACAGCTGATGGGTGACAAGCTGGTCAGTCGTGGATTCAATCAGCAGCACACTGAAGCGATGGTCAAAGTGAAAGTGCTCAATAGAATGGCTGGGCTAAGTATGCCTGAATATCAGGGAAACAGCTGAAATCGCATTGTTGCCTAAGCTATCTGGATTTGATCAACAAGGCC
>NZ_PNCI01000074.1 GCF_005887095.1 Pseudoalteromonas rubra | reverse complement strand
AATGATTTAGGAAACAACGCCCATTCACACACGCAATAAGTATATCTTCAACACCACGCTGGTGAAGTTCCGTTAAGACGTTTAACCAGAACTTGACTCCTTCGTTCTCGGCAATCCACATACCCATAAGCTCTTTATGACCTTCAAGATTGATACCTGGTGCCAGGAAGATGGATTTGTTGATGACCCGTTTATCTTGGCGAATTTTTACGACTATGTGTTGAAATAGATTGCAGGTTTCTCATAGCTCAAGTGTTCATCCTTCTCTGCGTTCAACGTCGCTTCGACGGTTATCTTCTCCAGCATCTGGCTAAATTCGTTTAAATCCTCAGGCGTTAGTTCAGCGGGTACTGCTGTTTTATCTTTTGAGAGGTTTTTTGCGCTTTTTTATTGAGTTTTAAGTTCATATTTAATTTTCCTTATTTAACATTGAAATGGCATATGCAATTTAAGTACTTACTTTTTCTAATGAAAAACAAGTAAGTTCTTTAAGCGCATAGCCTGGCTCTTGATAAATTTGCACTGTTTAATACCTGCTGATCAGCCTCAGGTACACTCTGCAACTGCTGTTTTGCAACTATGGTGAGTGCATCGCGCATTTCTTTTGGTGCACCGGTGGTTGGCTGTGCACTCGTATTGTTAGCCGCTACCTGCGGCGCATTACCGCTTTGATGAGCTAACTTCATTGAATATTCCTTGTATCTAGATATGAAGTGCTCTCCACCTATCAGCGAGGTGTGGTGCAAATTTTAGGTGATTACCATGCATATTTGATAACAGATATTTTTAAAAAATTGAATAAACCAAGATCTTTGCCTAGCTTTAAAGTTTGAATGATTTATGAACAGATTGGCAGTGGATCAAATTTAATATCGAGTACGACACCCGTATAAGGCTGATTTATAGTCCTGTTCTGATAGCGAAGGAAGCTGACTGTGACAAGAAGAACAGCCGTTGTGGTGATCCACGGTATAGGCGAACAAAAGCCGATGGCAACCATTCGGGGGTTTGTGAAAGAGATTTGGAAAAATCACCCCGGTAAGAATCAAACACACTTCTGGAATAAGCCAACCGAGTATTTTCAGACCTTTGATCATCGCACGCTCGTTGGCTATAGCAAGAATGAGCATGGTGAGTTGTCTGCTGACGTGGACTTTCATGAATACTACTGGGCGCATCAAACCGCTGGCACCTCAACCGGGCAGCTAAAAAGCTGGTTTATGGGCCTGATGCTCAGTGCCCGCAGCAGATATAGCAATCATCCCACCACGCTACAGCCTCTGTGGTCCGTATTTTGGGGGCTGCTGGTGATGACTGGTTTGGTGTATGCCTACCTTAATTACACACTGGATATTGACACGGCGCTTCCGAATGTTGTTACCGCAGCAGGGTACTTTGTTGTTGCGTTCTTGTTGAGTCATACTACCCGATACCTGGGCGATGCAGCGCGATATACTCGGGCAAGCCCGGATAACATCAAGGTACGTAAAGCGATTCGACAGGAGGCATTCGATCTCTTGCTGTCTTTGCAAAACAGCGGCAAATATAAGCGTATTATTTTAGTCGGGCATAGTTTGGGGGCTATGGTTGCCTATGATGTGCTGTCGGCTTTGTGGTCACACTGTCACCGCTTTAGTATAGCTGGAGCGCCGAGCCCCCTGGATCAACGTTGTCTGGCAACCGTTGGGCAATTACAAGCACTGACCAATGATCTGACTGAGGGTAAAGCGTTTGATCAGGGTGAGTATCGAGCCCTTCAGCAAGAGCTTTTCAGACAGCTAAAACAGTTAAGGGATGGTAACCATCACTGGCTGATTTCTGATTTTATTACAGTGGGCAGCCCGCTGACCTATGCAGATATTCTGATGGCCGAAAGTGATGACGATTTTAAACGGCGCAAAGCCGATCGTTACTATCCGACATCGCCTCCTTCTGCTGTTGATGGCCTTAACGCAAAGCCCCCCTATCGCAACTTTTGCTATCAGCAGGACGGCAATTTTTATCTGCACCACAGCGCGGTATTTGCACCGGTCAGGTGGAGCAATATTTCTTCGCCATCGTTCTGTTTGATATGGGGCGATATTATTTCTGGCAGAGTCGATAAGCAATTCGTCTGCGACAAAGTGTCTGTGGGTGATGAGCTGAACACCACTCCAATTGCGGAGCGTTTTGTACTAAGAGGTGGCTGGCCACCATTTAAACACACTCATTACTGGTCTGCGTTAACGACATCGCATGGCGATGTAGAAAGGGACCATATCGATACTTTGAGAAACCTGATGGATCTATAAACTGATCTTAGCAATTGAATACAAGGAGCGCTGCATGGCCTGGCAAGTTAATCGTAGGTGGTACCAATTTGGCTGCATACTGGTGAGCGTGAGTTTGAGCGCCTGCAGTTATTCGGATGCGCATCATGTTCGAAAGGGGGCCGACCCAAAGTTTCAGGACGATCAAGTGGCATTCAGAAATACCTATTATTTCCGGGTTTTTGATCCCTGTGATACTCAGCAAGAGAATAAAGTGCCTGAGTTTCAGTCTCTTTACCGGTTTGTGATGACTGGTAAAGCCAGCACAGTGGCTAATAAAATTCAATTTGAATCTGGCACACTGAAAAGCTGGGAGATCGACCCCTTTGGCGCCAACATCGGCTTTGATAAGGCCACAGGACAGTTTAAATACGTCAGCGACAAAACACAACGCAACAACCAGATCAAGGCCAATGCCTGGGCGGAATATCAGCGGCTATTGGAAGAATACCAGCGGCTGAGAAATCAGGAAAAAGGCGGTGACAGTCATGACCCCGCTGACTTAATCACAAGTTTGAATCAGCTAATGGGTAAGCAGGTTGATGATGTCCCCGCAGATAAGCTCAATGAAGTAAGTAAACTGACTGACGAAATAGACAAAGTTGTTGATGCCAGTGAGCAATTGGTATCGGCATCAAGTGGCACGCTGCATACTGCGCTAAAGGATGCCATCAACGAAGGCGCGGCTGAAGTAAAGAATGCACATTTGAGGCAAGCCAGCGACGCGCTCACCCAATTCGCGGACAAACGATTCAGAATAGATATATTAAAGGCATATTCCGCTCTACTCAAAACACAAATCACGGAAGCGGTGCTATTGAACGCCGGCACGAATTGGTCGAAACTTCTGAAAGATAACCGCACTGTACCTCAAAGCGACTTTAATCCTGCTTTTGTTGAAGTGATTAAAGCCAACAAACATCTTTTTGAACCAGACGCAAAAATTGACGATAAGCCTGTATCCAGCACGCTATATAACAACTACAAGCAGGCCAGAGGCAGTTTACTGGCTCAGTTTACTATACCGGTACCAAATGAAGATGAGTTGTTGCGCTGGATCGCGAAAAATATAACACCTTCTGAAGTGGCAGAGCTGAATAAACTTGATCAGGAAACCAAAACGCAGCGAGCGCAGTTACTGATTGAAGAATTAATGGCCAAAATAGAGCAAGAAGCTGAGGCTGCTTTTCCGGATCTCGCGGCTGTGCTCAAATCTATCGGCGAGGAACCAGCGGTTGTTAATTTCGACGACCAGCATTTGTCTGCGTTAACCGCAACTCAGTTGCGCAGCAAACTTAAAGCCATGTTAAACCAGCGCGTAAATCTGGCTGTCAGCCAGGTGTCATTTTCTGGTGTGCCCGAGTCGGTGTTTACACGTTTATCTGCGGCAATGGATGAGCAACTTAAAATAGCCACCTCTGTGTCGCCTTTAATTGAGCACGAATATGGCCAACCAGCAGAGTCTGAGCAAAAAAGCGCATCCAATCAAGTGTTATGCAAAAATAGTGGGCCAACAGAGAGGAAAGGGTTTCAGATTCTGGGCCCGGAAGGCTGGCGAACACTGGACCAGGATGAACGGCTGGTCATGGCGATGCACAGCTCCAGTGAACCACTGACATCGGTATTAAAGGAGCTATCAGCCCGAGTGATCCAGGCTAAAAATGACCAGTCAGCGGGGCTGCTTCCTCTGACTCAGGCGCAGTTGCGCACCACAGAATCACTGCGTGCAGCAGATCAAACCAATCCAATGATAGAGCTGCAATCCGATAGCCTTAAGTCTACTCAACAACTCTGTGAACTGGTCGCCAAACTGACAACCGAAACGTTGAACTCGGAGCCGACGAGCGCTCTCAGCTCACCTGATTTATCCGCCTGCAAGGAGGTGACAGATGAATAAGTTCTTGGTCTGTTTTTTTATGCTTGTGCTGTGGGCCCTAAGTGGTTGCAAATCGCTTTCCTCAGAAGGCTCTATGCGGATTGTGGTTGAGCAATATAACGGCCCTTTGTCTAAAACGCTGGAGGTGCAAAAGGCAGAACTGAGCGGTACTTTAAGTGTGGCAGATGAAACACTGAAAATTCTGGTACGTGAATTTCATTTGAGCCAGTGCCAGCTAGGTTGTTTTGGGCAAGGGTCTGACAAGTTGGCGAAGCAGCAATGCCTGATGCTGCAGGGAGGGGATGGATTAGTTGATTTGAGCGAGGTTTTCTCGCTGGCACAGCAAATCTCGAGTTTAACTGCTCAAATCAGCAATCAGCAATGTAACCCGCAAAATTGTAATGCTGAAACAGAACTTCAAGAGAAGTTGGTTAAGTCTCTTAATAGCGAAATAGAGCGACTGCATGGTATCGCACAAGTGCTGGCTATTATTCCACAGACACAGCAACTGGCTTTCACAGGGTTTGATGCCACTGTGTTCAAAGCTCTGACAGACAAATTAACCCAATCACAAACTAATTTGAAAAAGCAACCACTGGTTCAGGGTGAGGTTAAAACCGCGGTAACAGAGATAAGTAACCTCAAAGGTGAGTACCTGGTATCTATGACGAGCTTATCTGCAGTTGAGTCATTACTCGGCCAGTCAGGTAGCGCGATGTCTTTCCCCTATAGTACACAAAAACCAACAGCAATGCCTAACGCTGTGCCGTTGAGCGAGATCTTACCTGCTCATATTGTGAGTCAGTATCCGAAGTTATTTGCCAAAAAGCCCCAGGCTTTACTTGGCAGCAAGGATAAAAATCGCTTGCAAACAAGCCAAGAGGACGAGTTGCATCGAGTCTGCCCGGTACTGTCCGACGTAAAAACGAATATGCTGGCGGTGCTTAACTATATCAATCTACCATTAGACCCACATGATCCACTCAGCAAGAGCATTCGATTTTGTGCTTCAGCGCTGTACAACAAAGATGAGGATGTGGACAGTCGTTACCAGGAGTGCCTAAACAGAATAGCTAAAACAGGACACATGCTGAGAAAAGGGGCCGAGCAATGGGCTGCCACGCAGATGGCTATTTTGCCAAAATCCAAACGAGTGAGGATCGTGGTGGGACGCGCATCGGTTGCAGCGGCGGAGCTGGGCAATGAGTTGGTCGCGCGCGCGGATGCCATTCGGCATCAGGAAGACAAAGGTTCTGAGCGTACCGCCAGCCTACTGCCAACTAGTATGTATCTCAGAGGGGCCAGTGGTACAGATTATCTGAATATGATCGACTGGATGGAGGCTTACCCTGACAGAGAGGGGGATAGCTGGCAGGCTGATGACAGAACACGAATGGTGGAACGTCTGATCACGGATGCGAACTGGAATCAGGTCAATACCGCTTTTGCACGCGGCAATGGTGATGTGGGTATGGTGTTTGTTAAAGACGACATAGGTAACTGGAACCTGAAGTCATACGACAACGATCCCAGTGAATTGCTACAAAGTTATAAACAGGTGGGGACCACGTTGCTTAATGAGGCGGTGTCACTGGCAAAGGGCAGTAGCAAGTTGGCTGATCTCACTGCAAACCTCAGCGGCATTACAAAGCTCAATCAGTCGGCCAATCAGATAATGCTCAACGGTGCTGGGGGCGGAAGCGCTGCACAAACAACCATAGAGACGCTGGAACATGAACTGCGTAAACGTCTGGCCGAGGCAGCCAACCTGCAAGCACAGAATGAGGTCCAGCTAAACCAGGCGGAACAAGCTTTAAGCAAGGAGCTTGAAGCGGTAACAAGTGCCTTGAACGACGCGGAAGATAACTATTCGCAGCAACAGAAACGCTTTGCTCAGGTTAGCAAAGACTTCATCGTCGCCGAAAACAATTATGAAACGAAGAAAGCCCATGAAGAGCGCGCGCTTGAAAAGCGCCTGAAGGCACAATTGCAGCAATCTTACGATCAGGACGCCACTATCAAAGCACATCAGCAGGCAAAAGCAGAAGCTGAGGTTGCCAAGTTAGAGTATGACGAAGCAAAGCAAAAGGTTGAGGCACAAACTCGGGTGTTCAACGACGCCCAGTTGGTATTTGAAAAAAACCAGCAGGATCATAAAACGTTGACCACGCAGCTTGAGCGGGTCAAGCAGCAACGTCAAGCGGGGCCAAAAGCAACGATGGCAGTGATCCAGTCATTATTGACTAACCATCAGCAACTGATCCAGGTGATGCAACAAAATGCTAGTAAGGGGTAATTAACTAAATTTAATTAAGCTCATCTAAAAGCATGTTGGTAAGCGAGTTGCGGAGGCCCTGTTGGCCTCCGCGTTAAACATTGAAGTTTTATTTCTGGGATTGGTTAAGTTCCGTAGCCTCCAGCACATCCCGCCAGCTAACAAATTTAAAGTTTTGCGGCTGATCGGGAAAGCGGTTGCGGCCGTCCTGAAGTACCAGTAACCCCTCGGGATAATCTTGGGTTCGTAGCCGGGTCGACAGGGCCAGACCATCGGTTTCTGACGCGCCATCCAGGCCTTTAAAGCCATCCAGACCAACGCGAAATCCAGCCAAATGGCGATAGGGTGGCGTTGCTTCGTAAAGCTGGTAGCTGTTGTTGCCCTGGCTGGAAACAACCAGGACAGGAGCGTCACCAATAGACAGTGCCAGGCCTTCGACATCATCGACCAGGTGTTCACCTACCTTTGCTACTGTAACCGGCTGGCTGTTATCCGCCGGGTTTAGGCTGGTGGCCCAGATCCCTACGTCTTCTTCGCCAATAAACAATCGCCCACGGGCATCATCTGCCACACAACCTTCTGGTTGAGAACTGAGTAGTATTTCTCGCACTTTTTCTGCATACAACTTACCCTGGTTGGCTTTCACTCTGTATTGAAAGGTCAGACCGGCTTTGTTATTTGCAAACACGTAGTGACTGCCCTCAAAAGTAGCCATACACAGCCCATAAATCTCCTCCAGATCCGATGGTGCACTGCCCAGACGAAAGACGTTGCCGTTTGCCTCTATACCGTAAAATGCGAGGCTGTCATCATTGCGCTTACTGGCTGCAGCGATGCTGATAGTGCGCCCTTGCCAGCTAAAACCATCACGTAGATCGACATTGTTGAGTCGACCGTCTTTGAATTCTTGTAACAGCTTGCCCTGCAGATCGTAGACTTCCAGGCCTTGCTTTTTATGAGTGCCCAGTACCCGTGAAGCATCGGGGTTTTCAGGGTGAACCCAGATAGCCGGGTCGTCCATCGCATCACCAAATTGCGTCGCAGGTTGGCTCTGTGCTTTGGGTCTGACGACTGGTAAGGTTTTTGTTGTGACTCCTGAGTTGAGGGTGATGTGAGCTGTCGCATATTGGCCTTGCTGTTCATCGGTAAAGCTCAGTGTGGCCTTATCTGTGCTTAAAGGCTGGCTCAGGTTCATCATGGTAGCTTTGCCGTTTTCAAGTGCTAAGGTCTCTGCCGGTAACCAGCTATCGGCAGCGTCTGGGGTATCCCAGTAAAGCACTTGCTGGCCGTTTTCCAGTAATGCAAAGAGTTCTCCTGAGTCACTGGTTGCCAGGCTAATGGCTGGCTCTGACTGACTTCCGTAAGGGGCGACCAAAGATACCGGGTAATACTGAGGGTTAACTTCAATACGAGCTGAGTAGCGCCAGATACCTAATGGCTCACTAACGTATAGGTAGCCATTGCCCGGGTCGACTGCACAGGAATCAGCATCATAAGGTAAAGACAGCGATCGCAGCAGCAGTGGGGTTTGCAACCAGCTTTGTTGTTGACGTAACAGCCATTGTTCCGCTCTTCCTCGCCCGTCTGAGACAAACAGAGACAATGTCTGATTGGCCTTATCAGCGAATAAGCAGAGGTTATCGACCAATAATCCGGTCTGCGAAAGCTCAAAGCGTGGTAGCAGTTGTTCTGAATTGGCATCCAGTGTGCCCACAAAAACGCTATCTTTGCTGCCCTCAAGTGCAGCATATAGCCACTGGTTATCACCCAGCTCGCTCAATCGGACTTGTTTGAACGCGCCCGGGAGATGTGTAATAAGTGAGCCTCCCTGGTGCAACGCCAATCCCTCGCGCTCAGAGGCGGTCAGTATCTGGTTTTTGCCTGACACCTGAACACTATCCACTATAGCTGCCGTAGAGCCTTGAGTATCGAGTTGCAAAGGCTGCTGAGCCGTTTGCTGGTGTGTCTGATTTTGGCAAGCGCCTAGCGTACTCAATAGTCCCAGTATAAGCGTTGTTTTGTATAACTTCTGTATTTTCATTTTTAAGTTCCGACGTCACAGAGTATTAGCGGAGATGGGCCAACTTGTCGCACACTAAGCTGACTTTGACACCGCTAATGGATATAAGTGAGCGGCTACCTTAAAAAGTCGATATGACAGTTTTGTTTCACCCTAACCTGTGATTGCCTGGAGGTATGCGATTTATCGCTGGTTGAGCGTTAAATTCGCGGGGGAATGAGCTGCTTAGTCATAGAAAACACGTCATATTCAATCGGAAATATCAATAAAAACAGGCGGATATTGGTTTGTGTTGTGATTTATCAGGGATTGATGCGATGTTACGTGAGCCGTTCCGGCCGGGTCTAAATAGCTCAGGCCTTAAGCGACGACGTCTTAAAAGTGTCATATAGCGTCGTTAGGATACCCGAAATAATCAATATCCGGCTTAAAAGATGAAGAATGTCAGCAGTTTATGCTTAGCGCTGGTTGTCAGTACTGTATTGACCAGTTTGGCGCTGTTCATTGGTGAGCTAAAATCAATGCATGACGTTGACTGGGTTGACTTAATTGGTGAGGCCACTGCGTCTATGATGGCCGCAATCTGGCTAATACTCTTGGCACTATGTCGTCCGAGAGGTCGAGTGACCACTATGTTGTTGTTTGGTTCTGCAACCTACTGGCTCACAACCTGGCTTGACGTACTGGACGAGTTCATCGCTTACCCGCCGCAAAGTCACTTATTTACCTGGCTGGAGTCGTTGCCGGCCCCGATCAGTATGACGCTGCTCACCTGGGGATTGGTTATCTGGTACCGAGAACAACAGGCGGTCAATCGCCAGCTAAAGCAAAGGGAACACTTTCACCGAGAACACAGCCTGATAGACCCTGTCACCCAGCTGTATAGCCTTCAATATCTGTTGATTCAGCTCAACCGCGAGGCAGTATTGCATGACAAACGTAATCAGCCACTTTCTTTGGTCATGGTGGATATCAACGGCTTTGCTCAATACAATCGGGAGCATGGTGCTCATAAAGGGGATCAGGCACTGAACGAGGTTGCTTCGGCACTGGAAGTGGCGCTCCGAGAGACTGATCTTGCCTGTCGTTATACCAGTGACCGTTTTGTCGTATTGCTGCCGGATACACCGCCCCATGAGGTCGATGTTTTTTCTAAGCTAATTCAGGATTGTAGCAACGCAGCGTTAAAAGGGGCGCTGACTGTAACAACCGTTCAGGCTACCCGAACTGAAGGTGAGTCTGAACAAGCGTTGTTTGAGCGACTCAATCAACGGCTGGCAGGGGCGAAACGTGCGTCTTCTGCGGCATTGGAGGCAGTATGATACCTGGAAACTTTGCCTATTTGCATGACAAGCGTATGCCGGCGCATTTCCTCATTACTATATTGGAACTGGCCGAGCACCATCAGATAAAGCCACATCAGCTTATTCGTGGGTCTCAGTTATTTCTTGAAGACTTGGCCTACCCTGGTGCCCAGGTTGCGCCAGCCAGCGTGCTTTTTATATTAAAAAAGCTCAAACGAGAGCTGGCTGAACAGCCTCAGCTAGCCCTGGAGCTTGGGCAAAGGATAGCGACCGGACATGGCCATGTTTTGTTTGACCTATGGCGCTATGCACCGAATTTAAGTGGCGCCCTTACTGCCTGGGCAAGCGTTCAAAAGGGCATTGAGACCCTGGTCCAGTTCAACGTGGAGCGACATCAGGGCAAGCTCTATATCAGGCTGACTGAATCAGCATCATTGAGTACACAACAGCGGATGCTCTTTGAAATTGTGCTCTCGGCCTGCCGGTTGCTGCTTAAAGAGCAACTCGGTGCGCAGACCTGGGTGAAGATAGAGCTGCCATGGTCACAACCCGGGCAGGATTTGCACTATCCGGTCTATCTGGGTGAACATGTTCGGTTTGACGCGCCGCGCTGCGCCATTATTTTGTCTGAGGAGGCGCTTTACCAGCCCTTCAAGGAAGCCAGTACACTGCGGTTTGCTCAGGCAAAACACACAGCCAAACACCTTTTGCACCCGCCGCAGTTACTGCAGGCTCACCTGCGTCGCATCTTCAGGAAGAACCTGGGGCAGGCCTGGTCACTGGAATATACTGCCAGCTATCTGGGCATGAGCCCGGCAACATTGAAGCGTCGCCTTAAGCAAGATGGTACAAATTTCAAACTATTGGTAGATGAAGTCAGGGGGCAAGAAGCGTTGCATCTGATGGATCTTAATCAATGGAATAACAGCCAGCTCGCCAATACCATGGCGTTTGCCGATGTACACAGCTTTCGGCGTGCATTTAAGCGCTGGACCGGGGCTGTGCCCAGTGCGTTTCGTTGTGGTTCTTAAACTGCCAATGTAAATCACAATAGGCCGTTTATGGTATGTCCTTGTCAGGGCAGATTGACATTAACGGAAGGGTATTTACGCAACAGCTGTTGATAAAATGGACGCTTTTTTACGTTATCAAGTGCATGCTTAAAGCGCTCTGAAATGATCTGAGGTGTGTTTTTGCTAAAGACAAAATGTTCAGTTGAGTCGTTTATTACGTGGGCTATTTCAAACAAAGCTCGGTTTAAGCCGAGCCGCTCAAAATACCAGTTGCCAATCACAGTTGAGCTGACAAAGCCGTCAATTCTGTCTCTGAGCAGCATGTTAATGAGGTAATCTGGCTGAGTATTGCGGATAATATTTTTCTGGTTTAACCCTAAGCTAAGTAACAGTTGTTCAGCGACATCGTCTCGGACCACACCCAAACGCAGGGTGCTGAGTGCTTCACTATTCGATACTTTCAACCGCCTTTCTGCCCTCGTAAATACAACGACTTGCGTTCTGAGAATAAACCCGGACCAGTGGAACAAATTAGCGCGATGTTTTGTGTAAGTGGTTGAGAATAACAGTGTGAAAGGCTCAGCGAGCGCAGTGTCATAGGCCCTGGCCCAGGGGATGACCTGAATATCATCCGTGTTTTGAGTAGAACCCGCTTCGACCAATGTTGCTGCTAATAGCTCGACGGCAAAGCCTTTAGCTTCACCATCCTCGTAATAGCTGATAGGAGCGTATTCTTCTGTGAGCAGTGTTAGATTTGGAAAGGCGCTATTCTCTGGCTGAGGTGAAGGTATGGCAACAGACGATACAAATGCGCAAAGCGATACACAGATCAGGATGATGCTTTTAGGCCGATACATATGCGTCAATCTGCTCTAAATAAGATTGATTATAGCACAGCGGTGGTTTGTGCTAGCGGACAGTACCAGGCAGGTACTTTAGGGGTAAGTACCTGCCTGGTTTATTGATTATAAATCAAACGTGCGTGCAATTGAGAACACAAAGCGCTCGTCGGTATGCTCGCCATCTATGGTGGTGTCTTCCACGGTAAAGGTTAGATCGAAATCGAACTGCGTGGTGGTGTAAGACACGGCATAGTGGGTGTAAGAGCTGTCGAGCCCATCCCAGGCATACTTGTCGGCGTCGAACGAGTTCGATACATCACCACTGAGGGTGATTGAGTGATTATCCGCGATATCAAAGGTATGCGACAGCATCACAATGCTATGACCGACATCTACTCCAAAGTAGTCCCAGCTATACCAGAAGTTGATATTGGTGGTGCCCAGGCCACTGGCGTAAGCAAACTTTGTGTAGACTTCAGGGTAGTTATAGTCGCTGGACGCATCACCACCATGATAGGTGTAGTAGGCGATACCATAGTCCACAGACCAGGCGCTGGAAAGCTCCGACGAGCGACCAACGTAAAAGTCCCACTCATGGCCAGTGTCTTCGCCAAAGTCTACACCTGAGGCCCAGGTGCCCACATACCAGCCCGCATCGGCTGCGTAGTCCAGGCTACCCTGAATAGTCGGGTCGCTCTGTGTCTGCGACACCCCGTTAAAGGTATAGTCCGAGGTGCCGGTAATGGTGGTTGACCAGCCAGCTACAGCCATGTTCGACAGCAGGGCCAGAGGAAGTGCGCAGAGTGTAGTTTTAAAATTTATTTTCATTTCTTTTGAACCTTAGTTTACGGTCTCGATACGGCTGAAGTCGATGGTATTCTCTTTGGGTGAACGGGTAATATTGGCCACTGTTTTGAACTTGCTGTAGCAAATATAGCCAAAACAACCAAAAAAGAGCGCAATAACCAGTGCACCAACCCATTGTATCTGCAAAAAGTTTAGTTTAAATAGCAGCGTCAGCAATGACAGCGCGGCAATATTAAATAAAATATAGTTGCGTTTCCCGAGTTTTTTAACCGTCAGGCCAAGGTTATCGGTATATAGTCTAATTAATGAGTCCAGAGAGTTGATCACGAAAATCACGCCAACAATGACCATCGCCAGGTTTTTAATCCCTGCGGTGTCAATGCCTGCTTCATGGTAGTGATACAACACACTAAACCACACGGCGATGGGAATAGACGGGAACACCAGCATGGCCGCCAGTACCTGATAGGTTTTCAGACCACCGACAAAGCGTGAAGTGAACTGACCTATCATGATGCTCCATGCGAACCACCAGAACAGGTAAAATTCATGGTAATCATTGAGTGGCAATACAAACTCGTTGATATTGCTAAAGTAGCCGCCCAGCAGCGCAATATTGTTGGTAAAGGCGCTTATTTCACTGTCGCCAAAGACAAATGCAGAGGCCCACATAAAGGCGATCAGGGCGATGAACATCCAGGTTGTAGAAATACTCAGAATACGCACGTACTTCAGGCTGGTACTCGAATACACCGCAAAGCAAATGGCGGCGAACACAATGAGATAAAAGGTCGGAATAATGGATTCACCATCGCCCACATTTGGCATATACCAGGGCAGGTTAGATAGCAGCAGATAAGCCGTAAAGGCGCAAGTACCAATAATGACTACATTATTGATGAATTTAACCCAAGGGATCTCGAAAAATTTCACCTTAGGTTCTATTACGCAGAAATAAAAACACGTCAGAAAATAAAATCCCCAGATCAGGAAGCCCCAAAAGCCAAATTCGATGGCAAGTGGATTGGCAAACGCATACTCTGGGCTTGCTTTTATGTCTGCGTAACCCGCAAACTCCGTCAGCGGAAACATGATAAGTCCGACATCCAGCCCGGACGTAAATAAAATAGCAATAAAGGTAAAGGTTTTAACTGGTGTCACACCGACACAGCGTAGGTTCCCCCATTTTAATAAAATAAAAGCAATCGCAATTAGGGTAAATACAATGCCTGCACTAAGCCATACTGTCATTGTCACCCTCCCAAAATAAGTAAAAATAACTCATTGTCTCTCCGTTTTTTATTGTCTCCGCATTAACCCGATACAACCAATTTGTATCGTGCACCACTGCAGACCCCACGGCCCGATTGGACCGCAGGTGGCTTTGTTAAATCTCCGTGCTACGTTGTACTGCTTGCCACTGGTTGTGAATGGCAACCTGAGCATTGTTTGCTTTGAGGGCCGGTTGGCCCAGAATAATGTCTGCGGCTTTCTCCGCGACCATAATAGTTGGTGCGTTGAGGTTGCCGTTGGGGATCGTCGGGAAGATAGACGAATCCACTACGTTCAGGCCATCGATACCATGCACCTGGGTGTTTGAATCCACCACGGCCATGTCGTCTTCACCCATTTTGCATGAACAGGACGGGTGATAGGCGCTTTCGACTGCCTGGCGTACAAAAGCATCGATTTCTGCGTCGCTCTGTACGTCTTTACCTGGCTGAATTTCACCATCGCGGTAGGCATCAAAGGCCGGTTGCTCGATGATCTCTCTGGTCAGGCGAACACAGGCGCGGAAGCCTTCGATGTCGTCCTGATGTGCCAGGTAGTTAAATTGGATCTTGGGGGCCTGAGTCGGGTCGGCCGATTTAATGGTGACTTCACCGCGACTTTTCGGTTTGTTGTGACCAATATGGACCTGGAAACCGTGTCCGTCAAACGCACTTTTGCCATCGTAGCGAATGGCTGCGGGCAAAAAGTGATACTGGAGATCTGGCCACTCAACACCTGCTTTGGAGCGGATAAAGGCGCAAGATTCAAAATGATTGGTGGCACCCAGGCCGGTTTTGTTGAGGATCCAGCGTGCACCGATCAATCCCTTAGAGAACCAGTCCAGTTTGCCATTGAGGGTAATGGGCTGCTTACACTTGTACTGGAAATAAAACTCCAGATGGTCTTGTAAGTTTTTACCGACGCCGGGCAGATGATGCTGTACCTCAACGCCTGCGGCTTTGAGCGCATCCTGATCGCCAATACCCGATAGTTGCAACAGGTGCGGCGAGCCGATTGGTCCGGCGCTTAAGATCACGCGGCGCTCGGCAGTGGCGCGATGGGTTTTACCCTTGCATTGATATTCCACGCCCACAGCGCGTTTGCCATCCAGCAGCACCTTGTGCGCCAGCGCGCCGGTGACTATGGTCAAGTTGTCACGCCCCTTTACAGGGTCGAGATAAGCGCGGCTGGCGGAGCAGCGACGGCCATCTTTTACCGTCATATGCATCGGGCCAAAGCCTTCCTGCTGCTCGCCATTGTAATCGTCAGTCCTGGCATATCCTGCCTGTGAACCGGCTTCGATAAATGCGCGATACAGCGGGTTGGCCATTTCGTTACCATTGTTGGTGCCGAGCGGGCCTTCACTGCCCCGATACGAGTCTTCGCCCAGATACCAGCTTTCGGCACGTTTAAAGTAGGGCAGACAAGCCTGATAATCCCACCCTTGCGCACCGTATTGCTGCCATTCATCAAAATCTTTGGCGTGGCCACGTACATACACCATGCCATTGATAGAGGATGAGCCGCCCAGTACCTTACCGCGCGGGCAATGCATCACCCGGTTGTCCAGATACGGCTCCGGCTCGGTATGAAACTGCCAGGCGTATTTATCGGTATTCATAGGAATAGACAGCGCCGTGGGCATCTGGATAAAGATGCTCTTATCACTGCCACCCGTTTCTAACAGTAACACCCGGTGTTGTGGATTGGCGGACAATCGATTTGCCAGTACACAGCCTGCTGAGCCAGCACCGACAATAATGTAGTCGAATACTTTTTTCATAGTCTGGCTCCTTTGCTTAAAATGGGCTTTCGATTTGGCTCATACCTACGTAAACAGACTTGGTCTGGGTGTAGTGATCCAGTGTTTCAATGCCATTTTCACGGCCAATACCGGATTGTTTGTAGCCACCAACCGGCATTTCGGCGGGTGAGTTACCATAGACGTTGATCCAGGTAATACCAGCCTGTAGCTGGTGGATCACGCGGTGCGCACGCTGAATATCGCGGCTGAATACCCCGGCCGCCAGGCCCAGGTGCGTATTATTGGCACGGTTAATCGCTTCTTGCTCGTCATCGAACACCATGACGCACATCACTGGGCCAAAAATCTCTTCGCGGACTATGGTCATGTCTTCGTGACAGTCGGTGAATACGGTGGGGGCAACAAAGTAGCCGTTAGGTGCCGAAGCCGGGCTCAGAGCATGGCCGCCGGTCAGCACAGTTGCGCCTTCCTGCTTGCCCTGCTCAATGTAATCCAGCACCAGCTGCTGATGTTTTTTCGAGATCAAGGCACCCAGATTTACTTCGGGGTTAAGTGGATCGCCGGCGATAATATTTTGCTCCGTGCGGGTTTTAAGCTGCTCAAGGAACTGCTCATACACGCCGCGCTGCACATAAACACGTGTACAGTTGGTGCAGATCTCACCCTGGGTGTAGAAGTTGCCCAGCATGGCAGCACTGACCGCTTGCTCGATATCGGCATCGTCAAATACCAGCAGCGGCGATTTACCGCCCAGCTCCATAGTCACGTCTTTGAGGTTAGACGCCGCACTTTGCATGACTTTTTTGCCTGTGCCCACTTCACCCGTAAACGAGACTTTTTCAATTTCCGGGTGCAGTGTCAGCCATTGTCCGACTTCGGCGGCACCCTGTACTACATTAAAGACACCTGCTGGCATACCTGCTTCAATAAAGATCTCAGCCAGTTTCATTGCACCCAGCGGCGTTTCTTCAGATGGTTTAAAGATCAAAGCATTACCAGCCGCCAGTGCCGGGCCAGATTTCCAGCAAGCAATTTGCAGCGGGTAGTTCCAGGCACCAATGCCTGCGCAAATGCCTAACGGTTCTTTGCGGGTATAGTAAAAATCATCGCCGACCATTTGTTGCTGGCCAACTTGTGCAGGCGCCAGTCCGGCAAAGTATTCGATCACGTCAGCGCCCGTTTGAATGTCAACGCATTCGGCTTCTTGCCAGGGTTTGCCTGTATCCAGCACCTCGATTTTAGCTAGCTCATCATTACGTTCACGCAACAGCGCTACCGCTTTATTCAGAATTCTGCTGCGCTCAATCGGGGTCATGGCTGACCACTGCGCAAACCCGGCTTTGGCACTGTCGATGGCCGCTTTTTGAATGTGTGCATCGGCTACTTCAACGTGATAAATGACTTCGTCGGTCGCGGGGTTTTTTACCGCAAACTGCTCGCCGGTCTGATTGGCAAGGTAGCGGCCATGAATAAAGTTCTGGTAGACAGGTGTGGACATATTAGACTCCAAATTGTTGGATGAGGGACTGGATATAGCGTTTGGCCAGATCCTGCGCGCTGTCAAATTGCGCATCATCGGCTTTACTGAGAACGGCTCTGAGCCACAGGCCGTCGATCATAGCGGCGCTTAGCTCAGCAGCTTCATGTGCTTCGCCTTGGGCCATTAACTGTTTAAACGAATACAATAAATTGCTGTAAAGTCGGCGCGCATTGACGCGCTGTAAACGATGTAACTGCGCATCGTGCATGGAATGCGCCCAAAAGCTCAGCCATGTGCGGGTGGTTTCGCGCTGTTGCTGCACCACAGCAAAGTTGGCTTCGACAATAAACATCAGGCGCTGCTCAGGGGAGCAACCCTGTGCTGTTTTATGCAGCAAACTGCGTTGCAGGCTGCTCAGCAGGTAGCGCACCGTGGCTTCGATGAGACCTTGCTTACCGCCAAAGTAATGGCTGATGATCCCCGACGACATCCCGGCTTTTTTACTGATGCTGTTAATCGTGGTGGCTTGTAATCCAAGCTCTGCCACTGACTGTAAGGTCGCCTCAATCAGTTGTTGGCGACGCACTGGTTCCATTCCGACTTTAGGCATATTTTTATTAATTGACCGTTCAATAAAAATAAATTTTAAGGTGAATGGAGAGGGAATTCAAGGTTGACATTTTGTAAACGTCATCGTTTAAAAAAGAAGGTTTAACTTAACGTTATAATATGTATTGGTTTTTTTGTGTTGGTAAATTCAATAAAACAAATATTTCGTTGCTTACTTTTTGCTGGTTTTAGCTAAGTCAGGTGCTGATTTGAGCGCGTTTTCAGCAGAAAAAGGCTTAGCTGAGCGGGGGAGCTATTTGCGTACTGAACATTTTTACACATTATTTAGGCTTGCTGTATGGTTGCTTTCCTAATCTAAGTTATCAGTCGTTTTATGTGTAAATTATTGCCGTTGAATGTACCTATTATTACTTGCTAGGTTATAGATTGCCTAACCAAACGGAGATTAAAAATGATAATAAGGAAACTAGCCACAGCTTCACTGATTACATCAGCGATTTTCCTGGCTCCAGCGACATTAGCGCTTGCCCAACATGCGCCGCTTGAGGCAGATGCTACAACGCTGCTTCCCTCCCCTACAGTTAATTTAGACAGAGCTTTACTAAAAGATATCAAACAGTTCGTTAAATTTGCGAATAGAGTGAAGTTCTTCTACCCCAGTCAGGCGGTTGCAGCCACTAACTGGGACAAATTTGTTGCCGAAACTATCGTTGAGTTGAGTCAGACAGAGCCATATCGAAGGCAAGAAGTTGCCTTGCAAAGGCTGCGAGAAATTGCGCCATTTATCGTTGAGCGCAGAAGAGCGCTACCTGACTTGAGCAAACATGAGCCTGTAGTCACGTGGCAACAGGAAGCAGCAAGGACGATACATTATTTTACACGGCAACTGTCTACAGGTAATCACGAAACAATGAAAGCCAATCTACAGTTACCAGATAGCAACTTTGTAAGAGTAAAATATGGCTGGCGTACTTTATATATGCCCTTGTATTTACCTCAGTCAGCCAGTGAGCAAGGGCTAAACTACAGTGATTATCGCCAGTGGCAGGTTGGCACTGACTTTTCATCTCCTGTCGTCTGTATGTCGACCGTTTCAGCGATGTGGGGGGAAATTCACCATTACTGGCCGTATTTCGAACAGGTGGACGTAAATTGGCAGCGTAGTTTAATGCCCTTACTGAAAGCTTGTACTGAGGAAGTGCCAACCACCCGCATCAAAGCTATCAATAGCGAATTTAAAAAGCTACAAGACGAGCATGTTCGAATTTCTTACCCCTTGGGTTATGAGCCTCAGCCTAGTTACAACTACCCTTTTATACTGCGTCGGGTTGAGGGTAAGACGATAGTAGTTGGTTTATTCGATGTCGCGAGTCCTGAGATAGAGGTTGGTGATGAGTTACTTATGCTCAATGACGTGCCATTCGAAGATCTGGTTGAAGAGCGGGCAAGCTGGCTGACAAACAATGACCATACCAGCAAAAACTATGCGACAAAGTATCTCAACTTTTCTGTCGCACAAGCACCTGTCAATGCCATTTTTAGGAAGCCTGATGGCCGTGAGATTGAGGTTAACTCAAACAAAATTCATGTTAGCGAAGGGACACTTGTCCAGTGGCGGCAAATAGTACCGTATGATTTTGAAACTGTAAGAGAGTTGGAGGATGGTGTTTGGCAGCTTAATCTATATAACCTGACTCAGCAGAATATTCAACAAGCGAAGGCTCGGTTACAGAGCGCACGAGCGGTTGTTCTTGATCTCAGGCGGTATCCAAAAGACTTTTTTGCCTGGCAGGAAGGGCTATCCTGGTTTATCGACCAGCCAATCGAGAATGGAGAATTGTACTTTTATCACAGGAAAGGTCCTGCAAGGCGAGCATTTCATTCTCAACAAATCATACAAACCATCGAGGTTTCCGAGAACCCAATCGATGTTCCTGTAATCGCTTTGGCATCACGCGAAAGTATTAGCCTCAATGAACATGCACTTATTTTTGCAAAAAAAGCGGGGATACCTGTATTAGGAGTTGCGACTTCAGGCATAAATGGTGAGGTTATGATCGCCAACTATTTTGATTCTGAACAAGGGGCTGGCGTTGGCTTTTGGTATACCGGAATGCGTGCTGACAATGCTGATGGTTCAATATTGATTGGCCGCGGCGTGCAACCCGATATATATGTCCCTCGTACCATAGAATCCATTATTGCCAACGAGGATAATCAGCTAGCAGCCGCAATTGAGTATTTAAAAAATCAACTATGAGGTTGTGCATAATCCTTTAGAGCCCGAACTGGGCTCTATTTACAGCTTGATTGATGAGCCAGTGAGTTAAGCAGCATTCCAATCTCTGGCCGCTTCCCCCATATTGTGACGACTGTGCTTTCTGCCATTTCTAAGTTTCACTCAAAAGTCAAAATGCTTAGCTATACTTCCCTGAGATCTCTCATTAAAAAAGCAGTATATGGACCGATTAGTTACCTCTTTATTTATCTGCGCGATATCGCACACTTCATTAACGTTGGCTCAGACAGAAGAGGAGGATGCGCTTTTTGCAATGTCATTTGAGGAGCTACTCGATCAGGATGTGACCGTCGCAGCACGTAAGAGCGAATCCTGGCTGGCTTCATCCGGCACGGTTTATGTGATTAATCGTTCGGATATTGAGCGTTATGGCTGGCGCGATTTAAAAGAGATCCTCGCCTCCGTTCCCAACATGGATTATTTCTATCAGTGGGCTTGGTTACCAGGAGGTCAGAGGGGATTTACCGGGAATATGTCGGGTACCCTGTTGCTGATAGATGGCCGTGAAGTACAAAATTTGCTGGCCAATGAAGCTTTTATAATGAATAACTTTCCAAGCGCCAGAATTGAGCGGGTGGAAATATTACAAGGGCCAAACTCTACCTTATATGGTGGTAATGCAACGCAAGGGGTGATCAATGTGATCACCCGTCTGGACAGTGGTGTGAACCAAGTGTCATTGCTGGTCGGTGACGTGGGCACGCGCCATGGGCATGGTCTGTTCCATTATCAACAAGGCAAAGTTGAACTGGCGGTGTCGGCCAGTTATTTTGAAAGCGATCAGGACTACCGTGAAATACGTGAATTTTTGGTTGATGATGAAGCATTCAGTCGCAACAGCAAAGACGCATTAAGAAACCACAACCCCAATGATTTTCGCAATCGAGAGAAAAACATTACGCTGGATGGCCGACTGACTACGCCCTGGTTTTATCTTGGCAATAACCTCACTCGCACTACCAATGTCAGTGGTATAGAAGCTGTCGCATTTGACTACATTACCGGAGACGACGCGTATCGTGGGTATAGTAGTTACTATTTGGGTAAAAACATGCAACCGTCAGCAAACTGGTCGGGCAATGTTGAGCTGAGCTATTTTCGTGAGTACAAAGAGAAATATCGTCTCAGTGTTGATAACTCCGATCAGGCAACGCGTTATGAAGAACTGGCATTATACACTGAACGTGAAGACATAGGGCCGTCAGACAGAATACGGCTCAATACCCAATGGACCTACCAGGGCGATTCTGATCAGGATTGGATTTTGGGGTACGATGGCTGGCGCACCGAAATCGGCCGCAAAGTCAAATACCGACAAACTGCACAGGGGATTAGATTGATCACGCCTGATTCCTGGCCGACAGACAAAGAGCGTTCTGATAAGCACGCCGTGTTTGGTCAGTATTCAAGGCTGTGGCGCTTTGGTGAGCGAACGCTCAAAATCAATGCCGGGCTCAGGTATCACCGTCAGGATTATACCAATGCCAGCTGGCTGCCCCGTGTCAACATGGTCTATCAGCCAAACCCAGATCATGCACTCAAACTGACCTATGGCAAGGCGTTTCGTCCGCCAACCATTTTTGAGTTCGATCTGGTGGTTGATGACGAGATAGAATCACAAAGCATGCAGATGTATGAGCTTAACTGGAGCAGTAAATTTAGTTGGCAAGGGGTTGAGTTTGCCAATATCTCAGCCTTGTACAGTATGCAGGCAAAGAACTTTTATCAAAAAGTACAGGACCCGAATACCCAGATTTGGCGTACAATAGTAGCCGGAGAGCACAGAGTATCTGGATGGGAAAACCAGCTGCGTTGGCAGGCCCGGCGTTGGCACGGGCAACTGGCTATGCGCTATGTTTCACCGGATAAAACCCAGGTTGCAGGGCAATCTGTGGTGCTGAATGTACCAGGTTACAAGGTTAAACTGGGTTTGGGTTACACGCTGGATCAACACTGGCAGGTCTCTGTGTTTATCGATCATTGGGATAAAGTACTGACCGAAGCCAATCGCTTTCAACAAAGCGGCACTGAGGTCGTCACCATACCCGCCTGGATGACGCTCAATGCCAATCTAACTTACACAAAAGGCAACAGCACGATGGGCCTGTATATCGAGAATTTGTTCGATGAAACCTATTATCACGGCAACGCGCGGGGTGTGTCTCCCGTTAAGTATATTCAGGCGCCAAGAAACTTGCGCCTGAGCTGGTCATATCGTTTTTAACGGGTAACAAAGCCGCCATTGACGAACAAAGTCTGACCCGTGATCCAGCGCGCCTCTTCACTGACCAGAAAGTCAATCATAGGTACGACGTCATCTATGTTACCAAGACGATTAAGCACGCTTGCTGCACTGAGATAGGCAACGGACTGAGCGTTTTCTTCGCCGTGGAAAAATGCGGTATCTATCGGGCCTGGTGCTACCACATTGACAGTGATCCCCCGACCGCCAATTTCCTTAGCAAGTGCACGGGTAAAGTCTTCCAGTGGGGCTTTGGCACCGGCATAGGCGCCGTAAAGGCCAGTAAATGCGCCCAGTAATGAAGTGCCCATATTAATGATTCGACCCTGATCCTGAATATGCGTAGCAGCATGCTTCATCATTAAAAATGGTGCCTTGGTATTAATCGCGAAGAGTTGGTCATACTCTTGTTCAGAAATATCGGCAATGGCTTTTTTCAGGACTTTCCCGGCGTTGTTTATAACAATATCAACGCGGCCAAAGGTTTCCAGAGTCTGTCGGTACAGGGCCTGAACCTGGCTTTCATGACTCAGATCGCCCTGAACTAATAGTACTCGTCTGCCAATCTGAGTAATCTCGGCGGCGGTTTGCTCAGCATCGTTAAGCGACGAATCACTGTGATAGTGTACGACAACATTGGCGCCACGCTCCGCCAGTGAAATAGCAAAAGCACGCCCCATGTTTCGGGCAGAACCAGTAACAATGGCGACCTTACCGGTCAAATCAAGAAGGGTGTTTGAAGTAGACATAATACGCTCTCCTGTGTGGGTTAATTGACGAAAGTAAGCTTAGTCGCTTGCGTTTATTTCAGGTATGCCATAAATTTCATTTATTAATTGCATATATCGCAAAAAGCAATGAACACAAATGAACTCACTTTTTTGAAAGTGATTGAGGCGGGCAGCCTCAAAGGCGCAGCTGAGCAATTGAATACGGACCCTTCCTCAGTGAGCCGTAAAGTGGCTGCACTGGAGCGCCATCTGGGTGTTAAACTGATCAATCGCTCTACAGTGCGATCTCAGGCAACCGAGGCTGGGCTCGTATATTTTCAAGGGCTAAAACACATTGCTGAGCAACAGGCTGTGTTGGAAAGTCGTCTGCGAGGTCTGCAGGATCAACCCAGTGGAACTCTGACGGTCGCTGCGCCAGTTGATTTTGGTACTCAGTTTGTTGTACCTGTACTGAACAAGATGCGGGCCGCTTATGCTGATCTTAAAGTCGAGTTGTTACTGGGAAGTCATTTTGAAGATCTGACTGCCAATGGCATTGATGTGGCAGTACGTGTTGGCATGCTGCCGGATTCAGGGTTGATCTGCAGAGGGTTGGGCACTGCTGAGCGTGTACTGGTTGCCAGCCCGGGTTATCTGGAGCAGATTGATGGGGTAACGGATCCATCCGGGCTGAGTCGGTGCCAGTTTATATTCTATTCACGCGCTCAGGCTAACAGTCAGGTAAGTATAAAAAAAGGTGAAACAACATCACGAGTCAAAGTGTCAGGGGGCTTTACAGTTAACAGCGTGTCTGCAGTTCGACAGCTGGTTTTGGCTGGTAAAGGGGTACATCTTGGGCCGCGCTGGGCCTTTGAAGAAGCGCTGAATACAGGTGAGCTGGTGGCACTGCTCCCTGACTATCAGTTGGAAGGGTTTCCAATCCATGCTTTGTATCGGCCCGGAGGATATGTTCCTGCCAAGATCCGGTGTTTCATTGATAGGATAAGCCAGCACTGCAAGCACAGTTTTAATACCAGAACAGGTGCGCGATGATATGTTCACCTGAGCTGTTTTCAGTCTTCATGTGTTCCTTACGCTATATCCAAGTAATGTATCTTGGGTGATTATATTAAGGCGTTGAGCAACCTGTTCCCTTGCGTCTGAGGCTCGACGGGATTATCGCCATATTGTTGTTTCAAAAAGTTGATAAAAACGCGCGATTTTTCTGGAATGTACTTATTCTCTGGGTAAATAACATGAACACTTAATGGTTGTTTAATGGCATCTTTCATCAGCTGGATAAGTACCCCCTCCGCTAACTCCTGCTCGACCAGAAACTTAGGGATCAATGCGACTCCGGCGCCAGACTTGACCAGGGTTTTAAGAATATTGGGGCTGTTGACTGAAATCGGGGCCGACGTAAACAGTGCATCCCACTGATCGATATCTTTGTCATCTACCCAGTCGTTAATGGGCATTTTCTTGTCGATGAGCCAGACATGCGCATTGAGATCTCTGACGCACTCAGGTTGGCCGTGTTGTTTTATATACTCAGGTGTCGCGCATAACACCATCGGAAACTGGCATATTTGTGTTGCTACAAAGTCCTGAACTTCGGTGGATCCTACGCGGATTGCCAAATCGAAACTTTCTTCGACCAAATCGACTTTGCGGTTATTCAGTTCTAAATCCAGCTGGATATCAGGATATAAAGACATAAACTGAGGTAATTTTGGTGCCAGTACTTGCTCTCCGAATGTCACTGAGGTGGTGATCCTGAGCAGGCCTGAACATTTGGTACTTTCTTCACTGACCTGATCCACCAGTGAGGTATATTCGTTCAATACGTGGACAATACCATGATAAAAATGTCGCCCAGCCCGGGTCATAGACACTTTTCTGGTCGAGCGGTTAAATATCTTGGTTGCATGTTGATTTTCAACCGCATTGACGTATTTACTGACAACAGACTTCGAAATACCCAGTCGCAGGGCTGCTGCCGTAAATGAGCCGGTTTCAGCCACCGCGATAACTGCTCTAAAGCCTTCTATAGTGTCCACAAGCTAGGTCCTTTTGTTTTCGTTTTGTGTGATCAGTGTTTTCGTTTTGTATGTTTATTCTATGAAAATTTTAATGTCTAATGCTCCGCATGTCACCAATATAGGGAGCATTAGGTTGCTATCATGAGTAATATTCAGCTGTACTATCACCCGATGTCAGGGCACAGTCACAAGGTTCTCACTCTTGCATCAATGTTAGGGTTAAGCATAGAGACTGTAACCATTGACTTAAAATCTAAAGCGCATTTGTCTGAATCATTTTTACATCTTAACCCGGCCGGCAAGATACCTGTGCTGGTGGATGGAGACAAAACGATCACCGACTCCCACGCTATCTTGTTTTACCTTGCTCAACAATACGACCAACAGCGAATCTGGTACCCCGATGATCTGCCAACCCAGGTAGAGATCCAGCGCTGGTTTGCGCTCTCTGCGGGTGAGCTGTGCACAGGTCCCGTCGCGCTAAGAGGGATCCGGGTACTGGGTAAACCAGGCAATGCTGACCAAGCTATGCAACTGACTATCAAGCTGTTTTCTCTTATGAGCAAACAGCTGGAGCAGCAGCCATGGCTGGCAGGTTCACATGCCACCCTTGCGGATATTGCGCTATACAGCTACATCGCTTTGGTTATCAAACTCGAGCCAAGCCTGAGCGATTTTCCACGCGTACTTGACTGGGCTGCACGTTTCGAGCAGCTGCCCGGCTATCGCACATTACCAGAAAAATAAACCCGCATTGTATGTAATTGGAGGGGCCATGAACAGCTACATACGCACAAAAAATAGAGTAAATATACTAATTGACCGTCACCTGTTGATGGCCGTTCCATTGGTTTTGTCTGGTGTGGTAAGTGCATCAGTGCAGGCCGCTTGTCCGGCTGATTATCCAGAAGAAGGGGCGATTAAGAAGCATATTGAACATGATGATATTGCAAATGGAAAGGCGACTTTAAAGCAGATCCATAAGATGGGGCGAGATCTTTTCGTTGCCAAGTTTAATAAATGTGATGGTCAGGGTCGTCCGGCAACGACCGGTGGTGGTGTGAAACGTGCTCCGGATCAGCCCGCTTTTATTCGTACCTCATCACCTGAAACGAATTCCTGTGCCGGGTGTCACTCTCAGCCAGCCATAGGTGGATCAGGCGAGTTTGTGGTCAACGCTTTCATTTTGGCGCAGCGTTTAGACCCGGTGACAGAGTCCGTATCTAATCAGTTTAGTAACGAAAGGAACACACCGGGCATGCATGGTGCGGGTGCCATTGAAATGGTGGCCCGTGAAATGACCTATGATCTGCGCGCCCAGGCCGAAGCCCTGCCTGACGGGGAACACACATTAATCTCAAAAGGAGTGTCCTTTGATATCCGCAAGGAAGGCGGATTGGTGGTGGAAAGTGAAGGCATTAATACCGATCTGATGGTCCGGCCATTCAACCAGTCGGGCAACATTGCCACTTTGCGTCATTTTACCGTCGACGCAATGAACCATCACCACGGCATGCAGGCAGAAGAACGTTTTGATTTAAACCCGGGCAAAGGATTCGATAAAGATCACGATGAAGATGGTGTGGAAAGAGAGCTATCGATTGGTGACATCACGGCACTATCTGTGTATCAGGCCAGCTTGCCCGTGCCGGTTCAGGTGATGCCGCGAGCCCGTGCTGAGCGCAAAGCCGTGCGCCTTGGCAAGCGTAAGTTTAATGAGATTGGCTGTAACAGCTGCCATGTACCGGCACTTAAGCTGGATACGCCGGTGTTCTCTGAGCCTAGTCCGCTTAATGCGTCCCATACTTTCCGTGATACCAGTCGTTCAGTGCGCTGGGATATGACCAAGCAAGGTCCTAAACCTAGGTTGAAGAAAAACCCAGATGGCAGTGCCACAGTATGGGCCTATACCGACCTGAAACGCCACAACTTGTGTGATCCGGTGGAGCGTGAAGATGCCATTCGCTTCTTCTGTAATGAGACGCTCGATCAGGCTCGCCCGTCACAGGATGGCCGCCCGGGGAGTGAGTTCTTTATTACCAGAAAGCTATGGGATGTAGGCAGTTCAGCGCCTTATGGTCATCGGGGTGATATCACGACCATTACTGAGGCCATCCTGTACCACGGTGGTGAAGCACGTCAAAGCCGTGACCACTTCTCGTTGTTACCGCTTTCTGAGCAGAAGAGCATTATTAAATTTTTGAAATCGCTACAAGTTGTAGAAAAATAAGATACCTAAGGAATGAGCATGTCTGAGAGTAAATTAGTTTCACTGGTGAAGCGCGATGATATTCCGTCTATCCGCACTATCGAAGTTAACGGTGTTGAGCACTGGTTAGGCCACGTTAAAGACTTCACCAAACATGAAGGGCTGACCGAATTTTTGCCAAAGGATAATCGTATTTCGATGGCCTGGGTCAGACTGGAAGCCGGTGAGCAGCTGGATGAGCATATCCATCCTGTGGAATCGATGATCTTAATTTGTGAAGGCGGTGCCTCTACGCTTGGTGATGTAGAAACTGACATGGGCGCGGGGGATTCACTGCTGGTTCCACCTGGTCGCCCCCATGGTTTTATCGGCGCAGAGCCCGCGGGTTTTTGGGGATTGTCGTTACAATTCGATTCCCGTGGATTATATGAAGACATCGCCGACCCTTGGGCGACATTCCACGAAGACGAGAACTATGAATTGAAACACGCCGATACGATAGTCGACAAACTGTTCCAGAAGAACGAAATTTTCAAAGATCGCTTCGACAAACATCGCTTGTTTGCGCTGGTAAATAAAGGGCTGCTAAACGACAGTGAAACACGAAATCGTTTCCTGGATTGTTTTCAGGTGTGGTCAAATCACTTCCAGAAAATGGTGTTTAACCGTTACCTGACCAGCGCTGAGGGCGCACATTTAGATCTGGCCTGGGACCATTTGATTGAAGAGTTTGGTCACAATATGGATTTAGCGTCCAGCCGGGATTCGAGCACACGCATTTTTGATCCGGTCCTTGAAGCGACCAGCAGCTGGTTCTGCAGTATTTTAAACCGCTTGTCTGACATGCAAAAGTTGGTTCTGATCCACCTGGTGGTTGAAGCCTCAGCCACTGTATTCTACAAGCATGTTGCGCCTGTGATGTCAGAAACACAGCATTCTCGCCATTTCCATGAGCATGACGATGGCGACCACGAACATGTCAAAATGGGCTATGACTTTGTGCGTCGTCAGACACCCAGCCTGAGTGAGGCAGAAGGTCTGCTTGAAATTCAGGAGCAGGGTTGGTCCATGCTGATGTCAGTGATGAGCCGGATCGCGGATTTGGTTGTGTATGGCTCAGAGCGACAATCAAACAGCAACGCAGAGCAAGCAACAAAGCAACCGGCAGCTGAGCTTGAATCATGAGTGAGTTCTACGGATGGCCTGACGCGGGTGCGCGCAGGCTTCCCCAGCACATTTATGCTGACAAGGATAACTTTCAGCGTGAGCTGGATGCCATCTTCTTCGCCGATTCCTGGAACTACGTGGCGTTGAGCTGTGAGGTGCCGGAGCCGGGCGATTATATCCTAAGCTCGGTAGGCAATGTCGGTGTGATTGTGTCCAGAGACCGAAAGGGGACCATTCGCGTTTTTGTTAATCGCTGCACTCATCGTGGCGCGCGGTTATGTGAGAAGCGAAAAGGCAACAACAAGTTGTTTACCTGCCCATATCACGAATGGCGTTTCAATCTGGAGGGCCGCCTGGTGGGCGTGCCTTTGAGTCAGGGCGTGAAGGGAAAAGGGGGAATGTCGCCGCAGTTTGATCCGCAAAATCATGGTCTGAAACAGCTAAATGTATGTGAGCGACACGGTGTGGTGTTTGCCAGCTTTAGTAACGACATGGTGCCGCTTGAGACCTATCTGGGCCCTAAGATCCTGCGTTACTTTGACCGTGTCTGTGATGGCCGTCCCTTAAAGGTGATTGGCAAGCACAAGCACGTTGTTGCCGGCAACTGGAAGCTGCAGATTGAGAATGTGAAAGACACCGTGCATGCGGCTATTTTGCACTCATTTTTCACCTTGTTTGGGATCTGGCGGTCGGATCAGGAAACGGAAATCGTGGTTGAGGACAAAGGCATGCACAGTGTGCTGGCTTCTACGGCCACATTTAGCAAGCAGCAGACTCACTCAGAAGAAGCTGATTCGGAGTTTTCATTACTTGATCCGAGTTTGATAGCCCATGAGGCCGAGTTTTCTCATGCGACTGGTGCTGTTATGACTATCTGGCCAAACTTGATTTTTCTGCAACAGTTGAACTGTTTGGTCATGCGTCATGTGGAGCCGGTTAGCCACGATAAATGTGTAAAAACCTGGACTTTCTTTGCGTATGAAGACGAAGATCCAGCACTGACTGCACGACGTGTTAAACAGGCCAATTTACTGGGAGCGTCGGGCCTGGTCACCATAGATGACAATGAGATTTTAGCTTCCTGTCAAGTGGGTTTACAGCAGCAATCTCAGTTTGAATGCGCCATTGAATATGGTGAAGGCTCGTCAGATTGCGATCATATGGTGTCGGAATCAGCGATCCGTGGGTTCTATAACTACTATCGTCAGGTGATGGAGCTGTGAGCATGGAAGAAATGTTGAAAACCCTGTTGCTGGAGCGATCTGTTCGCGAATTTTACCGGCGCTATCACGCCCAACTCGACCAGCAAATGCTGACCCAGTGGCCAGATTTCTTTACTGAAGATGCCAGTTACTTAGTGACCAATCGGGCCAACTTTGAAGAGGATATGCTGGTTTACAACGTGTTTTGTGAAGGCAAAAAAATGCTGATAGACAGAGCGCTGGGCCTGCAAAAGGCCGTTTGGTTTCGTGACCGATTGCAACGCCGATTTGCGGGCAGCATAGAGATCACGCACCAAAGTGAACATGCACTAGACGTGGTGAGCAGCTTTATGGTCACTGAATCCCGACAGGGAGAGCCTTCCTCTTTGTTGCTTACCAGCGAAAGTCAGGACAGCCTGAGTATCGCACCTGACGGTACGCTGCAATTTTCAAAGCGGCTGTGCATCATAGATGCGGAAGTGTTACCTGATTCGATAATTTACCCAATCTAACGAGTGGGAGACGATGTGATGAATTCACAAGCTATGCAGGCACCAAGCCACCCGATGAAGCGCGTTGCGGTCATTGGCGCAGGGTTATCTGGCCTGGTAACCACCAAAGAGCTGATAGATCAAAGTCACACTGTGGTGTGTTTTGAGCGCAGTGATGACATTGGTGGCGCCTTTTATAACAAAGAAAACGAAGGCGGGATCTATAACGACATCCACCTGACGGTTTCTAACTTTTTTATGGCGTTTTCCTCATTTCCGCCAAGAGAGAAGAATCGCAAATACTGGACGGCCAGTGAATATATCGAGTATCTGCAAGATTTTACCGAGCATTTCAGACTGAGAAAGTTTATCCGTTTTAACACTGTCATTGAGTCTGTTGAGCCAGTTGGCACACAAAAATGGCGGGTGATTTATCTTAAAAACGGTGAACGCAAAGAAGAGTTGTTTGATTCTGTTGCGGTGTGCAGTGGCAAATTTCGCAATCCATTACTGCCGTCTGTTCCCAACATGGAGCAGTTTAAGGGGACCATACACCATAGTTTTGATTTTAAAGAAGCGTCAAAATTTAAGGGCAAAAAGGTGGTCTGCCTGGGGCTGGGAGAGTCTGGCTCTGACGTGGTGCACCAAATTGCGCAAGTTGCGCAAGAGACTCATCTGGTGGTTAAGCGCCCCAAGAGCATTATTGCCCGGGTTATTCTGGGCGATACCGGAGACTCCAGAACCACACGAGCTGCGCATTACTCGTTTTTGGTCAACCATTCGCTTTTTGAGGCCACGCTGAAAAAACGCATTATGAATAAAGGCTTGAAGGTAAATGAGCAGAAGCGCCAGCGACCTTTAAGCGCATTCTGGATGTGGAAGTTTCTGGTTAAATACGGCCTGCACGGCGAATTTAGTAACAAGAATGATATCTGGTTGCAGGATCTGGAAACCGGGCAAACCCAGCTGCATTTGTTCTCTGTAAAGCGTTTTGCTGAGAATGGTGTTTATCTTCACGATGGCCAATTTATTGAATGTACCGATGTGATGATGTCGACCGGCTATGAGACGCAGTTTGACATGATCCACCACAGCGCAGCACAAGATGCGGCGAAGAATATCCGCTCTAACTTTTTGCACATGATCCACCCGACATTAAGAGACAGCCTGGTCTGGATTGGATTTGCCCGTCCGGATGTCGGGGGCGTTCCGACCATTGCCGAGTTACAGGCACGTTTATATGCCCGGGTTTTGGCGGGTAAAACAGAGCTGGCTGATTCACACACTCTGCAGCGGCGCATTGAGGAGTATCAGCAGGAATGCCGGGAGCAGTTCTGTCTGGAACCAGACCGTTCAGAAAATGTGCGTTACTACCGATTTACCGGTGAGCTTGCCCGGACGCTGGGCGTAGAGCCCAAATGGTATCACTTGCTGCCAGATCCCAGGCTGATCTTCAACTTTTATCATGGCAGCTTAGTCGCCGCGCAATTCAGATTAAGCGGACCAGGTAAAGACCCTGAGGCGGCCAAAGCGATGATCCGCCGGGTCGGTCTGATGCAGGTACCCACCTGGCATAAATTCTTTTTCTTTGGCCTTACCAGTGCTTTGAGTTTGATAGCGCCTGTGGTGCGTAAGGTCGTAAAGATGTTGAATATGGAAGATCACAACTGGAATGACTACAAACAGTTTCGATGTGTGGCTGATATTCTGGCGCATCAATGGCCATCGGGGCAGGTTTTCCCGTTGAGTAAGACTGACACTTTGGCAGAGCTGTTTAGCCAGGCCTACGAATATGAAGGGTTTAAGTTCTTCTTACATTCTGAGTATGAAGTGCCTTTGCGGTTACTTTCGCCTTCTGCGTCTATAAAAGACATTGATGATTTTTTGCGCTTTCAGGAAGGCGCAGCGCCGCTGGAGGAAAAGACTTAATACCAATTTGCTTAATTAAGTGTTCTATTTTGAGGCGAGAAAATAGGGTCGATAACAAGGCAAAAATTTTGCTATTTAGTTGCTCTAAATGAGAAATTTTTAACACAGTTAGCGCCATATTTGCTCCTTCAAATTGGACAGGTATTAAGTGAAATTGGTATAACACTCCCTTTTTGAATGCTGGACGTAGCTGTGACACTACTGCCCGTAGCAAAGCCATGCCTGTTTAACAGCGCATGGCTTTTTTCGTTTGGGTACCAGTATTGATTGCTGAGACTGTAGAGCCGCGGACACGTATTCTAGTGTATTGACATTCAACCTGGCGGTAGCTCAAACCACAGTGCCTCTAGTGGTGCTGTAGCCTCCACCGTGAAGGATTCGTGCGCTGTCAGACCAATGGCATCACCCGGTTCCAGGCGTATTTCAGCTGTTTGGGCTGAACCTTCAACTAGGTGTAGATAGCCCCAGCGATTATGTGTGTTCAGTGTGTAAGTTTCACCTTCTGAGAGCTTAAGACGATGCAGGCTGGCATCCTGATGAATGACAAGTGAACCTTGCTGGCCATTAGGGGTTACAAGCGGGGTAAGTGGCCCGTCTTGTTCTATATTGGCCTGAGCATAACTGGGACTGAGCCCTTTTACATCAGGGCGGATCCAGATCTGTAAGAAACGGGTCTGTTCCGTGGCAGAATAATTGTATTCAGAGTGCGTGATCCCTGTGCCTGCGCTCATCAGCTGAACGTCACCTGCCGGAATGATATGGTGGTTCCCCCGACTGTCTTTGTGCTCCAGTGCACCTTGTATCACATAAGAGATAATTTCCATGTCACGGTGGGCATGCGTATCAAAACCCATACCTGGTGCGACCGTATCGTCATTGATAACGCGTAACATGGAAAACCCCATATGCTTGGGGTCGTAATAATGGCCAAAAGAAAATGTATGTTGGCTATGCAACCAACCCATATTAACCAGGCCCCGTTCTGAGGCGCGTCGTATTGATGGCATAAGTTTTATCTCTGAAAGTGGAATGCCATGACTGTAACGCTTAGTTAAGTAGAATAAAATGCGTCATTATCGGTGCTTTTATTCTGTTTTAAAGAATGAATATGTTATAACTCATTGCGTGCCTTAGTGGATGTATATGCTAGAGTTATAGAGTTCGAAATAAGCCTGTGAACTCAGTTTCAGGGAGAGTTATGTCGTCTTTAAAGCAGTTTATTCCATCACCCGTAATTGCCGTTGCTGCGGCTTACCAGACGCACCTTGGCGGTATTGATGTCTTTATCTGTTTTGCTCAGATAGATGAAGATAACCAGTTGCTGCTCGAGCTGCGAGAAAGCCATCAGTTGAGTGTGGGAGATTTGGTCACTGTGCACCTGGATAACCGTACCGGCGTAAGTGAATATGATGCTGAGCTGAGTGTCTATCGTTTATCCTATAAGGGGCGCGTAACTGCATTGAATAATACTGAGGTCACCATAGCGCCGCTTGAGTACCAGGTTTATTACGGGGTTTCGGTAGCGCTGGAGTATCGGGCGCCGGGTTATGAATTTCCTGACGATCCGCGTGTGCAAAACCCCTTGCCCTGCACGCCTTTAACCGCAACACCAATGATGGATGAGCAAGAGCATGACAATAAGGTTGGAGTGCTGATCACTAAGGCTCAGTCTCAGCCACACACTACGGTGATGGCATTTCTATCCAGTACCGACGACGATATCTTTTTTATCACCCTGCCACAAACCTTTAAATCCAGCCTGATGAAGCGGGATAACCTGTGTTATTTTGCCATCGACAATCGTGCCAGCTTTACCTTTGAAAACTATGTCGAGTGGAACTATTCCATTATTACCGGGCGGGTGCATCAGGTAGCCACCAACAGTGCTTTGTTTAATGAAGTGAGAGAGCTGTTTATCTCTAAAAATCCCTGGGAAGTGGGGTTTTTCAGTCATCCTGACATTGAGATGTATCACCTGAAGGCCGAGAAAGTGGTATGTCCTAAGCGGTGATGTGACCTGTTTAGCGTTTTTGTATTTGTTTTTCTCGCGGGCTCTGGACCGTTATGGCGGCGAGGTGTTGCATGATAGGCAGTTGCCTGTTCTGGTTGGAGTTTGGCTACGAAGCGCAGACGTTTAGAATCTCTCAGAACACACCATAAACCTAGCCCCTTTCATCCGTCATCCCGTGCTCGACACGGGATCTTGCTTCAGACGACTTGGTTGATAAGGCATTTATCCAATCATAACAGTAGAGTGCAAACAGGTACCGGCGCAAGGCCGGTATGACGCAGGTGAGATGGCATGAATGCACTATGTCTGACCTCAGCCCTGGCAGATGTTTAATTGCGAAGCGCAGATGCTTAGTATGTTTTACAACGCACCGCAAACCTGACCATTTTCACCCGTCATCCCGTCCTCGACACGGGATCTTGCTTCAGACGGTTTGATTGATAACGTATTTGTTCAAGCATAACAGTAGACTGCAAGCATATACCGGCGCAAGGCCGGTATGACACAGATGAGATGGTTTGAGTGCAATGTGTTTTATCTCAGCCCAGGCAGGTGTTTAGTTGCGAAGCGCAGACGCTTAGAATGTCTCACAACGCACCGCAAACCATACCCTTTTCACCTGTCATCCCGTGCTCGACATGGGATCTGGCTTCAGACGACTTGGTTGGTAAGGTATTTATCCAATCATAACAGTAGAGTGCAAACAGATACCGGCGCAAGGCCGGTATGACGCTGAGAACTTGTGCATTGTTTGACATTACTGTCTAGTTGGCCAGAATAATGAACAACTTCTTTTAATCTGTAGAATAAGTCATTTTTTCTAAATAGCTCCCTACATAGTGTGTTTTGTCACTTGCGCTGTCGTCAGAGTTGCCAGCAAAGCCTGATATAGATTGCACAAGAAGCTCAAAACTATCATGCTTAATAAACCTGCTATCTAAGCCACTTAAGCTTTCTTGAGTCTGGGGTGTTGGGTTGTTAATTACATCAACTAGGCTGATTATCGTGCCATCAGCTAGCTCTGCTCTATCAATTTTATCATAGCCACTTTGGTAGTAGCCTTTTATAGTTAATATTTCTCCTGTTGACTTCAACTGAACTTGTAAATCATCATCATTACGTGACCAACTTAAGTTTTCAGAAGAGATGCCAGCCTTAAATACTAACTTATCTATATCACCTTCATTACCAGGGTTATACTTATCATGATTGAAAATGCTGTCATTACCAGAGCCTATTCCCCAGTAATAAACGTCATTGCCTGCGCCACCATATAAGTCATCGTTACCTGTACCACCATCGAGTATGTCGTCACCCGTTTGACCTTTAAGCCTGTCATCTCCTTTGCCACCATCGAGTATGTCATTACCCGCTCTACCATATAACCTGTCATTGCCATCCAAGCCCAACACAGTCTCATCCAGATCTGAAGTGTAAAGTGACTCATCTCCTTGCGTACCGATGACTATATTGCCACCTTTTGCGATTGATTCTGATATTATTGCCAAATCAAGCGCACTGCCATCATGCAGCTCGGCTACTTTTAACTTCAAACTGTCATGAGTATAGCTGTCGAAGTGATGTTTTATGCTGAGCGTTTCACCGCTTGAACTAAGCGTCACTTTCAAATCATCACCATCACGTGACCAAACTAAATCATCGGCAGTAACACCATCTTTAAATACCAGCTTGTCAACATCATTTACGTCTCTCTCATTCCAGCTGTCATAATCACCCGTGTCGAATGGGAGTGCTCCCCAAGAATCAAAGTTGTAAATTTGATCATTGCCTGACCCTAGTCCCCAATAATACGTATCACTTCCCGCACCGCCGTTGAGCATGTCGTTGCCGGAGCCACCGTCAAGTATGTCGTTGCCAACTTGTCCTTTAAGTATGTCATCGCCCGCGCCGCCTTTGAGTATGTCGTCACCAGCTCTGCCATATAAGTTATCGTTGCCATCCAAGCCCAACAGTATTTCACCCACTTCAGAGCTATAAAGTGAATCATCGCTTTGTTTACCTAAGAATATATTTACGCCTTCTGGCATAGATTCGTCTATTGCTGATATATTGAGCTCAGTACCGTCAGGCAATTCAACGGCTTTTAACTTAGAGTCGCTGTATTCGATATTAAAATAGTGTTTGATACTCAGAGTTTCCCCACTGGAGACCAGCATCACTTTTAAATCATTTCCGTCGCGTGACCAAAGCAGATCGTTAGCCGAAATTCCCGCTTTAAAAACCAACTTGTCAATATCATTTGCATCACCAGGGTTCCATTTATCATGGTTGTATAATCGGTCATTGCCTGAGCCTAACCCCCAGTAATAAATGTCATTGCCCGCCCCCCCATACAAAGTATCGTCTCCGGCTCCGCCATCAAGCATGTCGTTGCCAATTTGCCCTTTGAGTTGGTCATCACCAGCTCCGCCATAGAGCCTGTCGTCTCCCGCTCTACCATATAATTTATCATTGCCATCTAAGCCCAATAAAACTTCGTCAGGATCAGAAGTATAAATAGATTCATCATCCTGAGTGCCCATCTTGACGTTCGAAGCGTCTGTGACAGACCCTTCTATCGATACAAGGTCTAGCTCGGTCCCATCTGCAAGCTCAATCACTTTTATCTTGGAGTCACTAAATTCGGGGTCAAAGTGATTTTTGATACTCAATGTTTCGCCGCTGGAGACCAGCGTTACTCTCAAATCATTTCCATGTTGTGACCAAATTAAATCGCTCGCCGAAATGCCTGCTTTAAATACTAATTTGTCGATATCACTCGCATCACCTGGACTCCACTTGTCATGGTTATAAATTCGGTCATTTCCTGAGCCTAGTCCCCAGTAATAAACATCGTTGCCAGCGCCACCATATAAGTCATCGTCACCTATACCACCATCGAGCTGGTCGTCGCCAATTTGTCCTTTAAGCCTATCATCACCCGCGCCACCATTGAGCTTGTCGTCGCCGGCTCTGCCATATAGGCGGTCGTTGCCGTTTAGACCCAATATTACTTCGTCAGACTCTGAAGCGTAAATAGATTCAGAGTCTCCAGTGCCCATCACGATATTTGCACTCTGTGTAGCTTCTGCCTCTATTGCTGTGCGATCTAGTACTGTGCCATCCGCGAGCTCGAACGCGTCTAATTCCCAAGAGCCCCGGGAATAGTAAAATACCACTCTCAGTGTTTCGCCACTTGAATTCAGCATCACTGTTAAATCATCACCATCTCGTGACCAAGTTAAATCACTGGGTGATGTACCTTGTTTAAAAACCAGCTTATCAAAGTCATCATCAGAGCTATACGAACTGCTACTGAAATTTTCAATAGAATCATTGCCTGAGCCAGCTCCCCAATAATAGGTATCGCTGCCACCTCTTCCTTCTAACTTATCATCGCCAGCTCCGCCATCAAGTATGTCGTCGCCACCAAAACCTATCAGACGATCATCGCCTCCCAAGCCCTTTAGTACATCATCATGCAAATGACCATAAAGGTAGTCATCGTTATCTGTACCTATCGGTGTATTTAGTCCTTTCTCAATGGATGTAAGATCCAGCACAGTGCCATCTGCCAGCTCAACCGCATCTATTTGGTACCCTTCATATGTTATGTGGTTTTTTATCGACAAGGTTTCTCCTGTCGATTTGATTGTCACTCGCAGGTCATCTGTTCCGCGGGACCATATCAAGTCACTTTCAGTGACACCGGCTTTAAAAATCAGTTTGTCGAGTTTGTGGGGATTACTTTTATCATTACGGTCGTAGTTGTGAATGGTGTCATTCCCCGAACCTTTGCCCCATAAGTAGGTGTCATTGCCATAACCACCTTTTAAACTATCGTTACCTGCGCCACCATCAAGGACGTCATCACCTTTACCTCCATTTAAATAATCATTGCCTAAACCGCCATCAAGTGAGTCGTCACCTTCATTACCATATAAATAGTCATTGCCACCCAAACCCAGTAAGGTTTCGCCATATTCAGCTCCATATAAGCTATCATCTCCTTCGGTACCCATTTGGGTATGAATCGCATTTTCTATTGAGTCAAGGTCTAACGCTGTCCCATCTGCTAACTCTACAGCTTTTAATTTATAATTGGTGTACTGGTCATTAAAGTGATATTTGACTTTCAGTGTTTCACCGCTTGAGTTAAGCGTTACTTTCAAGTCATCGCCATCACGTGACCAGGTTATGTCACTAGTAGTAATTCCTTGCGTAAATACAAGCTTATCTATATCGCTATTATCGTCGGAACGATTGTCGCTATAGTTCCAAATCCGATCGTTTCCAGAGCCATATCCCCACTTGTATATATCGCTACCTATACCACCTTCTAAATCATCATCGCCCACACCACCATCTAAAATATCATTGCCAGAGCCACCATCTAAAATATCATTGCCTGAACCGCCATCCAGTTTATCGTTACCAGCTTGGCCGTATAATTCATCATCACCATTTAAACCGATGAGAGTTTCATCAAGGTCTCCGCCTTCTATAAACTCCCCTTCTTTTGTACCAATGAGTAGTCTATTGGCCTCTTCTGCTAACAGTGCTAGATTTAATTCTGTACCATCTGCTAATTCAATTCTAATTGGGTCTAGCTTTGCTATGCGACTAAAGTAATCAATTATTGAAACTGTTTCGCCACTGGAGTTTAAGGTCACTCTTAGATGAGAGCGATATCGTGACCAAGTTAAGTCACCGGCAGTAATCCCTTCTTTAAATACCAATTTATCAAAGTCACTGCCATCGCTTTCCAAAGCTTTGTGAGAATGAATTTGGTCGTTTCCGGAACCAAGACCCCAATAATAAGTATCACTACCTGAACCGCCGTATAGGGTATCGTCGCCAGCTCCTCCATCTAATGCGTCATTTCCATGACCACCATAAATAGCATCGTTGCCAGCCCCTCCATCTAATGTGTCATTTCCATCACCACCGTAGAGGGCATCGTCGTCTGCCCCTCCATTTAACGTGTCATTACCATCACCGCCATAAAGGGTATCATGACCACTTGCACCATTAAGTGTATCTGCACCTTGATAGCCATAAATAGTTTCAGCAGAATCTGTGCCAGTCCAACCAGCTGCGCTAGCAAGTACTGCTTCTATGCTGACAGTTGTGTGATCTGAAAACTCAAGTTGGTCAACTAAAATTCGCCTGTTACTAAAACCACTTATACCATTTACTTTGCTGATAAAACCATTTTCAATGGTGACTGTACTTAGTACACCGTCTTTATTTATTTCGATAATTAAGTCAAAGGCTGTTCGTCGATAACTCACGTGCTCTTGAGTGATTCCTTCATCAAAAACGATACGATCGAGATATTCGTTACTGTTGTCGTAATCAAGGATAGTGTCGTGACTTCCATCGGCAGCAATGACATAGGTATCACTACCTGCTCCACCACTCAGAAAATCATCACCCAAACCACCAATAAGAATATCATCTCCGCGGCCTCCCTGAATTTTGTCATTTCCCTCAGATCCAAATAGGCTATCATCACCATCATACCCCAGGAGTATATCGTCCCCTGCTAGTCCATCTAGTGTATTGTTGTCAGTATCGCCATGCAGCTCATCATTTTTTCCTGTCGCTTGGCCTGCTTTAACTTCAAGCGTGGCAGCATCCCAAAATGCAACTGAACTGTTCGGATCATTAAAAACAAGGTAATCGATTCGACTTGCTTCGTTGATGTAATAATTTTCCACTCGAATTTCATCAACTCCCTCTTGGATAATGATCATTAAGTCATTGTCCACACGGTGGATTCTGACCTGGTCAGGTAGAATACCTTCACCCAGTAAAATCCTATCTGTATCTCCCTTGCTACCTCTATTATCAATTGCATCGAGACCATCACCTAAGTTAAACAGGTAGTAATCATCTCCTTGACCGCCTGTGAGTAAGTCGTCACCTTTATCACCTCTAAGGGAATCATCACCAGTTCCGCCAATCAACTTGTCATGACCGGCTCCACCCATTAACAAGTCTTTACCTTGGTCGCCGTAAATCAGATCATTCCCGTTATTGCCCTCTAAACGGTCATCACCTTCACCACCGAATAGCGTATCATCCCCATTTTCTCCAATGAGAATATCAGTTCCCTTTTTACCGTACAGGCTGTCATTTCCGCTTAAGCCGTTTATTACATCATCTTCAGATGTTCCATGTAACTCATCGCCACCCGAGGTAATGAATTGAGAAGATACGTTTATTTGATCAAAATGGCTGGGACCCACATCTATCACGCTGCCATCATCAAAAATAATGGCATCAATATAGCGCTTTGTTGCCCCCTCTTGTTCAAAATGTGATTCAACATGTAGTACGTCTTCTGTACCTTTGATGGTTATGAACAGGTCATCACCTCGACGAGATAGGGTAATATCACTAGTCGCAATGCCACCTATTAAACGAACAACATCATAACGGCCGCTATCGGTATCTCGGTTATAAATAATATCTCGACCATAACCAACGCCGAATTGATATACATCATCTCCACTACCACCATAGAGTTTATCATCACCTTGCCCGCCATTAAGCACATCATTACCTGCCTCTCCTTTGAGTAAATCATTACCGCTAAGGCCAAACAAAATATCGCGATTCTCCCCGCCAAAAATGTTGTTACCATATTTGGTGTTGTCTCTTACGGCAGCAGTAACAAGGCTGATGGTTTCCTTGGAATAATTAGAAATATCTGATGTTTGAATAAATTGATCGACTGCATCAATCAGGCGAGCTTGGTTAATTGCACTTAAAGAGGATATACCTTGAATGGCTTGAACAAAATCAAGTAGCATATCGGTTTTTAATGGGTTTGCTTCAGTATAATCGAACAAGTTATCAACAACTTCGGTGAAGTTACCCTCCAATATGCCTGTTTCAGGGTTTTTGTTCCAAGTGATTTCCTGAAAAAGAGGCAGTAAATAGCTTTGAGCAGCGAGTTGATAAAAAACTCTATCTGAGAAAGTATTATAAATCTTTTCGTAATCTCTCGCATATTGCTGACCACTCCCCTGTGGTAGCGGAATATTGAAGCCATAAAAGGCTTCTAAAGCACCAATTTTCCTGGCATCTATTGGGGATTGGTGATACTTCTGATACGCTCCCTCCTGACCTGTCCAGGAAAAAATAATTTGGTCTAACAATACTTGACGCTCTGCCCTCGAAGAGGCAACTAAGAATTGCGAAACCAGACTTTGCAACTCTCCAGACTCATCTCGCGCCATTGCTTGATGTAGAGAGTAAACCTGGCCGTAACCCTGTACATCAGGCAAGCTCGCCACAGTATAAGGCAGGTCAATAAAATCATATAAAGTATCAGTTGGGTTTCGCGTAAACCAAACATCAGTCATTGTTACTGTTTGGCCCGCTGTATTTGTATAACTGCCGACCTGACGATGTTCATTTCCAAAGTTATCAATAAAATCTTGAGTCATATAATCAATGGATAGTGACTCAACGCCCGCTTCTAAAAGAGTTAATAGCTCTCCTTCATCGGTCTCCCCATCCTGATCAATATCCTGAAAGACCCTTAGTTCACCAAATAGTTCATCATTAACATCAATAACACCGTCACCGTTTGAGTCCAATTCGGCTAAAGCAACAAACCCGTTACTGGCGAAGGAGCCATCAGCTAATAAAGTCTGATTACCAAATAGTTCAGCACCGGAATTAATGATACCATCACCATTAATATCGCGTACTAGTAAACCATCATCCGCAGCAGAAAACCCCGTTGATTCTTTAAACCCATCACCATTGTGGTCAAAGTAAATATCCGCTGCTAAGCCAACGGTTTCAACGCCATCTCCATCTAAGTCAATGATAATCGGTGATGACGGCAGAGGTGTAGGAGTTTCTACTTCATCAGGGCGAGGTGGAGCTGGTATTATATGAACCAATAAAGGGATACTACCATTGCGTGTTATTATACGTTTTACTTCACCAGTTTCTGTATTAAAAACATATTCTGTTTTATTTCCATTTTGATCGGTAATCTTAATGTTATCAATATACCCATCTTTAGAAGTGAAAGAGACGTCATTTTTTCGCGTGTCCAATATTAACTTACCTACACCATTACTGGTAAAAGTCATTAAGCCTGTAGATTCGTTAAATACGGCATCGTCACTCGCAATCAAGTTATCGTCTATACCGTCGCCATCGCCCCCATTATTCTTATCTATGCCACCCGAATATATTTCTGTGGTAATTGTTGGGTTTGGCACCTCACCCGAGCCATTGTCACCCGAGCCATTGTCACCCGAGCCATTGTCGCCTGAGCCA
>NZ_PNCI01000073.1 GCF_005887095.1 Pseudoalteromonas rubra | reverse complement strand
GAGATGTGGAAGTGGTGTGAGCCATTGAGCTAACTCGTACTAATTACCCGTGAGGCTTAACCATACAACGCCAAAGTGGTTTTGTTTGTTAGAAGTTAAGAATTAAAGTAGACGACAGAATTTAATAAAGCTTTTCCAGATTTTAGTGAGACGTTGATAAACGTCTTGCACAACAGTTTATGCTTGGTAACCATAGCGTTTTGGAACCACCTGACCCCATGCCGAACTCAGTAGTGAAACGAAATAGCGCCGATGATAGTGTGGGGTTTCCCATGTGAAAGTAGGACATTGCCAAGCTCCTAATTAGAGGTCGACGAAAGACATTCATCCATGAAT
>NZ_PNCI01000072.1 GCF_005887095.1 Pseudoalteromonas rubra | reverse complement strand
GGGGTCTTTGGCGCAGGTGATTAAACTACCGTATTGACACCACACTCCGTCATCCCGCACTTGATGCGGGATCCACCTACCGGCGACTCGGTTTAACAACTTTAGAGCGATATCTGAGAGTGCATACTGTTGTCTGTGGCATTTGAATTGTACTTTGGATGGTTCCTGGCTCGTTGGCCGGGATGACGAGAGGAGAGGACTGGTTTTTATAAAATCACGAAACAGTGGGTGAGAATGTAAGCTAAAATTCTATCACTAGAAAAAGGAAAGGATATCCTGATGCAAGCTTATGTATACATTATGGCTTCGGCTCCCTATGGCACTTTATATACAGGTGTTACGACAAACCTGAAGCAGCGAGTCTGGCAGCACAAGAGTAAAATTGATTTATCGTGTTTTACCGCAAGGTATGAAGTATTAAACCTTGTTTATTATGAAACGAGCCAGAGCATTCAAAGTGCAATTAAACGAGAAAAGCAGCTAAAACGCTGGCGACGACGTTGGAAAATCGAACTAATAGAAAAAATGAACCTGGATTGGCGAGATTTGTACTCTTCGATTTAATCAAAGTTTAGGTGACCTAAGAATTGGAGCTTATGATGATGGTTGCAGATAATGTTCTAAACACTGAAATGAACCCACGCGCCGTCATCCAAGTGCCCTCACTCTGTCATTAAAGTGGCCCCACACTCCGTCATCCCGCACTCACTCTTTGTCATCCCGCACTTGATGCGGGATCCACTTACCGGCGACTCGGTTTAACAACTTTAGAGCGATATCTGAGAGCACATACTGTTGTCTGTGGTATTTGAATTGTACTTTGGATGGTTCCCGGCTCGTTGGCCGGGATGACGAGAGCAGGTGAAGAACTGGGGGTCTTTGGCGCAGGTGAT
>NZ_PNCI01000071.1 GCF_005887095.1 Pseudoalteromonas rubra | reverse complement strand
GATAAGAAACAAAACATCAGTAAGCTCATGATGTTGATTGATAGAAGAACGCTGATCTTCAACAAGTTCAAGGTGGCTAAATAACGACATAATTAACAAATAGATAGTGATAATGAGGACGTTATTAGATCAGAAAAGAGGCAGGTGTTAAAGCCTTTTTACAAAGTGCGATCCCGCTGTGAGTGCGACAGTCATCACTTGAAGTTAGGATAATGGCAAAACTAACCTAATAAGCGCTCACAATTAACCAGATTGGGGCGTCGCTTTTTTTGCAGATGTTCACAGTATTCAGTCAAGACTTGCTGTCTGCCGACTGCACCGTGGAATACTTTGGTGAATCGTGTGGTGAGTTTTAGCCAGTTTTCAGGCTCTATTTGCAATCTGGCGAGAATAGTCTGAGCATCACTGATGTGACCTCGCTTGTCTGCACGAATGCATCGGCCTGTAAGCTCAACCAGTTCAATGTAGTATTCAAGCTCAAAGGGTAGCCCTTTGGGCATGTTTTGCTTGGGGTTGCCAGCGAAGCGAAGAAGATTCTCTGGTTGCTTGCCTTGCTGTGCGTGTTCAATACGCTTTTTGATACTGGTGAACTCAGATGCATCGGGTGTGCTGGCCATTTTGGCCCGGATAGGGTTGAGGTCAACATAGGCCATGCAGGCAGCCAGGGCTGCTTCATCGAGTAATGCCTGAGACTTAAACCTGCCTTCCCAGAACCGGCCTTTGCAGCCATCTTCCTTATTGGCACGACGGGCAATGTCTTCGTTCAGTACGCGCATAAACCAGCTAATACTCGCAAGTCTCTCCCTATACTTCTCGATAATATCATCTAGCATCAAACGCTCGGACGGATTAAGTTCGTTACCTTCGATGAATTTGTGCGTCAGCCAGTTTCCCTTAAATAGCTTATGCCAGCGGATGACGATGGCTTTGTCATTCAATCGATTGGCTTTTTTATCATCCACATATAAAACGATATGGGTATGATTGCTCATGACAGCGTAAGCGCAGATATCGATACAGAAAATGGTGGCCAGCAGGAGAAGCTTTTCTTCAACCCATTCACGACGATGTTCATAAGATTGGCCTGTTAATGGGTCCTCACCACATAGAAAGGCACGCCGTACGCAGCGAGAGACGCAATGGTAGTATTTTGTGTCAACTAAGCTGACCTGGCTTTTCCGTGCCGTAGGCATTTGGTTCGTCCTTATCCTTGAAGTAGATAAAGAGCATAGAAGCAGAAAGTATAGTCGACAAGTTTTGGAGTGGGTGTCGTTTGAGCTTATCGTTTTGAGCTTCTCGAATGGTTCCGCTTCGCCTCACATTTTAGTAAACTGCACTATTGCTGCTTATTGTGGCGTCAAGTAATAAGCTCACTAGATTCTCAAGAGAAATACGATGGAATTCATACAGAAGAAAAAATCAAATAAACATACATTTACACTACACGATGATTACTTTAATTTTGCATATGAAGATAAGTCAGGCTCAGGTGATACTGACATGAATTACGCCGACTTTCCGCAGAAATCATCGGTTCAAATAGAGCAAAATGATTGGCTTCGAAATGTGGGCTATCTTTGGATAGCGCTTGGGATTTTCCAACTTGGCTACGCTGTTTACAATGGCGCGCCATTGAGTGGCAAAGGTTTTTGGGTGCTGGTTGGTTCGGCATGCGTTCTCTGGGCCTATTTTTCCAAGGTTAAATACTCGGTTTTTCGTGCCGAAAGAGGAAATGTTTTTGTCATTCAAGATAAAAACCATGACCAGATAATTGATGAGCTAAATAAGAGAAGAAACTCTCAGCTTTTGCAATGGTATGGTGAAGTGAACCCAGAAAACGAATTGGAAAACGAAATTCAAAAGTTTAAATGGCTCGCAGAGCAGGGAGTAATTACTAATGAAGAGGCCGAGTATAAAATTGCACAGGCTGAGCTTCTAAAAAAGGATGATTTTGAATTACCCGGGGAGCGCCTGAATTAATGCCTAATAAAGAGTGACTTGAGTAGCCCCATTTTGTATTACGGTTTTTTAGTGCTCAGTATAAAAAGCAAGCGTGTGCATCTACTTTTAACTTCATTCTGGTCAAAGTGGATATGAAGAAATGCCTTCAAGTTATAATGATGATTGTCGTCTAATTTTGTACCGGTGTTTATTATGAAAATAAACGTCTTTTCGACGAGCAAGATACAACAATCGCAGTAATGGTTTCTGCATTGGTCATCGATAATTCTCCATGGTTAATATTATTGGTTTGATTTTTTGGTGAACTGATTACGTTGTATGACCGCGTAGTTCATGCCTGAATTCAGTGTTATTATTTCAGGGTTAAGATGACTATAAACAGGCGCTATCTCTGAACCTAGGTGTTTGGGCAGCAGCCTTGTGGCGGCTGCTAAGTCGTTTGCAAATGCTGCAAAAAGATATTCAAGCGCTTAAGCACAAGCGGTATTTTTACCTAAGCATAAATGATTTAAGGTTTTACAAGGCAAGTGACTAGGTGGTAGGCCAGTTTCAATTAGGTATGGCGATGGTTACATTGCATCTATAGTTGGCGCGTATTTTGATACAAGCATGGTCTATCAGGGACCATATAAAGGAAATTGCCATGTTGATGTATAAATCCGCCGCTTCAGGCTATTTGCCTGCTCAGAGCAATGTAGAAAACGGAAATAAATTGCCGGAAAGCGGTAATAATGATTCAGGCTTTACTCAGCAGCTTGCTTTAGAGATGCCGATGTACCAGACATCTGATATTAGCTTGCAGTATCAACGAAAAGAATTACAAACAACAATACGAAACGAGAGCTTCCTGGGGGAAATGCAGGAGGCCATGTTAATGCAGCGGCTGGGAGTTGATATTGAAAAAATAAAGCAGCTGAAAGAAAAGCTTGAAGAACTTGAAGATCTTTTTGAGTCAGGTGGAATATCTGAAAAAGAATTTAACCAGAAAGCCTCAAAGATAGAAGAAATGATTGCAGAGGAATACCAAAAAGGACAAGAGCGGGCGCAAGAACACGAGCAAAGAGAGGGCATCCTGGTTACTAAATTTAAAAAGGATGCGTCCAAAGATATCGAGTAAGGTGCGATTAACAACCCATTTAATCGATGCGAACTCAGACTATTCCTGCCATTAAAAATTCCCAAGCACCTGATGATGCATAACTATATTGGAAAAACGGGCTTCATTATACTAAAAGACCGGCATAAAACAGCGCGGCTCGAGCTGAAAAACGAACAAGGGCCAAAGGAGCCGTTTGCGAGGGCAACAGGTCATCGTGCTGCTACCCAATAAGTAATATGGCGATTTACGGGCTTTAATAATCAGGTATTTTAAAACAGGGAGTGGATGGAATGTATTTATCATGGACAGTTGTAGGGGTATCTAAAATCATGGTTGTTTGTGTATTTTTTTTAGTTGTAATGTTTGCTTTTTTTGGGTTTAATGCACGCGGTTAAAATTTGACAGGTGCTTGTAATGTAGCACCTTTATGTAGTGGGAAGTAAATATGTTTAGAACCATGGTTGTTGTTTGTACACTTTTTCTGTCTGGTTGCGCGCAACTGGCATATGACGCTAAGAAGCCTTTGCCCGAAGGACATGGCTTAGCTTTAGCCCGTTTTAGTACCTCTGGTGATATTGGTAATGCTCAATTCATTACCCGAAATACACAAAAAATGCTAGACAACTACAGCTTCGTTCTAAAAGACACCCGGGAAAAGTTGATTGTTCTGCCACTGCCTGTTGGCACACACGAAATTGACCAAGTGTTATACATGCAAGGCTCTAAGCTAATTGACCCCGATTTAAACTGCCTTGGCACTTTTGATATAGAAGAAAATAGCGTCACTTATATCGGGGATATCCATTTTCATGTGAATGACTACGATAACTATATTTTATTTTCATCGCATTCATGGAGAGTGCTGGTAAAAGAGAACTTCGAGCAAGCGCTTGAGGAAATAAAAACACGGCATCCGGAAATTGATACCAAATTTGCCATCAAAAGCGGTGTGGTTGGCCCATTTTCATGTGAGCAAGATGAATAAAGTACTTTTTCTTTGTTAATAAATAAGAGGCCTATAACTTGTTGGCCTCCATTCTAACTGTGTAAACCAGAATCTTTTGTTCTTCGGTTGTGCCATGTGTTTCCGCGAAAAACCTCTGTAAGGTAAATACCCTACTTAGCCCTGGTAACGGTTGGGTGCTGCAGTACATGCTCGCCAGTCATCTAAAAGAGAATCTGTGGCACCAATTCTATAGTGCTTATTGAGAGGTAGACGGACACATGACTATGCAGGTAATGCAATTACTAATGCTAATGTGTTTTGAGTAGATGTTGCTGCAGTGTCAGGGGAGAGGCTTGAGATATAAAAAATCCATTTTGCGATGTCTAGAGCTTATATTTGTTTTAGTTGTACAATGCGCAAACTTACAATAATGCCTATTTGGGAGTTACTCATGAAATACCTACTTGCCGCGTGTATACTTTTTAGCGGTGCATCTTTTGCTACTTCTAACCAAACAGGAAAGATCACCTCACTTTTAACGGGGCCGATTTATGGTGACAAGCTGTTTTTTAATGTAGATGGAACAATAAACAACAAACCATCATGCCATACAAATGAACATTTCGATTATGTTCTAGATATATCTACACCGTCAGGTCAGGCTTACATGAGTTTAATTATGACTGCATACGCTGCCGATAAAACAGTCACTGTCACTGGGTATGATAAATGCTCCATTTACATCGGTGTATCGAATTTCAGATCTATAAACACAAAATAGGATACAACGGCCAGATTGTGATGAGCATTCATTCCCAGAGTGCTCATCAGGCATGCGATAGTGCACCAGAAACTATAATCCAGGGCCCCAAGCTGCCTAATGGTAAAGCGCTGCAGTCTATTTTTCTTCATTGCTTCCCCGTCAAGGTCTTTGTAGTCTCACCCCTAATCTCCATTCTCATAAAATTACCACCGTGTAAGTTTCAAGAAAGTTTGTTCCTTTAAATTTTGCTTAACCCCGGACAAAAGTGTTGTCCGATAGAGTAATTTTGATTAATGGAGCATGGTAATGAATAAAACAGTTTCTTTGATTTCTCTGGCATTAATGAGTTTTTCAACCCTGGCTGATGATCAGGAGCAAGGCGTTCAATGGGGAATTGGTGCGGCGGTTGTATCTCAGGATCAGGGCTACACCGATGTTGGCAATGAGACCATTTTAGTGCCCGCTCTGGCCATACAATATGGCAACTTTTCATTACTGGGGCCACGTGGCAGCTACAAAGTCTGGCAGCAGGAAAATATAGAGTTCTCAGTGGTGGGGCTGCTGAGGCTGGACGGCTACGAGGAAGCCGACGGTGATATTTTCCTGGGGATGGAAGACAGGGATATGAGCTTTGATTTTGGCTTTGAAGGGGAATTTGATACAGAGTTTGGCGAGTTCGGTTTTTCCTTTATGCATGATGTTACCAGTACCCACAAAGGCTATGAAGCCAGTGTCAGCTATGGTGTGCCATTTACGCTTGGTGACGGGCGGATAACGCCTTATGTCTCTGCAAGTTACCTGAGTGAGGATCTGGTTGATTATTACTATGGTGTATTACCAACAGAGCAGCGTGCCGGGCGCATCGCTTATACAGGCGACGCCACCATGAATCTTGAAGTGGGTGTCTCAAGTGATTGGTTTTTTGGTCGTAACCATATGATAAAAGCCGATCTGAGTTACACCGCTTATGGCAGCGAAATAAAAGATTCTCCGCTTATCGAGCAATCCGGTGCTGTGCAGTTATTGTTGGGGTATGTGTATGTCTTCTAAAGCGCTTATCCTTTTGAGTCTGGTCGCCATGCTGGGCTGCCAGGATCAGCAACGAGAAGTAAATACTGAGGCACAAACAAACCATGCCAGAGTGACTCAGTTTGCCACTGCGATGCCAGAGCGGGTAATCGAAGTGCCACTGAAAGTGTTTTTTGGCCAGATAGAAGGGGCCGAAGACACCCAGCTGGCCGCGTTAAAATCGGGGAGGGTTGAAAAGCTCTGGGTACGTGCCGGGCAATTTGTGACACGTGGTACAGTACTGATGGAGCTCTATGATCCAGTTGCATATGCTCAGCTTGAACAAGCGCGGGCAGAGCTTCAGCGCACACAGGCAGAGCTGACCAACAGTCTGGCTGAATTCGAACGCGCCGAGGCACTGGTTAAACGCAATTTGCAAACACAGTCGCAGCTAGATCAACGCCGACGTAATCTGGATATGGCTTATCAGCAAGTGAATAAAGCACAGGCCGAGGTAAATGCCGCTCGCAATCAGCTTGCTGAGCTTACTATCAGCGCCCCGTTCGACGGGGTCGTGAGCGATCTACTGGTAAGGCGTAAGGAGTTTGCTGAGGCTGGCCAGACGGTGCTGAACTTTCAGGCTGCATCCGCTTTACATGCCCGTTTTGCGATACCTGAGGAAGTGGCACTGACAATCAATGAGCAGGAGTATGTGGAGGTTTTTGTGCCGGCGCTGAACGAGTCGGTAACAGGCCAGATAGTGGAGCGTACCTTACCGCTTGGGTTGCGCGCTCCCTTCTTTTTTTTGAAAGTCCGGCTGGAAGCACACAATCAGACCTGGATGGGCCTGAATGCGCAACTAAAAATTCCGCTTTCAGATCAGCCTTTGTATCGCCTGCCTGGTGGTGCCTTACACTATGACGATGCCAGTCAGCCCTATGTGGTGCTGCAATCAGAGCCTGAACAACGCCGTTATGTTCAGGTAATAACTGGGCGTGCCCACCATATTCTTGTCAGCAGCTCTGAGCCACTTGAATCGCCCGCACTGATATTTGCTGATAGCCGCATGCTGCTGAGCCACTCGTTTAATAAGGAGTAAGTTGTGATTCGACCTCCCTGGTTTGTTAATCCTCGCCTTATTTTGGGCCTGGTATGTATTTTGTGTCTTGCCGGGTTGGGTGGCTGGTTCAGCGCCCCGGAGCAAGAAGATCCCAGCTTTCCGTATCGCAATGGCTTGATAGTACTCAATGCCAATGGCCTGGAAGCTGAATCTCTGGCACAGCGCTACGTTAGGCCTCTGGAGCGTGTTTTAGCGCAAATAGATGAAATCCAGACCTACAGTGCTCAGGTGAAACACGGCTCCGCGTCGCTGGATATAGAGCTGAAAGAAACCGTGTATCACACCGAGCAGGTTTGGCAACGGATCAAAGAAGGGGTTGCCCCCATACGCCAGAGTAATCCGGCGCTGTCTATGACTATCTTAGATCGCGTGCAGGACACCCAGGGTATTTTATTGTCTGTTAGCAGACGGGGCGACCTGCTTCAGGAGCGCCAACTCGCCATTGAGTTGCGAGATCAGATATTGGCGCTTAGTACAGTGCGCAATGCTCAGCTGGTGGGCGACCCGGGCAGCCAGATAGCGGTGGCCTATTCGCAGCAAACTATGTTGCAAACGGGTGTCACGCCCTTGCAGATTGCTCAGCGTATCGGCGGTGCCAATCAGATTGACTCGGTTGCCAGTATCACCGACGACCGGGCTAACCTTATCCTGTCACCTGTGGCTCAACTGGACTCTTTGGCCGAGCTTAAGGGGAAGCTCGTAGCAACCAGCCAGGGCCAGCAATTGCCTTTATCTACGCTGGCCGATATCCATTATCGTCCAGACCCAAAAGCCAGTGAGTCTTTTTGGATCAACGGCCAGCAACGCGTTGGTGTGGCGGTGACTCTGGTGCCAAACCGGATCCGCATTGCACAGGCGGGCGAGCAAGTTACCCAGCTGGTTGAGCAATTCAATGAGGTTTATGGGGCAAACGCTGTCACGATAGAGCTGTTTCAGCCCAGGTGGGCAAAAAAGCGCAAAGACGGGCTAATGCAATCGTTAATGCTGAGCCTGGTTGCCATTGCTGTTATTTTGTTTATTTTCCTGTCTGCCAGTGGCGCTGTGAGTGTATGTATTGCCGTTATGGTTATCACATTGTCGGCCATTGCCGCTTTTAGTGCGATGGATGGAGTACTGCATCAGATGACCATTGCCGGGCTGATTTTATCTTTAGGTCTGATGGTCGACAACTGCATTGTGGTTGCAGAGCGATTTAACCGGCATATGTCTGCGAGCAGCGAACCATTACACAGTGCCATCCAAAGTATCACCGAGTTGTGGCGTCCACTGTGTGCTGCAACCGTGACAACCATTGCGGCGTTTTTGCCAATGCTGATGGCCAAAGGCAGTGTGGCCGATTTTATCGCCAGTATTCCGGTCATGGTGATCCTGTGTATTGTGGCTAGTTACGCCATTGCGTTAACGCTGGTGCCTTTGCTGAACCGTTACTTACCTGTGCGTAAAAGCCCGGTTTCTCGCTGGCAGCAGCAACTGCAACATATTTTAGAGCAGGGCGCACTGACTTTATCCAAGTTTACCCTGCAGCACAAAACCCTGACGTTAGTTGCTGTATTTGGACTATGCGCCGGGTTGATGTCGCTGCCGCAGGCTGATGGTGAGTTTTTTCCAAAAACCAACCGTAATCAGGCCATTGTGGATGTGGAGCTGCCCATGGGCACGCACAAGCAGCTCACTGCAAGTACATTAAACCGGATAGCTGAAGACATCAGTGCACATGCCGATGTGCGGCGCACCCTGGTATTCAATGGTTTCTCCGGCCCGCGCTTCTACTACAACCTGGCGCAAAAACCGGATGAAAGCCATATTGGCCGGGTGGTACTGACCGCCCAAGCACATATCGATATGGCGTTGCTGGTTGAACAGCTGAACGAGCAACTGCAAAGCAACTACCCGGAAGTCATTCTGCGAGCCCGGGAGCTCGGACAAGGGCCGCCACTGGAAAGTACGGTGGTAATGTGGCTAAGCGGTGAAGACTATAAAGTCTTACGTCGGGCCGGCGAAGAGGTATTTGCCTTGCTGAGCTCAGATGGGCGGTTTGACGCTCCCGGCAAAGCTTACTCGGGGGCGGTGCCTCAGCTGACCATGACTTTTGATCAGCAACGGCTGAGTCAGCTTGGCCTCACTGAAAGTCAGCTTAATGATTATCTGGCATGGCGCAGTGCAGGGCTAACCATGACTCAGGTGAGCTTTAATGATGAGCCTACATCCGTTGTGCTGTATGACCCGGATTCAAGTCATGACAGTATTGATCTGATGAACACCGGCGTACTGACCTCACTGACCGAAAAACCTGTGCCGGTTCATGCGCTTGCTGATACTCAGATAGTCGGCCAGCCAGCAATTTTGGCGCGCAGAAATGGTGTGCCCGTGGTTAAACTGATCAGCGAAGTTGCACCGGGCGTGGATGAGACTGAGCTGCTCACTGAGCTGATGCCAGAGCTGACTGCTATTGCCGAGCGATATGGATTACAGTTAGCTTTTGGCGGAGAAATGGCTGAGTCTGGCGAGGCAAACAATGCCTTGTTTAAAACCCTGCCAGCTGGTGCGCTGTTGCTCTTTATTGCCTTGGTACTGCAGTTTAATTCGTTACGTTTAACTTTGCTGGTGATGCTGAGCATTCCCTTTGCCGTCATTGGTGCGCCGGCTATGCTGAGCCTGGCTCAGGTGCCGTTCGGGTTTATGTCGGTGTTAGGGATCCTGGCACTGGCAGGAATAGTCGTGAACAATGCTATCTTATTGATCGACGGTACTTTGTTGTACGTACAAGCGGGGAAGAATACGCAGGCAGCTATTATGTTATCGGTACAAAACAGGGTGCGTCCTGTTATAGTCACTTCGGTCACAACCATAGTGGGTATGCTACCTTTAACCTCGGCCAGCAGTCCTCTGTGGCCGCCACTGGCATGGGCTGTGATTGGCGGGTTGATCACTTCAACCATTCTGGTGCTGGTGGTGATCCCTGTTCTGCTGCAATGGTTGCTATCCAAGCGTACCAGGTCAATGCCAATTGCATTACCTGAGCTGACGTAAAACCTGTCTGGAATAAAGTGGTACAAGTAACGTAAGGCAAGAGAATGGAGAAAGTAGTATGCGCATATTGATCACCGAAGATAACCTGCAACTGGCGAGCTTTATTCAGCAGGCCATGACAAAAGAAGGCTACGCGACTGATATAGCCACCAGTGCGGGCGCATTACGCGATCAAATGGCATTATGGCACTACGACGCCATTATTCTGGATCTCGGGTTGCCCGACAAAGACGGACTTGATGTGATTGCTGCTTTACGGGGGGCCGACAACCCGGTTCCGGTGCTTATCTTAACTGCGCGGGGCAGTGTGGATGATCGCATTGCCGGCTTGGATCTGGGTGCAGATGACTATATCAACAAGCCGTTTGATATCGGCGAGCTACTGGCGCGGCTGCGCGCTTTGCTTCGTCGTCCAAGTCAGTACACTGGCACTTTATTGTCTCATGGTAACCTGGCGCTTGACCCGAAATCTCGTCGCGTAACGGTAGGCAGCGAGAACCTTTCAATGGGTAAGACAGAAGTGGCCATTTTGGAATATCTGCTGCGCCATGTAGGCTTAACCGTGGGCAAAGATGCATTGTACGACGCCATTTACGCCATGGGGTTTGAAGTAACCGACAACGCTTTGCAGGTGGCGGTACACCGAATTCGCAAAAAGCTTGATGGTACTGAGGCGGGCGTCACCATTAAAACGCTCCGTGGCATAGGATATATACTGGCATGAAAATCATAAAAAACTCGCTCGCCCGCAAGATTTACCTGCATTTTATTCTGATAGGCTCGGTGGTGTTCACCGGAATAGGTGTGATCTTGCACCTGTTTTCGATGAACTATGCCAATCTGGCGCTCGAAGTCAGTATGAAAGGCATGATTGAGGACGTAGGGGATGCACTGCATTTTGAGCAACAGCAACTTGTGTATACCCCTGATAATGTGATTGAAAAGTGGGGCTATGACGCCCTGTACAATAACTTTGCGTTTCGTGTTCTGCGCGCCGAGGATGGTCAGGTATTGCTCCAGTCTGTAAACAGTGAGCAGGGCTCTGAAGCACTGGCAGCGCTGACCGACACCATTGCGCTTGGGTATTCGCATCTTGATGGCGTTGATCGTTTTCGTACCGAACTCACGCTGGACGGACAGGCACTGTTGCTGGACATGGCACGCAATGACCTGATCACAGAATTGGCAAACGAAGCTGTGATCCCGGCACTAAACCGGGTGACGGCCATCACCATTTTTGCCGCATTTGGGGTGTTTATGGTGGTGGGGTACTTATCGGTGCGCTCTGTGGTGCGGCCCGTTAAAACCGTAGCTGGCCAGTTAAAGCAGATCAAACCGGAACAGCTTAGCTTCAGGCTCAGTAACGAAGGGTTGCCATATGAGATTCAGCCGATTGTGGATTCACTGAACCAGGCCATGGAGCGGGTAGAGGGAGGCTTTGATGAACAAAAGCGCTTTGTGGCCAACGCCGCCCATGAGCTTAAAACCCCACTGGCCGTGCTTAATACCCGCGTTCAGCTGGCCGATATTGCCCCCCAGATCCGCGAAGAAATCGTCAACGATGTCGCCTATATGAGTCGGGTGGTGCAACAACTCTTAGATCTCTCTCGCGCGCAAAACTTTGTGGTGTACAACAAGGTACCGGTAAGCCTGTCAGCGCTGGCACAGGAAGTTTGCATGATGCTGGCACCGCTGGCAGTACAGTTTGATAAGGAGTTAAGCCTGGATACGGAACCAGGCACAGCTCAGATCCTCGCAGACAAAGCCGCCGTGCACATTATGATTAAAAACCTGGTCGAAAACGCTCTGAAACACTCACAAGACAATGCCAAAATTCAGGTCAGAGTGAGTGCCACTGAGTTGGAAGTGAGCGACAACGGCCCCGGGATCCAGTCGCAATTCTACGACCGCCTGTTTGAACGCTTCTGGAGGCAGGAACAATCCACCCTGAGCGGCAGTGGACTGGGCCTGTCTATCGTCAAAGAAGTTGTCGACTTTCACGACGCCAAACTCACGGTTACCTGCAAAAACGAGCAAGGCGGCGCAAGCTTTAAAGTAGTGTTCGGGGAGCGTGAGGCTCAACCCGAACGGTTGTGAGATGAATCTGAATTGTAACAGGGCGGTTTTCTGCTCAGTCACCTCGCTATACAAACGACTCCGTCATCCCGGACGCTTGCGAGCCGGGATCTACTTAAACACCGCGCAGCAGTGACAGGTTCCAGGCGCACCTCATAAACAACGCCGTCACTGCCAAACAACTCCGTCATCCCGGACGCTTGCGAGCCGGGATCTACTCAAACACCGCACAGCAATGCGAGATTCCAGACGCACCTCATAAACAACTCCGTCATCCCGGACGCTTGCGAGCCGGGATCTACTTAAACACCGCGCAGCAGTGACAGGTTCCAGGCGCACCTCACAAACAACGCCGCCACTTCCAAACAACTCCGTCATCCCGGACGCGTGCGAGCCGGGATCTACTCAAACACCGCGCAGCAGTGTCAGGTTTCAGGCGCTCCTCACCAACATTACCTACTAACAACTCCGTCATCCCGGACGCTTGCGAGCCGGGATCTATTCAAAAACCACTCTGCAGTGTCACGTTACAGACGCTTCGCACAATCAACTCTGTCATCTCAGACGCACTTGAAAAATAACCCAGCCATCATAAAACAACCCCGTCACTGCCAAACAACGTTGTTATTCCGAATGCGTGCGAGCCTGGATAAATTTGACTAGATGATTCTTTCAAAAGTTATAAATCACTCCAACCTTAAATGCTGATTATTTATACAGGTATAAGCAAATGTAGTCAGTTTCCATGTCAAATTTCTCGTTTTCTCTGCGCTTGAAGGTCTCGTTTAAGTGAAATACCGATTTAAGTTTAATAGATTCATAAGGTTAGTAGTTTTACATAACGAGACCCCAAGTCTCGCTATGAACAAGGCTCGGTTTCAACAAAGGCATTTTGGCTTGAGTGACTAGTACAATAGTGGTAGGTTATTTTTCTTATTATGAATAAAATAATTTAGCTGTGGATCTGTACGGTTTTAGGAACTGGATCTAACCGGTATTCACACTAATAAGCTGTATATGTTGCATATGGAAATGTCGATGGTTCATCAACTTCGTGAAAATTATCGAAAAGAAACTTTTGATACATTGGATCTAATCTCGTCGAAAACTGAGCAATTGGATTATCAAAATAAAGTTCCAATAGCTCAAGTCTCAGCAGAATTATTCTGGTCTTGGGAATCATGCTACCAAGATGTAAATGATCGTGATTGGTATCAGGATATCTTTTCAAATAAAGAATTGGAAATCCTCCAAAAATTTGACGTAACATTTGAAGCCGTATGGTCTGAAATGGGGCGAGATATTCCCTATATCACTGATTTTATCCAAACAAAGCAGTGGCTTACTTTATCAAAAGCAGCTAAGTTAGCTCTATTAGAGTTAGCTGCAACATAACAAGAGACTATGGCGTCAATAACTAAATTTCAGCAATTGGCGCTTCCCAGATTGTTCTGTCTCTGAGGATCGAGTTCAAGGTAACGACCATCTTTCTAACACAGGCAATTAAGGCCACTTTTTCGGTTTTCCTGATGTGACCAGCTTTTGATATTGCGCCTTGAAAACAGGGTTGGATTGGATGGCTGACATCATAGCCATATATAAAACAGTCCTAACCTGGTGGCGGCCACCTTGTATTTTTCGCATCCCTTTGAAACGGCCGCTTTCGCGATTAACTGGCGCGACACCAACCAGTGCAGAGGCTTGTTTGTTGGTCATGTAACCGAGTTCAGGCAAGTTACTGATGATAGAGGCTGCGGCGATTTTCCCGATCCCTTTCATACTTTGTAATAGAGAGTTCTTTGCCTGATACTCAGGGCATGATTCGATCAGTTTGATGATTTTATTTTCAATTTTTTGGATCTGATTTTTGAAGGCGGTTAGGATCGGTTTTATTGTCATCGCCAGCTCTTTGGGCAAAATATGTAGCCTGTTTTTTTCCATGGTTTGCATGACAAGCAGTTGGTTTCTTCTTGCGACCAAATCGCTCATAAGCCGCATAGATTCGGGCTTTAGCTTAGATAGAGGCGGCTTGATTGTTGCGCCGTAGTGTGCAATCAGCTTGGCGTCTAGTTTATCGGTTTTGGCTCGTTGGCCGATTGCACCGGCGAAGCGTTTCACATGAATGGGGTTGGCAATAACGAACGGTAAACTTGCTTTGGAGCATGCAAGAGTGAATGGCATCTCGAGCCTGCCTGTGGCCTCAATAACGATACGTTTAGGCTTGTACGGCTTTATATTTTGAATCGCATCACGGATCCCTTGCTCGTCATTTTTGACAGTGAAGTGAATATCTAAAGGTCGTATATAAATATCGAGCTGAAACTTGGCGGTATCGACACCAATGTTGATGCTTTGATTTGTTTTCGTATTCATATAAGCTAACTCATGTTTGCAAAATGTGGGCTCGAGGCCCAGTAGACCATTCGAGTGTGGTGCATGGAGCCTTTTACAGCGTTCATTCTTGTTACCGGTCTCTCAATAGAGGAGCCAACATTCAATCGAACTACTGTAAGAGAAGGCTTTAGTTGCAGCTAAAGCCTGGGTCTCACTTTACCCTAAATCGGTAAAACTAATAAATTTGATGGGTCTATTATCCATACAAGCACATCAATTGGGGCGCTCGCGAGCTTGCGCCTAATACGCGGGTGTAATATGTCGTTACCAGTACAATAATATGATCGAAGTTGAGCGAATTCTTAGAGTGGACCATGCAGGTGAATTTGGGGCAATTAATATATATCGCTCCCAGCTGTTTGTTGCTCGCTATTTATACAAGGATATTGTTCCTAAACTTGAAGAAATGCTGGGCCATGAAAAGAAGCATTTTAATACCTTTGATCGCATCCTTAAAAGCCGAAATATAAGGCACTGTTACGCCTTGTATTTCTGGGCGTTTGGTGGCATAACTCTGGGGGTTTTAACGGCTTTGGCAGGTAGAAAAGCGATTTGGGTGTGCACTGATTCAATTGAATCGACTGTATTGCATCATTTGGATTGGCAATTGGACTTTTTATCTCAGCATGACACAGAGGCTTATGATGCGGTCATGAGCATTAAAGCTGATGAAGAAGAACATCAAGACTTTGGTCAAACTCATGGTTCTAAGTCATTTGTTTATAAACCTATATTCTGGGTGGTTCGACAATCCACCGAGTTTGCAATTTGGCTGAGTACTAAGCTATAAACATGCAAAGAAACAATGAAAGCTCACCGGTAATAAATACTGGCTGGACGCCCAATACTCCGGCTGCTTTGTGTTGGACTCTCTTTGTTGATGCGTTGAACAGAGTTGCGAGTACAGCCATCTAAAACAGCCAAGAGAAGCTGATCAGTAAGGTACACAAATTTGGGATTGAGCCTAGTCGATCTATTCTGGCGTACATGAAAGCGGTAAATAGCAAGCCGAATGTTAAGCATAGCGGTGTTACCTAGCAGTCGGTCCATACGTTTAATGTTGTGTTTGCAACAACAGGGCCCTTCATATTTCGACCGAGTTCTGTAAGAGAGAGTTGACTGCTATTGAGCAAAGTTTCAGTTACCAGCATTAAGGAATTAAGATGCCGGGCATGAATTTATGGGCCGTTTTTTTGAGCATATCGTGTAGGATGGTGGGATCGCAGTATATGGGGGAGTTACAACATGGTTTTTCACTTACTGACAAATGTAAAGTTTTAGACAAGCCATGGGAAAGTAACCGTGATAAGTTTGAGCGTTGGAGCAAGAGCTCTGGTTCTAAAAACCTTTGGCAAAGGGCGGGTCGTTGTAAATGTACGTTGTTGCGATTCAATAAAACTAGGCGGGATTGTAATCAAAAGTGAGTAACAGGGGGACTCCCTATTACTCAAAATGATGTTTATAGTTGTTTCAAGAAACGTTCAGCTGAGGCAAGCTCTCTTTTTTGTAAAGATAAGCAAGTGTTTAATCTGAGTTCTGCTGCGGGTAAGCTTTTGCCCAACCCTGGGAATGATTCTACTTTTGCTTCATAGAATGACTTAATATCTTTTAAGCTTTTCTCGTGGCATTTTGGCATTGAAATATAGGGAAGGTATGAAACCACAAAAGGCGGAACACGTTTTGCAACTTGCTCAAAGTTTTCAAAAATCCACTGGTTCATCTTTGCTTTTCGCTCTGGGCGATAAGCTAATCCTAGCAGTACCGTAGGTGTATCCGACGCCGTTAATTTATCAGTTAACAAGTAGCTTTGTACTTGAGACTGAAGATCCTGTTGATTAAAGTAACCTAGGGCCGATAGTAATTTTACACGAACACTGGGAGTGGCTGTTTGTTCAATCTTTGATTTAAATTGGTCGAGTAGTGCCTGATCGCCATAGTAAGCCGCAACTTCAAGGTAAGTGTCTATTAAAAAAGGATCTACTTTGCTGGGATCTTTGAAGAACTGAGCTGTTTGCTTTTGTGCTTCAGCGATGATGTTAGTATCTTGTACTTCAAAAGCAGCCAATTTGAATACTATTGCTCTTAACTCGGAAACAGTGTCGGACTCCCCAACTTGTTTTTCAAAGCCATATCGCTCGATTGCATCAGATACTTTTTGAGAAATTAAAGACCGCCACAGAGATTGATTTTTCTCTGTCTCGAAGGTGTGCATATTATTTACAATCTCTTTCAACGCATTAGCGGCAACTTTCGGATGGTCATCATTAGTGAATGTGTTGAGAGAAGCAAGTAGGGTAAAGGCATTAATTTTATCTGCATCCATAAGTTGCTTGGTTGTTTCTATCAAAGAAAGCTTCTCACGTGTATTCAATGCTTTATCTGCATGTGTCAATACAGCTTGATACTGTGTTTCTGGCATGGACCATAAGTAGTAGCCAATTGCATTGTCATTGGGGTACACCCAGGTAGGTTCAAAATCGAGTGTAACCGATTGAGTTTGCTTAGTTAACAGCAGTTTTTTGGTGGCTACATTCCCGTTATTGTCACCATACTTGATAGAGACCGGAACTTTCCAAAGCTGCTCTTTAGCTTGTTGACCTGTAGGTAAAAATCGAGTCTGACTCAGAGTGATAGTTTTGCCAGATTGAGTAAAATCGATTAAAGGAAAGGAAGATTGAGAGACAAAAGAGTCTAAGACACCCGGGACATCCTTTTTAGAGACAGCCTCAAGTTCAGACCATAAATTTTTTGCTTCTGCATTTTTATAGGCATATTTTTTTACGTAATTGCGCATGCCTTGCTGGAAGACTTCATGGCCTATCCATTCTTCAACCATAGTGAGTACGGCACTGCCTTTAGAGTAAGCAAGACCTAGCCCATCCATAATATCATCTGAGTTGTTTATAGGCTTACGAATAGGCTTTGTGGTGACCATGGCATCTCTGAGCATGGCATTATGTTGCGGAAGCCGTAAATCACGTTCTAGCTCAGGGTACAATTTAGTGACCATTTTCCCACCAATCCAAGTTGCGAATGCTTCATTCAGCCACATGTCATTCCACCATTTCAAGGTCACCAGGTTACCGTACCATTGGTGCGCTAGTTCATGTGCAATAACGTATAAATGTGTATCGAACTCATCGCGAGATTGTGTAATGGGATCAACAAGTAGAATTTCTTCGCGGTAGGTGATTAACCCTGCGTTTTCCATTGCACCATAAGGAAATTCTGGTAAAGCGACTTGATCTAGCTTTTTATACGCATAAGGAATGTCAAAGTACTGCTCTAGTGCTTGAAGGATTTTGGGCGTTTCTTTAACCGCAGAGTCAGCAATGCCAATTTTTCCGTGTGGCGTCACAATATTGCCCGGAACCGACATTTTTTCAACGGGTATTTCCTCAAAAGGTCCTACAGCCAGCGCAACTAAATAAGATGACAGGGGAGGAGTTTTATCAAAGTAGTGTGTTGTTTTCCCATCATTTGAACTGGTCTTAATCACAGGGGTATTAGCATAAACTTTTTGTGAAGAAGGAGCGGTAATGGTGAGCTGAAAAGGGATCTTAAATTCAGGCTCATCAAATACGGGGAAAGCACGTCTTGCGTCACTCATTTGGAATTGTGTAAAGAGGTAGGGTACGCCTCTATCTATTGACTTATAAAGACCAACGCTTTGGCGATTATAAGGTGCATCGAATGCAATTTTTAGGCTGTATTCCCCTTTTGGGATCAGTGTGTCGCAAGCGAGTTTAACTTTGCCAGTCTTCAACATCGTATCTTTTAGATCACATTGCTTGTCGCCGAGTAGTTTGGCAAATTCAATGGCGTAATCGAGCCCATTTAATTCAATAAATTGAGTATCTTCGACAACTTGAATATCAATGACGGTTTGCCCTGAAAAACGCTCTTTAGCGGGGTCTACATCTAAACTCACATGTTGTTGTATTGGTTTGGCAACCTTGGCCAATCGGTAGTCTTCACTCATATTGGCTGAAGCAGTAAGAGAAAGAAAAATAGCAGTAGATAAAAGAGTGCGCTTAAACATAAATTGTCCTTTTTATTTTTATTATACCCAATTATCTACACAAGCTGAACGAAGTTAAAAGTCAAATTTTCTGAAGATTTAAAGTAGAGCCACATGCCAAGCGTTTGCTTTCTTTTTATCTTGTTGTTTTGTATTGGTTTTTTCGCTTGCTGTAAGCGGGAGATATGGCGAAGACATAATTATTCTGTAACAGAGCTTTTCAAAATATTTAATTTGAGTGCACATATTGAGCGTCCTTGGATGCTAACGGAAGCACGCAAAGTCATCAGCCGCAGTTATTCGCGCACCTCGGCTCAGTGTCGACCAGCAAGATAGGTATTGCTTTGGCGCCACAAATCAGGCGCGCATGGAAGCGGTAAACAGCAAGCCGATCATGATGCATAGAGGTTTTGCCAAGCTGTCAGCCTATACGCTTAATGTGGTGCTTTGCAGTGACAGAGTCCTTCCTATTTCGGCTAAGCTCAGTAAGGGAAAGTTGCTTGCTGTCGAGCAAAGCTTTGGTTGCTAGCGTTAATGAGTCAATACGCCGGGCATGAGTTTGGGGGCAGTTTTTTCTGAGCATATCGTGTAGGATAGTGATATTACGCATGGTGTTGTTATCGCTTTGGTTTTTGGCGAAATAAATTAGATCAAACAATGCTGTACGTATCCATCACATTGTTTTTAATTATGAATATCTGGAGACTCAGATAGGGGCGCTATATGCAAAGGGAGATTCAGTGAAACAATCATGCCTTTCATTTATCTTTTTACTATTTTTAAGTAGTTGTACTTATTCAACCTTACATTATTTTCCGTCCATAGAGGGAGTTGTTACTTTAAATGGCAAGCCCTTAGAAAATGTGGTGGTTGAAAATCTATCAACCCGAGACTTCTCTGAACAGTCTCCACATTCATATGCAAAAGCCGATAAATACAAAACGGATAAGTACGGTAACTTTTCAGGTATTAGGAAACAATGAACTAGCGTATCACTACACTGGTGTATGTGCTTATAAAAAACCACTCAAACAGGGCAAATAAATTTTGATTTTTGCTCATTATTCACTTGTTTTAGCCAAACTATTATTTGCCTCTAAACGGGGGCTCAGATAATAGTGTTAGGACTTTAGGGGGCTCATGAAATATTTACTGACTTTACTGCTATTACCAACTATTGTTTTAGCAGAGGACTGCTCTGGAATTAATAGTTGTAATTACACTTCTATGTGGTCACAGTTTTCAAAGTTTGAAGTGACTTATTCAAGAACCAAAGAAGAAACGGGGACTACCTTCGAATACTTTATTGACAACGATGAATCTTTAATGACCTTTGAGACAAAAAATGGACGAGCCCATATCTACACAATTCCTAAAGTAGCAACTCTTTGGAAGGGTATGGGTGAAACAGGTATAAAGAGCACAAAGGAATGCCGAGCTATAGTTAAAGATACGCATGCAATTATTGAAAGTTATGCCGTTAGGCCTTTATTTTTTCTCGGTTTTGGGACCAAGCTTGGTCCTAAACAGCTTGGGAAAGAAAAAATAATTGAAATCTCAAGCAATGAGGATACAAGAGTTCAAATAAATCCAGGCGATCATATGGTCATCGGAGGACCATGGAAGCTAGAAGGGATGGTATTAAATGATGAGGCTATTAAATACAGAGTTTTCCATGAATACAAAGGGAAAAATGGCAAGAAATCAAGTTTATATCTAAAAGGTAAATGGGATAACAAACCACACCCTATACCTGTAGATGCAGAAGAGTCACTAGATGGATGGCTTGTATGTATTTGGGGGAGCTACTCTGACAAAGATGGTAAAAGTGTTTTTACTCCTAAATTCAGTGATACTGAAAACTTAACGACTATCTCGGATTTACAAGCCCTAGTAAAGCCTTAAAGTCGGATTCGTAACAGTCGACTCGGCTTCGCTGGTGTGTCCATATTGCCTTGTAAAATATTCACATTTCACATTGGCTGGTAAGTGGTATTCTGTAAATGTGTTCAAGTAAGTGTAGGGGATGAATGGAGCCTGAAAATGAAGAGCATAAAGCCGCACTCGTGATCAGCAAGGCTACAGTTTTATGTGTTTTATGTGTTTTATATTTTGCAGTGTATTTCTTTTCTGAGAAAGTTACCGTCTACTTTCACGATAGCTTTAATCATTCTACTTTCTTTATAGTGTGTTTTATTAAGCTAACTTTTTTATACAAAATTATTGGAGCACCTTTATTTTTTAGGAGGAAGAATAAACTCTATTCACTTGCGTTGTATTCATGTTTGGGCTATCGATAATTAGCAGTGTACATTCAAAACTGCACCTTTAAAGGGCAATGAAAGCTTACTCCCAAAGGCGCAGGTGATTAGGCTAAAAACCTAAGCGTTATTGATAATCGGTGATTATTATCTAGGAACACAACCGTGCCAGGTGCCATCTGTCCAGCAAATAGCTGGGTTTGTTGGCATGCATTTTGGGTAAATAGAGACTTCTGCACCACCTGCAACTTGCGGCGTTGCCTAGTTTGCAAGTTGATTGCTTTTATTCAGTGTTTTTAGCTTTTTCTTTTTCAGTTGTACTTTCATTTTATATTTCCTTATTCTGTATACATTATTGGTAATCTATAGATAGAGCTCTGATCACAGCTCACGCGTTAACATGTGCTTAATAAAAATCAGTGCTTGGCTTCACCCTACCTAATTTGTGTAATAATTTAAAGCCGTTTTTTTGAGTAATCGAGATCACCTGATGTAAGTGCTGATACTATGAGTAACCATAATGATCACAACTAAACTATATAGACTTTTCCAAATATGTATATTGGGCGGTAATAAGTGGCTTTAGGAGTGAGTAATTAAGGAAGTAGCATGTTAGCACTAGTTCGGGTTATGGGTTGGACTAATTTTGCCGTTTTGGTATTTAGCCTAATGACTGCAAAGGGAGCTGGCTTTTTTCCAGTCGCATTTGTTTATCTGTCTTTTACGGTATGTTGCTTAGGCATGGTGATATACCATTGCTTTTTTGACAGCCTGTTCAATACATCGAATAAAAAAGAGGCCATTATTTACTTTGTGCCTTATCGACTGGGCATTATCATTTTCGTAATTGTCTATGTAATAATGGGCACTGTTATGTTGTATGACCAACTCTTTTGACATCATCAGTTTGCGCCAAAATAGGGCCAGGGGCGTCTTGGTGTAAGGGAATGACACTCGCTTGCTCAGCGATTCAACATATCACTCGCACACAATTGCGGCCTGCTTTTTTGGCCTCATAGAGTGCCATATCGATGCGCTTTAGCATCTCTGGCAGATCCTGAGCGCTGTGCAAACTACCTACGCCAAAACTTGCTGTAATTGAGTGCTCACAAGATAACTGAATGTGCTCGATTGCCTGACGAATTCGCTCGGCAACCACCTCTGCGTCATCAAGGGCTGTATTAGGACACAGAATAAGAAATTCTTCTCCGCCCCAGCGAGATGCGATATCACTTAATCTCAGGCTGTTTTGAATTGCCTCAGATACACGTACCAGCACTTCGTCTCCAACATGGTGGCCAAACCGATCATTGACTTGTTTAAAGTTGTCTAAATCCAGCAGGATGCCGCTAAGAGGAAGGCCGTTATCCATACAGATGGCGGCCTCTTCAGTGAGTGCCTGATTCATTTTTCTTCTGTTGTACAGGCAGGTAAGATCATCTTTATTTGACAGCATCTCTAACTGTGCAGCTCTTTCTTTATCCTGTGTGATGTCCTGCACTAGGCCAATTGAATCCAGAGGTTGACCAATGCCATTTAGGTGTGTTTCACAGTGGTGACGTACATGAATAAGCGAGCCGTCTAAGCGAGTGATAGTGTGTTCAAAATTCATTGCACTGCCGCCCATAAACACATCCTGTAATGACTGTTTCAGTCCCAGTTCGTTATGTGGGTCTAATGCAGTGATAAACGCACTCCACGGCATGCTTTTTCTAATGGGTATGTCTAACATGGTGCTGAGTTTTTCACTCAGCTTTACGTGATAAGTTAAGTGGTTCAGACGCCAAGTGCCTACGTTTGCGATCTTTTGAATATCGACCAGCGCTTTTTTGTCGTATTCGCTGTCGCGCAGAATTTGTTGCAGACGGTTGTTTTCTAATTCCAACGCCAATAATTCATCTTCCAGTCTGGAGATGCGTTCTTCATCATCCGATGAGGGTGGTGGTACTGAGCTCATATCCGAACCATCGATTAAGCCAGGTGATTGCTAAGTAATTACATTGAGCTGATCTTCGGCCAGCTTTGTCCCAACAAGGCGGGACCTAATTTTATTGTAGACTAACTCTCTGGTGGTGGAGCTGTCATCTGCAAATGGCGAAAAGCCACAATCGTCGCAGGTACCAAGCTGCGAAATGGGAATAAACTCAGTGGCCAGTAATACCAAGTCTCTGACCGATTCTGGGCTTTCTAGCTCAGTACTATTTGGGTTGATCACGCCGATAAAAACGCGCTGGAAGGGCTTAAGGATACGACTAATGAGCTTAAGCGTTTTTTTGGGGTTTGTTTCACCTCTGAGTGCGACGTAAAAATTACCAGCATTAATTTCAAACAGAGTCGGTAATAGATATTTATAGTCGATGTCGGCACTGTGTGTTGAGTCAATGTCGGCACCAGGGCAGGTATGGATACCGATACGTTGCCTTTCTTCGTCACTAAAGTGAGACAGGCATTTGTTGATAAGCTCGACAAAAGACTTGAGCGTCTGGCCAGACGGATCTAGCTTTAACGAAAGTCGTGCCTCGGTGAAGTCGAGCTGCACCTTATGTGCACCCAGGTCAAGGCAACGCCTTACTTCGCCGACGTGCTCGTTGACTAGGTCGGTAACAAACCGCTCATGATCGTAACCGTCAATTCCCTGAGGTGGATACACTAAGCTCAGCATTGAAGGAGAGATAACAGCTTGTTTGACAGGGACATTTGCATGTTTGAGCGCAAAAGCAAGAAATTCGTCAGCGGTGTGCTCATAGCGAAATGGTGCTACCTTAAGGTGTGGTGCAAACACTCGGGTGTGACCGTCATTAAAATCCACCAATAAGCCCTGATCTGAATAGCTGAGAGAGTTATGCAGGCAATAATGCGCGAAGCCATCAAATTTTCGTTGCTCGCCATCACTCACTACCTCACAGCCCAGACTTTCTAATTCACGGATCACCTGGTACGTTTCTCGCTCTGCAATGTCGTTAAGGTGCGCGTAGCTAATGTTTCCAAGTTTGTAGTTTTTATAGGCGTCTATTAGGCACGGGTTTCTGGGAATAGAGCCTATTTGTTCACTAGGAATGCGGATCCCTGACATAGTAATCTACCTTATTGTGTTGTTAGTTTTCAGTTATACAAACTGATCGAACGCGCGTCGTTAAGGCTCGTGCTTATCGCGTGTTAATATTGGCTAAATGATAAGCACTTAACTGAGTATAGGTCGATATGAATTTAAGGGCACTGTAATTGCAAGGAAAGTGAGTTAATAAATAGCTGAGATGCATTTTAAAGTTAGGCTTCTGAGTAAGCTGGTAATGTTAGGGTGTTGTGATCCAAATCAGAAATACGCTCTCAATATGCAGTTCACAGGTCATCAAATCTTATGCATTGAAAGTGGGGCACATATTCAAAATGTATTTTTCTATTCTAACTAGGTTGCTTGCAAAGTGCGGGTTATCGCTAATAACCTTCAAACCAGCGCATTAAATTTGTACAAATACCTAAAATGGTGGCAGTGTATCCGCCATGTGAGCAATACTAAAAACAAGAAATTGGAACGATCCATTTTAGTGGGAATCAGTTATGAATCAAAATAAACCGGTCAGGCATCTGGCCCTGGCAGCTCTCGCGTCGGCTGTTCTGGTGGCGTGTGGTCAAGCGCCCAATGCAGCAAACAAAAATGCAAAACAGAGCATAAACATGCAATCAAATTACGTGTCCGATGTTGTGTCATATGTCGATCCTTTGATAGGAACTAAGGGCCCGTTTAATCACAGACAGGCCGGCAATGTCTCTCCAGGCGCTTTGGTCCCATTCGGTATGTTTAACTTTGGCCCTGAGCATGCCTATACGGAAGATTTGTTGGCGGAGTCGGAAGGGATCTCGAAAAAAATTCTGGAAGAAAAGAAGCGTGTGCCCGTTTCTCCCGGTGGCTATAACTATCAGGCAAGTCGTGTAAAAGGGTTCTCGTTTACCCGTTTATCTGGTACCGGGTGTCTGGGTGCATCCGGCGATATTCCCGTTATGCCTTTCACCAAAGATATGACTTTTTCTCCCGCGACTGATCCGATTAACGCGTACTATAGTGCTGGCTTTAGTCATGAAAATGAAACGGCGACGCCAGGTTACTATCAGGTTGGGCTGGATAATGGGGTGAACGTAGAGCTTGCAGCGACAACCCGTACAGGTATCGCGAATTTCACATTTAAGCAGGCTGACAACGCCAAACTGCTATTCAGAACGGCTTACTCTCAGCTCGGTAGTGGCGATGCTTATGTAAAGGTTAACGCCAGTAAAGGCGAAATTACCGGGTATGTCACTTCTGGCAACTTTTGTGGTTATTTGGGGGAGTATAATCGCAGAGATTATTACACCCTGCACTTTGTTGCCAAGCTGGATAAACCTATTTCAGGCTCTGGCGCGTGGAAAGACGCGGAGGTTTTTGCTGGGCAGAGTTCCTCACAAGGAGGAATGGGGTACGGTGACAATGGCTGGCCAGATATAGGAAAAGGGTCGGGGGTCTGGGTCGATCTCGATATAAACTCGGGAGAAACGGTACAGATGCGTGTCGGCATTTCATACGTGAGCCTGGACAATGCACGAGAAAACCTGCAAAAAGAGCAGTCAGAACAGAGTTTTGCTCAAGTGCGTCAAAATGCGCAAAACGCTTGGGAAGAGGAGCTTTCCAAAGTGAGAGTTGAGTCTGACGACACCAGCAAGCTGAGCGTATTTTACACGGCCTTGTATCACAGTTTATATCATCCCAATGTTTTTTCAGACGTAAACGGCCAGTACATGGGGTTTGATCAGCAGGTGCACTCCGTCCAGGGGAACCAGGCTCAGCAATACGCCAATTTTTCAGGGTGGGACGTCTATCGCTCTCAATTACAGCTAGTGACTTTGTTAGACAAAAAGCGTGGCAGTGATATCGCTCAGTCGCTATTTAATCAGGCAAATCAGTTTAACGGTGTATGGGATCGCTGGACCCACAACGCCGGACCAACGGGGGTGATGAGCGGCGATCCATCAACCATCGCGATTGCCAATTTTGTGGCATTTGGTGCGAATGATTTTGATGTCGCCGGCGCATATGACTCGTTATACAAAGCCGCGACTGAGCCGACTGAGTTTGACTTGTCTGATGTTGGCTGCCCGGTATTTTGTCGTGGTCAAAAGCCTTCTCTAGATCAGTGGCAACAGTTGGGCTATATATCGGATCAATCAAACAGCTGGGAAGGCGCTTCGGAAACGCTAGAGCAAGCATCTAGCTACTTTTCTTTGTCGCAATTAGCTGCACGTCTGGGTAAGCACCAGGATGCGTCTCGTTTTGCAAACGAAGCAGGATTTTGGCGCAATATTTACAACCCGGCTGCAACTGAGTCACTGGGCTATATTCAGGGGCGCAATAAAGACGGTAGCTGGAAAGGAGACTTTGATCCTTTCTCGGGCCACTTGTTTGTAGAGGGCAGTCCGGCTCAATACCTGTGGATGATCCCGCATGATGGTGCAGGGCTTGCGAAAGTCTTGGGCGGTGAACAGGCGATGAGCCAGCGGCTTGATAGTCACTTCCGCAAGCCTGACGGTACCTGGGTCCTGTATCGCGATTCAGCTGAGTTCTCCGATGTATCTAACCAACCATCGATTTTGTCTCCCTGGATGTATCTGCATACTGGCGAGGCATACAAAACACAGCAGACTGTGCGTCAAACAATGAAGGATCTATGGTTGGATACACCTGATGGTATTCCCGGGCAGGATGATCTGGGCCAGATGTCTTCCTGGTACGTATTCAGCAGCCTGGGGTTATATCCTAAATATCCGGGCCGTGCGGATCTGGTATTGTCTAGCCCACAGTTTAAAAAGGCGAAAATAGGCAATTTAACATTGAATGCTCCGCAGGCTTCGGGCGAGCATATTTACATTGATACTTTGAAAGTAAACGGAAAAGCGACGTTGAATAGCTGGATTGATGAGTCCTATATCAACACGCCTGTGACACTGGACTTTACTTTGAGTGATACGCCAAACAAAGCATTTGGACAGGCACCTGACAACAGACCACCAAGTTATGCGCCTTCTATTCGATAAGGACGCAATGGAAGGGAATAGCGACGCAAGGCTAATCCTTTCAGGATGTGTAATATAGTGTTAAAAAAGCCCCGCAGTTAGCTGCGGGGCTTTTTGTTTTTAAAATCAATATTTATAACAATGTTGTTATTCAGAGTATTAGTCGATTAATTGCTCGGATGAAAAAGCCGCTTCAGGTACATCGACGTTGAATGGCTTCAAGATTGGGCCTGAGCCATGCCAGTAAGAACCATAAGCACAGCTGTTCAGGTTTTCCCATGTTCCGTCCTTATATAAGACTCTGGTTGCGCAAGCTTCTGCACTGCCACTGGGCGATGAAGAGTAGTTACTAAAGCGGCAATATTGCCCATTTCTGCAATCCCAACGGCCGCTATGCTGGCTCTGGTAAGTCCAGCTTACTTCGGCCACGGGTTTACTGGTATTGAGTCGAAAAACAACGGAAGAAGCCGTTGAGGTAGTGGGACTGGCACATACCGGGCTGCTCCATTCCTGAGGCGTTGGTGTTCCGCTAATAACACATTCTACGGTCGCGGCCTGGCTTGACAGACTTGTGACACCCAGACCCATAGCGGCGAGTAATAGATAAGCTTTCATAACAATTTCCTTTTATGTGTTTTGTTTATTTACATGGTTCACATATAAGTTACACAAAAGTAGGGGTAAGTCAAGCCTATGGGTACACCCTGAGAAGCGACTGCAAAGTGATCTAAGCTGCAAACCGAATGGCCAGATTCAGTGTTTCATGACGTTTGAGCAACCCAGCCGTCAGACTATGCTTAGCTTTTTGGGCTGAGTCACATTTTCTTTCTTCAGATAGGAGCCGTACATCAGCCAGTGAAGCTGAGCTCAGGCCAAATTCATTTATCGTATCTGCCGTAGCGCTCAGCACTGGTGTGTATAAAGTTCGATCAAGGCTCGCCAAATAACACGACGCTCACCTAATGGACTTAGCGTAGCGGTTGTGCGGTATCAACCTCAAATAATAAAATCTGACTTAGCTGCTTCCCATGCACGTTAAAATTATCATCAGATACCATGAGTAAGCTTCGGTTGCCATTGTCTAGCACTGGCCCAAAGGTCATGCCTTCAAGGTTATCAATGTGTTTGGAGTGCAGTTGATGTTTAATGGTGGCCATATCCAGCAACAAAGTCTTGCTGGCAGGGCGCAAAGGTTGGTTTTTTAATGATGTCATTCGGCTTGTGTCAGTTATGCCTTTTATATCTATAAGGTAGATGCTGACATCATTGCCACCGTCCGCTATGCCTGAAGTATATGAACGTTCCATTGTTAAAAACTGGTGCTCATTAACCTGTAATATCTCAACCAAACCCGTGGTGCGAAATGCATCGGGTTTTGCTTCGGGGCGGTTGACCATGGGCTCAAGATAATAAGCAAACTGCTTTTGCATTTTTTTCGAGGCAAAATCAAAGTAGGAGATACGAACCATGCTGCCTTGCTCAATGCTGGATTCTTCACCGTCTTGTTTCAATGCACCTTCTGCAGACACCCATATTCCCTGACCTGAATGTGCAACCGTTAGGCCTTCAAATACCGCGTTGTGCCTTGGCCCGGAACTTTTGGTTATATCGAACATTGTGGGCAGCTCGAAATTTACCTGACCTTGCCGTGTTTGCATAAAAATTGCGGGGGCGTGTTTGTATTTTACACTTCCTTCGCTGGTCCAGATAATATCGCCGCTGCCAGGAGCAACGCGTAAACTTTCAGGATCAACAACCCCTGAATGGTTTTTTTTATCTACCAGAGGTAAAGACTTTTCGAATTGAACCTGCTCAATCTTCTTGCCGCTAATACCGATATTTGCCTGAAAATACCGCGGTTTTTTAGAGTCATCTGCTATCAGCAAATATTTGCCGTTGGTGTACTCAATGCTGGATAAGCCACCGACCTTATCGCCATCGATCTGCAAATCGGCAGGAACAATCGCCTCGTCGAGATACTTGAGCTGCATATCAGCTGAGTGAGCAAAAGCTGGGGCCAGCATGGCCAGAAATACATAACTGCGCATAATGTCATTACTACAAAAAAACAGAACCAAGCAATATACGCGGCTAATATGAACTTTGCATCACAAAAGGGATAAAAAAGTAGGAAGGTGTGATTGTTCTGCTCATCTGCCGGCCAAATTGTGTATGTAAGTTAGCTCTGAGAGTGTTGAAGCTTTACTGTGTGCTTTTACACAGCATGAAGCGGCGCTGATGGGGGATTTTGTAAAGCACATGACTTTGCAACTCAGACATAGATGGTAACTAAAACGGTAGTTGCATACCTTTGTCAGGCCAGTTGTGTGCCATAAGAGTAATGATACTCACATGGCACAGGTACTCGATGAATCAAGCAAGTGATAGGGTATTTACTTGAGGCTTACTCAATAACGGTAATAAAGTTATATTTGTCAGAATCAGCCTGGGTTATCCAGTGCCCGCCGTTAAATGGCGCTGACTTGAGAGTAAAAATATAAAAGTCGATACCCTGCTGGCCCAGCACCTTGTTAAAATAGGTCGCTTGCTTACGGTGACTTACATCAGTAAAGGGAATGTCTAAAGCCGTTTTTTCACCGTTTCCCCAACTGTGTACGCCAATTTGTTTGTTGCTTTCGATTGCTATTGTGTCACTCGCTTTTTGTAAAATACGCGGATTACCCGCCGCAAAAAGGTCGGTGCCACCTGAAAAAACGGAACCTGTTCGGGTTACATGGGTTGCCATTTTATTATCTTTGATAAGCAGCCCTGTATACATATTAATGTCGTCGTCTGCACTGCCGCCAATGTGGGTTGAAAATGACAGGATCATTTCGGAACCTTCAAAGCGGCTCGTAATGTCTTTCATTTGCAAGTATGTTGTCACGCCGAGTGTTGCGTTAATACGCTCTTTACTGCCATCATTGTTAAGTATTTCACGAAAGAACTCGTTGAATGCAAAAGTGGTGTTGATTGTGACTTTGTTGTCTTTATTGCTAGCTGTCAGCTCGGTGTTACCAATGCTGCTTATGTGTTTGAGTGCGTCAGTCTGGAATTCGACTTGAATGTTAGATTTTCTGTTTTGAGTTGTCGATTGAATCACCGTGCTGTCATCAGAGCTTGTACGAGTAGATTCGCCACATTTAAAAATATCCGTAATGACAGATGGCCGGTAAATCAAACAGTCACCGTCGTCAGCATTACTTAACCACAAGTCTACTGTACTAGCATCTGAACTCTGAAGCTTGATCACCCATTGTCCTTCATCTAACTCTTCAGCGTACTGAACCTGATTGTAAGACTTACCTTCGAAGCTCATTTTAACAGAAGTCAGTATCTGGTTACGTTCAGTGAGCAGAGCCTCCAGCTCAGTATTTGAAAAGGTATGATCTGCTGCTGGTCGTTCTACTTTTGTAGGTGTGACAGATTTGGTTGGTGTAGTCTTTTGACCGGTCGATTTTGATGAACCCGAATTACACCCTGATACAGAGGCTACACAGGCTGCAACGAGCAATAGTTTAAAGGTTTTCATAGTGATATCTCCACGCAAAAGTTTTGTTGAGTGCATGGTAACCGAGTGTGAAGGCGGCTTCAGTCATCAAGATGTACAGGAATGTATTTCGGGCTCTGACAAAGCGCGGGTATACTATTGCCATTAGTAGAATATAAAAATTGGTGACCATGACCCGGCAACATATGTTAATCATCGAAGATGACGAGAAACTTCGAAGACTACTTAGTGAATATTTTATCAATCAGGGGTTTGACGTCACGACTTTAGAAGACGGCAGCCATGCAGTCAGCACTATGTGTGATACACAACCGGACATAGTACTACTCGACTTAATGTTGCCTGTCACCGACGGGCTGACAATATGCAGACAAAGCCGTAATCAGTTTCGGGGTAAGATTTTAATCCTGACAGCAAGTAATGATGACTTTGACCATGTTGCTGGTTTGGAGATTGGCGCTGATGACTATGTGATGAAACCAATTAAACCAAGAGTACTGCTTGCACGTGTTCGTTCCTTGCTTCGCCGACCATGCCACGAAATGGAGGCGGACCCGGAGATTATGCAGCTGGGATTGCTCAGGCTTGAAAATAAGTACAAGCGTTGCGAACTGGACGGCGAGGTTATTCAACTAACCGACAGCGAATTTGATCTACTGTGGATTTTAGCCAGTCATCCAGACCAAGTGATGTCAAGGGATGAGCTGACCAGAGCACTACGTGGTATTGAGTATGATGGCATCGATCGGACGGTAGACAATAAAGTCGTGCGCTTACGCAAGCTGCTCAATGACAGTCAGGAGGCATCAAAGCGGATCCTGACTATAAGAGGCAAAGGCTACTTGTTTGCCAGTACTGCGTGGTCGTAGTAAATATCTGATTAACCCGAGACAAGCAGGGAAATAATGAAACGCATCTTTGTAGAATCACTGGCCATCCTGTTTGCCTGCTTTATCGGGGCACTGGTTGCTTATGAAATTCTTGTTTACGAACTGGCAGTAGACTATGAGTTTGTACTGGAAGATGACGAGGCGCTGGCACATCAACAGCTGCTACAGAATATCGCCGATCATCAGGGGGGCGCGTCTGCATTGGCAGCAATGAAGCAGTATGCACAGCAGTCTCATTTGCTTTTACAGTCACATGAGAGACCACCCGCAATTGTCTCTGAGTTCTTCAATGAGAATTCATCGCAGTATATTTATTTTGATGAAGACCGTACGTTGTGGTTTCGTCTGGCTGGAAATACAGCCATATTCAGTTATGTGCCTGACCACAGTAGTCTTGTCAGGCAGAAAATTGATTTGGAAGAGGACCTGGCATGGATCTTTATGCTTGGCAGTTTCGTTCTCTTTAATCTGGTGAATATTTGGTTGATTTTACGTCGTGTCAGACTGTTGGAAAATACAACACGACGCTTTGCCCGGGGAGATTTGTCGTGCAGGGCAGAGTTATCCAGTTCCAACAGGTTAGGCTCGCTCAATCAGTCATTTAACGACATGGCTGACCGCATTGCACAGTTAATTGAAAGCAATCGAGCACTGACTAATGCGATTGCTCATGAGCTTCGTACACCGATATTTCGGGTCCAGTGGCAGGCTGAACTATTGCAGGAAACGAAACTGGATGAATCACAAGCGGCGACGGTTGACAGCATCATTGAAGACTCGGAGGAAATGGAGCAGATGGTCGACGAGTTACTGCATTATACCAGAATGGAAAGCGATCATGGTGCACTGTCGCCGGAACCCATTGAATTGGCTGCATTATTAAATGACGGTAAAAAACGGTGGCAAAAAGATAAGCCGTGCGCTGTGAACCTGACAATCCAAATTACCCCTGGCAGCCTTATTGTTGTGGCTGACAAACGATTACTCATGCGGGCGCTCGACAACCTCGTACGCAATGCTTTTAAATATGCTGATAACGAAGTGCGTTTGGTATGTTATGCGCAGGCGCAATTAGTATATATCACAGTACATGATGATGGCCCTGGTGTTGCGCTCACGCATCAGGCCCATATTTTTGAGCCCTTTTATGTCGCCGATAAAGCAAGAAACAAAGCGCAAAGCGGACATGGACTGGGGTTATCAATAGTCAGAAAAATATGTGACCAGCATTTTGGCACGATAGAGGTGGGTACCAGCGAGATACTCAACGGTGCAATGTTCATATTAGCGCTACCCGCAAGCGCTGAAAATTCGGACAAATGAGCACTGCGCGTGAGGCGACCCCTTTCACGCTTCTTTATGCGTTTCCTTGCTTCATATGGGGTTTTTAATGGTGTTTTGGTCGTTGTCTTTACAACTGATTATTATAAACTTGGCCAGACACTTATGCCGCATACCAGTTGAGTGAGCCAAAATAGAATTAGTCGCATCAATATTCGTTTGCCGCATTATTTCAATGAACATGGGCCTGTGTTTCATCTATTTATACTCAACTTGTTTAAATGCGTCGTACACCGCCAGGTGTAGGGTATCTCCGTGATCCAGTTCTTCAAAATAACGAAAATGTAACTGGCTTTTGCCCTTAAGTTGAGTGGCTATTTTATCGTGTAGCTGTTTCGCAACACGTTCCATTACGTCACCTTCTTTACCTACCGCAATGTAAACAGACTTTGGCAGACTAGTGGGGGCGAATTTACTGGCGAGTAAAGACTCGTTGTTCCACCACAAGCTGGGACTGACAATGACATAGTGATCAAACAGTGACGTGTGATGAAACAGAATTTCACTGGCGAGTAAGCCCCCCAACGATTGACCGATAAGGGTATCTGATTGGTTGGTGCGGTAACGCTTATCTATCATTGGTCGGAGTTCATTCTCCAGAAATGCAATAAATGATTTAGCGCCACCGTGGGTCGGCAGGTCACGTTTATCCAGAGCATTGTTACTTTGGGTGGTGAAATCCCGTTTTCTGTCTTGGTTACTAATACCCACAACAATGCTGGGTGGAAGAAAGTTTAGCCAGGGAAAGTTGGCAAATTGTACCAATCCGGCAATGTGAATAAAGTCTTCATCTTTTGAACCGTCCAGCAGATAAATAACCGGGTAGGTTTGTTGTGTATTTTTTTGATATTCTGCTGGTAAATAGACGTTTACTGAGCGATTCTGTTTCAGTATCTGAGAGTTAAATGTCAGAGTGTGGGCAAACTCTAATGGTGCAGAGTGAACCTCACTTTTTGCATAGGCGAGCGAGCAGCTCAGTACGCAAATTAAAAACAAGAGTACGCTGTTCATCAGGCTTCATTCCTTTGGTCAAATAGAAGCTAGATGTTAACTCTAATTTATGCTTAATCATAGTAACACGATTTTTGTCGGATGTGTTTGATACCAGCTGGCATCCCACCTTTTATGCGGGTGGGGTGCAGGGCTTTAAAGATGCCATCGAGATCATTTTGCAAATCGGGGACGAGAAGAGTGTGATCATTCCCGGGCATGGCGCTGTGTCAAATAAAGCGTCACTGCGTGAATTCAGAGCCAATACGCTCCTGTGGGTGGAGACCGTACGTGTGTTCAGAAAAAAAGGCTACAGTGTTGAGAAAATTATGGCAGAGAATGAGAGTAAGAAAATTGTCGCCAGATTTAATGTGCAAGGCAAGGTTCCGTTTTTACCAGACACAGCTTATAAAAGGTTTGTAGAAAGAACCATCCAGGTGATAGAGCAGGAAGAGAACAAGGGGGGGTGAGTGATGAGCCTGACGATATCGGGTACGCTGAGGCCCTCTCGCGCTTGGCTCAGCCATGTTGATATGCGATAGTGCAGGGGTCTGTGATTAAAACAATATCGTAATGGAATTTTCGCGCTACTTTCTGTTTTTCTTCGCCTCACTTGGGGCATTTAATGGCGTTTTACTGGCTGCCTGGGTTTATCATAAACGCAGGGAAATTGCCGCAGCTCCCTGGCTGTCTTTGCTGTTGATTATGCTGAGTATTCGGATTGGCAAATCGGTTGCGTTTTACTTTAGTCCCGGGCTGAGCAAAGACTTTTTGCAGCTGGGGCTGAGTGCCTGCTGTTTGATTGGACCGAGCCTTTTTTCGTTTTGTTTTCGTAGCCTTTACCCAAACAAAGCTCGCTGGCTACTGCGCGGGCATTTTGCATTGTGGCTTGTTTTGGTTGCCCTCGTTTGCGTGATATACCCGTATCAAAGTTATCCTGAATTGTGGCAAACCTGGGTGTATCGCGGCTCAAGTTATGTCTGGCTTGGTTACCTTTTGGTGTCGGCTTGGGTGTACCGGCACAAACTGGCCGAGTTAAAATCGCATCCGGACCTCCCTGTATGGCGCGACTTGCCTTTTATCGCGCTTAGTGGCGGCGCACTTATCTGGTTTGCCTATTTTACCTCAGCCTATACGTCTTACATTGTGGGCGCTTTGTCATTCTCTATGGTGTTGTATCTCAGCATTGTGGTTTTTTCTGGGCAGAGCAGAGGCAAAGAAAAATACGCGGCACAGGTTATTTCACCACAACAGAGTGCGGAAATTTCCGCGATGCTAGAGAGCTTGATGAATGAGCAGCAGCTATTCACGGACCCTTCTATGTCCTTACCCAGGTTAGCCAAACGTTTGGGTGTTAGCCATACAAAATTGTCTCAACATTTGAATCAACAACACGGTTGTAACTTCAATCAATATCTTAATGGCTATCGAGTAAAGCACGCTCAGAAACTGTTAATACAGGAGCAGAACATGACAGTTGAGCAGGTTGCTGAACAGTGTGGCTTTAACGCCAGCTCGACATTTTATACGGCGTTTAAAAAGCAATGTGGTCAAACTCCCAATCAGTTTCGTGCAAAGTCTGTCAAATTATCATTCTGAACACTTAGATTATAATTCAGGAGCTTGTTTTTTAAGGTTATGTTTTATGGTGAGGTGACATCAAGTTAACCGGAGAAACACCATGAAAACTCTTTTAAGACACCTGCTAATCTTGCTATGCCTGCTATTTTGTGGCAGTAGTCTGGCTGATGATGAGGCTGGCGTTTTACGTGCTTTAAATGACTATTTAAAGGGAACTGAAACGGGGCAGCCTGCCCAAATCAAAAATGCCTTTCATCCGCAGGCTCAGCTACTGTTATCTCATGACACCAAACCCTTCTGGACGGTATCGATGGCGCAATACAGTAGCTGGTTTAAGCCGCTGAACAATCGCAACCGTCGGGGCAAGATACTCTCTGTGAAAATCGATGGTGATATCGCCATGGCTCGGCTGAAAATTACGGTAGCACCTCCTTACCAGGCATATATAGATCATGTCTTGCTTAAACAGATTGCAGGGAAATGGCAGATTGTGAGTAAGACAGCAACGGACCAAAGTGCTCAGTATAAAAATAAAAAAATTCTCTTCATTGCATCCAGTGCCAGCTTTCATGGTGACAGTGACTTACCAGCCGGGACCAGTTTTTCTGAGCTTGTCTATGCCTACGACACATTCATCAAAGCCGGGTATGAAGTAGATTTTATGAGTACCCGAGGTGGAGCGTTAAGCCTGGCTTATGTGAATACGTCAATTCCAATTCATAAGCAGTATCTTTACGATCCCGAATTTATGTACGCGATAGGCAACAGCTTTGCACCAGAGGAAGTGAATGCCTCTGAATATCAAGCGGTCCATTACCTTGGTGGCAGCAATGCTATGTATGAGGTTGCAGAACATCCCGAAGTTCAGGCTATTGCGATGACGGTTTATGAGCAGAATAACGGCATTGTTTCTTCGGTCTGTCATGGTACAGCCGGTATTGTCAATCTGAAATTGAGCAACGGAGAATATCTGGTCGCCAACAGACGTGTCAGTGGCTACCCCGAATCTTTTGAACGTGCCGGGGCTGAGTACCTGAAAGAATTTCCATTTATGATTGGCGAGCGTATTGAAGCGCGAGGTGGAGATTTTCGCCATGGTGAGCGCAACAAACCCTTTGTAGAAATAGATGGACGACTGATCACCGGACAGAACTACTTATCCTCGGTGGCAGTGGCTGAGGCGATGATCGAGGTGTTAGAAAAGCGATGAGTTGGCGATGCAAGAGTAGGATAAATCTGACAGCCCGAAAAATGCTTGTAAAAAGAGGCAATTAATTGCCTCTTATAGGAAAGAAGAGCGGGTTTAGTTGCCTTGTTCTTGCCACTTCAATAGAAGTGCAAGGGTCAGTGTCCCGACCTGACCCGCCTCATTCAGGCCGTAATGGGTCATGGCCGCGTGTCGAAATGCATATGAGACTGCATTTAGGTGTTCTTTTACTCCTTCCTGACATGCCTCGCGATAATCCTCATCTTTTGAACATTGGCTGTAATATTGCTCAATTCTAGGGATATAGTGTGCAGCAAAGTGATCAGATAAATCGCCAACATAGGCATCAATTAGCGGCTTAGACGTCAACTCCACAGCGTCAAGTGTGGCCGTATCATCCCAGCAACGAGACCACACCTGAGGATATGTCGCTTCTTTTTCCTCCAGCACAGAGATGATATCGGTAACTCGATGCTGAAGCCTCAGCAGCGAGCGAGCATCGTCAAAAGCTGAACAGTTCTGTGGCGAGTTAACGGCGTCTTCGACACTGGACTCAAGTAGCTGATTAAAACTGATGCGAGCTGGCTCAAAATCCTGCGCCAGGTTACGCCAAAGTGGAAAAACGATACCCAGCCGGTAGCCATAAAAATCGTGATCGAGCGCCACGCCTTTTGCGACCAACCAGTGAACATTGTCCAGTGCTTCCTGGTAGTGCCCGGAATCGTAAAGATAGTAAGCTTCGTCCAGCTTAGCCTGAAGCTGAGGGTCTAAATTGCTGGCATGAGAAGAAAAACAAAAAGTACCACAAACCAACAGGGCGCTGGAAATTAAAAGTTGTTTCATTTTACTCTACTCCTTAGGAAAAAATGAATTGTCTGCGTTTGTGTTGAAAACCACAGACTTGGTTTAGTGCTGTCAGGTTGAACAGCCGACATGGATAAGCAGTATGTGTGCCAATTTAGTTCTTTTTGCTTATTATTTTTCGTTGTGCTCATCCAATAATCTTGATTGTGGGGAGGGGAAGTGCCAAAAGGGTAACGGACCTTACCCTGCTCAACCCGGTAAGATGATAGGTATGAAAACTAAAGCACTTGTTGAACGCTCCAGGCAAATAATTAACCAAGACTGGGAAGAAAAGAAACAGCGATGCATTGATAACGCATCTAGGGATTTTTTCAACTGGATCGGCATCAGCAAATAAGTCTCGAAAAACACAGCGCCGGCGACTTGATACCCGCGTTTTTGCAAAAAACCTCTGTTGTGAGAGGCAGGACATCAGCATTTATCGCAGATTGTGCTGCCTGCATTATGTTTGAGAGACACCAAAAAGCGACCATGATTAGATAAGTGCGACTACTGCAAGCTTTTGCTCTGACAGAAGTTGCACTCAGTCTGGTTGCTTTATTTCGCTTTATGGTTCATGCAATGTACCCGGGCTTTGGGTTTGGCAACGGGTTCATCTTCTTCTGGCAGCTTGATAGCTTCATATTGATCCTCGTCAGGGATATCTTCCAAACGTCGCAATGTGTTGACCTGAATATGCGGCCACTGAGTGGTTTCACCACTGGCACCAAACATAAACTCAAAATCCACGATTTGCTCGTACTGCAACTGATCTATCTCTTTTCCATTTTCCAGTTCGATGCGCTCCAGCCACATGCGATGGCGCATGCGAACCACACGACAGTAGCGCTCAATCATGACATTATTGACCGTTGCACCCTGTACCCCAGTATCATGCTGGCTGTCTAATTCGATCAGATCATAGCTTTTGAAGTTTAATCCCTCATTGAACTCTGAAAGCAACAGATTTGGCTGAACTGTATAGGGGAACTTGGCACCATATTTATTGTAGTTAAAGATATTCAGGAAATAGGCGCGGGCACTGTTTACCCCCTGATGCGCCTCAGGTTGGCCAAGGTAGTCTATTTGCTCGTCCCGTGGTTTGGTCGTCCAGTCTGGCTTTTTCAGACTGCCCGGGATCAGGTCGCGTTCGGGATCTATACCCATAGTCGGAGAGATAGACAGGTAGGGTTGCTCCCAAAGCTTTGCTATTTCAGGTCTTTCAGGTGGCTTGGGTTTCTGGTTCTGATCAAAATGGGTGACGTTGCCTGTCAGGTGAATGGTGGTGCCGTGGGGGATCACTCCTGAGCGAGAAATGGAGTGAGGTGGAACAAATTGAGGACCTTGTTCGCCAGGGCCAATGACCGGAACGCCGCCGTCTTCATCAACGGTTGCAGCGGTTGAAGGGCGAGAGAACATAGTACGCGGGTTTTGATACTGACCATTTTCTTCCCATGGCATAGTGTTATCGCCCAACCATAAGTACATGCCGTTCTCAAAATGTTGCAGATCGTTGTTGTTATCTATGATGGCTGTTTCGTATTTGACCGGGCCATTAAATTGTTCATTAGAGCCTGCACGGTTGCGAACCGGTGCGTTTACCTTTGAAAAGGTTAGCTGCTCCCGGTATTGCTGCGATTTGAAATGAAAAACCCCAAATACGGTTTCTGATGAAGTACCGGGAGAGGGCATAGGCGTAGTGTGCAAGCCTTTAGGGCCGCCTTTCCAGTTAACCCAGGTGCCATGAAGTTTATCGAGTATTCCGAACTGGGGTACCGTGGGTTCGTTGCCTTTCAGTTCGGGGTAGGGGCGAACGGATGATTGTTGGGTCTTGCTAGTCATTGCACAGTCCTTATTTTTGCGCCGAACATTAACAACAGGCTCTGATGGGAGTGATATGTCGATGTCATTTCGACGGGTTAATTCAAAGGTCACGCGCATACTCCCTGCTGTATGAGCCGGGGGAGTGCGAGTGATAACGGTATGCAAAAATAATGGACCAAATATACCCACTAAACCATTACAAGCTATTACGGGAATATTGGCTTCAAGCCAGGTATTTGCCTATAAAATTAATCGGATTAGCACCTTTTTAGCTGAGCAAATACTTGCATCGTCTAGGAGCGTGTTTGACGCGCGACGGAGATGATTTCCTGTCTGAACCACCGACTTGCCTGATCGTCTTTGTTGCGAATATCCCAGTACATTTTCATCGAAAACGGCGGGACTGACAGCGGCGGCTCAAACACTGCAATGTTGAACTTGGCACTCACTGCCTCAATGAATTTGCGTGGTGCTGTGAATATGGCATCACTGGTTTCGACAATGTATGGGGCACTTGAGAAGTTAGCCACTTTATATTGAACTTTGCGGGTATGTCCCAGTTTGTCCAGCGCGTCGTCCACGGTTCCCCGAATATCTTTACCAGTGCCCGCCAGAATATGCGGATAGCGGCAGTAACTGGCCAGGTCGAGTACAGAACCCAGACAAGGGTGATCTTGCCTTACTACGGACACATAGTCGTCTTTATACAAGGTGGTGACCATCAGAGCAGGGTGGCTAGACTCGATAACACTGATTGAAAAATCAACCTCACCACTTTCAATTTGGCTTGCATAACCCCGTTTATCGAGCTTGGCAAATACCACCTGAATATTGGGGGCCACTTTGCTTAGATGTGGGATCAAAACCGGATCCAGTGATAAAGCTGTAACTGAAAGTTATGGTGAACATGCTGATGCACCAGAACAAATGTGGGCGGGTACAGAACAGGGTCACGATGCTGAAAATGCACCCAGCCCGCAAATGGTTGCTGATGCTGTATTACAGTTATTGCAGACGCAAGTTTCTGCACGTCCGTTCAGAACAACGGTAGACGGCACCGGTCTGAATCCAGTGATTGAAGCCGTCAATGAAGCCAGAGAAAAGGCGATGCAACATATCTACGGCGCTTATGGTATGGACGCAATGTTAGAGGTCAAGCAAGGTTAATACTGCATCTATTGCGAGCCTCTCCCTCGCAAGGACACCAGTGGAGTACAATACCTGTTGCATGGATGTCGGGGACTGTTGGTTTTACCTTAACAGGCAAATCCAGTCCCCGGGTTTGTATCTATCTTGATCCCTGGCCATTACCACTCAAGTGGCGGCACAGCGCGACCCAGGCATTCTCTTACCTTCATTAGGGTTGGTTCATTCGGTCCTCGCACAGGCTGATCGCCTACTTTAAATTGATAGTTCCTGCCTGGCTCAAATGCCAGCACGATAGAAGAGCCGCCATAGCCAAAGTGGCCCATAAACTGGCCTTTTTCAATGTCTTCACCGGTTTTAATGGCGTTGACTATGCTGCCCACACCCCAAAAGCCAATCGCAACCATGGCGACTAACCCCAGATCAGGTGTTTTAATCACCCAGACATAACGCTGATGCTTACCCAGTTTCTGGTACCAACCAACTTTGTCGCTGTTTTTTGGTGGCAGCGGATCATAGGGGTGTCTCGGGTTAAAATTGTCAAAGTCATAATTATAAGAGCCCTCATACAAACCCTGTTCTATGACGGTGCCGGATACGGGGGCATGGAAATGGTGGTAATCGGTAAACCAGAGCAGAATGTCAAGTAGAGGACCACCGACAAAGCAGCGGCCATAACCGGGGATAGCTTCAATCAGATTAAAATGATCTCCCGATTTACCCGGTAGCAAGTAGCGATTGCTTGCCAGGCTATCGTTGTGCTCATTGCTGCCGCGCTCTAAAAAAAACACGCCACCGTCACAGGGAGAGATCACGACACCACTGTCACTTGCACAGTTGCACAAAGGCCGCTGTCCGGGCTTGAGGTTACGTAAAAAAAACTGATTAAAAGACTGAAACCCCCCTTGTGGGCTATGTGGATCCGGGCGCTCATAATGAGCAATATTAAACGGGTGCTCTTCTGTGCCTGTATATGTCATCCAGGCACTTAATGTGTCTGTTGAGGATGTGCTGTTTATCCAGTCACCATGAAAGTTCAGAAACTGCCGAAACCAGCCTCTGAAATAGCCGTCATTAGCCAGCTTTAAACCGGACTCGGTATTGACCAGATAGTCCCAGTATTCGATGTATAAACCCGGGTTGTCCGGTGTTGGGGTATAAGTTAACCATTGAGAAAAGAAATTTTGCAGGGTAAATCCGGGCTCTCTGTATAAATAGGGCTGCCAAAAAGTTGCGATGTCTTTGCGTCTGGCAAGGTTTACCTCAGAACATACCTCTGCCAGAGCCTCGAGATACCACAGCAAATTGAGCTGATTTTCTAAAAACACGCCATCCAGGCCCAGTATATGTAGTTCTGCTTCCGAACTTTTTTCGTCCCAATTTATAGGCGCTGGTAAAGGCATGGTCGAAATTTCAGTCATGATATTGGTCCTTTTGGTTCGCGAATGGTGATCAGGGGTTGGCCGTTGTGATCGTCCGAATCGGTATTATCTGGAACTTTATAGGTCATGCCATTCATGAGGGCAATTACAGCAGATTACAGTGTACAAAAGTGGGCCTTTATCGGCGCTTATTAATACTTTGAGCAGGTATAGTTCCGACTATGCGATGATCCGCAGAGGTTTGAGGCTCGTTTAACAGGTTAAATTTGCCATTAGGAAAATCTAACAATGTTTCAGTTCTTAAAACGTGATCCGGTCAAAAAGCTGCGTAAGGCCTACGATGCCAAACTAGAGCAAGCCATGCATGCACAGCGTAATGGTGATATTCGTGGTTATGCGATGCTCACTGCAGAGGCAGAATCAATCTGGCAGGAGATTGAAAGTTTACAAGGAAAGTAATGTGTTGATAAGTGAGGCACTTGTCACAAGTAAAGACAAAGCATGTGTACCTCACTTGCAGAGAATATGGGCGCATAAGCAATAATTTGAGCCTCGCGCCCTGAACCTTAACTGGTTACAACCTTATCGTCGCCTATTTGCACCCGTTCAACCAAAGATGTTTCATTTCTCAACCAGCGGTTCATCACCACACAGGCAGTCAGATCACCACTAACGTTGATCACCGTACGGCACATATCCAGAATACGGTCGACACCCAGGATAAGCGCAATGCCAGTTGCTGGTATGCCAAATGTCGCAAGTACAGATGCCAGGATCACGATGCCGACCCCAGGTGTGCTGGGCGAGCCTATGGATGCGCCCACCGTGGTGAGAATTAGCAATATCACCTGATTCACCGATAAATCCACACCGAACACCTGAGTGAGGAAAATTGCCGCAACCACCTGGTAAAGTGCCGTTCCATCCATGTTGATGGTGGCACCAAGTGGTATGATAAATTGCACTATCGGTTTTTTTACACCCAGTTGCTCCTGGGCTGTACGCATTGACAATGGCATAACGGCAGCAGAACTGGAGGTTGAGAATGCGAGCAATTGCGCGCTACGGATGGCTTTTAAAAAGGCCATGGGGTGTACTTTGGCAACAAACGAAGCGACCAGGGTATAAATGAGTAATAACCCGGCGAGCCCCAATAACACTGTGGCGACATAAGCAGATACGCCAATTAACGCATCTACGCCAATGCGGATCGTTATATCACACAGCAGACCAAACACTGCAAGGGGAGCCAGTAACATGGCCCAGTTCACAATTTGTAATGAAACAGACTGGATCCCGTCCATAAAATCTATCATCAGTGCCTTGCGCTGCGCGGCCAATGTCGTCAACGCCATACCAATAAAGCTGGCATAAATGACGATGGCGAACATGTCTTTGTCCAGTGTGGACTGAGTTGGATTCGCAGGGATAATGGCCGCCACTTTATCTGCCAGCGAGGTCTGCGTTACTTGGGTCGCCACGAGTTGTGCAGGCTGATCGGCAATTGCGCTAAACAGAGCGCTATCGACATAGTTACCCGGTTCAATGAGGTAGACCACAGCGAGGCCCAGAATGACCGCGACGAAAGTGGTTGTAACAAAGTAAGGTAAGATGCGGACCCCAACTTTTTTTAAAAACGCGGTATCTTTATTACCTGCGATACCAAGAATGATCGAGGAAAGTACCAACGGGATAACAACCATTTGGATCAGGGCGAGAAACACCCGCCCGGGTAGCGCTACCCATTGAGCAATGTCCATTGCTGCCGATTGGCTGACCAGCGCCATGCCCTGCGGAGAAAGTAGTAAACCTATGGTGATGCCAAGTATCAACGCAACCACTATTTGCAGCCAGAGCCGCTTTTTTTGTAGCAGGTTGGCTGGTGCATCTGGAGTGTGAATGTCTGTCATAACAATATCCCTGACTAGATGAGCACGATTAGAGTGATTATCCTAGCATAGCCATTTGATGTTACATTGACCCGCATCAAACGAGAAGAATTCACCCGGTTAGTGCAGGCAATGACTGGCGTCTGGTTTGGTCTGTTATCACTGTTAAATCATGTGCAAACCTGAGGTACACTGGCGCTTTTAGTACGGAGTATTGTATGGATATTAAGCGGTATCAAGATAGCTGGGCCAGAGAAATTGCAGACTTATTTCACAGTGCAGTACACGCCATTGCCGAGGAGCATAGTACCCGGGAGCAAAAAGCCGTATGGGCACCAACACCGCCAGACTATGCATTTTGGTCACAACGGTTGGCTGAAAAGCGTCCCTGGGTCGCCGTGCTAAACGGACGTATTGCAGGTTTTATCGAGCTGGATGACGATGGGCATATTGACTGCGCTTATACGCACCCTGAGTTTCAGGGGCAGGGCATTGCAAGCGCGCTCTACCGTAAGTTAGAAGCGCAGGCTAAAACGCGAGGGCTGACGCGTCTGTATGTCGAAGCCTCTAAACCTGCACGTCGCTTTTTTGCAGCGCGTGGCTTTTTAATGGTAAAACGCAACGAAATTGCAAGACAGGGTGTCACTTTGATTAATTATACGATGGAAAAACCCCTCTGAGTTACCCAGTTTGCCTGCCAATTATCAACATCAACCACAGTTCACTAAGTAATCACTTTTTGTTCACTGTAATACATCAAATTACTGCTACGCTTAAAGTTAACTGAATCAATTAGGGCCAGAGCATGCTGTGTCTGTTGTACCAATACAATAGGGAGCAGTAATGATTAATTATGGATTTTTGCCTTTTTCGGCTTATGTGGTTTCAGACTTTCTAGTCTTTCACCGCCACCGTTCTATTAGCCTGGAAATCTTATTACGACAGATCCGCTTCACCGGAGTTGAAGCCCTTGGGCTGGTCATGTTGATTGCTTTGTTAATCGGGGCATTGATCATTGTCCAGGGCTATCCTTTGCTGTCTTCTATCGGGCAGGTCAAATGGATCTACGCCATTTTAATATCAACAATTGTGAGAGATCTCGGTCCTTTTATTGTGTGTTTTGTGGTGTTGGCTCGTTCGGGCACGGCAATTACTACAGAACTGGGGAACATGGTGGTGCGTAAGGAAATAGACGCACTGATAGCAATGGGGGTGTCACCAATTTCATATCTGGTTGCGCCCCGGGTGTTGGGCATGGTTGCATCTTTGATCTTGTTGATGAGCTACTTTGTTGCCTGCGGCATTTTTGGCGGCTACCTGGTGAGTAACGCGTTTGCCTCGATCCCAGTGAGCACTTTCTTTGTTAAGCTGATGGCACAACTGCACTGGCTGGATATGGTGATTATGCTGGCCAAAGTCGCGTTCTCGGGGTTGATGATTAGCCTGATAGCCAGCTATCACGGCCTGACCGTCAAAAGTGCGATCACTGAAGTGCCGCAACGAAACATAAAAGCCGTTGGCCGTGGATTAATTGCCCTGTGTATTATCCATGTATTGTTCACTTTGTTGTACTTTGCACTGATGAGTGACTGGTGATGAAAATAGAACTTAGGAATATTAGTCACAGCCTGGCTGAACAACCCATACTGGCCAATATCAGCATCACTGTTGAAAGCGGGCAATGCTTGCTGATCACTGGTCGCTCAGGTAGTGGCAAGTCGCTGTTATTCAGTATCATTTGTGACATTACCCGGCCTCAGCAAGGGACTGTATTGATTGATGACATAGCAATGCCAGCAATGACTGCGCTGCAATATGCGCGTTTTCGTCGTGACCTGGGGGTTATTTTTCAGGTCTCAGCATTGATATCTAATCTGACTCTGGAAGAAAACCTGCTACTGCCATTGAATCGCCACCATAGTCGTTTGAGTCACGATGAAAAGCTGCAAAAGGTGCACGGGATCTGTGAAGAGTTTGGTCTGACTCAGTATCTGGATCAACGCACCGATCGACTCTCCTCAGGGCTGGCGTCTCTGGCTGGGTTAGCGAGAGCCTTGCTTATGGAGCCAAAGGCGTTGATCTGGGACGCTCCTATGGCGCAGGTCGACAGACACTGGTGCCGTCATGAACTGGCCTTACTTAAGCACCTTAAGGAAAAAGGAACAACCCTAATTCTCTGCTCTAATCGCCAGGAATTGATTGTGAGCTTAGCGGACCAGCAGCTTCAGCTTGGGTTACCGGAAGAATTAGCGTCAGGGGGAGCGCATGCAGCACAAGCCCAAAAATGCCAATAGGATAGTGATTGCATTTAGCCTTACCGGCGTGCTGTTGTTGGCAGCATTTTGTACCATGATCTTAGTGAATAACCACACCTTTGCAGACAAGGTTTACTACAAAACAGTGTTGGATAATGCCCGGGGACTGAGTGCCTTGCCAGCGATATACTTCAAAGGCATGGAAATAGGCCGCATAGTTGATTACCGGCTAAATTTGCAAAGCAACGAAATTGACGTGGAGTTTTGGGTATTTCAGGAATACAGCACTAAGGTGGTCAAGTATGCACTGCTGACCGGTGAGCAACACCCCATTTTTGATGAAGTCACGACATTAGACCTGATTTTACCTGAGCCCGATAAAGTCGGCCCCTTTGTGGCTCTGCCTGCCGGGGCACTGGTACCCCATATTAACAGTGCACTGGGCCAGCAGTATCTGACAGCAGGTTACGTGTCTCGCTCTAAAGACGATGTGGAATCTATTTTGGCCAGTATTCAGGAGCTGTTACAGAACCTGCAAAAAGAGGATAACCCGGAAGCCGGCTCTTTGTTCAGAGCGCTCGATAGGGTTGCCAAAATCAGTGACCATATCATGATTGTCAGCGAAGAGTTGCGTGAAAGTGAGTTGTTGCCCGAGGCTGAGAAAACACTAAAACAAAGCCAGGTATGGCTTGCCCAAATGCCACAATTACTCGCTCAGTTAAACCAAACGCTGGTGAAGACAGATGGCATGCTAACGCAGGCACAAAGCACGTTAACAACTTATAGTCAGCCCACCGAGCTTGTTAAAGAGATCACCGACAGTCAGCTACCCCTAGTGCTTCACAACCTCAATGCCAACCTGACAGTAATGCAGCAAATGCTTAAAGATGTTCACGGTGAACGTGAACAGTTTGCGCTGACTGTTCATAGTGTGCAGCAGGTGCTTGAACAGATGGAAAAAACTCTGGAGGCATTGAATAATCATCCGGTGTTCAGGGACGGGATCAGTACCCCGGTAAAAAATGGGGAGATAGAAATGCATGATTAAAGTGGTATGGCTATTTCTGATCTGCATGCTCTGGCTGTCAGGATGTTCTTCGGCACCAGAGCGAGATTATCAGGTCACCCGATTCAAACGCCAAGCGGCGGCCTGGCTGGCGCAAGGAGACAGTCAGCGTCAGCAGGGGAATTATCAGCTGGCATTGCGTTATTACGATAATGCGTTTCGCTATGCCAGCAGAAGGCATGATCCACAACAAATGGGGTTGGCCCGGCTCAAGCAAGCTGCGGTATACATTAGCCAGGGACACACAACACAAGCCGAAGATAAAATTGCTGAGGCGGTGATGTTTGATAAAAATGAGCATACAGAGCTGAAACCGGCAATTGATTTTATGCGCAGTAAGCTGGCATTTGCCAGAGGGCAGCAAGCTCAGGCGCTGGCATTGGTAGAACAATTACAAACCCGGTTCGCCGACGATGCGCAAAGGCGCATTTATTATCGCTGGGTCGGCTGGCAATATGCACCATCCAGACTTGACTGGTTACAGGCTGAAAAAGACATCCAGACACTGTTCAAGCTCAAAGCCGACAAAGCGCTGAACAACATAGAGGTGCTGTCTTTTGTCATTTATCACAATCTGGTTTGGCGTATCGCCACAACGCGGGACAAGGTGCCTGCTGCGCTTGATATTGCAATAAAGCACTTTGCTTCACTAGAGTTAACCAATCGACTGATAGAGTGTTTCGACATTGCCGCAAAATATTATAATGACGCTGGTGATATAGACAGAGCTCTGTATTATAAGGCGCGATTTACGCAATTGCGTGGTTCTGTGAACTAGTACCTTTCGCTAAGCAAATAATAAAGGAAATAAAATAATGTCAGGCATTGTTAATTTGACGGCGCTTCTTAAAACGATGGAGCCGGTTCTAAACCCAGAAGAATTTGTCTTTTGTAGTGTACCAGGTAGTCTTGAAGAGTATGCACCCCTTCATCCGTTGGCAACATTTAGGGAGCAAGAAGGACTAACCCTGATAGTCGAAAAAGCCACAGCACTGTCCTATGGGCTTGAGTTTGAAGGGCCTTTTCGACAGTTAACTTTAAGCGTGCACTCCAGTCTGGATGCGGTAGGGCTGACTGCAGCTGTGGCGCAGTGCCTGACCGAACACGGGATCAGTGCCAATGTGGTCGCTGCTTTTTATCATGATCATCTCTTTGTTAAAACCGAACATGCGCAGGCTGCTCTGAATGCGTTGGTCGAACTCGCGGCGTCAAGCTGACAACCTACAAGGACACAGGTAATTATCCACCTTATAATTAGCGGCTGTACCTGAAGTAATCACGTTCCTGCGCGCTGGTAAGTGGTATGTCATGATACCTGACGACACCGCGCAGGTTGGTTGTGGCACTGCCACCACTCAAGGATGCAGCTTCTTCCTTGCTCAGGCGGGTTGGGTCTGGTGAAGTTTCGGTTGCAGCAAGCATCTCTCCAGCCATGTCACTGCTCGGTGCCAGTTCGCCCGGATAACTATGATTTAGTAAAGGTGCTGTACTGTTAGAGATCTGTGTGAGCAAATAGGTTTGCCCGTTAAGTACAGCGGCTTGATCAAATTGGTATTTCAAACCCAGGAAGAGTGCATCAAAATCATGCGGTGAGATGACGGCAATATTCTGAAAATGGGCACTCCCACTGATTGCTTGCGTCTCTAGTTGGGCATGATAAAACGCGGCATCCAGATTTAGTCCGTCCAATTGATATTGTTGCAAAAATTCAACCACACTTTGGCAAAATATCTGACGACCATTGATGTCCTGACTCAGATAGCGCAGGCCGTTATCGTCGGGCGACAGGCTTAGTAACAGCTTTGTTGCAGGGTAATTTTTCCGTGTGGTATCCAGATGCGCCTGAAAGGCTTTTTCACCACCTATAGCAATAAGTTTGGCCCCGTCCAAACCGTCAGGCCTGACCTGAACACCCGTAATATAGATTGCTTTTTCAGATACACCTGAGCATTTTTTATGTTCAAAAGCCATTGTCACAACTTAGTCATTCAACTTTACTGCCTGATACTATGAAGGGATTTGCTGCTGGTAACCATTACACCGACATTACATGTAGCGTGTTGAACGGGGAAGTTTACTTTGTTGTGTTATATGCATTAATAATTATCGGATTTTATTGGTGTTTTTAAAAAACTCAGCGTAAGCTTGTTGAGCGCAAAAACCAATAAGGAGTGACTAAAATGCAAAATGAAATTTTAAGCTTTGACCTAAACAGCGACAGCTATTTATTTCGACTCAGCCCGACAACGACTACTGAAGATTGGGGGTTGCAGTATTACGATAGCGAAAGTGGCGAATATAAACCGGTTCCCCAAGGTACTCAGCTTGATGTGGTGTTTAATCTGGGCGACATACCGGGTATTTCAGAGAATGCGCGTCGTGCTTTGATCTCGAAGCAGCAGGCGGTGTTCATTGTAGAGATGGAAGATTGTGCAGATAGTGACTGGCGCTTCTGGCAAAGTGGTATTTCTCTATCGTGTGAGCAGGATGCGCAGGATTATAAACTGACCACCGATATTCAGAATCAAGGTAAGACACTGGTTTTGACTATCAATAATGTACTGAGTGGCGTGGCATCCGCAGCAGGCAAATTTGATGAAATCGACTTCAGGTTTGTTGCTGTCAGACTAAACAATTCAGCAGGTGCGCTTAACGAAATTTTCTATTCTCAAGACCCACGTCTTGGCGTGCGACGCGATAAGCCAGCATAATCATCAGTTGTGTGGTGACAGAGCGTCAGCTTTTAGGTTGACGCTTCTGACAAAGCGTTGCTTTGTGATAGCTTGATACAATCTGCTTAAATTCATCTCGCTGGCAAAGCGCTTCAAACCACGGCAAATTAAACCAGACTGCACCGTAGCCAAGTTCCAATGCTGATTTTACGTTCACCATTGCGGAAGTAAGCTCGCCCACCTGAGTGTATACAAGGGCTGCTGTAAATGCGTACTCGCGATTGTCGGGAGACTGTTTTATGGCCTGGTTGAGTACTGTCACGGCCTGTTCATGGTTACTGAGTTGGGCATGAGCCTGAGCAACATCAAGTAGGTCATAAAAATCATCAGATGCTTTGTTTTTCTCTATTACCTGCTCATAAAAATACGCCGCTTTTTCCATGTTGCCGTTGAGCTTTTCAATGTCAGCCAGATTGAGTAAAAACAAAGAATTGTTCTCGATTTGCGTGAGAGGTTTAGCGGCGGACAATGCTTCTGAGAATTGTCCGTCAAGCATATAAGACAGTACCAGTGCGTTGATGTCGAAAGGTTGAGCATCTACCGAGATCACTTTCTTGTAGCGCTCAATTGCCGCTGAAACTCTACCCTCAGTAAGGTGAATGTCTGCGAGCAACTGATTGGCTAAGTAGTCATCTGGGTCCAATCTGAGTACTTCATCAAGATAATGCCATGCCTGCTCAAATTGACCATTCTGATAGTAGGTATTTGCAAGGTTGAACATGATAGACGTATTTTTTCTGAGTGCCATAGCCTCATGAAGGTGTGAAATTGCCGCTTTAAGATCGCCTTGCTGCTTGGCCCGTTTTGACAGGATCACTTCGATGTCGTAAACACTAAAATGTCGTGCCCGGGCGAGCGCAAGGTGCGTTTCGAACAAGGCCTCATCATTGCTGGTCAGGGCAAGTAGCATCATCTCTTTGTTAAAAATGGCTTTTTGCTTGTAACGTGCGGGTGCATTTCGCAAAGTAGCACGCAGTTGTGTTAGTAGTTCTTCTCTTTTGGTCTGATCGTATACCGTTAAGCTTATGTCGCTATATAATCCATAGGCCGCAAACAGGTAGGGGGAATTCGTCAGCACCTGCCGTAACTTGTCCAGATTACTCTGGTTATAAGCACCCAGGTTAGATACATCCTGGTAAATTTGCAGATAGCTCAGGTAATCTTGCTGTCTGACGGTTTCGAGAGGCAAGCTGTTAGGCGTTAGATCAGGAAACAGTTTGACAGCCTGTGCTTGGGTGGAATAAAAGTTTTCTATTTCACTGGTGAGTGCCATTGGCCAGCTGATCTGCTGCTGAACGGTCCACTTCTCGCCTCCCAGCCGTTTTACGACTGTTTCACAGCTATGTTCACTGCAGGTAAGCTCAGTGCTGATTATGTCTGTTGCCCCTGTCGTTGTTGCCAGCTGGAGCAAAGAGTGTTCCGCCTCCGGGCGGTGCGCAATTAATTCAGTATGCTTTCCGTCAATGATGAGCTGGCGCAGCGCGTGATCGACGCTGGCAAGGGTACTTTTTGTCCGCTCGTCACTGAGCTGTTTTGTCAGGGTGAGTTGAGGCTTAAGTACCAGCACATATCTCTTTTCTTGCGGGGGCTGGCTAAACAGCCAGGCGACTAATACGGTTACAAACACCAGGGAACAAGCAATTATAGCGAGGAATTTAGCGCGCTTCTTTGGCTGTGTTTGAGGTGGCTGAGGAACAACTGGTGCTGGCACATCAGGCTCAAAAGGCACGGTTTCTTGTTCCATGATAGCGTTTTGTGTGATTGCTATCAGAATTTGCTCAAGTCGTTTGGCCACTTGTCTGGCATTGGTCGGACGTTTTTCAGGGTCAACCGACAGCAGCTGGTTTAACAGGTGAATCAGTGGTTCAGGTAGAGCCGGCAAGATCTCCGCGGCATCGTCATGCTTACCTTGTAATATACGCTCACGCAACTGAGTTTTACCAAAAGGGTGACGGGTGCTTATCAATTCATAAGCAAGAACACCAAAAGCAAATAGGTCCGACTGCGGTGAAAGTGCTTCGCCTTTGAGCTGTTCGGGCGAAGTGGCGGTCATACTGGCGTGGCTTTGTGTTGTGTCAGCGTGAGTTACAGCTTGGGGGGCGTGTGTGATGCGGGCAATACCGAAGTCGGTAATTTTTATCTGCTGATCCTTATCCAGCAAGATATTGGCGGGCTTTAGGTCACAATGTATTACGCCACACTGATGAGCAGCTGCAATACCATTTGCAATCTGAGTCAGCAAGGTTAGCTTTTGCTCCAGGCTCAGTATCTGAGTTTTTTGGTGATAAAACAACGTGGTGCCATCGACATATTCCATGACCAGAAAAACCTGCTCTGAGGTTGTTATTATGTCGTAAAGCTGAACTATGTGTGTGTGGTTTAACCTGGCAAGAATTTGTGCCTCAGCGACTGAGAGAGAGACGTCGGTGCCCGCAGCCTGTGTTTTGAGGCGCTTTATTGCCACTTTACGGTTAAGCCGGATATCTTGCGCCAACAGAACTTCGCCCATTCCGCCTTCGCCTAACACTTTTATAACATGATAGTGTTCGGGCAAACCCGCCTGCTGAGAAATGAAGGATTCCCCTTTGGGCTGCTCTGAGTTAGTTGATGGCTGCGATTTATCCATTTTCTTTTTATCTTGTACCTTACGAGTGGCAATGCCTGGAGGGCATATGTATCGCCGGAAAAATGACGTGCAAAAAGAACGACATGTACCGAATAGCAATAGTAACGGTTAAGCAAATCAAATGCCAGTCTATCAGGTGAGTAGGTCGGATGAGATTGTTTTAAATATGGCAATATTTTGGTGTAATGTGGTGAAATCGGTGTTTTCGCGAAACAGTGATATGCTTATTGAGGAACAGTTTTCCGGGCCGGTCGATTGATATGCTATGGCGGTAGCCCGGAACAGTTATCGAGGAGCGAACATGGCCACGTTAAAACATAAACAGCAATCTAAATATTTGTATTTAAAGTCCTTTCACCGATTTGGGCGACTAAAGCATTCAGTGGACAGTTGCTTTGACGAACTGGCTATTTCCCGTATTCATGCCGTTATTGAATGGCAACAAGGGTACTGGTATTTACGAGATTTGAGTCGTAACGGCACCTGGCTAAATGACGCACGAGTTCCCTATAACCAGGATGTTGCTCTAAATGTGAATGATGAAATTCGCTTTTCAGATTCAAGCAGTCATAGCTTCAGTGTAACGGATCTGGCGCCACCCGAGGATTTATTGGTGCCTTATAGCCACGATGAGCTTGTAGACGGACAAATGCCGGTTATTCAGCTGGAAAACTACCACCTGTTGCCAAGTGAATCAGACCCTGAGCTGATAGTGTATTTTAACAATGCTGAACAAACCTGGTGTTATGAGGAAGTTGGTTCCGAACACCCGGTGAGTATTACTGATGGTGAGCAACTGCGTTTTGCGCAGCAGGTATGGAGTCTGATCCAGACGCGGGCAAGTCAACAGGAGTGCACAGCAGAAGTCACAGATACAGATCCCGGCGATCTGGAATACCATTTTACATTGAGCCAGGATGAGGAATATGCTGAGTTACAGGTAAAACAGGCTCAGGAAAAAGTCGATTTTGAAACCCGGACACACCATTACCTGACCGCACTATTGGCCAGATATAAAATAAAAGATATGCAGCATCAGGTCGATGATGCATCACAAGGCTGGGTCTCGGTGAAACAATTGTCCCGTGATTTGGGGCTGACCGAGAGCCACATTAATATCCAGATTCATCGCGCCCGAAAACAGTTTGTCGACAGAATGAAAGACAAGTCAATGGCAGAGTCGCTTATTGAACGTAAGCGAGGCCGGGTGCGTTTTGGTGGCAGACATTTCAGCATCGTGAAAGGGCAGCAACTAGAGGCTTCAACGCTTTTTAATCAGCATGATGAGTTACTGGTCAGTTAAACACAGCTAAAAAGTAGTCAGCTTTGTGAGTGACGACACATGGCCCGCGTTTAAGCGGGCTTTGTTGTTTTTATGTGAGCAACAAGCACGTGTGGACTAAGCAGTCCTCCTAAGATGTCATTGATGAAGATGGCTATTATTGGGATTCACAGTACAAGGCTGACAACACTTTTTCAACCAAGCTGGTGTATGAGGGAGGCGGTGAAGTTGAGAGCAGAACCGGGACCTGGACATGTGAAAATTCACTCCTCGTAAACACCTTTCATCAAGAGAATGGGGAAAAAGAGCACCATATCTACATCATCATTCATATGGGTGACAATCGCAGGGTATATATGCATGTTGAGCACAGTGATTACGGAGATATTTTTGTTGCCCGGAGGCAATAATATCAATTTCACTCGGTACTTGTTCTATCGTTTCCCTTTAGTCCAAGCTACGCAGGTCAACTAATTGATGACTCATAGTTTACTGTTTCCGGAATACATTACCCTTAAGGTTATTAAATGAGACGCTAGTGTTGCTTGTTGCTATTAGGTTATTATTGCTCAAAATGGGTTTTTCAGGTTCGAACAAGATCTTGAAAAAACGCAGGCGACCTCTGATTGATGAGGTGCCGAACATGCTAAAGCGCCCGCAATTGGGTGCCAAAAAATACAGAGAGTAATATGAAAGCATTAGCACATGCCTTTTTACTGGGTTTCGTGATTTTGGTTGCGGGCTGCGCCAGCAAACCGTTAACACATGACTATCAGGGCAAAATCAATATACGCACCTTACAGGTAGAATTTGCGCCCATCAGAGATCCGGAGCAAAATCTGTCCGGTGATTATGCTCAGTTGACCAAAGCGATTAAAGGCGTTCAGGAAATACTGGATGTATTTGACCCGGCTCAGAGAAATGAACTAACAGAGCAGTTACATACCTTTGAGAGCACCTTAGTGGATGGTATTCGCCAGCGTGCAGAGCTGCCGCTGAATCCTGTGACAGAGTCTGACGTGAGCATGCAGTATGGTGACAATAACGAGCTGGTGAGTGTTGAATATGACTACCCGCTCGTTGATGGCGCTTACCTCAATTTGTTTGTGACCATCTATTATACCGAGCGCTCGGACCTGACGGTTGGTGCACAAGAGTTCAACGCTAACTTTATTGAACTAAGACCAGAAATTATCCTGCAAATTGATGGTTATAACGAGAAAGGCGACCTTTTCTGGCGTCAGACAAGCCGTTATGAGTCGGATGTTATGTACACATTTGGTGATCAATACATTCTTGGTGTACCAACCAAGCGCCTCAAAGAGGCACAAATTTTCCTGATCCCGATGGCCAAAAGTGTTACTGATAATTTGCAAATATTAAGCGAAACAAAGTAATTTAAGAGTGTAGGAGAGCAGCTAATCGTCTAACAGGCGATCAGGCTTGTGCTCTTCTAACCCTTTTCCTCCGGCACTATATCAGCCATAGTGCCGGACCACCTCTTGTGTAATTCATCCGAATCGTTTGCTGACCCCCAAACTCTGCAATAAGATTGAAAACCGCTTACTTAAAAAGCTTTGCCCGTTGCCGGGTTGAACCGGCTGCGGCTTACAACAACATGAATAACAAGCAGGACAATTATGCAGAGAATTTTTGGATTATTTTTGAGCTTGTGTACGATAAGCACTCCCTCTTTGGCTGAGGAATATGCACAAGGCCGTCAAATATCAGCGTTGCCAGATGTGTTGTCATTCCGGGAGCGCGTGCAACCCATCAATGACATGGTTACAGACCGGTTAGATAACTTACTTCCGGAGCTGATGCGTGAGGCGGACCTGGATATGTGGCTGGTCATCAACCGCGAATATGGCGAAGATAAGCTGTTTTATACTCTGGTGCCGCAGCCCACGTTTGCAGCGCGTCGTACCACTTTACTGGTGTTTTCAAAACAAGCGGATGGCAGCGTTGAGCGCTTTAGTGTGAGCCGTTACCCCATTGGCGAGTTGTACCCGACAGTATGGGAAGGGGGCACTAAGGCGCAGCAGTGGCAGCGTCTGGCTGAGGTGATTGCCGAGCGCGATCCTAAGCGTATTGGGATTAATGTGAGCGAAGACTGGGCACTGGCCGATGGCCTCAGTGTTGGTTTACACAAGCAACTTTTGAATGTATTGCCGGGCAAGTATCAGGAGCGCCTGGTGAGTGCCGAGAAACTGGTGATCCGTTGGCTGGAAACGCGCAGCCAAAAAGAACTTAATGTTTACCCGCAGGCTGTAACTCTGGCGCGACGCGTGATTGCAGAAGCATTCTCCAATAAGGTGATCACACCTGGCGTGACCACCACCAAAGACGTTGAATGGTACTTACGTGAACGCTTTGAAGAATTACAGCTCAGACCCTGGTTCCAGCCGTATGTGAATATTCAACGTCAGGGCGACAAAACCAGTAAAGACGATGTCTTTATCGGCGAATACAATCGCACTATTTTACCCGGAGACATTATCCACACCGATGTAGGTATTTGTTATCTGAATCAGTGCACGGACACACAGGAAATGGGCTACGTTCTAAAGCTACATGAAACCGATGTACCGGCAGGCTTGAAGCAGGCTATGGCCATTGGCAATCGCTGGCAGGATATCTTAACCAGTAACTTCAAATCAGGGTTAACGGGCAATGAGATCCTGGCCAATACCATTAAACAAAGTAAAGCAGCAGGGATTGTCAGCAGTACTTATACCCATCCGCTCGGCTTTGTTGGTCATGCGCCTGGCCCAACCATTGGCATGTGGGACAATCAGGGGCCGACACCGGTACAGGGAGACTGGAAACTGCATCCAAACACGGTTTATGCCATTGAAGGAAACATAAAAACGCAGCTACCGGAGTGGGACAACCAGTGGATCCAAATCAAGCTGGAACAAGATGCGGTATTTGATGGCAAGCAGGTCTGGTACTTAGCGGGCCGTCAGACACAATGGCATGTAATAAGGTAGAACTTTAATGAGTTGAAAAAGCCCGCATTTGCGGGCTTTATTATTCGCTTAGAAGTTAAACGACACCTTACCGTACACAAAGCGGCCATCTGTGCTGTAAGCAGAGAACGCTGAGTAAGGGAAGATCTGGTTAAAGTTGCTGAAACCAATGTTGCTGACGGTATCCTGAGGATATTGATCAAACAGGTTGTTTGCACCAAGGGCAATGCGCCATTGCTCGTTCACCTTGTAAGCCACTTCCAGATCGGTGATCCATTTGGCTGCCAGTACTTCGTCTTTTTCTACCGTGCTGGAAGGATCGGTTACTTCACCGTAGCGGGTTGCTTTAACCATAACCTGCCACTGCTCACGTTGCCAGTTTGCCACCAGGTTCCATTTGTTATCCGGTGTACCCGAATCAAAGCGTTCAATTTCACGACGAGCAAAGTACTGGTAGCTTTCGCCAAGCGCAGCCAGCTCGGCCGGGTTGGCTTTGACATTCGTCACTTCGGTATCATTGAGGTTCAGGGCAGCACTGAGGTTTAGGTCGCCATAGTCTGCCAAATCAAAGCGATAGGTTGCAACAATGTCTACACCCTGGGTGCGTGAGTCAATCGCATTGGTAAAGTAACGTACACGCTGTACATTAAATTCGCCTGCCTGTTGCAGGATCTGTTCAACCGCGTCGCCGCTGAGGTTTTCAGACATCACAATGCGGTCGTCAATATCTATGCGGTATGCATCCAGTGTCAGGCTGAAAGCGTCTTGTGTATAAATAAATCCGGCTGTCAGGTTAACAGACTCTTCGGCTTCCAGTGGCTTGGCACCCAGCGCCGCAGCCGCAGGGGTATCAACCGGATACAGGCCAACTTCATTCGGTACGCCGTCTTCAAATACGGTGGCAATTGACTTATATGAAGTCTGGGCCAGTGAAGGCGCGCGGAAGCCTGTGCTAAGCGCACCACGCAGCGACAGCAGGTCGTTCACTACATAACGGGTAGCAAGCTTACCGGTCAAAGTTGAACCAAAATCGCTGTAATCTTCATAGCGGGCCGCCAATACCAGGTTCCAGTCGGTGGTCAGGTAAGTATCAAACTCAGCAAACAACGCGATATTATGGCGCGACTCATTCACGGCACTTTCTGGTGAAAATCCGGCCAGAACCTGTGCGCCACCTGCTGCAACCGGTTGTCCGTTAGCATTCAGAACGGTCTGGTAAGAAGCTAATTCACCGGCTTTGATCTCATAGGTTTCGCGACGGTATTCACTGCCCAGGGTGACAAACACGCTGTCGTACAAGCCTAAGTCCAGTTCTGTTTTGGCTTCTGCATTGACCAGCAACTGGCTATAAACCAGTGCGCCGTTGTCGAACTCAGTGGGGCTGCTTGCACCCATAGAGGTATTCAGGCTGTTCGATACGCCAAAGCCAAAGTCGTTCAGGCCATAATTTGTGCTGACATCGTACTGCCAGTCACCGGCATCCCCTTTGGCACCCACAGCAAAGCTGTAGTCGCGCACTTCGGTGTCTATTTGCGGTAAAAAGCCATCCGGGTAAACTTGTGGGATATTACGGCCATCCTGAGGACGACGGAAGAAACCGCCTGAGTTGCCGTCGCGGCTTGAGAAGCTACCGAATGAATACAAATCTAAGTCTGACGCCAGTGCGTAGCCTGCGTTGTAAAACAGCGCAAAGTCTTCGATGTCGGCTTTACCAAATCTGTGATTATAACGCTCTGCGGTAAACTCGCGAGGATCCAGCTTGCCGTTTTCATCACGGGCATATTGCTCGCGCTCATCGATGCCTGAGCGGTTGGTCGGTTGCTTGTTACGCAGCTCAGCAGCCACGTTGATAAAGCCTTTGTCGCCAAGCTCAAAGCCGATATTGCCGCTAACAGTCGTGGTGCCGCCATCATTGAGTTCGCGATCTGCGCCTTTGTCAAACGCCAGGTTACCCTCGGCATCTTCATAGGTACGCAACAGTTGTGCAGAGCCGGCCATTTGCGTGTCGTACTCACCATAAGTGACCGACAGGTTGCCGCCTTCATCGGCATCGTTCAGCACAATGTTGATCACACCGGCAATGGCGTCTGAGCCGTATTGCGCCGCAGCGCCATCACGCAATACTTCGATGCGCTTGATAGCCGCTGTCGGTATGGTGTTCAAGTCAACCGCTGTGGAGCCACGACCAACCGTGCCATTCAGGTTCAGCAGGGCACTGGCGTGACGGCGCTTACCATTGATAAGCACTAAAGTATGATCGGGCGCCAGTCCGCGCAACACTGCCGGGCGTGCGTGATCGGTGCCGTCGGCCAGCTGCGAGTTCGGGAAATTGAAGCTTGGTACCAGCGTTGTCAAAACCTGGCTGAGTTCAAGCTGGCCTGAGCTGGTGATTTCATCCAGGCTGATAACATCGACCGGTACCGTGCTTTCAGCAACGCTGCGCAGGCTGCGTCGGGTACCTGTGATTTCAATCACTTCTGTGGTGTTACTGGCCTTAGGTGCCTGGCTTTGTTCTGCGCTGGTGTGAAACGAAGCTGCGGCGCCCAGCACCAAGCTGATGCTGGCTGCCAGAGTACTCGGTCTTAACATGGTCATTCCTGATTATATGTTGATTTCTGTACGGGCTTTTTTTGTCTGGCCCACGAAAAGGATGGCAATACTAAAGGTGGATAATTCTATGGGAAATTCGAATTCGTTATAAATTATAACAGCTCAAATTTTTATGTTTATTTAGTAACATTGTATTAAATGACCGTCAAAAGATTACAAAGTATCAATCAGAGTCAGGCTTGCTGGCTTAGTCACCACACCTTTGTTACTGTGGATCAAAATTTTATTGTTCAATCAATTGCTTTGCTGCTTTGGATAAATAAATTTTGTTAGTCTATTGTTTAAGAGCAAGGTATAAAGCGCTTTTTTAAGGAGCACAAAAATGTCGACTTTAATACAGGTTGGATGGCGCGAATGGCTGTCTTTGCCTGAGCTGGGTATAAACAGGATCAAAGCTAAGGTTGATACCGGCGCCCGAACCTCTTGTTTGCATGCCTTCAAAGTAGAAGAGTTTGAAAAAGAAGGCGCATCCTGGGTGCGTTTTTGGATGCATCCGAAACAAAAAGACACCGACTATGAAGTGGTCTGTGAAGCGCCGGTACTGGACGTGCGCACGGTAACAGACTCGGGTGGCCATCAGGAATCTCGCTATGTGATCCAATCGACATTGCACATTGGCACCGAGAGCTGGCCCATTGAAATCACGCTGACTAACCGGGATAACATGAAATTTAGAATGTTACTGGGGCGTACAGCCATGGAGGGGCGGATCTGTGTAGACCCCGCAGCCTCGTATTTGACTAAAAAAAGAATTGAAGCAAGGAATTAAAATGAAAATCGCCATTCTATCCCGGAATAAAAACCTTTACTCGACCCGTCGTTTGATAGAAGCGGCAAAGGAGCGCGGCCATGAGCCAGTGGTGCTGGATGTGCTGCGCTGCTACATGAACATTAACTCCAATGAGCCTGAGATTCATTTCAAAGGCGAAAAGGTAATAGATGTAGACGCTGTGGTACCGCGCATTGGTGCTTCGGTCACGTTTTATGGCTGTGCCGTGTTACGCCAGTTTGAAATGATGGGCATTTACCCGTTAAACGAGTCGGTGGCCATTACCCGCTCGCGCGATAAGCTGCGCTCATTACAGCTGTTATCCCGTAAAGGTGTTGGTATGCCCATCACCGGGTTTGCCAATAAGCCTGATGATGTAAAAGACTTACTTGAAATGGTCGGCGGTGCGCCTGTGGTTATCAAATTGCTCGAAGGCACTCAGGGTATTGGCGTGGTGCTGGCAGAAACCCGTAAAGCAGCAGAAAGTGTCATTGAAGCCTTTATGGGCCTGAAAGCCAACATCATGGTGCAGGAATACATTAAAGAAGCCGGCGGCGCGGATATTCGCTGCTTTGTGATTGGGGATAAGGTGATAGCCGCCATGAAACGTCAGGCGCAGGAAGGTGAGTTTCGCTCTAACCTGCACCGCGGCGGCAGTGCCAGCCTGATCCGCATTACTCCGGAAGAGCGCAAAACCGCTGTTGCAGCGGCTAAAGCAATGGGTCTGAATGTTGCCGGTGTTGACCTGCTGCGCTCAGAACGTGGGCCACTGGTGATGGAAGTAAACTCGTCGCCGGGCCTTGAAGGCATAGAAAAAGCAACCGGAAAGGACATTGCCGGTATGATCATTGAGTTTATGGAAAAGAATGCAGCCAGTAAGAGGACCGCAACGCGTGGCAAAGGCTAAAAAAAACCAGGTATTTACACTACTTAATACACCCATTGAGGTGGCTGAGCGCAAAACTCTGTCGCTGGAGGTGGCCAAGCTCTATACCCATTCTCCATTAACCATTCCCATTGAAGTGGTCAATGGCGCAGAGGCGGGCCCTGTGGTGATGGTTTGCGCCGCCATTCATGGCGATGAGCTTAACGGCGTAGAGATAGTGCGCCAGCTTTTAGCAAAAGTTGACCCAAAAGCGCTGCGGGGAACTCTGATTGCTGTGCCGGTAGTGAATGTATTTGGTTTTATTCATAAGTCACGCTATTTGCCCGACAGGCGAGATCTGAACCGCTGCTTTCCGGGTTCAGAGCGGGGCTCACTGGCAGCGCGTGTTGCCAATGTGTTCTTTAAACGGGTTGCCAGCAAATGTACTCATATTATTGATTTACATACAGGTGCTATCCATCGCTCAAATTTGCCGCAGATCCGGGCCAATCTGAAGTGCGAAGCAACCGCTGACATTGCCAAAGCCTTTGGTACACCTGTGGTGATTGACGCAACCCTGCGCAACGGCTCTTTACGCAGCGAGGCCAGCAACCTGGGGATCCCGGTGATCACCTACGAAGCGGGAGAGGCGCTGCGCTTTGATCCATTGGGCATTGCCGCCGGATTAAAGGGCGTTGAAAACGTACTCAGACGGCTGAAGGTGCTCAAAGGTCGGCGTGCTAAAAAGGTGCCAGAGCCGGTGATTGCCGATTCCACCAGCTGGGTGCGCGCCCATACTGACGGCATAATCCGCGCTATGGTGGGTCTGGGAGAGCGGGTTAATAAAGAGCAGGTGCTGGGCTATATCAGTAATCCGCTGGGTGGCAATGAAGTGGCTATCCAGGCACCACGCAGCGGCATTATTATCGGTCAGCAGTCCTTGCCTTTGGTCAATGAAGGCGATGCGGTGTTTCATATTGCCTACTTTGCTCATGCCAACACCATAGTAGAGCAACAGCTGGGTGAGTTTATCGACGAGCTGGATTTAGAAGAGCAGCCGGTCGACACTGAACTCAACAACTGATCCATCGCAGCTGGTCTCGGGCGCTTTCATTGCGCCCGGCCAGCTGCTTGTACTTCCTGGAGCAAGCAGGCTGCCTAGCTGGCTGTATTTTTCATCTTTTTTATCTCAAAAGTTAACACTTTCAACCTGAGTTTAAAGCCTTACCCATGACGCTAAGTGACACCGGAATTTTCATCCTTCCTGATGTTGCTCTATGTGGTTAAATTGGCGTAAAAATTGAGCGAAAACAGGCTTTTTTCGTTAAAAGATTACGTGCAAGAGCAAAGTAGGGTAGAATGGGTCGGTTCTATCTACACGTATTACTGCCTGACGAGGTTTATATGAGTTTGTATAATGAGTACATGGAAGAAATCCAAACCCGTAAAACGGAACTTGGATTGAGTCCAAAACCAATCGATAGCGCTGACTTGCTATCTGAAATTATTGCCCAAATCAAAGACACAGGGCATGAGCACCGTGAAGATTCACTGAACTTCTTCATCTACAACACGCTTCCAGGCACAACCAGCGCTGCTGGTGTGAAAGCACAATTCCTAAAAGAAATTATCCTGGGCGAAGAGACTGTAGCTGAAATCACGGCTGACTTTGCATTCGAGCTGCTTTCGCACATGAAAGGCGGTCCTTCTATCGCGGTACTACTTGACCTTGCGCTGGGCAACGACGAAGCCATTGCTAAGCAAGCTGCAGACGTATTGAAAACCCAGGTTTTCCTGTACGATGAAGACACGTCACGTTTAGAAGATGCATTCAAAGCGGGCAATGCCGTTGCAAAAGACATCTTAGAAAGCTACGCGAACGCGGAATTCTTTACTAAGCTGCCTGATATTGACGAAAAAATTGAAGTTGTAACTTATATTGCCGGTGAAGGTGATATTTCAACTGACCTGCTTTCTCCGGGTAACCAGGCACACTCACGTGCCGACCGTGAACTACACGGTAAATGCATGATCACCCCTGAAGCACAGCAAGAAATTGTTGAGCTACAGAAGAAGCACCCAAATGCAAAAGTGATGCTGATTGCTGAAAAAGGCACTATGGGTGTAGGTTCATCTCGTATGTCTGGTGTGAACAACGTGGCACTTTGGGCTGGTACCCAGGCAAGCCCTTATGTTCCATTCATCAACATTGCTCCGGTTGTAGCGGGTACTAATGGTATCGCGCCTATCTTCCTGACGACTGTTGATGTAACTGGTGGTATTGGTCTTGACCTGAAAAACTGGGTGAAGAAAACCGACGAAAACGGCAAAGTGGTTACCGATGCAAATGGCGACCCGGTACTGGAAGAAGCATACTCTGTTGCGACTGGCACACTGCTGACTATCGACACCAAAGCGAAGAAACTATACAACGGCGACAAAGAGCTGGTTGACGTATCATCTTCATTCACACCACAAAAAGTGGAGTTCATGAAGGCGGGTGGTTCTTACGCGGTAGTATTCGGTAAGAAACTACAGACGTTTGCGGCTGAAACTTTAGGTGTTGAAGCACCAGAAGTATATGCACCTTCTAAAGAAGTATCGCATGAAGGCCAGGGCCTGACTGCGGTTGAGAAAATCTTTAACCGTAACGCAATCGGTGTTGCGTCTGAGACGTCGCTGCACGCAGGTTCAAACGTACGTGTTAAAGTAAACATCGTTGGTTCTCAGGATACGACTGGTCCTATGACTGCGCAGGAACTGGAAGCTATGGCTGCTTCTACGATTTCTCCGCTGGTTGACGGTGCGTATCAGTCTGGCTGTCACACTGCGTCTGTTTGGGATGCAAAAGCACAGGCAAACATTCCTAAGCTGATGGCGTTCATGAACAAGTTCGGTCTGATCACAGCACGTGATCCGAAAGGCATTTACCACTCAATGACCGACGTAATCCACAAAGTACTGAACGACATTACTGTGGATGACCGCGCAATCATCATCGGTGGTGACTCGCACACGCGTATGTCTAAAGGTGTCGCATTCGGTGCCGACTCAGGTACTGTGGCGCTGGCGCTGGCGACCGGTGAATCTGCGATGCCAATTCCAGAGTCTGTGAAGGTAACCTTCAAAGGCGCAATGGCGAAGCACATGGACTTCCGTGATGTGGTACACGCTACTCAGGCACAAATGCTGAAGCAATTCGGCGGTGAAAACGTATTCCAGGGCCGTATCATCGAAGTACACATTGGTACACTGATGGCTGACCAGGCGTTCACTTTCACTGACTGGACTGCAGAGATGAAAGCGAAAGCGTCAATCTGTATCTCTAACGACGAAACGCTGATCAAGTCAATCGAGCTGGCTAAGAGCCGTATCCAGATCATGATCAACAAGGGCATGGACAACGAAGCGAAAACGCTTCAGGGTCTGATTGACCTTGCGGACGAGCGTATCGCGGGTATCAAGTCTGGTGAGCAACCAGCACTGGCACCAGATGACAACGCTAAGTACTACGCTGAAGTTGTGGTGAACCTGGACGAAATCGTTGAGCCAATGATTGCCGACCCGGACGTAAACAACGAAGACGTATCAAGACGTTACACGCACGACGTGATCCGTCCTGTGTCTTTCTACGACGGTAAGCCAGTAGACCTGGGCTTTGTTGGTTCTTGTATGGTGCACAAAGGCGACATGCAGATCATCGCACAGATGCTACGCAACCTTGAGAAGCAAAACGGTTCAATCGAGTTCAAAGCACCATTGGTTGTAGCGCCACCAACATACAACATTGTTGATGAGCTAAAAGCAGAAGGCGACTGGGAAGTACTGGCTAAGTACGCAGGCTTTGAGTTTGACGATGAAAATCCGAAGACAGCGGCACGTACTAAGTACGAAAACATCCTGTACCTAGAGCGCCCTGGATGTAACCTGTGTATGGGTAACCAGGAAAAAGCAGAACCAGGTGACACAGTAATCGCAACTTCTACGCGCCTGTTCCAGGGCCGTGTTGTAGCGGATTCAGCCGAGAAGAAAGGTGAATCACTACTTGGCTCTACGCCACTGGTAGTACTTGCCACTGTTCTGGGTCGTTTCCCAACTATGGACGAGTACCAGGCCGCTGTTGAAGGCATCGACCTGACTGCGTTCACCCCACTTGAAGAAGAACTGACAACTAAGTTCGGTTCAGAGCAAGCGGTACCAGTTAAAGTACTTTAATCTTCACAGATTAAAAGACTAAAAAAAGCGCGTTTTTAACGCGCTTTTTTGTTGGGTGGAGATTGGTGGAGCCGTTTCTAAGTATTGTTCGCTTGTACAGGTATAAGTGAATGTAGTTGTTTATCTGGTCATGTTTCTTGTTTCGTCCGACTTTTAAGTCCCGCTATGAACAAGGCTCGGTTTTAACCTTTAACAGAGCTTTTAGGCTTGAGTAGCTAGTACAATAGTGGTAGGTTATTGTTCATATTATGAATAAATTAATTTAGTTGTGGTTTGTACGGTTTTAGGAACTGGGTTGAACCGGTATTCACGCTAATATAAAACTATAGTATTTAGGAAATTATGCATCAGTATTCAGACTCTGAAATAAGAAATATCTGTAAGGAAAAGCTTGAAGCTCTAGAACACTGGCTTAGACGACTTATTGATTTAACGTTGACTCCTGTTTACGGAGACATTTTTACATATGAAGATGAAAAGGGTAATCGATTAATAAAAACAAAAATTTCTAACTCTGTTGAAGAGCGATTAAAAAAAGAGCCAACTAGATATTCAAGAAAGATAGACGCTATTTTATTGGACGATGCAATAGATATAATTTGTAATCCAGAACTTTTTAAAAATCATTTCAATGCTCCTTTTAAAAATGCTTTTCCTGATGGAAGGAATGTAACCAGAACTTTTTTAAAACGCTTAACAGATCCTAGAAATAGGTTAGCTCACGCAAACCCCATCAGTACTAGACAAGCTGAACAGGTTGTCTGTTACACAAATGATGTTATCGACTCTATCAAAGAGTTCTATCGAGTAGAAAATATGCAGGTCGAATTTAATGTTCCACTAATAATAAAAGTTATAGACTCCTTTGGAAATACTTACTACCGAGAAAATATAGCTAAAGCTACTTCAGGAGAGATATTGATCGATCACTCGAATGATTCTAACTATTACCTTAGGCCAAGTGACATTCTCTCCATAGAAATAGAGGTAGACCCTAGCTTTGACGAATCAGATTATACTATTGAGTGGCGTGGTGTAAGTGAAGAAATGAAAAACTCGAAAAAGATTTCGCTTAAATTGGAAAATAGGCACGTAGGTCAACAATTTTCTCTAACTTGTTATATCACATCAAAAGAAGATTGGCATAGGATCAGAGGGGAGTTGGATGATGTACTTATGTACCAAATTAAAGTATTACCTCCTGTATAAATTAAAAAACACGGACACCTATCATTTTTTATCTTTTTCTAGTTCTACCCAATATGGGAAACAAGCTAAGGGCTTACGACTAATGTATGGTTTTTGATAACTACTTTCAACAATTGGAAAGTACACAGGCCTCAAATACGACGGTTGAAGGTGACTGATTAGTAATCCAAGGTGTAAATTCTCTCGGGATCATTTCTGCATGTGAACGCACTTGGTTGTTTGCCAATGTGCAAATCTGAAAAACATCTTTTGCTAAATCAACATCGGTCACTGTAATATTGTTCATAACTTTATGACTCCAACCATAAAAGCTGGCTAATAATAAGTGTAGTAGAAAAGAAGGAGTCTAATTATCTGTTATGTGCCAAAAGGAGTTCAGTTATCGATATCAATATGGAACTTGTAAAACGATATTCTCAGGTTTGACACTAGTATCAATCTTCCTTGCTTACTTAAACTATCGAGCTTCAAACTTAAAAAAGAAGAAGATGATAAAGTTGCAAAGGATAAAGAGATCCTCAATCAAGCTGTTAACTCACTTACGTGGGGGTTTGAAACATTAACAGAGGGGAGACCCGAAGAAGCACCTAAAGCAAGTAGATTAAACTGGCTTACATCAGCTAGACATATAATGAGATACTTAGCATTAAAAGAACTAATTCAAACAGAAACATATAAATTAATATGTGCTGAGAATGAAGAATATTGGCGACACAAATTTTATGTCTTGTTAGATCGGCAAGAGTTACGTAGAGCTGATTACTATATCGATAAATTAAATAGCGACTGGCCTGAAAATATTGAATTGACCTCTGCCATGGTTATCAATGATTTTGCTAATTGGTCAGATGAAACCGTTGACCCTTTGGATGTCGTTGAGCGGAAAATTTTGATCGAACATGGCAAACCATTTAATGGGAAATGTGGTAGCGGAATTGAATCATACTATTGCAGATTCGAAGAGATAAAAGCGCAGCGAGCGCGAGAAGCAACTGCACATAACAAGCAAGTACATCAGGAAAAATGAGTAATAACATCGAATAGCGCCGAATAGCGCGGACACCCAATCAAAAACGGTCCTTTGGGGTCTGATTTAGCAAACAGAAGCGCGGACACCCAATCAAAAACTGTCCTAAATTTGGGGTCTGCTTTTGGAAATGGCAGCCTGCCAGTTTTTATTAAGCTGATCGTGCAATGCGTACTTGATGTCGGTGTTGCTGGTTGAGAGGTGCAAGGGGCGCGAAGATAACTGGCGAGAAGTAGAGCGAACGAGATAGCGACCCGATATGGTTGCCTGGCAAATGAATATCGAGGAGGGAATGCCACGGACGCCCAATCAAAAACTGTCCTACAGTTGGGTCTGTTGGGTTTGAGTAACTCCCCTATAAATTTGATGGCCGAGAATAGCACGGACACCCAGCCTGATTTGTTCTGAAAAATACGCAGACGCATATGGAGAAATAACACAGACACCCAACCAAAAACTGTCCTTCATTTGGGGGCTGATTTGGCCTTGTTGATCAAATCCTGATAGCTCAAGCAACACTGTGATTTCAGCTGTTTCCCTGATATTCAAGCATACCTAGCCCAGTCATTCTATTGAGCACTTTCACTTTGATCATCGCTTCAGTGTGCTGCTGATTGAATTAACTGAGACATCCATTCAACATCAGCGCTCAGTGAGCAATTTTTCTAGTATTTTGGGTGACAGCCCCACAATCTGGGAAATTAAAGGAGCCACCCATTCTAAATTTTGAATCGGTGTTTGCGAGTTCCCCCGGGCACAATAAAGATAGCGATGATTGTACTGGTCAAGTCCAACC
>NZ_PNCI01000070.1 GCF_005887095.1 Pseudoalteromonas rubra | reverse complement strand
CCCCCACCACCCCCCCCCCACCCCCCTCCCCACCCCCCCCCACATTCTTTTTTTTCATGATCCTGCTACTATCGATTTGTAATCAGCGCATGATATTCTCTTCCCTACATTTGCCTTCTTTTTTGCCTTTGGCATCACCGCCGCATTTACCTTCACCGCATTTACCTTCTCCAGCGTCTAGCTGGTAACCGGCCGTCATTTGTTCAAAGCTAAACGGATTAGCCGCGGCTTCAGGAGCACTAAATGTTGCGGCCGTCACTACAGCCGCGCCCAGTGTCATTGCAAGTGTGTTAGTTTTCTTTACTGATTTCATGTTGTTCTCTCTCAATCGGTAGCAATAAAAATGAATGATTCGCCTAGTAGACCACGGACCGAAGATATTTATTTCAGCATTTGAGAAATTTTTATCTCCATTTCCCTATTAATAAATCATCTTCTCTCGTATAGAATAGCCCGAATTTTTTCTGGTGCGGTAATAATGAAACTATTTTTAGCCCCAATGGAGGGTGTTGTCGACTTTAAAATGCGTGAGCTACTCACGGACCTGGGTGGGTTCGATATGTGTGTCACTGAGTTTATCCGTGTTGTTGATTTAACCTTACCTCGTCGCGTGTTTATCCGTTATTGCCCTGAGCTGCTCAATGGTGGCCTGACACGCGCAGGGACGCCGGTACGCATTCAATTGCTTGGTCAGGTACCCCATGCACTGGCGGCCAATGCCAGAAAAGCCGTTAAACTGGGTTCTCATGGAGTTGATCTTAACTTTGGCTGCCCTGCAAAAACAGTCAACAAGAGTAAAGGCGGGGCTGTATTGCTTAAAGAGCCAGAGCAAATCTATCAGATTATACGCGCTGTGCGTGAGGCTGTACCTCTGGAACATGAGGTCAGTGCGAAAATTCGACTCGGGTTCGATGACGATGCAAACAGCACTGAAATCGTCGACGCTGTTCAAAGCGCAGGAGCATCCAGTTTGGTGATCCATGCCCGTACCAAACGCGATGGTTATAAACCGCCAGCCTATTGGGAGAAAATCCCGCCACTTTTGAAACGACTGACTATTCCTGTGGTTGCCAATGGCGAAATCTGGCAAGTAGCAGATGCCATGCTTTGCCAGCAACGCAGTGCCTGCGACAACCTGATGTTGGGACGTGGTGCCCTGGCGACGCCGGATCTGGCTGCAAAAATTAAAGCACATGTTGAAGGGCGCGAATACCGACCGCTTGAATGGCAGGAAGTGGTCTATCATATCCTACACTCCTCTATGCATCAGGACCCTGAAGTCGGCGAAAAGTATTTCTCATCTCGCACCAAGCAGTGGCTTGGTTACTTAAAGTTACAGTACCCTCAGGCCCACACTTTATTTGAAGAAATAAAGCGCCTGAAAAGCAAAGATGACGTGGTATCTGTGCTGGATAAATACGCAAAGTCCCCAGCGCTTGATTCAAATCATAACAATGAGCCTACTGCCTAATAGATAATGGATGCTCAGAAAAGGAGAAGAGCGCCATGAATGAGAATTTAAAGAATCACTATCAGGTAAAATTGCAGACTGAACTCGACCAGATCCGGCACGAGTTCCTTGCGGATTTAAAACAAGCCAGTAATCACGCAACCGAGGCGTTGATCGATACCCTCCAGTCATCACCGCCACATGAGTGGGTTGATATCGCAACCGATCGCATCTGTCCGGGCCAGTTTCCTAATTTTGAACGCCTGGTAAAGGTTGAAGCGGCAATTTGCCAGATGGACATAGGCCAGTTTGGCTACTGCTGTGATTGTGAAAAGAAAATAGAAGACACCTTGCTAGCAGCCGATCCTGCCGCGCAAAGGTGCCTGGAATGTCTGGCTAAACAGAAATAACTGACTCTAACAACACAAAACTGGTTGCAGGATAGAAAAGGATATTCTTAAGCACGACGAAGGCCTGGTCTTCATTCAGCGCTAACCTAGATTGCAGTGCCAACAGAGCTTGTTTCTGCGACCAGGCAAAGTAATGCACACCCAAATCGACTTCCATCATAGACAACGCAACTTGGGCTTCGCCTTTTGTAAGTGTCTTTTTACACTGACTCACTGTTTGACTCAGAGAGACAAATCCATCCCTCCAGTTTAATCCGGGCACCTTGTCACAGTTTGCCAGTAATTGGTGCACGACGGGTTCATACATACCGACATTGATTTTCATTGGCGCATCATTCGTTTTACCCGCCAAAGATTGCAGCTCACCAAACAATGCTTCCGGCGCCCGAACAGAGCCGCTATAAAAATTGAGTTTGCTCTGATACCATTCTTTTCCATTAGGCAGCTGATACATTCCCAATGAGGACCTGACCCGATAGCTTTCTAGATACGCGACAAGCTCCTGCGCAGCACTTGAATGTCTGGTTACATCAGGCGTTAGGTAGTCAAGCAACTGTTGCTTTTCTACGCGGCTAAGTACAATTTTACTTTCCCGGGCCGCGTTTAACCGTAACTCAACATATTTGTACCAATCATCTAGCTGTGACGAGGTTAGCTGTTGCTGTGCGATTTTTGCAATGTTTAAATGGGCAGGCCAAGGCAGGAATCGTTCTGGGTAACGCTGTTGTATCGACAGATATTGTATTTCCTGCTGTGCCGTCTCGGTGAGACTGTCCAGATCTGCACGCGCCAACAGGTTATGCCTTTGCTCGAGATAAGGCTCTGTAAATGGTAGTTCCAGCATCTTGTCTGCCTGCTCTGAGCTACTTTGATAAGCAAACCAATTAAGCTGTTTCAGTTGTTTCGACAGATTTTCGTATGAGATCGGTACTTGTGGATCTGTACAACCGACCGCCATCATTAATGCTCCTAGCGCGGATGCTATATTACGTCGAGAGATTTTCATTTACGTTTATCCAATCTTGTTCAACTATGCGGACGTGCACCTAGCACTCAGGTCCATATGTAGTTTGAGTATATCAAAATTGATGGAAGGTTTTGTTATTTAAATCAAAGTTCTAATGTAGAAGCCTCGCGAGTGATACAAATAAGGCCACAATGTTTTGGTGGGTAATAAAAAGCAAAAAGCCCCTTTCGGGGCTTTCTAATTAAAGGCTGATGCCTTTACGCTGTGCTTTCTCTTTGATGAAAGAGGCCCAGCTGCGAGCGAATTTGCGGGTTCTAGGATCTTCCTGAGCCTTGACAATCGCATTATATGCTTGCTTATACTTTTCCTGATATAGGTAAGCTTCCGCCAGATCAGAGTAGATTGTGCCTGTTTTCTTAGAACCAAGTTCCAGTGCTTTGTTCAAACGAACAACGGCTGCACTATATTGTTGGTCCTGCAATAACAAACTACCTGCCTTACGGATTAACTCAGCATCGTCTTCAAACTTAGAAGCTTCTTCATAGTACTTAGCCGCTTCACTAATGTGTTTGGCTTGGTGGAAGTAGCTAGCGATTGCTGTGACGTTTTGCTTCGTACGCTTAACCTTTTCCTCTTTGACCGCTTTTTCCATAACTTGAGCGGCTTTCCAAGGTGTCTCGTTCAGTGAGTAGTAGCTACTCAAAATCTTGTAATGGTTTTCTTTTTCAAAATAGCCATTACGATAAGCAACTTCCATCACGGTCTGACCTTTTTTATAGTCTTCCGTTTGCATGTAGAAGGAGCCTAAACGAGTCCAAGACTCTGGATCTTCAGGGAACAGCTTAAGTAGTTCTTCAGCAACCTTAACGGCGTTACCGAACTGTTTAAGTTCAAAGTAAGAACCAATTTTAAGCATATAGAATGACTTATTTGGCTCTTCTTTGTTTAACGCAATGGCTTGATCTGCTGGCTCAATCACATCTCTGAACTTTTTGAGTTCATAGTTGGCTTGAGCGATACGACCATATACCTTCGCATCTTGTTCACCGGTAAAATCCATCCAGTCATAGTAAGCTTTCTTCGCGCCTTCGTATTGCTCTGTACCAATTAGAAGGTCACCCAACAGCTTGATCAGATCGCCATGATCTTTAAAGTTCAACACATCTGGCGCAACCGCCTGACGGATGTACTTAATCGCTGTTTGATAGTCTTCTTTTTGAGCGTACAGGTTACCCAGATAACGGTTTACCGTAGCGCGATCGAAGTCATCAGACGCGTCGATTTCTAGCAATAACGCGATTGCTTCATCGACTTTGTCTTCGTTATACAAGTCAAACGCTTTGATTACCTTTTTACCAACTCGTTCACCCATAATCTTGGTTTTGGCGTTTTTGCGCGCTTCGATCTTCGCAGGATCTGGCGCGGCAAATGCTGCGGTGCTCAACGCACCGCCAGCCAACGACATCATCAGAGCAAGAGCTGTTGCTTTAGACATTTGCTTCATATCTTACTCCTATTAACCTTGATTAAGTTTAAAGTCGAGTTGAACAGTAATACCAGGTTGTTTCTGCGGCTTACCATCAACGATTTTAGGTCTGTATTTCCACTTGCGAAGCGCACGTTTTGCTTCACGGTTGAAAATACGTTTTGGTTCAGCATCGATGATCTCAATGTCATCTACACCACCCAGCTCATTGATTGTAAAGCGAAGCTGAACCCAGCCTTCTTTACCGTCACGCGCTGCTTGAGGCGGATACTTAGGTTCGATACGAACGATAGGTGTAGCTTCACCGTCACGACCGAATTCACCAGGACCACTTAAACCACCAGCTGTGCCACCGATATCGATGCTAGGCATATTGAAGCCAATTGCACCTGCGTTCGGGTTAGCATTCTCAGGCTGAGGCGGCTGCGGCTTAGGCGGCTGCTTAGGCGGTGGAGGAGGCGGAGGCGGTACACGCTTCCTCTCCTGCACATCTGATTCAGGCGGATTCGACATAATCTCGACTATGATCTCTTCCTTCTTATTGTCAGCCCTATCCGCTCCTCCTGAGATAAGATAGGACATAAAGAAGAACAAGCCGAAGGTTACTGCCCCACCTGCAAGAAGTGAAAACAGAAATCGAATCATCACTTAGCTCCAGCTATTGAAATCTTCAAGGCGTCGTCAGTTGCCTTAATCTGATCCATTACCTTAACAACTACACCGTGTTTCGCACCTTTATCCGCCTGGATAATAACGGTCTCGGTTTGTTGCTCAGCTAACAGATTTTCAAGGTTTGCACTTACACGCTCAACATCAACCTGACGCTTGTCCATCCAAATCTCACCGTTTTCACGGATAGCGATAAAGATGTTCGCATTCTTAGTTTGTGTTGCCTGTGCAGCTTTTGGCTTTTTAACTTCAATACCGGCCTCTTTAACAAAAGAGGTGGTAACGATGAAGAAGATCAACATGATGAATACGATGTCTAGCATCGGGGTCATGTCTACTGCAGCTTCTTCTTCCTCACGAAAACGTTGTTTACGTGCCATAATAAAATCTCTCTCTAGTGATGTGGCAAGCTATCAATTAGTTTTTCTTTAGCCATCTTCGCTCTCGCTTCAAGACGACTGCTAAAGAATACACCTGACAGTGCCGCAACCATTCCAGCCATTGTTGGTATCGTTGCCATTGAGATGCCTGAGGCCATCAATCGTGGGTTACCTGTACCTTGTGTAGCCATGGTTTCGAATACCGAAATCATACCTGTCACTGTACCTAATAGACCGATTAACGGACACATTGCAACTAATGTTTTGATAATCAACATGCGCTCATCTAATTTTTCAGACGCTTCAGAAATCCATGCATCGCGGATTCTGTGTGCGTACCAAGATGTAGTATCTTGGCGGGCATCCCATCTGGCTACAATTCCCTTTTTCAATTTAGGATATTCAGCCAATAGGAACCAATAGCGCTCAATCATTAATACCCACATTAGAAAGAGTGCTATCGCGACCACGTATAAAACATCGCCGCCTGTAGCAACAAAATCCCTGATAGATTCCCACGTCTCCACCAGGACTAGCATTATGCTCTCTCCTTCTCCGCGTGAGTAGCTATGATACCCGCGCTTTGCTCATCTAGGATATGTACGATTGATTTACTACGACCTGCAACAACAGCATGCATTAGGATTAGAGGCAGTGCAGCGATTAGACCAAGAGCTGTAGTTACAAGAGCAAGAGAGATCTGATCAGCCATTAGTTTAGGGTCACCTGTACCGAATAGTGTGATTGACTCGAACGTCATGATCATACCGATTACTGTACCTAGTAGACCAAGTAGCGGTGCGATTGCAGCAAGGATCTTGATAACATTGATACCCGCTTCGATGCGCGGTGTTTCACGAAGAATCGCTTCATCAAGCTTAAGCTCAAGGTTTTCAACGTCTTGGTTCAAGTTGTCATGGTACACTTTCAAGACACGACCCAGCGGGTTATTGTCACTTGGGTTGCTAGCATTCTTGATTTGCGACTTGATCTTCGAACCAACCATCATTAGGTCAAGGAAACGAATAACAGCGATTAATGCACCTAATCCCAACAATACAGTGATGATGTAACCTACTGTGCCACCCTGGTGCCAACGTTCTTCAACAGTTGCACGCTGAGTGTTCAGACGTAGGATAGCACCACGCGTAGGGTCAATAACGAAAGGCGTGTACTGATTAGCTGGCGTGTTCAGAAGATCCGTCACTTTTGCTAATACATCTGAAGCAGGCTGCTTACCTAGAGGTACGATTTGTTTGTTCTCTGGATCGTAAACAACGTAGCCGTCTTTAGTTATCAGGTTGAAGTTACCAATACGAGTTACTTGTTTAACATTGATGTCACCGCTTAGCTCTGCTACTTCAGATTCAAAAGTAGAGATCTTGGCTGATTCAGTCATTTCAGTTTGGAAAGCAATCCAAAGTTCTTCCAGCTCGCGAGTAGTTGGTAGTTCTTTAGCTGCTGCCAGAGAACGAAGAACCTCTGAACGTCCAGGCTTTTCAGCACTGATGATTGATGCTTCGATAGAACCGATAGCTTCAGCTGCGTTACGACGTACCACACCGAACATTTCACCCAGAGTACCCTGAGCGTTAAGTAGTTCAGTTTCTTTTTCTGCTAGTGTTACTTCGTTTTGTTTGAACTGCTTGTTAAGGCGCTCACCGCGTGCTTTTTCAGCAGCTAGGTCACGCTTAGCTTTATTCAGCAAAGCTTGCTTGTCAGCACGATCTGACAGGAACTCTTGTTCGCGAGCTTTGTTAATTTTACCTTCAGAGATACGGTTCTGCTTTACCTGCTCTAGGATCTTGTCTAGAGAATCAGTGTTTGCATGTGCGTTCAACGCGCCACCAGCAGAAACTGTTAATGCTGCAGCAACGGCAAAACCTTTAAATAGTTTCTTCATGTTTTATTACTCCGCGCCGAAAATAGGTAGTTTAACTAGATCTGGGGCAGCCTGACCACGTGCAATACGGATCATGTCTTTGACAGGCTTCAGATATTCTTCACCTAGCTCATCCCACTGCTTGCTGCTGGTGTTCCAAACCCACGCGTGCTTCTGGTCAAAAGACTGAGCTACGAATGCGATACGACCCAGACGGGCGAAGTCAACATTAATGTTCTTACCGCCTACATCAAGTGAACCTTGAGAAGCAACCATTGCTGAACCGTAGTTAGTTTCAATGCTGTATGCTTCCAGTACCTGACGGTATTTTTCAGACGTCGTTACTTTCGCGTTAGTTAGCGTTTCACGAAGTCTTTCGATGCGTTCTAGACGCTTTTCAGTGTCAAACGGCACGTCCGCTTTGATGAATTGCTCGAGTGTATCAATCATGCGATACATCAAAGGCACAACGTCTTGCTTAGTTTTATCAACCGTCGCGATCTGACGTTCTAGAGATTCGATATTTGCATTTTGGTCTGCAACCAAACGTGCTACGTGATCGTTGTAAACTTTCAGAAGTTCTGTTTCGTCAACAATTCCACGGTATTCAGCTACCATTTCGATAGTTTGACCGTAGATACCATCAATCTTGTCTTGAGACTTTTTAGCAGCCGTTTGAGTTTGCTGACCTACTTTTTGTATGTCATTCAAAGGATCTGCCATCACATTGCTGCTTGCAATTGCCGCTGCGCCAAAAAGCGCTGAAGCTACAAGGCTCTTTCTGATTTTAACAGACATAGTTCCCAACCAATTAAGTAATGTTACTTTTATAATTTTTGCACTCTCTTAGAGAGTACCCCGGATACTTTTAGCAGTATCAACCGTGCAATAATGCTAAATGCTATTGCCCATGTCAACTTCATGTTTAAAACAATTTTTGCTTGTCGCGATGAAATAAATTGAAAAAAAACATTGTATTAACAAGGAAACCAAGAATAAAAACCTTAAGCACTTATATTTCATACACAAGGTAACTTTATTTACATTTTATTACAGCTAATTTGCGCCTCCAGCGTGTCTTTCACTTAAATAATTTGGCCGTTAATTTCGCTTTTAATATCAATGAACTAGTTTCTCTCTGGACGTTAAGCATCCACTTTCGTGCAACAACAGATTCAGGGACGCAGGAATACTTAGCCTAATAACTGTTCACACAATAATTTGCATTGTGTTTCTATTTCCTGGATAAATTCTGCTACATGCAAACCATCCATCAGCCCATGATGCACCTCAACGGAGAATGGCAGTTCCCCGGTTTGTTTATCCAGGCGCCCGAAGACGCACCTAGGAATACCCAGGCTATCTTTTTCATTACGCGCGTGGCTAAAGCTACTAAAATCTAGCCAAGGTAAGATAGATAAATAAAGCTGCTGAGGATTACCACAAGTTTCCAAAAAGTGTTCACTAACCAAAGGTTGATTCAGAAACTCTTTTTTCTGTTCATCATTCTTTTTAATGTAGTCGTGGATATCTTCACAAGCAACTAGAGGCACAAATCGAAAGCTTCTGTCTTCGCGTAAAAACACACAGCTCATATCAACTTGATCAACAACGCAAGGGCGTGAATCAACAATCCGATAACGAATGGGCGCGTAATGCTGACAGGCCATACTCAGACAATACAGATAACTATAGGTGAATGAGAGCCGCCGCTCTTTGCACAGAGTATGAAGTTCCCCTGTTTTGAGGCGAGTTGTTATGTTGAAGTAAGGTTGTTCAAAACCCTGGTAGAACTGAAAATGCTCGGCTCTGGGCCAATCCAAAGAGGTGATCTGTTTCATAATTCAATATAGAGGGAGTAATTAACACCCTCTATATTGATTGTATCGTACGGTGATTACAAACCGTTTGCGATGATCTCCTGCGCAAGTTCGTCTGCGATCAGGTGTGTAGATTTTTGCTCTGCATCTGAGCGTGTAAAAATCTCGGTCAAGGTGTCGTAGATGCCTTCAACATGTTTAGTCGCCGCAGCTTCGCTGTACCCTTCCGGCTTTGTCTCATAGTACACGTTGATGATACCACCAGCATTGATGACGTAATCAGGTGCATAAAGCACGCCTTTTTCACGTAGGATTTCGCCATGTCTTGATTCGGCAAGCTGGTTGTTCGCGCAGCCCGCAATAATGCTAGCTTTGATGCGAGGAATAGTGTCATCGTTAACCGTTGCACCCAATGCACAAGGTGCGTAAACATCAACATCCAGATCATAGATTTCGTCAATACTCACGGCTGTTGCGCCAAAGTCATTCACGACTCTGTCAATCGAAGCCTGGTTGATATCGGTCACAAATAGCTCTGCGCCTGCTTCATGAAGATGCTTGCACAAAGTATAGGCAACAGCACCTAGGCCCTGCACCGACACTTTCACGCCAGACAGGTCCTGGTGACCATGTTTATGCTGATATGCAGCTTTAATACCCAGGAATGTCCCCAGCGCAGTGAAAGGCGACGGGTTACCACTTTTGCCTTCAAGACCCATTACATAGTTAGTCTCTTTGTGCATTGTCATCACATCGCCAGTTGTGATGTTCACGTCTTCGGCTGAATAGTAGCTACCGCCAAGACGCTCAAGATGCCTGCCAAATGCTCTGAATAATGCTTCAGATTTGATTTCTTTAGCATCACCAATGATTACCGATTTACCGCCGCCGAACGGCAAACGTGCAACTGCGTTCTTATAAGTCATACCCTTTGAAAGACGCAGTACGTCGTATACAGCATCTGCATCATCTGCGTAGTCCCACAGACGACAACCGCCAACAGCCGGACCCAGTTTAGTGTTATGAACAGCAATGATTGCCTTCAGGCCTGAAGCCTCATCAGAACAAAAAACCACCTGTTCGTGGTTATCAAATTCAACTTGGTTAAATACAGCCACTTTATTTGTTCTCCGTTATAGACTGACTTTGAGTCAGATAGCGCTGAAATTCATCGAACTGTATCACTAACTCTCGAACCAATCCACAATATGAGTTGATATTGACTCTAAAAGCGTTAAAGGTGCAAGTATGATACATTAAATAGCCATATATTAACTTGATTATGCATCAAGGTGGATTATATGAGTTTAATCCTTCGTTATTTTTCCTATTTCTGATGGTTAATCTTTACGTAAACGTCAACAAGCTTGTTTATGTATTATTTTTTTTACGATACCAACAGATCAGATGAGGGCGAATAACAAGTATCTAGCATCCTAAAGTGGGTTTTATCTGCAGCCAGGTCTTTGGGAGCAAGATCAAAAAAAGAGGGCTGCGCCCTCTTTTCAAACCTGTATCGAAAACCGTTTATTTAAGCTTGCTATCCAGCTCTTCTATCTTAGCTTTCCAGATAGCAGGTCCCTGTGTATGAGCGTTCACACCGTCACTGTCTACAGCCACAGTCACTGGCATATCTTCCACTTCAAATTCGTAGATGGCCTCCATACCGAGATCTTCAAACGCCACCACTCTGGCTTTCTTAATTGCTTTGGCTACCAGATAAGCAGCACCACCTACCGCCATCAGATAGACGGCTTTGTTTTCTTTAATAGACTCGACCGTAGCCGGACCACGCTCAGCCTTACCGATCATGCCGATCAGCCCGGTCTTCTCTAACATCAGATCGGTGAACTTATCCATGCGAGTCGATGTTGTTGGGCCAGCAGGGCCTACTACTTCATCGCCAACTGCATCAACGGGACCCACGTAGTAGATAAACTTGTTAGTCAGGTCAACACCTTCTGGCAACCCTTCACCTGAGTTAATCATATCCTGCAAACGCTTATGTGCAGCATCACGGCCCGTCAGGATCTTACCGGATAGCAGCACTGTTTCGCCCATTTTCCAGTCCTGGATATCATCTTTGGTGATCTCATCCAGGTTAACTCGACGCGTATCCTCACCCACTTCCCAAGTCACTTCAGGCCAGTCTTCAAGTTTCGGCGCTTTAAGATCAGCAGGACCTGAACCGTCCAGTGTGAAATGTACATGACGCGTTGCAGCACAGTTAGGGATCATAACCACAGGTTTAGAAGCCGCGTGTGTTGGCGCAGACTTGATTTTAACATCTACAACGGTTGTCAGACCGCCCAGGCCCTGCGCACCAATACCGAGTTTGTTGGCGCGTTCGAAAATTTCCAGACGTAGTTTTTCTTCCGCCGTTTCAGCACCACGCTCCATAAGCTCGTGGATATCAACCGGATCCATCAGAGACTCTTTTGCCAGTACTGCCGCTTTTTCAGCAGTACCACCGATACCTATTCCCAGCATGCCTGGTGGACACCAGCCAGCACCCATAGTCGGTAACGTTTTCTCTACCCAGGCAGCAACATCGTCTGATGGGTTCAGCATCACCATTTTAGTCTTATTCTCAGAACCACCACCTTTGGCTGCGATCATCACCTCAACCTCCGCGCCCGGTACCATATCGATGTGCACAACAGAAGGCGTATTGTCTTTGGTGTTTTTGCGCGCACCAGCAGGGTCTGCAACTATGGAAGCACGCAACGGATTATCTGGATTGGTGTAAGCACGACGTGTACCTTCGTCCACCATTTGCTGTACAGTCAGGTCCGTCTTGTCCCATTTAACATCCATACCGACCTTTACAAAACAGGTCACGATCCCCGTATCCTGACATAACGGACGCTTGCCCTCTGCGGACATACGAGAGTTAATCAAGATTTGTGCAATCGCATCTTTAGCTGCTTTACTTTGTTCTTTGTCGTACGCTTTTTCTAAAGCCTGAACAAAATCCAATGGATGGTAGTAAGAAATGTATTGTAACGCATCTTCGATGCTGTCAATAAAGTCTTGCTGACGAATAGTACTCATGACGGTTCCTTTATTCTCCGGTCTGTGACGAGGTAAACCGGTGTTTATTGAGAGGCGCGATTATATACCATCTTGCGAAAAGTGAGTATCGCAATCACAGATTAGCGACTAAAGTCCTGTGCTTCTCCAAATTCACAAGCTGGAATGCAATCAAACACGCTATGGATTCAATGACAATTATGATACCCTCCTCGCCCGTTTCGGGCTAGCATTCGGGTTCAGTTAATGACAAATCCAGGTAGTAACACCATTGAACTAGACATTTCTTTGTCAACCGTAGAGGTGTTTGACACCCTTGCTTCTCAGCCACTGGCAATATTGCTCGATTCCAGCGATGCCAGTCATGAGAATAGCCGGTTTGATATCATGAGTATCAAGCCAATGTGCGTACTCGAAGCCAGAGAAGGGGCATTTTATCTCGATGGCAAATGCGTTAAGCGAGACGGTTTCGCCATCATGCAGGAGAAACTGGCTGAACTGAAAGCCATTTCACATCCAGACCTCCCCTTTTGTGGTGGCTGGCTTGGTTATTTTGGTTATGACCTTGGCAGGTATATAGAAAGCATACCTCAAAGTGCAGCACAGGACATTGCAATACCAGACATGGTAGCCGGCCTTTATCCTGACGCGCTGATCCATGATAATCATCTTAATCGTTGGTACTTTGTTACTCAGCCAGGTTACAACCGACTCAGTACTTACCGCTCGCTCATTGAGCAACATCGCTACGAAGGGGATAAATTTGCCCTGACCAGTCATTGGCAGGCAAATATGACTCAGGCCGAATATGCCGCCAAATTTGCCCGTATCCATGCTTATCTGAAAAGTGGCGACTGCTATCAGATAAACCTGGCACAACGGTTTAGTGCCGAGTACCAGGGCTCACCCTGGTGTGCTTATAAAACCTTACGAGCTAAGAACCAGGCACCTTTCTCTGCGTTTATTAACCTTGGAGAAGATGCCATAGTGTCGGTATCTCCAGAGCGCTTTATTTCTGTCCGTCACGGCCAGATTGAAACCAAGCCTATCAAAGGAACTTTACCCAGATTACAAGACCAGCAGGCTGATGCACAGCAGGCGGACACCTTACAACGCAGCTCAAAAGATCGCGCAGAAAACGTGATGATTGTCGATCTGCTACGCAACGACCTTGGCAAAGTCGCTAAACCAGGCAGTGTGCAGGTTCCCAAACTATTTGAAATTGAAAGCTTCCCCGCAGTACACCATCTGGTCAGTACTGTTACTGCTCAACTCGCAGAAGGTAAAACCGCAGTCGACCAGCTCAGAGCGGCATTCCCCGGCGGATCCATCACAGGTGCACCTAAGATCCGCGCAATGGAAATCATTGAAGAACTGGAGCCACACAGACGCAGCGCTTATTGTGGTTCGATTGGTTATCTTAGTGCCTGTGGCGCGATGGACACGTCGATTACCATCCGAACATTAGTGTGTCATCAGCAAAAAATTCACTGCTGGGCCGGCGGAGGGATTGTGGCAGACTCAGACTGTGAGCTAGAGTATCAGGAGACTTATCACAAGGTGAACAAGATACTGCCCATCCTATGAATCTACAACACGTCATAAGTCGCTTTAGTCTCAGCGATTCAAACCAAACACCTGTTTTAGGACAGGGTCAGGAAAGTGCCGTTTTAGTGCCACTGTTAGAGGTGAATGGAGAAGCCTCGATGCTACTTTGCAAACGCAGTGCTCAACTACGCAGCCATCCCAGTCAGCTGTGTTTTCCGGGTGGCAAAGTTGAGTTGCAAGACGCCTCAGTGATCAGCACAGCACTACGCGAGAGTCAGGAGGAAATTGCCCTTGATCCGCAGCAGGTTAACCCGGTTGGTGTATTGCCTTTACACACCACACTGACAGGCTTTCGGATAACGCCTGTCCTGGCAGTTTTAAATCACAATGCAACCTGGGAAACGTGCAGCGAGGAAGTAGAACAGGTATTTACTCTGCCGCTATCTCTGCTTGCACAACAGCGCGCCTGGCAACCGGTTCAAACCCAGTTGCGGGGCAAACCAGTGACGTTTAACGGCTTGATGACGGAGCACGGGTTACTCTGGGGGGCAACGGCCAAAATCGTTCAGCAGCTACTTGCCAGAGTGGCCTGACCAGTTTAAAACAAGCCATCAAATTGCGCGATAAACAGATGAGTTTGTACGCTTTCGAGTACTTCTTGCCACTCATTGACTATATCCACTTCTAGCCCAACCAAAACTGTATACAATTTTGCTGTGAAATGGGTTACTTATGCAATAATTAACGTTATGATGTGCGCCCGTTCAGAGGCAATGTTGAGTAGAATTTATGATTAGTGCATTTGATATGTTCAGTATTGGTATTGGGCCGTCATCTTCCCATACTGTCGGACCTATGCGCGCTTCGCGCCTGTTTGTGAAAGACCTGCAGGACAACAACATAATTGATCAGATCACATCAGTGAAAGTGGAGCTATTTGGCTCACTGGGACAAACTGGCATAGGCCACGGCTCTGGTAAAGCAGTGATCCTGGGTTTAGCTGGATACGATCCCGAATCAGTAGATGCGGACAAAGTGCCAGAAATTCTGGATACCATTGAGCGCGAGCAAGTGATTTATCTGGACAAGACTCACAAAGCCGCTTTCCCTAAACAAGGGGCGATTGTCTTCCATCGTCGTAAGACCCTGCCAAAACACTCTAATGCGATGGAGCTGCAAGCTTTCTCCGGTTCTGAGCTAGTACATAGCCAAGTTTACTACTCAATCGGTGGTGGATTTATTGTAACCGAAGAACAGTTTGACAACGAAAAGCAAGCGGCGTTAGATGTACGTGAACAGAACCCTGCGCCCTACCCTTTTGAAAATGCCCAGCAGCTGCTGGAGATGTGTAAAGAGACGGGCCTGAGTGTGTCTTCTCTGATGATGCACAATGAGAAAACGCTGCGCAGTGAACAGGAAATAAAAGCTGAACTGTTCCATATCTGGGAAGTAATGAAAGCCTGTATTGAGCGCGGCATGCGTACTGAGGGCATATTACCTGGAGGATTAAAGGTAAAACGTCGCGCTCCAAGCTTATATTTAAAACTGAATGTGGAAAACAGTAACGATCCGCTACGTGCTATGGACTGGGTTGACCTGTTCGCACTGGCCGTGAATGAAGAAAATGCAGCGGGCGGTCGGGTTGTCACAGCACCAACTAATGGCGCAGCAGGGATTTTGCCTGCGGTACTCATGTATTACCATACCTTTATCAAAGAAGTGGACGCAGAAATTGCCACACGCTACCTGCTAACAGCTGCCGCGATTGGTATTCTGTATAAGAAGAATGCTTCTATCTCTGGTGCCGAAGTAGGCTGCCAGGGAGAAGTGGGGGTAGCGTGCTCTATGGCAGCTGGAGCCCTGACAGAAATTATGGGTGGCAATGTCGTACATGTAGAGAATGCCGCGGAAATTGGCATGGAACATAACCTGGGCCTGACCTGTGATCCGGTTGGCGGGTTAGTACAGGTGCCTTGTATTGAACGAAATGCCATGGGTGCAGTAAAAGCGATTAATGCTTCACGTCTTGCCATGCGTGGCAGTGGTGAGCAGAAAGTCTCTTTAGATAAAGTGATCAAAACCATGCTCGATACGGGTAATGATATGAAAACCAAATATAAAGAAACAGCACGTGGTGGTCTGGCGGTTAATATTATCGAGTGTTAACCGGTAAGGTCTGTACGTAAAAAAGCCGCAATTGCGGCTTTTTTATTGTCTATGATTCGTACCAATTTGCTTAATTAAGTGTTCTATTCTGAGGCGAAAAAATATCGTCGATAACCAGGCAAAAATTTTGCAATTTAGTTGCTCTAAATGAGAAATTTTTAACACAGTTAGCGTCATATTTGCCCCTTCAAATTGAACAGGTATTAAGTGAAATTGGTACCTCTTACTTGACGGGTAGCTCTGTGTGTTCAAATAACGCATCGACATCTTCCTGATTGCGCAACAGGCTGGCCCGCTCGACCAGATCTTTCGTCAGATGAGGCGCAAAGCGTTCGATAAAGTCATACATGTAGCCGCGCAGGAAGCTGCCCTTTCTAAAACCTATCTTAGTGGTGCTTGCCTCAAACAAATGGCTGGCATCGATACATACCAGATCTTTGTCTGTCACTTCATCGACAGCCATTGTTGCCAGCACACCAACACCAAGACCTAATCGAACATAGGTTTTAATTACGTCCGCATCGGTGGCCGTGAACACAATATGTGGCGACAATCCGTGTGCATTAAAAGCTTTGTCTAGCTCTGAGCGCCCGGTAAAGCCAAATACGTACGTGATCAAAGGATACTTTGCCACATCCTGCACCGTGATATTGCTGCCCTTTTTAGCCAGCGGGTGATCTTTCGTGACGACAATGCTGCGATTCCAGTGATAGCAAGGCAACATGATTAAATCACCATACAAATGCAGCGCTTCCGTTGCAATAGCGAAGTCTGCATCGCCCCGGGCTGCAGCATCTGAGATTTGCTGCGGCGTCCCCTGATGCATATGCAAAGAGACCGCCGGGTACTTTTGCATAAACCCCTGGATCACATTTGGCAGTGCATAACGCGCCTGCGTATGTGTGGTTGCAATGTTTAGCTTACCCTGATCGGGCAGCGTATGTTCATTAGCAACGGCTTTAATGCCCTCAACCTTTGACAGTATCTCTCGAGCAATATTGATTATTTCATTGCCAGCACTGGTAACATGCGTAAGATGTTTACCACTGCGGCCAAAGATCTGTACACCAAGCTCGTCTTCCAGCATACGCACTTGCTTGGAAATTCCCGGCTGGGAGGTATACAAGCTTTCTGCGGTTGCAGACACATTGAGGTTGTGATTCAGAACTTCAACTATGTATTTCAGTTGTTGTAATTTCATAACTAAGCGTTTGTTTTAATTGTTATCTGGTGTACGACTAGGCCAGCTATCATTAGATACAGGCAAATAATGACTCAGCCTAGCATAATTATAGTCTATCCGATAGGACAATACTTTCCCCAGCCTATTAGAGCCAGCTTCCAGTCATTAAGCTATACTAAAAAATGATGGAATTTGCTGGATTTTCAAGTCTCTTGTTATTAACACTGTTCAATCCGCAATTATTTGATGTAATATAAAAAAACTATCAGCTGTATGATTTACGAAGAGATCCGGGTATGTTTGTTACCGTAATAATTTTGTTGATTGTAGCACTCATTGTTATTGCTGTGTGGGTTAGTGCTATTCAACAACACAGAGAAAAACAAGAAGCGGAGCGCCGTAAAGAGCTGGCCAAACAAAAGCGGATCATAGAAGAAGCCGAAGACGTGATCCTCAACAGCAGCAATATTCCTATGTCGGGCGCAATGATCCGTATCATTCAACGTCGAGTGCATGATGCGCTCGTTGCTATGGTTGAATTGTCTCCTACCTCTCGCGAACTGAAAAGCCGTATGCATGAGTCGCAGGAGCGTATGAATAATGAGCCCCAAAATGCCAACGAATCTGACAAAGTAGCCCTGCCCGATAACGACAAACAACTCATTGCACTGGTTCAGGGAATTAAAAAATTACGCCACCTGCTGCGTTCAGAGCATAGTAAAGGCAAGGTAGACACGCAGGTATTCGTGCAAGAAGACCGTAAAATGGAGCGGTTGCAGCTTAGGATCAACGTTGAAAGCCAAATCAAGCGGGGGCTGTCTGCTAAAAGCGCCAACATGGTAGGCTCAGCTCGACAATACTTCGAAAAAGCCTATGCGATTATTTGCGGTGTTTCTTATTCAGATGACTACATCAATGAAAAGAAAACACTGTTAGAAGGATACTTGAGTGAGATCAGCACAGAGCTCAAAGCCTCTAACGCCTCTGCGGTGAAAAAGAAAGCTGAGAAAGAAAAGGACGATCTCGACGTCCTTTTCGCACCCAAGAAAAAGTGGTGATCAGCGTCAGCTGATCGCAAACTTCACAATAAACAGCAGGGTTAATACCCAGACACTGATAGAAATTTCCTCTCGCTTATTACAGGCCAGTTTAACCGCGGTGTAAGAAATAAAGCCAAGTGCGATGCCGTGAGCAATGGAAAAAGTCAACGGCGTCATTAACAGTACAACGCTCACCGGTATCGCATCGCTCATATCATCCCAGTTAACTAACTTCAGATTTTGTAACATCAAAACAGCTACGTACAATATGGCGCCTGCCGTCGCATACGCTGGCACCATCTGGGCCAATGGCGCGAAGAACATCATCAGCAGGAAACACAATCCAACAACCACGGCAGTTAAACCTGTTCGGCCACCCACGGATACACCCGATACAGACTCAATATAAGAAGTCGTGGTGGACGTACCAAGGAAAGAGCCGGCAATGGTTGCCGAGCTATCCGCAGACAGTGCTCTGCCCAGACGCGGCATCCGCCCTTCTTTGTCTGCTATGCCCGCTTTTTGCGTAACCGCAACCAAAGTACCGCTGGTATCGAATAAATCAACAAACAAAAATGCAAACACGACACTCAGCATTGAAATTTCCAGTGCGCTGGCAATATCCAGTTGCGCCAGAGTGGGTGTAATACTTGGCGGTGCTGACACAATACCTGTGTATTCAACCAGGCCAAAGGCCCAAGCTAAAACCGTTACCAATAAAATACTCAGTAACACACCACTTTTCATATCACGGTACATCAGAGCTGCAATCACAAAAAAGCTCAATATAGCCAACAGAGGACCTGGACTGGTGATGTCACCCAGTTGAACAAAGGTTGCTGGACTGGCGACGATGATCTGCGCGTTTTTCAGCGCAATCAGTGCCAGAAAAGCACCAATACCCGTCGCAATCGCTTGCTTTAATACCAGGGGAATTGCCTGGATCACCCATTCTCTGACTTTGAAGATACTCAAGAGTAAAAACAGACAGCCTGATAAAAATACCGCACCCAATGCGCTTTGCCAGGTGTGGCCCATACCTAATACAACGCCATAAGTAAAAAAGGCATTTAGTCCCATCCCTGGTGCCAGAGCCAGAGGATAATTGGCCCACAGGCCCATAATAAAGCAGCCAATGGCTGCCGCTAAACAGGTGGCGACAAACGCAGCACCATGATCCATGCCAGCTTCAGCCAACATGGCCGGGTTCACAAACACAATGTAAACCATAGTGACAAATGTCGTCAGACCGGCAATAAACTCAGTTTTGACTGTGCTCTGCTGTGCACGGAGCGAAAATAATTTTTCCAGCATGTCTTTGTATTTTATATAGAAACGAAAGCCGGATTTTATCATAAATCTCTGGTGTAATCGGACAAAATAGTTAAAAATCAACTACACTCTGATCTAGGTCGTATTAAGTGAAATCAGTATGAAAAAGAACCAATTAGCAGTTGCAAACGGCAATGACTTGGAACAACAACTCCTCAATGTATTGGAGTTTGTCACCGCAACCCCAGACTCTGAAAACCGCTGGCCCTCAGACACGGATAGCAAAGCTGCCTACAAAAAAGGGCTTTATTATCTGAAAAATAAACAGTATCCGCTCGCGGCGAAATGGTTACGCCTGGCTGCCATGTCGGGCGACAACAAAGCACAGTTCTATCTCGGTATGCTATTCATTAAAGGTCAGGGTGTGCCAAAAAGTGTTTTTCATGGTATTGCCTGGCTGTCACTCGCGCAAAGTCAGGGTAATCAGGCGGCAGCTGGCACACTTGAACAAGTACGTACACATCTGACAGCGAAACGATTTATCGATGCTCAATGTTATGCTGCAACACTGTATGAGCAAATCCACCAGATGATGCATTTTAATCAGGACACGACCTCATAATAAAAGTAAATACAATCAAAGCACTAATAGAAAAGAACAAAAAATACGCGATATTTTACTTGCCAAATAGCACTGTATGAAATACTGTATAACCACTGTATAGAAAATCAGTGGTCTGCTCATGTTACATACTCAAGTGCAAAATATTTCTTCATCTCAAACCAACACAGCCGATAAACGTTATCAGCTAGTGTATGCGGAAGATGACATAGTCAGCAGTTTGGAACTATTAAAGATTCTGTATCGATGTAACTCGTTACATAAATGGACACTGCTCATTGCACCAGACAACATCCCAAGCAAAGCACTGCTGGATAACAGCTCAATTGACAGCAGCAAGTTACTGGTGCTGCGACAGAGACATTTGATAAACTTGGAGTATGTTATTAACAGCGCTTTATGCAAAGGCAACTTTGCAGCGGTGGTTACCTGGACGGACATTGTATCTGAGCAGCAGCTTGCCCGGTTTAAGCTGATAGACAGTGATACTGAATTGTTTTGCTTCACTCGCTCTACTGGCCATGGAACATCCGTCGTTGCGCATTAAGTCCAAATGAGAATATATGTGTTATTGCGGTTCTGAAACTGAAGCACAAGTGTGCTGTCTGCCCTTTATAGAAGGACGTAAGCACCCTGAAAGCGCCCAGCAACTGATGCGCTCACGGTATAGTGCGTATTGTCTTAAAGACACAGGTTACATACATAATACGTACGCACAAAGCATGCGTGCAGAAAACAGTGAAGCCAGTATCCGAGCATTTGCCGAGCAGGTCACCTTTATCGGGTTAGAGATTATCCAGTGCAGTGAGTCTACTGATTATCACTTTGTGGAGTTTAAAGCGATGTACCTTGATGGCGACGTGTGCGTCACAATGCATGAACGGTCTCGCTTTTTAAAAGAAGCAGGGCTGTGGCGTTATCTGGACGGCGAGCTTTACCCCTGCCCTGAGAAAAAAATCAGCAGGAATGATCCCTGTCCCTGCCAAAGTGGGAAGAAATTCAAAAAGTGCCACGGCTAGGTTGGCTAAACTTTTGGGTTATTGAATGCGCAATAATCCATAAAGTGTAATGTTCTCGCGCTTGAATATTGCTTTTAATTTTTTGTTTCTGCGTTTTAAAGGTGCCAAAGCGGCGCCCTGTAAAGCAGGATGAGTGCCCCTTAGCGTGATACTCAGCAAAGCTAAATGTTCTCCTCATTTAGATTTGCATTTGGTACATACAAGCATATAGCCCCCTATTCAAAGCATATTTTTGTATTCCTACACCGTAGGTGTGCTTCTTTAAACAGCAACCTGCAACATAGATTGCATTTCTCCGCCGGCTATCTGATCATAAAATCCAGCAGCATCTATGTCTTTATTATCTACCAACATTTGAGGGTTTCTGGTTTTTTCTAATCTCTGTCTTACTGCTGGCTCAAGATTATCAACAATATGCAGAGGAATGTGCTTTTTGTCATCGCGCACTGCATAGGGCTCTGGCTGTAGACACTCTTTGAGGCGAAGACTGGCTAGATCCCCCTCCTGAACCAAAAAACCATTATCCTGGCCGATGAGCATATTAAACTGCTCTGGTGCAAGTGGCTTTTGAGGACCCAACTGCAATGCCAATTTCAACGCTGCTTCAGATTTATCCGGCTGCTCAGGTAACGTATGAGGCAGGTCAAACTGGCTAAAATCTAGCGCATCCTGAGACAACAAAGATAAAAGCAATGCAAAGTCACCGCGCCGGGCTTCATGAACACTGTGATTAAGTGCGCTACCAAGCTGGGCCTCTTTGCACAAAATGCCATCTATCTGCATGTAAAATCGCCACAATTTATGGAATATGAAAATTTATCGGCATTTTTTCAATTTTCTTTAGAACATTTCTTTACTTCACTAAAAACTTTGATATTATCAGCGCCCATGTTGAGGAGGGGTTCCCGAGCGGCCAAAGGGATCAGACTGTAAATCTGACGGCACTGCCTTCGCTGGTTCGAATCCAGCCCCCTCCACCACATCACAATTTGTATTCTCTTAGGAGGGGTTCCCGAGCGGCCAAAGGGATCAGACTGTAAATCTGACGGCACTGCCTTCGCTGGTTCGAATCCAGCCCCCTCCACCACTTTCCTGTCAAGCCATTTTAAAAATAATGTCTGGTTACTCATTCATATCAAAAAGACATTCACATTTAAATGCTCATTCCCGGACGATAGCACTTCTGTCATTTGGAAACCTATACGTTTTTGCTGAAGCTTCTGAATCATAACAACTGGCAGAAAAACTCTATTCATTGATTCCAACAGAAACCGTACGCACCTACTTTTTAATCTGCAACAACACTGCATTTTGGCTTAAATAAGTTTGTGCCCTCTTATAATCAGGGTAATGATGCGCCACGATTTTCCAAAAGGCTTGGTTGTGTGCCATCACATGGAAATGTGCCAACTCGTGTACAATAACATAATCAATTACCCACTTAGGTGCACCAACCAGCAAGCTATTCAGTGCCAGAGTGCCACTTGATGACAAGCTGCCCCAACGACGTTTATATTCCCTGATTTTAAGCTCTTGATACTCACTTCTCACCAGGTCGGAATACTCTGCCAGTACCGGCGTCACATAACTAAGTAACACCTGGTTTAAATACCCAAGCAGCGCTTTTCTCGCCCCTTCAGAGTCAGGGTTGGCACGCGTTTTTAGACCAATGCATTTCGCATCGTGATCAATGTAAGAGCAACTTGGTGATAACTCAAACTGATACTGCTCGCCAAATATCTGAATTTTCTTACTGTCAAAAGGTATCTGGACCTGCTGTTGCTGGGCAGACATCGCCAATTTTTTACTTTCGACCCAGTGTGATTTGCTTTTTAGCCAGGTATCCAGCCAACGCTTGTCGATACCGTAAGGCGCGAATACTTTCACGCCATCTGCTGTTACTTTAATGGCAACACTCTGTCTGCGCTTACTGATGCTTAATTGATAATCGAATGACATAGATACAATTTTTTATTTACCCTGAAAAAATACTGCTACCCTTACTGATAAGAAGGATTGATCTGGCGCACTATGAACAACAAACCTCTTTGCCAATATGAATCACCCGATGGCCATAAATGCCAAGAAATAGATATGGGGTCAGGCTATTGCTTTTGGCATGATAGCAAATTTGACAAGAGCGGTCTGGAGTTAACACAAAAGCTGGAGAGATATGCCAAAAGAGGCGGTCTCCTGCAAGGTCTGGAGCTAAAACGTGCAAACCTCGAAGGCCTCAACTTAGTCAAGTTTGACAACCACGAAGGCTATGACTTGTCATACAGCAATTTTTATCGTGCTAACTTACAGGGTGCTCATTTATTCAATAGCACAATTAAAAATGCTTCTTTAATGAAAGCAGACTTGCGTGATGCCAATCTACACTGCTGCAAGCTTGGAGATACAAACCTGTTGGGTATGAAACTCGATAAGACGCGCATCGACAACCTCTATCTCGGCGACAAGCTTTTGCAGGAAAAGCAAGCCAATGAAGCTCTTAAGCAGCAAGATCTGGAAGAAGCAAATGACTTATTTTTGCAGTCCGAGGAAATCTATCGATTACTTAGAAAAGGTGCCGAGCAGCAAGGTTTATTTGAGATGGCCGGGAAATATACCTACAGCGAACTGCGCATGCGGCACGCGCAATACCCCAAATTCTCCAAACGCCGCTTGGTATCCTCATTTGTTGATATGTTGTGTGGCTACGGAGAAAAGCCCGAAAATGTCATCCGATTCAGTTTGGGTATGATCATCGCCTGCGCAATCTGCTACTTTCTGTTCGGGATCAATTACAATGACGGACTTATTCAGTTTTCCAGCCAAGCCTCCTGGTCGGAAAACCTAAGCACTTTGCTTAATTGCATTTACTTTAGTGTGGTTACCTTTACAACACTTGGCTATGGCGACATAACGCCAACCGGCATTACCCGGTTAATCGCGACGATTGAGGCATTTACCGGCAGCTTTTCTCTGGCCTTGTTCGTTGTCGTATTTGTAAAACGCATGACCCGCTAATCAGAGATACCAATTTCTCTACCCAGCTCTTGCAAAAATCCGCGCATAAATTCTGTGCGCCTCTGCGCCTCTTGTTTTGCTGACTGGGTATGCATTTGCTCTGCAATATTTAGCAGCTTGATGTAAAAATGATCTAACGTATATTTTTTATCATCCGGCTCTCGCTCCTGACAAAAAGGGTCACCGATATGATACATATGTCTTGCAATCGCGCCGCCAACTTTCATACACCGGCTAACCCCTATTGCCCCTAACGCGTCCATACGATCGGCATCCTGAACAACCTTAGCTTCCAAAGTATCTGGGGGCACATTGGCACTAAAACTGTGTGCGACAATTGCATGGTGTACTGAGGGTAATTTGTCTTTTGGGTAGTCTAGCGTTGATAAAAAAGCGACAGCCCTGTCAGCCGCCAGTTTAGAGGCAATTGGCCTATCCGGGTGGTTTTTTGCCACTGCTACACAGTCATGCAGCCAGGCTGCGGGCAAGACGACTTCGAGGTCAGCACCTTCGGCCGCACACAATTGCTTTGCGGTTTTGACTACCCGCAAGATATGCGATAAATCGTGGGCAGTATCGGCAAACTCAGTTGTTAGCATAAAATCTCTGCATGCAGCCTCAAATTCCATCGTATTTAATGTCATTTATCCCTTAACCTCGTGGTTCTGATTGTATGTTGTTATTGGCTTCACTAAAATGTCACCATAATCTACTGTAAGGAATTTATATGTCTTGCGCGCTGTATTTACAACCTGGCCGTGAAAAATCTTTAAAAAGAAAGCACCCTTGGATCTTTTCTAAGGCGATTAAAAAAGTCAAAGGTAAGCCTGCACTTGGCGATACAGTGACCATTTATAGTCACGACGGTCAATACCTGGCCACAGCCGCATACAGCCCTGATTCTCAGATCCGGGCCCGGATCTGGAGCTTTGATCAGTCTGAACAAATCGACCAGGCATTTTTTGAACGACGACTAGCACGTGCACTCTCAGCGCGCGAGCAGGTCATTGAAGAAGGACAGTTAACCGGCTTCAGACTATGTGCCGCCGAGTCAGATGGCTTGCCCGGCATAACGATTGATAAGTTTGACAACTATTTGGTTTGTCAGCTGTTAAGTGCCGGCGCAGAGCGCCACAAAGGCGAAATAGTACAAGCACTCAGAACTCTGTTCTCCGAGTGTCATATCTATGAGCGCTCTGATGTAGATGTACGGAAAAAGGAAGGGCTTGAGAAAACCACCGGTGTATTGTGGGGAGACGAACCTGAAGCGCCAGTTGTGATCATGGAAAACGGCTTGAAAATTGAAGTCGATATTAAATCTGGTCACAAAACCGGCTTCTACCTGGACCAAAGAAACAGCCGTGCGGCACTCGAGCGCTTCTCAACAGGTAAGTCAGTGCTTAACTGCTTTTGCTATACAGGTACGTTTGGTCTGTATGCGCTCCGTGGTGAGTGTGAGGAAGTCATCAATGTCGACGTCTCTCAGCCAGCTCTGGATACAGCTAAGCGTAATGTAGAACACAATGAACTAGATTTGTCGCGAGCTCAGTTTGTTAAGCAGGATGTGTTCAAGTTGCTAAGACAATACCGCGAGGAAGGCCGTCAGTTTGACACCATAGTCATGGATCCGCCTAAATTTGCCGAGAGCAAAGCACAGCTCAATGGTGCCTGTCGCGGCTATAAAGACATTAATATGCTGGCTATGCAATTACTTAAGCCAGGTGGTACTTTGCTAACTTTCTCTTGCTCAGGCCTTATGGAACAGAATTTGTTCCAAAAAGTAGTGGCTGATGCAGCGCTAGATGCAGGTAAAGATTTGTTAATTATGGAGCGCCTTAATCAGGCAGCAGACCACCCTATAGCAGGCTGTTACCCGGAGGGGTTTTACCTAAAGGGCCTGATCTGTAAAGTGTATTAATCGTCATCATTAAAGTAGAAAGGCCGGTATAAACCGGCCTTTCTCGTATTTCTAACTTACTATATTTAGAAGCTGCCTTGCAAAGTAAGGCCTGAATAGCTGCTGTAGCCTCGAACCATGATGTGGTAAGTACCACCATCCGTACCTGAACTCAGAGTACAAGTTTCATTGTTACCAGAGCGATATGGACGACAATCATAGTTGTTTGTCGTTGGCTGAGTCCCTTTGCGTACATACAGGTCAGCATCACCTGAACCACCTGAAATACTCACATTCAGCGTCACATTTGCTGGCACTTCGATGGTGTAACGGGTATCTGTGTTGGTACCACCAGACAGCCCAGTTACTGGTACTCCGTTTTCAAGGCAGTTTGCACCACAGCCTGAAGCATCACCAAAAGTACCTGTCAGCGTAGCGCCTGAATACTGGCTATAGCCATGTAGCATAACGTACCAGTCACCTGCAGCTGGGTTAGAGAATTCACAAGACTCGTTGTTGCCGTTTTTATATGGACGACACGCGTAGCTGCTTTGAGTCGGTTGAGAACCTTGTTGAACATACAGATCCGCATCACCCGAGCCGCCAGCCAGAGTGAACGAAACCGACGCTGCACCAGCTGGAACAGCAAGCTTATAGAAAGTCTCTGAACCTGACGCACCTGACGCAGACACACCTACACCTGAAACAAGCTCAGTTGGGCCTGGCGGTGGTGGTGGAGGCGGCGCATCACCTTCAAGAGTATAAAGCAGTTCATTCGGTGAACTTGCTTTGGCATCGGATACCGCACCTTTAGTACTTCTGCTACTAAGCAGTGAATCAATCTGCGCTGGAGTAAGCGACGGATCCTGGTCAAGATACAATGCTACCGCACCTGCTACATGTGGTGCAGCCATTGAGGTACCACTGATTGTGTTGGTAGAACTGTCAGAATTATACCACGCAGACTTGATGCTGGAACCTGGCGCATAGATATCAAGACAAGAACCATAGTTTGAGAAGCTTGAACGGCCATCGCTGCTAGTTGTCGAGCCAACAGTGATTGCATCGGCAGCTCGAGCTGGAGAGTAGTTGCAAGCATCGCTATTATCATTACCAGCAGCTACAACGAAAGTAACACCAGAAGCAACGGCAGCATTAACGGCATCATCAACAGCCTGAGACACACCACCACCTAGGCTCATGTTCGCAACAGACGGGCCTGAAGCGTTGTTCTTAACCCAGTCAATTCCTGAAATCACACCAGAATATGAACCGGAGCCATTACAACCCAATACTCGAACACCGACAACATTAACATTTTTCGCAACACCGTACTGTGAACCGCCGATGGTACCAGCAACGTGTGTACCGTGGCCGTTACAGTCAGAAGAATCTGCATCATTGTCGACAAAGTCATAGCCGTGGCTTGCACGGTTACCGAATTCACTATGCGAGATACGAACACCAGTGTCGATAACATAAGCCGTAACGCCTGAACCATCAAAGTCGTAGTGATAGTTTGAATTCAAAGGCAATGCCCGCTGATCTACACGGTCAAGGCCCCAAATCGCGTTGCTCTGATCGCCTGAAGCCTGAGGCGTCACTGTGACTATTTGATCTTGTTCAATGTAGGCAATGTTAGGGTCTTTCAGCATTGCTTTTACATCACCTGCAGACGCGTTTACCACAACACCGTTAAGCACACCATTGAAGCTTTTTGCAACATTTACATTGTAAGCATTGCTTAAAGCCTGTGCCTGCGTTGTAGCATAGTCTGAGATAGCCATTGCACTTTGTGTATTAAGTACAGTTGGCGTTTTAAACACGACGATATATTTGCCAGGAATGGCCTTGCTCTGGTCTGTAGTCAGTAACTCAGCCTGAGCCATCGACTGTCCAGAAATGCCTGCCAGAATGGCAAAAGCGAGTGTGTTTAGTTTACGCATACTTGTTCCTTTTTTGTTGTTTGGTTAATTTCCAATCAAAATGTAGCTCAATTGCAGAGAAAATAAACACAAAATGGAACATTTATTTAACTATCTTTACATTTATTGTAAATTTAAATTTACATTAGTTTTTTTCATCTTCCTGAAATATTCGGTACACTGTTGATTTTTATAATTTAAATATTACTTCCATTACAGAACCTCCCTATAATGGGAAACTTTAGCTCACCATATTTTCATGTTAAGTGCGCAGATTGAGTATTACATTTCACGCTCCATAATTACCTAACACCCTAAAATGAGTAGTGTAGGTGTTCGCATCACTTTCTGGGTCGCTACTTGAGATGACAGTATGGAGTCAGACCTAAAATAAGGGGCCCGGCATACAGTCTTTGCTATTCATTCGAAGTAAATGTGAGATGACGATAGTGTGGGCTTGTATGAATGGAGAAATAGTGACACTTCATCAGAAGTGGCTCTGTGTAATATAAGGGCAAGGAGCATGTTTGAGTTGGAGTTGGTGTCGTTGCTATAAGTATCGTGTGGTTCTCCTGCCGCGGCTCCAGGTCTACCCTGCTCTACCGCACCTCCAACAACTCCGTCGTCATCCCGCACTGGATGCGGGATCCATTTAAACCAGCTTTTCAGTGCTGAGTAGGTTTGCTCCGGTGTATTTATCATACGTACGGAGTGGTCTGTTGGTAGATCCCGCATCAAGTGCGGGATGACGGCAGTGTAGGCCTGTTTGAATGGAGAAATACATGACACTTCGTCAGAAATCGCTCTATACATCATGAAAGCAAGGAGTATGTTTGAGCCGGCGTATTTACTACACGT
>NZ_PNCI01000007.1 GCF_005887095.1 Pseudoalteromonas rubra | reverse complement strand
GATAACAAGGCAAAAATTTTGTTATTTAGTTGTTCTAAATGAAAAATTTTCAACGCCGTTAGCGTCATATTTGCTCCGTCAAATTGAACAGGTATTTAGTGAAATTGGTATAATTCCTCAGCGACGCTCATTTCTCTCACAAAAGGTGATGTTCGTATGTACCTTGATACGTTAAAACAAACTGGAGACTTCCTGACTCTGACTCGCAAAAACGAGTTTTCCTTAGCGGCTGAGCAATTTACGCTGAGCAACGGCACTTTGGTTGAAGTAAAAGACACTGGCGTTATCCAGTTCACGCCTGCCACTTATGGTAACAAAGACATCGTGTTGTCGAGCGCGGTGCATGGCAATGAAACCGCTCCCATCGAAATATGCGACGAGTTTATTCAGGATGTGATCCTGGAGCGTATTGAACTGGCACATCGTGTGTTATTTGTATTCGGAAACCCTAAGTCCATCAATATCGCAGAGCGTTTTGTGGACGAAAACCTGAACCGATTGTTCAACGGTGCTCACGAAAACCGCACCGAAAACCCTGAGCAGATCCGCGCTGCAAAACTTGAAGGCTATGTGCGCGACTTTTTCACCAGCGTCCCTGAGGGGCGTTATCGCTGTCACTATGATCTGCACACTGCAATTCGTGGCTCCAAAAACGAGAAATTTGCAGTTTATCCATTCCTGCATGGAAAGCCTTGGAAGAAGTCACAACTGCAATTTATGCTGGCCTGTGGCGTCAATACTATTTTGATGATGCGCTCAGCAGCAACCACCTTCAGCTACTTCTCATCGTTTCAGTTTGGTGCTGATGCCTTCACGGTTGAGCTGGGGCAGGTGAAACCTTTTGGCGAGAATGATATGTCACGCTTTACCGCAGTAAAACAAACGCTAAAAGCATTAATTAGCCAGAAAAGTATCGAATTTGGTGAGTTTAATGCAAATGATTTCGAGTTGTTCCAGGTGCATCGTACGATAAACCGCACCTGTGAGGCGTTTTCATTCCCATTCCCTGATTCTGCGGTAAATTTCACCGGTTTTGCTAAAGGTGAATTGCTCGCAACCGACGGTGATAAGGACTACTTTGCAGAAGTTGAGGGCGAAGCCATCATTTTCCCGAATGCTAAAGTCGCGCTCGGTCAGCGTGCATTACTGACTGTGATCCCGCTGGAAGTAGACGAAAACTTCGTATAACTCTTTGTAAATAAAGCGCTTAATAAAGCGTATCAAAAACTTTCCACCGCAAAATGTGCAAATTAACGGTTATTCATCTAGGATTAGTTGAATAACCGTTTACGTTAACGTAAAGTGGCAAAAGCTTTAATTTAATTAATTTGCATTTACCGCACTAATTATTCAAATCTCTAACCGCGGATCCGGCCCATTTTAAGCGGCTTTGGCGTTGCAAATTAGTTATGACAACAAGAGAAGGTAGGTTATGACTAACCCCAATAACATATCGTTGAATATCAGCCATGCGCTCGAATTTATCGATGGCCATGCGCTTAACATCCCGACGCTGAAAATTCTCAGCGAAGACGGTGAGATTTTGGACGGTGCAACTGCACCTGAGTTAGACAAAGACACGGCGTTGCGTATTTATTCTACCATGCGTTTTATCCGCCTGCTGGATGAACGTATGCAGGCGGCTCAGCGTCAGGGTCGGATCAGCTTTTATATGCAGTGTCTTGGTGAAGAGGCTGCGATTACCGCCAGTGCGGCTGCGCTAAAACAAGAAGACATGATCATGGCACAGTATCGCGAGCAAGCGGCACTGCACTATCGTGGATTCTCGCTTGAGCAGTTTATGAACCAGCTGTTCTCTAACGAGAAAGACTTGGGTAAAGGTCGTCAGATGCCAGTTCATTATGGCTCAAATGAATTACACTACCTGACTATTTCATCGCCACTGGGCACACAGATCCCGCAAGCGACGGGCTATGCGTACGGCCAGAAATTGAAGCATATCGATGCACAAAGCGGTGAACTAAGCAGCGAAATTGACAACGTCACTATTTGTTACTTTGGGGAAGGTGCCGCGTCGGAAGGTGACTTCCACGCAGGTTTGAACATGGCCGCAGTGCATAAGGCACCGGTACTTTTCTTTGCCCGTAACAATGGTTACGCCATCTCTACGCCAGCTGATGAACAATTTAAAGGCGACGGTATTGCCTCTCGCGGTGTCGGCTACGGCATTAAGACCATTCGTGTCGACGGAGCGGATACATTAGCGGTGTATGCGGCAACGCAAAAGGCCCGTGAAATTGCAGTAACGACAGGCGAGCCGGTATTGATCGAATCAATTGCTTATCGTTTAGGGGCGCACTCTACGTCGGACGACCCGTCGGGCTACCGTACTAAAGACGAAGAAGCCGAGTTTAAGTCAAACTGTCCGGTTGCACGTTTCAAGGCCTGGTTGCTAAAACAGGGCTGGCTAAACGAAGAAGAAGACGAAGCACAAAAAGACAAGATCCGTGAAGAGATCCTCGCGGCGCTGAAAGTGGCGGAAAAAGTTCAAAAACCGGCACTGGAAGAGCTTGTTTCTGATGTTTACGATACGCCTATCCCGGCACTACAAAAACAATACGAAGAACTTAAAGAGCATATTAAACAGCATCCGGATGCGTATCCAATCACGGCTGGGAGGATAAAATAATGGCTAAAATGAACATGCTGCACGCCATTAATTCGGCGCTAGACATCACCATGGCAGAGCACCCGCAGGCCTGTATTTTTGGTGAGGATGTGGGTTACTTTGGCGGTGTATTCCGTGCCACTTCAGGATTACAGGAAAAATACGGTAAACACCGTGTGTTTAACACGCCACTGACTGAACAGGGGATCCTGGGTTTTGCTAATGGTTTGGCGGCTTTCGGTGCGCCTGCACTGGCTGAAATCCAGTTTGCTGACTACATCTTCCCGGCGTTCGACCAGATAGTAAACGAATCGGCCAAGTTCCGTTACCGCTCTGGTAATGAGTTCAATGTCGGCAATCTGACCATTCGCACACCTTATGGTGGTGGTATTGCAGGTGGTCTGTACCACTCACAATCACCCGAAGCTTATTTTGCTCATACGCCAGGTCTGAAGCTGGTCGTGCCGCGTAATCCATATCAGGCGAAGGGCCTGCTACGCGCATGTATCAAAGACGATAACCCGGTGATTTTCTTTGAACCAAAGCGTTTGTATCGCGCGTCTACGGGTGAAGTGCCTGAGGGTGATTACACCATTGAAATTGGTAAAGCCGAAGTAGTGAAAGAAGGTAAAGACGTGACACTACTTGCCTGGGGTGCACAGATGGAGATCATTGAGCAGGCAGCAGCCAAGGCGGAAGAAGCCGGGATCAGTTGTGAAGTCATTGACTTGCGCTCAATCTTACCTTGGGATGTTGAGACCATCGCTAAGTCTGTAACTAAAACCGGTCGCCTGGTTATCAGTCACGAAGCACCGATCACGAATGGTTTCGGCGCTGAAATCGCAGCAACTATCCAGAAAGAGTGTTTCCTGCATCTTGAATCGCCTATCGAGCGTGTTTGTGGCCTGGATACACCTTATCCGCTGGCGCTGGAAAAAGAGTATGTACCGGATGCACTTAAAGTATTCGCTGCAATTAAGAAGTCAGTAGAGTTTTAAGGGACGGATCATGTCTAAAGAATTTATTTTACCGGATATCGGCGAGGGGATCGTCGAATGTGAACTGGTCGAATGGCTGGTGAATGTTGGTGATGAAGTAAAAGAAGATCAGCCTATCTGTGATGTAATGACAGATAAGGCACTGGTCCAGATCCCGGCTGTACATAACGGCGTGATCACCCAATTACATTATGCAAAAGGCGATATTGCTAAAGTTCATGAGCCTTTGTTTGCAATGGATGTTGCCGGCGAAGCGCCTGCTCCAGCCAGTAATGCCAGTGACAGCGGTTCAGCGCCAGCTGCATCTGCTGCGCATTTGGAAGACTTTATTTTGCCGGATATCGGTGAAGGCATTGTTGAGTGTGAAATCGTCGAGTGGTTGGTCGCAGAAGGCGATGAAATCAAAGAAGATCAGGCTGTGTGTGATGTGATGACAGACAAAGCTCTGGTGCAAATCCCAGCCAAGTACGATGGTGTGGTTGAAAAGCTGTATTATCAAAAAGGCGATATTGCGCAGGTGCACAGTCCGTTATTCCAGATGCGCTTAGGTGCCGATCATAGCCCGAAACAAGACGAGCTGGCGGTCCACAAGCCACAGCCTGTTAGCGAAAGCAAAGCGCCGTCTGCACAACCAGCTACAGCGACTAAAGTGAATGACAAAGCCGTCGCCTCGCCAGCGGTCAGACGCCGTGCGCGCGAGATGGACATCGACATCACTCAGGTACCAGGCTCAGGTAAAAACGGTCGTGTATTCAAAGAAGACCTCGAGCGCTTTGCACAAGGTGGCACTGTGGCCGCTCAGTCGACTACGCCTGCTCAGACCGAACAATCAACACCGGCACCAGTAGCATCAGGTGGAACTCGTATCGAGTCAATCCGTGGTATGAAAGCTGCGATGGCCAAGCAGATGGTCGCGTCGGTTTCAACTATTCCGCATTTCACTTACAGTGATGAGATTGATCTGACGGACCTGATCGCATTGCGCAAATCGCTAAAAGATCAGTATGCAAAGCAGGGCATTAAACTCACAATGATGCCATTCTTTATCAAGGCGTTATCACTGGCGATTAAAGAGTTCCCAATTCTTAATTCGCAGGTCAACGACGACTGCACAGAGATCACTTACTTTGACGACCATAATATCGGTATGGCGGTCGACAGCAAGCTTGGGTTGTTGGTACCAAACATTAAACAGTGTCAGAACAAATCGATTGTAGATGTCGCTGAATCGGTAACACAGCTTACGGATGCTGCGCGTGAGGGACGAGTTTCTCCTAATGACCTCAAGGGCGGCACGATCTCAATTTCGAACATCGGCGCAATCGGCGGTACTACGGCCACACCTATCATCAACAAGCCAGAAGTGGCCATCGTTGCACTGGGTAAATTACAGCATCTGCCACGTTTTGATGATAAGGGCAATGTCGTATCACGTGCGATTATGCAAGTGAGCTGGTCTGGCGATCACCGTGTTATTGATGGCGGAACGATTGCAAGATTCAACAATTTGTGGAAGTCTTACTTAGAGGAGCCGGCTAAAATGATGATGGCGATGCGCTAATCATCGCTTTTTGCTAGTTTCTTACTTGTTGTAAAGGGCCTTTACGGCCCTTTTTTAATGCTCCCGCCGATAAAAAACCAAAAAGCACGTACTGGCTTTGCGAGATGGATTTTCGTTGATCCGGGGATATCGCTTATGCGTATTACAAGTCAGATTTAACTGTTTGGCCTGATTTTATGATGCAAAGCGTGCAATTGGCACTTTTTCCACTACCTGTATTTCTCCTGCCTGGTGGCGTCACTCGGTTGCGGATCTTCGAGCAAAAATATTTGCGCATGGTGAAAGAAGCCGGCGATGAGCGTCACTTTGCACTTAGTTTGTACAAGTCTGCGACTGAATTTCAGACTGCACCCTGGGCAAGTTGGGTGGAAATCATTGATTTCGGCTCCGCGCAAGATGATATTCTAACCATCGACGTACGTTCTAAGGGTTTGCTGGATGTGACCGAAGTTTGGATGGACGCTGACGGATTACGCCAAGCTCGCTTTGATGTAAGACCACACTGGTCGTGCTCTGAACTGGCACCCAGATATCAACACATTAGCGATGAGCTGCTGCGTATATTCAAACAAAACCCCGAACTGGCTGCGTTATACCCGGAACCCCGATTTGAAGATGCTGCATGGGTAGCCGGACGTTTCTTGGAGATTTTACCGTTTTCTCCGGAGCATAAAGAGGGCTTTTGCGAGCCAGGAACATTGCCTCAGGCACTGAAATTCCTTGATACCATTTTAACGGGTCAGGACGACTGATATATTCGTCAGCATGTGTGATCCAAATCTATTTGTTCGACGTATAACGTGTGTAGAAATAAAAAATCCGTTTTTAAACTTCCATTATGTATGGATGTGAGCTAATGATAGAAAAAAGCCGTCAGCAAAGTACCGAAACGCCACAGGGGTCAGTTATGAAAGACGTTGCTGCTACACAAACTTCGGAGCAACGTCTGCTCAGTCCCGAGCAACAGGCGCAGTTGTGCGACTGGATGCACCGCATTGCCAAACAAAGGGACAGAAAAGCATTCGCCTGTTTATTCAAGTGGTTTGCACCCAAGGTGTTGCACCTGGGTCGCCAACGCTTTGGCGATGCAAGCCAGGCACAGGAGCTGCTTCAGGAGAGCATGGCTAACGTGTGGCGAAAAGCCCATTTGTTTAATGCCGAAAAAGGCGCTGTAACCACTTGGATTTATACTCTGGTGCGGAATCAGTCCTTCGATATGCTGAGAAAGATGCAGACCAACCGCGAGGACAATCTTAGTGAGGACATCTGGCAGCAACATAGCAACGAGCGCGATGACAGTGCTGAATTTTCCGATCATTTGTTGGACAGGCAGCTCGTAGAGTATGTAGAAAAGCTACCTGAAGAACAAAAAAATGTAGTGAAAGGCATTTATTTTCAGGAGTTGAGTCAGGAAGAGCTGGCAAATCAACTTGGCATACCTTTGGGCACCGTAAAATCCCGACTGAGACTGGCACTGGGCAAACTGAAAGCACATATGGGGGAGCACCATGATTAAATATCACCCATCCGAACACATTCTTCAATCTTATGTTCAGGGAGAACTGTGCGCGTCACTCAGTGTGGCTGTGAGTATGCACGTGGCTATGTGCCCGCAATGCCAGCTGCTGACTAGTCAGTTTGAAGCAAGCTGTGCGCATAGCTTTGCTGGTGAAGATATGGATCTGCAAGGTGACGAAAACTGGGACGATTTAATAGCTCAGATTACAGAAGACACGCAGTTTACAGACCAGCCTGCTCCTGCACCTCTTGAAATTGAAGTGAAAGGAGAGCAATTTGTGTTGCCATCCAGTCTGCAGAATGTTGGATTGAGTGGTTGGTTGAAGTTGGGCAAGCTTTCTCGCTCACGGCTCAATCTGGGCGACGGTAAGCTGCATGCCAGTTTGTTGCACATTGAAAAGGGCGGCAGTGTACCTCAGCATACCCACAAGGGCTTTGAGCTGACATTACTGCTTTCCGGTACATTCAAAGATGAAATGGACAGTTACGTTCCGGGCGACTTTATTATGCTAGATGGTAGCCATGAACATTCACCTGTTGCGACTGAGTCTTGCTTGTGCTTTACACTTGCCGACGATGCGTTGCACTTTAGCCAGGGCCTGAGCCAATTGTTTAACCCCATAGGTAAGTTGATCTACTAAATCAGCATTAAGTCTTATTTTAATTCCTCCTTCGACTTGAGCACAAAGCCAGCCTTTGTGCTTTTTTCATTTATAGGGTGCTGATTTCAAGCGCTTTATCAGAAAAGCTGCTAATGTTCTAGGAATAACTTGTGCGTCCATCTGATATCAGCCGGTATCAGCGTAAAAGGTTACCCCAGACTCAGAGAGTTTGATCTGATGTCAGTCTGACCCCGTATAACAAGGCATAGTATCAAAAAGGACAAAGTAATGACCGAACAACCAGACTGGCTAAGCAACTTTGTAAGGATTTACAATAAGCTGGACAAAGAAACCTTGCACTTGCTGGAAGAAATTTATCACCCTGATATCCAGTTTAGCGATCCGCTACATGGCATTAATGGACTGAGCAACCTCAGCACATACTTTTCCGATATGTACAGCAATGTGATCAGCTGTCAGTTTGATATTCACCATAGTCTGTCGCAAGGCGACCAGGCCGCGCTTTACTGGACCATGCGCTATCGGCATAACCGGTTGGGAAAAGGCCGGGAGATAAGCGTAGAAGGCCATTCTTACCTAAAAATACAGGACGGCAAAGTGATTCTACATCGAGATTACTTCGATGCAGGCAGCTTGCTGTACGAACATATCCCATTGATGGGAGTGGGTGTACGTTGGCTCAAAGCCCGTATTTCTGGTGAGCAAACCAGCGGTGTAAACAACAAAGGAGCACAGGCATGCCCGAAATTTTGATAACGGGGGCAAGCTCCGGAATAGGGCTCGCGCTCGCCAGACGCTATCTTAATGCTGGCTACAAAGTGCATGTGTGTGGTCGTAGTAAAGAAAAACTTCAATCGGTTCTGCCTGAATCTGAACAAGTCCGACATGTATGTTTTGACCTTAATGATAAGGCTGCCATTTTTGAGGTGGCAGACAAACTGCCACACCTGGATGGGATTATCCTTAACGCCGGTGGCTGTGAATACATAGACGACGCGAAACAATTCGATTCTGAACTGTTCGAGCGGATCATCCGCGTTAACCTGATCTCAGTCGGCTACTGTCTGGATGCCTGGCTTGGCAAGCTACGTGACCCTTCCTTTTTGGTGTTTGTCAGTTCATCGGCAAGTTTCCTGCCTTTACCTCGTGCTGAGGCTTACGGTGCTTCAAAATCGGGACTTACCTATCTTGCTAAGACACTCGATGTGGATTTGGCCGGAAATGGCATTCAGGTCAGCGTCGTACACCCCGGCTTTGTTGATACCCCGCTAACACAAAAAAACGACTTTCCAATGCCTTGTCAGATAACCAGCGAACAAGCCGCGGAGCGTATCTTTCAAGGGGTAGAAAACAAACAGTTTGATATTCACTTTCCTCGCAGGTTTACCTACCTGCTTAAATTTTTTGGTTGGTTGCCGCATAACGTTTGGCGACATGTTGCGGCAAAATGGATAAAAAGATGAAAAAAATAGCCGTCATTGGTAGTGGCGTTTCAGGTATGGTCTGTGCACGTTTGCTCAGTACCCAACACGACGTACATTTGTTTGAAAAAAGAGACCGCCTTGGTGGCCACACTGCCACAAAAGAGGTTGAGTACCAGGGCCAAACCTATCAGGTTGATACCGGGTTTATTGTTTATAACGACCGAACTTATCCAAACTTCATTAAGTTAATGGACAAGCTGGGGATCCAGGGCAAGGCCACTGAAATGAGTTTCAGTGTGCATAATAAAGACACCGGGTTGGAATACAACGGTCACGACCTTAATACCTTGTTCGCCCAACGGCGTAACTTAGTTCGCCCTAAATTTTGGCGCCTGATCCGCGAAATCGTACGCTTCAATAAAACGGCCAAACAGCGCTTCGCGGATGATGACTTTTCTGCGAACGAAACACTGGGTAGTTTTCTTGACGAGCAAAACTTCAGCGAATTTTTTGCTGAACATTATATTTTGCCGATGGGCGCTGCTATCTGGTCTACCAGCTTACAGAAAATGAAGGAATTCGAGCTCAAATTTTTTGTCCGCTTTTTTTATCATCACGGCTTACTCAATATCAGCGACAGGCCCCAGTGGTATGTGATCCCAGGTGGCTCCAAGCAGTATATTGCGCCGCTGTTAAGTGGCCTGGAGGCCAATATCCATCTTGATGCAGACATCAAAAAAGTGACCCGAGAAAACGGCCGTGTTCAGCTGCACTTCGCTGATTCCGTCAGTGAGTTTGATGAGGTGGTACTGGCGTGTCATAGCGATCAGGCGCTCAACTTGCTCGGCGATGCCAGCGCAGAAGAGCGCAGTGTGCTGTCGGCGATCCCTTACGCAAAAAACAGCGTGATTTTGCATACTGATACGGGATTGCTGCCGAAGCGTCGTCTAGCCTGGGCTGCCTGGAACTACTTGCTCGACAACAATGAATCTCGCCCTGCGGCAGTGACATATAACATGAACATATTGCAGGGTATCGAGGCGCCATGCACCTTTTGTGTGACGCTGAATCAGCCGATCGATGAAGACAAGGTGATCGGTCAATATCAATACGCGCATCCGGTGTTTAATACCCAAAGTATGGCGGCTCAACAGCTTCGCAAGGAAATTTGTGGACTTCAGCATACTCATTTTGCGGGCGCCTATTGGTACAACGGTTTTCACGAAGACGGCGTGCGCAGTGCGGTTGATGTGGCAGCACGGTTCGGCATTAGCCTGGATGACCTGTAATGAGTGACACGCAGCACAGTTCGCCCTTATATGTAGGCCAGGTCAGGCATCGGCGCTTTGCTCCTGTGCCTCATGGCTTTTCCTATCGCCTTTATATGCTGTGCCTGGATCTGGATGAAAACACCTTTGTGCAAAAAGGTAGAGGACTCATTGGTCCCCAGTGGTATCGGCCCATTCGTTTTTGCCAACAAGACTACCTAAAAGGTGATCCTGGCACACTGCAACAACGTATAAAAAACAAAGTCATAGAACTTGGCGGGCAATGGCCCGGAGGTCGCGTAAAAGCACTGGTTCAGGGGCGTTGTCTGGGATTATATTTCAGCCCGCTTAATGTGTACTTTTGTTACGACGAACAGGGCAAATGTAACCTGATGCTGGCAGAAGTAAGCAATACCCCATGGAATCAGCGACATTATTATCTGGTCGATATCAGTCAGGCACACAGAACCGACAAGGTATTTCATGTGTCGCCATTTATGACTCTGGATATGCAGTATTTGTGGCGTGTTAGTGCACCGCCAGCACAAGGGTCGGGGCGATTACTTGTGCACATAGAAAACCACGCTACGGCCGAACATGAGTATAAGCAAAAGGGCGCTTTACAAGACGACAAGCTGTTTGATGCCACTATGGCACTCAAGTCAACACCTTTGTCGGTTAAAAGCCTGTTGGGTCTGGGCCTGTGTTTGCCCTCTATGACATTGAAAATATGCCTGGCGATTTACTGGCAGGCACTCAAACTTTGGGTGAAGCGTGTACCTTTCATACCGCACCCTGAAACGCATTCTAACTGTAATAAAGCGAAGTGATACATGGAACAAAATAGCCAAACCATCTCTAAGCCTGCCACGGTATCTTGGTGGCACCAGTTGATGATTAATAAAGCCAGAGCGTTCATTTTTAAGCTACTGAAAAATCTCGAGCATGATCGGCTAGAGATCATAGAAGGAAGCGAGAAAGTGTTACTGGGTGCGATGCAACCACGGCTCCAGACGACCATCTTCGTGAGCGATCCCAGCTTTTATATTGATGTGCTCAAAGGGGGGGGGATCGGTGCGGCTGAAGCTTTTATCGATGGAAAGTGGGACGCCCCGGAGCTGACCAAAGTGATCCGTATATTTGCCTGCGCTCAGTCTCAGTTAGATGAGCTAGAGGGGAAAATGTCTTGGCTTACTTCGCTTAAAAATAAGGTATTTCACCTTGGCAACCGCAACAGCGAATCAGGCTCTAAGCAAAATATCCTTGCCCATTATGATTTGAGCAACGATTTGTACCAGGCTTTCCTGGATCCAACCATGATGTACTCCAGTGCTGTGTTTGAGACGTTGGATCAGTCGCTTGAGCAGGCCCAGCACAACAAACTGAAGGTCATTTGTGACAAGCTTGAACTGAGCCCTGAAGACCATCTGTTGGAGATTGGCACTGGCTGGGGCGCACTGGCCATATTTGCAGCACAAAATTACGGCTGTAAAGTTACAACCACTACCATCTCAGATGCCCAGCACGATTTTACCGCACAGCGAATTAAAACGGCCGGTCTGGATGCGCAAATTACTTTGCTGAAGCAGGATTACCGGTTGCTGGAAGGTAAATTCGACAAACTGGTGTCTATTGAGATGATAGAAGCGGTCGGACATAGTTATATGGCGGGCTTTTTTGCCAAGTGTAGTAGTTTGCTAAAAGACGATGGCTTAATGTTACTTCAGGCTATCACTATTTCAGATGGGCGCTATGACCACTACCGAAACAACGTCGACTTTATTCAACGCTATATTTTTCCTGGTGGGTGTCTTCCGTCAGTTGCGGTGATGTCTGCGCATCTGGCTACTCAAACAGACATGGTTGTGCGCGACATCGATGACATTGGCCTGCATTATGCGCAAACACTTAAGCGCTGGCGATTGCAGTTCGAGCAAAACTGGCAACAGATCCGTACCTTTGGTTTCGACGAGCGTTTCAGGCGTCTGTGGCTCTTTTATTTGCAGTATTGTGAGGGCGCCTTTCTTGAGCGAGTGATCAGCACGCATCATTTCGTTGCCCGTAAGCCCAGATATGTTGGGGTCAACGATGCGCAATTTCTGGTTAATTAATCTTGTCATTTTTCAATCTGTCTGGTGGCTGAGTGCACTGTTCACTCACCAGGCAGTCATCGCAGTAGTCGTTATCATGGCACTGCATTTTGCACTTTCACCTAGCAAAAAAGCAGATGTAGTCAGTTTAACGATTTTACCTGTGGGGTTAGTGGCCGACCAAACGCTTGCCGCTTTTGGAGTTATCTCCTTTGTTGGTGGTCAGCTTTGGCTACCACTGTGGTTAGCGTTATTGTGGGCGCATTTCCTGTTAACTTTGAATCACAGCCTTAGTTGGCTGGGGCGCTTTAATGTGGGCGTTCAGGCCATGATAGGCGCGGTTTTTGGTGCCCTAAGCTATATCGGTGGCATCAAGTTGGGGGCACTCAACAGTCCATTGTCTCTTATTGATGTGTTTTTAGTGTTCGCTGTTGTTTGGGCGATTGTTTTACCCCTTGTGGTTTATCTAAATACACGCCTGAATACGCAATCGGGAGTCCAACATGTTTAGACGATCATACACAAAGCTATTGGTGTCAGCGGCCATATTCGTATCGGTACAGGCGAGTGCATCAACAGCCACGCAACTGCCAAAGCTTGAGCTAAGTGGCACTGCAGAATTGCGATATCTGTTTTGGGACATATACTCCGCTGCGCTTTATACATCAGGGGGGACGTATCAGGAAACAGAGTTTCCGCAAGTACTCAAGTTGACCTACAAGCGTGATATTGAGGCGCAAGAGCTGGTCGATGCAACCCGAGAGCAATGGCAAAAACAAAAACTTGAGCTGGATAACCGCGAACAATGGCTCAGACAGCTTGGTCAACTTTGGCCTGATATCCGCAAAGGGAATCAACTGATCTTAGTGGTTGATGCTGACCAACAGAGCCGTTTTTACTTTCGCCCTGCGCCACCAGAGACGTTGACACCATCTCTGTCAGAATCTGCACTTAAAGAATCTGCTCGATTTCTTGGTGCGATTAATGACCGTGCTTTTGGCCCTGCATTTTTGGGGATCTGGTTATCTGAAAAAACCACAGAGCCCAAGCTGAGAAAACAGCTTATAGGGAAAAGGTAAATTACAATGAAATTACTAACGACTATTGTGCTGATGTTGCTATTGAGTGGTTGCACCAGCAAAACGATTGCGGACTACAGTGATACCAAGCCTGAACTCGCATTAGAGCAATTCTTTGAGGGAGAGCTGACAGCTTATGGGATAGTGCTGGACCGCAGTGGTAACTTGACCCGGCGCTTTGAGGCCGACCTGATTGGTACCTGGCAGGGTAATAAAGGCGAGTTAAAAGAGTGGTTTCGATTCGACGATGGAGAGAAATCGACGAGAGTATGGCAGCTGGAGAAAACCGCAGATAATCGCTATAAAGGCACTGCGGGAGACGTTATTGGTGTTGCGCAAGGCGAAACAGCTGGCTCTGCTTTGTACTGGCGATATCAACTGGAGATCCAATATCAGGGCAAGCCACTGGAAGTCACCCTGGATGACTGGATGTATCTGATCAACGAAAAACGATTATTCAATCGTACAGAAATTATCAAATGGGGCTTCAAAGTTGGCGAAGTGATTCTGATCATCGAAAAACATGAAATCTAGTTTTTAGCACCGCTTCATTTGTCACCATGTAATTAAAAAGGCCTGCGTCTGCAGGCCTTTTGCTTTTACTATACAGCAAAGTAGTACAGGCCATATCCGACAAGCAGCGCGGGTATAGCGGAATAAACTGTTGCCAAAACAGCCGCCCCTGGTGCCAGCGCAAGGGCAGGAAACAGCGCGTCACCATCGTTTGCAACCGCATTTGCCGCCAGTGCACTGAAAGGTAAAATCCCCTGAATGTATAGAGTGGTCACCACTATTTGTGGCCCACAGCCAGGTAGCAACCCAATGGCAACCGCGATAAGGGGGGCAAATACTGCGTATTCAGTAAACCAGGCAGCCAGATCCAGGCCAAACAGCGCCACAGACAGCTCGTAGAGCATAAAGCTGGCAACAACCCAGGCGGTGACAAAGTGGGTGTCGTGTATGACTTTAGCCAGTTTGGATGGGGGATCCTGTTCATCATCTTCAGCTGTGACTTCGCGGTAACTTTGCCCCTTTGAAGAAAGTGCCCAGATAGTGAGGGCAAATATGGCTAAGGCAGCGCCAGCAAGTTCTACAGGCTGTGTGAAGACGCCCAGGTTTGTGTTAAACGCAATCAGCAACGCAATGATTAGACTGGGTATAAGCGCCCAGCGCCAGACTGGCTCACTAAAGCGAATGGCAGCAGAAGGTGCTTTGCATTGTATGGCGTTTTTGCTTTGCAAGTTTGGCTGGCAAAACTCAGGCTTATGGAGCAAGTTTACAGTCAAACCACTGGCAATGCCTACAGCGATACCTAAAGCGATAATTATCAACCCTTCGAGAGGTTGTTTTGCCAAGAGTAAAAAAGCAGCATCCCCCATGGTGGCCGTTAGTACAGCAACCACAGAAGCAAAGCTTGCCTGTCCTTTGGTAAACTGCGTGACCACTATGATTGCGCCGCCGCAGCCCGGCAGTGCACCCAGCACCGCTGCCATTGCAATTTCCAGTACAGGGGACTTGGCTTTCAGGTAACTGAGTTCCAGTTGAGGTAATCTGTCGATTAAAAAATAATAGATTGCCAGTGTAACTGCAACAAACACACTTACCTGAAAAAATGCGTCGGCGAGTGTTGCGATAGTAAGGGCGCGCAGAGGCTCAAAGGCGACAGCCAGGCAGAGCAAAAATGGCAGTAACAATCGTTTGTTAGCCAGCAAGGAGGAGAGTGCGGATCTGCTTCTGGTTGTTACAGAATAGGATTGTGAGAGCATAAAAGTGCAACCGATTGAAAACACAGTTGCACTTTAGAATGATATTAAATGAAAATCAATATCATTTGTATTTATTTGTTGCGTTGGAACTCAGAGGTTGCTTTCCACGTAGGCCAGTCGCTCTGCTGAGAAATGTCGTAGCCAACCTGGAAGAATAACTGAAGATCCTGTACGGCACCGCTTAAGTCCCACTCATCACGGTAGCGATCACAAGGTTGGTGATAGCAGCCACGTAGCACTAAGCTCATGCGCTTACGGTATTGTGCTGTGGCTTCGTCACGCGCTTCTGTACCACCACCGGCATACATGGCCGGAACACCCATGTTGGCAAAGGCAAAGTGATCAGAGCGGTAGTAGCCGCCAGCAGCTGGGCGTGGATCGCCAGAGACAACGCGGTCTTGTGCTTGCGCTGCGGTTTCCAGCATTTCGTCCAGTGATGATTTACCAATACCCACGACGCTGATGTCTTTTACTTTACCCAGCAAGTTAAGGCTGTCCATGTTGATGTTGGCAACCGTTTTATCGGCTGGAATAACCGGGTTTGCGGCGTAGAACTTTGAGCCCAGCAGGCCTTGTTCTTCGGCGGTAACAGCCAGGAACGTGACTGAACGGTCTGGTTTAACGGGCAGCTTGCTGAACGCTTCAGCTACTTCGATCATGCCACCTGTGCCGGTTGCATTGTCGTGAGCACCGTTATAAATTTTATCGCCTTTGCGGTTAGGATCTGTGCCTAAGTGATCCCAGTGAGCTGAATAGATGATGTGCTCGTCACTGTGCTTTGCGCCAGGCAAAGTCGCGATGAAGTTATAAGACGTTGAAGTGCTGATCTTACTTTTTACAGTAACAGACGCTGTTAAATCGCCCATGTCGACATGGTATGCACCAGCAGCGGCTTTTTCTTTAGCCTCGGCAAAGTCCAGGCCAGCTTTTGCAAACAGCTCTTTGGCAACATCACTGGTTACCCAGCCCTCAACAGCGACGCGGTCCATGTTGTTGTTTTCTTTCTGGAAGCCAAACTGAGGACCACTCCACGAATTCTCAACGACGCTCCAAGGGTAAGAGGCTGGTGCGGTTTCGTGAACGATAATAGCACCTGCAGCGCCCTGACGGCTTGCTTCTTCATATTTGTAAGTCCAGCGACCATAGTAAGTCATGGCCTCACCTGTGAACAAAGCAGGGTCTTTACGTGCAAAGCCCGGGTCGTTTACCAGCATGACCACAGTTTTGCCACGTACATCCAGACCTTCGTAATCGTTCCAGCCATATTCAGGTGCATTGACACCATAACCGACAAACACCAGTTCAGAATCTTTAATCGACTCTAATTTACTGATACGGCCTGTGCCCATTACCATGTCTTTTTTATATTCGTAGTCTTTACCACCAATACTTAGCGTCATGTTAGGGTCGGCTTCGATAGATACCAAAGGGACTTCCTGGAAGAAGCTGTCACCATTGCCAGGTTGGAAACCCAACTCGGTGAAATGCTTTTTCAGATAGGCCAGAGTCAGTTCTTCGCCTTTGGTGGAAGGGGCACGACCACCAAACTCGTCAGAGGCCAGAGTCTTAATGTGGGTAGCCAGTTGGTCGGCATTGATGCTGTTATAAGCGGCGGTTACATCGCCAGGCTGATTGGTTTGTGTTGCCATACAGCCAGCTAACACAGCAACAGACAGTGCGCTTAGCGCTAGTTTTAGTTTCATAGTGTTATTTATCTTCGCTTGTTGTTATATGCCGCTAGTATAACGTTTTTTACACTGATATTTCGACTTTTGGCGATAATTGACGAAATTGGCGGTTTACTAAACAAAGTAGGCTTGGGGTATTGGGTTCGGGTGAGGTAAAATGCCAGCTTTGAACACTGCCTGAGAAAGACATATCGGCAATATGAATAAATTCACCGCGCCAGAGCACTGGCATGCAGACCTGTTCAGTCAGGCACCATTTGAACATTTAGAAGAGCTATTTTCGCTCAGCCACCACACTGACTGGCCGTCATTTGACTGGCTGAATGGCCAAAAAGATCAGCAGCACAATCGGGATGTGGTATTTACACCCAACAGTGAACTGGAAGGCGAAATTCTGTATTACGAAGAGATCATTGCTCAGACAAATCGTATTCCCACCCGCGAAAATAACTGGCATGATTTTTTTGGTGCCCTTATCTGGTGCCTGTTTCCACAAACGAAGTCTTTGCTGAATCGTTTGCATATGCAGGAAATCGGCGAACATGGCCTGAAGCAGCGTAGTAAAAAGCGCAATGCGCTGACATTATTCGACGAATGCGGCGTGGTATTGGCGGTACCTGATATTAGCTGGCAAACGGCATTACGCGGCCACCAGTGGCAGGAAGTATTTTATGAATACAGCGCGATGTGGCATCACAACCTGCTACCCTTTGTATTTGGTCATGCAAACTACGAAATGCTGACCAAACCTTTTATTGGTCTTACAGGCAAGGTCATATGCATCGAAGTAGATGAAGCTTTTTATCACTTGCCTTTAAAGCTTCAGTATCGTCATTTAGACCAGAAACTGGTCGATATGATAGAACGTCAGGGGTTGCTGGACAACAATAAGCACATGTCACCTTTACCGTTACTTGGGATACCCCAATGGCATCAGGGTCAGCAGGACCTGGCTTTTTATAGCGATACCGATTATTTCCGCCCCAAACGACTACCGGCAGCAAAAAAGGACACACAGTGATACAGGTTGAGGGTTTAAAAAAACGCTTTAAGCTCAGCAGGGAGCATAACAAAAATAAAACCGGTGACGACCCCAGAGAAAGAGACGGTTACTTTCATTCGGTTGAATCTGTGTCGTTTCAGTGTCAAAAAGGGGAAGTATTGGGGTTACTCGGCCCTAATGGGGCTGGTAAAACAACCACGCTCAGGTTGCTGTCCACGGCACTGTCTCCTGACAGCGGGGCCATCATTGTCGCCGGGCAAGATATCGTCAAAAACCCGCTACATGGCAGGCGTCATATCGGCTTTTTGTCTGGCACTACCGGCTTGTATGGGCGCCTGAGTGCAAAAGAAAATGTCGAGTACTTTGCCAGATTACATGGCCTTAGAGGCAAAGAGTTAAAGGCCCGCTGTGAACTATTGTTCGAAACACTGGATATGACTTCGTTTTTGGATAAGCGTTCAGACAGCTTATCTACCGGTATGAAACAGAAAACCAGCATTGCTCGTGCGGTAGTTCATGACCCACAGGTGGTCATTCTGGACGAGCCAACAACCGGTCTGGATATTATGACCAAGCAAACGTTACTGTCTTTTATCAGGCAACTAAAAGAGCAGGGCACGCCGGTCATATTCTCTACGCATCACCTTGATGAAATCGATATGTTATGTGATCGGGTGTGTGTGATTGACAAAGGCATCAGCTGTTTTGAAGGCAGCCTAACCGCTTTTCGCGAGCAGGGGCAAAACGGCGAACTCAATCAGGCGTTTTTAACTATCATTCAGGGAGAGCAATATGTTTGAGGTCATGATCAAGGAGCTGCGTGAATTACTAAGAGACCGCAAAACATTGTTTTTTGTGATTGCGCTTCCCATCGTTATCTTCCCTGTTTTATTAGCTTTTGTCGCTTTTCTGACTTCCAAGGCAGCCTTAGAGGCAGAGCAAAAGGTTCATACGTTTTATGTGGTTAACGAGGACTTTGCCCGTCCTTTCGCCGAGACCTTGTTCTATCATCGCAGTTTTAAACGCTATGAGGGCGATACTAAGCTCGACAGTGTTGACGCACTCAGTGATGCTGTCAGAAGAGGTATTATTGACGTGGGGATCTACATTCCGTCAATTCCCCAGGAACAGTTGACTCAGGGTGAACAAACCCGGTTTCAGGTGGTCTTTAATGATGCGCAGTCTATTAATTTTATTTATGGCCGGATAAAAAAGGCCATTGACGAGTATTCGGCCAAACTGACAGAGCAGGCTCTCACTGAACTGGGTGTTGAAGCGAATAAACAAGCGGCTGTACTTAAACCTGTAATAATGGAAAAGGTGGACACGGCTGACAGGCGCGAAAACATTGGTGAGAAAATCGGTGCGTTTATTCCCTACATGCTGATCCCGCTGGTATTGATGGGCGCCAGTTACCCGGCAATTGATCTGGGTGCTGGTGAGAAAGAGCGCGGTACGCTGGAAACCTTACTACTGACACCGCTGACTCGCACTCAATTGGTGCTGGGCAAGTTTCTGACCATTCTTATTAGCTCTATTGCCTGTGCCTTGGTCACTGTGTCTAGCATGGCCATCTGGATTGGGATTGCCAGTGGGTTTGGTACATTGGATCCTATTCTGAGTGCATTTTCGAGTGTCACACAGTGGGATTTTCTGCTGATTTTTGCCCTGTTATTACCCGTTGCCATGATGCTGTCGTCTCTGGTACTGGCGATTTCCATTTATGCTCGCAGCTTTAAAGAGGCGCAAAATTACATGGGACCGCTGAGCATGTTAGTGTTTGTGCCTATTGTGGTTTCCGTCTTGCCGAATATGACATTAAATGCTAAAACCGCTTGGATCCCAATCACTAATGTGGCGCTGGCCATCAAGGAAATTGTTAAAGGGACGGTTGATTACCAGGCGGTGGCTTTGATCTTCTTAGCTTCAACTCTGCTCGCTGCGGCTCTGTTGGGTTGCTGTGTACGCTGGTTCAGTCGCGAATCCGTATTATTCAGATAAATTAGTAGCATGGTTAACGCCATGCTACCTCATGCGGTAATTCAGGCTGCCTTGACATCCTCAGGGGAGGCAGCTTCAGGCTCGACCACGGTCAACACCTTCTTAATGTCAGACCAATGCAGTAATTCAATTCGGCCTTGTTCATTTTCTACCAGCGCAGTACAGTTTTCTATCCAGTCGCCATCATTGCAGTACACGATACCATCCATGACAGCAATTCTAGGTTGATGTATGTGACCGCAAATAATGCCATCAACACCACGTTTTTTTGCTTCGTGCACCGCTGCTTGTTCAAAAGCATGGATTGCTTCACGGGCTTTATGAACCCGGTTTTTTAACCACGAAGCCAAAGACCAATAGTGCCCGCCATAAAGCCTGCGCACTCGATTGGTCCAGCGGTTAAGAAACAGCAAGAAATCATAGGCTGCATCGCCTATGATGCTGATCAGCTTGTTATAGCGGGTTGCTGAGTCAAAATCATCACCATGTAATAACAAAAATTGTTTGCCCGCTGATGTGGTATGAATATAGGTTTTGTGTACTTCAACATGAAACAGGGTTTTACCTACGTAATTGCGAAAAGTTTCATCGTGATTACCGGGAATGTAAATGACTTTAGTGCCATTTTCTGCCTTGCGTTGAATACATTCGAGTACCTGGTAATGACTGGAGTGCCAGAAAAACTGCCTTTTGAGTGACCACAGGTCTACGATATCACCGACAAGATATAGGGTGTCGCAACGTGTGCTGTTCAGAAAGTCCAGCAAAAACTCGGCTTTGCAGTCTTTATAGCCCAGGTGTACATCAGAGATCCAAATTGTTGGATAGTAGGTTTGTGTCATAGCCATACTCTCGAGCGTAATAAACCCTAAGTTAGAGACGAGGGATGACAAAAACAGGGCAGTTAAGAGAAGCTATTGTGACAGTGAGGATAAAGCAGAGCACAGCTTAGTGTGCTCTGCCGGAGAAGGGGTTATTTACCCAATGCTTTGGCGATCTCAGCTACCGCAGAGTCAATGTCCAGCATCAGTTTTTCACCAGTACGACGGTTTTTAAGCTCAACCTGATTGTTATCCAGGTTACGCTCGCCGATCACCAGTGTAAATGGCACGCCCAATAGCTCCATGTCGTTAAACATCACACCCGGACGCTCTTTACGATCGTCGAATAGTACTTCAACACCAGCCGCTTGCAGGTCAGTATAAAACTTCTGTGCAATATCCGGGATGCGATGCGATTTATGCATATTCATTGGTACGATAGCCAGCTCAAACGGCGCAATGGCCTGTGGCCACTTAATACCGTAATCGTCATTATTCTGCTCGATGGCAGCTGCAACGATACGCGAAACACCAATACCGTAACAGCCCATGGTCATGACCTGGTTTTTACCACTTTCACCTAGTACGCCAGCACTCATGGCTTCTGAGTACTTAGTGCCTAGCTGGAAAATGTGACCAACTTCAATACCACGTTTGATCTGCAGCGTGCCTTTACCACACGGACTTGGATCGCCTTCAACTACATTGCGCAGATCTGCAACCGTATAGTCTGTAACATCACGATCCCAGTTAATACCGCTGTAGTGAACGCCATTTTTGTTCGCACCTGCAACGAAGTCTGCCATGACAGCAGCGCTGCGATCGACGATAACAGGCATGCTCAGACCAACCGGGCCCAGTGAACCAGGCTTAGCGCCAATGGCTGCAACTATGTCTTCTTCTTTGGCCATTTCCAGCGGCGAATCAACCAGAGGTAGTTTCTCAGCTTTAAGCTCATTCAACTCGTGATCGCCACGCAGAATAAGCGCAACCAGGCCACGCTTATCGTCTTCGTCCGGCGCGCCGTAGACTATCAGAGTCTTCACGCCACGATGTGGTTTAACACCGTGCTTTTCTTTAAGCTCGGCAATGGTGTTTGCTTCAGGCGTATCGAAAGTATTCAGTTCTTTCGAAGGCTCAGGGCGAGACTCAGAGGGCGCAACGGCTTCGGCCTTTTCGATGTTAGCGGCATAATCACTTTCAGTGCTGAAAGCGATGGCATCTTCACCCGATTCAGCCAAGACGTGGAACTCATGCGACACACTACCACCGATAGAGCCTGTATCTGCGATAACCGGGCGGTAATCCAGGCCCAGGCGTTCAAAGATATTACAGTAGGCCTGATGCATTACCTGATAGGTATTTTCCAGACACGCTTCATCCAGGTGGAAAGAATAAGCATCTTTCATGGTGAATTCACGGGCACGCATTACACCAAAACGAGGGCGTACTTCGTCACGTACTTTGGTTTGAACCTGGTATAAGGTTAGTGGCAGTTGTTTGTAGCTGCTGACTTCGCGACGTACCAGATCAGTGATCACTTCTTCGTGGGTCGGACCCAGTGCGAACGGACGATTGTGTCTGTCATTGATACGCAGTAGCTCAGGACCAAATTGCTCCCAACGACCCGATTCTTGCCATAAATCGGCGGGCTGAATGATGGGCATCAGCATTTCAATGGCGCCGGCTTTGTCCATTTCTTCACGGACGATTTTTTCTACTTTACGCAGTACTTTCAGGCCGGAAGGTAACCAAGTGTATAAACCGGAGGCTAATTTGCGGATCATGCCCGCGCGTAACATCAGCTGATGGCTGATCACTTCTGCATCTGCAGGCGTCTCTTTTTGAGTCGCTAAAATATATTGACTGGTACGCATACTTGTTCCGTTCAATTGATGATTACTCAGGCCTCGGCCCAAGTAGTCATACGTTGTTGTAGTATTTTTGTCGGGTTAGTTTAACAGTGCTAAAACCGCTTAAAAAGCTTTATTTATCGCGTAAAAAGCGACAGTTCAGGTGGCTGAGGGATTTTTGTTCAATCCGACTCCGCCTGGGCCACTTCAAGCACATGATTGTGTTCGCCATCTACTTGCCAGCGAATATTAAAGTCATACAGGTTCATGCCATAGTTTTGCGGATTTTCCTGTTTTTTCTTATATGCAGGGCGAGGGTCTTGTTTGAGCACGTTACTAATAAAGTCCCTTAAATTCGGGTAATCGCCCTGTTTAGAGATAAAATCTTCGGCCTGTTCACTAAAGGTGACCGTCATTTGCGTCTCAGGGCGGGTGTCTGCAAAACCCGCGGCAGCATCTGTTAGGGCATCTGAATAGGGCAAATAGGGTTTAATATCGACAATCGGCGTGCCGTCGAGTAAGTCTATTCCAGATAACAGTAGTGCGAGTTGACCATTTTTGTACTCAACACCTTCAAGCTTTACGGCACTCATACCAATGCCATTTGGTCTGAAGGTGGCGCGGGTCGCGAATACGCCTTTGCGCGCATTCCCGCCTAACCTTGGCGGTCGTACCAAAGCAGAATACCCTTTGTCGGCGGTCTCGTGAAAGCGGAATAACAACCACAGGTGGCTAAACTCCTCAATACCGCGTACAAACTCTTCTCGGTTAAAGTCTGCACAGAATACCAGCTTAGCTTTGGCTTCTGGTACCAGGCGAGGTTGTCTTGGAATGGCAAACTTTTGTTTGTAGGGTGAATGGATCACACCAATGGGCTGTATATCGAAGTGCACACAATATTCCGGCTAGTAAATTTGCGCGTATTGTAGCGATCTAAAAGCGTAGTAACAAATGGAACTGACTCTGAGCTGTAATCCTGTGTAATTCCCCAGTTTGCTGTTTGTAGCTAGGATCGGGTTATTACATAATGTATTGGTTTGAAAATGTTTAGTATAGAAAGTGCTCCGCAGTCTGAGCAAAAAGGTCGCCTTGTCTCCAATATGATGGAGCCGACATACAGTCGTCTGGTCAGTAGTATTTGCCGTCGGGTTTTTACCGAGCAGTCTCCGGTCATGCCTTTAGTCGTGGAGCAGCTCTGTAAACGTCGTGTGTTTTTACAACCATTATTTGCAGGAGTAGGAGATGGGACGGTCCGGGCTACTCAACTCAATTCGGCACTGCAATGCGAAATCGAGCTGGTTGTGAGTAAAGTCATGTCGCAATGTGATATGCCGCGCCACGAGCTTATCAGGCAAACAAATACAACAATGTTCGAGCTGGCCAGGCAAGCTATCTAATTATTATCTACAACGTCCGGGGCTGCGTTATCCAGGTGTATCATCAGTTTGTCCAGGTTCTTACGAACCTGCTCGCTGCATTTATCCAGCTCAAAGCGCACGCCCAGCAAACAATCTTGCTCAGGACCCTCGTTTGCTTCTATACGCACAATCGACCCATACAAAGGGGAAATACTCAAAGCGTGAGAGCCGTTAAAGTTGTCAAAGCTCAGGTTGAATTCGGTGGTTTTGTATAGTTTAAGCGCGTCCACATAATCTGAATAAACCTGCATACCGGTGTGGCTGATGTTATTTACCTTGGCCTCAAGCAGGGCGTCGGATGCAACAATACGCAATGCGTGTGATGGCAAGGCAGAATGGCGCACCGAGTTACGTTTACAAGCACCATTCCAGGATTTATTTACCGCAGCTTCAAGTTTTTCTGCCCTAAACGGTTTGACGACAAAGTGGCTAACGCCATTTTTAATCGCGGTGATCACAAAATCGCGCTCACCGTTCGAGGTCATCATGATAAAAGGCAGGTCTTTAAATTTGGCGCTATTACGGACCCGGTAGAGCAGCTCTTCGCCATTCATTTCAGGCATTTGCCAGTCAGAAATAATAATGTCGATGGGTTTTGACTCGAGGATCTGAAGTGCTTGCTTGCCATTAGTTGCCATGATCACCTGATCTGACCCCAAACGTGTCTTTATGATATTGCGTACGACATTGCGCACTGCGGTACAATCGTCAACCACTAAAAACCGGACATTTCTCACTACTATTTGCTCTTTATTTGACCATAATTTAAGTCGGCGGCAATCATAGCACAGCTCTTACCAGCTGGTAAGAGCTAGATTGGATAAATTTAAACCGTTCCAAAGTGAGTGACTTAAATACAAGAAGTTACCCGAAATGTGAATAACTGTTGTGATATGGCGCACAAAGTTACAGTTGCTCACAAGGCCCTCACTGAGATTTGCATGTTTTTATCACATTATGAGTACGTGGAGTTCAAGGGGAAGTCAGCGCATTCGCTTAGCTGTTATCGGCAGCCTCCCGAACTTTCAATCTCAGCGCAATAACACTTTTAGAGACTAGGAGCTCATAATGATCGGGATATTTAAAAACTCAGTGGCCATGGCTGGCGGTTTATTTCTGGGCCTGGCAAGCATGTACGGTAACGCCTCCGAACAAGGGCAGGATGATTGGGAAGTAAAAATTGGTGCAGGTGTTTTAGTGGCAGATTTGCCCTGGAAAGGAGTTGGCAACGAAATGGCGATAGTGCCCATGGCCGACATCAAAAAAGGTAACTGGTTTTCCAATGAAAACAGCACCATCGGTTATCAGTTTCTTAATTTGAATGATACTTTTACCGCCTACGCAGGCCTTGGCTATCGCAACGAAGGGTATGATAGTCTGTTTGGTAACACCAGCTCAGATAGCAAGGTGTTTGACGGCTATGACGCACCTGAGGGTGAGGTAGTGTTGAACTATGGCGCCAGGTTCTTATGGTTTGGCGTATCTGGACATACCGATTTGTCCAACGAATCAGACGCCACCAATTTTGCACTCAGTGCGGAAGTTCCATTGTATGAGAGTGCCTATGGATTTGGTATTTCGGCGCAGGCACAGGTACGCTGGTTGGATTCCGATTACGTGAATACCGTATACGGGATCAGCGGTAAAAATATCAATGCATCAGTTGGACGGACAGCGTATCAGACTGATGACAGTGCGGTGAACGTCACGTTTGGTTTAAATGCTTACTACCAGCTGACGCCAGAAATCACTCTGATAGGCAGCGTAAGCAGAACAGAACTGGATAGCGTCATTAGCAAGAGCCCTCTGGTGGGTGACGATACGATGGATGTGGCCTTTATCGGCGCTCTGTACACCTTTTAAGCGTACTTATCACACTTGCAAAACGCCACACACTGGATCAGTCACCCTGGTCCAGTGTGTTTTGTAATAACGACTCAGTTTGAATCGCAATTTCTTTCATTTTAATGGCATATTGCTCCAGCGCTTTTTGCTCCTGGGTTTTAGCTTCATACTTGGCAACCGGAATAGGGTAGCCGGCTTGGTCCATGGCAATAAAGCTGATGATGCAATGATTGGTTTCGACCATGTGTTGCTTTTGTGGGTCGCCACAACGTACCTGAATAAATATCTGCATACTGGTTTTACCGGTATGGGCAATGCGTGCAGAGACTTCAACAATCTGGCCAACCAAAATAGGGCGGTGAAAACGCACGCCCGCGACGGAAACCGTAACACAATAGGCGCCACTCCAGCCTGCAGCACAGGCATAGCCCGCCTGATCTATCCATTTCATTACTACGCCACCGTGCACTTTACCACCAAAGTTCACGTCGGTTGGCTCGGCTAAAAAGCGAAACACCACTTCAGATTGCTGCGCCATAAGGCACCTCATCTTTTAAAAAACGTTTGCTTAAGTATAGAAAAAAAGGGGCATTTTGCCCCGGCAATTTAGGATAAATAGCATTTGTGGCAGGTTAGAGACACCTGCCAGCATCAATTACATGTTGGGATAGTTAGGACCACCAGCGCCTTCTGGCGTCACCCAGGTGATATTTTGACTCGGATCTTTGATGTCACAGGTCTTACAGTGAACACAGTTTTGCCCATTAATCACAAACTGTTTATCACCGTTTTCATCTTCGTTGACCTCGTACACACCTGCCGGACAGTAACGCTGTGCAGGCTCAGCATACTGCTCAAGGTTCACCTTGATAGGAATAGAGGCATCTTTAAGTTGCAAATGACAGGGCTGCTCTTCTTCATGGTTGGTGTTGGATAAAAACACCGACGACAGCTTGTCAAAGCTCAGTTTACCGTCCGGTTTGGGATAGTTGATTTCCTGAGAGTCTTTTGCCAGCCTGAGAGAAGCGTGGTCCAGCGTGGTATCTTTGAGTGTAAACGGCAGTGAGCCGGAAAACAGGTTTTGATCAACCATGTTGTAGGCGCCACCTAATATCCGGCCAAACTTGTGCATGGCCGGGCCAAAGTTACGCGACTGGTAAAGCTCGTCATACAGCCAGCTACTTTTAAAGTTATCGGCAAACTCGCTTAAATCTGCGCGATGGTTTTCTTCTGTCAGTGCAGCCAAAATGGTATCCGCAGCTATCATACCCGACTTCATCGCTGTGTGATTACCTTTGATTTTGGCAAAGTTGAGCGTACCTGCATCACAGCCAACCAGTAAACCGCCAGGGAAGTGCATTTTGGGTAACGCATGAAAGCCGCCTTTGGCAATCGCTCGGGCACCATATGCAACGCGCTCGCCACCTTCCAGCGTTTCTTTAAATACTTGCTGATGTTTCATACGCTGAAATTCGTCAAACGGGCTAAGGTAAGGGTTTTTATAGTTCAGGTCGATGATTAACCCGACGACCACCTGATTGTTTTCACCGTGGTACATAAAGGAGCCGCCATGGGTTTCATTATCGAGCGGCCAGCCCGTACCATGAACGACTTTACCTTCCTGATGTTTGGCAGGATCAATCTGCCAGATCTCTTTAAAACCAATACCATAATGTTGTGGGGTCGCGTCTTTATCCAGAGCAAATTGACTAATTAGCTGTTTGCCCAGATGGCCACGACAACCTTCGGCAAATACTGTGTACTTGGCTCTGAGTTCCATACCTGGCATGTAACTGTCTTTTGGCTGCCCCTCTTTGTCTACGCCCATATCACCGGTGACGATGCCTTTAACTTCATCGTTTTCAACGATCAAAGAGTGCGCACTAAACCCGGGGAAGACTTCAACACCCAGTTGCTCTGCCTGCTCAGCCAGCCAGCGACAGACATTGCCCATGGAGACAATATAATTGCCTTCGTTTTTAAAGGTCTTGGGAACAGCAAAATGTGGGATGCTGGTCGCTTTATTCTGATCTTTAAACAGGTAGATTTCGTCTTCAGTCACTTTTGCTGTAATCGGGGCATTTTTTTCTGCCCAGTTCGGGATTAATTCGTCCAGCGCTTTAGTTTCAAAGACAGCTCCAGACAAAATATGTGCTCCGACCTCTGAGCCTTTTTCAACGACACAGATCATCAGTTCTTGTTGTTTTTCCTGTGCCTGTTGTGCAAGTCGGATCGCGCACGATAAGCCCGCAGGGCCCGCGCCAACGATCACAACATCAAATTCCATGGTTTCGCGTTCGACCATTTTTACCTCACATAGATTGACGGTAGTTTAACTAAAACGAGGCTTTAGTTTTGTTAAGGTTATTTTAGGTTGACGTTTACGTCAACAGGAAGTAGTCTGGTTTCATTAAATTGTTTTGTTGACGTGTACGTCAGCCCTATAGAATAACCAGATGATGGAGTAACCATGAAAGTACTTGTGCCAATCAAACGCGTGATTGACTACAATGTCAAGGCAAGAGTCAAGGCCGACAACAGTGATGTTGATCTGACCAATGTAAAAATGGCAATGAACCCGTTCTGTGAGATAGCGGTAGAAGAAGCAATCCGCCTTAAAGAAGCCGGTACAGCCAGCGAAGTAATCGCAGTATCAATCGGCGATAAAGCGTGCCAGGAACAACTGCGTACGGCACTTGCTCTGGGTGCTGACAAAGCCATTCATATTGAAACAGATGCCAAGCTGGAGTCGCTGCACGTTGCTAAATTGCTAGCAAAACTGGTTGAGCAGGAAAGCCCTGAACTGGTTATTCTGGGTAAGCAATCCATCGATTCTGACAACAATCAAACTGGTCAGATGTTAGCTGCATTGACTAAACGTCCGCAGGGCACCTTTGCGTCTAAAGTCGAAATCGCTGACGGTAAAGCGGTTGTTACGCGTGAAGTAGATGGCGGTCTGCAAACGGTAGCACTTAACCTGCCTGCGGTTGTAACCACAGATCTGCGTCTGAACGAGCCGCGTTATGCATCTCTTCCTAATATCATGAAAGCCAAACGCAAACCACTTGATGTAATCGCCGGTGACTCGCTTGGTGTTGATCTTGCGCCACGCGTTGAGTTGATCCGTGTTGAGGAGCCAGCTAAACGTGAAGCGGGTATTATGGTAGAGAGTGTAGAAGAACTGGTCAATAAACTAAAAACTGAAGCTAAGGTGATCTCATGAGCGTACTAGTCATTGCTGAACACGAAAATGGTGTATTAAAGCCAGAAACGGCAAAAGTGGTTCATGCGGCGAGCAAGCTTGGCGCAGAGATCCATGTTCTGGTCGCGGGTCATAACGTTGGAGCTGTGGCTGAGGCTGCGGCACAAATCGCAGGCGTAACGGCGGTTAAGGTGGCGGACGACGGCGCACTTGATCATCAGTTGGCTGAAAGCACAGCGGATTTGGTTATCACACTTGCTGAAGGTTACAGCCATATTCTGGCTGCGGCATCGACTACAGGTAAAAATATCATGCCTCGCGTTGCGGCATTGCTGGATAAGTCGCAAATTTCTGAAATTGTAGACGTGGTAGATGCAGACACCTTTATGCGTCCCATCTATGCTGGCAACGCCATTGCTACGGTTAAATCATTAGAAGCACAAAAAGTTATCACCGTGCGTGCCAGTGCGTTTGACGCGGCCGGTGAGCAAGCCCCTGTTGCTGTTGAATCACTTACTACGTCGGTTGAAAACACCAGCAGCAGCTTTGTAGGTGTTGAACAAACTGAATCAGAGCGTCCTGAGCTGACAGCGGCACCTGTGGTTATTTCCGGTGGTCGTGGCATGCAAAATGGTGAGAATTTCTCTTTACTTGAAGGAATTGCCGACAAACTGGGTGCTGCCATTGGCGCATCACGTGCTGCGGTAGACGCAGGCTTTGTACCAAACGACATGCAAGTCGGGCAGACAGGTAAAATTGTCGCACCGGACCTGTATATCGCGGTGGGCATTAGCGGTGCCATTCAGCACCTGGCCGGTATGAAGGATTCAAAAGTCATTGTCGCCATCAACAAAGATCCGGAAGCGCCGATCTTCCAGGTGGCTGACTATGGCCTGGTGGCTGATTTGTTCGAGGTTTTACCTCAGTTCGAACAAGCCCTGTAACGACAAATTCTGGTTGTTAAAGCCGTGAGTACGCAGGTGCCGCGGCTTTTTTCGTTTATTACGGAGTTACACCAAGTCACACTGCGTGTTTTTTGCCGTCCAGGCGTGATATGCACCTACCTAAACCCAGTCAATGCAAAATGTCAGTAGGAGCAGGCCAGCTTCCTGTAAGAAAACATCTGTGTTGAACAAACATATCTGCTTGTTTATTTTGGCACCGGGTCAAAATAGCTCATACAAGTCAGCAAGCATGCGACATATGCGCATTTATTTCAAAAAAACCACAGTGTTACCGCACTGACAGGGGTCATTTTAGCTCATTGTGGTGTAAAAACATTCAATTTGGTGGCATATGAGTCGTGTTCTCTATCAGGCTGCAATAATTCGTTCATTGAGCACCGTTAAGGTCGTCCCGAAATTTATTAAAACCCCTTTTCTGTGCGAGAAAAAACATGAAGAACACTCTACCGACTGGTATATCGAAAATCTGTGCTGGCGTTGCCATTGCACTGGGCCTGCTGAGTACGTCTGCCTCAGCGAATACATTACAGGGCGAATTGACTGATGCGCAAAATAAGGCGCGTTTTGAGGGGGCAAAGGTCATCATCAAGGAATTGGGCCGTGAAGTCAGCTCTGAGCGAAATGGTGAGTTTAGATTCATCAACCTGCCTGCCGGAACTTACACGCTGGAAGTTCGCTATATTGGCGCACAATCTGTCACTCAGCAAGTCGTGATTAAAGACCAAGAGGTTACTCAGACACGAGTTGTGCTGAGTGCCTATCAGGGCGAAATGGATAATATTATTGTCAAAGGGCAGCGTGCAGGACAGGCCGGAGCCCTGAACAGACAGAAAAATGCCGATGGCATTAAATCTATTGTCAGTGCAGATAGTATTGGTCAGTTACCTGATCAGAATGCTGCCGAAGCGCTGCAACGCTTACCGGGTTTATTCATTGAGCGAGATCAGGGGGAAGGGCGTTTTGTTGGGATCCGAGGCATTGATCCTAACCTGAACAACGTCACCATTAATGGGGCTGCTGTACCCTCACCGGAAGGTGGTGTTCGCAGTGTGGCCATGGATGTGCTTCCGAGTGAAATTATTCAGAGTCTGGAAGTGAGCAAGACAGTCACGCCTGATATGGATGCGAATGCGATTGGTGGCAGTATTGAAGTGAAAAGCTTAAGTGCGTTTGACCGCGAAGGGGAAAGCTACAGCTTTAACGTTCAGGGGGCATATAATGAGCAAGTTGAAAAGAGCAGCCCCAAATTGTCAGCCAGTTATAGCGATATCTATGAATTAAACAACCAGACTCAATTAGGGGTTGCAACGGCTGTTTCCTGGTTTGAGCGTAAGTTTGGCTCTCACAACATGGAAACAGATGGCGGCTGGATGGCGCTGGAAATGGACGACGCCAATACTGGTGAAGAAGTGACATTATTTGGCGCCGAAGAAATTGAGCAGCGTCTGTATACCATCACGCGTGAACGTCTGGGGGCTGCACTGAATCTGGATCTGCACCAGGGTCTGTTCAATAAGTATTACCTGAGAACCATGTACAGTGAATTCTCGGATAACGAATTCCGTCTGCGTAACGAATACAAGTTCGACAAAGGCGAGTATCTGAGCGAACAATCTGGCGATACTATGGCCTACTTCAGTGGTGCCGAAATGGATCGGGACAGCAAAGACAGGTATGAAGAGCAAAGCATCTTGTCTGTGGTGGCCGGTGGCGAGCATTTGGTCAGCGATTGGTTTATAGAGTACAGCCTGGTGTACTCAAAGTCAGATGAGCAGGAGCCTGACCGTTTAGATATGGCATTTGCGGCTGAGGATTTGACGTTAGGGTATGCCAGCCTCGGTGATACGCCTACTTTGTCTCGCAGTGAAGGCGCTCATCAGTTAAATGGCTTCGAACTGGATGAAATCGTTCATGAAAATAACCTGAGTGAAGACGAAGCGACCAGTTTTAAGCTGGACCTGACAAAAGACTTAGTGATTTCAGGTCATAATGCAGAGCTTAAATTTGGTGTTAAATATCGCGACCGTGAAAAGCTCAACTCAGTCAATGCGGTCGTCTATGACGGCGGATTTGATGATGTGACGGCAGAGCAATTCAAGTCCGTCGCACCTGAGTATGACCTGGGTGACTTTGGTCCGGGTCTGTCTGAGCAGGGCCTGCAAAGCTATTTTGCAAATAACAAAATTGCCTTCGAGCGCAATGACCAGGAAACCAGCATAGAGTCTAAAGGACGCAGCTATCGCTCTGAAGAAACGGTCAGTGCGCTATACGCCATGATTAACATAGATTTTGGTAAACTTAATTTGATCACCGGTGTGCGATATGAAGACACCGACTACACTACCCGTGGCTATCGGGTTTCACTCGAAAAAGACAAACTAACCGACAGCGAACAGGTCAATATCAGTTCCTGGGAAGTAGATAAGTCGTATGATCACCTGATGCCAAATCTGACTCTGCGTTACGAGCTGGCTGACGATGTGATTTCACGGTTTGCTTATACACAAACGATTGCCCGTCCAGGGTTTGAGGAAGCCGCGGCTTATCAACTACTGGAAAGCGAAACGGATGAAGACGACGGACAGGTCGTGACTGAGCGAGAGGGTGAGGTAGGCAACCCCGATCTGGACCCTTACGAGTCTCACAACTTAGATTTATCTGTTGAATACTACACAGGCAGCATTGGGGTTATGTCAGCGGGTTTGTTCTACAAGCAAATCGATAACTTCATTACTGAACAGGAAGTACAGGATCAGGCCCAATGGTCAGGTTATAAGAAAGTCATGCAGTACGTTAATGGTGGCGAGGCAGACCTGACAGGTATTGAGCTGGCTTACAGCAAAAACTTTAAAAATGGGTTGATGCTTTCTGCCAATACCACCTTAATTGATGCCGATGACAAGCTGACCCGCCAGTCAGACACCGTGGCGAACCTGATGGTGGGATATGAAGATGACTCCGTGAGTGCGCGTCTGAGCGGCAACTACAAAAGTAAAGCTTACCTGAGCACAGAAAACGATGCCCGTGTATATCAGGACGACCATATGCAGCTGGACTTAAGCGTTAAATACTTTTTCACTGAGCAAATGCAGGTGTACTTTAATGCCATTAATCTGACCGATGAGCCGCTATACATTTATCACGGCGAGCAAAAGTACAACTTCCAGTATGAACAATATGGCCGCTCTTTCGAGCTGGGCTTTACATACACTTCTTTCTAACCCGTTTAGCGGAGCGTGCCGGGGAAACCCGGCACTGTGTTCTATTTATGACTTTAAAGCGATTTGTCGTTTCCTGCCTGAGTGTGTCTGCTCTGGCCTCTTTTGCAGCCCAGTCAAATAATTCGGTGTCCTTCCTGGCATTTGGTGACGGCGGCTATCACCCGAACTACCCCAAGCTAAAACACATCCACAAGCCAAAGAACAAAGCACAATTCATTGCTGCAGAGCGGGCAGACTGGATAGCGGAGCATCGACCAGTTGAGGAGTTTAATCACGCGCCGGTTTACGTTTATCCGGGCACAGACATCGCCACGGAGCAAACTGGTGCACTTGCAACTGGCAAAGCGATGGCTAGTTTATGCGAACAGAAAAAATGTGACTTTGCTATCCAGTTGGGCGACAACATATATCCGGACGGTGCCGGTGCCAACGATGGCAAGGATGATCAACAGCGCATGAACGACCTGATCCTAAAACCGCTGCGTCCGTTGTTTGAGCAGCAACCGGATCTGGTTGTCTACTCCGCATTGGGCAACCATGACTGGAAAACGTCACGAAAAGGCGTGAAGCTTCAGACAGAATGGATGGCAAAACAACCAAATTTTTATATGTCGCCCAAGGGCTATTACAGCTACACCATAGGTGAACCTGGCAACGATGTAGAGCTGTTTGTACTGGATACCAATATGCTGCTCTCAGGTCAGCACTATTACGAGGTACCGTTACGCCTCGATGGCAGTGAGCAGAGCTTAGCCAGCGCGCTTGCATCCGGCCAGGCAGAGGTTGAAGAGATCGAACGTCATGAGGTCCCAGTCAACGGCGAAGATCATCGGCAGCTTGCCTGGTTGGCAGATGGATTAAAGCACTCTAAGGCTAAGTGGAAACTGGTGTACGGGCACCATATTTTGTGGTCAATCGGTGGTTCCAAATATGACGAGGGCCATGTACTGAGAAGGCTCATTTTACCAGAACTCTGCCAGTATGCTGATGCTTATATTGCAGGGCATGAACATGATCTGGAGCTGCTCACAGACGATTGTAGTCGTGTGATGCCAGGCAACGCTAAACCAAAGCTCCCCTTGATTATCAGCGGAGCGGCAGCAAAAATGCGCGGAACACATACACCGTTTGCACAGCAGCAGGAGAAGCGCTATGCAGAATACGATCTGATATGGTCAAAAAGTTTCATCTGGGGTTTTGCCCATATTGAGCTGGATAACAATCAGGACAAACTGAATGTGTCTTTTTACACGACACCACATGACCAAAGTGGCAAGCTTAAGGCTGAACAGTCATTTAGTTTTGCAAAACGCAGTAACTGATAAGCAAAGGGATAGCACGGTAGGCCAGTGCTGGGGCTATCCCACTCAAGCTGTCAGTGTTTCAGAGCAAAAAATTCATGGTATTCGGTAATTTGCACTATAGTTAAACTCACGCAATCAGACATGCGTTCACCACTTACTGCCATCAGGCGAGCTAGGTACTGTTATTGTCGAATATGAGTTGAGCTGCCAATGAATACCAATGATCCTTCCATGGAAGAAACCTTATTTTTCGGCCAGTTATTGGAAAACTCCTCTCCAATTGAGTTACTCAAACAAGTGTTAATGCGCTCGCAGCACGCCATAGTCGTCACTGACGCGAATCGTGATGAGGGTTACCGTATTGTGTATGCAAACAGGGTATTTTGTCGTCATACCGGCTATGAACTTGCAGAATTGGTCGGCCAGTCAACTGCCATATTACAGGGGCCCAAGAGCAACCGCAGAGTATTAGCCAGGTTAAGTCCTACACTGGAAAAAAACGGCTATTTTTATGGTTCTTCGGTCAATTACAGAAAAGACGGCTCTATGTATCCGGTTGAGTGGAATATCTCAGCGATAACAAATGAAGCGGGGGAGGTGACACATTACATTTCCCTGCAAAAAGATCTCACTAACATGCGCCGTCTGGTGCGGCAGATCAGAGAATCGACCAACGTGTTTAAGCAGTTTTATCAGGAATCGGCTCGCCAGGGCAGCCGTTTTGGTAAAGGGGCCGATTCTGTTCTGAATGCATTGAAAAGAAGTGCGAAGCTACTCAATGGCCGATTGCATCTCAAAGACAATGTTGAGCTTTTTCAGGAAGCGTTTCCGTATCAGGAGCCAGATGAAAACAGCTTCGATGAACTGTTTTTTGATCTAGATGAAGATTCAGGTAATGGTGCTGATCAGCGCCTGAACAAACAAGCTATGTCTGCTGAGGCGTTCTGGGCAGACAGCCCAATCGAAGAGGAAGATGTTGAATCCATTGTTGGGGCTCTGAACGAGCTGGAATCCGAAACAGGTTTAATAGAACTGAACGGTTATTCTGAAGCGCGATTTAAGAATGTCGCAAGACTCTATAAAGAACTGGCCAATACCTTGTACTTTTGTATTGAGTTCAACGACGGGGCATTGATGATTGATGAGGTAGCGGATCGTATTGAGTCTCAGGCTGCGGACTCCACCTTTCCTATTGAGTTTTTGCTGATGTTTAATAAAGACATTAACAGCTGGCTTAACGATGTGTTTGTCGAAAAAGAAACTGACAATGTTTTTGGTGGCGAAAGCAATGCGATTATGGCCGGTGAGCAGTTGTTATCTCTTATCGGTGAAAGCTAATTGGCTGACCGGTGCCATCGGGGCGATTGCTGATGTTAACTCAGAAGGAGTCCTGCTCTGAGCATACAAAGGCCACCCAACCTAACCTGTTATCACATCCCCAGTGATGAGCTCTGAACAAGTTCCCGGAGCTCAGTCATTAAATAGTAATAGACAAATTTTATGTAGCACGCTTTTTGCCGAGGCATCGTGAACGGATAACACGCTGTTCTATAGGACTTTTTGTGCCAGTTGGTTGCGGTGTAATTATACAGCGCTTTGTTTTGGGGTTCCTTTACTATATATATTTTTTACTTGCCACTTTGGAAAGTCACTGCTAATCTTTAGTTTCCGTAATGGAAAGTAAAGGGATGACTATGAACAAAGATTCAAATATTGGGGCAGAGGCAGCACGTGCGTCTCTTATTGCGGCGAATGGCGCCAAACGTCAGGCCAATCTTCTTTTAAGGCCGCCCGTTTGGTTAAACGTACTTATTAGCCTGCTGGCCGCACTGGCTACAACGGCAAGCGCTCAGGCAAGTCAAAGTAGTTTCTGGACTTTGATAGCGATAGGCGCAGCACTGAGTGTTATTGCATTGGCACTGGGCTGGTCTCATTATCTGAGGGTGTCAGGTGTAAAAGCAAAACCCCTGAAAGGTGCATCGAAAAAAACGTTAACTACTGTTACTCTGGCGTTCTCGAGTGCCTTTATTGTATTGCTCGCAATCTATCTGACCAAACAGGGGATCTGGCAGTCCGCTTATGTCGCAGGTGCGATGATTTTCCTGTTTAGCAGCTTTGCTTTTTACAAGCTGCCGGCGGGAGAATGGCTGACAAAGGATTCTGGCAATGAGTAAAGCCTGCTTTGATTCGCTTATTCATGCTCATAATCGGCTACAGATCTGTGCGTTACTTCACCCCGTTTCAGAGCTTGAGTTTTCTGTGGTTAAAGCGCAGCTTGAAGTCAGTGATTCAGTGCTATCTAAACACGTCAAGGCACTCGAGCAGGCTAACTACATCTCAGTGGCAAAACGAGCCAGCTTATCTCGCCCGCGCACCTGGCTGTCCTTAACCGAGCTAGGTGAAACAGCTTATCTTGGCCATGTTGCGGCGCTTAAAGAGATTGTTGGCTTGTAAGGGCATCAGCCAAAAATAATTCTGATCCGACCTTTATTTGAGGTGTTTGACTGACACTCATCAGGTTATAGGTTCAACAGCATGGTTGTTGAACCTGAAAAGCCGAGCAGCCATTGCAAATAAGGAAAGTGCTCTGTTTTTGTGACAACAAAGCCTTTGCGCGTGTAGAGTTTTTTTGCTCTGGCATTACTGTCAATCACATCCAGCCGCACTGAGGTGTAACCGCGTGCCTGAGCATGAGAAACTATGCTATCCAATAACCTGGAGCCTACGCCCTGTCCCCGACAGGATTCTTGCACGGCTATACCGTCCATCACCATTTCATTCTTTCCAGGCTGACGTTCATAGAGGCTAAACAACAAACAGGCACGTATGCCGCCCAATATCCCTAAATGCTCGAACAGTCCGCTTGTATCTAGGCCTGCTGTTAACGAGCCACTGACTTCACTAAAACCTGCAATCCCTACCGGTTCATCGTTTTTCAGTGCAACGAATGAATATTCTGGTAAGAAACAGCTTTCCAAGACTTCGAGTCGCTTTGCTTGGCAGGGGATTGCATTGGCAAACTTGTTTCCGAATGCCTGGTCATAAAGGCGAGCAATCGAGTGACTATACTTTCTATCCCATCCATGTTGTATTTTTATTGTCACGGTATTTCTCCAATCAATGCACACTTGTCTGTCAATTTCTTTTATGACATACCAATATGACGTAAAAACGTCTGGCGCCGCATGGAAGGGAGCTGAGCGCTCCCTGAGTTAACGAAACTTACAGTTTTTCCAGGATCACTTCTGCTTTACTGACTTCAAATGTCTTCGGTGCTTCGACCAATAAAGTGGTGACAACCCCGTTTTCAACAACCATAGCGTACCGTTGAGAGCGGATCCCACCAAAGCCTTCTGTATCCATCTCCAGACCAAGTGCTTTGGTAAAGCTGGCATCACCGTCGCCTAGCATCATAATTTCGCTTGCATTGTGCGCTTCACCCCAGGCTTTCATCACAAAGGCGTCGTTCACTGAAACACAGACAATGGCATCGACTCCTTTGGCTTTGATTTTGTCAGCCAGGGTGACATAACCTGGCAAGTGAGCTGCAGAGCAGGTCGGAGTAAAAGCGCCTGGCACGGCAAACACAACGACTTTTTTGTCAGCAAACAGGGTGTCACTCTGGTGTGTGACCATGCCATCAGCTGTCAGTTCACTCAAAGTGGCTTGGGGCAAGGCGTGTCCTTGTTCAATCATGATTTTTCCTCATCGGATGTTATGGAGATTAGCTCTATTCTAGACGTAAAAGCGGTGTTTAAACACGGACAAAAAATAAGGTTAAACTAATTTCTGAGAAAAGGAGAGCAAGGAGTTGGTGATAACCCTGTCGCCGCGAGTTATCACCGGTATAGACAAGCTAATTACTTGATCCATGTATAGAACTAAAGATGTGGCTTACTTTCGCATTCTCAGTTGGACCAGAATAGCCATGACAATTAAAACAGTTTGCAGCTGGTTGCAGATTGTTCGGGCCTGTATAGACAACCTCACCAAACCCTTGTTGTGCATTGGTTTCCATCGTTGTGTTTGCCAACTGTATAGACCCACGCTGATTGTCGCGATTCTTAGAAGATTGACTCACATTATTTAACCACAGCCCGCCAACAAGTTTGTACTTAGCCAGTACTCGTAATGAGTTATAGGTTGGCATACGCTTAAATACTTTGTTTAACTGCTCGTTAAGAGAAATGATATTAGCTCGATTATGCTCTGCCTGGTTGTCTCCCTCGGCCGTACCCTGAGCATAAACCTGACAGACTTCCGTCGGTGTACCTGTCAAAGGAGATTTGCCGGTTTTGGTGGGGTCGATCGTTTTGTTAAACTCACAATTTACATCTGTATTTGGCAAGCTGGCTGCACATTGCTCACTGGCAAAACTCCAGTCAGAGGCTGGCTGATTTGCTTTTTGGCAATCCGGTGCATTGTATTTATGCTCAAAAGTTGCCCAGATAAACTCAGGGTGGTCTTTGGTGCTAATGACCAGATGAAACCCCACCATGCCATACAGTTCATCAGCGTCGATTTCGCCATTGTTGTTGGTATCTGAGCGCACCCACACGTAATTAAGCATGTCCTTTTCAGTGATCTTACGCCACGATGTTTTAATCTCAGTAGTACCGGCGGGTAACGTTGCAGAGCCTTGGGCAACATTACACATACCTCGGTCAAAACGAGTCTCGTAAAGTACGATATTCCCATTTTGGTCATACAGAACGGCGTTATTCAGTGCCTGATTCATCTCATGAGGCGCCGTAAAGTCTTCATTGGTGGTGTGTGGATCTTTATCCCCTCTGACAAACAGTTTGGATTCCAGTGTATTGGGCGCACAAGAGTTCTGATCACTACCGAGATAGATGGCATAGCGGTCCTCATTTAAGAAGGTCCGATCCTTGCCATTTGGTGCGTTGATTAGAGAGATAAACCATTGCCAGGAAAACTGATAGAACTGACACAGATTCTGCCCACCACCCGGAATTTCGTTTGGTGGATGATTGGGGTTCGTTACCCAGTTAATATTTGCAGGGCAAAACAAGGGATCCTGGCTGGCTGTATTGTCAGAGTCAGTCGCTGAACCTGAAGGTTCAGTAGAGCATGCAAGCAAGGTCGTGAGTGCAGCACTGAGCAGAGAAAGCTTGAGGGGGTGCATAACAAATTCCTTTCAATATCGAGACGGTCACCCTAACTCTAGAGCAATTTTAAGAAGTTACCATTACTGGGTATTACACATTACACGCAGCTGACTCTCCGCTATTTAGAAGTACTTGGAGGTGGTTATCTTGTGAGAAGCCTCGGTGGCTGGGTCAACAGATAAGTTGTCGTGGAGGTGCTTAATTAGTTTTTACGCATAAGCGATGTTTTGATGTTACCTTTAAATTTAATTCAGATAAACGATAGGGCCGGTTTACGATCGAGTAAATCAGTAAATCAGTAAATCAGTAAACAGCGTCGGTAATTTTCTTACAGGATATCACTTATCGTATGGTTGGAGTTCCGTATCATGCAATTGACTATTTAGACTCGACAAGTGAGTCGTGTGAAGATGAGACTAAAGTGTCTCTTAAATGTGTTTTTATAACGAATAGGGAGTATTGAATGAAAATTTGGACAAGAGTATTTGCTGCGTTATTAGTCACCGGTTCTGCTCAGGTCAATGCAGAGTCGAGAAGCGGTTATGTGTATCGATTATATGCTGATCCAACAGATGTTGTGATTGTCTTAAAAGACAATAATAAAGTAAATGTGAATGGTGAGTGTGGCTCAAACTTTTACCATATAAGCCGCTCCGCAGTGAATTTTAGCGAGTTTTATAGCTTAGTTCTTTCGGCAGCAGCAGCCCGAAAACCAGTTTACCTGGAAGTTGGGAGTTGCTCAGGTCAAAGGAATATACTTACTCATGGGAGCGTACAGTTTAGCGATTAAAATTGTCTGAAAAACTAGCTATCGAAGTGTTGAGTTATGTGTCACTGCTGTTTTAAGCATGGTACTGAAATGACACAGAATGATGGATACTAGCTAAGATGCCAGTTTTGAGCGGTTGATGCCCATTCAAAACTGGCGTCAGACAATGAGTCGTTTTACTTAAGAGTAGTCATACGTCTCGAAAGACATATCGACTCACATTGTAGATTCACCCTCACCGAAAGGTTACAAGGCTTATCCGGCTTTACCACAAATTTCTGGCAATTTCTTAAGGATTCTTGTGATCAAGTGTTGCGCGGCATGCTCTGCTGAATCAACATACTCATTATCACCATTTGCCCAGTTCGTATCTGAATTGAAGCCTCGGACATGATACTGGCCGGCAGGCTTGCCATTGATAGAATAATCTACCGTTGAAACAGCCATGCCGTTAATGTTTAACTGCTCGTTGTAGGTATAAAGCATGTTTAGTTTAGGTGTCACTTCGACAACAATATCTTTAGATGCAGTAGGGATAAGAGGAGTAATCACATCCTGATGTACGGCATTAAACCATTGTTGAACACCGGTTGCGTTTACTTTCCAGCTAATCGCGTCTTTGTTTTGGCGAATGTCCATAACTGGGTTAACTACATAGGCGCAATTTGAACTGGCTAATTGAGCTGAAATTTCTTGCTGTTCTTTGCTCACTTTTTTAGGCAGCTTACTTACTTTCATCTCGACGTCGACAACGGCCAATGCACTGGTTGAAATAAGCGCAAGAGGAAGTATAAGAGTTGATAGTTTTTTCATTGTTACGCCTTACATTCTTTCGGTAATTCTTTAACAAGTAGATTGTCAGCCAAGTTAATTAACGAACCATTGTTATCTCTGATCTGTATACGCTTGCCTTCGCGCGCAGTAATTTTACCCACGCTATTGAACTCTCCTAAGGCATTGTATCGAGTATATTTTGTACCAGTTAAACACGATTCTTGCTGAGCAACCTTAATATCATGCTGAAGCATCTCTTTGATTTTAGAAAGAGCAGTATTTACTGTTGTTCTATATAGCGCAGCATTTTCGTCATTCCATAGACGGATAGAGTCCATACCACCGTTTCCGACTGTATCGGAAATATAGGTAAATGAATTGCGATAATCAGGTTTGGAAACTGAGACCTTGCCTTCTTTCGCTACATACAGTGTTGCGTTTGTTTCAAACAAAACGACTTTGAAATTGTCGAAAAACTGATAGTGTGTGTAAAGATAAAGAGCGGCTTCGCCATCTTTTAATGTAGAGATTTGCGCTTTAATTTTATCTTCGTCAAGATACTTAGTCTCAGCGCGTTCTTTCGTGTCTTTTGCGTTAAACTCTGAAATAAGTACAGGGTTAAACTCTTCAACGATCAACTTGCGAAAATCCAAATCAAGTGTGTTGTTTAACAGGGGAGCCGCAACACCAAATGCACCGATTGCTCGGTCCTCATTAATTGAGGAGTCAATCGCAGTAGTGATGAGTGCACCCACTAAACCGCCAGCAGCTGCCCCACTGGTACTATTAGAAAGATTTACAGCAGGTCTAACTTCATCTTGAAGTACCAAGTTGTATGTACGGGTTTGTTGGGCGGCGTCTTTGGTCTTTTGTGTCATTGGAATGCTTTTCATTCCAGAACACCCCTGTAAAATCAGGCCTATAGTACCGATAAGTAGTAGCTTTTTCATAAATATTTACTTGTGCAATGTGTTTAAAAGTCGCGCATTATATAGTTGTTTTAAAAGTAGGTAAAGTGAAGGAGCGACGGTTAGTTTGTGTTGGAGTCTTAAGCAAAAAAGGTGCTGTGATATCGCTGTCAATTATTGCAACGGTACCAGGAACGATAAGTCTTTGAGCCATCGAGGCTCTTGAGCGGAACATTGGCCTTTGTATTGATACCTTTTTTCGCGCTGGTTGGCTTGTTATGGCATAGATAAGCTGGCTCAAAGCTCAGGGCGTAGTAATTCCAATTTTACTTAATTGAGCAAATTGGTATAAAAAGCAAGCCCCAAACTCAGAAGCCGTATCGAAACAAAGCGGCCTGTCGGCCGCCAAAAAGTCTCAGGGCTATTTAAACATAGTCTGGATCCGGTCACGCTCTTTGTTTGTCGCATAGCTGGTGAAGTGAGCAAACAGGTTCATTAGGGGCGCTTCCATATGCGTTGCAAATAAAACCATGTTCGGGAATTGATCAGCCAAAGGTGTGGGGGGATAAATTTGGGGGTGCTTTTTACGCACGTCTGAAAAGTGTGCCGTGTATGAGTCTAGTTTGGCTCTTACATCTGGTTTTAGCGTTGCTTCAAATGTTTTATTCGGACCATAGTGAATCAACAGCCACTTAATAGTGCGAGGTTTAATGTTAAACCAGGTATTTTCCATCACCTCTATGGCGTCGTTGAAGTAAACCGCAGGCCTGGTGTAGTTGTCCATGCTGTCCCATAGTTGTTGTAAAAATGGCTGGAAAAGTGCCGAGTCAAATATCTGGTTGTGTCTGAAGTAACGAATGCCTTGCCCCTGTAACTGGGCTTCAGTGAGGTTGGCATATTGATGATAGCCAGTAGGCAGACCTGCTTTATTACCTGTGTGCTGGTAGGGGGTATATCCAAATAAAGTGGGCAGCCATATATCAACCACAATATTCCAACTGTTGTCTGAGTTATCCGGGTCACGGTAAACACTTTGCAGGGCGTTTGAGAACGACAGCACCTGATCAATGTCGTCAAAAGCAAGCAGGTTGGCGATACCATTGTCTTCAATGCCACCGCCATCCGCAAAGCGCGCAGCCACACCCGGCTTTTCCTCAGCAACATCTGCCGCTGACCAGTAATTATATTTAGGATCTATGCCATCCATTCCTTGAATGGCCGTTGCAAAAAACGCGCTGCTATTGGCGGTAATATCAGCCAGCGAAAACGCTGAGACCTGATTGTCATTATTCAGGGGCAGTTTGGCACTGATGCTGGACTTAGCCGAGGAGGTGAGTTGAGTGTCAAAACAATAACTTGACACTAAGCCGCCACCAACCTGTTGTAAATCAGTGGCCGTTGTTTCCACAGTACCTAAGTCGTTAGCAAAGATGCCTGTTGCGATAGCAGTGCACTGGACGGGCGCCAACATATCACCGGTTTGCGGGTTTGTATTCGGGGTAATAAATGCGGCTGTATTGCACAAATGGAACGGTCGTTTTATACGCCCCTCACTTTGCTGATAAGTGTGCACTGTGTCAGGTAACCCCGGGTTCTGTGCTTTTATGTATGCTGCATCTGTCTGACTATACGCAAACCATGCGGTTTCTATGACTGGCGTCATAAGTCCGTCGAAATGAGTGGAAGACAGTCCTGATGGTTCCAGAATGTTCTTTGCTATTTGATAATTCCAGATCCGGTTGTTTGGAAAGTATGGGTTAACAAACAACTTTCCAGCCGAATACGCCATGTTATCCCACTTAATGCCATCCAGAGTGACGGTTGTGCCGAGATAGCCCGATGGTGCGTAATCTAAAGTACTTAATGTCAGCGTGGCAGGATCTTCCACAAAAGGGCCGAGAAAAGTCGCATCGTCGATGTGATCGGGCAGATAAGTAAAAGGTACAACAGCCCAGCTGCCACCAGATACCGTTGAAATTGCCCGCGCCTGACCAAGTACCCCCATATCGTTGAGTGCGCGCATCTGACCGAGTGCTGCAATCATGGCTACGGAGCCGCCACCGGAAAAGCAAATGCCGACGTTACCAGGCGTATTACCCTGAGTAATGAAATCTGTGGTTTTATTACTGGTCTGGGTTGCCAACCACTTACCGTTCACCTGAACGTCAGACCATTTACGTTTGCGCCATGTGGGGTCCGCTTTGGTTTGGTCATTTGGGCTTTGTTCGCTCATCTCAATTCCTCGTTGATTTGGGTTCTACTGCTCGTCGCGCTAAACCATAGTCAAGGTTGGCCATTTTCTGAATTACAGTGGATTACATTTGTTGACCTTATTCTGGGTGAATAACGTTTGGTCAGTTTAGTTGAACATGCCGCGCTGCAACCCTTTGGTTCGTAACGTGGCAGGACTAGGTTGATACTATTGGCTGATGGGTTATAACTGAGGAACTCATACTTAATTCACCGAGCATGTCTGCTTTTACCAAAACTATTTGCTACTTTACGTGAATGCGTTTCTGCTAGTCTAAACATGTACTTATCATTTTGTTTGTGTATAGTTCACGCTCCGTTAAAGTATAAAAATAATAAATATAGAGGTATTTAATGGCCAAGTTTTCCCATCCTTTTTCATCAACTTACACCATCATGAGTGAATTTGATTATCTTTTGGTAGTCGCAAAGCTTTAGTGAATTTGCTACCACTGTTCAGAACGAGTAACCGAAGTGCAGTCAGCTGATCAGTCATTTCAAATATAAATGCGACTGCGCGAAGTTAATTTAACAGTCATATATTGACGATTGCTCAATGCCTGATGAGCCTACTTACTAAAGGACTGAGTTGAAACATGTCTATTGACCTTATTTTAAAAGGAGTTGTAACCGTGAAATTTCAAAGCATCGCAATGATTTGCTGTTTGTTAAGCACAATGAATATCTTTGCCGAAGAAGGCCTGGGGGTGGTTGTCTTTGTGGAACAAGCAGAAGAAGTCGAAAACGGGGCGGTATCGTCTCTCTCATGCGAGTTTATGTCGCAGCGCACCTTTGTGTTATCAGCGGCGGTTGATGCTGAGATAACGTCAATATTGCCCGTTGGCAGCCAGGTTAAAAAAAACCAACTGGTCGCGAGTCAGGACAATTTCTACGTACAAAATGAACTACAAAAAAACCAAATTAAACTAGGGCAAAGACGACATGACCTGGCATTCCACCAAAGTGAGTATGATCGCCGTAAAAACCAAGGTGAGCACGTTTCTCCTTCAGAATTACACCGGCTCAAATGGCAGGTTAAAACCAGTATGGCGGAAATCGCCTTGACAGAGAGTGAAATTGCAACGCTATCCCGGGATAGTGAAAAAGCACAATTGCGCGCACCTGGGGATTTCGAAGTAGAACGTCACTTAAGCAAATTGGGTCAGTTTGTGAGTCGCGGAGAGCCGGTTGCACAATTAAGCCCACTAAACGGCAACGAAGTCGTGTGTGATATGCCGCTTTCATTTGCCACTCACGGCACCTATGAGCAGGCTAGCTTCTCATATAACCGCCAACCACTCACACTTAAGAGAGTGAGTAACGTGGTCAATACAAACACCCAGAGTAAGCGAATTTACCTTAACGAGCCTGACGGTTCAGCACTCGATGTTGGTCAGCGCATGAGTGTTGAAATGGTGCATACCATGCAGCAGAAGTTATTTCGTATCTCTGCCGACGCTTTGAATTTTGACTTTGATGGCAGTTCTTACGTTTGGGCGATTGACGATAACAAGTCTGCATCGCGCGTTGAAGTAAACATGGTCCAGGGTACGTCATTTAATGCCAGGACAACGGTTTCTGGTGCCTTAACCCATGGTATGCGTTTAGTTGTGCGGGGCGCCAACATGTTGTCTGACGGCGAAACGGTTGAACTTGTGAACGGTACTTTGTAGTGGGGCTAATTAGTTAATGAACGCGTTAAAAAAATATCAGGTGCCTATCTTATTTATTGCTGCCCTGTGCTTAGTCATTGGCATTATGAGCTCACAGCGGGTTTCTAAAGTGCTACTGCCTGAAATGAAATTACCAGAGATTGGCCTGGCAGTAACCTGGCCCGGAAAGTCGATCAGCGAAGTGGAAAAGTCTCTGATAATACCACTAGAAAGAGAGTTAGCAGGGATAGCTAACGTGAAGAATACCGTGTCCTGGGTCGAAAAGGGTCAATCCTGGACAAGCGTCACTTTTCACAGTAACACGGATATGGCCAAAGCCTATTCGGAGATCCAGACTAAAGTAAATCAAGTGCCCAATTGGCCTTTGGAAGCGCCTAAACCTTTGATTTTTGACTTTAGTAACGGTGCCAGTTCAACTTTGGCGTCGTTTTTTCTTCATGCTCGCGACGATGTACCTACCGTAGACTTTATTGAAGTCTTCAAAGATGAAGTCGAACCGGCGCTTATCGGCATTAAAGGTGTTGCAGCTGTCAAGGTGCCGAATCAAAGCACTCGCTTACGCTTAAATATCCTGTTTGATGAAAAAAAATTGGTACACAACAATGTGACGATCGATGAGGTAATCACCGCTTTGGATGAGTTGTATGACCAGTCGGGAGACAAATTACACCTGGGTAAACGCGCTTATCAGATGGTGTTTAAAGGAGAGGAGAAACTAGATCAACTCGGTGAAGTGATCATCAAAGCGAACGGGCAACAGCTAGTACGCGTCAAAGACGTTGCCACCACGGAAATCATCGAGGACGAAGAGTGGCTGCCTACTTCCTATAACGGCAGATCGGCCATGTTTTTCTTTATCCAGCCGACTAACGACGTTGATGTGCTTGAAACGGTGAATCTGGTGAAAGAGAAGCTGGTGGAAATGAACCAAAAACTCGAAAAGAGAAATGGCTTTAGAGTGGATCTACGCATGGATAACTCACTGGCCATTATCGATTCGATCAAGTTCATTTCGTTCAGCTCAATGCTTGGCCTGGTATTAGCTTGCATCGCTATCTTTGCGTTTATTCGTAATGTGCCGTCGATTGGATTGGTGTTTGCCAGTGTCCCATTCTCCCTGTCGATTGTCTTCATCGCGATGTGGGTTGCGGATAAACAATTGCATTTGATCTCGTTAGCCGGGATCTCCTTATCCGTGGGGCTGATAGTGGATGCCTCCATCATCACTATCGAAAGCGTTCAACGAGAATTAAAGCGAAAATTCAGTTTTGAATATATGTACAAAGGCTTGATGAGAGTGCGCTCTGCACTGATCTCTTCAACATTGACCAGTGTTTTAATCTTTATCCCCATCGTGCTGATGAGCTCAAAAGAGGGGCAGTTGTTTGAAGATCTCGCTTTTGTGATTTCAATTGCGTTAGTGGCTTCTTTGGTTTATTCACTCTATGTACTGCCTGCTCTGTGCACCGCATTCAATATTGAGAATCGATATGAAATTAAATCGCAAGAGGCAAAGTCATACAAGTTTGTGACCTTATTGAGCAATCCCGCTTTGGCGATGGGGTATATTGTACTTGGTGTGCTTTTCACTGTGTGTTCGGTGACGTTTTTCAGACCTGAACTCGATGTTCTGCCAAACCCGCAGGTGAGAGATGTGACTGCGTTTGTTCGATTTGAAAAGAACTTATCGGCCAGAGCCATCGAGCGCCAAGTGGCAGACCCTATTAACAAGGCCATTCTGAGCTCCATCGAAAATAATACGGCACCGGAATTTGATTATTTCACGCAACGCTGTGTTGCCAGAGGTTGTTTCTTGAATTTTGCCACAAATAAGAATATTCCCGTTGAGATTTATGATGACTGGCTGAATAGCAAGATCCTCGCATCGATTGTTGGGGTCAGTGGTAGCGCTGAAAAAGAAGCACTACTTGAACTTGCTCTACCTAACCACAGAGCCATTGAAGTTGATTTAGTTGGCCCTGAGCTGTCGACCTTAACCCGTGTCGGTGTTGAACTCATGGCGTACTTGACTGAAAAGTTGCAAGGTGCCGAAGTCTTTGAGAATAGTGAAATTGTCAAAAGCGATGTAGTGATTGAGTTCACGCCAGAAAAAGAGAAACTGGCATTTATAGACATGAGTGTTCAGCAACTTAATAATTACTTGGTGGCCATGAGTTATGGGTATTACATAGGTGATTACTTTAACCAAGGCCGGGCAGTTGCTGCCTATGTTAAAGGTCGTGAGGTGACATCAGTTGATGACTTGCTGAGTCGTCAGGTGATCACCCCCGATGGTAACTTGCGAAGGTTAGGTGAATTAACGCAAGGGGCAATGAAGCCAACGGATTCATTGATCATGCGTGTTAACAGCGAGCAGGTTGCTTCGCTGTATATTGAAGCGCCAGAGACAATGCCAATTGGCAAGTTTATCACCATTCTAAAAGGCCATGTTGCGGACTTTTTCGAGCAAAAACAAATTTTTGATGTCGCTGTACAATACCGAGGCAGCACCGATGATATGGGCACATTCATGAGCGAATTTGCGCAGATATTGGCTATCTCAATTGTGATCTTATTCGGTTTGATTTGGTGGTTTATTAAGTCCGTTAAAGCAACGCTTGTGGTGATGCTCAGCTTGCCAATTTCAATGGCGGGTGGCCTGTTAGCCGTGTATTTATTTGGCCTAATTCGGTATCAAAATTTGGATATGATCACCATCATTGGCTTCATCATGCTTATGGGATTGGTGATCAATAATGGCATCCTATTGGTGTCTTCCTTTATGGATAATTTGGCTTTGTCCGCATCCCGAGTCGAAGCCATTGGCAGCGCTATCACACATAGAAAGAGAGCGATTCTGTTAAGTACGCTGACCAGTATTTTGGGCATGATGCCCTTGCTACTGCCTGGCGCGACGAGCTCCGAAATATACCAAGGTTTGGCGGTTGTTATCATAGGCGGCATGTTGACCAATATAACGTTCGGCCTTCTGCTTATGGTTGCTTTGCTTTCCTTACCCTGGGTTAGAAACCATCAGGACGCAACACAGCTAATACGCAAAAGCGCTTGATGACCTCATTTGTTGCGGTGATGGGATGCGTCAGTGGGTTAGAAAAAGGCTCACTGATGGCAACTCGTTCATGTGATGGTTGTATCTATGATATGGTTATTGTTATGTCTGGTAATAAGGGTGAGTTGTGAGCTATATACAGGTTTATATGTCGGTTATGCTCTTTGCGTTTTTGGTCTACTTTGTGGTCACATTGTTTAAAAGGCAAGCTCAGCCACCTAAATCTGAGTACAATGCTCAGGCAACCAAAGACGAAAACCAAAAGCCGGCTATCATGCTGGGCTATGATGAAACTCTTGCCAGAAAATTAGAACACAACCCATTATTTCAGTCTGTGTATAGTGACTGTGAAAAAGCGCGGACAGAGTTTTCCAGAAACCCTGGCGCTTTTTCTGCGCTGATTATGGATATTATGTATGTTGTAAATCGCCACGCAATTAGGCACAGAGAAATCGACGCAAATCTATGGTCAGGCATCATAATAAGAAAAATGTTTCCTGAGCAGTATAAGTAGCTCGGATTATCTCGCGCATAGGCAATGGCCAGCTTGGGCTACTGTGCTGCCAGTGGAGTCTCATAAGGAGAAAATTTGTTAGTCGCATTTGTTATCGCTATGGCGGGGGTAGTCATCTTATTGGTCATGGAAAAGGGGTTTTCCAGGCAGTCTCAGCCAAAGCCAAACAATGAACTTACGACCCTGTCTGTTGCTTCGAGAACGATAACCAAACGCATTGTGAGCATAACACCCAATGAGTCAGGGGAGTTGATTATACAATTTCCAGATAATGAGTATCGCTTGCTTAGCTTAAGTATCCCCGGGGAGGCTTTTGGCTGGGAAGCACTTGCCTATCCCTGTAACGCAAAGAGATTTACGTTTACGCCAGAAAAAGTCTCCTTAGAATTTGGCGGTGAGCTGGATGCGGACTATCTGTTTCTTAATTCTAAGCTTATAGAGCCTGAATTGCTTGAAAAACAGTGGCTCGGGCTTTGCCGCAGAAATCAAGCACCGACGGATCGTCACCCTACCCATCATGTTTTTTCTGTGTCTATAGCGCCTTTCAGTGAAAAACTCTTTGCTGTCAGCCAGTCAATAGGAGGAGGGATCGCAGACACCGGGGGCGGACGAAGTTACACACTGGAGGAGCTGTTAACCTGGCAGAACTGGAAAATTCACTTTGAACTTTCGGGCTGTTCATGGGCTATCCCAGTCATCGAAAATAGCCAAGATAAAAAAGCCATGATAAACACGCTGATTACAGAGGCCTGCAAAAGAAAGGGCATGTAAACATGGTGCAAGGGCAGAGTATGCGCCGAGCTAATCGGACTTCCTTTTCCTGCAAAGCCAGTTATAGTGCGGGTATATAACAAAGTCAGATGTGGGTTCACATCAAGGAGCTAAATTCATGAGTAACACCTACACAATCCGCACTATGACACGCGCTGAGGTTGACTTCGCGGTTGACTGGGCCGCACAGGAAGGCTGGAATCCGGGGCTGGAAGATGCTCAGTGCTACTATCAAGCCGATCCTGAAGGGTTTCTCGTTGGTACTGTAGATGATGAACCAATCGCAGTCATCTCCGCTGTCAAATATGATGATACATTCGGGTTTATCGGATTTTACATAGTAAAACCTGAATATAGAGGACAGGGTTTTGGTTTGAAAATCTGGCAGGCAGCTATGGCCAGGCTGGCGGGGTGTAACATTGGTCTGGATGGTGTAGTTGAGCAGCAGGAAAACTATAAAAAGTCAGGGTTTGTGCTGGCTTATTCAAATCGTCGCTATCAGGGCCGTAGTGATAAGCTCGCTGCTCAAAGTACCGTAGATTTGGAAGATCTGAACGCGTTACCACACAAAACAATAGAGCGATTTCTTAAGCCGTTTTTCCCGGTACAAAGAACCGGGTTTTGGCATGCCTGGCAGGCACAGAGCAATGCAAAATCTCTTGGTGTTCTGATTGGAGGCGAATTACAGGGGATCGGGGTTATCAGACAGTGCCGCGACGGCTATAAAATAGGGCCCTTGTTTGCCCAAAACGCGCAGCAGGCTGAGGCTATAATTGGTGCATTGAGCTCAAAAGTTGAGTGTGATTGTGCCGTTTATCTGGATGTGCCGGCATGTAATTCATCGGCGGTTGAACTTGCAGAAAAACTCAACATGACGCCGGTGTTTGATACGGCACGAATGTACACGCAAATGGCGCCTGATATTGGTATAGACAAAACGTTTGGCGTAACATCGTTTGAAATTGGTTAGCCAAAAAGCAAAAATGGCACACATCAGTAATGTCAAACGCGCTTGTATTCAAATGACAAGCGCGTTTTCATATTAGGGAAACTTAAGTTTAATGTCTAATTAAAGCTTTATCTGCTTTTCTTTTTGGTGCTTAAAAGCGAAATTGATGTTGCTTCAATCTGGATCTTTTCCTGTTTGAACAAACCGCCAATGGCCTTTTTAAAGTTGGCCTTACTGGTGGAGAAGGTTTTCTTGATCAATTCAGGATCTGACTTATCGCCCAATGGTAAAAAGCCGTTGTTCTCTTCCAACTTTTTAAGGATCAGCTCGCCCAATTCTGAAATCTTATCCATACCAGGTTTTTCAAGTAAGATATCAATCTTGTCGTCTTCATGGACCTGTTTAACATAACCTGTCATGCGCTGGCCGATGTACATACGTTTAAATACGGTATTAAAAAACACCATGCCAAAATGCTGTTCATTAACAATAACCTTATAGCCCAGGTCAGTTTTGGCTGCGACAATCAGGTCAACTTGCTCAAACTTTTTGTACTGAGCAGGCGTTTTGTTCAGAAATTTTCCCAGGTTGCTTGAGGCACATAAACGCTTGCTGGCATTATCGAGGTAAAGCTTAACCAGGTAGCTGTAGCCTTCGCGCATTTTTGGCTTCTGTTCGTTATAAGGCGCTAATACATCCTTGCTAATCCCAAGATCTAAAAACGCACCGACCTTATTAATTTGCTTGGCACGGAGCAGGGCAAACTCACCTAATTGAGCAAGTGGCTTTTGGGTGGTTGCGCAGGGGTGTCCCTGGTTGTCGCTGTACACAAACACTTCAACGTTATCACCTGCTTCCAGGTGATCGGGCAGCTCTTTGAGTGGCAAAAAAACGTCGCCATGCTCTTTGCCATCCAGGTATGCACCTTCGGCACAAATCTCTTCGATCATTAAAAATTGAGTAGTACCTAGCATGTTTATTCCTCGGTTGGCTTGTTAGGTTTTCTTCTTAGTGGCGCGTGTCCGTCGACATCAAACGGTGCCGGAATGGCTTTTTTCGCTTGCTGTGGCTTACGTTTAAGTGGCCGTTTTGCCTTTGCTTTTGTTTCTGTAGGCTTGCGCTTGGCACCAGGTTTAGGTTTAGCCACTTTGGGTTTAAAGCCTTTAAACTTTGCTTCAAGCCCTTCAACGGACTGAAACTGAACTGACTCCTTAAGATAAGCTGCAATGGCTTCGTAGCTCTTCCAGTCTTTAGGCCCAACAAATGAAATCGCATCGCCTTTAAACCCAGCCCGGCCAGTACGCCCGATCCGGTGAACATATTCTTCCGCTTGTTTTGGCAAGTCGAAATTGATGACATGAGAAACATTAAGTAAGTCCAGACCGCGAGACGCAACGTCTGTGGTGACTAAGACCTTATACAGGCCACGGCTAAATGCGTCCATGATATCAAGACGTTTACTTTGGGCCAGATCGCCTGCCAGTGCAACAGCTTTGATGCCAAGTCCATTAAGCATTTCACTGAACCGAGTCGTGTCCTGCCGCGTTGCCGTGAAAATAATGCATTGCTTCACGTTATCCTGTTGTACGAAGTGCTTTAACAAAGCCTCTTTGTGCTCCAGGTGGTCGGCAAAATACATTGCCTGACGAATATCATCATGCTTTTCGTTGCTGCCACTGAGCAGGATGCGCTTGGGTGATTTGAGCAGATCTCTGGACGTGATCTCAATCTGAGCATGCTCAAGCGTTGCTGAGAATAGTAAGGTCTGACGAAGTCGGTGATCGGCCGCCTGGTTAATGGTCGACAGTTGCTTTTCAAAGCCCAGGTCCAGCATACGGTCGGCTTCGTCGAAGATCAGTAGCTCAAGGCCATGAAGCTGCAAGCTACGTTGTTCTATATGGTCCGTGATCCGGCCCGGTGTACCAATCACAAAGTGGGGGTCTTTGCGAAGCGCTTTAACCTGATCATTAAAGTTCTCACCGCCGAGTACTTTGGTGCACGACATAGCGGTGCCGGCAATGAGTAACCGGCACTGGTTAAACACCTGAGTCGCCAGTTCTCGCGTTGGTGCAACGATCAACACACGAGGATCTCGCTTGCTAAGCGCTTTTTGTTTCATCACGCGCTGAACAGCTGGGAGCAAAAATGCCAGAGTTTTTCCTGAGCCGGTTTTTGACTGTGCAAAGGTATCGTGCCCGGCAAGGGCGGTTGGGATGGCCTGGGCCTGGATCTCGGTAGGAGTGGTGATCCCCTGGTGTTCTAATTGTTTTTCAAAGCGCAGGTCAAGACCCAGTTCGGAAAATCTCAAGGTACTCTTCTCCAGTAATTATTTTCTAAAACGCAGCATTATAACAAACTAACTCTCCCAAGAACCATAACTTTACAGTGCTTAATGTCAGTTCTGTAACGGGCGCGCTCAAACGGTTTTGCAATTATCCTTAAAATCCGTAAAATATCGCGCCTGGCGCCGGATTTACGATCCGGTTATGTGCTTACACGTCGTGCTTAAGTGTAGGCTGTTTTAAAGCTTATCGAAGAGAAAGTTATGAATAACCATTTTGTTGTATGTGCAATGTACAAGTTTGTGTCTTTGCCGAATTATCAAGCGATCCGTCAGCCTTTGCTAGATGTGATGGAAGCCAATGAAGTGCGCGGTACTTTATTGTTGGCAGAAGAAGGGATCAATGGCACGGTTGCGGGTAAACGTGAAGGCATTGACGCCTTGCTAGCGTGGCTGGACAAGCAGCCAGGCCTGGACAACATTGTATATAAAGAGTCATACGACGAAACCTGCCCGTTTTACCGCACTAAGGTTAAACTGAAAAAAGAAATCGTCACCATGGGCGTTCAGGGCATCGATCCTAAAGAAGTGGTGGGCACTTATGTTAAGCCACAGGACTGGAATGCACTGATTTCTGACCCAGACGTGGTACTGGTTGATACCCGTAACGATTATGAAATCGAGATTGGCACATTCAAAAACGCCATTGACCCAAATACTAAAACTTTCCGTGAGTTCCCGGCGTGGGCCGAGAAAAACCTCGACCCGGCAAAACACAAGAAAGTGGCCATGTTCTGTACCGGTGGTATTCGCTGTGAAAAATCAACGGCATATATGAAAGAGCAGGGCTTTGAAGAAGTCTATCATCTGGAAGGCGGTATTCTTAAGTACCTGGAAGATGTGCCAAAAGAAGAGACCATGTGGGAAGGCGAGTGCTTTGTATTCGACAACCGCGTTGCCGTTGATCACGACCTGAACAAGGGTTCTTACGAGCAGTGCCACGCTTGTCGTATGCCAATTACAGAAGAAGAAATGCAGCGTCCTGAATACATGGAAGGGGTGTCATGTCACCACTGTTACGAGAGCGTGACTGAAGAGCAAAAAGCCCGTTTTGCTGAGCGTCAAAAGCAAATTAAGTTAGCGAAACAACGCGGCGAGGGGCACATTGGTCATGAAGCGCAAGAAACGTTGCGTGCCCGCAAAGAGCAAAAGCAAGCAAAGAAAGAAGCGCAGCGAGCTAAATCAGCTTAGTGAATTGAGCTAACTAAAACAAAAGAGCCAGCATAATGCTGGCTTTTTTGTTTTTCGAACACGAGCAATACTGTTGTCTATTAATGAGTATTGCCTGTTCTATATAGTAATAAATACTTATCATTTCACTTTGGGTAAATGAAATAGGATTGAATTAAGTCAAGGTTTTAGTGGATAATATATGCTTAAATTTAGCCAATAGTTCATTTTTAACAAAAAAATTCCCATAAGGGAAAATGTTTTACTTGATTATTACATACAAAGGACTTTTATATGTTTAATAAAACACTTCTTACGTGCTGTATCCTGGCTGGTGCTTCTGCACAGGCATTTAACCTTGGCGAACATACTGTGACAGACCAGAGTATAGCGATAGCTAAAACTGCACAACAGGTGCTGATTACTGGTGTAGCAAGCTTAAACGATGCTGAGCCCGGCAACGTATTGGTTTCTGACAATGGTGATGGGTCAGTATCGGTACGATTTGCTGAGTGGGATTATCAAGATGGTAACCACCAAGGCGAAACTGTGTCTACACTCACTTTAGAGAAAGGTCGCCATGAAATGGCCGACGGCTCAGTGTGGGAAGTGGGTAGTATTGTGCTTGATACAGCAGATAAAGAGTTTCGCTTTTTACAGCAAATGCCACAGATGCCTTATTTATTTCTGAGTGGTCAGAGCGACACTAACCAGTCTTCTTATGTTACTCGTGCGAGTAACGTCAATCAGCTTGGCTTTAGTGCCTACGTGCAATATCAAGAGTTACCAGTTTCGGGTCGCGTTACTACGCAACAGACAGTTGCGTATTTGGCTATTTACGCGCCTAATAAAGAGGGAAGGCTTGATTCAGGCGAAGAATACAGCGTAGATCAGGTTGTCGTTGACCATACTGGTACTGTATTTAAGCAGCACGAGCTGACATTATTGGAAGAGCAATCCAAAGACACAGAACTGACACATATTGAAGAAATCGCCAACGTACTCACAATTGACGGTCACTTGTTTGCCCAAGATATCACTTCTCATGGATCTGATACAGTGAGTATTCGTGCAAATAAAGATGCTGTTGTTTTACCTAGCCCTTACTATACAAGCTGTAACGAGTTGTTACAGAATGAGCCGCAGACTCCAACTGGCTTTTATGTCCTAGATCAGGACGGTAACGGCGCAATGCCAGAGTTTACCACTTATTGTAATATGGATGAACATGGCGGAGGCTGGACACTGGTCGGTTTACGCCGAGTGGTTGGTTACGATTATGCAAATAGTAACACCATGTTGGATGGATGGTTTGAAGAAACACAAAATATCACAAGTTTCGATGCAAACTACCACCTGACAGACGCCCAGTGGGTAAACTATAAAAATAGCATGCAGGAAATGTACATGGTGATGCCGGCTATCAATAATTACGCCATAGCAGATATCAGCGTGTTAAATACGGCAAACTGTATTCCTCTTCAAGATACGCTTGGCCAAAATACAGATCGAACTGGTGAAGCCAGATTCCGTTTATTCTGGCACGAATCTTCAGGCTGCTCTGGTGGTGGCCAAGATTACACTATGCTTAACTACGCAAATATCTATAACTTTAATAGCGCTATGTACAAACAGACAAACGTTAATGGCTACGCACATAGCCAGGTTACCTATATCTATGTCAGATAATTACAGCTTAAAGTATATTGTGTGCTGAATGATAGCCAGATTTTACTTGCAGTCTCTGTAACCATAAAAGCCAGCATAATGCTGGCTTTTTCCTTTTAACTCGTGTTCATTGAGCTATTAGTGCAGCAGGTCGTTACATACCGTGTAAGCTTCGCGAGAATAGCAAAACTGAGAGTCACAGGTGATACCATCTGATGCACAATTTGCGGTTCCGCCTGCCACCTGAGGTGTTGCCGCCGCATTAAGAGACTGTGATGACTTTGAAAGCTGTTTCATTTTTTTTGCTTTTAATTTGATTTTCATTTTCAATTTCCTTTTATAGATACAATGCAATTGAAAAATAACAGTATTGTTCTTGGGTATCAAGTAATAAGCTGTAAAAATTGATGCGTCCGCGGTTTCATATATTCAGTTACAGAAGCACGCACAGATAAACCGATACACCTACTTAGGACTATCTAATCGCATTTCTTCAACCAAAGATTTTATCCAAGATGGAGCATTCCGTCGATATATAGCGCATACTTGCTCAGTATGGCTTTTTTTATCACACTGAAGCGTTAATTTATGTAGTTGCCAGGCTGAGATCATATAATCGGGCAGGTAGGCGACTGCAAGTCCATTTTTGACTAACTCGCATAGCGCGGCGTAATCATTGACTATCCATTTTATTTGTCTGTTCATCGTATCATCATACCAGCCATCACAACTTGACCCGCGAAATTCACCACAAAACGGTGACGTATTAGGCACCGCGAAGGGGTAACTCGATAATTCTAAGGGAGTTACGCTATATTTGCATGCAAGCGGATGAGTTTTGCCAACTGCCAGGTCGAGGGTTAACGCTCCAATTGGCATCGCTTCGAGATCTTCATTCAGGTGGGGCCGGACCAGGCTGGTTGCGAGTGCTACATCGACCAGGCCCTGTTTGACCTTATTGAGTGCCTCCATTTCGAAGTCGGTCTCATACTCAATTCTTATCCCACAGCTAGTGGCACCGAAGAGGCCAATCCAGCGATATTGAAGGATTGCAGGCGCGGAGATTCGACATGTGAATACTGAGTTCGTCGGCGCCAGTTCAGTTTGTACATTGCGTGCGATATCAAGAATCTTAATCGCTTCAGGAAGTAAGCCTGTGCCATTTTCATTTAGCACAAGCTGCTTCCCAACTCGGTCGAACAACAAGACACCTAATGATGACTCTAGCTTTTTTAATGATTTAGAGAGCGCGCCGGGCGTTGTGTTTAATTCAACGGCAGCTAACTGTAGATTTTGTGTATTTGCTATAGCGACAAATCTCTTTAACTCTATAATTTCCATGTTGGAACTAATAACTTCTATTGGTCGATGATATGGAACTAAATATACCTTAAATTGATCAACTTCGATGTCATATTTGAGGAGTATTTAATGATTAGGTGGTTTTTGTTGTTTATAAGTCCGGTTTTGCTGGCACATCAGGAACATAGCACATTCGGCGTTCACGGTTTGGTGATGATGCAAGTAGACAGCAAGGTCATTGCGTCACATCTACCTATGCCCAGAGGAATGCATGCGAGACAGTTTTTATTTGAGATCAAACCAACGCCCGCACTGGCCGCTATTCTTGACAGGCTTTTTAAGTCTCAAGTATTGGTTACCTTTTCGCCAACGCCTTTTGAACTTGATAAATTGCGCCATGGCGAAATATCGGTTCTTTCTGGCAGTGTATATCAAGGTCATTTTGAGCGTGGTGGAAATTTATTAGGAACAAATGTGACATTCGAGGTGGGAAAAGTCATCTTAGATGAGCCTGTAGCGCCTGCTACTAATGGACACTTCTATGTCAGACCCATTACTCAGGAACATTGTTTATTTATTCATAGAATTGGCCATTTATCCAGCTTTGATCAAGTGGTTCAGGTTAAGTGTCACCACCGAAAATCAGCTCCGGTTCTGATAGATAGCGGGGCAAGTTTGCCTCTGAATGAACAAGTTCCGATGCCATATAAATTTGTCAAAACACTCTATCTCGAAACTCAGGATTTCGCTGAATAATCGCAGCAACTCAGGGCTTAATACAAAACTGATTTGCCTTTAACCAAGCTGGTGTGGGCCTAACGAGCTGGGCTGGGCTTTTACTCGGGGTTACATCTACTTGTACTTTGGGTGCGAGATAGTGTTTTATTAAGACTTGCAGCTTGACGCTTTCAAGGCGGTCAAATGCTAATATCAACTCGTCTTTTGTACTTTGAGACAGGGGCTTGCCCAAGTTTGTTTCGTTTGCATTGACTAACCACAGCAGCAGGGCTTTTTTTGATTCGTCAGGGTAAGCGTCGATTAAAGCTGAAATTGGGCTTATCAGACGCTGGAAGTTGAGTGTATGACCCTGAATTGCAAAAATGAGCAATAAATTAGTGCCAGCGGTAATGTTACCGCTGCGCTTATCACTGGACTGGTAGCCGATAAGTGCCTGTCGATAGTATTTTTCTGCTAACTCGATATCACCTTCGTCTAAAGCTAAGGTGCCAAGATTGTTGTTCACGTTTGCAAGGGCACGTTCATGATGAAGCCTAAGCGCTATGTCTCGGGCCTCGTGATAAGAGTTTTTAGCCAGTGGATAATCATTCATATGACGAGAGAGTACAGCCAGGTTAATGAGCAAAGCCATTCGCTTCTTGTCCGGCACATCAAGCTCTAGTGCACAGGTATACAAAGATTTGGCCTGAGAAAAGTATCCAAGACGCCTCAACGCTATACCCATTGCGCTTAATATGCTTGCAAGACGCTTTTGGAAATATTCATGATGCTGAAGCTTCAACAGTGCAACGAGCTCCGCTTCTATATCGCCAAAATTATTCGTGGCTATCGCTGAGCGTACCTTGATTAAATGCCAGCGGATCTGTTGTGATGGCGAGAGGTTAGTGATAGTTGTAACTTGCCTGAGTAGCCGATAAGAATGAGAGGGTTCAACAATGATATAGTCTTCGGCCTCTCTTAGAATATCAGCTGAAGACCTTAAGGTGATCTGAGGTGTTGCTTTTGCGGGCATGATATACAAAGTGCAGAGAAGCACGAATAAGGTGTATTGCAATTTATCTCCCATTGTTGAGCATACCCTGTAATACTTTTTAAGATAGCGCAACAATGACAGGGCGTCTACAAATCAGGTATTCGCAGGGAGCACTGTGAAGGGGGAGCGACCGGATAAAGCTTTAAGACAGGGCTGCCTGTGATAGCGGTATTTCCGGGCGCTATTTGAGTGGCTTACCGATGCGCATTATCTGAATTAAGATAAGCGCAAATTTGAAGAAAAGCCGATGCGAAAATTAAAGTGAGGTGTTTGGTGCGGCTCTGGTTGGGCCAAATGAAGCACTGTGGAGCCTTGTGTAACTTCCTCGGTGTGAAAAGATAGTTTGGTATAAGCATGTTTAAGTGCTACGCCTAAACTTAAACCCAGGCACAGCATCAGAATAAACAAACCACTTTGTTTTACTCTTTGTTTCATAATTTTCCTTATTATTCTTATTTTTATGATGGTGCAAACTAGCACGGCTCTAAATTACAAAACGCTAATGAATGTGTCAATTATTTTAACAGGTTATTATTGGGAATAGTGTTTCTCTGTCTTTCCGATTGTGATGTCGTTACTTTCCCACCAGCATGACGCGGTTTTCTATATGTTAAGAAGGTTATCCAGGTAAGTAGAGAAGCCAGGAACAATGCCGCACAGGTGGAAATCGCTGCGCCAGTAATGCCATGATCCGGAATAAGTAGCCAATTCAATATCGCGTCGGTAACTAATGTTAAAAGCCCAATAAATACGACATACTTTCCTTTGCCTGTGTATTGAAGCCAGGTTGAGATAAATGCTGTCACCGCCCAGAAGCAAGAGCCTAGTATCAAGTACCTCAGTGCCCCATTCGCCGTAAAAAAGTCTTCACCAAACAATTGTAAAAGGTGCGAACCAGATACCATCAAAACAATGGAGAGTAATACAACGATCACAACCATGACGCGCTGAGCTTGCCAAAGCACATGCTCGGCATGTTCTTCGCCTTTCTCTAAGGCCTGGCCGAGCAAGGGGACAAATAAAGCTATGATGCTTACCTGAGCGACTGGAAGCATATGAGCTGTTGTCACTGCACCGGCATAGTGACCAACTTCATGTTCCAAAGCCAGTAGCTCCAGCATATAAAGGTCTAACTGAGAAATCGCGATTGTGACTAACATGGCGAGCATCATGGGAACGGACGTCTTCAGGAGTTTTGTACCATCATTGACGGGTGTTAAAGGAGTGAAAGACATTAGATTTTGTTTTCGTAAAACACTTAATTGCCAGAAAGTTATTATAAGCAACAGCCCAATACCTGCGGCAATTACCTGCCAAAGGTGCACTTGTTCCAGCAAAGCAGCCAGTGTAATGACGGCGATTGTTTTGCCAAGCGGCAGGCCAATTCGCCAGGGCAAGTTGGCATAAACCAGCATCTTTGCGCTTTGCAATACACGACTCAATATTGCACCGATGGCAATAAGTGGTATGGCAGCAGATATCCACAGTAATGCATGATGCTCTTCCAGCGACCAGCTACCTAAGTGCCAATAGCCACTTAAATAAGTACAGATAAAAAGTACCAAAGACAAGCCGACTGCAATTTTAGTGAAGAACAGGACGAACCCGCCGACCTGACTGGTTGCATTGTCCGCCAATGGTTTAGCCAAAACCTTTGGGGCGACGCGATCTCCTCCTAAAAGTACCAATACGCCGCAAATTGTGGCATAAGCGTAGGCGACTTTATAGTCGCCGTATTCATGAGCGCTGAGATTGCGACTCAGGCTGAGGTTAAATGCATAATCAACGATAAAGCCAATTATAACCGAGACACTGAGTGTCAGGGCGCCATGTTTAAGGTAGTTATCTTGTTGCATGGTTTGTCTGACCACAGCATGCAGTGAGTATTAATACGGGCATTATAGTGCATTGTGCATGAGGGTTAAATTTCACCAGATTACACCCCGAATGCTGACTGAGCGTCGTACGCTAGTGCAATGTCGATACAACGAGAAGCAGCCTGCTTGTCACCCTGGACAAAGGCTGACACCGTCGCTCCTTCTTTGAGTAAACACAAGACATCAACCAACCTGTCATCCGGCCGGGGCAAGCTTTGTGTGATCAGGTGTCTCACCGCTGTTTTATGTCTGGCACAGCTATCCATGATTTGTGCGTTCAGTGTCGCTGATTCACTGGCGGTGTTAATGAAAAAGCACCCTCTGAATGGACCAAGCTCAGGTGCACGATCGTGAAACCAGTCACTTAATGCATGAAACAGTAGCTCGATGAGTGCTGCATTACTTTCAGCGCCAGACAACTTACCTCTGAGCCACTGCAAATATTTTTGACCCCGGAGTGACAATGCGGCAAGTACCAGATCGTCTTTGGAACTAAAATGATGATAAAGGGTTTTCTTAGCGACGCCACTGTACGAGATGAGCTCGTTGATTCCCACGGCACATACCCCTTTTTGATAGAACAGCTCCAGCGCTTTGCTTAATAACAACTCTCGTTTATCTGACATATCAGCCTCCCATTATTTGTGTCTATCTTGACACGGGTAGACAAATCTGTCTACCATGTCTAGTAGAACGATTGGTCTACTTAAGGAGGTGTTGTGTTAAACTGGATTGTCTATTTTTCTGCTGGGCTAGGTTCTATGCTGGCAATTACTGCTCTGGCTCTGGTTGGGCAGCATGAGCAAGAGTACTGGCTTTTAATGGCAGCCTTTGGCGCGTCTTGCGTGCTGATCTTTGTCTTGCCCGAAAGTCCACTGGCCCAAGCGCGCAATGTGATTGCAGGTCACTGTATTACTGCACTGGTGGGAGTCGCTTTTGTTGAACTTGCCCCACTAAATGCATTCTCGCTGGGGACTGCAACAGGATTAGCAGTAATGCTAATGATGTATACGAAAACGGTGCACCCGCCAGCAGGTGCAAATCCATTATTTATTATGCTCACCGGTCAGGGCTGGACATTTTTGCTATTCCCAGTATTGACTGGTGCGATTTGCCTGGTTTTGTTTGGCCGTGGCTACCACCTGATCTGTGCTCATGGACTGTATAAAAACAAAAAGGCCGAGCGTAGCGATTAGTTTATTTTGCCAAGGTAAATAATAGTGATTATCAATTCTGTTTGTGTATAATGCGCGGGTTATTGTAAAAATAAATACAGGGAGGGATAGTGCTCAATTCATTTCAGGTACTGCTCTTGATTGCAGGTACCTTGTTATTTTACCTCAGCAATAAAAACCAGCAACTACTGCCTAATAAGCTAAGTGACGGCTTCCGAGTGGCGTCTTACCTGACACTGCTCTGTGCATATGGCTTTATCTTCTCACAAATGAAAGGGCCTTCAGTGATTTTCCAAAGTATTATCGTGGTCATGCTGGGGCTAATGATTGCTCCTTTTGTTGCGTTATTAATGAGTAACAAAAGGGGGAAGTCATGAACAGCGAGACACGTATTCAACCACATTGGTTGAGCAAATCTCTGGCTGGCATTCTAGCCGGGGGATTGCTGAGTTTTGCGTTTGTTGGCCTGGTCGTATGGTTTGGCCCGGATGGTCTCAAGGGGACGCTCACAAGTTCAGAGCTATTATGGAAAACTCAGTTTAATATGTGGCTCATTGCGCCTGTCTGGCTATTGATACTCAGCATGACTTTTTTGTTCAAAACGGGGAAGCAGGCCTGGGGCTGTCTATTACTGGCAACTGCGGTGTGCTTTGCGCTACAAGCAGGTTTAAGGAGTGTGCTATGAAAGTGAGAGCAGATGTTTTGCGCACCTATCAAACACTACACACCTGGACTGGTATAACGACCAGTTTACTACTATTCATCGGCTTCTTTGCTGGTGCATTGGTAATGTTTGCTCCGGAGATCGACCGATGGGCGACGTCTCCGGAAAAACATATGCCTGCAATAGCAACCGAGCGCTATGATGAATTGCTACAAAAAGTGCTAATGGAGTACCCCAAAGCCGCTGACAGCGTAACCCTGCATTTTGACAAGTCGCTATCGCCTGTAAGTTGGTACGAGCAGGGCAATGGAAGAGGACTTGCCCTTGATGAGGTCAAGTGGCACGGAACATTAAACGGTGACGGTGAGTTGGTTACCCAACTGGTACCTGTCAATACGCTTTCGGCTATGCTGGATATGTTACATCGCACTGCGGGTATTATTGGTGAAATTGATCACCATCAGGCGGGGGTTTTTGTTCTCGGCGTTGCTGCATTTGCATATTTTATTGCGTTGGTTTCTGGGGTGATATTTCTGCTCCCAACCCTGGCTAAGCGTTTTCAGGCACTGCGCCAGGATGGGGAAAGAAAGCGTTTTTGGCTGGATGGCCATAATTTGCTGGGTATTGCGAGTTTACCCTTTCACATTGTTATCGCTATTACCGTGACCGTTTTTGCGTATCATGATGTATTTTATGGTGGCTTGTCGCAACTTTATGGTGATAAGCCGATGTTTCCAGCGCCGCAGCAGCAAAAAATTGAACGGCAATTAACAGATCTACCAAAGGTATCAGAACTAGTTGCGCACGTAGAGGCACATGCACCGGGTTATACTGTTTCGTATATCAGGTATGCAAATCTGACCAAACCAGCCGCATCAGCCAGCGTAGGTGTAGTAAATGAAGAGCAGCTTATGCGCGGTGCGTTGAATGACTACGTATTTATAAATCCTTACACGTTCAAAATTGCCTCATCCAGTGCTGCACATCCGGATCAAAACATATGGGCGAAACTCGTGTCGGCGTTTTTTAGTCTGCATTTTGGTAGTTATGGTGGAGAGTTAGGCCGTTGGGCTTATTTTCTGATGGGCCTGGCCGGCGCTGGTTTATTTTATTCTGGGAATATTCTGTGGCTTGAAAAAAGGCGTAGAAAAGGAACCCAGCAGCAACGATCTTATCAGATCATGGGGGCACTTACAGTCGGTGTCAGTCTTGGAGCGCTAATGGGCATTGCTGCTGTATTTGCAAGCAATAAGTGGCTAACTTTGACGTCCGTGAACATAAATCATGCTTATTTGTTCGTTTACTATGCGAGCTTTTTTAGTGTTTTGGGAGCTGCATTTGTTTACGGCCCAGCGCGAACGGCAATTCACGGACTTAAACTCCTGGCATTGTTGTGTGTTATCGTGCCAGCGACATCACTTCTCGCCGCGGTAATTCCGGCCACCGAACTTTGGACACCCAAAAGCTTTGAAGCGCTTATGGTGGAGGTGATATCGTTGCTGTTTGGCGTATTCTTTTGGTTGCTGTCTAAACATGTTGCGCGCCGAGCCTTGCAAAATGAACCGGGTAGTATCTGGTATTTAAAGGAGTCTAAGGCAACTTCAGGTATTTCGATTAGACATACTGTTTAGCGCACGAAGATAGGGCTGGTCTTGGCAGAGTTAGAGGCTCTGCCTTTTAAATACCTAACTAAGAACACATCATACTGTGAGTTTAATACAATAATGTCAGCTTATTAGTAAGAGTTCGTAGCATAGAGTCTTCACAAGAAGAGGGGTCTGATAACCCCTGTATAAGGGTCATAAAGTAACAATCCATCATCACTGTTGCCTTCGTTTCATCGTATTCCTGTTCGGCAAAAAGCAGATGTTTGAAAGCATCAAGTTGCGCTGCAAAATACGACTGATGCCAAAGCAGATCTCCCAGTAAAGCCTTGCTAAATTCTCTGTGTTGCAAATAAAAAGCAAATAAATAACTGGCGTAGTGTCTGAGCTTAAGCCTTGCAGTATGATGCTGATCCGTCTTTTGAGCCAAAGCTATCACGCTGTCAATTTGCTGATGCATGGCCGTTTTAAGAATATCAATTTTATTAGGGAAGTGACTAAATACAGTTCCTGTGGCAACGCCTGCAGCGGTGGCTATTTGTCGGGTTGAGGTATCTTTATAACCTTGTACTATAAACAGCTGCCAACTGTTGTCTAATATCAACTGCCTTGTTTTTTCTCTCTTTTTCATTGGTGCTTAAGCTAAAAACTTTTCGCTATTATATCACGGTTACAGGGTACCTTAACACACTACATACCACGCCGTTTAAGGTTGCGTAAAAAACAACAAGTCAGTAATGGCTTCTTAATTCTCATTATAATTCTTGATAATTGAGCGCGCTCACTTATAATTGTGAGCGCGCTCAATTATGTTAAGGAGGCTTTATGTTGCAGCGATTGATAGGTTATGTATTGTTTATTCCATTCATTACGTTCTACAGCTACGTCTTGGGTCCTGCGCTCAAAGTAGTACTGGTGCCTGGCGGGTTGGCTATACTCTTTTTGATTTTAGGACCCGAGGCTTTTTTTCATCACTGGAGAAAAGCTAAAAGTAATACTGAAGCGACAATAAAGGAGAGTATCCAGCCGGGCTGAAAACACGGCGGTACGGAAATGTCGATTCGCTTTGAAGCGCCACTTGGGTATAATACGCCTGAAGTTGGCGCACACCCCAAAAAACTGCGCCTAAATCGTTCAATTTTAACTGAGGAATAATTATGACGGTTGGCATCATCATGGGCTCGAAGTCCGATTGGCCTACAATGCAACATGCAGCGGAAATGTTGGATAAATTCGGTATTGATTACGAAACTAAAGTTGTTTCTGCACACCGCACTCCTCATTTGTTGGCAGAATATGCTTCCTCAGCGGCAGAACGTGGCATTAAAGTCATCATTGCTGGTGCTGGCGGTGCAGCCCATTTACCAGGCATGGCTGCTGCATTTACCAGCCTGCCAGTATTAGGTGTGCCTGTTAAGTCCAAAACTCTCAATGGCGTAGATTCTTTATTGTCTATCTGCCAGATGCCGAAAGGGGTTGCGGTAGGTACTCTTGCTATCGGTGATGCTGGTGCGGCCAATGCTGGTTTGCTTGCTGCACAAATTCTCGGCTGTCAGCAGCCTGAAATTTTCGAGAAGGTCGAAGCGTTCCGTAAAACACAAACCGACACCGTTCTGGCAAACCCTAACCCAGCAGAGTAGTAATGAAAGTATTAGTATTAGGCGCAGGCCAGTTAGCTCGCATGATGAGCTTGTCTGCCACGCACTTAGATATTCAGGTTTCAGCCTACGATGTGGCGACCCAGCAAGTCATAAATCCAGTAACTTTCGAAGCACATAGTGCCAGTCTGGAGCAAGCCATTGCAGATGTGGACGCTATTACTGCTGAGTTTGAACATATCCCTGCAGATGTACTGTCAGTATGTCAAAAAACAGGGAAGTTTTACCCTGGTGCAGAAGCCATACTGACGGGTGGTGATCGTGCTAAAGAAAAAGCGCTGCTGGAAAAAGCAGAAGTGGCCTGTGCTCCCTATGCGTTGATCACTGAAAAAGCCCATTTTCTGGCGTCCATCGAAGAATTAGGTAAGCCGCTTGTCGTCAAAACCTGTCAGGCAGGATATGACGGTAAGGGTCAATGGCGTGTCAAACACGATAACGAAGTAGAGGCGATTTGGCAGGAAATGTCTGAGTTTCTTGCCGCGGGCACAGACACTGCACCGCATGCGATTATTGCCGAGCAAATGATCCCATTTGATCGTGAAGTATCTATTATTGGTGTCAGAGACCATAACGGTCAATGCCGTATTTATCCATTGACTGAGAATCAGCATACCAACGGCGTACTGACGTTGTCTGTTGCTGGCAAAGAAAAGTCTGCAATCCAGTCACAGGCAGAAACCGCTTTTGCGGCCATTGCCAATGAGCTCAATTATGTTGGCGTGTTGGCAATAGAGTTTTTTGATGTCAACGGTACTTTGCTGGTCAATGAAATTGCACCGCGCGTGCACAATTCTGGCCACTGGACTCAGCAAGGCTGTCACGTCAGCCAGTTTGAGAACCACATACGTGCAGTGACAGGCTTACCCACGGGTGATACTAGCCTGCTAAGACCGACTGCCATGATTAACGTGTTAGGCCAGGATGGTATACCGGCAGAAGTGTTGAGTGTAACAGGCGTTACGAGTCACTGGTATGGCAAAACGGCAAAGCCGGGCAGAAAGATGGGGCACATTAATGTCTCTGCTAATAGCCTGCATCAACTGGGCGAGCGGCTGGCTGAGCTTGCTGAGATACTCCCCGAAGTCGATTACCCCGGCATTGCTCAGACAAGTCATGCCCTGATCCTCAATTAGGGCAATCATCACGCCGGGTTTACCCGGCGTTTTTTAACTGATGACTGCTGGGGAGTAATAACATGATATTAGAACGATCTGGTTTACACCGAGCCTTATTTCTGTTTGCTTTCTTGTTTGCGTTATCTCCATTTGCCAGCGCCTCTTTGGCACTGTTCATTGGCCTGGGGTTTGCGCTATTACTGGGCAACCCTTGTCCTGATTTATCCAACTCTGGCTCAAAATGGTTATTAAAGTTGGCTGTCATTGGTTTGGGGTTTAACGTTAATATTGAGGAGGTTTTGAGTGTAGGTCGTAGCTCTGTAGTATTAACTATTATCAGTATTACAGCGACGATTGGCTTGGGTGAAATACTGAGCCAGGTATTCCGGCTAAACCGTAATACGGGCACTCTCATCTCATTTGGCACGGCTATCTGTGGTGGCAGCGCTATTGCCGCTATGGCGCCCGTTATCAAAGCAAAACAAGAAGAGATCGCCATTTCATTAAGTGTAATCTTCGCCCTAAACGCACTTGGTTTGCTTATCTTCCCTTGGCTTGGGCACTACTTTTCTCTGTCAGAAAGTCAATTCGCATTATGGAGTGCACTGGCAATTCATGATACCAGCAGTGTTGTGGCGGCCGCCGCAGTATATGGCCCGGTTGCGCTCACAATGGCTACGACCATTAAGTTAACCAGGGCTATGTGGATCGTCCCTTATGCTGCTATTGCCGGCGTATTTTGGCGCTCTTCCGAAAAGGCGAGTATCCCTCTATTTATAGTTGGCTTTATCGCTGCGGCAATGATCAATACCTGGTTGCCTGATTACCAGCCTGTATGGTCTGTACTTTATAGCGGCGCAAAGTCAGTTCTGGTTGCGAGCTTGTTTTTGATAGGCAGTGGTGTCTCAATGACAATGTTACGTCAAAGTGGTTGGCGACCTTTTGCTATGGCCTCTGTGCTTTGGTTTATCGTCAGTGGCGTGATGTTACTCCTGATCCTCGATGGCCTGATCTCATTATAAGACAGTGAACTGAACGGGTGCTCCACATAGACATCAATGCTTTACAAAAAAAATAAAATAAATGAATTTTTTTGGAACTTATTACGCAAGCGTCGGGTCTACTTTTATGAGGCGTGGATAGGCCTCATTTCATACTCGTTGTCCATCAACGACTATGTGAGCGCAGAGAGTATTTGGCCAGTATCTTTACTGGCCTTTTTTTTGCAATAATCGTTCTATTAGGTCATTTATCTTAAATTGTTCGAATTATCCGTATTCTTCTGCTTAAATTAGCCCACAATAACAACCTTAGACAATTCATATAATGAAACAATCTCTTACTTCTCTTGCCGTGGCATCAGCGCTGTTCCTCGCCGGATGTCAGGTCACCCAATCAAGTCATAACAAATCGACCTCATACGAAACCCAACCCGCAAAAGTGATTACGTCCAAAGCGGCCACTGGGTCTGAATCGATTACGCTAGAGCAGGCTATGGCTCATCCTGACTGGCTAGGTCGAAAACCTGAGAAGGGGTTTTGGAGTACCGACAGTCAATCCGTTTTGTTTAAACAAAAACAAGCGGGTAGTGAGCTAAGAGATACTTTCAAATATGGTCAGCACGGGCTTGAACAAGTCGCGTTATCTGACAAGCACCAAATTGGTGCTGTAAACGCGGTATATTCACAAGATGGCAAACGACAAGCCTACACCTTTGCGGGCAATGTGTTTGTCAAAGACGTTGCTTCCAATTCGGTTCGTCAGTTAACACGCTCCAGTCAAACGGCAAAGCAATTGCAATTTCTCACATCGGGCAATCTTTCCTATTTTGCAGGTAATGCCTTTTATGCCATTGATTTGGAATCCGGACTTACGACCGAGTTGGCTAAGCTGGTGCTTAGCGATGCACCTGAAGGCGTTGCTGAGCCAAAAACTTATATCGCTCAGGAACAGCACAAATTAATTGACTATGTGGCGCTGCAGCATAAAAACGCAAAAGATGCGCAGAGCCGCCAAGAAGCGCTGGTCGAGCAAAACGCCACTCTCGACAATAACCAATTTTATCTGGGTAAAGGCCAGCGTATTGTTGAAGCCAGTTTATCTCCCGCGGGGGATAAACTGCTCGTCGCAATAACCAAAGACGTTCCTGAGCGCAGTGAACAGGACATCATGCCTAACTATGTGTCACAGGATGGTAATATTGACCCGGTTAAAGCACGCAGCCGCGTAGCAGATAACAAACCTGTCGAGCACAGCCTTGTCTATATCGATCTCAATAGCCAGCAGCAAAGCATGCTGCCTTATAACACGTTGCCGGGCTTCGATGAGGATGTATTGGCACAAGTCAGGAAAGAAAATGCTCAGGCAATTGGTAAAACGTATACCAGTAAAAAAGCCCCCCGCCATATTACACTGATGCTTGACTGGGCATGGGACCAGTCTGCAATTCAATGGAATACACAGGGCTCTGAAGTAGCTGTCATGTTAGAGTCCTGGGACAATAAAGACCGCTGGATAGCAAGTGTTGACTTTAATAGCAACAAACTGGTTTCTCAGCATCGTTTGCACGATGAAGCCTGGGTAAACTACACGCACAATGATTTTGGCTGGCTCAACAACCAAGATACCCTGTATTACCTCTCTGAAGAATCAGGCTACAGCCATTTGTATACCAAAGCCCTGAACGGCGAGGCGAAGCAACTGACTTCAGGAAAGTTTGAGGTGTCAGAGCTAACGCCGACAAAAGATAACAAGTCCATCTACTTTAAGGCAAACATCAAGCACCCTGGTATCTATGAAATTTACCGAGTTGCGCTGCAATCAGGTGAAGTTGAAACGCTGACAAACCTTGATGGTATGACAGATTATGTGTTGAGCCCTGATGAAAGCAAACTGCTACTGACGCATTCAAAAATTGTCATGCCGCCTGAATTATTTATCGCTGATGCTAAACCAGGCAGCACGCCAAAACAAATCACCCATACTGTGTCTCAGGAATTTCTGAATAAAAAACTGATAGCACCAAAAGTGGTGGCTGTGCCATCGAGCAATACCGAGCAACCGATTTATGCCAAGGTATACTATCCTGCTGACTATCAGGAAGGGGAGCAGGGCAAAACACGCAAAGCCGTGATCTTTAACCATGGCGCCGGCTACCTACAAAATTCACATATGGGCTGGTCTGTGTATTTTCGTGAATTTATGTTCCACTCCTTGCTTGCCAGCGAAGGCTACGTCGTGATGGATATGGACTACCGAGCTTCAAAAGGGTACGGTCGAGACTGGCGTACAGCTATTTACCGCCATATGGGTAAACCAGAGATAGAAGATTTAGCAGATGGTGTTAACTGGATGGTCGAAAACGTCAACGTAGACAAAAACTCTGTTGGTACCTATGGTGGCTCTTATGGTGGGTTTATGACTTTCATGGCCTTATTTACTCGGCCTGAGCTGTTCCAGGCGGGTGCTGCGCTCAGACCCGTTACTGACTGGGCCTATTATAACGACCCCTATACCTCGAATATTTTGAATCGCCCAGCAGATGACCCTATTGCGTATCGTCGTAGCTCACCCATCTATTTTGCTGAGGGACTAAATAAACCTATGTTGATCAATGCACCTATGATTGATGATAACGTCTTTTTCCAGGATGTTGTGCGTCTGGTACAAAGATTAATTGAACTCGAGAAAGAGAATTTCGAAACTGCCATTTATCCTGTAGAGCCACACGGGTTCGTGCAGCCCTCGAGCTGGTTAGATGAATACCGCCGCATCTATAAATTGTTTAAAGAAAATCTATAGTTAATGTACAGCGCAGATCTGTCGATCTGCGCTGTTACAACGTTCACTTTTTCTGCCACAACAGAGGTATCGCCAGTACCAGCCCTCCGACGGCACCAATTAAGTGTGATTCAATGGCAACACGAGACGAAATGAGTTGACCTACATCTTCACTGGGGCCAGCGTATTGTTCCCACACCAGCTTGCCAGCAATACCGAGAAATAACAGAATACCGGTTCTTTCGCCCACTTTTATATCCTTGACTGCTCCCCAGACAATAACGCCGTGTAACAGGCCACTGAGTCCAGTATAAATACGAATATCCGGGCAAAATAACCAGATCCCGATTCCGGTCCACAATCCAAGTATCAACAGGTGAAGTGCATAAACTTTAGGAGTGCGGTACTCTGCATGGAGTACCCAGATAAACACGATGCCAACTACGTTCAGTAACCAATGCATCCAGTTGGTATGAACATACTGACTGGTCCAGATCCGCCATAGCTGGCCCTGGTCAATCAGCTCTCGGTTAAAAACCAGTATTTCCCTGATTGATGGGATCATCAGTAAGGTACAAAAGAACATTAAAACGAGCGGGGGAAAAAGGTAACGAGGCGCTAAAGGGAGATCAAACATAATATTTCTTAGAATTTTTTTGCATATTGTGCCTGTTTACTTTTATGATGCCAATCATCTATCAGAAGAATTTCCAGACTCTATGAAATATCGCCTATCACTTGCCGCACTGGCGCTTGGCGCCGCCATACCATTCACTTCTTTAGCCCTAGACAATAACACCAGAGAAGTCAGAGAGCCCGAAGCTGCAACCGGTTTGCAGCTAAAAAAAGAGAAGACGGCCAAAAAGTATATGGTCGTTGCAGCCAATGCGCATGCGAGCAAAGCCGGCCAGCTCATGTTACAACAGGGTGGCAGTGCTATTGATGCCGCCATTGCAGCGCAACTGGTGCTAACGCTTGTTGAACCCCAATCCTCGGGGATCGGGGGAGGGGCCTTTATCCTTCACTACGACAAAGAAAATGAATACCTGACTACATTCGATGGTCGAGAAACAGCACCTAAAGCAGCTGCACCTTCATTGTTCTTGGACAAGGAAGGTAAACCCGTACGTTGGATAGAAGCCGTTGTTGGCGGACGCTCCGTAGGCACACCGGGTGTATTACATGCAATGAAGCAAGCACATGATAAATACGGTAAATTGAAGTGGCGCCATCTGTTTAAGCCTGCAATAGAGCTTGCAGAAAAGGGCTTTTTGGTTTCTCCACGACTTCATATGCTGTTGGAAAAAGAGCTTAACCCGGGGTTGACCAAGTTATCCCCAGCCAAAGAATATTTTTATCCTGAAGGAAAAGCTCTGGAAGCCGGTACTTTGTTAAAGAACCCAAAACTTGCGAGATTATACCGAGAGATTGCAGAGTTTGGCTTGAAAGGGTTTTACGAAGGTAAAAATGCCGATGACATAGTGCGCGCAGTCCAAAAATCGGCGATTGCGCCGGGTGTATTGTCATTATCTGATCTTAAAAGCTACCACAGTAAAGAGCGTGCTCCCATTTGTACCATCTACCACAGTTACCGGGTGTGCTCAATGGCTCCACCAAGCAGTGGCGGGATTGCCGTTTTGCAGATCCTAAAACTGCTCGAGGGTAAGAAGCTTAGTCAATATAAGCCAAACGACCCAGAAGCCCTCCATTTATTTACTCAGGCTTCTCGATTGGCTTTTGCTGATCGTAACTATTATATTGCCGATCCTGACTTTGTAGAAGTGCCAACACAGGGTTTGCTGAATCCTGCTTATCTAAAGCAAAGAGCCGCACTTATCACGGATAAAGACAATAAAGAGGTTCCCATTGGAGACCCTAGTATGGGTAAGCTGGCTTATGCTCAGGACAACAGCTACGAGTTGCCATCAACCACACACTTATCGATAGTGGATGCACAGGGCAATGCGGTTTCTATGACTTCTTCGATTGAAATGGCCTTTGGCTCAACCGTCATGGTCAACGGATACCTGTTAAACAACCAACTGACCGACTTCGCGTTGTCTCCGAAAATTGGTGATCTTTGGGTTGCGAACAGAGTGGAAGCTAACAAGCGTCCACGCAGCTCAATGTCCCCTGTCATGGTATTCAACAAGGATGGCTCATTGAAACTTGTTGTTGGCTCACCGGGTGGCAGTCGCATCATCAATTATGTGGCACAAACCGTGATTGGCGTACTTGATTGGGGCATGTCACCGCAGCAAGCTATTGACCTGCCAAAGGTGACAAACCGCAACCAATACACCACGCTTGAAAAAGGTACCGAGGTGGTCAAGTTAAAGCCGCTTTTGGAAGCAAAGGGGCATACTGTGAGAGTCCGAGACCTTAATTCGGGTATTCACGCCATCGCAGTAACAGAAGATCTGTTATTGGGGGGCGCCGACCCACGTAGGGAAGGCGCAGCAATGGGAGAATCCAGCGAGTAAGTTTGGCGCTTAAGATCGAATTACCGTATAATGTACGGCTCTGTTTACGCATTGACCATGCCTGAACAGAGCCGTTTTTTATTGGTCTGACATGCTTAAAATTCATTGAATTTTAATGCATTTGCGCAATAATAATTCTTTGTACTTAATTTAACGAGTCACAGCTTGTAAATATGACTAAACAATCCGATCCCAATTATCTCTACATTCCATACTCTGGCCCAACGCTTTTAGAAACTCCGCTATTAAATAAGGGCAGTGCATTTAGTCAGCGCGAACGAGAGAACTTTAACCTCACGGGTCTCGTACCTCCCCGTTTTGAAACCATAGAAGAGCAGGTCGAACGCTGTTATCAGCAGTTCTCAAGTTTCAGCGACAACCTTAACAAGCATATTTATTTGCGTGCTATACAGGACAACAACGAAACCCTGTATTATCGTCTTGTACGTGATCACCTGGAAGAAATGATGCCTATCATTTACACCCCAACGGTAGGCGATGCATGCGAAAAGTTTTCCGACATTTACCGCAGCTCACGTGGTTTATTCATTTCTTACGAAGAACGCCATCAAATTGACGATATTCTGCGTAACGCGACCAAAAATAAGGTTAAGGTTATCGTAGTGACCGACGGTGAGCGTATTCTGGGTCTGGGTGACCAGGGGATCGGTGGAATGGGTATCCCAATCGGTAAGCTTGCATTATACACTGTATGTGGCGGGATCAGCCCAGCATACACCTTACCGGTAATGCTCGATGTAGGCACAAACAACGAAAAGTTACTGAATGACCCCATGTATATGGGCGCACGTCATAAACGTATTTCTCAGGACGAATACGACGAGTTTTTAGACTTGTTTATCAAAGCCGTTAAGCGTCGCTGGCCAAACGTTTTACTCCAGTTTGAAGACTTTGCCCAACCCAATGCAATGCCTTTGTTGGGCCGCTATCGTGACGAAATTTGCTGTTTCAACGATGATATACAAGGTACTGCCTCAGTTACCGTTGGCTCTTTGTTGGCGGCTTGCCGCGTTAAAGGTACAAAGTTATCTGAGCAAAAGGTGGTGTTTGTTGGAGCGGGTTCTGCCGGCTGTGGTATTGCAGAACAGATCATTGCACAAATGGTATCCGAAGGTATTTCTGACGAGCAAGCTCGTAGCCAGATATTCATGGTCGATCGTTATGGTCTTCTGACCGAAGGCATGGAAGGATTACGCGACTTCCAGGCAGCATTGATTCAATCAAAATCGGCGCTTGAAAACTGGAACTTCAGTGGTGAATTTGCGTCTTTACTTGATGTGATGCACTGCGCTCAGCCAGATATTCTGATCGGCGTATCCGGTCAGCCTGGTTTATTCACCGAGCAGGTTATTAAAGCGATGCACTCTGGGTGTGAACGTCCTATTATCTTCCCTCTAAGCAACCCGTCGCGTCAGGTTGAGGCACATCCAAAAGATGTGATTGAGTGGACTGAAGGTCAGGCAATCGTCGCAACAGGTAGTCCGTTTGAGCCTGTCGAGTTTAACGGTCAAACCTTTACGATTCCGCAGTGTAACAACAGCTACATTTTCCCGGGCATTGGACTGGGCGTATTGGCAGCTAAGGCCTCACGCATCACAGAGTCTATGCTGATGATTGCCAGTGAAACACTTGCAGAGTCTTCACCCTGGGCTAATACAGGTAAAGGCAGTTTGCTTCCTTCACTGGTTGAAATTGAACCTTTGAGCAAACGGATTGCATTTGCTGTGGCTAAGAAAGCGATGGAAGAGGGCGTTGCGCTGGAGATGCCGGAAGACCTAATCTGGGCAGCCATTGAGAAAAATTACTGGTTACCAGAGTACCGCAACTACAAGCGTTGTAGTGTGTAACTAGGTAAAAGGCGCGATATGTATGTTCGCGCCTTTTAACTATGGTTCTAACACATTCGTCAAACGACAGTATTTATTGTTGTTGAGAAGATACTGTCCGTCAGTAATGTAAGAAACTCTTACCATCTTTTCACGAGCATGAGCAGACATTACTATAGATAAAACAGCGTTTTCAGAACTGGGAAAGTAAACGGCTTCGCAAGTAGACCCAGGACTGGATTGTAACTTAAATAATGTATGATCTTTTGATGTGTGTGGGTGTGCATTCGAGAAAACTTGCAGATTTAGCACGTAAGTGTTCGAAGTGTGAATTGTTGGAGCAGCCCACGCAAGCGCGTTTACAAATAAAAGTGGTAGCCATAAAAACAGACATTTTTGCATCATAATCAACCGGGTTATTGTAAAAGTCAAGATAGTATCACCTTTACTACCCCCACCAAAAGTACTCATTCACATTGATTTCGTTATTTAAATTGCCTTGGCAGATTTACTCTTTTTAGGCCACACTTAATACTAGTATTAAGCGCTCTGCATGTAGCGTTTGGCTGTGCATGGAGCACTGATATAGAGAGTCTGTGCAATCCGACCCCATTTTGCTCTGTAGTAGGATCCCAGCAAAACCGGCTTTGCATAGATGTGCGAGTTAGGTGAACTGAATGCACTATGCTATCTTAGCTGTTTTATTGCTCGTTTCTGTGTTTGTAAAGAGTGAACCTATCTACGTAGATATTATTTCAGACTACTCTCCAGATTCACGCAAAGCCCCCGCAGATCTGGGGACCCAGCTACTTCTTCAACTAGAGCACACACTTCAGGGAAAGTTAGTTCTGACCTTTATGCCAGCCAGCCGCAAAAGAGAGTGGCGAGAACTCGTTCGTAATCCAAAAGCGTGCCTGTACAACAAAGTTAAGACGCCTAAGCGAGAGACCATGGCGTTGTTTACGCCTTATCCGTTAATGTCATTTCCTGCCAACCGTTTAATACTCAAGGATCAACCAAATATTCCCGATACCATTTCTCTGGGCACCATTGTCAGAATGGGCCTGAATATTGGGGTGTCGGAGGGCCGTTCTTATGGCCTGGAAATTGACAATTTTATCGCTTCGAACCAATCAGCTTTTTGGGTAGCACAAGGCAATCAAAGTGCTTATCGGCTCAGGACGATGCTGAGCCAGGGCAAGCTGGACGGGATAATAGAGTACAGCTCGGTCTTTATTACTGAACATCCTTCTGCACAGGCCCTCAACAGATATAGTTTTCATGCCATAGAAGAGGCTGGTTTGACTATTTTTGGCTACATAGCGTGTGCAAAGTCAGACGAGGGCCGCAAAGCAATCGGCCTGTTTCAATCAGCACTTGAAAGACCCGATTTACAGCAAGCGATACTCATCGCCCACACAGGATTGTTCTTTGAGCAAGAGGAACCCTTTATTCTTCGCTCTTTACACAAAGCGTATAACATTCAGCATTGATTAACAAACTTGTGCTTTAATTGGCGCATCTGTTGTGGTGTTATAATTTCAACACCACATTATCTCATTTGATTAAAGTAAGGAGGCGTCCATGCGCTCACTTTTAGCCGCCGCAATTTTTGCGCTCAGTACCGGCGCACAAGCAGGCAGTTTGCCCGAAGGTCCACACTTGTATGTCAAAGGAATGTCTTCTGTAGAAGTACAGCCTGACGCAGCCATTATTCGTGTTGCGATAACTGAAAAGCACAAGTCATTACCAGATGCAAAAGCTAATGTTGATCAAATCATGGCCAAGGCGATTCAGATAGCCAGAGATTTCGATATCAAGACCAATGATATCCATGCGGAGCAGCTTAATGTGCATCGTCAGACACGCTACAATCGCAGTAACAATGAAGAAGAGTTTGATGGCTTCAGAGTCAGTCGCAGCCTGACGGTAAAACTAAAAGATTTGGCTGAATACCCAAACTTGCTTCAGGCCTTTGTAGACAGCGGTATTAATCAATTTAATAACACGGAATTTGTTGTTGAAGACAAAGCTGAGTACATGAAAAAGCTTAAAAAGTCTGCTATTGAAGAGGCTAAGGCGGCAGCCAGAGAGCTTGCAGATGACTTTGATGTTGAGCTGGGTCGATTATATTCGGTATCATTTTCGCCCATGAATGTGCCCGTACAGCCTTATGCCCGTGGCAAAATGATGGCGGCAGAGTCGATGGATGTCAGTCAGGCCTATAACACTGGAGATACAACACTGACTGCCGAAGTGTATGCTGTGTATTTTATTGAATAAACTCTCTATACTGGACCTACTTATAATACTTACAAGTAGGTCTGCGTCATGATAACAGGATTTTTTGCTGCCATATTTACGCTTTTTTATATCAAACTCAGTTTTGATATCATATGTTTACGTCACAAACACAAAGTTGCGCTAGGAGATGGTGGTAACCCTGCCTTAGAGCGAGCGATCCGCGCCCATGGCAACTTCATGGAATATACGCCTTTACTATTGATACTGTTATTTGCTTTGGAATTTCAAGGTGGTCAGGCAATTTGGCTATACATTACGGGCAGCACTTACTTAATCGGCCGTATTTTACACTCATTCGCGCTGAATATGGCTAACCTGAAGCTACGTGTTTTGGGTATGGCATTGAGCTTTTTGTCGCTGCTGGCACTGTCGATTATTAATATTTACTGTTATTTTATTTGATTAATGGAAAAAATCTTTATTACCGGATTACCAAGAACCGGTACAACCAGTGTGTGTGCTGCTTTTTTAGAATTGGGTTTTAAAACAGCACACACAGCTTACACCCGAGAAACCTTTTCTCAAGCTCAGGTTATAGCTGATACCCCTATATTCAATGACTACGAAACACTGTCAGAACTGTACCCAAACAGCCGCTTTGTTTATCTGGACAGGGCCATGTCAAGCTGGGTTCCCTCAATACGGCGCTTACTAACCCGTATGTTACCCAGGCTGGAAACCCAGCAGGGCGGCTTCAATGACACCTTGAAACGTTGCTACTTTGATACCTTTGAACACTTAAGCGCAGATAATCTCGAATGCGATCAGTACCTGATAGAGAGCTATCACAAGCACCGCGCAGATTGTCTGAGTTTTTTAGAGCGTTCTCAGCAAACATACCTGATCCTGGATGTAGCTCAACCAGATAGCTTACAAACACTGACGGACTTTCTGGATATTCATACTGATTTGGCGAGTACCATGCCAAACCTTAATCAGGGAGGAAAAGTGACAGCGTGGAAGCAGATTGATCATCCACTGAAAGTAGAATCTACCAGAAACGGAAAAGCAGACAGAGACAGCCTGCTGTATAGCACGGCTTATACCAATTTCACTTAATACCTGTTCTATTTGAAGGAGCAAATAGGGCGCTAACGGCGTTAAAAATTTCTCATTTAGAACAACTAAATAGCAAAATTTTTGCCTTGTTATCGACCCTATTTTCTCGCCTCAAAATAGAACACTTAATTAAGCAAATTGGTATTAGTTGTGTCGCAAAAATGTCCGATACTAGTGTCGCAGGTATTGAGAATACCCAAGAGCAGGGCCCATCCTCCAAGTTTGGATATTGCAGCCGTTCTTGGGTAAAATACCCAGAAAATTCATAGCAGAATAAATAACAGATGTTTGAACTAAAATTTCACACGCCCTTTGAGTGGACGCATAAAGTCATGGCCGAGTTTGATACCTTTTTACAGGATCACGCTGCGGCAGAGAAAAAAGCTTCCGGTATGGCCATGTCAATGTTGAGCCATTATCCGGATCGAATTAAACTCGTTAAAGCAATGGCAGACCTTGCTATTGAAGAGATGATCCACTTCAAGCAAGTGCTTAAATTACTGACTGATCGCCAGGTGACTTTGGGCAACGATAAAGCAGATCCCTATATTAAAAAAATGCGCGCACTATTTCGTCAGGGCTCAGATGAGTTTTTAATTGACCGCTTGTTAGTTGCTGCGGTTATTGAGGCCCGAGGCCATGAGCGCTTTTCACTGGTTGCGGAAGCCTTACCAGAAGGCAAAGAAAAAGACTTTTACGTGACCATAGCCAAATCGGAAGAAAAACACAAAAACCTGTTTGTTGAACTTGGCTATGAGTACTTTGACAAAGCTGTGATCGACGCACGCCTGGAAGAAATACTGATTGCAGAAGCCGAGATCTGCGAAAGTATTCCATTTACCGCCGCATTGCATTAATTGTATAGAATTAAGGTAAAAACCTCATATTTCATTATGTTAAATTGATTGCAAAGTTTAAAAGGGAGGGGAATGCTACTCCCTTTTTTGCTTGTATGAACCACTTTCAGTCGTGTTTAGATAGAAATTTGACCCTGCAAATAATCTACAGCATTGCCTTCAAGTATTACTCTGCCTTCGACAAGCGTACACTTTATCTTCCCGGTTCGTTCAGATAACTGCTGTGCTGTCAGTTTATTTTTGTCTAGTCGCTCACACCAGTAAGGTGCCAGCTGGCAATGAGCTGAGCCCGTAACGGGATCTTCATTCACCCGCAGTTTTGGATAGAAACAGCGACTGACAAAATCAACGGAGTCTCCACGCGCAGTAACAACAACGCCACGTAAATCAAGCTGAGCTAGCTTCTCAAAGTCAGGCGATACCGCTTTAACTTCAGACTCATGGCTTAGTACGACAAGGTAATCGAACCCAGCCAATACAGCTTCAACGCTGGAAACTCCCAAGCCTACTAGTATATTCTCAGGGGGGTCAACAGGGTGTGGAGGTGTAGCGGGGAAGTCCATACTGTATCCCTCAGGCAACTTAGTCACCGAGAGTAAGCCGCTTCGCGTTTGGAATTGAACAGTTTGATCATGAAAACCTAAATGAGTAAACAAAACGTGGGCAGTCGCCAGGGTTGCATGACCACACAAGTCTACTTCACCTTTTGGTGTAAACCAGCGCAGCTGGTAGGTGTTTTCTGCAGAGACAAAAAACGCAGTTTCCGATAGGTTATTTTCTTCCGCTATTTTTTGCAGCAGGTCGTCAGGCAGCCAGCTTGGCAGAGGACACACGGCTGCTGGATTACCTTCAAACACCGCTGATGCAAACGCATCAACCTGAAAAATATCTAATTTCACATTATGCTCATTGTATGGATCATCTGACTTCAACCTTAACATGTGCGTGTGAAATCGGCCAGTGAGCAGCAGGGCGCTTGTGCTTTTTCCGCTGTCAATAGTTACTGTTTATTGCAACTATTGTCAGTGTTGTATTTGATCTCGTCCAGAATGCCGTGCTTTTTAAACTCAGCGATCGCCCGATTGAGCTCAATAACCAGGGTTTTACCGTACTTATTGTGCTTTGAAACGGCGAAAAACAGCCCGTTCATCTGTAAAATGGGTTCAACCATCACCAAATCCTGAGCCATAGTCGCCAATTCGATATTGCTATGGTGCGCAAAAGACGCAATTTCCATCTTGATAACTTCCGGATCGCCAACAATAAGGTTGACGCGTCCAGCCATCAATAGCCTAATGTTGTGCGCATCATCAACGGCTTCCATGACGTTGAACTTACCAGCATCCATAAGTCGGTCAAACTCCGGCGTATTTTGATAGCCACGGACCACGCCAATGCGTTCATCAGCAAGTGCAGCCAAACTGGTAAAGTGGTCCGTGTTATAGTCCTTGCGTTTGTACAGCGCGATCGGACCCCATCCAAATGCCTCTGTGAGAGTGAGATGATCTAATCGGCGTGTACCTGGAAATGTATCCGATGGCGATTCAGGCTCAATGAAATACTCAGGTACCAGCAAATCTACTTTTCCATTTTCTGCATACGCTACAGCACGCGCCCAGGGGTAAAAAGTCACAGTTGCGCCATAGCCCTGACTGTGAAGCAAGGCAATCGTGGCCTGCATGACCCATCCTTGCTTGCACAAGCTCAAACCAATATAGGGTTGCCATTCTAAAGTAGTGACCTGAATTTGTTTGTCAGCTTGAATATTGTAACGAAAGGTATGGTCACTGATTTTTTTACCTGACACGGTATGAGTGCCTTTATAGTCGCGATACGTAACGCTCACTTCTGGTGTATTCGCTAAGCTCTTAAACGGGTAGAGCAAAATTAGACAAAGATATAACGACAAAGCATACGGCATTGTAGACAGACTCTTAGATTTGTTAGCATAAGCTTAGTCATTAACTGTAAACTTGTCACAGATATAGCATTTAACATAATATGAATTATAGGATATTGGCTATCGGCCGGAGTCAGTCAATTTTTTTAAATCGACCTGTTTTAATATTGCGGACCTGCGCCGGTATATGTCCCGGATTTTTTATCATAAACTCAATCATCTGTTTGATTTCGATTTCCTGCGACTCTGGTATCCAGACCGTCCGTTTAACCAAACCCTGTGATTTCATTTTTTGCTCATAGCGCTGGTTTTTAGTCAGTTTTTTGGTCACCAGTGACCTATCGTCTGATTGCATTTTACTCAGCCCCCATTGAATCATCAACACTGGGCATATTGTCCTGCGGCATCATTTCGATTTTTGGTGCATCGCAGGTTATCCAGTCTGCATAACTATCACCAAACTGGATTTGTATAGAGCAACGATTATGGACAATGGTGCGATAACCCGCCAGCGCTAAATCACGCAAATCCATTTGAAACATATGCTGACCGTTTTGACTGGCGCTAATATGATACGTGCGAACTATTCTCGCGTATTCGTCAGTATATTCCGCAAACCCGCTAATATGTAAATCAACCCGATAATATGGGTGTTTACCAGAAAAACTAACTGGCTCACTAGCGACCTGGACACCATTATTTTTTTGCTGAGAATGATTATCAGGACCAGCATTTAACTCTGATGATGGTTTTTCAACAGGTGTTTTAATTGGTGGTTTATCGTTCGTTTTGTCATCAGCGGACACGCCAGCAACACCCAACCCAAACGACAAAACCAGCATAGCCGCCCCACCAATAACAAAACCATTCTGCCACCATTTTTTTGTATCTGATGCGGTAGTTTCATCAACAGCAACGCCTGATTTTGTATGCGATTTATAAAACGAAAAATATTTAGGGTCATATGCACGCTCCTCAGTATGCACAACAGTAGAGTTTGAGCAACTCGCAGAGCTGTGTATTTTTCGTATGTATTTATCGTTCTCACCAACAAATGACTTTTTAATACAACGATAATGCGTACCAATCAAATCACGTATGTTACGTTCGATTTTTCTGAAATTCTGAGTTATCAAATAAATATCAAACCCATAATGACGGTGCATGTCATAAAATTCAGAGAGCGATTTATCGGTCGAACCAGATGGCATCGCCAGATGCGCCTCATCAATAAAAAACGCAACCCGATTACCCTGCTCATTCTGCCAGTTCTCATACTGTATATAATGCTCTCGTTTGGAAAATGGACGCTGACCGCCATAATTATGAAACTGACCATCAATCACCTCGATTAAATCGACAATTTCATCGCCATAAACGGCCCTAAAAACATCCAACTCCAACGGTATATTGGTAACGATTTTCCGTTTTTGTTTGGTTATCATAGGTATGATGTGATTAACAACACACTCATAGGATTTACCACCACCTGTTTTACCTGACACTCCGTAAATCATGTTTAACTCCCTAATCTCGTAAACGGCACCAATTGCAACATAAATCTAATTGTTAATGAGGTGATTATCATGCCAGTGGCCTCACCCAGACCAACAGCACCCATATAGTATGCAACATTTGGCGGTATGCCATTTATATAACCGGATATATCCAACCCCTCAAACAGGGCACCCATACCCTCCAAAATAACAACAACCAAATCCATAAATATTTCAAAAATAAAATAAAACAAATCCTTTAATGCATCCAATAGGGTTAATAATATCGAATATAAAAATTGCTGAAAATCAACCCACGTTTTAGCTAACCATTCCAACATATTAACCCCCAAATATTATACGGCGACAGGTAAACACAGCCGTTATCAATATACAGATACGTATAAATGCCAACACAGGCGGCGATATCACAACCAGTTCGACACACCCAAAATTCATGTTTCTGCCCAGATTAAAACACCAATTAGGTGAGCTGGGCGCACCACCTGACGTATTAAATTTGAATTTATCTAAAAACGAAATGGCAGGTGTATTTGATAGCAACTCTGATTTTTCAGACCATATGCCAGGCAATCCATCTGGGTAACTCGATTCCCAAAACGACGCTGATTTAGCTGGGTCGAAAACACCGAAATCAGGGAGGCAATCAGGCGAATCACACGGCTCACAATCAGGCCCAGTACACGGCTCAGGCTCACAATCATCTCCCGTGCATGGCTCGCAATCAGGCCCAGTACACGGCTCAGGCTCACAATCATCTCCCGTGCATGGCTCACAATCAGGGCCAGTACATGGCTCAGGTTCACAATCCGCACCGACGCATGGCTCAGGGTCGCAATCCGGCCCAGTACACGGCTCACAGTCAGGCCCAGTACACGGCTGACCACCGCCATTGTCATCAGTATCGATAATGGTTTTAATGGTGCCAACTGTCTCGCCAACGCCTAAAATTGCTGCGTTCGCATCCTCAACACCCACAACCAACGCGTCAACACCATCAACAACCTCACCCAGCAGGGAGACCATTTCAGACTGGTCCTCTCCAGTCATTTCAACAGCAGAAATAACGCCATCCAACTGAGCCTCCAGCGTACCGCGCGTGGCATCCAGAGACGATATAACGGCCTCCTCAGCAGATTTATCCCGCAACTCATCAACGATTAATTTGGTGTTATCGATGGTTTTTTCATTTGCCCTCTGAATCCTAAATAAATATTCATTCGACTGCTCAACCAATCTAAATTGGTCATCATTATCTAGGTGTATATTTTCCAGCATTTTATACATGTTTTCATAGCCGCTGTTTTGATTATCTATCACAGCAGCCAAATTTTTATTTATTTTGTTTAATGCGTCGATTTCCAATCCTGACTCACTACCATCACCCTCATTCTGTTCTGGGGCGCCTGTTTGGTTCCTGCCATTTTTTTCTACATCATCCAATTTGGGGAGGTTGAATGGCTCCTCAGGCTCAGTTTTATCAGGACCATCATTGCCACACTGCGTCCATTCCTGACCGTTATAATGGTCACTAATTAAAAATGAGCCGTTTTGACTGGGATTATATTTGCAGATAGTGCCGTCAGGATTTTCAAAACACCGCGACCGTTTATCAGCACTAAACGTGAGCTGGTCAGACTCAGACGGCATAGGACAATTTTCGTCAACGTTAGGTAGCCCACAACGCTCATCGCCATTAACATCAACATACAGACGAGTAAATCTGGGGTCATCCTCTGGCGGGCAGGTTCGTGTCTCAATATACTCATCAGGACGATAAAACCCGAGACGCACCTCATACGCCTCCCAGTTACACCCATTATCAGGGTCACACCCAACCTGCCCCGCAGCAGTGGCCCAAAGGTGAAATTGATTCTCATCAGGCGCCTCACGATAATGAAACATTTTATATGACACATCGCCGTTTTTTTTCGGCGCATATGCCTGCTCTGCGTTAGATTTACACGTGGCCATATTAACCCACGCCTCATTATATTTACCTGTCTGACATAAACCTCTCGACTCCTGAGTTCTATCAGGGTCTCTATGTGATGGGTCAAATGCAAATACACCACAAACAAAAATGGCGCTAAACAGCGCCAATATATATTTAACAAACACTGGTTATTACCCCCAGCCAAAATTTTTACAGACTATAAATCCAGTTAACGCCCCCATCATCGCTATAATCGTATAGATGAGGGCGGCTATTAAACCGCCCATTCCGATTAGGCCGCGCGAACAGCACGTTTCGCTAATTGAATACCTTTCAGCGCCATGGTAATTCCCACGATTGCGACACCAGTGGCACCAATAAACGTCGCGACAGTAGACAAATCAACAGCAGCAAAAATATCAGCCATAATATATTCTCCAATTTATTTAGTTTAATTAAATCATTTTAATAACAGCCCGAGCGGCTCGGACCTTATAACTCAAGAACCCCAGCATCACCACGACACCAAAGCCCCATGTAAACGCCTCAGTTATACCGAGACTGGTTATTTGATAGCTGGCCGTTAATGCCTGCGCATCAGCAGCCGGAACCAACACATAACCCGTGCACTGCTCCAGCGTTTCTGATGTTGCGCTAACAGTGCCGTCAGCTCTCAAATAAATACATTGCATTTTATTTATGCCCACCCAGAGAATGTTTGAAATGCTGTTTTAAATCAGCATCAACAGGTATTAGCTCGACAACCTCGTTCTCAAACGTTTCCGAATTAAACGCAAATTTCAAATCGTATTCACGGTCCGAAACAAATGCGCCCGTATCAATCAATAAATGCGCATACGCTACGTTAATCTGTATAGGTTTTTTATTAAACGGCGTGTCCGTCGTTTTACCCGCGGATTTGCGCTTGAATTTCGGACTATCAACCGACTCAAACGGATATAAAACCTCTAATTCCGCATTTTCCACATCTGGGTTTTTAGACTGCGGAAATGATGTAATGCCAATGCCTGCAATAACAATAGCCATGTTTAAATGCTCCTAAATTGTTCCGTTAATATTTGTTTGTATGTATTAGGCAAATCGAGTGATTTACCTGTTATATATTCATCGGGTATTAAATAACCGAGCGCCTGCTGAATATCGCCAGCGGTCATTTCCAGAATTTCAGACAACGCCTTGCCACACATGCGACGCACCCAGCGAGCGCGAGAGGCTAAATCAGTTGCAGCCTCAGATTTTCGAGGGGATACAGTGGTGTTAATACCCTCAGCCTCTATCATGGATTGCGCAAATCTACACAAACCCGCAAATGCAGCATCAGGATTTAATAATGTCTCTACAGGGTATTTTTTCAGCTCGACCTCGTTTCGATACCAAACACAATCAGCCTGTATACCCTGCTCTAATTTTTTATTGTAAATACGCCAAAATACAGGGCTGGTCCGTTTACCAAACGTCACCATTTCGACATCGTAAACCCCATTAATATCAACACTATGCCGAGGGGACATTGTGGGGCTGCGGCCACCACCAGAGCGAGCGAACGCATTGTCATAAAATGCGGTCTCAGCATATTTGCAATCAAAATTGCCGTCATAACAGTCATAGGCCAAATCGACACGCGCTAGGTATCTGATTTGCAATACATTTGATAACCAATGATGCAGTACAAACGGCGTTGTGTGTGACCAGAGGTGTTTGCACCCCTCGCCTGATATCTGGATGTAGCAGGTATCGCGCTGACCACCAATACCAACAAACCCGATTTGCGTACCCTCATGGGTAACCAGATTCATGCTGTTTTGATAACCATGGAACCCCCTGTCACGAGGGGCTGACAGATTAAAACCGAGAATCTCACGGCAAAAAACATGAAGGGTTTTTAGATAAAAATCAGACATTAACGTCGCAATGCGTTGTTTTTCGGTCTCGATTAGAGCCATGGTTTTTTCATGGCTGAGACCGTGATAATTACACTCGGATTTAATGTCTGGATGGGACGGCCACAGGTGGTCAGTCTGTTTAGATTTGAGATAACCGGCACGCGAACAGTAACGCAAATCAGCCAATTTGAACGTAAACGCCAGATGGTCGATACCTACCTGATTTTGTTCATTTTTACGTGTGCGGTCCAAACGATTTTTAATCATTTTGGACGCTAACTCACTGGTTTGAGTAGGACCGTACATCTAAATCACTCCCTGCTGTACCAACTGAGGATAATTTTCGTCAGTTATTTCAATGGACTGACAATCATATTCATGGCTCAACCATGCATTGAATAAATACATGTTTTCGAAAAAATCATATTGACGCCCATACTCTGGGTGGTCATAGGTCACCTGAACCCCTGCCTGATGATTATTTTCGAAATAAACAACCATCAGCCTGCAAATTCCATGAATTCAACCATCAACAAACGCGTCATCTGGCAATCACCCAATGCCCTGTGAGCAACACAATCAGATGTATCAACACCCTGCTGATAACAGGCATTAACCAGACGCTGCCATTTGTAATCACCATAGGGACCAATTTCACCGTAGTACTCTGCATAATTGTGCATGACGCAATATGAGCAATCAGACGTGTCCCACAAACCCCCCTCAAGCGACTGATTTAACAGACGAATGTCATAATCCGCATTGTAAATAGCGAGGATTTTGCCTGAGATAGCTGATTTGATTTCGTTCAGAACAGACTGGATAACAGGCGCATGAGCAACCATCTCGTTAGTAATACCGTGAATGGCAATGGCCTCTGATGGAATTTCGATTTCAGGATTTATCAACGTATCCAGCAGAACATTGCCAGACATATCAATAATGGATATTTCACAAATGCGTGCATCTGAATCTAATCCAGTAGTCTCCGTATCCAATACAACGTAATCACATTTTTTGAACATAACCGAAATCCTTGGGTGTTGCGTTAAAGCGAATGTTACTGAAATCGAAACCCTCGGACAGGTCAAAAAAGACCTGAAAAGCTGATTTCTAAGTTTCTCAGTAATTATTTATAGGTGCAGAGCTTAGTTTCTTAGATTCTTAGTGTCAACAAAAATTAGATTCTGAGTTTATAATAATTTCGATGAAGAGAACCGAGGTAGGAAAATGCCAACTAAGCACATTGATGACTCGACATGGAGAAAAGTCGAAAAAGAACATGTAAAAGCGGTGATTTCGACGCAGAGATCACTAAAAGACACTGAAATATTAAAAATACTAATTAACAAAGGGTTGGAGGTAATCACCGAAGAAGACTACCAAGACTTTGCAAATGGTAAAAAATAGACCGAGATTAGGGAAACGCCCGAATCGTCGGTAAGTTATACCCCGTAATACAATCACGGGGTATTTTTTTGCATCACCGCCGCTGGGAACCCTCCCGCGGGAGCGGTGCCCTCCCATCGTCTGCGATAGCGTTAAAAACAATGGTTTATCAGGAGGCGATTGAATTTATCGAATAGTTTTGAATAGGGGCGCAATTGACATGGGGAGTTTGGGCGACAGCGCACCCTGATAACCAATCGCAATTTTGATACCCGACAGCTAAAACCGCCGAACCTCTGGAATGCTAATCATGGCCTACGGCCATCAAACCACTAAACGCCTGCTGAAAATCAGTAACAATCTGCCGATTTCGACGCAATTCGTCCCTAGCCTCGGTAATTTGCGCGCGCTGTGTTGAAATCTGAACCAGTTTATCAGAGTGAGCATGCACCAAATGCGTGAGCAGCTTGCTAGTCGTCGCTATTCCCAACTCTGTTTTCAGTCGTTCAATCTCTGCCAGTGTTGCATCATTCGGTCTGTATGTGATTGCCATAATAACCCCGTTTGGTTTCATTATTCGCCCTGGACAATAATGTCCTGGAATGGTTTTGATATCATTTATCTTCCTGGAAATCGTTTACCTGGTCAAGTTTTGATTTCATTTTGGTGCTTCAGATGGGTTTTCCTGGAACAGTTTTGATAGCAATCGCCACCGCCAAAATCCTATAACCCGCCATTATGTTACGGGCAGCGCGGCCAGCCGCTCGATGCTCGGGCGGGACCATTGTCCCTCGCATAAACCAAACAGCCCCAGCCGATTGCTAGTCTGGCTGAGGCTGTCTAAACATAACGCCGCTCTCACATTATAGGAAGTTAAATGATTACCGCTCTGTGCTGAGACTGAAATCATCTTTCACAATAAAATGTCCTATACTAGACGGTATCGGACATTTTGAACTTATATTTGCATGACTATAAAACTGCCGATCTCTTGTGGTTTTCATATTCGCTATCATCAGCTAACCTTACATCCTGTCACATCTTTCAGTACCGGTGCATAAATTAATGTGCTAGCCACCTTACCGTTAAGATGAATTTACAGTTAATTGATAAAATGCCATTGAGCTCACTTTACGCTTGTCTTAGTATTAGCCTTGTCGTTCAAAAGAAGTAAATACAATATGGAACTTGTCAGACCCCTAGAGCCAATTTTAATCATCGATGACGTCGAAGATGTACGTAGTTACCTGATAGACATTCTTGAAAACCTGGGTTTTGAAGAAGTCTATGAGTCTGAAGACTTCAAATCTGCAATGCCCTTGATGGCCGAAAAGTCTCCCAATGTGATTTTCCTGGATATCGAATTACCCGATACCGATGGCACGCAAATTCTGGAATATATCAATGACAATTATCCCAATGTCCATGTCATTATGTGTTCTGGGCATAATAGCCTCGAAAACGTACAAAATACTTGGGAGTTGGGCGCAAAAGGCTTTATAGCAAAACCTTTTAACGCTAAAAAAGTCGATTCAGTTATGAAAAGACTCGAAATGATTGCATGAATAAAACCACCGAAGAAATAATCAGTCAGCTCTCAGAGTTGATACTGGGAAAAGAAGAGCAGATCAGGCTCGCTGTCGTTTGCCTGCTTTGTAAAGGGCACCTGTTAATTGAGGACTTGCCCGGCATGGGTAAAACCACCCTCTCCCACGGTCTTGCGAATGTGCTGGGATTGAGTTACCAGCGAGTTCAGTTCACCAGTGATCTGTTGCCGGCCGATATTACCGGTTCCAGTGTGTTTAATACCTCACAACAAAGCTTTGACTTTCACCCCGGACCTATATTTAGTCAGGTATTGCTCGCCGATGAAATAAATCGAGCCAGTCCAAAAACACAAAGCGCATTGCTCGAAGCCATGGAAGAGCGTCAGGTCACGGTTGATGGTAAGACACATCCTTTGCCTGACCCGTTTTTTGTCATTGCCACACAAAACCCGTTGCATCAGTCGGGGACTCATCCGCTCCCAGAGTCGCAGCTCGACCGATTTTTTTTGCGGATCAGCTTAGGTTATCCGGATGAGCAAGCCGAAAAAAGCCTTATTTTGGGCAACAACCTGCAAAGGCAGGCTTTGAGCGAGATACCATGCGTGTTAGACATGAGTGCGCTGGCCGCACTTCAGCAAGCTGTGCTTTCCATCAACCTGTCAGACTCCGTTGTGCAATACATTATCAACCTGGTAAATTTCACGCGCTTTAGCGGGCAGTTTAGTGATCCCCTATCACCACGTGCCAGTATCGCTTTAGGGCTGGCAACTCGTGCTTATGCACTAACTCTGGGGCGAGATTATGCATTACCTGATGATGTGCAAGCCGTATTTGGAGCCGTTGCCGGTCATCGTCTGAATATCGCTACACATGAGTTGGACGATGTGATCATGAACGTCTTTGATAACGTCGCGGTTGTATTGTAACAATGCGCAGTGACTGGCTGCAGTCCTGGCTGGCTGACATGATTAAGCGCAAACACAGCGCTGCGCAAATCACACTCTCTCATCATAACATTTATATTGTTCCGTCAAGGCAAGGCGCGTTCTTTCTATGTATGGTGATCCTTAATTTTATCTTGGGCAGCAATTACCAGAATAATCTGATACTCGGCGTCGCATACATTATGCTTCTGATCCTGGTACTTGCACTAATATATGGGTACCTCAATTTACATGGCTTGACGATACAGGTGCTGGATATTAAGAACAATTTTGCATCAAAGCCAGTTGAAGTACTCATCAAACTTTCTGCACCCCATGATTGTTATTCCCTGGATATCGCAAGTCAGGAGTATGACTTCAGCCCCAGCAACAACAACTATCAGCAAGGGGCAACCGTCTCCTCACTTTTTTTACATCCAGAGCAAAGGGGCCGATATCAGCTTGGCAGAATTAAACTATCCAGTCGCTATCCGTTCGGTTTGGTGCGGGTCTGGACCTATCTGAATGTAGACAGAACATTTTGTACCTACCCTACTCCACTCACCTGCCAACTGACATTCAGTACCCAGGAAGCGAATGAATCTCAGGGGCAATACTTACACCAGAGTACACAAAGCCATGAAAACTTTGACGGCCTGGAGCGTTTTAGACCGGGCATAAGCAAAAGCAGAATATCCTGGCGACATTTTGCTAAAAACCAGCAACTGCTGGTCAAACAGTACAGCGGCGACAGTTATTATTCCCAGCATACCTTTGATTATGCCGCACACGATGGCAACAAAGAAGCCCGGTTATCGAAGCTATGCTACCAGATCCTTGAAGCTGACAAGCAAGGGGATGTGTTTGCGTTACGTCTGAGTAATGCGGTTCAGCTCGGCGTCGATCGTGGCGACAAACATCGGGAAATGTGTTTGGAGGCACTAAGTGACTTCTGACAAACTTCTGGGTGCACAAACCTTAATGACAACAGTAATGTATGGGATAGTCAGCCTCTTACTGTTTAACAGTTTTGGGGTTGTATTTACCAGTGCCATGCTGCTTATCGTGCTGTTTAAGGTAGCAATCTATCGGGACCTGGTTAAAGGGCCCTCTGAGACAATGATCAACCTCCTGGCTTTTACTATCATACTGGTCGTATTTGTAGCGATAGGTTTTTCAAATCTGGTCGAAATGTTCGTATCCTTGCTACTAGGCGCGTGCGCGCTGAAGACTATCCAGGCAAAAAGCAAAAAACAGGCAATGTCTGTACAGTTGCTCAACTTTTTTGTTTATCCTTGTTTTTTTATCTTTTCTCAGAATGTTTTGTCACTGTTTTTTGTACTTGCGCTTTTGGTGGTGAATCTGGCTCAAATGCTTTGGATAGAGCATGATATTAAGCTTCGCAGCGCCTCAAAGCAAGCGACTAAACACCTGTTACTTGCCCTACCACTTGCCGCTATCATGGTTGTCCTACTCCCTAAAGTTTCACCATTTTGGCAACTTCCCGGTGCCAAAAAAACGCAAACAGGATTGTCGGAAGATATAGACCCTTTTCAGATTTCAGAACTGTCTCGCTCAGACGAATTGGTATTCAGAGCCATACTGCCCAATAATGCACAGATGCAGCCGCCGTTTTACTGGCGCACTTTAGTACATGATAAATTCGACGGCACACGATGGCGGGTATCGCCGCACCATGACGTGCCGCTGCAAGCGCCCTATAGAGCAGTCGGCGAAAGCTACTCTGTGATTGCCAGAGCATCGGGTAAAACCTGGTTATATAGTCTGAGCCAGGCCAAATCAGCAACGCGCGGGGTAAATACCAACCACTTTGGTACTTTGTTTATGCAAAAGCACCTCAGCAGTAGCATTGAATATCAGGTTACGCCCATCCACATTACGGGTTCTGGCCTGGTAAACTGGCAATATAGAGTGAATACCGCACTGCCGGAAGAAATAAACCCGCTAGCTACTGAGATGTCTCAGCAATGGGATCGTCGCGCCGACAACACCGCTGAGTTTATTGAACAAATGAAGCAGTATTTTGTTCAGAACAATTTTCGTTATTCACTCAAACCACCGGCAATTAGCGCGTCGGATAGTATTGATGTGTTTTTAACCCAGACTCGGGAAGGGTTTTGTGGCCACTACGCCGCAACGGCGGCATTTATGTTGCGTGCAGCGGGGATCCCCGCCCGTCTCGTGTCTGGGTATTTGGGTGGTGAATATAACGAAGAACGCGGCTATTATAGCGTTTATCAATATGATGCCCACGCCTGGGTTGAGTACTATGTGCCACAGCAAGGCTGGTATCGTCTTGATCCGACTGCCTGGGTAGCGCCAGACAGACTAACAGGTTCTCTGTCTGAATTGACGGCACTCGAAGAGGAATTTAAAGATAACCTGGGTCTGAGTTTGATGTCTTATTCAAATTTGGCTGTGGTTAACTGGCTCAGGCTTCAGATAGAACAACTAGACTATCAGTGGACACGCTGGGTGCTAAATTTCGACCACCAGAAGCAATCACGACTGCTGAGAGACTTATTCGGACAATACCACAAAGTGTTACCTGGGCTGAGTGTGTTCCTACTGTTAATCACGATATTTATCGTACGCTTTTGGTACCTGCAACGAAAGCAGATTGTTAAATTACCTGAAGCTGTCAGGCTACATCACGCAATCTGTCGCCTGGGGGGAGATGGGCTTGTCAAAGTGACCCCGGCACAAGCATTGTCGGCGTTGCAGTCTCAATACCCCACTTTATCGCAGGAGTTGGAAGAATTTAACCAGTACTTTGTAAAATCAAGATTTTCCCGAGTGCCATTAACCAAGGCGGAAGCTGCAAGGATGAAGGCGCTGGGTCGTTTAATAATAAAAAAGGCGAAAAAGTAATATTATGAATGCTGTCATTATTGGTGTTTTGCTGATGCTCGGCCTAACACTATTTAGAGTAAATGTGATCGTTGCAATGACGATCAGCGCCATGGTTGCCGGGTTAAGTGCCGGCCTTGGGTTATCCGATACACTCAATGCGTTTAATTCTGGCCTCTCCGGTGGCGCAGAGATTGCGCTGAGCTATGCCATGTTAGGTGCGTTTGCTGTTGCCATTTCTAAGTCTGGGTTAACCCAGATCCTGGCCGACAAACTGCTGTCACTGGTGCACGGTAATCAGCAAAGTTCCAGTCAGCTGTTAAGTATGCTGATTATGGTTATTATTCTGGGCTGCTCTGTTGCATCACAAAACCTTATTCCGGTGCATATCGCTTTCATCCCAATTCTTATACCGCCACTGTTAGTGATATTTAATCAGCTGAATATCGACCGTCGAGCCATCGCCTGTATTTTGACTTTTGGTCTGGCAACATCCTACATGGTTTTGCCTTACGGATTTGGCGGTATCTACCTTTACTCAATCCTGCATAAAAACCTGATTGATAACGGCCTTGAAATAGTCAATACACAAGTTCCTTATGCAATGGTGATCCCGGCATTAGGGATGCTTATTGGTCTGATCGTTGCTGTGTTCATCAGCTACCGTAAAAAACGTCAATATACACATGATGAAGTTAAGCCAGACATGTCCGTGTCCGGTATCACGACCCAAGATGCTCAGGAAAAACGTAAGGTTATCATTGCCGGTACACTTGCGATTATCTGTTCCTTACTTGCACAGAACGTCAGTGGCTCCATGATTTTGGGCGGTCTCGTTGGCGTTATGATGTTCAGCCTGTTCGGTATTGTTAAGTGGGATCAGAGTTCGGATGTATTTAGTAAAGGCGTGGCTATGATGGCGATGATTGGCTTCATTATGATCTCTGCACAAGGTTTTGCGTCTGTTATGAAAGAAACAGGTCATGTTGCCAGCCTGGTAAGTGCGTGTGCTGATTTTGTTGGCGAGAATAAACCTCTGGCCGCTGCCATGATTTTACTGGTGGGTTTACTCATTACCATGGGAATTGGTAGCTCCTTCTCAACAGTGCCTATCATCGCAACTCTGTTTGTACCTTTGTCAATGGAAGTGGGCTTTTCTGCTATGGCAACGGTTGCCCTTGTAGGAACAGCAGGAGCGTTGGGAGACGCAGGTTCACCGGCATCTGATTCGACCTTAGGACCAACATCCGGGTTAAACGCCGATGGTCAGCACGACCATATCTGGGATTCAGTAGTCCCAACCTTCATTCACTTTAACATCCCTTTGCTCATCTTTGGCTGGATTGCGGCAATGGTGCTATAAAAAAGAAAAAGTCGACCCAAGGGTCGACTTTTTCTTTTGTGGTTATCACCTGCTGTGAAGCAAAGACTAAACGGCGACTCCACACTGCCTCAAGCCCAGTAAATCACGGTGTGCTTTTAAGACCGTTGAACAGCACATCAAACCAGCGAATATCCTCAGGACCAAGCTGTGCTTGGTTGTAAAGTGATGGGTCGTTATACACATCTTTGTAGATATGATACATAGCAATTTCCGTGAGTACTCGCCACTTATCGCCATCGAGCTCCTTTATTTCAGTGGTACTAAAATCAAAGTCAAGCAATGGGTCGTGCTGGCTCTGCTTGGTGCGTAACGCCAGATCAAGCTGCTGTAAAATCGGGTTAATAACCTTAACCGTACTTGCGTCGCCGAATTCTCTCAGTACGTTTTCTTCTGCTTGCCTGATGGCTTCAATCTCTTTGCGGTCGGCCAGCTTTTGCGCAGCTGGCCTGAGTGTGAATTTAGAGACTATGCCTGCAACGCCCGGGAGTAACGCTTTGGCAGCGATCCCCGCACCTAGTAAGGGGTTCGTTAGTGCAGCCACACCACCGATCAAAAGCATGCCATAGGTGAGTTTGCGGTCCAATGCATCTATTTGATCTGCCAGAGAGTGAAGTGAATTCGGGTCCTCACTGGTTCGTTCGATAGCAAGCTGTGCAGCACAGTTCACCATATATTCTCGCAGCATGGCTTCAGCGTTAACGGTTGGAAAGTGAAAAACACGCCTTTTTGGTAGCTCGTTAACTTCAGGCACCCCTTGGGGCAGGCTCCTCAGAGTATGCAGAGCAAAGCCATGTTCACTAAGGGCGAAGGGGACGACAAAATAGTGCTTCTCATCATACTTTATGGCACTGTTACTTGCGGTCCTTTCCACGGACATAAAAATAGGCAGCCCGTTCACCTTTTCTTTTACAAACTGAAAGCCTGACGCAAGATCTGCTGACACCTTTTCTGGCATGTCAGACAACATTACTTTGCCTTTGTTAAGTAACTCTTTCATATAACCCTTTATGACAAGTCAGCTGTGTATACGCACATAGTTTTCGGCAACTTATCTTGCATTGCGATGGAATAGTTTCGTGTCAGTTTAGCCCCTACCCGCTGAGCGATTTTGATACTGGCGACATTGAAATCCAGACAATGAAACTCAATATGCCGTACCTCTTGCTCTTCTATCAGACAGGGTAACATGACACGGAGAATCCGCGCTATTACCGCGTGACCACGTGCCTGTTCACACAGCCAGTACCCAATTTCGCAGGTATTTGGTGCATCAACCGACTTAACCGCAAAAATGCCGATAAATTGATGATGAAACAGGACAGAAAAATAGCGACTGCCAGGCATTTCTAGACGCTCTGTGATGTATTTTTGGGCGCTGTCCAGATCTGTAACAGCCTGTGCCCAGGGTAAATAAATCTCCAGGCTCTCTCTGCTCATGTTCACAGCTTCCAGGAGCACACTCGCTTGTTTTATGTTTAGAGGAGTGAGATGTAAATGCGGTGAAATGTAGTAATCCATTATTCCCTTCCAGGTAATACTCTATCCTGCTTGTCGAGCCCCTTGCTCAGCTAACGGTACCCGACAAATTGCCATATTGATATTACGCAAACTAGTTTGCGTTTAAAATCCAGTTTGTCGATTAATCGGGACTATTTTTAGCTATTGCTAAGTTTATTAAAGATAGTTTTATGTATGATGTGTTCCCTGCTGGTTAAAGAAGTCTAAAAGACTTCTCTTTTGAATTGATACTGATTACATACTTTCTATTAGCTAAAGCCATTTAACATTTGGTCGCATACGACAGGCGTAGGTCTGTGGTTGTCATCAACGGCTACAAATGTAAAGCTACCAGAGATAGCCAGATGCTTATCGTCTTTATGCATGGTTTCAAGATATATGTGAACTTCTACCTTCAAGCTGGTATTGCCAACATGGGCGACTTTTGCCACAAGTTCAGCGAATGTACCAGCAGGAATGGCTTCTTTAAAATCCACCCGGTCGGATGAAATGGTCACCAAGGGCTTACGGCAAAAACGTGTTGCAGCAATAAAGGCCACCTCATCCATCCAGGCTAATGCGTCACCACCAAACAAAGTATTGTGATGGTTAGTGCGACCAGGAAATACCGTCTTAGTTACAGAGGTTTGCGAGTCTTTGATTCGTTGAGCTATTACTGCGTCTTTATCTGTTTGTGTCATTCTTTACTGCTTTTCGTTGCGAGTTTATCAATCATTAGAAGTTCAGGATCTAAGCGCTCATTAAACCAATTAAAACGCCAGTCCAAATGTGGTCCGGTTACCCTGCCGGTTGCACCTATATCGGCAATATGGTCGCCAAGTTCTACCAGCTGCCCTTCTTCTACATGTAACTTGTTCAGATGAATATAGGTAGAGGTAATACCGTATCCGTGATCCAGTATCAGTGTACCGCCACTGTAATAGAGATCTGGATTAGCAAAAACAACTTTGCCTGATACAGGCGCCAATACCGGCGTACCGGTTTTATTGGCAATGTCCAATCCAAAATGAGGTCTTCTTGGCTTGCCGTTAAAATAGCGCTGGCTACCATAAACGCCCGATATTCTGCCCTTAGCAGGTCGGTATACAGGATCATCAAAGTACGGTAGTGTACTGGGTTTACTTCTGGCAGCGCTTACCTGTGCGCCCTCTTTGCGGATCCGTGCCAGCACTTCTTTTGGTGGCGACACATACTTTTTCTCTACGCCTGTGATGCGGTCAATATCGTACTCTCTGGACGTGATCAGTAATGACTTAGTGTGTGTTTTGCCTTCTTTATCAACCCAGCTTAGGGTGTGCTCCACGTCTGCGTCCCGGCCAAACCCAAATACGAATTTTCCCTCAGGAGAGATAGCCAGCTCTTTGTCATTAAGCCGCGCTGACTGCACACCTGCCAACTTGCCAATCACCATGCCACCCTGGGTGAGTGATCCTTTAAGCTCAATGGCATGAGCAGACCCCATACCAAGGCATAAACCGGCCAAAAACATGGCCGTTTTCTTTGCTTTACTTAGCAAATCAGGCATAAGCAATTGCTCCTTTTCCAACGCCTTCAAACGCCTTCACTTTCACTTTTCGCTCTGGATACTGTGCTTTGATCTCAGCGGCGAGATACTCTGCAATACACTCAACGGTACTATCACAGGGGAGCAAGTCACACCGTGCTTTACTGATAGCCAATTCGAAGTAGCCCTGAGAAGCCGTATAAGCAAAGGCATAATCGCCGGCTTTTGCTTTGATATGTTGCAGTGCACCTGTTTCGATCAGATCCTCTTCACTGCCCAGGTAGATATCCTGCCAGCGCTCCGCCCATTCTTTTTGCAAGCGAGGCATACTGATATCATCAAGATAAATGCCAATGTCAGAGCGGTGACCGTGAATAATACGCTGGCAATTTCCGTCATGCTTCTTCAGGCCATGACTGTAATGGTAATAAAAACTGCGACTAGGCTCCGGGCGAAGCTCAATCTCGAGGTCTTTCACGTTATCAGGCATGTTGGGCAAAATTTGTTGCTTTAAAAATGCAATCACATTTTCTTCGTTGATCACGTCACCTTCGACGATGCAAACTGCTTCTTCAGGTGCACTCATTGCAAGGTGATGACCACCAAACTCGCCATCAAAGTCCACCCGGCCATCTTGCACCGAAAAGTTGCATTGCAATTGACTTGGAATTGCCAGTTTATGATCAATTGTGTCATCGATAATGGCTTTGATCTGTTTCTTTACTTTGGCAAAGTCCAGCACCATAGATTCTTCATTCAACTGGCCATGAAGTGTCATATCAACAATCCAGCTCTCACCCACTGCACCACGTTTACCACACAAGTAAGAAAAATCAATTACCGTCAAGGCATCTACAAAAAGGATCATAAACTTCCGTTACTATTAAAAACGACTGCGGCAATTATAGAGATTTTTAAAGTAAAAATCGCCTTGAAAGGTCGATAAATAAAGAATTTATCGATTAAGATAGATACTTTGAATAATTTTCATTCGCCCTGGCGCACCCTGCCTCTTTTGCTGTCATGTTTCTTCAAAACAGTGCTGTACTCAACACTGCTGAGAAGCGCTCGAATATGATTTGACTAGGTTGCAGAACAGGAATGGGATGTACAAATTCGTTAAGACGCTCACAAAGCAGGCAAATTTTAACTGTTCAGAGTTGTTTGGCGTACAAGTGTAAGCTAAAGTAGCGGCAATTTAAGACTAAGATTGAAGATTATGGAACCAAAAAATAGCTATACAAAAGAAGAACTGATCCTCTGCGCTGAAGGCAAAATGTTTGGCGAGAACAACTGTCGCCTGCCGATCGATAACATGCTCATGATGGATCGTATCATTGAGATTAATGAAGATGGTGGTGAATTCGGTAAAGGCCAAATCGTAGCAGAGCTAGATATTAATCCTGATCTGTGGTTTTTCGACTGTCACTTCCGTGGCGACCCGGTCATGCCTGGTTGTCTGGGCCTGGATGCAATGTGGCAGATCGTTGGTTTCTTCCTGGGTTGGTCAGGCGGTCCAGGTCTTGGCCGTGCATTGGGTGTGGGTGAAGTAAAATTCACAGGTCAGATCCTGCCAACCGCTAAAAAAGTAACTTACCGTGTAGACATGAAACGTGTGATTAAGCGCAAGTTGTTTATGGGTCTGGCGGATGGCACAGTAGAAGTTGATGGTCGTGTGATTTACGAAGCAAAAGACTTAAAAGTTGGCTTGTTCCAGGACACCAGCGCCTTCTAAGTACCTAAGCGTCTATAAAAACAAAGCCCCTTTAAAGGGGCTTTTGACATTGCTTAGTCATTAGATATTTATAGGAATTTAGGTTTTGTACATGTTGCGGTTATCTATGGCCTCTCGCCATCCCCCCAACCATTCTGATCTGTGCTCTACTTGCTGATATGGACATAACTCTTTGGACCGGCCCGCTAAACCTGCTTTGAATCCCTGGGCATGTGCTCTTTCTAAACGGTCTCTTTTCTGTCTCTTCATAGGTAAATTCCTCACCTTTATATTTTTCAAGTTGCTTTCGTCGTTACGACATCCACATTTAATAAATAGTTAATAAATTCGTAAATATCAATCCGTACGAAACACGACAATGTCCTCTGTACAATTTGATTTAGTGCCTCGCCGCAGGCTGCCTGGCAGCCGATAGCTCGAATTTCACTTAACTACTAACATTTTTACTATTGCATATGGTTAAACAACGGCCGACTGCGAATGCACTTTTTTGCCAGACACACGTCGACTAATTCAGGATTGGCCAAACCTTCAAAAACAATAAATCATATATCGTTTTGACATGCAACATGCTGGCGATGAGTGAGGGTAATGAAAATGGAAGAAAAGAGATATAAATACAACAAACCCTTTTTCTTTAGCTATTTTATCTTTTTTACTCTTTTTTTAGGCTTATTTATTAATATTTAAGCGTAAAAAAACATTCATTAATTTGTAATAAAAAAGGCCACAGGAATGCGGCCTTAGATCAATGCGTTAAGCACTTTACTGGATTTTCTCAACACCACCCATGTATGGTCTCAACACTTCTGGCACCACAATAGAACCATCTGCTTGTTGATAGTTTTCTAATATTGCGACCAAAGTACGGCCAATTGCCAATCCAGATCCGTTTAACGTATGTAGTAATTCTGGCTTCTTCTCACCAGCACGACGAAAACGTGCCTGCATACGACGAGCCTGGAAATCCTGCATATTTGAACAAGAAGAGATTTCTCGGTACGTGTTTTGTGCAGGCAGCCAAACCTCTAGATCATAGGTTTTAGCGGCACCAAAGCCCATATCACCGGTACACAGGACAACTTTACGATAAGGTAGATCCAACGCCTGCAAAATGCCCTCTGCATGACCAGTCAGCTCTTCCAGTGCAGCCATTGAGTCTTCTGGCTTCACCAGCTGAACCAATTCTACTTTATCAAACTGGTGCTGACGAATCAGACCACGGGTATCACGGCCATAACTGCCTGCTTCACTTCTGAAACACGGCGTGTAAGCAGTCATGCGAACAGGTAACTCTTTTTCATCGAAGATTTCATCACGTGCGCAGTTGGTCAGCGGAACTTCTGCGGTCGGGATTAAGCTGTACCCATCCTGATCTTCGCTCAGCGCCTCAGTGTGGAACAAGTCTTCTGCAAACTTAGGCAGCTGACCTGTACCGTAAAGGCTTGCTTTGTTAACCAGGTAAGGCACACACATCTCAGTGTAACCATTTTTATCTGTGTGCGTATCCAGCATAAATTGTGATAAAGCGCGGTTCAGACGAGCAATACCGCCACGCATCACGGTAAAACGTGAACCACTTAACTTAACACCGGTTTCGAAATCCAAGCCCTTGCCCAGCGCTTCACCCAGATCAACGTGGTCTTTTACTTCAAAGTCGAATGTTTTAGGCTCGCCCCATTTGCTGATTTCAACATTTTCGCTTTCATCAGCACCAACAGGTACATCATCGGCTGGCAGGTTAGGTAAAGTTGCTGCAATATCTTGCAATTGAGCCAGCACTTCATCCTGCTCAGTTTTTGCTGCGCTAAGCTGATCACCCAGATCTGCAACTGCATCAAGTAATGGCTGAACGTCTTCCCCTTTTGCTTTGGCCTGGCCTATCGCCTTGGAACGGCTGTTACGCTCACTTTGCAGCTCCTGAGTTTTGGTCTGCAGTGTTTTTCGTTTTTCTTCCAGCGCGTTAATAGCTGCCACATCAAGTTCAAAGCCACGTTTTTTCAAACGCTCCGCAGCTTCATCAATGTCCTGGCGTAAATACTTTGCATCTAACATAGTTTGTTCTTTTAACCTTTTTGCATGACTAAGCACAGGCCTATCCAGGCCATGAAAATACACATCACGACATTCAACACTATATTCAGTACCATTTTCGCAATCTGGCCTTGCTGAAGTAACAGCAAAGAATCCATAGAAAAGGTAGAGAATGTCGTTAAAGCACCCAAGAAGCCAATTCCAACTAGACTTTTAGCCGGTGATACTTCAATGATCTGCTTATCAATTAGTCCGTAGAGAATGCCCATCAACAGTGAACCCAGAATATTAACGGTCAATGTGCCAAAAGGGAATCCCTTACCTAAGAGTTTTAAGGTGATATCACTAATAAAAAAGCGCAGACAGGCGCCAAGGGCACCGCCCGAGGCAATCATCAGGTAAGTTTTAAGTAGATCCATCAGAGGTCATCTTCATCTTTGTAGCGCTGCTGTGGACTTTGCTGGTTTTGGGCGCGCAAATAACGGAGTTTTTCCGAAATTTGTTTCTCAAGCCCTCTGTCACTGGGGTCATAGTATCGACGTTGCTGAATTGCCTTGGGGAAATAGCATTCACCCGCAGCAAATGCACCGGGTTCGTTGTGCGCATAGCGATACTCTTCTCCATAGCCAAGCTCCTTCATAAGCTTGGTGGGTGCATTACGTAAATGCTCAGGTACAGGGTAATCCGGGTCACTCGCGGCATCTTGTTGCGCCTGATTAAATGCCACATAAACCGCATTGCTTTTTGCAGCACTGGCCAGATAAATGGTAGCCTGCGCAATGGCTCGCTCGCCTTCGCTGGGCCCCACTCTGTGATAAATATCCCAGGCATTGAGCGCCACCTGCATGGCTCGAGGATCAGCATTGCCAATGTCTTCTGTGGCAATAGCCAGCAACCTCCTGGCAACGTACAAGGGATCTCCTCCTCCAGCCAGAATCCGACAATACCAGTAAAGCGCAGCATCCGGATCACTACCGCGCACTGATTTATGAAACGCAGAGATCAAGTCATAATAGATGTCGCCGCCTTTGTCGTATTTTGCCAGGTGCGAAGGCAAAACCTGTTTTAGCACAGCTTCGTCAATCACAATTTGACCTTCGCCATTAGCACCCAGATCGGTGGCCTGTTCCAGCAGGTTTAATGCTTTTCTGGCATCACCGTCCGCTGCATGTGACAGGGCATCCACCACGGCATCATCCAGCGTGATTTGCTGACGACTAAGCTCTTTATCCTGGGAGAGAGCCTGACGTAATACCAGGCCAAGCTCATCCAAACTTAAAGGTTTAAGGGTATAAACTCTGGCCCGGGATAAAATCGCATTATTCAATGCAAATGACGGATTCTCTGTGGTCGCACCGATAAAGATAAAGGTACCGTCCTCAATGTGCGGCAAGAATGCATCCTGTTGCGACTTATTAAACCGATGCACTTCGTCGACAAAGAGTATCGTGCGCATACCGCTCTGAGCCAGGCGGTTTTTTGCTTCAAGGACTTGCTCGCGAATTTCTTTCACACCGGCAGTCACAGCAGATAACTTGCACAGTTGTGCATTGGCGTGGTGAGCAATGATTTCAGCGAGCGTGGTTTTTCCCACTCCAGGCGGTCCCCATAAAATCAAGCTGTGACATCTCCCTTGGGAAATGGCTCTTCGCAGCGGGCTGTCTGACGCCAAAATGTGGCTTTGGCCAATGTAACCGGTCAGGTCGGTTGGACGCATTCGCGCGGCCAAAGGCCGCACGTCTGGCGCAAAATCAAATCCCAGATTAGTCACTTTGTGTCTGGTCGTCGACGACCACCCCTTCTGGGATCACAAACTTAAACAGCGCTGCATCAATTGGTACATTGATTTGTGCACCACTAAACTTAAAGCTAGAGATCTGGCCAGATGAATCTGTCACGTTAAGCTGACCTATTTTAAGGCTGCTGTCTGCAAACAAAACATCAAGGCGCTCCACCTGAGCGCCCGTTTGAACAGGTTCGATACGATACCCACCTGAAATCTCTGACACACTATATTTTTGCCACTGTTTCGGGTCTTGTGTTGTTAGCAATACAAAAGGTGTAGTATCAATCAAACCAAGCGTATTGAGAATGGTAGCCTGCTCTGCAAAGCTGTCGAAATAGACTGTTCTTAACCCATCCGAAACCAGCAGCGTTTCATCAGGCTCATCCTGCTGCCAGCGTATTTTTGCTGGATATTGTAAGGCGATTTCACCTTTACCTGACTGGATCAGGTGACCATCCTGATCGATAACGCTTTGCTCAAATTTGGCACGGAAGCTCTCCAGTGCCTTTAGCTTTTGTTTTAAAGACTGTGCCGCGACGCTAATCGTCTGAGCTTCGCTCGTTTGTGCTGCACTTGCTACGGGGGTGACCCCGATAACACTCAGGGCCAGAATAAGTGGTTTTAACTTCATTAATTCGCTCCACCTTTAGGCACCAGGACTTCTCTGGCGCCATTGTGCCCGGGCGCACTGACAACGCCGGACATTTCCATTTGTTCAACCAGACGAGCTGCGCGGTTATAACCCACACGTAACTTACGCTGAACACTCGAGACTGATACCTTGCCAGTTTCAATCACAAATCCCACCGCTTCATCATAGAGCGGATCCGATTCTTCATCTTCACCTTCGCTTGTCTCGCCTGGTAGTAAAATATCTTCTGTGGCCTCGCCACACAAGATGTCTTCGATATAGTTCGGTTTCCCCCGCGCTTTCCAGTCGCTCACCACGGCATGCACTTCATGGTCGTCTACAAACGCGCCATGCACACGAATTGGTACACTGGTGCCAGGTGGCAGATACAGCATGTCACCCATCCCCAATAGATTTTCTGCACCCTGCTGGTCTAATATGGTACGCGAGTCAATTTTACTCGATACCTGGAATGCCATCCGCGTTGGGATATTTGCTTTGATCAAACCCGTGATCACATCAACAGAAGGTCGCTGGGTTGCCAGTACCAGATGAATACCGGCTGCACGAGCCTTTTGAGCGATCCGGGCAATTAACTCTTCCACTTTTTTGCCGACAATCATCATCATGTCAGCGAATTCGTCAATCACCACTACAATACTTGGCAACTTATCGAGTTCCTGTGGTTCATCTGCCATACCATCGGTATCTTTAAACAGCGGATCCATAATGGGGTGTCCGGCTTCTTTGGCATCCAGGATTTTTTGATTATAGCCTTTGAGATTACGCACGCCCAGTGCCGACATCAGCTTATAGCGACGCTCCATTTCACCCACACACCAGCGCAGTGCATTGGCAGCTTCTTTCATGTCGGTGACCACCTCACATAACAGGTGTGGAATGCCTTCATACACCGACAATTCGAGCATTTTCGGGTCAATCATGATCATCCGTACATCTTCTGGTGGCGACTTGTACAGCAAGCTTAATATCATAACATTAACGCCCACTGACTTACCTGAACCAGTTGTACCTGCAACCAGCAAGTGGGGCATCTTGGCTAGATCTGCAACCACAGGCTGACCCGCGATATCTTTACCCAGTACCATGGTCAGTGGCGAGGGGTTTTGCTCGAATTTAGGTGCGTTTATCACCTCTGAAAGACGCACGATTTCACGGTTTTTATTGGGTAACTCCAGTCCCACATAGGTCTTACCCGGGATCACTTCTACTACCCGAACGCTAACAGCTGATAGTGAACGCGCCAAATCTTTTGCCAGCCCGGTAATTTTCGCTACTTTTATTCCTGGCGCCAGGTCTAGCTCAAAACGAGTAACAACAGGGCCAGGATAAACCCCCATGACCTTGGCCTGAATATTGAAATCCAGTAATTTAGCCTCTACGAGACGAGATACGGCTTCCAATTCCTCTTCTGATATCGGATTCTTCGCCTTATCGGGCCTGTCCAGCAAGTCAAGCGAGGGCAACGGTTCTTTCGGCGGCTCAGCTTCTAATAAAGCCTCAAACTGCTCTTTAGCGCTTGGTGGTGGCTGATAACCAGGGGCTGGTTTTTCTTTTGGCTTCAATGGTCTGGCTGGTGAAACGACCTTGGTCTCTGCAGGCGCAGGTGTGTCGTCTAGCGCATTAAGTGCAGCAACCGTATCAAATGCTTCGTCGTCAACCGCTGAAAAATTAATTTCCTGTTCAAGAATATCATCGAGTTCATCAAACACGCTTGGTGCTACAGCAATGTCGTCTACAGAGCGGTTGTCTGTTTCTTTCACCATGTCTGGAACAGACTCTGTGACAGGCTCAGCTTTGGGACCAAACAATCTGTCTTTAAGCTTCTTGGGCTTACTTTCTTCTGTTTCCGGCTGCTCTGCTTCGACGGACATGTCCGACTTATTCTCCACAGCTGCGTCAGCATTGAGTCCACTCTCAGGCGCTGTCTCTTTATCCAAAGTGTGTATCAGGGTAGGTTCAGACGTAGCCTCATTATCAGCATGGACACTTTCTGGCGTAGCAGTTGAAACTGGTATGTGCTCTGAACGATGTTTTATCTTTGCAAAACACCACTTACAGAACGCCACCACCTTTTCGCCAATATAGTCAACAAACTCAACCCAGGAAACGCCGGTTAAAAGCGTCAAACCGGCAAAGAAAAAACACAATAACAAAATGGTGGTGCCGGTAAAGTTAAACGCTGGCATCATCGCACTGGCGACGACATCCCCCACTACCCCACCGGAAGAAAAATTATAAATGTCGTCAAAATTAATGCTGCTGATTGCACTGGCGGACGTGATAAATAAGGTGCCACCAATCAGCCTTAACCCCAGGGTTGTGTAATCTAGCTGCAATAATTTGTGTGGTTTTTTAAACAACAAGTAGCCGAATAACTGAATAAATGCCGGCACCAGAAAAGCCAACCAACCAAAACTGAGTAGCAGAATATCGGCAACCCAGGCACCGGCTGCACCTGTGATGTTATTAACCTTGATAAACTCGCCCGTTTGAGTCCAGGCAGGATCCGCTGGGTCAAAGCTGATAAGTGCGCACAGCGTAAAAATTGCTGCCGCCGTACTGATGATCAGGCCAGTTTCCAGCAGGCGCTGAATACCATTTAAGCGCATTGTGTAATACCTAAATACTGTTTAGTTAATTCTAACATGACTTTTTGCACACCTTAGCAAGAATTTCCTTAGGGTGCACAAGGTTTTATCACTTCACCTTGCTCCCCTTTAACTTCTTCCATAACAACATAAGTACGACTTTCGCTGATACTGGGCAGTTTCAATAGTATCTCACCCAGGACTCCTCGGTATTCAGACATATCCGTAACGCGGGTTTTTAACAGATAATCAAAGTTACCGGATACCAGGTGACATTCAATAATCTCGTCATGTTGCTTTACCGCCTGATTGAACCGATCAAATACATCAGGCGAATTTTTATTGACCGTGACTTCCACAAAGACCAACAAACCCTGACCCAGTTTGACTGGATCCACAACCGCCTTGTAACCTTTTATATAACCTTCGCGTTCAAGCTTTTTGACCCGCTCCAGACAAGGTGTTGCACTGAGCCCAATCCTTCTGGCCAATTCTACATTAGAAATTCGTCCGTCTTTTTGCAGTTCAACTAAAATCTTTCTATCGGTTCTATCTAACTGGGTATACATGATCAGTTTTTTATCCTAAATATTTACTTAATACAGTGTTAATAACTGCTGAGTATATCAAAAAAGGTAGGACATACTAGCAAACCATATCTATAATGGTCGAAAATTTTTACCCCGTTCTTAATTGAGGCGAATTGTTATGATTATTGGTGTACCTAAAGAAATAAAAAACCACGAGTACCGTGTTGGTATGGTTCCAGCAAGTGTTCGTGAACTGATTAATCACGGCCACCAGGTAATAGTAGAAACAAATGCCGGTATCGGTATCGGTTTCACAGATGAAGACTACATTCAGGTAGGTGCTGAGATCCGTGACACGGCGGCACAGGTTTTTGCAGAAGCAGACATGATCGTGAAAGTGAAAGAGCCTCAGGCTGTTGAGCGTGCGATGCTTCGTGAAGATCAAATCCTGTTCACTTACCTGCACCTGGCACCTGATCTGCCTCAGACAGAAGACCTGGTTAAGAGCGGCGCAATTTGTATCGCGTACGAAACTGTGACTGACGCACGTGGCGGCTTGCCTCTGCTTGCACCTATGTCAGAAGTAGCTGGCCGTATGTCTATTCAGGCTGGTGCTCAGGCACTTGAGAAGTCTCGCGAAGGTCGTGGCATGCTGCTTGGCGGCGTACCTGGTGTGGAGCCTGCTAAAGTCGTTGTTATCGGTGGTGGTATGGTTGGCCGTAACGCTGCTCAAATGGCGGTTGGTCTGGGTGCTGACGTTACTATCCTTGACCGTAACATCGACGTACTGCGCAGCCTGAACGCTCAGTTCGGCAGCCAGGCAAAAGTGATTTACTCAACTGCTGATGCGCTTGAGAAGCACGTACTGGAAGCTGACCTGGTTATCGGTGGTGTACTTATCCCGGGTGCTGCTGCACCTAAGCTGGTTACAGCGGATCACATCAAATCAATGAAGCCTGGCTCTGCCATTGTTGACGTAGCTATTGACCAGGGTGGTTGTATCGCGACATCTAAAGCAACTACGCACGCCGAGCCAACTTACATTGTTGACGATGTAGTACACTACTGTGTTGCTAACATGCCAGGTGCCGTGCCTCGTACTTCTACGTTTGCACTAAACAATGCAACTCTGCCTTACATCATCAAGCTTGCGAATCTGGGTTACAAAGAAGCCCTGCTTGCTGATCAACACTTCCTGAACGGCCTGAATGTCATCAAAGGTCAGATTACGTGTAAAGAAGTGGCTGAAGGTTTCAACATGGAATATGTTGACGCACGTTCAGCGCTAGCTAACGTATAATTATACGCAAAGCGTTCCAAAAGCCTCGCTGAAGCGGGGCTTTTTGCTTTTAGCCCCTTCGCGAAACAGAGAGTTGCCTGCACCACAGATTATTGACTATCTTTTTATAATAGTCAGTCGTACAGGTAGTGTTGCATGGCCATTTCCCTCACACAGCAAGAAAAACTCATTTTAAAAACGGTCAGTATTCCTCCGCGTCCTCAGGCACTGTTGCAGTTTTCAGAAGAAGCTAAACTTCCCGAGCCCAATATCACTAAAATTTCCGAGATTTTACAAAGCGATGTAGCGATCAGCGCGGCCATTTTGCAAGTAGTCAATTCTGCCGCCTTCCGACGCGCTCGGGAAATAGATTCCATCGAACAGGCCGTCATGATTTTGGGTCTAAAACGGCTAATTCCCTTGGTTAAAGCCGTTGCTTTGAAATCATCTGTTGACCTGCCACCAGCACTCAGCGATTTCTGGGAAACCCAGTCAGAAATTGGACAGCAGGCGTCATTGATCTGCAACCGGCTTAATCGCCCGGCTCTGGCTAACCATGCCTATATGCTTGGTTTGTTTCATGGCGTTGGCATTCCGATTCTATGTCAGCACTTTGATGACTATCAGAGTGTATTAGACAAAGCACAAACCGATGGATGGACCGAAGCCAGTCAGTTTGAATTCGCACAATATCATACCAGCCACGGTACCATAGGCGCTTTACTGGCTCAGCAATGGCGTTTGCCAAAGATAGTGATAAACGTGATCTACTATCAGCATGACGTTGATGGCATTCTTACTTCAGGGGAGCTGGATAGTCTTGGTAACGACTTGCTATCTATTTTAAAAATTGCCCGCCACAAAACGTATTTGTCTACCAATCCCGTAAGCGAACAAAACCCAGAGTGGCAGGTGATCAAGGATGATGTCATGGATTATCTTGAAATGTCCGATGAAGAACTGGATGAACTTTGGGGTGAATAGTCACGCTCCAGGCTATTTAAATACCTAAATAATTGAAAGTTTCCGTCAATGATTTACCTTTATAGAGGGAAGCAGTTAGGAGATATGCCTGTGAAGTTCAAATTTAAGGTAATTGCCGTTTCAGCCTCAGTGCTCTTTCTGGCCTTGTTACTACTATCACTCAAACAGTATTTTTTGCTGAAAGATAATTTACAACAACAAGTCAATGATAGTGTAGGAGAAATAATTCAGGGGATCAGCAATACGGTGACCTCACAAATGCAGGGTGCCATTGATTTAGCAGTTCTGACCACCGGCCTGGTAGAGCAAAGTGACACGCTGCAAGATGCTCTGCCACTGATTTCACAACCCAAGCTGAAAGAGACCTTTTTACTGATAGGCTATGGCGAAGACGCAACCGGCAACTATGTAGCCAGTGATCCGGGTTGGGATCCAGGCCCTACCTGGGATCCGCGTGTACGACCCTGGTTTGCCGGCGCAAAACAAGCAAATCAGCTGATAGTCACAGCCCCATACGCCGATTCGGTCACCAAAGAAATAGTGGTGTCCGTGGGTACGCCTGTGAAAAAAGGGGGCAACTTCCATGGCGCTATCTTTTTTGATGTCAGTCTGGCCAAGCTCGGTAACATGATCAATTCTTTCGAATTGTTCGACTCAGGCTTTGCCTTTATGGTCAGTAAAGATGGCACTATTATTTCTCACCCCAATACAAAACTTAATGGCCAACAAGCTAGCGAGTTTTTGGGCCGTACCCAAGTATCACAGATGGTGCAGGAAGTTGAGATGAACAACCGCACCTATCTGGTCACCTTTAAAGATGTGGAAGGGCTGGACTGGTACGTTGGTGTAGCACTGGAAAAAGACAAAGTATTTAGTGCAGTTGATACCATGGCACAAGACGCTACTTTATTCTCAATTATCGCCGTGATAGCCGCTGTGGTCGTACTTTCTTTGGTCATAAACTTGCTACTAAAACCGCTTGAAGACATCAATGTCGCCATGGCGAATATTGCGCAAGGCCACGCAGATCTTACTGTACGTTTAGAGGCTTCTAATGAGCCAGAATTCGCCTCACTGGCAGAGAATTTCAATCGCTTTACCTCTCGTCTGCAAAATCTGATTGCTGATATACAACAACTTGGTCATGAAGTACTAGAAGATGCCCGCCAGACTTCAACAGGTGCAAACCAGGCAACTATGGCTATCGAAGAGCAGCTTAATGCGCTTAATACGCTGGCCACCGCGACAGGTAATATGTCAAATACGGAGCAGCAAGTAGCGGATACCGCTCAACAGGCTGCTGATGCCATACAAAACACCGACAATCTTGCCAGCAACGGCGAAACCATAGTCGCTGAGTCAACTGATGCCATCACCGAGCTGTCGGTGCAGATTAAACGTGCGGTTGACGTTGTGGCAGAGCTGGAAGTGTCTTCGTCGGGCATTGAACAGATCTTGTCTGTGATCAATGGCATTGCCGAGCAAACCAACCTACTGGCGCTCAATGCTGCGATAGAAGCAGCCCGAGCTGGTGAGTCAGGTCGCGGGTTTGCCGTTGTTGCCGATGAGGTCAGGACCCTGGCACAACGCACTCAGGAAGCCACTACAGAAATTAAGGCCATGATCGACCAGCTACAAAGTGGTGCTCAAAGTGCGGTAGGTGTGATGAATCAGAGTCAGACCATAGTAGAGAAGTCGGTCAATAAAGCCAATGACACCCGTGAAGCCCTTGAGTCGATCCGTCAGTCTATAGCAAGCATTGTTGATTTAAACGTCAGTATTGCAGATATGATCAGTGAACAAAAGCATGTGGTAGAGGAAGTGAATAATAACGCCTCACAAATTCGTAACTTGTCAGACACTGTATTTGATGAAGCCAAAGCCGTTGATCACACCATGCAGTCTCAGGTAGAGAAAATTGCCAAGCAGGAAAACATGTTAGAACAATTCAGAGTCTAATTCTGAAACAGCATAATACTAGCGAGTGCGGTTAAAACTCGCTAGTATATGGATATAAAGACAGTACCAATATCATTTCGGCATATGCATAGCGACCTAAAAGAGACTTTCGAGCAATATTTCCAGATTGCCGAATCAAACCAGATTAATCTGTATCCTGTAGACACCAATATGGTGCCAAAAAGCCAGGCACAGCTTGAAGCTGCCATTCCGCCTCTGTTCAGGTTGGCAAATGAAATCAATGAGCTGGACTTAAATGCGCTGAGACCATTGCGTAACCTTGGCGATGTGGCCAGTGACCTGGCAGCCTATCTGCAGGCCCAGTCACGAAAAATCGACTTGATCATGAGCCATATCCTGGCCACGGAACAACCTGAAGACGAGCTGCTGAGATGCGATAGTTACGGCGGCGGTGGTATTACTGCAACGCTTGAACAGGACTATGATGTTGGCCAGGACTTCAGAACCAAGGTATTCCTGCAACACGAAGCCAGCGCCATCTTTTGTTATGCGCAGGTCATAGACAAAGAAGCTGTGGACTCGGGCTTTCGCTATACCCTGGCTTTTACCCAGATCCGCGATAATGATCAAGAGCTACTGGTCCGTGCCAGTTTACATGCTCAAACCCGGCAGCTAAAAAAGCGTCAGTCGCCTGACGAAAACGAACAAAATAGCTGACAGCCAAGCTGTCAGTGCTAAACTAGTCGTCTACTATTTTTGATTGATAACACCATGAGTTTTACACTTTTACCTGAGTGGGCGCCGCAAGATGCGGTGATGCTCACCTGGCCACATCAAGATACCGACTGGGCAGATATTTTACCCCAGGTTGAACCCGTTTATATCGCTTTATGTCAGCACATCTCTCAAGTTGAGAAAGTGGTTATTGTGGCACACAGTACTGAGCTAAAAGCACACATTAACCGTAAACTTATCGCCGCAGACGTCGATATGACGCAAATTGTGTTTGTTGATGCACCCTGCAACGATACCTGGACTCGCGATCATGGTCCACTCACAACGCGTGACGCATCGGGTCAGCTGTCTGTAAAAGACTTCACCTTCAATGGCTGGGGCAATAAGTTTGCCGCCGAACTGGATAACCAGATAAACGCTCAGCTTCACGCTCAAGTCGTCAACCCCGCGAACCACTACGAACGCATCGAGCTGGTCCTTGAAGGCGGCGGTATTGAAATTGACGAAGCAGGTACCCTGTTAACCACCTCTGAGTGTTTGCTCAATCCAAACCGTAATCCGCACCTGAGCAAAACCGAACTTGAGCAGGAGCTAACTAACACACTGGGTGCAAAACAGTTCCTTTGGGTTGACCACGGGTTTTTGGCAGGTGACGATACCGACAGCCATATTGATACGCTGGTACGCTTTGCCCCCAATAATACTTTGGTGTATGTCAGCTGTGATGACCCGCAGGATGAGCATTATGCGGCCCTGAGCGCCATGGAAAAACAACTTAAGTCGTTTCGTACCCCGCAAGGAAAACCTTACAACCTGGTTGCCCTGCCCTGGCCCAAAGCGGTCTTTAACGATGAAGGCGACCGTTTGCCGGCCACCTATGCAAATTATCTGATCATCAATGACACCGTTTTGATGCCGTTATATGGTGATGACAACGACGCCCAAGCGCTGACTCAATTGCAAAGCGCTCACCCGGAACGTACCGTGATTGGCATTGACTGTCTGCCTATTATTCATCAGTTTGGCAGCCTGCACTGTATTACCATGCAGCTACCCGCCGGATTTTTAAAACAGGACTAAATTTTAATGAGCAACAACACGTTAAAAGTCGCACTGGTTCAGCACAGCAATAGTGATGATTTACAAAACAACCTGGACAAGTCCATTGCGGGGATCCGCGATGCGGCGGCCCAGGGGGCTAAACTTGTGGTATTGCAGGAGCTTCATCGCAGCCTGTATTTTTGCCAGACCGAAGACACCGACCTTTTTGATCTGGCAGAAACCATTCCAGGCCCAAGTACAGACCTGTTTTGCCAGCTAGCCAAAGAGCTGAACCTGGTGATCGTTGCCTCGCTTTTCGAAAAACGCGCGACCGGCCTGTATCACAACACGGCGGTCGTGTTTGAAGCCGACGGCAGCATTGCAGGTAAATATCGTAAAATGCACATTCCTGACGACCCGGGCTTTTATGAAAAGTTCTACTTTACACCGGGCGACATGGGCTTTACCCCAATTCAAACCTCAGTCGGTAAACTGGGTGTGCTGGTATGTTGGGATCAATGGTTCCCGGAAGGCGCACGCTTGATGGCGATGGCCGGTGCTGATATGTTGATCTACCCCACCGCCATTGGCTGGGATCCGCGCGATGATAAGGACGAGCAAGTTCGTCAACGCGACGCCTGGATGATCGCACAGCGCGCTCACGCCGTATCTAATGGCCTGCCAGTATTGAGTGTCAACCGTGTCGGTCACGAAACCGACCCCAGCGCCCAAAGCGAAGGGATCCAGTTCTGGGGTAACTCCTTTGTCGCCGGACCTCAGGGTGAACTACTGGCACACGCCAATGAGACAGAAGAGCAGCTATTAGTCGTTGAGCTGGACCAGAGCCGTAGCGAGTCGGTACGACGCATCTGGCCTTACCTGAGAGATCGTCGCATTGACCACTATCAGGATCTTTGCAAAATCTATCGGGACTAAACCATCCCTCTTACGGCCTGAGCACATTATCAGGCCGTTGTTTTATCATCGCGAAAGCGAATCGATTAAAACTACGTGCAATAAAAACAACATGCAGTAACAGGAGTATATGAATGGCAACAGCGCAGTGGAACCAACTTCCCTGGGTCAAATCACAAAAGGATAAAATCCATTGGGGCCAGCTGGTCGGTAGCAGTATGTCCATTGCCATCAGTGAAGGCGTCAGACAACATGATGCATTGGTTGTGGTCGTCACCCCCGACACGCCAAGCGCGCTGCGACTTGAAACTGAGCTGGGTTACTTGCTGGACGAAGACAAAGTCCATGTTTTCCCCGACTGGGAAACCTTACCTTACGATCACTTTTCGCCGCACCAGGACATTATCTCACAGCGTCTTGCCAGCCTGAACTCTTTACGCCATCAACATCAGGGCGTCTTACTGCTGCCCGTGTCGACCTTAATGTTGCGCACCGCACCGCCAGAGTTTATTTACGGCAACGCCCTGCAATTCAAAGTAGGCGACTCGCTGGATGCACAAAAGCTGAAAGAAACATTGGCACAGGCCGGTTATCGCAATGTGCAACAGGTGATGGAGCATGGTGAATTTGCCGTGCGTGGTTCTATCATAGATTTGTTCCCCATGGGCAGTACTACGCCATTCAGGCTCGACTTTTTCGATGATGAGCTCGACAGCATTCGCCTGTTTGATATTGAAACTCAGCGCTCCAGCGAGCAGATCAAGTCAATCGACCTGTTACCGGCCCATGAATTCCCCACCAATGACGAAGACATAGAGCGTTTTCGGATTGCTTATCGTGAAACCTTTGGCGCGAGCAGCGAACAAGACTCCATTTACATGCAGGTTACCCGGGGCAACTGGCCGGCGGGTATCGAATATTATTTACCATTGTTTTATGAGCAGGTAGCCACGATTTTTGACTATTTGCCAGAACAAGCGGTGTTTATGCATCTGGGCGACATTGAGCAAGCCGCCTCGGAGTTCTGGCTGGATGTTAACAAACGCTATGAAAGCCGTCGGGTTGACCCATTACGCCCTCTGCTGGAGCCGGTGCGCCTGTATCAAAATGTCGAAACCCTGTTTGAAGGCTTTGCACGTTACCCCAGAATTCGCCTGAGTGAAGCAAGCTTAGGCACTAAGGCGGGCCATACTAACCTCGGTGCCAGTTTAGTGACCGATGTCCGGGTTGACCATAAACAGAGCGACCCATACAAGCCTCTGCTGGATTACATTACCACTCAAAAGAAGAACAAAGGCCGGGTGCTGTTCAGTGTTGAGTCGGATGGTCGTCGTGAATCCCTGATGACCTTGCTCAAGCCAAGTGGCCTGAAACTCAAAGAGTTCGACAGCTTTAGCGACTTTGTTGGTGCACGTAACGATGTGGGCCTGATAGTCAGTCCGCTGGAGCGTTCGGTGCTGCTTGATGGTACCAAACCTCTGAGCATACTGACGGAACAAGAGCTGCTGGGTATTAAGGTGTCGCAGCGCCGCCGTCGCAAGCATAAATACGATCAGGGTCAGGATGCACTTATTCGTAACCTGGCCGAACTTAAAGAAGGCCAGCCAATTGTGCACCTGGACCATGGTGTCGGCCGTTATCTTGGTCTGCAAACCATTGACGCAGCCGGTGTTGCCACTGAGTTTGTAACCATCATCTATGCCAACGATGCCAAGTTATATGTGCCGGTATCGGCGCTGCATATGTTGAGCCGTTACTCCGGTGGTGAAGAAGCTTCAGCCCCGCTGCATAAGCTCGGCTCTGATGTATGGGAAAAAGCCAAACGCCGTGCGGCCGAAAAGGTCCGTGACGTTGCCGCCGAGCTTTTGGACATTTACGCAAAGCGCCAGAGTAAGCCTGGACACTTATTCAAACTCGACGGCCAGGCGTATCGCGAATTCAGCGACACCTTCCCGTTTGAAGAAACCGACGACCAACGCAACGCCATTGATGCCGTACTAGGTGATATGCAAACCCCGCTGGCAATGGACCGGCTGGTGTGTGGTGACGTTGGCTTCGGTAAAACCGAGGTGGCAATGCGCGCCGCGTTTGTGGCCATTAACGACAACAAACAAGTGGCCGTGCTGGTGCCGACCACCTTGCTGGCCCAACAGCACTACGAAAACTTCCGTGACCGCTTTGCGTCTTTGCCTATCGAGGTAGGCGTATTATCTCGCTTTAACAGCACCAAAGAGCAAAAAGATACCCTGGATAAACTCGAAAATGGCCAACTCGATATTGTCATTGGTACGCACAAGCTGCTGCAGCAGAGCATCAAGTATAAAGACTTAGGGCTACTGATTGTCGACGAAGAGCACCGCTTCGGGGTCAGACAAAAAGAGAAAATCAAGCAACTGCGCGCGGATGTAGATATACTCACGCTCACCGCAACGCCGATTCCCAGAACCCTGAATATGGCCATGAGCGGCATGCGCGACCTGTCTATCATTGCCACGCCACCAGCAAAACGCCTGGCGGTTAAAACCTTTGTGCAGGAGCGCAATGATGAGGTTATTCGCGAAGCGATTCTGCGGGAAATTAAACGCGGTGGTCAGGTGTACTTCCTGCACAACAATGTAGAGACCATAGATAAAACCGCGGCTGACATTGCCGCATTGGTGCCCGAAGCCAGCATTGCCATCGCTCACGGCCAGATGCGTGAAAAAGAGCTTGAGCAGCTGATGAGCGACTTTTATCACCAAAAGCACAATGTGCTGGTGTGTACCACCATCATCGAAACCGGGATTGATATCCCGTCTGCCAATACCATCATCATGGACCGCGCAGACAAGCTGGGCCTGGCGCAGATGCACCAACTGCGCGGTCGGGTTGGCCGTAGCCACCATCAGGCTTATGCCTACCTGCTAACTCGTAACAGCCAAACGCTGACCAAAGATGCAGTGAAACGCCTGCAGGCCATTGAGTCACTTGAAGATCTCGGTGCCGGTTTTGCCCTGGCCACCCATGACTTAGAGATCCGCGGCGCCGGTGAATTACTGGGGGATGAGCAAAGTGGTCAGATCCAGACGGTGGGCTTTACCCTGTATATGGAAATGCTGGAACAGGCCGTTCAGGCACTCAAAGAAGGTAAAGAGCCGACGCTTGAAAACCTGTTACAACAGCAAAGCGATGTGGACCTGAAGATCCCCGCCCTGCTGCCTGATGACTATATCCATGACGTCAATATGCGCCTGAGCATGTACAAGCGCATTGCCAGCGCCAATAATGAAGAGGCACTGGACGAGCTAAAGGTTGAGCTGATCGACCGCTTTGGCCTGCTGCCGGATGCAGCGAAAAACCTCTTTAGTATCCAACTTTTGAAATCAAAAGCGGCTAAACTGGGGATCACCAAAGTAGAAGCCAACCAAAAAGGCGGCTACTTTGAATTCAGTGCCAGTACCACGGTTAACCCGACATTCATCATTGCTCTGATACAAAGCAACCCGGCTGTATACCGCATGGAAGGTGCCAGTAAGTTACGCTTTAATATCGAAGAGAAAAATGGTCAGGAACGCTTAAAACTGGTAAATGCAATGATAGACGACTTTCAGAAAAAGGCGGTGGCATGATAAGGACAGCCCTTTCACTGACGATACTGAGCACAGCGCTGCTGGCCTCTGCGCCAGCCAGTGCAAAACGCTGGTATGAGGTTGAGCTGATCGCCTTTGCCCAGCAAAAAAACGATCAGCTGAATGAAGACTTTACGATTGAAAACCCTGAGCTGGATTTAGACCGGACACTGGACTTACTGACAAAAGGCTATAACAGCGCAGGCCAACAGGCTTGTCTGAATGGTGACAGTCGTTTTGACCCTCGCCCGGTAACCAGTCGCTTTGTTCAGCAGGATGCCTCGTGGCACTGCGCCGACGGCATAGATTATATGGAAAAATATCAGCAGCTGCCGTTGACGCCCTATGCTGAGCCACAGGAGCATAAACAAAGCATCTACTTGCTAAGCGAAGAGCAACTTAAATTCGACAGCGTGCTCAATCAACTAAAAAGGAAAGGACTCGAACCTATTCTGCACACCGGCTGGCGCTTTCCCGACCAAAGTAAAAAACGCGCGCCGAACATACTCGTTTATGGCGGACAAAAGTTCGAGCAGCCTGCCAGCTATGTGGCTCGCTTAGATACGCCCGATGATGGCTTTATCAGCCTGCTGGGTGAGCCCAAAGAGCGTGCACTAAGAGAGCAAGACCCTGCGCTATGGCAACTACAGGGCTGGATGAAAATCCATATACGGCATTACTTATACGTCACCAGTAACTTTGACTATCATTATAAAAGTGATGAGGGTGACTTAGAAAGCGCCAGAATGTCTCAGTTTACCCGGGTATACAGCGGTGACATCCATTATTTAGATCATCCCAAAATGGGGATTATCTTCCAAATCAGAAAATACAGACACTGACGGAAACTACTATGAAAAAAATTTTAACTTTGACTCTGCTCCTCGGCCTGGCCGCCTGCTCTAAAGTAAGCATGGAAAACTACGATAAAATCGAAGTAGGCATGGACAAGACTGAACTTGAGCAGATCCTTGGCTCGGCAGATCAGTGTGAAGAAAAAACCCTGCATACCAACTGCACCTGGGGCAACGACAGCAAACACATTAAAGTAACGCTGGTATCGGATAAGGTTACCCTGTACAGCAAAAAAGGGCTGGAATAGGCACTACTCGTTAGTTAATACGCATTTGAGGTACCCGGCTGAATAGCCGGGTATTTTTTATGACTACACAGGCAATTGGCTCGTGTGCAGCTCAAAAACGCAAAGTTTCCCGCAACTGATTTGCTTAAATCCACACCCTAGCAATAAACGCTGACAACCTGCATTTTCCTCTGAAACCTTGCCAACAACCCGGGAAACCTCGCAATCAGGCACCAGTTGATACAGCGCATGCAAAGCTGCGCTGAGTGCCTCAGAGGCCAACCCTTGGCGCCAAAACCTAGGCGCAAGCTCAATGCCAATGTGAATGTGCTTTGTATTGACGTCGTAATCGTACAACCCCAGCGTACCTATGAATTCACCGTCGTATTCTATGGCAAAGCGTCCGCCTCGCCCTTCGTAGAATTCTTCAAGATCAGCCTGTAACATCGCCCTGACTTCTGGCTGGGTTAGCTTATCGCCATAATCATTGTACTGGCTTACTAAAGGGTCGTTTAACAGCGCCACCAGCGCCGGTACATCACGATAGTTCACCAGCCTTAACAGCAATCTGGGGGTTTTAATTTGCATCGGGTTACATCATCCAAAAGCTTTTAATAAAGCCCTCTCTTTTTCGCTAAATTAGTATAAACTATCGGGCCTTAAGTAACAGCCGCCAGGAGTCGTTGAGATGAGCGAAGAGTATATTGTCATTCCCCCCACCACCAAAGTATGGTGCCCGGAAAAAGGCGAAGGCTGGACACTGACCGGGATAACCGGTATTGAAGAAAACACCTCAGTGATGTTCAGTGGCGTCCGCTACACCATCCCGGCAAAGACCATTGTCGAAGAACTGCTGCCAAATTATCAGGCAAGAGAGAAAGAGCAAGGGTGAGCTCATCAGCTCACCCGCACAATATTAACTAAGAAAGATACGCCGCTACCATACCGAATATCTTCATTCTGTATAACTGCCAGAAGATAGAATTTTTACGCATTAATGTGCTAGGCATAAAATCGCACTTTGATTTTCCTGAAGAACCATATGCAAATGTAGCTAAACAGAAACACGACCGCGCTATAGGCCGCTGCAAGATAAGGCGTTAACAAGTAGCCAACCACATTTCTGCCGCCATCAGCGATAAACATTTTACTGGCTCTTGATTCCGCTTCAGTCCAGGTCGCTTTTTCACTTGGGCTGATAAACCTATCCCCATCTCTGTCTAGCTGTGCAACGACCAAATCCAGCTGATAATTTAGGTTATACAAAGGCACAACAATAACGAGGTACATCAGTACAACACTGAGCACATACTTAGTAAAAATCGGCAAAGGTTTTCGACTGAAGCCTTTAAAGAAGAGCATGACCATCGGCAATACTAAAAAAAACAGATAGCCAATCATTCTCAATAAAACAGCAGTTTCTACACTCATGCTAATCATAATAGATCTACAGCTAATGCCCTTATTAGTTAGCTATTTTCATCGACGATTTGAGACATACCGTCAGCCATAATTTCTTGCTCAAACTCATGCCTATCGCGCTCTTTGCAAGATAACTCTACCAGGTTCACAGTAGGGATTGCGAGCTTTACGATCATCTTTTGTATTTCCCTTGGCATATAAATGTGAGCGCTTAAAGCAAGATCGCAAATATTTCATTCCTTTTCACTCATTTCTTGGACTATTGCCCGTTCGTAGCGCTTTTATAATCTGGCCCGATAAAATCCCACTCAGCAACCGGTACTTTTACCAGCATTACCGACTCCTGGCCAAATCGACGGGCATATAAAGACGCCAGCACCTTGGCCTTTTCAACGCCCTGCTCGTCTACAATCACAGTCACCACTTTCGAGCGCTCTGGTTTACCTTTGTAGTAACCAACCGAATCAACAACATTAAAACCATCGAACGTCTTCACGATTTCATCGTTTTGAAACGCTTGCCATTGCTCCAGCGATACCCCACCGCCACCTGGCAATGACAGACCAAAGAACAGTCTGAGCCGATAGACTTCATCTGCATAGGCGGATGAAGCACTCAGCAACAAAGTGAGTAACACAAAACGACTTATCAGTTTTACAGTCATGTATTTTCCTTATTAAGGGCGCGAAATTTATTTTCACGATTTGAGCGCTTCTAGGCTAAATAAAAATTGTTCTTTGCTTTTGGCGATTTAGATTGATCTGTATATCAGGCTAGCGGCTGACTTAAGAGTATGATGACTATTTATTCTCTCACCCACCCACACTTAACACATAGCGGCTGCCTTGCGTAACTTTAGTCACGGCATGGGCTTCTATGTCGGGTCTGAACAGTTTAACCCTTGTCCAGTTAACAAGGGTATTTTGGCAGATAAACTCTCCACCTTGTTTGGCGTGTTTGAGGATAATATTGAGCCGATAATGTTTGCCAGAGTCGACCTGATCCACATGCTGTTTAATTTCACTGCCAACCGGGAAGTGGATCAGGTAGCAGTCGAATTTAATGGGCCAGATTGCACCGCATAACAGCATTTTATCGTACCCCGAGTCTTGCCTTCCCGCTTCCCAGCGCCATAACTTATTCAACATACCTGCACTCTCTAAACGCCTGCGCAGAGATCGTCTTGTTGAAACTGCGCCTTTAGTCGATTTTAAAATTGTCCATCGTGCGTTGCAGTGTATCACTGTTTAGTTTCATGTCATCAAAGAGTTTTTTCAGTGCCTGAGAGGTTTTAAGTTCTTCATTTGCCGCATCTAATACCGCGGTGGTATTACTGGAGATGTCTTGTGCAACCACAGACTGCTGCTGCGCCGCCGTGGCCACGGAGGTAGTCAGTTGCTCTACGTGATTACTGTGATCGCTCACCTGCATAGAAACCTGGCGAGTTTGTTCTACCTCACTCATAATACTACTCGCCAGGCCAGTGTTTTCCTTAATGGCATTGACCACATTGCGACTGATGTCATTCAGATTGCTGAGTAATGTAGAGATCTGCTCCGACGACCCCTTACTGTTGTTGGCAAGCCCTCTGACTTCATCGGCAACGACAGCAAAGCCCCGGCCATGTTCGCCCGCTCTGGCCGCTTCAATGGCTGCATTCAGGGCAAGCAAGTTGGTTTGATCAGCTACGCTGCGAATTGAGTCCAGTATGGTGTTAATCTCTTCAACCTGCTGCTCCATATTGAGTGCCATTTCGTTTACCTGCTCCATGTTTTGCGATAACACATTCATGGCATCCAGGTTGCGCTGATTGTCCTCCAGCAACTTTTTAGATTCGTCATTAAGCTGATCACTGGCTGTCAGCGTATCTGAGGCCGCTTTGGCGATGTCTTCGCTGGTTGCGGCCATTTGCTCTATCGCCGCGGCAATATTTGTTGCCAGGCTCTGGGTGCGCTGCGCATCTTCGGTGACATGACCGGCCGCTTTTTCCATCTTATTACCCAGCTTTGTGCCCACATTAATAGACTTAGAAAGCCCCACTAGCAGGTCCTTAAAAGCATACACAGTGCTATGGATAGACTCCGAAATTTTACCCAGCTCGTCACTGGTTTTTAATCTCACATCCAGCGTCAGGTCACCATTATTGGCCACTTTGGTCAAAATGCCTGTCAGCTCGTTCAGCTCGTCCCGCAATGAAGTAAATAAATGGATATTAATGACTGTGATAAATAGCATAGAGATCAAAAATAACACGAATAGCCAGATCATTTGCTCGATAAGATCGGCCTGATACGCTTCACTGATAATACGTGTGTGCTCCCATTGTTTATCGAGCAAGGCTTTTACATCCTGAATTTGCCCGGTTGCCTGAGCAAACCACTGGCTGCTGTCTGGCAGTTGCGAAAAATCAATATTATCGGCAGTAGAGACCGTCGTAATAACCCGGTCCAGAGTTTGTGCGCGATTGTCTGACATGATCTGCTTGTAGGTGTTCAGTGTGTCATCATTAAGGGCGGTTTCTAGCTGCTCTTTAAGTAACGTCAGTTGCAGCTGATAATAGGCAAGGTCGCGCTTTGTGGCTTCATCGACAGATTGCCTGGCCAGCGCGCCATTTACCTTACCCCGCAACTGCCCTTTGCGCTCTTTACTCTGCGCCATGAGCAAAGCAATAGACAAATTAGATGCCAACTCCCGGTTAGTCACGTAGGCCTGCATCCGCATTGCCGTACTCAATGTAAGCTGATTGACATGACTGTAGTAATTGAAGGCATTCTTACCCAGTTGCTGATCCACCTCACGGCGTAGTGCATCTTTTTCTCGCAGTAAGCTGAATAAGTTTGGCAACCATTGTTGCACCATTTTATCTTCTTTAAATGCTCCGCGATATAAGTCTTCCAGTGCAGCAACCGAGGCATCGGCTTTTATTCTCTGTGCGGCAACGGCCTGGCGGGTTTGTCCATTCGGGTTACCCAAAAAGCCCGCCGTTAAGCCCCGCTCCACAGCATGATGATGTGCCACTTTTTCCATCGCATCCAACAAGCCTATGTAGGCAATGTCTTTTTTGGTGGCCTCAATATCCTGCCAGTACTGAAAAACCACTTTGCTAAGCAGAATAAGAATGAAAATAAGTAAAGCGGTAGAGCAGATAATGGATAGTTGTATGATAGAAAAGCGCTTTAGCAGATTCATGATTTCTCCGGTGATCACTTAATGACGCCAATCTGATACACCATGACTGGCTATCCTTATTGATACTAAAGATAGTCAAAAATCTGCAAAATCAACAATAACTGCGCTGCGACCTTAGTTGGGTGATCTCAGCGTGCCGGGCAACTCCCAGTGGCTGCCCGGCACGCTTATCAAACAGTCAGCTAAATTGTTTTTCGCCAAAATGTGGATTGCGCACATTAATGGTCAACTTAGCGATCTGGGTCAGCTGCTGATACCGGAGGGTGCCATCAACATTTAATTGAATACACTCATTCTTTTGCTCATCGCGGCATAAGTCCACGGCAACGCCCGTGAGCTCCTCGCCATTTTGCAGACTCAGTGTAATCGGGTAGTGAAACATGCAGACAATTTCAAAGTAATCGTAATCACTGCAACTGATCATACGCTGATTCTCCTGTTCCAAGTGTGCCCATGACGATCTGGTTCACAGAGTGCTGTCTGAACAAGTTTGACGCCGTAATGACATCTTCAACTGACGCGTCTGGCGATATGTACAACCAAACACTTTCCGTAGGGTTCTCGATGCGCAACTTATCTACTAGCTTACCGAGCTCGCGGATCTCATTCAGAGGGTAACTGACCTTCTCATACATAAAGTATAGATGGCCACTCGCCAGCAATTTTACTTTAATCGCTCTGTCGTGGGCACAACCATAGTCGCAATGGTTGATTGGTTTTCCTTTGACAACAGAAAGCGCCTGAGTTAACGACTGTCGCGGAGTAACGAACAGCAATAGCAGGAATGCCAAACTCAGGCTTGCATAGCTCAGTACAGACAATACTGAGTTATCGCTACGGTGCTGACGACGCACTCGGGTCATGCTTTGGCGCTGTGCTGAAGACCCAGTAAATCAAGCAATGCACTGTGGATCTGCAGTTTGGGTGTGCCTTCGCTGTATGGTGCGACAGCAAGCAAGGGGGCTTTTAACCGTTGTTTTAAGGTCTCCAGATTGGCATCGTATTCCTGCATCTCGGGGTCTACCTGATTGGCCACCCAACCAACACAGTTTAGCCCTGCAGCGGCTATTGCCTGCTCGGTCAAAAACGCATGGTTCAGACAGCCAAGCTTCATACCCACCACCAGGATCACGGGCAATTCTTCTTGCTTTATCCAGTCATACAAAAACTGAGTGTCGTTGATCGGCAATGCCCAGCCACCGGCGCCTTCCACCAGCGTATATTCAGCACCTAAGCTGCCTAGCTCCTGATACTTTTCACTTAAGGCTTCACAGCTAATAGTCACACCTGCACGCTGGGCAGCGATATGTGGTGCAATGGGCGGTTCAAAGCAAAACGGATTGATCTGCTCGTATTTACCGTGCACTGACGCCGCTTCCATCAGGCTTAGTGCATCTTCATTAACCAGCTGGCCAAAGGCTTCTTCGGCACCTGCCGCCAATGGTTTAAAGCCCACTGCTTTTTTTCCCCGCTGGGCCAATAGTTTTAGCAGCAAAGAAGAGACATGGGTCTTGCCCACTTCGGTGTCTGTGCCGGTGATAAAAAATGCACTCATAATTTAGTCAGCTCCATAAACGCAACCTGATAACTTAACTGGGCACGGCCATTGGTAAGTGGATATCCTGCCAGTAATTTACGATATTGTGTCTTGCCCAGCAAGCCTCGGCGCTGGCCTTCATGTTGCAACTGGTTAGCACCGATGGCTTTCACAGATTTAAAAGCTGCCTGCGCAGTTGCAAAGGTTTCTTTAAGGCACATAAACTGGGCATCATCGAGCGCGAACCCGGCCTCTTCAGCATAGGCTAGCAAACTATCGAAGGGTGTAAAACGATTAACATGACAGTGTGCATCTACATTCTGCCAGGCCTGCTGTATTTCGCGCAGTGAACCGTCGGCAACTACACTCAGATAGGCTTTACCGCCGGGTTTTAATATTCGATTCAGCGCCTTAAACAAAGCCGGATGATCCTGACTCCATTGCATAGCAAAGTTGCTAAAAATGGCATCTACACAGTTATCTGCCAGCGGCAAGTTGTCCATATCCGCGCAGACTTTAAATGCCCCTTGTGGCCCCTGCTCCAACATACCAGCACTGAGGTCCAGCGCCACCAGCTGGGCGCAGCGCGCACTTAGCGCGTCATAGTGTTGCATAGGACCGGCGCCCAGGTCTAACAAGGTTGTACTGGGTTGGGTAATTTTCCTGAGCAGGATCTCCGCGGCTTGTTGCTGGACATTGGCATGCTGTACATAAACCTGAGACGCGCGAGAAAAACGTGAAGCGACCTGCGCTTTAACAGACGCTCTCATATCGCCTCCTTAAGTGCATTAAGTAACGCATCTATATCTTGTGTTGTATGCGCTGCAGTCAGCGTCACTCGCAGCCGGGCTGCGTTTTGTGGCACCGTGGGTGGACGAATAGCAGTAAGCCAAATGCCCCGCTCCTTGAGCTGCTGTTGCGCCGCCAGAGCATTGTCTGCTGAGCCCAGTACAATAGGCTGAATGGCGGTGTCTGAGGGCATCACTGCAATGCCTAATTGCGCAGCGGATTGCGAAAAATAGGCAATGTTGTTTTTTAATGCCGCTCTTTGTGACACTGCACCGCGTAACTGAGCAAACTGGCTGAGGGCGATGTCGGTCAGCATGGGCGACATGGCGGTGGAGTAAATGTATTCGCGGCTAAACTGGAGCAGATACTGCTGAACCCGTTCACTGCATAACACTGCGGCCCCCTGACAGGCCATGGCTTTGCCAAAGGTGATCACCAAAAGCTCTGGTTTTACGCCACGTTCAACACTGCCCAGCCCGTTGTCGCCCACCACGCCGAGCGCGTGGGCGTCATCGACCATCAGCCAGGCGTTATGGGTTTTTGCAAGCTGCGCAATATCAGCTAAAGGCGCACAGTCCCCGTCCATCGAGAACACGCCTTCCGTCACAATCAGTTTATGTTTTGCTTTGGATTTTTCGAGCCGGGCACGCAAATGCCCCACATCGTTGTGGTTGAATCGGGTCAGCTTGGCCTGACTATGCAACGCACCATCGAGCAGGCTTGCGTGGTTGAGTTTATCCTGAAACAGCTCTGACTCGCGCCCAACCGCCGGGTCGTTAAATAGTGCCTGAAGTACACTGGTATTAGCTGCAAAGCCACTTGCAAAAAGTAATGCGCTTTCGTAACCAAAAGCTTCGCACAACTGTGATTCAAACGCCGCATGTACTGACTGAAACCCGGTCACCAGCGCTGAGCTGCGACTACCTGGTTGGCCTGTCAGGTTCAGTGTTTGGTCGGCCAGTGCCAGATAATCGTTACTGGCAAAGTTGAGGTAACGCTTACCACCCACTTCAATTTCACGGGCAGAGACCCTGTCAATGCACTGACGATGGCGCAGCAAAGAGGCAGCAGCTCTGCTACTCAGAGCCGCATCGATGAACTCAAAGGCCATTTAGTTGGCTTCGTAGAACAGTTCAGAAGTGGCTTTGTCTGCAATGGCAGAATTCAGAGACGCTTCATAGGCTTCGTCTGAGTAATCCTGACGCTTCTCCGGCTGCATACCGAGTTTTCTTAGCAGGTTCATGTCTGCGTCGGCTTCCGGGTTTTCTGTGGTTAATAGCTTGTCACCGTAGAAAATCGAGTTTGCACCGGCAAAGAAGCACATCGACTGCATCTGCTCGTTCATCGCAGTACGGCCCGCTGATAAACGCACATAACTGTAAGGCATCATAATACGTGCAACGGCAATGGTGCGAATAAACTCAAAATGGTCCAGATCTTCTGCGTCTTCAAGTGGTGTGCCCGCTACTTTAACCAGCATGTTAATTGGCACACTTTCTGGTTGTTTTGGCAAGTTAGCCAGCTGCATCAGCAGACCATAACGGTCAGAAGCTTGCTCACCCATACCAACAATACCACCGGAACAGACTTTCATACCCGCGTCACGTACATGATCAAGTGTATCCAGACGATCCTGATAAGTCCGCGTGGTAATGATCTGCTCGTAGTACTCAGGCGATGTATCCAGATTGTGGTTGTAGTAATCCAAGCCTGCTTCTCTGAGCGCGTGTGCTTTATCATTATCAAGCTTACCCAGCGTCATACAGGTCTCCAGACCCAGCTCTCTGACTTCGCGCACCATTTTCTCGATATAAGGCATATCGCGATCTTTCGGATCAGACCAGGCAGCCCCCATACAAAAACGTGTTGCGCCCTTTTCTTTGGCCACCTTGGCCTGAGCTACCACTTTTTCTACTTCCATCAGACGTTCACGCTCCAGGTCAGTTTTATAATGACCCGACTGAGGGCAGTATTTACAGTCTTCCGGACACGCACCGGTTTTAATAGATAAGAGTGTAGAGATCTGTACTTCATTGGGATTAAAGTTTTTTCTGTGAATGCTCGCAGCATGAAACAACAGATCATTGAATGGCATTTCAAATAGTGCTTTAACTTCTTTATGCGTCCAATCGTGACGTACTGTGCCCAATTCCATAATTATTCTCTTCTTTTGACTGACATTTTTTGGTCAGTTGTTATGACGGTGATTGGCTTAGTCTACTTCTTGCTTTACCATTGTCAACACGGACCACTTAAGAAAGGTTTACAAGTGAGCAATAATAACACAACTGATTTAGCCTTTGATAAAGCGCATATCTGGCACCCCTATACCTCCATGCTGGATCCCCTGCCCGTTTACCCGGCTAGCCATACCCAGGGCAACCGTATCCACCTGGAAACAGGCGAAGAATTAATTGATGGTATGGCATCCTGGTGGAGCGCCATTCATGGCTATAACCACCCCGATATCGTAACTGCAATTACTGAGCAAGCAGGCAAGATGAGCCATGTAATGTTTGGCGGACTGACCCATGCCCCGGCGGTTGAGTTGTGTAAAAAGTTGGTTGCCATGACCCCGGCTCCCCTCAATAAAGTGTTTCTGGCAGACAGCGGATCGGTCAGTGTTGAGGTGGCGATTAAAATGGCTCTGCAGTACTGGCTGAGCCAGGGCCATACACGCAAAACTAAACTAATGACAGCGCAAAAAGGCTATCATGGCGACACCTTTGCCGCCATGAGTGTGTGCGATCCGGTAAATTCTATGCACAGCATGTATCAGGGCTTTCTGCCGGAGCATATTTTTGTGCCGGCACCCTCCGGGCGCTTCCATGAACAGGCATGTGAAGAAGAGCTTGCGCAACTTGAAGCGTCATTTGCAGCCCATCATCAGGAGGTTGCCGCGTTTATCATTGAGCCTATTGTACAAAACGCCGGCGGGATGAACTTCTATCACCCGGATTACCTGAAAAAGCTCCGCACACTGTGCGACCAATATGATGTTTTGCTGATCCTCGATGAGATAGCGACCGGCTTTGGCCGTACCGGAAAATTATTTGCCTGCGAGCACGCCGACATTAGCCCGGATATTCTGTGCCTGGGTAAAGCCCTGACCGGTGGCACCATGACACTGTCGGCAACGCTCACCACAGATGAGATAGCCATTGGGATCAGTCAAGGCGAAGCCAAAGTACTAATGCACGGCCCCACTTTTATGGGTAATCCGTTGGCCTGTGCTGCTGCAAATGCAAGCCTAAGCCTGTTGCAAACGAATGCCTGGCAACAACAGGTCCAACGGCTGGCGAATAGTTTAACGTTGCTCGAGCGCTGTAAAAGCCTCGATGCGGTGCAGGATGTCAGAGTGCTGGGGGCAATCGGGGTGGTTGAAGTAAACCGCACCATAGATGTAGCAAAAATACAGCGCTTTTTTATTGAAAAAGGCTTGTGGATCCGCCCGTTTGGCAGGCTGATCTATCTGATGCCTCCGTATATCACACCGGATGAAGATATCGCGCAACTGGCTGATGGGATTTATGACGCCATCGCACAGAACGCGTACTAGCTTTCCTCAGCACAGCTAAAAAGTGCGATAATAAAAGCAAAATTGGCACTTTTTTTGCCAATTTTGCAATTATTTAAGATATTTCATCGTTTGTACCTGAAATCATTTCATGGCTTTGTTAGACTAGGCGACTTTGATTGTAAATTTCGAAATAGAGTTGAGAATCGAGTAACTATGCAACAAACCGTCAAATTGCAGCCAGCTGAAGCTTATCAGCCACCGCGCTTTACTGTTTATCAACACCGTCAGATTGATAAAATTGAGCAACTTGAAAAACTGCCTGAGCACCTGCGCTTCCAGATGAAGGTGGTTGCAAACGTTTTCCCTTTCCGCGTGAACAACTATGTTATTGATGAACTGATTGACTGGGACAAAGTACCTAACGATCCTGTTTTTCAGCTTACTTTCCCTCAGCGTGGCATGCTGGACGACGAGTCGTACGAAGAAATGGCCGCACTGCTTAAGCGTGAGCACACACCAGAAGAAGTTTTTGAGCTATCAACTAAGTTAAGACAAAAGCTTAATCCGCATCCAGCCGGTCAGATGGATAAAAACGTCCCCACCTTTGACGGTGAGCGCGTTGAAGGTATTCAGCACAAATACAAAGAAACCGTGCTGTTCTTCCCGGCACAGGGCCAGTACTGCCACTCTTACTGTACTTTCTGTTTCCGCTGGGCGCAGTTCGTTGGTAAAGCAACCCGCTTTAACAACAACGACGAAGATCTACTACACAGCTATCTGGAAGAGCACACAGAAGTGACCGATCTGCTTATGACAGGCGGTGACCCTATGGTTATGCGTACCGTTAAGCTACGTAAGTACCTGGAAGCGCTGAAAGAGCCACGCTTTGATCATATTCGTACTATTCGTATTGGTACTAAGTCTCTGACTTTCTGGCCATTCCGTTATGTGACCGATCCGGATGCGCAAGACTTGTTAGCCCTGCTTAAAGAGCTGGTCGACGCTGGTAAGCACGTGTCTATTATGGCGCACGTTAATCACAAGCAAGAGCTACGCACCGACATTGCCAAAGAAGCGATTAAATTGCTACGCAAGACTGGTGTACAGATCCGTACTCAGGCTCCTTTACTTAACCACCTCAACACCGACCCTAAAATGTGGTCTGAGATGTGGAAAGAGCAAACACAAATGGGCATGATCCCTTATTACATGTTCATTGAGCGTGATACCGGTGCTAAGCGTTACTTTGAATTGCCGCTTTACAAGACCTGGGAAATCTTCCGTGACGCCTATAAAGAGGTATCGGGTGTAAGCCGCACAGTGCGTGGACCTTCGATGAGTGCCGGACCGGGTAAAGTTGAAGTCTCTGGTGTGACAGAAATCAACGGCGAAAAAGTGTTTGTATTGCGCTTTATTCAGGCTCGTAACCCGGATTGGGTGCAAAGACCTTTCTTTGCTAAATATGATGAAGAGGCAACCTGGCTGGATGGCCTTAAGCCGGCATTTGGCGAGGAAAAATTCTTCTGGCAGGACGAATACGAAGCCATGTAAGGGTTCAAGTTACAAGAAAGCCGACAACATTGTCGGCTTTTTCTTTTCTGATAATCGCTTATTGCAACTACCACTCAAACATATAGGCCATTTTACTGATGGTTCTCAGTGCCACACCATGAGTGTTACGTTTGGCATATAGGTGCTGCATTGACTTATCTTTCACTTCGCCGACTATCACTTCTTTGACCTGATATCCCATCGCCTGTGCTGCACTGGTGTAAGCAACAAACTCCCAGCGTTTGATATTGGTGTTATCAGCTATCACCAGCGGGATCCCCTCAGCCAGCGCATTGATAAAGCGCGCCAGGTTCAGATTATGGTATTCCGGCAGCCTGAACTTTTCAAAATGATATTCGCCCTGCTCATTATGAAAGTAATCATCGGTAGAACAAATGATAAATTGCGTTTCATCGCCTGCTACCAGCTCGTCTGCCAGTGCGTAAGCGTAATGTGTTTTCCCAGAGCCAGGTAATCCCCGTAATATAAATGCCTGTTTCATCTATTGAACGACTTATATCCAGTTTTTCTTAGTAGTAGGCGGATATAATGCCATAAATTTTGCATTTAAGTAATTCATCAGGCAAATGGCACGCAGTTTTTACTTGGTAATCAGCAAACGACGGCACACTTTTCATAATAAATAGCTCCGGGGTGAGCAAATATCGTTCGTTCTTTTGCCTGCGCCCCCTAAATAAGGGAAAAAAGCCTTAAGAAATTACCTCAGACCCTCATTTGGTGGTTTTTTTATATGTCCATCGCAGGTAAGATACGACATAGCTGACTGCGCAAAAAGCGTGGTCATGGCAGTGAGTTAAACAACACACGCAACAGACTAATTATAAATAATCATTTTGGAGTAAAGATGAGCCACACAGCGATAACGGAGCTACTAGCAGGCACCGTTGCGGTAGACAGCCAGGTTACTGTAAAAGGCTGGATCCGTACACGACGCGATTCAAAAGCGGGTATTTCATTCCTAGCCGTCCATGACGGTTCTTGTTTCGATCCTATTCAAGCCGTAGTCCCTAATTCGCTTAATAATTATGAAGAAGTGACTCGTCTTACCGCTGGCTGCTCTGTGGCCGTGACCGGTGTTCTGGTGGCCTCTGAAGGTCAGGGCCAGGCTTTTGAAATTCAGGCTAACAAAGTAGAAGTACTGGGCTGGGTTGAGAATCCGGATACCTACCCGATGGCAGCAAAGCGTCACAGCATTGAATATCTGCGTGAGCATGCTCACCTGCGTCCACGCACCAACGTTATTGGCGCGGTTACTCGCGTTCGTAACTGTTTGTCGCAAGCTATCCACCGTTTCTTCCACGAAAGAGGCTACATGTGGATCAGCACCCCTATCATCACAGCAAGTGACTGTGAAGGTGCGGGCGAAATGTTCCGTGTTTCTACACTGGATATGCAAAACCTGCCACGCACAGACAAGGGCGACATTGATTACAGCGAAGACTTTTTTGGTAAAGAAGCTTTCCTGACCGTATCTGGTCAGCTGAACGGCGAAACGTATGCCAGCGCCATGTCAAAAATCTATACGTTTGGTCCAACATTCCGCGCGGAAAACTCGAATACCTCGCGTCACCTGGCGGAATTCTGGATGGTTGAGCCGGAAGTAGCGTTTGCCGATCTGGACGACATTGCGGCCCTTGCCGAAGACATGCTGAAATATGCCTTTAAAGCTGTATTGGAAGAGCGCCGTGACGACATGGAGTTCTTCGCACAACGCATCGAAAAACAGGCAATCACGCGTCTGGAATCCTTTATCGACAAAGACTTTGCACAAGTTGATTACACCGATGCGATCGAGATCCTGAAAAACTGTGGTAAGAAGTTTGAATTCCCGGTTGACTGGGGCGTAGACCTACAATCAGAGCACGAGCGTTACCTGGCAGAAGAGCACTTTAATGCGCCGGTTGTTATCAAAAACTACCCGCGTGACATCAAAGCTTTCTACATGCGCCAGAACGAAGACGGTAAAACCGTTGCCGCAATGGACGTTGTTGCACCGGGCATCGGTGAAATCATCGGTGGCTCTCAGCGTGAAGAGCGTCTGGATGTGCTTGATAAGCGTCTGGAAGAAATGGGTCTGGATAAAGAAGACTACAGCTGGTACCGCGACCTGCGTAAATACGGCACGGTGCCGCACTCAGGCTTCGGTCTGGGCTTTGAGCGCTTAGTTGCTTACGTAACCGGTATGGGCAACGTCCGTGACGTTATCGCCTTCCCGCGCACCAAAGGTAGTGCAACTTACTAATCTTATTTAGTTTTAAAAAGCCCCGCTTGGGGCTTTTTTTATGCCTGTTGGACTTATTTATTGCGCTGCAACATAATTCTGGCACGCGCCCAACTCGCTGTACCTGTGCGCATGTCCTTCGGTCATAGGCGCAACCCCATGCAAAGGTCCCCCATTTATCCGCCAGTTTTTTCCTGCAAAGCTCACGACATCTCCTGTGTGATACACACTCGGGTAAGCTTGCCAGGACTCTGCACATGGCTGGCATTTAGGTAAAACTTCCCCAATGGCATCCAGGAGCTTATTCTCACCGCGCGCGTCCTGATGCAACTCCCAGATAAAAATGCCCGGATAGCCATTGTCGGCAACAAACTGTGACTTGGTACGTACCAGCTCCGGCGTCTCCCAAAAATGCAGGTAGTTATCCAGCTCATAGAATCCAGCATTATAATCTACGCCGAGTCCGTCAACGAAGGTTTCGACAATGTCTCGTGCCGTATAGGTCATGACAGGGCCACTCACACCGTCCGGGAAGGACTTATTGTAAAAAGGAATACCTAAGCTGGTTTTGCTCACGTCATACTTGGTGATCATGCTTTGGCTCCATTGTGCAGGATTAACCAGGCCATCATGGATATAAGACCAGGCAGCATGATGGTTTTTAGGTGAGCCTCCCCACCCTCCGGTATAGTCATAAGCCATGAAGCGTATGTAATCGGCATGCTCATCTAAGTCGGGATGAAAGTTAATTCCGGACCAGCCACCGGCCTGAACATCTACACTGACCTCCAGGTGCGCAGGTAATGCCGCTCTCAAGTCTTTGACCAGGTCCAGCAGATAACCACTCTCGACTGGGTTTGGCTGGTTGTATGTACTCCAGTCTTCCCAGTCGACATCGATACCATCTAACTTGTGTAACTCAGCATAAGCAACCAGATTCTTTACCAGGTTAGCCCGAGCCTGCTCATCCATAGACAGAAAGTCGACTCCGGCTCCGCCCACTGAAATCATGACACCGGTATTGTTGGCATGGGCGTGTGCCACTATGTCATCGATATAGCGATCAGCTTCAAGTGTATTCAGCGTGCCATCGGCATTGGGATAGGCAAATGCCACTATAATATGGGTGAGCTTATCGGTAGCCAGGTCCTGAACATCCAGTTGACCACCCGCAGGGTAATCCCAGGTAGAATAAAAGCCTTCAACTCGTGGACAGAAAGCCTCTTGTGCCCATGCAGACTGCATTGACAGGCCGGATATAGCCACAGCTAAAGTAAGACAGGTTTTCTTAAACATAACGCGCTCCATGTTGTATAAATATTAAACACAACAAATATCACGTTAACAAAAAATTTAAAATTGAAGATTTATAATAATGGAAAAGATTAGCGAAGCACTGAAGGGGTAAAAATAAAGGCCGCTTACATTAAACGGCCTCTGGCGTTAGATTATAGTACTTCTAACAGCTCAACATCGAAGATCAATGTAGAGAAAGGTGCGATTGATGCACCGGCACCACGCTCGCCGTAGGCAAGGTCGTGTGGTACATACAGACGCCATTTAGAGCCAACAGGCATTAGCTGTAGTGCTTCAGTCCAGCCTTTGATTACGCCATTTACTGGGAACTCAGCAGGCTGACCACGCTCGTAAGAGCTGTCGAATACGTTACCGTTGATCAGAGTACCGTGGTAATGAACACGAACAGTTGAATCAGCTGCCGGCTTGTCGCCTTCACCTGTTTCAATTACTTCGTACTGCAGACCAGACTCAGTGACTGTGATTTCAGCGCGCTTGGCATTTTCTTCCAGGAATGCAGTGCCTTCAGCAGCAAGTACTTTAGCTTCTTCTTCACGACGCTGTTGAATTTCTGCATTGATTTTTTCGAATGCAGCCTGGATCTCAGGGATCTCGACACGGAATGCTTCACCGGCGTAGGCATCTTTCATACCTTCAAATACCGAGTTCAGGTTCAAACCTTCAAACGGGTTAGACTTAAGCTGCTCACCCATTTGCAAACCAATACCATAACTTGCCTTTTCAGCATCTGTGTTGAATAAATCTGACATATTAGATCCACTTATTTATCAGTTTAAAAGAAGCGGCAGTGTATCACAGCACACAGATGACTAACAGGGAGGCGAATAACTTTATAGAAACAGCAGGATTGGAGGTAATGTGCAGGCAGCCCGGCTGCCTGCGAATCTTGTGAGTGGCTTGCGCCTATTGCGTTTTGCTGTAACTTTTCTGTTTGAACTCTCTGACGATGAAAGTGGCAAATGGCAAACTGAGCGTCAAACCTATGATTAACTCGTTACTGTACCCTGCCAGGCGCTCAGTAAAATAACAGCCGAAGCCAACGACGCCAAACACAGCAATGACCACACTGGCTACCATAGGAAACAGCTTTTCATACTTGGTGATGATGTGTCCGACAAGCAAGTTGAATATGAAAGTGTAGAGCAAGGTGATACCGATACTGGGATACGCCTGCCCGTCAATTGCCAATACCAAAGCAGCCTGCAGGCCACTCAAATAAAAGAAACTAAAAATCACCCATAACGAACTATGAATAACAACTTGCTTAGTCATCACTGCCTCCTAACGAAAAAAACCGCCGTATAGGCGGTTTTGGGAATGAGGTGGCGGAGAGATAGGGATTTGAACCCTAGATACGCTATTAACGTATGCCGGTTTTCAAGACCGGTGCTTTCAACCACTCAGCCATCTCTCCGTTGTTGGCGCGCATTCTATTGCGCCACGGCGTAAATGTAAAGCCTTAATTTAAGATTTTGCAAAAGTAATGCTTAGATGGTTATCTTTCATTCATCCTGCTTAATCTAAAGCGTAGCCAGCTAATAATACTGTCTCGGTCTTCTCGCAAATAGTGCACCTATTACACTTACCCCAATACAAATCAGTATCACAAATGCCATATCAACGATGCCCTGTGTTGGATCAATTACCGGGAATAAATGTTCAATGAAAATGGGGATAACAGACATAACCGTCACACAACTGAGCACCTTAAATGCGCGACTAAAGTCAAAGCGTCGACTATAGTTCATCCAGCTGGTTAATATGAGCAAAAAACAACCAGGTGACAACAGTGCAAGCCACACCTCACTAATGTGCGGTAGTATGATACCAGTAGAAATACACCCTAAAATACCCCAGACAATCCAAGTCCACCAATTCTCCCGTTCTTTCAAAAATAGATTGCCCATTACTATTCTTCTTATAATTGTGCTCTGAGACTGCTACGCTTTAGCCTAACAAACATTCAGGTCACAAAACAACCGCAAGACCGATAATTAGTGGACAAAGTTCCTTTTTTAATGACAAATCACAGTTTCAAAGACCGAGATAAGAAATTCACTTTCAGTAAGATCATTCACCTATGTCTTCATTCCATAGATCAGGGCGGGCTTTGATAAAATCGTCCATCATAGTGATGCATTCAGGATCCTGACGAACATCCAGTTCTACACCATTTTCACGAAGTAACGCTTCATTACCCATAAAGTTTTTGTTTTCCCCTATCACCACTTTCGGTATACCGTAAAGCATGACAGTCCCTGAGCACATTGGACAAGGCGACAACGTGGTATATAAAGTACACTCTTTGTAAACCGCAGCGCTCAAACGGCCGGCATTTTCCAAGGCATCCATTTCGCCATGTAGCACCGTACTCCCCTTCTGGACTCGCTGATTATGCCCACGTCCAATTATTTGGCCTTTATGAACCAGCACAGAACCAATCGGGATCCCCCCTTCATCAAGCCCTTTTTTCGCTTCTTCAATCGCCGCAGCTAAAAACTTATCCATCGTTGCACTCCTGATGTTTATACCAATTTGAATATGAAGACGGATCGTCCTCAACTTCTCCCAAGCTAGCATGTAATTGAGGACAAAATAAGAATAACCTAACTCTGATACGGCGGTGCCATCTGAGCAAATTAACGCTGTACCTGATATCTGTATTGCTGGTTGAGCTGTTGAGCCTGCACATCGTCAACAACGCCTTGTTTGCTCAATACCGCAATAATTGAGCCCGGCTTTCTCGCGAGGTTTACTGCGATTTTATCGATCTCTACATTCCCTTTGTATTGCTCCAGCACCTGCTCTATGTCTTTTTCTGACCAGGGTAACCCATAATTTTTCGGTAACCCTTTCTCGAAGTTTTCCTGCTGTTTTTGAGCCAGAGTTTTCTTTACTTTTTTGGCCTTGGGCTGCCACTGTAAAGACTGAAAAAGGGCCCTAATCACGTCTGGGTGGTTATAAGGCGACTGTGCGGGCAGGATCTCTCCTGTGATGGGGTCAATGCCATTAGCCAGGCCATGCACTATGCTGGCCACTTGTTGCTGGTCCATATCAGCTCCTTGATGTTGATACCAATGCGTAAACTTCCTGTAACAATATTAGTGTAGCAGGCTTATACATGTTGGGGGATTTTTCCCTTGATTAAATATCCAGCACAACTTGGATGTTAACGCATAGAAGTGATTTTGGACGCTGTAGTAGCTGGCCTAAGGTTGGCACAGCAAGACCAGCTATTTAGAGCTAGCTGGTCTTAAGTCTGAGATGGGACTGGGTTTAAAGACCCCTGATTGATTCGTTGATGGCGCTCAGGGCTTCCACCGGATTAGTAGCCTGAGTGATAGGCCTGCCAACCACAAGATAATCACTACCCGATTTTATTGCCAACTCAGGTGTCATGATGCGTTTCTGATCTCCGGCATCACTCCCCGCAGGACGGATCCCCGGTGTGACCAAGCAAAACTCATTGCCTAATTCAGCCTTGAGGGTTTGTGCTTCCTGCGCAGAGCACACAACACCATCGAGCCCTGACTCTTTTGCCAGTTTTGCCAAGTAAAGCACCTGCTCTTGAGGCGTTTTATCTACGCCCAGTTTGCTGAGCTGTGCCTGGTCCATGCTGGTCAGCACTGTTACTGCAATCAACAGAGGGGCTTTGTCTCCATAAGCTTCGAGTGCTTGTTTTGCTTTGCTCATCATTTCGGTGCCACCACTGGCATGCACGTTAACCATCCAAACACCCAGCTCGGCTGCCGCAGTTACAGCTTTAGCGACAGTATTTGGGATATCATGAAACTTCAAATCCAGAAATACATCAAACCCTTTATCGATCAGCTTTGAAACAAACTGAGGACCGAAGTAGGTAAACATTTCTTTTCCAACTTTTAGTCGACATTCATTCGGAGAAAGCTGGGATACAAACGCCAGCGCAGCAGCTTCGTTGTCGTAATCCAGTGCAATAAGCACCTTTTTCATTTCTGTGTTTGACATAGTTGACCTATTTCACCTTCTAACATGTCGATTTTTAATACCCGTCCACGCCCTGGCTTGGCAGTATTGACTCCCAAGACTTACAGGAAGGACATAACCAATAGAGTTTGTGGCTGGTGAAACCACAGTTGCGACACTGGTAGTCTGGCTTTGTTGCTACATAGGCAGACACCAGATTGTCTACTTCATTTAATACAGACTGAAACTTATCTTGTCTTTGGGCGAGCAATTTAAGTAAAAAACTAAAACCACGGATTGATGGTTCACGCTTTAGTGTGTCTGTAAGATATTCAACCGCTTGCTCTGTATTGCCTGCTTCCATTAGACCTTCGCAGTGTTTTATTTTTACCAATACACCGCTGGCTGTGAGCAGATCATTCACCAGCGTATAAAATTCGTGCTCAATATTAAGGCGCTGATAACAAATTTGCAGGTCTTGCAATACAAGCGGGATGGCACAAGGGAATTGTGAAACCAACTTACGCCAATAATAAATAGCTTTGACATTATCCTCTTTGCCCAGAGCATCATGGCCTAGTTCAAACAGTGGCCTAATAGTGGTTTTTGGTAATTTGAGTGCTCGCTCAAAATACTCTGTATCACACTGGTCCTGAGCTGGCCTTTCAAGTGCAGCTTCACAATAAAAATTGGCAATGGCGGCACAATAAACTTGTTCGGTAAACAGATCCGAATGGCTCTCATACATATTGACGCCCTTTTGCCATTCGCGCGTTTGCGAGTAAAGCTGAATTATGGGCGTCAGTGCTTCTTCATAGTCTGCTTTAACCAGCTCGACCAAATGTTCTTCTGCACTGTCTAATAAACCTGCCATGATGTAGTCTTCGGCAAGAGCTAGCTTACAAGACTGAATAACCTGAGTATCCAAGCTGGGTTGCTTTAGCAATAGCTCGTGAATGCGGATGGCTCGATCGAGCTCACCCCTTTTGCGGAATAAGGTGGCGAGTATGAGGTAGTGCTCTACGGAGTCGGCACTGACCTCTAACAATTTTATCAGGTGTTCTAGACCCTGATCTTCTTCTCTATCTAAAAGAAACTTTAATCCTTTGCTGTACTCCGAAGTAATCTTTCGGTTTTGTTCATGAGCTTGATTCTTAGCACTGTTTTTCCCCATGACGTAGCCATAAGCAGCTGCTACCGGAAGCAATAGGAAAAGTAACTCAATCATTTACTGTTTTGCGCTTGCGTCGAATGATTGACTCTCTGCTGCTGGCGAATTTGCCTTTTTAACTGCGTTATTTTGCCAATGCCCAGCAACACCCCTAGCACTAAACCGAATACCACACACAGGCTCATTAAACTGGCCAACGGTACTTCTGAACTGGCGATGATATAATCCACTCTGACCAAAGCTGGGTTTTGTGTTCCCAGTACGAAAGCGATTATCACCAGTACCAAAAATAATCCTTTTCTTACTACCTGGATCAAGCGTTACCTCTTTATTTAGCTTTCAAGACTGGCATTTACGCGGTCGCGAAGTTCTTTACCAGGTTTAAAATGAGGTACGTACTTTCCATCCAGCTCTACGGTTTCACCAGTTTTAGGATTGCGACCTGTACGAGGTGAACGATAGTGGAGTGAAAAGCTACCAAAGCCGCGGATTTCGATGCGATCCGAGCTTGAAAGTGAACCTGCCATCTGCTCTAAAATCTCTTTTACCGCATTTTCAACGTCTTTGACTGGAACGTGAATATGTTGCTCAGCAAGTTTTTCGATTAGTTCTGACTTTGTCATAGCGTTTCCTTTAGATAAAAAAGAAGGGCAAAAGTGCCCTTCTATTCAAGACTGAGTATTAGTCTTTTTGAGCGTTTTTGAAAGCTGCAGCCATTGCATTTTCGAATGCTGGCTCTTCTTTCTTCAGCTTCTCAAGCGCTTCTTTCTCTTCAGCTTCGAAGATAGCTTTAACAGATAGGCTGATAGTACGGTTCTTACGATCAACACCTACAAATTTAGCTTCAATTTCGTCGCCTGCAGAAACAACGCTAGTTGCGTCTTCGATGCGCTCTTGTGCGATGTCAGCAACACGGATGTAGCCTTCAACGCCTTCGATAAGCTCAACAGTTGCGCCTTTCGCGTCAACATCTGTCACTTTACCTTTAACAATAGCACCTTTTTTGTTTGCGTCTAGGTAGTTATTGAAAGGATCAGCTTCGATTTGCTTAACGCCTAGTGAGATACGCTCACGCTCTGGGTCAACCTGAAGAACGATTGCAGAGATCTCGTCGCCTTTCTTGTATTCACGTACGGCTTCTTCGCCAGGCGTGTTCCAAGAAATGTCAGACAGGTGTACAAGACCGTCGATACCACCGTCAAGACCGATGAAGATACCGAAATCAGTGATAGACTTGATCTTACCAGTAACTTGGTCGCCTTTGTTCTGTAGACGAGCAAATTCCTGCCAAGGGTTAGCTTTACACTGCTTAAGACCAAGAGAAATACGACGACGCTCTTCGTCGATTTCAAGAACCATAACTTCAACAGTGTCACCTAGTGAAACAACTTTTGAAGGATGGATGTTCTTGTTAGTCCAGTCCATTTCAGATACGTGTACCAGACCTTCAACGCCTTCTTCGATTTCAACGAAGCAACCGTAGTCAGTCAGGTTAGTAACACGACCAGTCAGCTTAGCGCCTTCTGGGTAACGGCCAGCGATAGCTGCCCAAGGATCTTCGCCAAGTTGCTTAAGGCCTAGAGAAACACGCGTCTTCTCTTTGTCGAACTTAAGTACTTTAACTGCGATCTCGTCACCAACATTTACGATTTCGCTTGGGTGCTTAACGCGCTTCCAAGCCATGTCAGTGATGTGAAGTAGGCCGTCAACACCGCCCAGATCTACGAACGCACCGTAGTCTGTCAGGTTCTTAACGATACCTTTAACTTCTTGACCTTCAACAAGGTTAGCCAGCAGCTCTTCACGCTCTTGTGAGTTTTCAGACTCGATAACAGCACGACGAGAAACAACTACGTTGTTACGCTTCTGGTCAAGCTTGATTACTTTGAACTCAAGCTCTTTACCTTCAAGGTGTGTTGTGTCACGTACTGGACGAACGTCAACAAGTGAACCAGGTAGGAATGCACGGATTGAATCAACTTCAACAGTGAAACCACCTTTAACTTTACCGTTGATGATACCAACAACAGTTTCTTGTTCTTCACAAGCTTTCTCAAGGCGGATCCAAGCTTCGTGACGCTTCGCTTTCTCACGAGAAAGAATAGTTTCACCGAAACCATCTTCGATTGCGTCTAGTGCAACATCTACTTCGTCGCCAACAGCAACTTCTAGTTCACCAGCAGCATTTTTGAATTGCTCTGCAGGGATTGCACTTTCAGACTTAAGGCCAGCATCTACAAGAACAATGTTGTTCTCGATTGAGATAACAGTACCTTTAACGATAGAGCCTTGCTCTGCTTCAAAACCCTTTAGGCTTTCTTCAAATAACTGCGCAAAATTTTCTGACATACTAAATACGTCTCATAAATAAACATTCCAATTAGCAACCATGCTGCATGGGGTGGTTAATATAACGTCGGCTTCCTGCCAACGCGGTAAAAAAATCTAGTTCGATGCGGGCAACTTACCAGCGGCAATCGCCTCTTGAACCAAAGAGATTACTTTCGCAAACACTTGTTCTGCATCTAATTCAGTTGTATCGACCACAATAGCATCCTCCGCTGGCACCAAAGGGGCGACTTTGCGGTTCATATCGCGGTCATCACGAGCTTCAATCTCGCTTAAAAGACCATCTAGTGTAACATCCAGGTCTTTATCCTTCAACTCCAGATAACGACGCTTTGCACGCTCTTGTGCACTGGCTGTTAAATAAATTTTCAATTCTGCTTTTGGGAAAACGACCGTACCCATATCTCTACCATCGGCAATCAAACCACTTTCACTGCGAAAAGCTCTTTGACGACGCAATAGTGCTTCACGAACCCGGGGTAATGCGGCTATTTTTGACGCAGCTGCGCCCACTTCCTCATTGCGGATCGTATGTGTAACGTCCTCACCTTCAAGTATCACTTTAATTTTTTTCGTAACGCCATCGATTGGAAACTGAACATCCAGATTCGCGGCAAGCGGCACTAAAGCCTCTTCGTTATCGAGTGCAATATGATGATGAATAGCGGCCAAAGATAAAACGCGATAAATAGCGCCACTATCCAACACGTCCCAATCGAGCTTTTCGGCAAGCAAACGACAAACCGTTCCTTTACCTGAGCCGCTTGGGCCGTCCACGGTGATTACTGGCATTGCAGCCTGCATTTAAACCTCCCGAAATGCACACCAAAAATTAACGGCAGTATTATACGCAAGTTTACTGAATAGATCCTTATTGACATGTAACTTTTTGTTTGATTTTAAATTTACAGTGCAAACAATGGTGAGTGAGATGGCATGACAGGCAACCTGTTCATAAGTAACAAGTTGCCTGAGAGCGGCTAAATTTCAGTTACCTAAAGCGACCAAACAGTCGTTCCGGTGTTACTGACTAACCGAAGACAAAACGTCAAAATAAGTTGGGAAGGTTTTCGCTGTACAGCCGGGGTCATTAATGACTACATCCACCCCACCCACGGCCACCATGGAGAAACACATGGCAATGCGGTGATCATTATAGGTATCGATCTCAGCCAGGCGGAAAGCCGCAGGCGGTGTGATTTCGATGAAATCGTGTCCTTCTACTACCTCAGCACCGACCTTTTTAAGCTCCGTTGCCATGGCGTATAAACGATCCGTTTCTTTAACACGCCAGTTGTAGATGTTACGAATTGCCGTTTTGCCCTTTGCAAACAAAGCAACGGTCGCCAATGTCATTGCAGCGTCAGGAATCGCGTTGGCATCAATATCGACCCCATTGAGCTCCCCTTTACGAACCACCAGTTTTTCGTCGTGCCAATCAATTACCGCCCCGACTTGCTCCATCACAGAAGCAAAGCCGATGTCCCCCTGAACACTCTTGCGCCCGACCCCATTGATTTCGATTTCGCCGCCTGCAATAGCCGCTGCGGCGATAAAGTAAGATGCCGACGATGCGTCACCTTCAACCATGATGCTACCTGGAGAAACATAACCCTGCTGGCCTTTAACATGAAATACCTGATAGTTGTCATGCTCAACCGTAACGCCAAACTGCGCCATCACACCCAGCGTTATGTCTATGTAGGGTTTTGAAACCAGCTCACCCTTGATCCGAATGGTGGTGTCCTTGACAAACAGTGGTGCAGCCATAAGCAGAGCCGTCAGAAACTGACTTGAAATGCTGCCGTCGATTTCAACGTCTCCCCCCTCAATGGCATCCCCGTTGACCTGTAGCGGAGGGTAGTCTTTATTTTTCAAATATTTTATGTCGGCACCTAAGGTATGTAGCGCATCAACCAGGTGACCAATGGGACGCTCCTCCATTCTGGGTTCACCTATCAGGGTGAACTGGCCCTGAGATGCCGCCAGCACGGCGGTCAGTGGCCTGAACGCGGTTCCCGCGTTACCCAAAAATAATGCCTCAGACGGCGATTTGAAACGTCCGCCCTGACCATAGACACGAGCAGACGTTTTGTCCGCACTTAACTCAACATTCACGCCCATCTCTGCAAGCGCTAACAGCATATGGCGAATATCGTCACTATCGAGCAGATTGTTCACTTGTGTGACACCATCACACAAGGCTGCCAGTAATAAAACCCGGTTTGACAAGCTCTTAGAGCCGGGCAAGGTGACACTACCGTTCACTTTGCTAATTGCATTAAGCTTGAGTTGCTCCATCAGCTGTTCTCCTGAGCAAACTTTTCCATAAATGCGATCAGCGCTTTGATCCCTTCAATAGGCATCGCATTGTAGATACTGGCTCGCATGCCACCCACAAAACGGTGACCTTCCAATGCAATCAGGCCGTTTTCCTGTGCCTGTGACAGAAATTTCTCATTCAACAATTCATCGTTCAACCAGAATGGCACATTCATCAGAGAACGGCAGTGTTTAGCAACCTTGTTCAGGTAGAAAGAAGAACTGTCGATGTAATCGTACAGCAGCGCTGCTTTTTCTTTATTGTGCGCTTCCATCGCCTTAACACCACCAATTGACTCGAGATATTTAAATACTTCAGCGGCCAGATACCAGGCAAACGTGGGTGGCGTGTTGTACATGCTTTGCTGTTGCGCTTCAATCGCGTAATCCAGAATTGCAGGTCTTGGCAGACCTTTTCGCTCAAGCAGAGTCTTGCGTACAATGGCAATACTCAGCCCTGATGGGCCTATGTTTTTCTGTGCACCGGCATAAATCAGATCAAAGTCATCTACGTTCATTTCACGCGACAGAATATTTGAAGACATATCTGCGACAATCGGCGCGGTTGGATGCTTTGGTACATCAAATAGCTCTATGCCATCAATGGTTTCATTAGGACAATAGTGAATATATGCTGCATTTTCAGGTAAATCCCACTGCGACACAGGCAGCACGTCAAAAACACCATCCTGATCTCGTCGGATATCAATCGCCTCGACCTGAGTGAATTTTTGACCTTCTTTGGTCGCGCCGCAGGACCAGATACCATTTTCAATGTAAACACCGGGTGCGTCGTCCTGGTGCAAGTTAAGAGGCACTGCCGCAAAATGGCCGCGACCGCCGCCGTGCATAAACAACACCTCAAACTCATCTGAAATATTCATCAGACGGCGAAGACTTGCTTCACATTCACGGGCCAGTTCCAGAAATGGCGCTGAACGATGGCTAATCTCCATCACAGAGACGCCAAGATTCTGCCAGTTAATAAATTCTTGCTGGGCTTTTTTCATAACAGCAGGTGGCAGCATCGCCGGACCGGCACAAAAGTTATAAACGCTCATAGTTTCCTCATTCCAGTTTTTATACTGCACCAGGCAGTGTGCTTAATTATCTTTCACGGGCACATTGTTTGTGATGTTGCGCCCAGACTGTAGACGTCGGAGAATAAAAAAGCGGCCTAAGCCGCTTTTTTATCTTGAACCAGATTACTCTGGCGCCTGCTCATCAGTGTCAGGCGTTTCAACAAGCTCTGCTTCCCCTTCCAGGGTGTCGTCGATTTCAATCTCTTCGATACGTTGTAAACCAACTACCTGCTCGTCGTCAACCGTTCTGATCAGGATAACGCCCTGAGTATTACGTCCAACGGTAGATACCTCGTTGACTCGGGTACGGACCAGAGTGCCACGATTAGAGATCAGCATGATTTCGTCATTGTCCTGAACCTGTACGGCCCCAACGACGCGACCGTTGCGCTCAGTCACCTTAATTGACACAACCCCCTGAGTTGCACGGCTCTTCGCCGGATACTCCTCAAGTGGCGTACGCTTACCATACCCGTTTTCAGTCACGGTTAGAATGGCACCGTCATTCTTAGGCACAATTAACGAAACCACTTTGACGTCATCAGGCATCTTGATGCCGCGAACACCTGTCGCAGTACGACCCATAGGGCGCAGCGCCATCATTTCTTCGCCAGTTTCAGGGTCGATCTTCACTTCACCGGTTTCTGAATCGCGCAGCTTCTCGTTGAAGCGAACGACTTTACCATGGTCAGTGAATAGCATGATGTCGTTTGTGCCATCAGTGATATCTGCACCGATCAGGTTATCACCGTCATTCAGGTTAATCGCGATAATCCCGCTTGCACGTTGACGGCTGTATGCTGTCAGAGGCGTCTTCTTCACTACACCATTGGCCGTCGCCATCAGTACAAATTTATCGTCTTCATACTGTTTAACCGGCAGAATCGTGGTGATACGCTCGTCGGCTTCCAGTGGCAGTAAGTTAACGATTGGCTTACCACGCGCAGCACGCGATGCCAGAGGTAACTGATACACTTTCAGCCAGTACAGGCGTCCTGATGTTGAGAAACACAGAATAGTATCGTGGGTATTGGCAACCAGCAAACGCTCAATGAAGTCTTCATCCTTCATCTTAGTTGCCGCTTTACCTTTACCACCACGACGCTGCGCTTCGTAATCAGACAGAGGCTGATATTTCACATAGCCTTCGTGAGACAGGGTCACAACCACATCTTCTTCGTTGATCAGATCTTCCAGGCTAATATCGTGCGCTGCCGCAGAAATCTCAGTACGACGGTCATCGCCATAGTTTTCCTTTATTTCCGCCAGCTCGTCACGGATCACTTCCATCAGACGATCTGGTGATGACAAAATAAAGAGTAGCTCAGCAATTAGATCTAGCAGCTCCTGGTATTCACCCAGAATCTTTTCATGCTCAAGGCCTGTGAGCTTGTGTAAGCGTAAATCAAGAATAGCCTGAGCCTGTTGCTCTGACAGATAGTACTGGCCATCACGGATCCCCAGCTCAGCATCCAGCCAGTCTGGGCGTGCCACGTTCTCTTCGCCAGCACGCTCCAGCATAGAGCGCACAGAACCCAGCTCCCATGAACGTGCGGTTAGTGCTGCTTTTGCTTCTGCCGGAGTCGGTGACTTACGGATAAGCTCAATAATCGGGTCGATGTTCGCCAGCGCAATTGCCAGACCTTCAAGCGTGTGCGCACGATCACGTGCTTTACGCAGGTCATAAACGGTACGACGCGTAACCACTTCACGGCGGTGAACAATAAAGGCTTCGAGCATTTCTTTGAGGTTGAAACACTTAGGCTGATTGTTATCCAGCGCAACCATGTTGATACCAAAGACAGTTTGCAGCTGAGTTTGAGCATACAGGTTGTTCAGAACAACTTCGCCCACTTCACCACGTTTGATCTCAATAACGATGCGCATACCGTCTTTATCAGATTCGTCACGCAGTGCGCTGATCCCTTCTACCTTCTTGTCTTTAACCAGCTCGGCGATTTTCTCAATCAAACGCGCTTTGTTAACCTGATATGGGATCTCGTTGACAATGATGGTTTCTTTGCCGGTTTTCTCATCGGTTTCGATTTCAGCACGGGCACGGATATAGACTTTACCGCGGCCGGTTTTATAGGCCTGTTCAATGCCTTTTTTGCCGTTGATGATAGCTGCGGTCGGGAAATCCGGACCCGGAATATAATCAATCAGCTCATCGATGGTGATATCCGGGTTTTGGATCACAGCCAGGCAGCCGTTGATCACTTCAGTCAGGTTGTGAGGCGGAATGTTTGTCGCCATACCAACCGCGATACCAGACGAACCGTTCACCAGTAAGTTAGGGACTTTTGTTGGTAACACATCAGGAATTTGTTCTGTGCCATCGTAGTTTGGCACGTAATCAACGGTTTCTTTTTCCAGGTCTGCCAACAGCTCGTGAGACATTTTCGCCATACGAACTTCGGTATAACGCATCGCAGCTGCCGAGTCACCATCGACAGAACCGAAGTTACCCTGACCATCCACCAGCATGTAGCGAAGTGAGAAAGGCTGTGCCATACGAACTATAGTATCGTAAACCGCACTATCACCATGCGGGTGGTATTTACCGATCACGTCGCCCACAACACGGGCTGATTTCTTATAAGGTTTGTTCCAGTCGTTACGCAACTCGTTCATTGCGAATAACACGCGACGGTGCACAGGTTTCAGGCCATCGCGGACATCCGGTAACGCACGTCCAACGATAACGCTCATCGCGTAATCAAGGTAGGAATTTTTCAATTCGTCTTCGATATTGACCGGGAGGATTTCATTGGCAAGATCAGTCATTTAATACCACTTTCCTTCAGAGTCTTTCCCTTTTGTGTCACACTATGGACATCAAAAGGCTCAATTATTATTAGTTCGACTGGGGATACTATCATAGTTTCTGCCCTAATGCAGTGGCTAAATCACTCGGAAATTTAATCCAATACCGATAGAATGCCCTCAGCTCAACGAGGAAGTTTTTTATGACCGAACATCAAAATGTAGATTTAAGTGAAATTGCGAAATTTGAAGAGATAGCAGAACGCTGGTGGGATCGCGACGGTGAATTTAAGCCGCTGCACGATATTAATCCGCTGCGATTAGATTTTATCAATGACCGCTGTGGCGGGTTATTTGAGAAAAATGTGCTGGATGTGGGCTGTGGAGGTGGCATTCTGACCGAAAGCATGGCAAAGCTTGGCGCAAAAGCACACGGTATTGATTTGGGCCAGGAACCGTTAAACGTTGCTAAATTACACGCACTCGAAGCGGGGGTGAGCATAGACTACCGTAAAGTGGCTGCCGAAGAATTTGCTGCACACCACCCCGAGCAGTTTGACGTAGTCACCTGTATGGAGATGTTGGAACACGTACCTGATCCTGCATCTATCGTTGCAGCGGTTGCAAAAGCAGCCAAGCCCGGAGCTGATGTGTTTTTTTCGACATTGAATAAAACCCATAAGGCGTTCTTACTTGCTGTCGTTGCTGCGGAGCGAGTATTAAAAATGGTGCCTCCAGGTACCCATGACCACAATAAATTTATTCGCCCCTCAACTTTGATTGGCTGGGCTGAAGCAGAAGGCCTGAAAGTACGTCGTGCTGCCGGGATCAACTACAACCCGTTTGGCAAAACCTTTACACTGACCAATGATGTCAGTGTCAATTACCTACTACATTTTGAGAAGCTCGCATGACACAGGCTGTAATATTTGACCTCGACGGCACATTGCTCGATACCAGTGATGACTTAGGCTGTGCACTGAACCACGTTTTGAAAAAACACGGTATGGCGCAAGTCGATCGCGCTGTGTATAGCCCGGCTATCTCCAATGGTGTAAAAGCATTATTGGAAGTTGGCTTTGGTGACAAACTCACTGAATTCGACTTCGAAACCCTGAAACAGGAAGTCCTCGACTACTATGCACAGAACCTCGCGGTTCACTCACACTGTTTTACAGGGGTTGAGTCTTTATTAGAGACTCTTGCGCAGAAAGGGATTAAAACGGGCATCATGACCAACAAGCCAACCTTTCTGACCCTGCCCTTGCTGGCGCAAATCGCCGTACTCAGAGACATTGAGGTCGTTGTCTGTGGCGATACATTAACCGTTGCCAAACCCCACCCCGAGCCGCTGCTGCTTGTGGCCGAAAAACTGGGGGTTAATCCTGAGCAATGTATATATGTAGGAGACGCTGCTCGAGATATTGCTGCGGCCAAAGCGGCTGGTATGAGGTCAGCGGCAGCCTTATGGGGCTTCATTCCATCCCTGGAAGAGGCACACAGCTGGTCTGCGGATCTGGATCTTACTAACCCAGAATCGATCTTTTCTCATATTTAGTGTCATTTATAATAAAACACCACTATATATTGTGCTTTATACTATATTGAGAACAAACTTGCGCAGAAAAAAAACAGTCGTGCAATTTGCGAAAATTTCTTAAAAAAAGCGAAAAATCGACTGGTGTGAGTTGATTTTTTTTTGCTTACAGCGTCGTTGGATAGCAGAAGGTTAGTATTTGCTAACATAAAAATATTATCCCTATGTTATCCACAATCCATAGAAAGTTGTTCTATTGCAAAATGACGCTAACCCCACTATCTTGTGATCCTCTTTCTAGCGGACACCATATATAGTGGTGAAATGCTAAGCAATTATGAATATGCGATGAAAATTACCGCATTCCGGGGGAATACAGGCGTAGCTATGAACCAACAATTATCTGTCAGTAAACGAAACGGCCGTAAAGAGCCGCTTGATTTAGATAAAATTCATCGAGTGATAAACTGGGCTGCCGAAGGCCTGAATAATGTGTCGGTTTCTCAAGTCGAGCTTAAGTCTCACATTCAGTTTTATGATGGAATTCGTACAGAAGACATTCATGAGACAATCATTAAAGCCGCTGCTGATCTAATCTCAAAAGACACACCAGACTACCAATACCTTGCGGCGCGTCTGGCTGTATTCCATTTGCGCAAGAAGGCCTATGGCCAGTTCGAACCACCTCATCTTTACGACCACGTGACTAAACTGGTTGAAGACAAGCGCTATGATGCAGGTCTGTTAACCGACTATACCCGTGAAGAATATGAGCAGCTAAACAACTTCCTCGATCATGACCGTGATATGTCGTTCAGTTATGCTGCGGTAAAACAGCTCGAAGGTAAGTACCTGGTTCAGAATCGTGTAACAGGTGAAATCTATGAAAGTGCTCAGTTCCTGTATATCCTGGTTGCTGCCAGCCTGTTTTCAGATTATCCAAAAGAAACACGCCTTGACTACATCAAGCGTTTTTACGATGCGGTTTCACAGTTCAAGATTTCGTTGCCGACACCTATTATGTCGGGCGTACGTACGCCAACGCGCCAGTTCAGCTCATGTGTATTAATTGAAACAGCAGACAGTCTGGATTCGATTAACGCCACTTCATCTGCCATCGTAAAATACGTCAGTCAGCGCGCAGGGATCGGTGTCAACGCAGGTCGAATTCGTGCGCTGGGTAGCCCTATTCGCAATGGTGAAGCATTCCACACAGGATGTATTCCTTTTTATAAACACTTCCAGACAGCAGTAAAGAGCTGCTCTCAGGGTGGTGTACGTGGCGGAGCAGCAACGCTGTTTTACCCACTTTGGCACCTGGAAGTTGAAAACCTGCTGGTGCTGAAGAACAACCGTGGTGTTGAGGAAAACCGTGTAAGACACCTCGACTACGGCGTTCAGTTCAACAAAACCATGTACACGCGTCTGATCAAAGATGACTATATCACGCTATTTAGTCCGTCAGACGTACCGGGGTTGTACGATGCCTTCTTTGAAGATCAGGACAAATTCGAGCGCCTGTATGTACAATACGAGCAAGACGAGTCTATCCGTAAGAAGCGCATAAAGGCACTTGAGCTGTTCTCTATGTTTGCGCAGGAACGCGCAAGTACGGGCCGTATCTACCTTCAAAACGTAGACCACTGCAACACGCATAGCCCGTTTGATGCCAAAGTTGCGCCAATTCGCCAGTCTAACTTGTGCCTGGAAATTGCACTGCCAACTAAGCCACTCAGTCATGTTAATGATGAAGAAGGCGAAATCGCCCTGTGTACGCTGTCGGCCTTTAACCTGGGTGCTATCAGCAGCCTGGATGAGCTTGAAGAGTTAGCTGAGTTGGCCGTTCGCGCTTTGGACAACTTGCTTGACTTCCAGGACTACCCTGTTCCGGCGGCAAAAAATGCGACTATGGGTCGTCGTACACTGGGTATTGGTGTTATCAACTACGCCTACTACCTGGCTAAGAATGGCGTAAAATATTCAGACGGCAGTGCCAACGGCCTGACTCATAGAACGTTTGAAGCGATTCAGTACTACCTGATGAAAGCGTCCAACAAGCTGGCTCAGGAACGCGGCGCATGTCCTAAGTTCAATGAGACAACTTACGCAAAAGGTATTATGCCAATCGATACCTACAAGAAAGATGTCGACAACATCTGTAACGAGCCACTGCACCTTGACTGGGACGTACTGCGTCAGGACATCATGCAATACGGTATGCGTAACTCAACCTTGTCTGCACTGATGCCGTCTGAGACCTCTTCTCAGATCTCAAACGCAACCAATGGTATTGAGCCACCGCGTGGTCACATTAGCGTTAAGGCCAGTAAAGATGGTATCCTAAAGCAAGTTGTGCCTGAGTACGAAAGACTGAAGGGCAACTACGAGCTGCTATGGGATATCCCGTCAAACGATGGTTACCTTGGTCTGGTAGGTATTATGCAAAAGTTTGTTGATCAAACGATCTCAGCAAACACGAACTACGACCCTACTAAGTTTGAGGGTGGTAAAGTACCTATGAAGCTGTTGCTTAAAGATTTGCTTACTGCATACAAACTGGGTGTGAAAACCCTGTATTACCACAACACCCGTGACGGTGCATCGGATGCTCAGGACGAAATGAAACCTGAGGTTGAAGACGATGATTGTGCAGGCGGCGCTTGTAAAATCTAATCATGGTTAGCGGGTATTTTACCCGCTCTTTTTTGGTGTCGAGAATTATCTATGTCGTATTCTACGTTTAACAGAACCCACAACGATCAATTGCAGGAACCGATGTTTTTCGGTCAGTCTGTTAATGTCTCCCGTTATGATCAGCAGAAGTACCCTATTTTCGAAAAGCTGATTGAAAAGCAGTTGTCTTTTTTCTGGCGACCAGAAGAAGTCGATGTGAGCAAAGACAGGTTAGACTTTCAGGCATTACCAGAGCACGAAAAGCACATTTTCCTGAGTAACCTGAAGTACCAAACTCTGTTAGACAGCGTCCAGGGACGTTCTCCCAATGTGGCTTTGTTGCCAATTGTATCTATCCCTGAGCTGGAAACCTGGATTGAAACCTGGGCGTTCAGTGAAACCATTCACAGTCGTTCATACACACACATTATTCGTAATGTGACTAAATCACCTGAGCTTATTTTCGACGACATCGTTGAAAACGATAAGATCAGTGAGCGTGCAGAAGCCGTCACTAAGCACTATGATGAACTAATAGAAAAAGTATCACTTTATAACCTGTACGGCGAAGGCAAACACGAAATCAACGGTGAGACAGTGCATATTAACCTGTTCGAGCTGAAGAAAATGCTGTATCTGTGCATTATGTCGGTGAACATTCTTGAAGCCATTCGCTTTTATGTGAGCTTTGCCTGTTCGTTTGCATTTGCTGAGCGTGAGCTGATGGAAGGTAATGCAAAAATCATTAAGCTGATCGCCCGAGACGAAGCGCTTCACCTGTCTGGTACTCAGCACATTCTGAATATCATGCAAGATGGCAAAGACGACCCGGAAATGGCCATTGTTGCTGCGCAATGTCAGGAACAAGCCATTCAGATGTTCGTAGAAGCCGCGGAGCAGGAAAAAGAGTGGGCTGAATACCTGTTTAAAGATGGCTCTATGATTGGGCTGAATAAAGACATTCTGTGTCAGTATGTTGAGTACATCACCAATGTCCGCATGACCGCGGTTGGATTACCAGCACAGTTTGAAAGCAATAGTAACCCAATCCCCTGGATCAATGCCTGGTTAGTCTCTGACAACGTTCAGGTTGCCCCTCAGGAAGCTGAGATTAGTTCTTACCTGGTTGGTCAGATTGACTCAGAAGTTGATGCCTCTGACTTTGGTGACTTTGATCTGTAATGGCAGACAGGCCAGTCAAAAAAATCTTTCTTGACCCAGAAAAAGAGCCGCTGTTACACGCGGCTCACTCCCCTTCATTACTCGCAACGCTTGAAGCAAACCAGGTTGAAGTAGCCTATCAATGCAGAGAGGGATTCTGTGGCGCCTGTCGCGCCAAGTTATGTCGAGGTAAGATTGCCTATAATCAAGAGCCTTTGGCGTTTGTGCGTGACGGAGAAATTTTGCTCTGTTGCAGCAAACCCGTGACAGACGTGATCATTAAGCTAGTGTAGTTTAATGATCTCACTCTGGTAGTAATCCACTTTATCACTCACACTTATCACCCCATTGTCTATGATCACATCCCAGTGCAGACTGCGTGAGAGCGCAGCAGCCAGCTGACTTACAAACTCCGCCGATAAAGAAAAAATTCGAATGTCCTGCATCGCTATCAAATGGGGAGAGAGCTCCTTGTACCAGGCGTCTGCGTCGGCCACCAGACAAACCACTTTATTTGCATGTTTACGATACTTTTGCAGTTCACCCAGGCTGAGCTCACCAATATACAGCGCAACTTCGATTTGGCCTTGGGCATTTTCAAGCCAGACATCGGGCTGATTTTTCTCTCTCACTCCCAGCCAGTGCACGTTGTCTAAGTAAGACAAGCCACAGAAACCTATTAGCTTCAACACAAAGTGCTCCAGCGTTTCGGCTTTTTGCAACGCTGCGGTGAACACTTCCTGATGATGTGACCGATGAAACAGATCTGCTATGTTCATCCGTACTTTAAAAACAAAGAGATCTGTCATAATTCATCCATCCAAACCTATCACTGTAACTATATGAAGCCGTCAAAATAATGCAACCTTGCGGATATAGTATAACATCATTGATACCGCATTGGTGCGGTGTTATATTATTGCAAGTATAATCAATCCAGAAAGAGCACTATGTTTAAACAATCTTTGATCACTTTTGCCATAACCAGCGCAATTTTTTCTTCTCAGGCCTCAGCCGCACAACTGAAAGGTAAAGTGCTGGATACCAACAACCAACCAGTTCCTAATGCCACCGTACACTTACACGGTAAGTCACAGTCAGTAAAAACTGACATTAACGGTCAGTTTAGCATTAATGTCGATCAGGATTCACAGCTTCATGTAAGCAAAAATAACTTCGTAAACGAGCGTATCGATGTTTCTCCAGACTCGCCTTATGTCACAGTCAAGCTGACCCCAAGCTCTGTAGAGAGTGTTGTTGTCTATGCGTCTGCACTACACAAAAATAACATCGAAATGGCTTCCCCTGTTACCGTGCTTAGTGGTGACGAGCTGAAAAACAGCGCACAACCAACACTGGGTGAAACCCTTAAGCAACTGCCAGGCATTAATGCCAGCTATTTCGGGCCAGTCTCTTCCAGCCCGATCATTCGTGGCCTAGACGGTCCGCGCGTTAAAATCACTCAGAATGGCCTGGACAGCAGTGACGCATCTCGTGTTGGTCCTGATCATGCGAATACCAACGATTCGTTGTCTGCACAGCAAATTGAAGTACTACGCGGTCCTGCTACTTTACTGTATGGCTCAGGCGCCATTGGTGGTGTGGTTAATGTAGTAGACAACCGTATCCCAACTGATGTCATTGAGGTTGTTCAGGGCGCTGCTGAGTTCAGCCATGACACCAACTCAAACACCAATACAGTTGCCGCCTTATTTGAAGCGGGCAACAACGGCTTTAACTTCCACTTTGATGGCGTAACGCGTAAAGGTGGTGACTATGACACACCGCGTTTTGCTCTGCCGGGTGAAGAGCATGACGATCATGACCACGATGAAGAGCATCATGACGAACATGAGGAACACGGTCACGACGAGCATGCAGAAGAAGAGCATGGCGAGGAAGCACACGGCGAAGCTGAGTACGCAGAGCGTGTTGCCAATACCTTCATCGACTCTGAACAGTTTAATATTGGTACCAGCTTCGTTGGCGATCACTTAACGGTTGGCTTATCTTACGGCCGCATTGAAACAGACTATGGGATCCCTGCTCACTCTCATGAACATCACGACCACGGCGACGATCACGATCATGATGAACATGATCACGATGAGCACGACCATGATGAGCACGGTGAAGACGAACACGATGATGCACATGGTAATGAAGAAGAGTCGGTCTTTGCCCGCGTAAAACAAGACAGATGGCAGGCCCTGTTTAACTATGCACTGCACAATAACTGGATTGAGTCTATTCAGGTGCGCGCTGGTTTTACCGATTATGAACACTCTGAGATTGAACATGGTGCCGTTGGTACAACGTTCACTAACGAAACAACTGAACTGAGAACCAACATCGAACACAGGTTGGGCGAGTGGCATGGTATTATCGGTTATCACTATACTGATAGCGATTATGCTGCAGTGGGCGCAGAAGCTTTCACTCCTGCTACCAATACCAAAACTCATGCTCTTTATATCCTGGAAGAACGTCGCTTTGGTGATGTGACGTTAGAATTGGGTGCACGCGTTGAGGACTTTGCGCTGTCGAGTAGCTTTACCTCAGGCCACGATGAACACGACGAACATGATCATGACGAGCACGATGAGCACGAGCATGAAGGTCATGAAGATGAACATGTGGCTGAAATCATCGACTACACACTGGATACCACTAACTTCAGTGCATCCATTGGTGCTGTATATGATTTTGCAGAAGGTCAGAATGTCGCTGTCAACCTGTCACGCTCTGAACGTGCGCCTTTGACTGCTGAACTCTTGTCAAACGGCCTGCACATTGCAACCTCTACCTACGAGCTCGGCCTTGGCTATCACATCGAAGGTGACGAAGTTCATTTCGAGCCGGAGAATATAGAGCAGGAAAGATCCACTAACCTGGACATTAGTATCAGACGTTTCATCGGTGACTTCGGTTACACAGTAAACTTTTTCTACAATGATGTTTCTAACTACTATTACCAGCGCAACACAGGTTATATGTACACAGGCGAGCATGGCATAGAACTGGCCGACCACCATCACGATGGTGCATTACCTGTGTATCAGTTTGAAAGCGCCGATGCTGAACTATACGGATTTGAATTTGATGCCCACTATCAGATTGATGCCCGTAACCGTATTAAGGTATTTGGTGATCACCTGAGAGCTGAACTTGACTCTGGTGAATATCTACCACGTATCCCAGCCAATAAACTCGGTACTAGCTACCGTTTTGAACTGGAAGATTTCTCAGCGGAGCTAAGCGCCACGCATTACATGACACAAGATAAACTAGCGCAGTCAGAAACGAAGACGGACAGCTATACTTTGCTTAATGCCAGCTTCAGTTATGATTTCAGTTTATCGGGTGTAGACTTAGTTGGTTATGTGAATGTCGACAACATCACAGATGAACTGGGCTTCGTACACAGCTCGTTTATCAAAGAGCAAGCTCCACTGCCAGGACGTAACTTCAAGTTAGGGATCCGTGGCTATTTCTAAGTTTGTAGGCTCTGTTTATCTTACACGCTAATAGCCAAAGACAAACAGTTCCTATCTGAGCCCAATGCCGCCACCTGGCGGCATTTTCTTTTCCGTATCAAATAAATCTTCGCATTACAACTGAGTGAAAAAATCTTCTGGCTGATGCCTGACAGGTTTAGTACATTGCACTGTTGGCGTGCCAAGGTATAGATAACCGACAATCTCATCCTGTTCGTTCAGGCCAAGCTGGCGCTTAACGGATGCGCTCTGCGCAAAATAACCTGTTCTCCAAACACCAGACAGGCCCTGTGCAAAAGCCGCTTGTTGCATAGCAAACACGCTACAGGCTGCGCTTTCAATCTGCTCGATTCTGGGCACTTTTGGGTGCTCCATATAGGGGGAAATGGCAATGATCAGCATAGGTGCACGCTCAGGCAGTGATTTGGCACGGTCGATGATACGCTGCTCTTGTTGTTCCTCGACTGCTGCCTGGTAGAATATCTCGCCCAATTTCTCTCTGCCCTGCTCCTCTACCAAAATAAAGCGCCAAGGCTTTAAGCCACCGTGATCAGGCACCTTGAGGGCAGCTTTTTTTATCACTTCAAGCTGGTCGGTATTTGGTCCCGGAAAAGACAGGTTGCTGTCGGATTGTCGCGTCAGTAAAAGTTCTATGGCATCCATTTGTAATTCCTAAAATTTCTGTTCACTCACTATTCTAACGCGACACAGGCCTAAAAGTTTAGTAGCAGTTGCTAAAAACCATTCATGGCAAGTAATCCTTAGTAGGTTCGAGATATTTACGGAGCCAATAGTCGAGGCTGAAATAGCGCCCACCCCCCGTAAATATCAGGCTTACCAGCATTGCAAAGTAAATGGCTGCGAACTCAATGCCATTATTCAGGATAACCGGGTTTCCGTATTCATAGAGGTATTCTGGTAATCCATTGGCGTCAACAATTTCTTTGATGCGGGACAGCCGCTCAGCCACCTCGTTACTCGCTTCCAGGCTCTGCTTAGCGACATCGCTTCCCAGCCAGGCAAATACTTGCGCGGCGCTGGTATCCGGATTACTAGGTGCGACCGAGAACCAGCCGTTATGCCAGTGCACCTGAGTCGCGGCAACAAACATAGTCACGGCAAGTGGCACAGACACCAGGCGCGTAGCCAGTCCGATCAACAGTAGCCAGCCGCCAAGAAATTCACTCCAACCCGCGAGAAAAGCCAACAAATCCGGCGCAGGCAGGCCAAGTCCCCACTGCGCGTTACCAAACCAGGCAACGACATTTTCATCGGCCAGCAAGCGTTGCCACCAGGCGAGATCCGCATTAGCAAGGTTGAGTTTATTGAATCCGGCAATGATCATTACGGGTGCCAAAATAAGCCTGAGCATCAGAGGCGCCAGGCCATCCAGTAAAGACGCTTTGTCCAGAAGAGAACGATAAAGGAGGTAGAATGATTTAAGCATATATAAAGTCTGTTATAACTGATGTTATGAGTGTAGACCTTATATCACCGTTTTTTATTGCAAATAGTATGCTTTTAACTGCCACACAACACGGGCGCCATACATAAAGCCTACCCGTGTTGTGTTGTTCATCGTCAGGTTTATATCTTTCTCGCTACCTGCAACGCTTCATAGATAGCTCTCTTGGCATCAATAGCCGCCGCCAGCTTAGCACCGCCAATGACATGCTGGTTGGCAGGCATGGCGTCTTTGTCAAATAAAGCATCGTTCGATGTCTGACCAATACAAGCAACCACGGTATCCACGTCCAGGACGCGCTCTTTCCCGCCTTGCTTAACAAGCAGACCTTTGTTATCAAAAGAAATATACTCACATTCGGCAATCTGTTCGACGTTATGGTGCTTCGCTACCGCTCGGTGGATCCACCCTGTCGTTTTGCCTAAGTTGTTACCAAAGCGACCTTCGCTACGTTTAAGCATATAGAGCTTTTTACCCGTCCCGCTGTCTGACGGCTGACATTCAATTCCCCACTGCGCTTTAAATTCTTCTATGCTCTGATCTGCCTGCTCAGCCAGAAAAGCAACCATATCAAAACCAATTCCTCCGGCGCCAAGAATCGCGATTTTATCACCCAGCTCAACTTCCTTACGGATCACCTCATCGTAAGCAAAAACACGCTTACCATCGCTACAGGTAATTCTGGATTGTCGAGGACTGACCCCGGTTGCAAATACAATGTCATCGTATGACTGAGCCATAGATGACTCATATTCACAACCAAGCTTGAGCTCAATGCACAGGCGTTCGACTTCCTTCAGGAAGTAGTTCAAGGTGTATTTAAAGTCTTCTTTACCAGGGATCCGCATGGCCAGATTAAACTGACCTCCAGCATGTTCATTCTTGTCAATCAAGGTCACCTTATGGCCCTTTTTGGCAAGATAACAGCTGGCGGACAAACCCGCCGGGCCTGCGCCGACAACTAGCACCTGTTTGGGGCTGCTTGTACGCTCCAGAGGATAATCAAGCTCGAAACCTGCCTGCGGATTAACCAGACAAGTAGCCCGCTTGCCTTTAAATACATGGTCCAGGCAACCCTGATTACAGCCAATACAAATATTGATTTGTTCAGCCTTATCCTGCGCATACTTGTTAAAAAACTCAGGATCGGCGAGTAAAGGGCGCGCCATGGAAATCAGGTCCGCCTCTCCCTGATTGAGAATATCATTGGCAAGCTCAGGGGTATTGATCCGGTTGACCGCCACGACTGGAATATCCACAACATCTTTAAGACGCTTAGAGGCTTCACGAAAAGCGCCCGCTGGCACCATACTGGCAATCGTTGGAACTCGCGCTTCATGCCAGCCGATCCCCGTATTGAGGATGTCTACACCCGCCTCTTCCAGCGCTCTGGCCTGAGCCGTAACCTCTTGTGCTGTTGAACCATTAGGGATTAGATCCATTACCGATAAACGAAATACAATGATGAACTTAGGCGAAACCTTTTCACGTACAGCACGAACAATCTCAACGGCCAGCCGCATTCTGTTTTCCAGGGTGCCACCGTATAAATCTTGACGCTTATTGGTGTGTTCAGCCATGAACTCGTTGATCAGATAGCCTTCAGAGCCCATGATTTCAACACCATCATACCCTGCTTTCTCCGCCATTTTGGCAGATTTAGCGAAATCTTTGACTGTGTTGCGGATCATGCTCAGCGACATAGATTTTGGTGTATAAGGGTTAATGGGCGCTTTAATCTCGCTGGGTGCAACATTAAAAGGGTGATAAGCGTAACGCCCGGCATGTAATAACTGAAGGCAAATCTTGCCACCGTGTTCATGCACGGCATCCGTATATGCACGGTGCTTGATAATGTCATAGCGACTGTTAAACGAGGAAGAAATCGGGGTTAATTTACCGCGTAAATTCGGGCTGTAACCTCCGGTGATGATCAAGCCAACACCGCCTTTCGCGCGCTCCTCGTAAAAGGCTTTAAGTCGTTTCCTGTTATGCCATCCCTCTTCCAGGCCTGTGTGCATAGAGCCCATGACCAAGCGATTTCGCAAATCTGTGTTCTTCAATTGTAGTTTTTGTTCTAACATTGCGTGCCCCAATGTAACTGGTCTTACCTGTGAACATTAATGATTTTATATTTTTTCGCAAGCAAAAACCGCGACTAATTTCTTTTAAATTGCACGCAGAGATAGAAAACTGGCTGTTTTTCAGCCTGTCATCAGCAAAATAATACTTAGTTACGTTTTTGTTCTAACGGCTTATGAGCAACTAAGTTATGATTAACATCGAGCACATTCCACTTAGATATTCAGAGGTACGGCTTTGAAATTGATCGGTAAATTTTTTCTTGGTATCTGGCACGCGCTGAACTTTTCTCGTCGCCTGGTTCTCAACTTTTTGTTCTTTTTCCTCATCATCGCGGCTGTCATAGCTGCCTTCCCAGCTGAGAAAGAGCCACAGATTGCACAAAGCAGTGTGTTACGTCTAAACCTATCAGGAAAATTGGTTGAGCAACTCACTTATGTGGATCCCGTAGACGCAGCAATGGGAGACATTTTTGGTAAGCAAGATATGCCAAAAGAGATGTTGGTTGATGACGTTGTTGATACTATTAATATTGCCGCAAATGACGCTCGTATTCAGGCACTCTATTTAGATTTACGTCACATGCACTATGCGCACCTCGACAAGTTACGCGATATTGCAAGTGCCATAGAGACATTTAAAGCAGCCAATAAAAAAGTGTTCGCACATAGTCCTTATTTCAGTCAGTCTCAGTATTATCTGGCTGCCCATGCCGATGAAGTCTCCATCCACCCTTACGGTGGTATTAATATTAGTGGCTATGGCTCGTATCCTATGTACTTTAAAGATGCCCTCGAAAAGCTCAAAGTCACTCAACATATCTTCCGCGTAGGGACCTATAAATCAGCGGTAGAACCTTTTATTCGTAATGATATGTCTGCAGCAGCCAAAGAAGCGAATCAACTGTGGCTTGACGCTCTGTGGGACCAGTACAAGCAAGATGTCGCGAGTAAGCGCGGATTTGATACAGCAAACTTTGACGAAACCTTAACTCAGTTTGTTGATAAAATGGCCTCTGTTACCGGAGACTCTGCACAGTTTGCTGTTAAGTATGGCTGGGTGGATAAACTTGAAACCGATCAGGAATTCAATCAAAAGCTCATTGATCTGGTTGGGACTCAGGACAATGGCAAGCGATTCAAACAAGTCGCATTTGAAGACTATTATACTGCCGTGTCATCTCATGGCTTTGGCGCAAATCCGTTTACAGATAAAGTGGCCGTGATCGTTGCCAAAGGCAACATTGTTGACGGTAAACGCAAGGCTGGCATGATTGGAGGAGACTCTACAGCGGCACTACTTCGAAAAGCAAGGCTGGACGAAAAAGTAAAAGCAGTGGTGTTAAGAATCGATTCTGGCGGCGGCAGCATGTTTGCATCTGAAATCATTCGTAATGAAGTATTGGCCATAAAAGCCGCAGGAAAACCCGTCATTGCCTCTATGGGGTCAGTCGCAGCGTCCGGTGGATATTGGATTGCAGCATCAGCCAATGAAATTTGGGCGTCGCCCAGCACGATTACCGGTTCAATCGGTGTATTCGGCACCATTCTAACTTTTGAAAATTCTCTAAAAGAGCTTGGCATCTATTCGGATGGTGTTGCCACCACTGAACTAAAATCCTCCTCCTTAGCTCGAGGCCTGGATCCTAAATTTGCACATGTATTACAAATGGGCGTTGAAGACGCATACAATAAATTCATCTCTGTCATTGCGGACTCACGAAACCTGGCTGTCTCTGATGTTGATAATGTTGCTCAGGGCAGAGTGTGGCTCGCCACGCAGGCACATGAGTTTGGGTTAATTGATAAACTGGGCACCAAGCAAGAGGCAATAGAGGCAGCAGCGCAAATGGCGAACCTTGAACACTACGATGTATTCACTGTTGAGCAAACTCTGTCTGAAAAAGAACAGCTGCTTCAGGATATTTTCGGCTCTGCAGCGGTCCAATCACTGTTGGCATCGTCGGATGACCAGGCGACTCAGATAAGCACTATTGCTCATCAGGGCATGAACCAGATTTTAAACCAGGTTAAGCATAGCGCTACCGTAATTGCACAGTTTAATGATCCTAACAACATCTACACCCTGTGTACGACCTGTGTTGTCGCCGAGTAGAGAATGTCTCTTTGATTTGACTGCATTGTGATGCTGCAGTTGATATAATTAGCCCGGACTGAATTCCGGGCTTTTTTTTAGGTAGCAGAATGAAAAGAAAAAAAATCTATATTGCCTACACAGGCGGCACAATTGGCATGAAGCAATCCAGCCGGGGTTATGTCCCCGTTGCCGGCTATTTGACTGAAACAGTCAAAAGCAATGCCGAGTTTACCCGGGAAGAGATGCCCCTGTTCGACATTCATGAATACTGTCCGCTTATCGATTCGTCGGATATGTCGCCCCTGCACTGGCAACTGATAGCAGATGATATAAAAAGCAAGTATGATGAGTATGACGGGTTTGTGGTGCTCCACGGCACAGACACCATGGCTTATACAGCTTCGGCATTGTCATTTATGTTTGAGAATCTGACTAAACCCGTGATCATCACAGGTTCTCAAATCCCCTTGTCTCAGCTTCGCTCTGACGGCCAGGTTAATTTGCTGAATGCTATGTACCTTGCTGCGAACTACCCTATCGCTGAGGTCAGCCTGTTTTTCAATAATAAATTGTTTCGTGGTAACAGAGCTATCAAGGCGCACGCTGACGGATTTGACGCTTTTGCATCACCGAATATGGCGCCGCTTGCACAAGCTGGTATTAATATTCAGTTGATAGAAGGCCAGTTAAGTCCCTACGTCGATCAAGCCTTACGGGTTACATCTATAGCGTCCCAACCAATCGGCGTATTACACCTTTACCCCGGGATTAGCAGTACCATGGTAACTAATGTCCTGCAAAGTGATATTAAGGCGCTCATCCTGCTTAGCTTTGGTGTCGGTAATGCGCCACAGCAAGAAGATATCCTCTGCGCGCTCAAAGCAGCTTCAGATAGAGGCGTTGTTATTGTGAATCTAACTCAGTGTATTCAGGGGCAGGTCAATATGGGGGGCTATGCAACTGGCAACGCCTTGCTTAACTGTGGCGTGATTAGTGGCTACGACATGACACTTGAAGCCTGTTTAACAAAGTTACACTATCTATTCAGTCAAGGTCTGGAATTGGAGACGGTTCGACATCTCATGCAGGATAATCTGCGTGGCGAGTTGACCCGTTAAGCAAGTGCTTTAGTTTACAAAAAACCGGAAGTTGATTTGACTTCCGGTTTTTTGAACACTCACCGATTATCTTACTTTAGCAGCTATCTCAGTCAGGTCGGTCAAATGACATGACTCCCCACTGTGCGTTTTAATACCATGCTCACCGAAGTAATCTCGCTGCGCTTGTACTAAGTGGCCATTACTAGGTGTGCTCAGTGTTGCAATGTAGGTTTGCGTTGAAGTAAGCACAGGGAATGCCAGGCCGCTTTGGATAGCCTGCCCAGCTACTTTACGCAAGGCATTTGCAGGCCCTTCCAGGGTATCTATGAACTCAACCCCTTTGGCAATATCATCCAGATAATCTGCTCGAATGATACATCCCGCGCGCCATGTCTGAAGCGTTTTATCTAAATCGACTTTCCATTGGTGCGACCTGGATGCCCCTTTAATAAGAGCAAGACCCTGACGATAGCAAAGCAGACTGGCAAAGTAGAATGCATCTCTTAGCTCGCTAAGGTCCAGCTCAACACTGTTCGTAGCACGGCTTGCATAAGTCATTTCTTTCGCTGCTGGTGTATCAATGGTGTTAGTCAAATGTCTTGCCTGCACAGCTGCAACTAAAGAAGGTACCGCAATACCTAACTCCAGCGCATTTTGTGCGGTCCAAAGACCCGTGCCCTTAGCACCGACTTTATTATCAATAAGGTCAACCACAGACTCATTTTGTTCATTCTCCAGGCTGAGAATATGGCTGGAGATAGCCAGCAGATAACTATTGAGCTGACCTTCAGACCACTCTTTAAACACTTCTGCGACTTGCGTCGGCGTTCGGCCTGTGCCAATTCGCAACAACTGATACATCTCTGCAATCAATTGCATCAGCGCGTACTCAATGCCGTTGTGAACCATTTTCACAAAATGACCGCTGGCAGACTGACCAACACGTGCGAAACAAGATTCGCCATTATGTGTGGCGGCCACTTTTTCAAACCAAGGGATCAAACGTTCCCAACCGCCTTCAGAGCCACTGGCCATCATGGCCGGACCATGTCTGGCACCTTCCGCACCACCGGAAATCCCCATAGTGGCGAACTCAAATTTATTTTGGTATTTCAGTTTACGTGAAATACCATCTTTGTAGTTACTGTTGCCACAATCAACAATGATGTCACCCTTTTCAACACCGGCTTCGATTAAATCCTGACACACCTTATCCACCAGCTCACCAGCCGGAACTAACAGCAAAACGGATCTTGGTGTGTCCAATCGTTTTACCATGTCAGCAAGATCGGAAACTATGTGAAGGCGCTCGGCAATACCCAATGACTGTGCGCAACTCAACAACTCGGCACCTGCATCCGGGTTTTTATCATAGGCGACTAATGTCATGCCCTGTTCTACTAAATTTAGCGCGAGGTTTTTCCCCATCACACCCAAACCAACTAATGCAACTTGCATTAAGTTTCCTCCTCGGTAACAAATTCTATACTATATCGGTAACGCACCTTAATTATACCCCAGCTGAGAGGGATATACAGCAAAGTACAGCTTACCTAACTGATCCCGCCCATCTGCTTGTTAATTAAACAAAACTTGATAAGTGCGGTTGTTCATTGACAAAAAGTCATGATTGACGCCACCTGACACCGGTGTCATAATCAGTTCATATAGATCATATAATTTAATTTGCATGTTAAAAAGGGTTATAAGATATTTCTTTCTTAAAACCCAGCAAGTTAACCAGAAAAGTCACCGAGACAAGCCAACAGGAGAACCTGATGCTTAGACGCACAAAAATTGTAGCAACACTTGGGCCAGCTACAGACAGAGATAATAACTTAGAAAAAATCATTCGCGCAGGCGCAAACGTTGTCCGCTTAAACTTTTCCCACGGAGTCGCACAAGATCACAAAGACCGGGCTCAGGCGGTCAGAGACATTGCAAAAAAACTCAATAAACATGTCTCTATTTTGGCAGATTTACAAGGTCCGAAAATTCGGGTGTCCACTTTCAAAGACGGCAAAGTAGACCTGGCTGTAGGCGCTAAGTTTACACTGGACGCGGAGCTCGAAAAAGGTGAAGGAACCATCGAATCTGTCGGTATCGATTATAAAGAGCTACCAAATGATGTGAAATCAGGTGATTTATTGCTGTTAAACGACGGACTTATTCAATTAACTGTCGACTCAGTAGTGGGCAATAAAGTTCATTGTACCGTCACCGTCGGTGGAATACTGTCAAACAACAAAGGGATTAATCGACTGGGTGGAGGGCTGACAGCGCCTGCATTTACTGAAAAAGACAAGCAGGACTTACTCACTGCTACGGAGATAGGCGTTGATTACATAGCTGTTTCTTTCCCCCGTAGCGGTGAAGACATGCGCTATGTACGCGGGCTTGCAGAAAAAGCGGGATCAGATGCACAGTTACTCGCTAAAATTGAACGTGCTGAAGCTGTAGAGTCTGTTGAAGCGATTGACGACATAGTATTAGCGTCTGATGCCGTGATGGTTGCCCGTGGTGATCTTGGTGTTGAGATTGGCGATGCTGCACTGGTCGGTAAACAAAAACAAATCATTAGTCGTGCACGTTCATTGAACAGAACGGTTATCACAGCAACACAAATGATGGAGTCTATGATAGACAATCCGATGCCAACCCGCGCAGAGGTAATGGACGTTGCGAATGCTGTGCTCGATGGAACAGATGCCGTTATGTTGTCAGCTGAGACGGCTGCAGGCGATTACCCGGAAGAAACTGTTGCGACAATGGCGCGTGTTTGCCTGGGCGCTGAATCTCAGCCACAAACGCATATTTCAAAGCACCGCTTAGACAGCATGTTTACCGACACTTCGGAGACTCTGGCTCTCTCTGCAATGTATGCAGCTAACCATCTGACTTCAGTGAAGGCCATCGTGGCACTGACCGAATCGGGAAACACAGCGAAATTAATGTCCAGAATTAGCTCTGGCTTGCCAATCTACTCATTGTCACGACATGCCAGAACATTAGGTCAGACAGCGCTATACCGAGGTGTTTATCCGGTTTATTTTGACTCAACTCAATGCAGTGAAGAATCAACCGTTCGCGATGCGCTAAATACACTGGTAGAAACAGGTGCGCTGGAACAAGGCGATACGGTGATCCTGACTCACGGTGACGTTATGGAAACTATTGGCGCAACCAATACAATGAAAATTGTCACCGTTTAAGTTGTGATATATCCGGGTGGCATGTCTGCCCGGAGATACCTTCCCTCACTCGCTAAAACTGCTGCTTAAAGCGTATCAGCTCGCTAAAGCAGCTTTTACCTTGTCTCTGTAACTACGGCTTACTTTAAGCTCCTGGCCATTTTCCAATACCAATAAGTACTCTCCGCTACTTTGCGTAACCAGCTTACTAATTTGCTTGGTATTCACAATGGCAGACCGGTGAACACGCACAAACAGTTTAGGATCTAATTCCTGTTCAAGCTCTTTCATTGTTTTGCGCAGAATGTGTGTCTGACCGTCAGAGCAATGCAAACACATGTAATCACCGGCAGCATCAATCCATTGGATCGAGGCAGCGGATACACGAATGATCTCGCCTTGCTCTTTTACTGCAATTGACTCTGGGTACTTTTTATCCTCAATGGTGTCCCCTGTAGCCAGTTTACGCAGGATTTCTTCGCAATTATTGCCAGTAATTCCGGCAACGAAGCTGGCGAGCTTTTTCTTGTGAGCATTGTCTTGTTGTGTTTTCAAATAGCTATGCACTTTTTCAACCGCCTGTTTTAGTCTGTTGTCATCTACGGGCTTTAGGATGTAATCTAAAGCATGAATTTCAAAGGCTTTTACTGCATAATGATCAAAAGCAGTGACAAACACGATGGCAGGCAGCGGCTTCACACTCTCACTGAGTGCTCTGGCTACTTCAAAACCATTCATGGTTGGCATTTGAATGTCGAGAAAAACGAGATCTATCTGCTGACTGGCGCATAGCTCGAGCGCCTGCTCTCCTGAGCTGCACAACTCGATAACCTCTATCTCTTCTATCTGTTTTAAGCGCACCGCCAGGCCTTTTCTGGCTAGGGACTCATCATCTACAATTAGCGTTCTGATTTTGCTCATTACTTTACTTCTCAGCCTTTTCAAAAGGAACTCGTATATTCACCTTCAGCCCTGAAGGTGTATTGTGCGCAAGCACAAATGAATAGTTGTTTTCGTACAGGGTTTTTAGTCGATCCTGGGTATTCGCGATGCCAACACCCTGTACATTGCTTAGCTGGCCATTTTCGATTGTAGCACCGGGCCCGTTATCCCCTACTTCTAACAATAGCTCATTGGCAAAGACCTGAGCCCGTATCTCAATTTTGCCACCGTTAGCCATATGCGCAATAGCATATTTAATCGAGTTTTCAATTAAGGGCTGTAAAATCAAACTGGGTACCAGGGCCTGCTTAGCGTCCTCAGTAATGTCAAACTCAACTTCCAGACGTTCATCAAAACGCACCTTTTCAATGTTCAGGTAGAGCTTTAGCGCATGTAGTTCCTGCTCAAGAGGCACCTTTTTGATTGGATCGGTATTTAGCGTATACCGTAAGAAATCACTCAGCCTGGACACCATTTGATTGGCATCTTTGTTTTCTTCGACCAAGACCAAAGTCGAAATTGCGTTCAACGTGTTGAAAAGAAAATGGGGGTTAAGCTGATAACGGAGCATCTTTAGCTGCGCTTCATGTGCCATGGTATTTGCTTTGAGTGCTTTTTGGCGTTCGCTCTGCAGCAACTGATAGTATTTAATGCCGAAATAGAGGCCACTCCAGCAGAGAATAATATAAACAGAGTCCAACCCTTGCTGCAGGTAATAGTACCATTCTTCAGGCCGGTAGCCGTGACGGTATATTTCCCACATGTTGAACTTTTGCACAACAGACCAAAGCGTGCCTGTTAAATACGAGGCGCTAAAAACAACAAAAATGAGCAGTAAAGGTTTAGCATTCCATACCTTGCGATACAGATAGCGCAGTGGCACCGTCATCAAACAGCCAGCATAGGCATTCAGCACGATCACAAACACATAAATATCGCGCATTTCGAATACTTTTGAACCGATGTAGTTTACTAGTGCATAGCCTATCCAGCCTGCAATTTGTAAAACCCAGAAAAATCGCTGTCGATTATCGACCAGAGCTTGCCATTTCAAACGCTATAACCTCTTAAGACTTAGCCAAATTATATCCTAAGGCGGCTTTGTTCAACAGCGTCAGCGGTCTTGCTTTTCTAACGATTAAACGCAAATTACTCAGCGAAATTAAGTTAGCAAAATAATAACAAAGGCCCTGTCGGGCCTTTTCACATTTAACGTTTACTTAGTATACGCTCTTGGCATATCTGAGTCGGTAGTATAACGCTCTCTGAGCTTATCGTGACGAGACTCAGTACTGACCTCTTCTCCGTTAATCCAGAGTTTGTCTAAGGTTGTACTGAACTCAAATGGATCGGCACTCCATAATACTAAATCTGCACGCTGACCAGAGGCAATTTTACCGCCATCAAGACCGAACGTTTCAGCAATATTACTGGTTACCGCTTTCAATGCACCTTCGTAGCTCATGCCGTGGGCAACCGCGATACCTGCATCAAATCGTAACTGATACAAATTGTGTGCCCCTTCAAAGGCAAACCCTGACAGCAAGACCTTAACACCAGCGCGCTCAAGCTTACCCGCATTAGTAAGAGCGGCATGCAACGAGCTGAAGCTACTCGGTAGGTTTGAAACAGCACTGATCACCACCGGTACTTTGGCTTTGGCGATTTCATCTTTCACCAACACAGCGTCATTGACGCCCCATAATACCAGTTTCAGGCCGAACTGTTCCTTAACCTTCAGTACTTCAAGGATATCCGACGCCCTTTCTACTTCGGCAACAACTGGGATTTCGCCTTTGAGCACAGCCGTGAGCACCAGCTCTTCGCGACTTGGCTTTTTAGCGTCTTTCTTGTCGTCTTTTTTGCCTTTCGCTAGTTTTTCTTGTTGCGCTTCCAGCTTTTCAGTCAGAGTCTTGTACTTCATAGCACGAGAGCCACTGCCACTGGCATCCATATCGATGACTAACGCAGTGCTGGTTTTTAATACACTGTTGAATTCGCCAGAAAGATCAACAACAAACGCAAGTCCCTCAAAAATACTTTTACCACCATGAGGGATCACAACATTCTGCGTAATACCGCCTTTGCGACCATAAGGGATAAGCGAAGATCTGGGGTTGAATGCAGGACTGGCATCAAAATCAATCCCGGCTTTATCATCGCCGCCGTCCCTTGAGCCGGCAACCGCACTGACTTCAACTAACCCGAGTTGGTTCATCGAGCCAATGAAACCTGGTGTCAATACTCTGCCCTGCGCATCGATAGTCTTATCGGCTGACACATTGCCAGGATTGACTGCCGTAATAGTGCCATTTTCAATAACAACCGTTGCCCCCTCAAGCACACCGGCCTCTGTCATGGTATGAACTGTTGCATTGGTGATAGCCGTTGTCTGAGCGAACACACTAGTAGAAGCTAACAGTGCGCCAGTCAATAAAGAAACATTAAACTTTTTCATCATTTACTCCTTAGCGCTGACCCAGCATAAAATCACTTACAGCCTGATATTTTTCATCATGGCGGTCATATACTTTGGCACCGTCGATATAAACAGTTTCAGCTTTAGAGTAAACACTGAACGGGTTTCTATCCCAGATCACGATGTCCGCTTGTTTGCCTTGTTTGACTGAGCCCGTTATCTCTTCAATACCAAGAGATTTAGCAGCATTGTAGGTGATCCACTTAATCGCATCTTGCTCTTTCAGTGAGAAACCTGCCTGGTTAGCAGTATTCATGATTTTAGCCGCTTCATGGTTCAGACGTTGAATAGTCGTGTCTGAATCTGAGTGAACAACCGCACAAGAATTCTTAACGGCATCCACGATTGCAACATTTTCCGGCACCATGTCATAGGCTTCCATCTTGAAGCCCCACCAATCTGGCCACAGTGCCGCACAGTTTCCATTCTCAGCCAGAAGATCAGCGACTTTATAGGCCTCAATGCCATGGTGGAAAGTCCCCGAGTGATAACCAAACTCTTTGGACAAGTCGATCATCATCGCCATTTCTTCCGCTTTGTAGCAGTGATTGTGGATCAGGATTTCACCGTCCAGTACGCCACGAAGCGTATCAAGACGAATATCACGCTTCGGCGCATCGGGATTCAGGCCAGCGGCATAAGCTGCTTCATATTGCTCCCATGCCTGCTTGTATTCACTTGCTTCAGCCCACGCAGCTCGGTAACCGGCCATATTACCCATACGAGTATAAGGTGCAACGCCCTTGCCTCCGTATACGCGTTTCGGGTTCTCACCACAAGCCATTTTCAGACCATAAGGTGCACCTGGAAACTTCATACCCTGCATGGTTGGTGAAGGCACATTTTTCAACGTTACACTGCGACCACCAAACAAGTTGGCAGAACCTGGCAGGATCTGCAATGTGGTGATCCCTCCTTCTCGGGCACGATTAAAACCTGGGTCTTGTGGCCAGACTGAGTGCTCTACCCAAACCTGGGCGGTATTTGGTTTAGTGATTTCGTTGCCGTCAGCGTGTGATTCAACGGAAGGGTTAGGATAAGCCCCTAAGTGCGAGTGCACATCAATGATCCCAGGTGTTACCCACTTCCCCTGTGCATCTATAGTCACGTCTGCCTGGGCAGACAGATCCTGTCCTACCTGGCTGATTTTACCGTCTTTAAGCAAGACATCAGTTTCTTCGAGACGCTCACCAGTTCCGGTCAAAACCGTTGCATTGGTGATAAGTGTAGAGCCCTTGCTAAGTGGCTGATAGGTGCTTGGGTATGGATTTTTTTCAATAGTGACTTTTTCTTTTTGAGGTCCTTTATCTTGGCACCCAAGAAGAACTGTACTTAATGCAAGTACAATCGCCGTTGGCTTGAATTTTTGCATCATTTTTCTCTTATTTTTCTGCGTGATTGATCACCCCGCAGGGTATTGGCTAACAATTGACGTAAAATTGCAAATTTGTTTCGACAGTTCACAATATAGCTCGGCCACCTGCACATTTCGAGTTTTCTCCCTGTAATAGAAGCTCATGTGGGTTAAAGACTCATTCACTCAATCAGATTAATAAGTCACTTGCCTAGCCCGGGCACTTATCTCGATTCTGTGAGTTAAGCAAAAATACATGGATAAAACACCACATTGTGGCGCTTGGCTCTATTGATCGTGCAACACACTTTTGCGTTCCTAGTTTCTCAACCCGTAGACACACTCTGAGAAGCATAGACATAGTTTTGACACAGGTATTAATCTAAGTTCAAGTAAACGCAAACAGCACTATAATGAAACAAAGAGAAATAGTTAATCGAAAAAAACTTTCCCAGGAAACCTCTTGCACTCACTTACGCCAGACACAACTATATCATTAAAATCAGCTTGTTACTCAGAGATTTTAAAGCCGACATAGTTTATTACATTCGGATATTGTCCCGTTACAGCATTTTGCATTATTCGCATCAATACTTGTGGTGAGCTTTTCATAAACCTGGAGAACATCATGAAATTTGCCAAGGCCCTAATCCTGTCACCACTACTTCTGGCAACCAGTATATCGGCCAATGCTGGAGGCGTTGAGTTTGTTGGAACCGACAACAGTGTTGCCACCCAACTGTGTATTGCTGTCGGCGCAAACCATCGCCTGACGTTGCGTAAGGAATTAGAGGAACACCACATAAGTCGTCAGATTGTGACAGACAAACTGACCTGTAACGATTTGAGTGTCTCTCAGTTTACGAAAAAGTTTGGCCTCCACAAATCTGCACAACTGCTGAATATAGACACCAACACAGATACCTCTATTCGTGATATCGCGATGTCAGAGCAGCAGAAAACCATTGCCGTATATGGGTCTAAATGAGTGTTTATCATTGTTAGCGCATTGCGACATCAGGTTAGGTTATGTCTCAATGCGCAGTTATTCAGCAAGTTACCAATCAGGTTTGCTTATAAGCCCTGCTACCTCAGATAACCGTTGCAATCAGGCCAAACACTCCCCCAAATACGCCCCCCCAGACTACAAGCCAGCCCAAGTGGGTGTGGATCATATCCTGAACGATACTTTTAACCATAGCAGGTGTCAGTTCAGCCAGACGCTCTTCTACAGCATGTTCAATGGCAACTTTTATCGCGTCAACCGACTGCCCGCTGGTCAGCAACCCTGATAGTTGCTGTTGAAATTCGGGCCCTTCACTGATCTCGAATAGGGCTTCTTTCATTTTATCCGTAAAGCTGTCTTTCATCGGTTCAATAGCTTCTTTTCCACCCACCATCGCCAGCATAGCACCAAACTGTGAAGCCTCAATAACCTGTACCAACTTATTGAATGCAGGAGATAAATCTGTTTGTTTGATGACCGGCTTTAGATCCAGTTGAATTTCGTTCTTCTTGGCAAAACTTCGAAGCTTGTCATCATTAAAGAACTCTTCGAGTATGAGTTTACGTATCGCAGTTTTGAATTCTCTGAATTTAATAGTGATGACCCCCGACCCATATAGACCAGGCACCTTTTCAAATAGCATATGGATTGCAAGCCAGTTTGTCACAGCTCCAGATAGTGCAAACAGCCCCATAGTTAACAGAACATCGACTTTCATTAACCAGCCAATGAGTACAACCGCGGCGGCCAGGATATTCGTCGCTAGACTTTTACTCATTATTGCCTCTTGTGATCTGAGTATTTTGTTCGGCCGCATATTGTAGTGAATTTAAATCTGTCTACAAGTATTTGTGTTATAGCAAAAATCGACCATAGTTTAGGGTATGTGTGGTACTCAACCTGTGAAGGTACTATGTGGAATCTCGTAAATCAGTATATCAGTGAGGCAATTCATGAACACTTCGAGTTTACCCGTAAAACGCAATTGCCCTGCAATGGGCAAGCTCGCTTATTCAAAATAGAGAATGACCATCACTGCTACTTAGTCAAAGTGGACCACATTCAGGCCCTCGAACGTTTTGAGTGTGAAGCTAAAAACCATGATACTCTGATCCGAGATAGTGATTTTTTGATAGCAGATACGATTGCAATTGGCTCAAGTATAGAGTTTTGCTTTTTAGTACTTGAGTGGCTGGAAACGTCGGGAGAGGTAGAAGATTGGTTTACCTGTGGGACGACTTTAGCGAAATTGCATGCACGTCACGAGCAACAAATGTATGGCCTTGAGGAAGACAACTACTTCTTTGACTTGGCACAACCAAACCAGTGGCACAAAAAGTGGGAAGTGTTTTTCGCTGAAGAACGGATAGCCTGGCAGCTACAACTATTGGCTGAGAAAGGCATCAAGCTTGTGGACATAGACAAGTTTGTTGAGGAAGTTAAGCCTATGCTCCCTCATCAGGTCGCCCCTTCTTTGTTACACGGCCACTTTTGGCGCGGGAACATTGCTTTTGCTCAAGGAAAGCCCTGCCTGTTTTGCCCTTCCTGTTACTATGGCGACAGAGAGGTTGATTTGGCCGCCAGTGAGCTATTTGCGCCGTTACCCCCGGCATTTTACGAAGGATACGACAGTGTTTATCCGCGTCTGGATGGATACGAGGGTCGTCGCCGTATCTATCAACTTTACCCACTTTTGTGCCATGCCAATATGTTTGCAGGAGACTACCTGAAACAAGCGGCCAGTCACATCGAAACCCTATACAAATAAGTGCAACTTTACTGTAATAATCGACAATGCTGCTATAGTTATTAATGCGAAAAATGGAAAACTCGTTGGAGTAAACTCATGAAGCAGCTGTATGACCAACGTATTAGTTGCCCGCATTGCGGTCATCATATCTTTGTTAGTCTCGACGCCAGCGAAGGTGATCAGGACTACTATGAAGATTGCGCAGCCTGTTGCAACCCAATTCACTTAAATATGCATATCGACTATGCGATCAACAAACTTGAACTGAAGGTAGACTCAGACGACGAACAAGTATTTTAACAGGCACGGATTGTGCCTGTTTTATACCAATCAACCTGAGTAGCTCCGTCACTTTTGAAGCTAAAAGGCCCAATATTTGAGTGACAAATGCTTGTTGGTTACCTGTATCTCAGATCTCAAGCCACGCATTTATCCCTCCAATAACAGTACGCAAAAACACCGTTATCGTCGGCGCTTTTCACTTCAATAAGGCGGACTAATATTATAAAGAGAAGCTTCCTCTGTTTTTACGTAAATAGTGCTCTACGGTATTGACTGTTGTGTATGTTTGCTGGTCGACTTCAATGTTCAGCGCATCACCAACGTGGGCCACACCTAAATTGGTCAAGGTCAAAGTTTCAGGAATAAGGTGAAGCCAAAAGCCCCCTTCTTCCAATTTGCCGACTGTTAAGCTCGCACCGTTCACACAAATAAATCCCTTATAAAGAATGTACTTTATCCACTGGTCATCAATGGCCAGCTTGATCCGGCAATTGTCCGCATCCTGAATGATTTGTTCAATTGCCCCCTGGCAATGCACATGCCCAGACACTATATGCCCGCCCAACTCTGTGCCAAAGGTCACAGAGCGCTCAAAATTAACCCGGGTCCCCTGTTGCAAACCACAGAGGTTGGTCAGTTTGAGCGTCTCATCGATCACATCAAAAGACACCTGGCCAACAACATCAGCCCCTCTCACTTCAAAGTCAGTCACGGTCAGGCAACAGCCGTTGATTGCAATGCTGGCACCATGAGTTAACTTTTCCAGGTATCGACTATCAACTGATAGTACTAATTTCATGATCCCTTCACGCAATACGGCACTAACCACCGTCGCTTGAGTCTGTACAATTCCGGTAAACATAACGCTCAGATTTTCGAGAATAATGGCGCGCAGTGTATCGCAAACAGTCATCAGATTAAACTGCGCGTTCATCGGATAAAAGTGGTAAGTTTTTAAGAAGTTATTTAAGATTAACGTTTTAGGAAGTTCAGATTTAATATGAAATTCGCTTTATGGGAAGCTAAGCGCCTGATACGCCTTGCCACCCCTGTCTTTTTTGCCCAGATAACCTTAGTGCTAATGTCCGTTGTCGACACTATGATGGCGGGACAAGTTAGTGCTGAGGACCTCGCTGCGCTATCAATTGCAACCGGTACCTGGAACCCAATGATTTTTTCTTTGCAGGGGATTTTGCTCGCCATCACCAGTATGGTTGCCTACTGTGATGGCGCCAAACAGCGAGAGGGTATAAAAACCTATTTTCAGCAAGGTATCTATCTGGCACTTGTTTTGTCTTCACTCGGCTTTATCGCCAGCGCATTTACGCCACTGATCTTTGCTCAGATTGGAGCCGCCGAAGCCATAACCAGTTTAGCGCAGCAATATATCGATTTTGTAAAATGGGGACTCCCGGCCTTCTTATTGTTTTCTGTCTATCGCAACGTGACTGAGGGTGTTGGCAATACCAAAGCTGCATTGTACATCAGTTTGTTAGGCCTGTTAGTCAACGTCTTTGCCAATTATGTGTTTATATACGGGAAGCTGGGTATGCCCGCACTAGGTAGCGCAGGCTGTGGCCTGGCAACTACCCTGGTGTTTTGGGTGATGGCTACAGCGCAATTGGTGTATAGCTTTAACAACAAATATCTGGATGGAAAGTGGCTGATAAAAGCGTTTGCACGCCCAAGCCCAACTACACTCGTACAGATTATAAAACTGGGCCTGCCTATCTGCCTGGCTACTTTCTTCGAAGTCACTTTATTTGCCTGTATTCCTTTGTTTATTGCAGACTTGGGTGCAATTGCAGTGTCTGGGCATCAAATTGCAGCCAGTGTCACTACCATTTTGTTTATGCTGCCACTTAGCTTATCAATGGCAATCGCAATTCGTATTGGCACGCTATCCGGAGAAGGCAATTATCCGCGGCTGGTGAATTCGGTCTATACCAGTTTTGTGTGTGCTGTCGTGGTCTCCGTACTTGTTGCCACCTTTACTTTTGTGATCCGCAACGAAATTGCCTGGGTATATACTCAAAACGCAGAGGTTGCGGTGTTGGCTTCCGGCATCATAGTACTGGCATGTATTTATCAGCTCCCAGATGCCTTACAAGTTGCTGCAAACGGGGTTTTGCGTGGGTTAAAATACACCAGCCCTATCACCATAGTGACCTTTGTTTCTTACTGGCTGATTGGCTTCAGTCTGGGGTTTGTATTGGCAAAAACAGATATCCTGACGTCAGCCATGGGAGCCAGAGGGTTCTGGGTCGGTATTATTGTTGGCCTGACGTGTGCTGCGATATTGCTTTTGTATTTTGTGAGGAAACGGCTTGATACGTTACGCCCTGACTCTGTTTAGTGTGATACTGGTCGCTTGTGCACCGGTGGCTAGTGATATTAACCAGGAATATGCCGACAGGCTAGCACATGTGCTGGCGTTGGACCCTTTGCAGATAGCAAAGCCAACCCCGCTGGAGGCCTATCGTGCCACACGACCTGAAGCCACTTTTAGACTGTCTGTTTTACAGCTTGCCAACCTGGGACACTGTGCGCTGGCTCAGGACGTTGCGATGCACAACAACCAACTCGGCAAACTAGCCGTGCCCAGTGAGGTCTTTAAATATCAGGTGCGGTTTATCCAGCTGGCAGATCAATGTGTTGACGACGACAGAACCAGCGATCCTGACGTCAAACGCACTTTAACTCAAGCTGCCGCATACAAGCGAACGGCCCTGCCTCAGTATTTCGCATTCATGCTTTCTGCCGAAGAAGAACTCACCCAATTTAGCAGACTAACATTTGCAGAGATCGATAAACGTGGCTCAGACGATGAAATCAGAGCCAATGAAGGCCTTGCCACTTTGGCATCAATCGCGAACACCCTGTCAACACCAGAAAACATTGACCCAGAACGTATCACGCCTGCCCTCAGAAAACTGCATAACAACCCCTATGCTCAGACTTTGCTGACCAGTGCACGCAAGCAAATTAACTGGAACCAGGCTTTAACGGCATGGTTATCGCAAGTAGAACTACAAACAACTGTATGTCCTGAAGGAAAAAACAAACGCAAAGCCGAAATATTGCATAACGTATTTAATAAGTTTTCGATTTCGACATTGCAACCTTATCAAGCTCAACTGAGTAATCAGCTACAGGAATTGAGTAACTCCGTAGCAAAAATTTCGGCGGCGATACCTTACCCGCCCTACCCAAATCATGCTGAAGCGCTGATGGATGAACTGAAAACGTCAAGCCGACAGCATGCACAGTGGTGGCAACGCTTCTACAAAGTGTGTAAAGTTGCACCGGTATGAACGAAAAAAGTGCAAACAAACATTAATTTAGCAAATTTACTTGATCCCACTGAACGCTCACTATATATTAGCGGCCGTTGGCAAGTGACTTAATGCAACAAAACAGTCATATCAGCTCAACAATGTACGACCGTAGCTCAGTTGGTTAGAGCACCACCTTGACATGGTGGGGGTCGGTGGTTCGAATCCACTCGGTCGTACCAACTTATTTGATAAGTCACAATGCACACCTCTGTACGACCGTAGCTCAGTTGGTTAGAGCACCACCTTGACATGGTGGGGGTCGGTGGTTCGAATCCACTCGGTCGTACCAACTTATTTGATAAGTCACAATACACACCTCTGTACGACCGTAGCTCAGTTGGTTAGAGCACCACCTTGACATGGTGGGGGTCGGTGGTTCGAATCCACTCGGTCGTACCAACTTATTTGATAAGTCACAATGAATACCTCTGTACACCCG
>NZ_PNCI01000069.1 GCF_005887095.1 Pseudoalteromonas rubra | reverse complement strand
ATGTGATTTTTGCAGGCTCGCAGGATCACCATATTTATGCCTGGAGCCAGATTGGCTCCCGATTGTGGAAAACCCCAACTCGTGGGCCGATTGAGGCCGAAGGCCTGGTGGTTGGCGATGATCAGCTCAGTGCGCAGTTATTTTATGGCTCGGCCGATGGCGCACTGTATGTGCTGAATGCCAAAACCGGTGCCATAGAGTATTTGTATAAGTTAGGTGCCACGGTAAGCCAGAAACCCTTTGTGGTTGGTAATCAGATCTGGGCAGTCACTAAGGATGGACAGGTACACAAGCTGGAGCGAGACGCAGCCGGCCTGCAACCTCTGCAATGGGGTGATATGAACAGTTCATCACTGCTCAGTGCCCTGAATCGCGATTTTCCTTCTGGCTGGACGCCGGACAATGATTTCAGCTCGGCCTACCATCTGCTGCGCCTGGGGTATCTGGTGCTGGGACGGGATCTGACCCGCTATGAATTATCCTTCCTGACCTATGCGGTAGAGCATCATAATGTCACTCTGTTTGAAGTGGCAAATGCCATGCTGACCTCTGAGGAAGGCAGACGCCGGTTTGCCTTGTCTCTGAGTGCCCAGCAGTTTTACGATCGCCTAGTTGAGCTCATGTACCATGTGCCAGCCAATGGTCTGGCAGGTTATGACAGGGCACACTGGATTAATCGTCTGAATACCGATCTGACCCGTGCACAGTTCCTGCTTGACGTACAGTGGTCATCCGGGTTTACGACAACATACAACCCCGCTGTGGCCAGCACACTGTATTATTATTACGGCGAGTGCCATCTTCAGGCGGTCTGTAACGAGCAGGTCGACTCCGACGGCGACAACATCAGTGATGTGGCAGAAACTGCGCTGGGCACCAACAAACTTGACCCCCGTGACGGGCTGTTAGATGCACCGGATCTCACTCTGACGCTGACGGGCGAAGGCCGTATTAAGGCTGGATTTAGCTACTCCCGTGATCTGGCAAGATTTAAACTGGTGGACGTGGCAAGTAATACGCTCCCTACGACCTATCCGGCCGCCAACCGCAAGGCCGAAGGGGTACTGATCTATCCCAATGGCAGACACAGCTTCTATGCTCAGGCCTGTATTGATGTGGCGCTGAACCCCTCGACACCTCATATTACGACTGAGTACTGCTCTACCGGCTCGGCGCAGCAAAGTGTCACTGTGCTGGATAGTCTGGCCGAAGGCCAGATAACACCCCATGCAGCACCAGTGAAGCTTAAAACTTTTAAACCTGTGAGCCAAAGTGCACTGGAGACTCACCACAAATACAGCTTTACAACAGGGAGCTTCCGGGTCAATGAGCAGGGTGCGGCCACTTATAGCATTCCTATTGCTGTGCCACAGGGGATTGCAGGTGTCACCCCTGAGGTTAGTCTTAGCTATAACAGCCAGCAACCTGAGTCTCTGGTGGCACAGGGCTGGCAGTTATCGGCAGGCTCTGCCATCACCCGCTGTCGTCAGACATTGGCGCAGGACGGGGCATTTAAACCTATCTCTATTGGCCTCGACAATGAAGATCGTTACTGCCTGGATGGCCAGCGACTGATACTGGTCGAAGGTACCTCGCATGGTAAGGCGGGGGCCGAATATCGCACAGAAATTGACTCTCAGCAGCGCATTGTGGTGGAAGCCGGTGAAGAAGCCTATAAAGTGCAGTTTGTGGTGTACGGCAAAGATGGTAGCAAGCGCATTTATGGCGGCACAAAAAACAGTTTAGCCGGTGATGAGCAATACCCAGCCAGCTGGTTACTGCGCCAGAGCATGGACAGTGTGGCAGCGAACAGCACTGCCTCACAGCTCGCTGAAAATGTCATTAAATATCATTATCGCCACGGTGGTGATGACGGTAAGAAGGATAATGCGTTGGGCCCACTGGAAACCGTGTTATCGACGATATCTTACAGCGAATACACTGTAACCTTTGACTATCAGGCTGGCCCGGTCCGTAACCTGGCGTACAGTCTTGAGGTGGATTCATTGCCAATGCAGGCACAGGCTCAGTTGACAGGGATTCAGGTCTCTAAAGACGCAACGCCGCTGCAATACTATGATCTGGCGTTTGAAAACGGCGCCAACGGGGTGCGTCAGCTAAAGCGGGTCAGCCAGTGTGACCGGCCGGTGTCGAGCGGCTATGCCCTGTGCAAACAGCCCATCAGGTTTGAGTATGAGGACACCAAAACCTATCCGGATATGCATGCCGCCCAGACTCTGATACATGCCACCACAAATCAGAAAATTGTTGCCACCACAGTGCTGGATTCCGATGGCAATGGCGAGCCGGAACTGGCCACACTGATCCAGCAGGAACATCCAAACCAGCATGACTTATGCCTGATTGACCGTGATGGCACCCAGTCTTGCCAAGTGATAGAGACCAATACCCGCCTGGATAGCGTCAAGATGATGCCATTTGATCAGGAGGGAGATGGGGCTCATGGTTTGTTGATCCAGACAGCAGAACGTCGCAGTGACGCTTATGGCGCATGGCGATATTTCACCTATGATGGCACAGGCTGGCAGGTGCGTTCACTACCTGGCAGTAGCCTAATGGGGGCTATCCGGGTTGGTGATGCCAATGGTGATGGTATGGATGATTTATTGTACACCACGGCCGATGCTTACGCTCAGGTTTATCTGGTGATGAATCAGGATGTCTTTACCGGATTGGCTCAAAGTGCCAATAGATCAATTCGTGCAGGCTCCCCATTCTACTTTATGGATATGGATTTTGATGGCAAGGCCGATCTGGTCACATCTATCTGTGAGCCAGACGGATGCAAGGAAACCGGCAAGTTTGATAAGATCCGTGTTTATTACAATCGTTATGATAAAGACACCGGTAAACACAGCTTTGAACTGGGTAAGTGGGCGACAGAAAGTGTGGTCCACAGCAACCTGAGCCCACTGGATGCAAATAACGACGGCACCGTCGATCTGATGTATCAAAATAAGGATGACGACTGGGAAGTTGCTCTGGTGCGCCCGTCACTGGGTGAGGGGCTTAGGTTTGATAGGGGTGGGATCAAGACGCTGACCGCCCCTAACAATGTCACCATAGACAGGAAGATTACCAAGTTGCCACCACTGCAGGCTGATCTGGATGGCGATGGCCGCCCTGAACTGTATGTGACGGGTAAAGCGACCACGGGTGTGCCGGAATATGGCTTATACCGTTATGAGTTCGATCCCGCAACGCGAGATCTGGTCACACCGACCAGTGTAGCCTACAGGCTAAAAATGGAACCGACATACAGCAGTACGGTGTTTTTCGCAGATCTGGACGGCGATACGACACCTGAGCTGGTGGTTCAAAATGCCCATAAGTTAATTTCCCATGGCAGAACCTATCGGCAGCCTGCTGCCGGACGCCTGCGTACCATTACTCAGGGCCTGGGCAATCAAACCACCATTCGTTATGGTGCGATGTCGGATGCCAGCGTGTATACCCAGGGTGATCGCGCAGTAACCGCACAATTGCAGCAAGACAGCGGGCTGAAGGTCACTGATTTGGGTGGCGGGTCAATGTTGGTCCGTGAGGTTGAAACCAGCACACTGGATACGCAAACCGGCGACACATCACTGGTCGTCACCTATGAATATGAAGGTGCGCGGGTACAGTTTGGCGGCCGCGGCTGGCTGGGCTTTGCTGCCCTGACGACTGTGACCGAAAAAGACGGTCATCAGATAGCGACCCGGACTGAGTACGAGCAGGCCTTCCCGCTCACAGGGATGCCAATACGCACCACCAAAACCCTCTATGAGAATGGTTATGCCCATGTCCTGAGCGATGCCGTTGATAGCTATCAGGTATCTCCTGAACAGGTTGAGCCCAAGCGTATTTATCAGATTTACAATCAGGACAGCCGCACCTGTAGCGCGCGTGTTAACAGCGATTACTTTATCGCCGGGTATAACTGTAGCCAGACACAAACCACGCAGGACAGCTATGGCAATGTGACCAACCTGAAAGTCAGCCAGTACAGTATCGACGGCGCGGCGGAAGACTTTTTACTGGACGCAGCGCCCACTGGTACCATCTCAACGGTGACCACAGTGAACAACTTTGGCTCGGAGGCTGAGCAGCAACAGGGTCGTTTGCAAAGTGCAACCGTTACGCATGAGCGCGATGGGAAAACGGTGACACGCAGCAGCGCGTTCACCTACATACAAAGCGGTGTGCTGGCCGGTCTGCTCGAGACCGAAACGGTGGAGCCGAACGGCACCTGCGACGCCTATCTGAAAACCACCTATAGCCATGATAACGTTGGCAATGTTGTCGGCAGACTGGTAGAAAGCAAATCTGGCTGTAACGAGGTTGGCGAGAAAATCAACCGAACCAGCACTACGACTTACGACAGTGAAGGGCGCTATGTAACCAAGCAACACAATGGGCTGTTTACTACGCTGCTGGTGGAGTCGCGTAACAAATTTGGTCAGGTAACTAAGGCCAAAAATGCCGATGGCGTGGTGCAGTCTACTGAGTATGATGCATTCGGCGGTGAAATTGGCAGCTACTCGCCAAGCGGGGCACAGCAGCGTACCCTGATGGCAGACTGCCCGGCAGGGGCGCCCGCATACTGCGCCTTTGCCAGCGAAAGCTATGTTAATACCGAGCTGGTGGCACGCAGTTTCTTTGATCGCCTGGGTCGCACCCTGGGCAAAGAGCGGCTGATATCCAAGGGGAGCGAAGAGCGTCAGGCATCTGAGGAGATGTGGCTGCGTGATGTTAGCCATTATGACAAGCATGGTCGCGCCACTGTGGTTATCCCGGCAGGCCAGGCACCCACATCGACTCAGTACGATGTTCTGGACAGGGCGACTCAGGTGATAGATGAGCAGTCTGACCTGGTCACCACGCTGAGCGTGGATAACCGCACCACGACCACCACCGTCAGTGGCGATATTCCGGGTGACAAACAGAAAACCGTGGTGACGCACAATCAGCACGGTGAAAAGCACACTGTCACCGACCCTGCCGGCCAGGTGCTGACTTATACCTACACCACGCTGGGCCTGCTGGATACCGTGTCGTCGTCGGCGGATGGCGGCGCCACCCTGATAGACAACGACTACAACGACCTGACGGGCCGTAAAACAAGCACCAAAGATCTTGATCGG
>NZ_PNCI01000068.1 GCF_005887095.1 Pseudoalteromonas rubra | reverse complement strand
ATGATTTAGGAAACAACGCCAAGCAATAGAAAAAGCTTGTCTTATGATTACTATGCTTGTGATGTGGGGTTATGCTTTTACTAGAGCATTTAATGCAAGTACTCTTCCCAGGAAAGTAGTATTAACCTTTTTGTCAGTAGTACTTATTTTCGCTTCAGGCTACCTTTTTTATGTATATGATATGATCAAGGAACACAATAAAGCGAGTGCCTGACGATGATTAAAATAGGTGGATTTAAACTCACTTTTTTAAATGTTGAAGTTATGAGAGAAGAGAAATTATGAAATACATTATATTTGCGTTAACTCTGGTTGTATCAGGAACTGCGAATGCAGCAGTACATGTAAGAGATGCTTTGATAGAGAGTGTGTATTGCGGCTATGTAGACACGTATGATATGTGTTCTATTCTATTTACATCGGATACAGTTTTGCATGAAAAAGAGGGAAGTTGCCATACTCTGCCCGCTAAACGCATGCAGTTTAAAGTTGACACCCCAATAGGGCAATCATTACTTTCATTGGCTCTGACGGCTTACTCGACTAAAGCGCGAGTTGAGGTTTATGCCAGAGACAAGTGCACGATATACCCGGGATTATCAGACGTGAATTTCATCACGATAAAGTAGTATGAGTGCCATTGTTGTTATCACCTGAGAGTGCCGGGTAAGCATTACCGGGCATTGTTCAGTTGGAGACTAAAAAATAAGATACAACTATATTTTATTTATAATAAGAGAGCGTCAAATACTACATGGATATATCCGTGATCCGCATATACCCCAAGCTGCCGCTGATATCTCCGCATATTCCTGTGAATTTTACAGGGGTATTTGCCATTTTGGCCGTTAATGCCACAGACAAAATTGAATTTGCACCGGCCTCGCTTTCTTTTATATACGCGAACTTAGTTCCCGGACAATCCGGCGTAGACCAATCGTTTCCGACAGGAGAAAAATACAAGTAGGCATCCCCTTGATAAAGCTGTACTCTGACATTGTTAATCAACAGTGTCTGGGAGCTGACTCTGTCACCTACTGCGGCAAAAGAGGGAAAGCAGATAATAAAAAGTAAGACTAAAATCAGTGTAGGCATAAGTTGATGCCCTCTATTGAGTAATCATAAAGAGGCTAGGCTAGAGTGACTATACGAATTTGTCAATGCGATTATTCATTGTCTAAGAAAATAAAGCTCCAGTCTGAGAAATACCCAGATAATCATAATTAAAATCAATATGATGGACACGCATGGTATTGTTTTATCTAGTTTATTTCGCCAAAAAACCAAATAGATAGCAACACCATGCGTGATATCACTATCCTACACGATATGCGCGAACAACTGCGGCTGATGACTTTGCGTGCTTCCGTCAGCATTGAGGGACGCTCAATGATAGTGCATGAGCGTACCTTCACGTTTGCTCAATATAACTCACCTCAGTCGCACCAGTTGTTCCTTGATGAACTTGCCATTACCCTTCCATAGAGGGCCTGCTTGATAAATGTATTCCACTCAGCGTCGAACCTATTCTAATTGTATTTTGGGTACTTTGGCTATCTGGCAGGACTGCCAACTGTTTTACCGGGCGCACTATGGCTAAATTTTAAATTAACCTGTTTTTGAAAATGCCCTGCATCTTAGCATTCTTTTTTATAAACACCACTGAGGCCTGCTCTGCGGAGCAGCAAGCCTTTACACAGAACATGACAAGTATTCACGGAGCAATTAACTTCAAGTCTGTCATGCAGTTCTATAATCGAATAGCGTTGCTGTTGTTGCAACTATTGATTTTGTCCACAAGGCTGCATGCTACAAAAGTGACAGTACAGTGCAGCTGAAAGTGTATTCAGTAGGGTAAAAACTCTAATAAATTCAAAGCAAAACAAGTGTGGCACTATAGTGCTAGTTTTTTTACACATCATATATACAAACACCTCATTTCCCACTAAAAGGTACTTTTGAAAAGTAAATGTAAAGATCGTGGGTTATTTTGTTCCCGTTGCGCAACATCTGTAGAAATGAAATTCGAAAATACTAATAAATTAATGAGGAAATTATGAAGTTTAAATTTGCTGCACTGTTGGGCATGCTCTGTGCAATCACACTGTCTCCGGCAGCGGAAGCGTATCTGTACAAAGACCCGGGTTATGTTGAACGTAACGCCCGGACCATTCAGAAGAATCGGGTAATCGGCCAGTCTCATCAATATAGAGATCAACAAGGCTGGATGTATGTTGATAAGGTTGAGAATGGGGCAACACAGGGGTTTTATCAAGCAGGGAACTGGCTAAAGTTGCACAATCGCGATTTTAAGATGTCGATTGGTGAGCTGGAGTTTTCATTTAATCCCAGCAAGCTTGATTGTACTCAGGGTATGAACTTCAACTTTACAGTTGGAGATGACACTGTCGCGAGTATTAAACCAAACTGCGATGATTTGTTGGATGCGTCGATCACCTACCCCGTTGAATACTACTTTGATCTGATCCCTGAACCGGTTAAGCCTAAAGTGGAATTGCCACTAGACCCGTTGGGCTTGCTAAAGCTTGGCGTTAAGTTTGGTGCGGGTATCGAAGCAGGTGCTGAATTCACGGTAGGTGGAGTAATTGGTGGGCATGGAAATGAAGTGCCTTTCGAAGCCGAAGGCGTTAGACGCCCAGACTATATCTATGCGTCTGTAGAGCCATATGTTGGTGGTGTTGTATCTAGCTCCGCTTATGGTTCATTCGGTCACGGCATATCAGAAGCTGGCGTAAAAGGTAAGGTTAATCTGCTTAAAGTAAAAGGCAAAGGGTATGTAGAAGCTGGTGTGCGCCGTATCGTTGAAGACGAGGTGGTGATAGAGCAAGGCTTTTTGGAGTTAAAGGTCAGCACTAAATTGACAGGTGGAGACGGCAAAATTCAGGCTTACTGCAAAAAGCTCTGGGGACTGCTGCAATTTAACGTAGATGTAATGAAATGGGATCCGCTGTACCAGCGTGAAACCGTCCTTTACGAATACGCGAGCCCTGTTTGGGAAAATTTATAAACTGTTGTAACTGGTGGCCTGAACAAGGCCACCATGTCGAGATTGCGTTATGAAAAGAATAATTATTACACTGGCTTTCTTAAGTCTGTTGGGGATCGTGTTTTTTGTATTCAGTGGGACATACCAGCGTGTTAATGAGCGTTCAGAAGTTGATTCGCTCGAAACTGGTGATATTAAAAATACCTTAGGTGAGGTACAGACTTCAGGTTATCAGGTCGTTATTCAATCTGCGGTACTGAGCGAAAAAGGCACTGCGTATGCGCACTCGGATTTATCCTGGAAAATGTACTTTTATCCTAATACAGATCCCTCTTCAGTATCGCCCGCATTGTTAACAGATATCGAGTTTATTTCTGACAGCAAAATTCAGCCGATGCCCCAGCAGCTGCCTTTTTACTTTTCTTATAACGGGCAACAATTTACCCAATCAGATATGCTCGGGCTGACTCAAGCGCACCCATTATGGGTGTTGCCTAAAGTGCTCGATTTAATGAGTTATTCACTAACAGAGCCACTGACGTTTACAGATGCGTTGGGTAAGAGCACATACCGTTTTCAAAAGAGTGGTAATACAATAAGTCGGGTAAAAATAGAACAACAAAGACAGCAAGATCAACAGGAGCAAGAAAGTTGGGGGCTTACCTTAAAACCCTCAGATAACAGGGTAGCAAATCAGCCAAATCTGCAAAAACTGGACTATAGCAATCAACAAATTTTGCACCAGGGTACTCAACAGTATGAAGTTATACAGACGGTCACTATACTACCTATCGAGCATATGCATACAGATCAAACGAACTGGGACGCCTCTCATAATAAAGGCATTATGTCACCGGATAATCAATCGGCTCTTGTTGAGATCACCGCTGAAAACTTTCTGAAGCAGCTGGAACAACTGGCTGATTCTTTAGATCCCGCTGTGGCAAAAGCGATAGGTCAGTTTATGCTGGAAAATTATGATTACGGCACTTTAAAAGCGTACCTGAAGGACCACGCAGGCTTGAGCTCAGCACTGATTTATTCATTGCAAAAAGCGCAGACACTGGAGGCCGAGCAAACGCTTGCTGATCTGCTGACGGAGCGTGATCTCAGCCAGTCGTCATTGCAGAAAGTCGCGATGGCGCTTGGGCGAATAGAAAATGCGTCTAATGTCGCATTTGCCAGTTTGCAATCTGTTGCAGACGATACCGCCGAGCAGGCGCTTGCCGATGTGGCACTGCTCAGTATTGGCACAATGAGCAAGTTTTCTCCCCAACAATCTCAGCAGGTAGCGCGTTTCCTGAATCGTAAACTGACAGAGTCTCAGCAACTGTCAACGGCCATACTCGCGATTGCGAATAGCAAAAATCCAGCCCTGATTGAAAGGCTACCTGATTATTTGCACCATATTGATACACAAGTCAGGCGAAATGCGATTAAATCGCTTGCGCACAACGAAGCATACCAAGATCAGGTTATTGCCAGTCTGGCTGGCACGTCTGATGTCAATGCCATCGATGCATTTATAAGAACGTATGAACGGGCAGGTTATGCGCTATCCAGTGAGAATATAGAAAAGCTGACGGAGTTTTATCAAACAACAACACACCCAATTATTAAAAAGCGACTGGCCACTGTTATCCGGTGATAATCAGCATGAGTGGCGGGGTTATATCGCCACTCATTCAACCTAGTGTTGTTTGTTATTCCTGCGACCCCAAACTATGTATTGAGTTCAGCCTTTTACGGACAGGTTAAAAAATGCCAGGGCTATATGCCTGCATGTGATTTTTTACGTAGCCAGAGTTATAAATAGCCCTTGATAGCCGCGACTTTATTTTTGGCATACTGACTGTTTGGGTTTATTGTCAGTATTTGCTGATAGTGCTTTAGTGCCAGTGGATATTGCTTGTTTAGCTCATAGGTTTCAGCAACACTGCTATGATAGTATGGTTGTTCATTATTTTGAGTTAGTGCGAATTCAAACACTGCAATACCATCATCAACCCGACCATTCTTCACCAGCTTGTTACCCCACTCAACCAGGAGCTCCAAATCATATGTTACGTCCGTGTCTTGCTGTGCTTGTGCAAATACCGTGGCAAAGTCTTTAAACCCTTTTTTATCTGTCACAGGCACCTGATGCTGTAAGTCCGCAAAGCCATAGTTGCCCTGCTTAACAATTTTATCATCTTTAATCACTGCCAGCTGTAAACCCGGAATGTGCCTTTCTTTCATCAGTGCCTTAATAAGTTTGTCTACCGGCTCCGCTTTTGCCAGTGACGACCATAGTAAGGTGACAAACCAGAATAAGGTGGATAGTAAGACTCTGTTGTTCTTGTACATGATAGTTCCGTTATGCATTTTCGTTTTGAAGATAACACCATCCGTAACAAGTAATATACCAACTTTAAAGTTTTTATTTATCAATGTGTTGATGTTGTTCATTAAAAACACATACGGCTTTTTCTTTCGAAATATAGCCAGATTTACGAAGAATTAGTGGTTTTAACAATGAGAAAAAGCGGCGCAACGGACGAGCAACCAAACGTCTTTTGCGAAGAAATGTATCGTGCGTCCTCAGTCATATTGGTTAAACCAGATAAATCATATTTACCTTCGACTTAGACTCAGTCTGGCTGGCGGTTTGGCGTCGCCCTGGCAAGCTTTGAGTAAAAAACCTAACTACGTTGATAGGTCAATCACCTTATGTGTAACGAAACGCATCATCACACTTATTGGTAAAAAATTGATTTTCATTTATACAAATATTGTTGATATATAAGAGTTTTATATTTGCGTGTTCAAAGGGTTGCGCAGAGCTCATTAATTGAACCAGTGCAATTTAGTGTTTTTTTGTTCTATCTGGCTTGACCTCCTACCACAATAAGCTAGCCTTTTGTTGCTAAATTGTAACTTTTGGAGCAAATAAATGAAAAGAATAACATTGACCCTTCTATTAAGTATCATGTCACTATTTGCGCATACGGCGCACAGCAGTGATCAGCTTGAATATCCCGTGGTACTGGTTCATGGTCTGTTTGGTTTCGACAATCTGCTGGGCGTGGATTATTTCTATCGCGTGCCTTCTGTAATCCGTCAGGAGGGCGGTAACGTCTATGTAGCTGAAGTGTCGTCTGCGCATAACTCTGAGCTGCGAGGCGAGCAGCTGCTTGAGCAGGTTGCACTGATCCGAGCCCTCACTGGTAAAGACAAAGTGAATCTGATCGGTCATAGTCAGGGCGCGCAAACCATTCGTTACGTGGCGTCGGTTAAACCTCAATGGGTGGCCTCAGTGACCAGCATTGGTGGCGTAAACTGGGGCAGCCGTTTTGCTGATGTGGTGCGTGGGGGGGTCGATCAGGGGTCGTTCTCGGAGCAGTTCTTAGCGTCATTAGCTAATGGTCTGGCTGGCCTAATTGACTTATTGTCGGGTAAACCTACGGCACCTAAAGATGCGCTTGAAGCACTCGAGGCTCTGACCACTGAAGGAACACTCGCGTTTAATCAAAAGTATCCAGAAGGCGTGCCTGCTAACTATTGTGGCCAGGGCGATATGCTGGCCGACAATGGCGTCTACTATTTCTCATGGAGTGGCAGCCGTGCCTGGACGAATTTGTTGGATCCTGCCGACAATGCTCTGTTGCTTTTCTCCGGCGTATTTGACGAAGCCAATGATGGCCTGGTCTCGGCTTGCTCCAGTAACCTGGGATATGTGATTGGTAACAACTTCAAGATGAATCATCTGGATCAGGTTAATCAGACTATTGGTATTCACCATTTATTCGAGACCGATCCACTCACGATTTATCGTCAGCACATTCGTCGTCTGAAAGGTCTGAATCTATGAGACACTGGCGTCTGCTCTCACTCAGTTGTATCGGGCTTTGTGCCTGGCTTTGGTATCTGGCTGGACAGCCAGTCAGTACAGGCAAGACTCATGTCGCAGCGACAAGTCAGCGCCCGGTGACAGAGGCGCCACACATGATTGAGCAACAATCCAACGCCGCGATGCCAGCACAGGCAGAGCATTGCGGCGCAATCGTTAAAGCACACAAACATCAGCTTGATGACTGGATCTTAGCTTTGCAAAGCGAACAGCTGGAGCAAAACTGGGCTCAATATACACATCGTTTACCGCTGTGTTTGCAAGAGTTGGCCCATGACTACATGAACTATAAACAGGCGCTGACTGAAGTTCCAAGCAATCTTAGGGTTAACGAGCGTTTTGAGGCGCTGCAAACGCTTCAGGGTCAGCACTTTTCAGATGAGGTGATCGCGGCCTGGTTTGCGGATGAGAACCGCTGGAATGCGCAGACACTGGAGCGCTGGCAAATTCTGTCTGATCAATCGCTCAGCGAGCAGACGCGTGATGAGTTAATGGATGCACATATAAGCCAGCTGCCGCAAGAGGAGCGTGAGACCATAATGGCAACACAAACTCTGGTCACATTAAAACAAAGCTGGAAAACCATGGACTACAACCAGCTCAGCGCCAGGTATGGGGATGAAGCAGCAGAGCGCCTGATGCAAGCAAGGCAGACACAAACGCGTTGGGCACAAAGGGTGGCGGACTATAAAGAGCAACGCGAAGCGCTCCTTGCCCGTTATTCAGACGGGACAAGTCAGGCCAAAATCGCCGCGCTTGAGCAGGCACTGTTTAGTGAAAATGAGCAAAAGCGCCTGGCGGTACTATTGGGTAATGATTAACGCTGCGCTTATTTTCGACACACACCGCTGTCGCAACGGGACTTGCCAGTCAGCCAGTAAGAGATGCGATAGCGGTTTTTGGCAAACAGTAAGTAAAACTTATCAGCGATGGGTTTGATGACGGGCCATCGCAATGGTGCATACAACCAGCCCATTCCCACTAATCGCCACGCCTGATGTGTAACATCCAGACCCAGCAACAGGTTACCTTTGGCATCCAGCGCGTGCAAAACTGTGTTTGCCTTATCCGGGTCAATGCCGGGGTAATGGGCAAAATCGTCGCTGAAAATATCGACCGTCTTAATGCGCTGCGCCTTATCTCGTTTAGTCAGCGCGGTCATTTCTTTAACGCACAAAGGGCAGGTGCCGTCATAAAATATGGTGAGTTCGCTCATTAGTTTATCCGGGGGTTTTTAGCACCATACGCATTAATCACAGAAGCGGATCAGGCAGTAAGCCTTACCCGATCTGCTTAGGTGTTAAGGGGGCGGTAGTGCCACCCTTAAAAGTAATTTTGCTGTCTTATAGGTTAACACCCTTTCATTGGTAGTCTGAGCTTTCCCCAATTGGTCGGGCTGTCGTTCTCACAGCTAAAAGTCGGTTGGATTGTATGTTCTCTGGTGCTTATGCTCATCCCATATTCACCACCAGACACCTTGTTGTTTTTCAAGTTGATACTGATTGGATATAGAGCATGGATAATAAAGTTTGTAGATTTGTCCAACAATAAGGGCTGAGCACTTGGAAACTGACTCCACACAGAGCTATTGTTCGTTTTTATCTCTAAATTGCTTAGCATGATACTGTGACTGGGGTCCTCACCTTGCTGTTGTGCTTCTATGAATTTTGCATAAATACCTGCCGCACGATTGTTGAGCAACCGGCTGTTAGAGATATTCGTGGTGAGCTTTTCCGTGATACTTTTCGCAGTTAGGCGCAATGCTGTCATGTTGTTTACCAGGTCAACATTCGTCACCGTCAAGTTGGCTGTATCGGAAGAGATCCCATTACCTCCATCAAGGAAGTCAGAACCTGGCTGGGCATCTCGGTAAAGACCGCCTGTCACAGTCACTTTCGGTACGTTTTGGTTGTCACCTTCAATCACAATACCCCCTTTACCCGATATGGTTCCAAGTCCATTCTCCGCGGCGGATGAGCAGTAATTAAACGTATATTTGCCATTTTTGTTGATATTTGCATCAACCCAGTTGTCTGGGTTAAAGCTTGCATACCCATAGCTACCGGCATTTGCGAATACGTAGTTAAGTGTTACGCGGTTATTGGACGACAGGTATACTGAAGCCACGGAGCCAGCCAGTCGCGCATCTAGGTTGGAGAGAGTCACATCGGTTGAACGCGAAACAAGCAAGGCTGAACCTCCAGCATTTTTGGCCCATTGCGCTTTAAGCCTGCCATATGCGTCAAAGCTAAGCTGAGGGTGGTCGGTATCGCCCCAGAACTTGCCGCGCGTCTCAATTACCATATCGCGAAGCGAAATCGCATGACCACTGTCAATAGTTAAGGTGGTAAAGTAAGGCACAGCTTCGATTTGCTCAGGACCTCGGTTGGGATATGGAGCAGGGTTGCCAATTCCCTCAATGCCAAATTCATTTGTTATTCTTTGTTTTGCAGGTCTCAAGCGGGTGACTGGCTTACTTGACCAGCGTACGTTTGGCAGGTAAAGCTGCTCGCTGGCGGTGTAACTTTCATCGGTATCGGCTTTTCTTTCGTGATTGCCCGCTCCAAATATTTCAACATGTGACTTGCCTTCAATTGAAAAGCCACCACTGTTTAGAAGATATTCGCCCGCTGGAATATAGATAGTCCAGTGGTCCTGAATGGAGTTTGAGAAGCGATGAAAAGCAGCTGAATTGTTGGTCATTGCATCGCCTACCGCTCCCCACCATTGCGGTATCACATTGAATGGAGTTTGACTGGTTGAAGCTATATCATCATAACCATAGACGCTCGCTTTTGGTTGTCCTTTAATCTTCCCAGAACCATAAAATATACGGTGCATACCAGCCTCTAGTGTTCCTTTAATGGTAAGAGAAAACCCTGCAGGCACTTCAACTCGGGCACTTTCAGAAAACTTGACCACATGGTCTATCGGCATAATTATATTTTTACTGCCAGACAACGTGTCTTTTACTACACGGTAATTACCGCTCAACTCGACCACACCATTTCTGGAATCAATCAGCTTACCATTGATATAAACACCGTTATTATTTGCGCTTAGCGATTGATTAAACGCTGGAGCAAGTCTTACCGTACTGTCCAGAGCAAACCTGTCAGCATACCGGCCAACAATGTATATGCCATACTTGCCACCACCCAAGTTGTTTATTGCGTGAATGGCAAGAGACTGTCCGGCGCTCGTGCCCGACCTAATAGGACGTAACAAATTATACCCGGCCTTAAAAGGGCGTTTGAGGTTACTAATCTCGACATAAGTATACTGATTTCTCAAGCTTCGGTGCACGACCTTTGCAGAGTTCTCATATTGCTCTGAAAGATAGATATGTTGACCAACATGAAAGTTATAACCTTGCGTACCCGGTAGGTATACAACGATACTGTCTAGACTGGATTCCAGACGGGTTTCACGGCGGCCATTAACTGTGACTTCTGATCTTTTGGTATTCAACTGAGTAGATAGAATATCGATCGGTGTACTCATTATGTCGGGGTATATCACATCATAGGTTGAGTCGAATTCATATTTAGGATGTTGCAGTGTGATATAGGTATTGTTGCCCGCTATGCCAAATGCAGTAATCTTTGCTGTGTTTTCAAAAAACAAAGTTTCCTGTAAAGGGTTATGAGTGTAATAGGAGCCAGCAAGCGCAAACCCCCCTGTTGTGCTTGCCCCAGCAATGTCAGTGGAGTCTACAAAATAAGTCACGGCCTGCTCTTCGATCACAGTGCCGTTTTTATCATCACGATACTGATTGCGCAGCATATCGGATATACGATATGCCTTTTTAGCATCGTGCGAAATCAGATATTGATAGCTGTTTAATAGTGGTCGTGCCACAAGTTTATGTTTAATATCGTATGTTTTTGTCGAAAAGTAGGCTTTTTGACCGGCTAACCCTATGCTTACTTCTCCATTACCATTATCGTTAAATGCGTTTTCCTTCGCGACGGAAAGAGCAACTTGGTTACCTATTGCAAAACGGGCATTTTCACATCCTGTTTTTTGCTTTTTTTGATTATCCAAATATAACAAGTAGTAGCCAGATCTGGGACTATCTCCCACGCCATCTTGACGATTGGTATTGGGTAGTGCTTTTACAACAGAATAGGCTAAGCAATTGTTTGGAAGCTTAACTTCACCGTACATAGGATGAAATTCATACTTTAGTCCTTTTAATACAACATAAGTATATTTGCCAGCCAGACCTATATTATGAATAGTAGCCGTATTGAGTGTGAGTTTATTATATAGCTCTGTAGCGCTGGCATATACGTTTGCAGAAAACAAATATGCTATGGCAAACCAAAGCGAACGTGCGCACATAGAAATGTCCTTTAAGTGATTGGTTGTTATGATAGCTGTAAACTATACAGGTTGAATGATGCCTTTTAACATAGTAAGTGCATTAAAGAAAGTAGTGGTGAAGATAGGTGTAGAAATATTGTTTTTAGGTGGTAAAAGTCTCAACTCTTTTTAACTAACGTGGTGAAGTTTAGATGTTTTTTCTAATTTAGCTGCATTTTTCACTTCCATATTGCAGTTTGATTAGGTTTGCTGGGTAATAATCGGATGAACTTTAATATGTTGATATGATTTTGGTGTTGTTTATTTTTTGTGGTTTTTTTGTCAGAGTGTTGGGGGTTGTTTGTTTTTTGTGGTTCGCTCTGTGTTTTAATTGTGTAAGATAGTGTTCTCAATGAAAGTGTTATTTTAAATGAGTTTTTCTGATTATAATTTAATTTTCAAATAGAGTTCTTGGTTTGAATAAAAATATGTCACAACCCGATTTTTGAAACTGTTTAGGTGTGTTGTATGCGCGGATGTTGAATAAATATGCTTTTTATACGAGATTATCAGTTTCATATCGGCCGCCAAACAACGTCTTTTTACTCACCTTAGGGGGGTTATTCACCAGGATTATTGTTAAATTAGGGAACTTTACAAAGAGCATGGCAATAAAAGATTTATCCATCACCAAACAAATAGGTTTGAGCTTTTTTTCGGTATTTTTTGTTTTCTTCGCAGTGAGTTTGTTGACCTATAACGGACTGAGAGGGATCAGCGATGATCTTGATTCAATCGTACAAACCAGTATTCCTTCGGTAGAAATCGTTAAGGATTTAAAGATAGAGCTCACCACCATTCGTAAAGATGAGTTTGGTGCCACCATGAACCCGGACCACCCCGAAATGAGCGAGTGGCTGAGCATTTTGAGTGACTTACGCGCCGGGGTAAATCGTAAAATTGCGCTGTACAGCCAGCTTAATGTAAGCGTAAAGGAGCGCCGCCAGTTCGAAGCGTTTGAGTCTGCCTGGCGAAAATATGCGGCGGCTACGTCGGATTTTAACGCGCTGGTGCGCAGTGGTGAGGTGAACCGTGCTAATGAGACGGTGTTGAACAGCTATCCCGTTTTTGCCAAGGCCATGGACGAGCTAAGTGAGCTGGAGAAAATCAACAGTGACAATGTGGGACATGCTGAGTCATCAGCCATTGGCGCTGTCAAAACCGTGATCACGGCCATTATCATTTGTACTTTAGTGTGCGCTGTGATGATTGCGCTGATCTGTGTTGTGCTCAGCGGGGCTATCAGACGTCCTTTGGAAGAGGCCATGAATCTGGCTGGCAGCATTGCAAATGGTGATTTAAGTACCCGTATTGATATTGGCTCGGCAGGCAGCAACGAACTGGGTTCATTGCTGGTGTCACTGGAAAAAATGCGTCAGCAGTTAAACGGCCTTGTTGTGAAAATTAATGACAGCGCTATCTTGCTCTCTTCTGCGGTTGAAGAAGTAAATATGATCTCGGCACAAAACGCCAAAGGCATGGAAAATCAACAAAACGAATTGCAGTCTGTTGCCTCTGCCATGACCCAGATGCAGGCTGCCGTATCTGAGGTGGCACAGAGCACAGAAATGGGGGCAGAGTCTGCCAACCAGGCCCATATGAAATCGCGTGAGGGCAGTACGGCACTGACAAGCAGCATGTCGCATATTTCCGCGGTGGCAGAAACCGTAACGCATGCGGGCGAGCTGGCGGTTAATCTTGAAAAGAACGCGCAGAATATCAACGTGGTAGTTGACGTGATCCGCGAAATTGCTGAGCAAACGAACCTGCTGGCGCTGAATGCTGCCATTGAAGCCGCCCGTGCCGGTGCCCAGGGCCGCGGTTTTGCTGTAGTGGCCGACGAAGTGCGCTCACTGGCACGCCGTACTCAGGAATCAACCACACAAATCGTTGAAATTGTCAGTGACTTGCAACAAAAGTCCAAAGAAACCGGGGAAGCCACACGCACCTGTCAGACTGGGATTGATGTGTGCGTGGAGCAAACCGAGACGGTCAGCCAAACCATCAGCCAGATTGAGCAGGAGATCGACAGCATTGCAGCAATGAGCACGCAGATAGCGGCGGCTTGTAATGAGCAGTCTGTGGTCTCTGAGGAACTCAATCGCAATATTGAGAACATTAATGTGGCCGGTGTTGAGATGACACAAGGAGCCAATCAAATCTCCCATGCCTGTCATGATATCAGTGAGCTGGCCCACAGCCTCAAATCCAGTGTCGAGCAGTTTAAATTGTAATAGCACCTCTTTGATGCCAGGGAGTTAAAAGTGTAAATCCCCGGCAGTAAATTATACCCGCGAAGAAATCGCCGAATGTCTTGCGCTGGCGGCGCTTTCTTACCCCGAAAACAGGCTGGACTCATCGCCTATCCGGGCAGCGCTGTCTTCATCATTTACCTTTTTAAGTCCTGCAAACCAGCCAGAGACAACTTGGCTATCCGGTTGGTGTAATACTGTGTCATTGATAATAAAGTAAAACGCCCTTCATAATGGATGCGAACTAGGCTAAAAGCTGCAAAGGAATCGACAATGACAGATAATCATGAAAACGATAAAACATACATCTATGTTGGCACAATCGGCGCTAAAGGGCATGGTAAGACGACCTTAACTGCCGCGATAACGTATGTGTTAGCAAAAGAGCACTTATCAGCACCGCAGAGCTTTGCCTCAATCGACGATGCGCCTGAGTACACCACAAATACTGGTGTAACTTGCCGTAGCTCAATGGTCGATTATGCTTCAAAATCGTACGTTTACTTTCATTCAGACTGCCCCGATTATATGGACTATGCTAAAGGGCTGATCACAGGCCATTTGAGGATGGGCACCGCTATCCTTGTGGTTAGCATTGATGTCGGCTTTAATCGCGAAACGGATGAATATCTCAGGCTGCTGCGCTCGATGGGTATTAGTAATGTCATTGTTTATATTAATAAAGCCGACTTGATACACGACGAAGAGTTTATCAGTGAGATGGCGTCTCTAATCACAGAGCAGCTAGAAGAGGCGGGGTATGACAGAGCTTTGAGCCCGGTGATTGTGGGCTCGGCTGAAAAAGCGCTTGAAGGAGACCCCAAATGGGAAAACAGCATCAAAGCGTTAGTCCAGGCAATGGAAGACTATGTTGTTCCGCCTGTGCCTCTGAAGGATCAGCCCTTTGTGATGCCTGTTGAAGATATCTTTATGGTAAGTTGGCGCGATACACTTGCGCGCAGCAGAATAACAAGTGGCACGCTTTATAAAAACGACGAGCTGGAACTTGTGGGTATTCGGGATACTCAGCACACACGATGTTCCAGTATTGAGGTCGAGCGAAGGCTTAAAGACAGCGCACAAGCCACTGAATTGGCTGCTGTAGGCTTAAAAGGGATCGATAGAGAAGATATCGAAGAAGGTATGGTGCTCGGTAAAAACGGGTCAATTAAGCCATATACACGTTTCGAAGCGCTGCTTTATTGTTTGACCGGCGATGAGGGCGGACGTAAAACGCCTCTGTACAATGGATTTGAAGGTGACTTTAGACTGCATTACCTGGACGTGGCAGGCACAGCGAGCTGGCCTCGGGACATTGAAATGATGGTGCCGGGCGATGAGCTTAACGTGACTGTCAGGCTAAGCAAATCCATGGCGATGAAAGCGGGTGTAAAATTCGAGGTCCGCCAGCATGGTCAGGTTGTCGCTGTAGGGCGTGTAACCTGTCCCATTGGCTGAGTTGTTTTAGAAAAAGCGTCAGCGCCTGCGATGCAGGCGCTGAGATTTTGGGTAGGATTACAACTAATGGCGCAAATCAAAGCGGTCCAGCTGCATCACTTTGTGCCAGGCCTTAACAAAGTCCTCTGCAAATTTTTGCTGGGCGTTGTCATAGGCATAGACTTCGGCCACGGCGCGCAGCTCTGAGTTTGAGCCAAAGATCAAATCCACACTGGTGGCCGTGAAGCGCTTTTTGCCTGTGCTGCGGTCAATGCTTTCGTATAAACCGGCCTGGCTGGTTTTTTGCCACTGATGAGACATGCTCAGCAGATTGACGAAAAAGTCGTTGTTGAGCGTGCCCACTTTATCGGTAAATACGCCGTGCTGAGAGTCCATGGCATTGGCACCCAGTACACGTAAACCACCCAGCAGCACCGTCATTTCTGGCACAGTTAGATTAAGCTGATCGGCTTTATCAACCAACATTTCGGTTGGTGAGCGGTAGCTGGCGTTCACGTCAAAGTAGTTTCTGAACGCATCCGCTTTTGGCTCAAGCAGCGCGAATGATTCCACATCGGTTTGTGCCTGAGTTGCGTCGGTGCGCCCTGGGGTAAAGGGCACAGACACCGTAATACCGGCGTTTTTGGCTGCCTGTTCAACTGCGGCGGCGCCTGCCAGTACAATCACATCGGCCATAGAGACTTGCTTAGTACCACCGGCTGCGCGGTTAAAGCGCGCCTGTACAGCTTGCAATTGATTTAAAACTGACGATAGTTCATCCGGATTGTTAACGGGCCAGTCTTTTTGCGGCGCCAGCATAATGCGGGCGCCATTGGCACCACCGCGCATATCCGAAGCACGGAAGCTGGCAGCAGAGGCCCAGGCGGTGCGAATAAGTGCTGGTACGCTGATCCCTGTTTGCAGAATATCCAGTTTGATTGCCCTGGCATCGGATTCATTGATTAGAGCATGATCGACCGCCGGGACGGGATCTTGCCAGATCAAGGCTTCATCAGGTGCGGTGTTACCCAGGTAGCGGGTACGCGGGCCCATATCGCGGTGTGTGAGTTTGTACCAGGCTTTGGCAAATGCCAGGCGGTATTCTTCCGGGTTAGCCAAAAAGCGCTCGGCAATTTTGCGATACTCAGGGTCATACTTCAGCGCCAGATCGGCCGTGGTCATTACCGGTGAGTTGAACTTACCTTTGACATGCGCATCGGGTACTGAGGTATGCAACGCTTCATCGGTTGGGATCCACTGAATGGCACCGCCCGGGCTGCGTGTTTGCTGCCATTCAAAGTTCAGCAGGTTTTGCAGGTAAAGCGTAGTCCAGCGGGTAGGCGCCTGAGTCCACGCACCTTCCAGGCCACTGGTGACGGTATCTTCAGAGTGGCCTTTACCACAGTTGTTTTTCCAGCCAAGGCCTTGCTCTTCAATTGCTGCACCACCGGGTTCTTTACCCACACATTTGCTGGCTTTGCGCGCGCCATGCATTTTACCAAAGGTGTGACCACCGGCAATAAGCGCCACGGTTTCCTCGTCATTCATGGCCATACGACCAAACGCCACGCGAATGTTTTTGGCCGATCCCACAGGATCCGGTTTACCTTTGGGGCCTTCCGGGTTCACGTAAATTAAGCCCATGTGTGTTGCACCCAGCGGGCGCTGTAATTTACCATCTTTTTCTTCGCGATCACTGGCCAGCATTTCAACCTCAGGGCCCCAGTAGACTAAGTCTGGTTCCCAATCGTCGGTGCGCCCACCGGCGAAGCCATAAGTTTTAAAACCCATGTTTTCCAGGCCAACGGTACCGGCCAGGATCATCAAGTCGCCCCAGGAAATTTGCTCTCCATACTTTTGCTTAAGCGGCCACAACAGGCGCTTGGCTTTATCCAGATTGCCATTGTCTGGCCAGCTGTTGAGCGGGTCAAAGCGCATCTGACCGCCATCACCACCACCACGACCATCTAATGTACGATAGGTACCCGAGCTGTGCCAGGCCAGGCGAATAAACAGTGGCCCGTAGTTGCCCCAGTCGGCAGGCCACCAGTCTTGTGATGTAGTGAGTAGCTCGTTCATATCTTGTTTCAGCGCTGCCATGTCTAACTGATTGAATGCCATGGCATAGTCAAAATCTTCACCAAGTGGGTTGGAGCGGCCGTCGTGGTCGCGCAGAGGAGACAGATCAAGTTGATCCGGCCACCAAAACTGATTGGATTTGGCCACGCCCATAGGTACAGTGCCGCTTCCAACAGCACCTTTCGGTTTACTGATCTCGCCATTAGACTGGCTGCCTTGTTGCAAGTCGTCGTTGCTGGCGCAGGCGCTGAGGCCCGTTACCGCTAAACTTACCAGCGCTGCCAAGGCTGATTTTTGAAATATTTTTGTGGTCATAGTGGTTACCTTATTTTTTTAAAACGCCTGCCGACCAGCCAAACCCTACCCAGCCGCCAGTACATCTACTTAATTCTCAGCGAGTATAGTTACGGGTTTGCAAAATTGTTAATGGAATTTATAGATGCTCGTATTCGTAAAAATCAATGGTTGTATTTTTGGTGCATGAGGCGTCGCTGGTTAAGGTTGTCAGATGTAAAGTGACAGGCAGGTTGAAAGGGGATCGCAAAGCAAAAAAGGCCTAAAGGTGATACATCTACACGCTTCGATGCAATGATCTTCGATGTGTATGAGATAAGGTATATCTATTTCAAAGTAACGTTAACTCCCATTGGCGTATAGTTAATGCCTTTTACCGCATATAAGCTTGAGCAGTGTCGGCTTTGCTGTTAGGTTTTTAGAAACAACCAGGCTGTGACTTTTCGTTGCAAATCTGGCTATGGTAAAAATGGATTTTCATACACCAAAAACGCACTATATAGATTATCTGGTGATGTATAAGCGTGAAGGCGCTTGGCGAATTGTGACTAAAACGTTTGTCGCCAAGAGTAAGTAATAGACCGGGAACTGCCATGGATAACCTGACAATATTATTGATCCGATTTTATCAACGTTTTATTTCTCCACATAAAGGGTTTCGGTGTGCCCATGCGGCTGTCCATCGAGGGGAGAGTTGCTCACATGCCGTGCTGGCCATCGTTAATGAGGATGGTCTTTTGGGAGGGTATCGAAAGATAAGGGCACGGATGCGCGCGTGTAAGCAAGCTTATCTCTTGCTTGAGCAATCAGCGTCAAAAGACAGGCGAAAAAAAGACGAGATCCGTTGCGACTGCTGCGACCCAAGTGCGGGTTGTGATATTGCCAGTTGTGGTGGCAGAGGGAAAAGCTGTGATGTTGCCGATATGTCGTGTGATTGCTGGCCTTTTTAGCTAGTTCCAGTATTTCCACCCATCCAGATAGTAGTAAAGCACATGGGGCTGATCCAGGCTGCTGATCTTGCTGTGGGTGTTATGCATATCAGCCGGAAACGTCAATAATAAGGGTTCAATATCTGGATTGTAAAAACGCGTGTCCGGCAGCGTATTGTGCCTTAATGCACACGCAGCTTTGCAGGCCATGACAAACCCCCAGTTGCCAAATGAAGGGACATCCACATGATAAGGGGTGACGGAGTGAAAACCCACCGACGCCGCCGTATTATGAATTGACCAAAATGCCTGCCTGGCAAAATAGGGGCTGGTTGCCTGAGTCACCATAATTCCATGTGCATCAAGACGGTGCTTTACCAGGGTATAGAACTGCTTACTGTATAACCTGGCCAGACTAATGGTTTTGGGGTCGGGTAAATCCACCACGATTAAGTCGTATCTGTCGGGCGTGTCTGTCAGATAGACAAACGCATCCTGATTGAGCACCTTAACTTTGGGGCTGTGCAGCGCGTTTTGATTGAGCTGTTTGAGGTGAAAATTGCTGCGGGCAAGCTCAGCCACGGCCGGGTCCAGGTCAACCAAAGTAATAGATTCAATATCTGGGTATTTGAGCAGCTCCCTGGCGGCCAGGCCGTCGCCACCACCCAGGATCAGGACGTTGCGAGTCGCTGTTTGTCGTTGGATTGGCAAATGGATCAGTGACTCATGGTAGCGGTATTCATCAATGGCAGAAAACTGCAAGCCACCATTTAAATACAAACGCACATCCTCTTTGTGTTTGGTCATGATCAGCTGCTGATACCGAGACTGTTCACTGTGCACAATGCGGTCTTCAAACACGGTTTCGTTCCAGTGATGATTTAACTCTTTACTGAATAACATCAACCCGGCCAGTGTGAGTAACACCAGGATCAGGAGCCACCTCAACAGGCTTGCCTGCCCCTTTGGAAACTGAGCGTAAAAATACCACAGTAAAGTTAAGGCGATAGACAGATTAATAAGACCAAACAGCAGTGAGGTTTTGAACACGCCAAGCCAGGGCAGCAGTGCCAGCGGAAAAACCAGAGTGGCGATTAACGCGCCCAGATAATCAATAGACAACACATTGGCCAGGTTCACCTTTAAGGTATAGTGCTTTTCCATCAGCCGTGACAGCAGCGGAATTTCAAGGCCCACAAAAATCCCAATCAGAGCGGTGAGCGCAACCGACATACTCTGAAAATGCCAGCCCTGAGCATAACAAAAATAGAGTAAAGGTACGGAGCTGCCACCAATCAGCGCCAGCATCAGCTCGTACACAATAAATTGCGTCAGCAGTGTGTTGTCAGTGACCCACTTAGACAGGTACGAGCCCACGCCCATAAACGCCATATAGACGCCAATGGTAATGGAAAACTGCGTCACACTGTCGCCAAGAAAATAGGCACCCGTAGTCGCAATCAGTAGCTCATAGACAATCGAGCATAAGCCGGCAATAAAGATGCTAAACAGCAGAATATGGCTTTCTCTGAGCACTTATTTACCACCCCGGCCGCTGCCACCGCGATGATTGGCACCAGACAAGCTCTGCTGACGAATGCTGCGATCAACCGTCATTTGCGACTTACCATAGGCATAGCTGACGTAATTAATGTCGTCATCATTTTTGTACGCCCAGCTGAACATCAAGGCAAATAGCCCGAGGGAGAAACACCAAGCGTACAGTGGGACACGCGAGGAGCGGGCTTGAGCGCCAAATGGGTTGTGACCATAGGACCTTTTGTTATAGGTTGTTTTGCCTGACAGCGGCTTATCTTCTTCATAGCGGTTGCCCAGCACTGCAAAGCACAAGAAAGCCACAATGAGTGCGATATAGTAGAGCGGTTTTAGTACACTGGCATCTCCCCTTACAGGCACAACGCGAAAGTAGTAGAGCGTGTTATTCAGTTTTTGATTGTTGCTACTTTGATCAGTCAAATACAGCTGATAGCTGCCTTTTTTCGCAAAACGAATTTTAAACGAGGTTTCCTTTTTATGTTCGGTCCACCTGCCTTCGGAGTCTCTGCCTGACTCAGACCACAACTCATCATGATAACTAAACAGGTGAGTGCCATCGGCCTGATAGACTTCCATATCCATGGCTTTCCAGGTATTCATCTTCATCACGCCCTTAAGTTCAAAGCGCATCATCTGGCCATCTTCAGGCACATCGAACAGGTAGGCCTTGTCCTGATTTGAATATTCTGTACTCTTGGCAAACGGCACCTTGGCAACTTGTTCATCCAAAACCAAACCGCCAATAAAGCATAAAGTCAGGATGACTAAAGCCAGGAAAAAGGTTTTTATCACACTCATAAAATGTCCTTTTTAAAGTGTGTAGAAAATTGCCACGGCAACCGATACGGCCACGCTCGCTTCAATTAAAGAAACCGCGGTATTTCCCTGTGCGATGGCCTTGTTGACTCTCACTCCAGGCATCAGCACTAAATCAGTCAGCAAGCGCACTATGGGGAGCAACACCAGCGCAATGGCTGCGTCGATAAAAAATAGTGTAATGCTGTGTGACCAGCTCTCGAAAGCGCCGCGCAGTGCGTGAAATAAGATAATACCGGTGGCAATTTTGGTTGCAGCAAAACTGACGGCCGCCGCCATATTGTTGTTTTGCAGCTCCTGGTGCAGGTCAAAATGCGTCAGGGCATCATAAAGCCTGCTTGCTACCAGCAGTACCAGCTGAGCGAGCAAATAAAATACAATGGCCGAGGCAAAACTCCCTTCACCTTTCAAAGCCCCTGCGATAATTAATCCGGCGCTGATGTAACTGGCAAATTGCGCGACTCCAACCGGCAGATTCTGATGAGTGATAAGTTGTGTGGTGTTGCAAAACTTGGGTAACAACAGCTTATCGTTAATCACTCGTGTTACCACCAATAACCCAAGCCCCATAAGTGAGTAAAGACTTACATTGATGAGATCGGTTAGCAGGCCTTTACTCGGTCCCTGAAGGACTGCTACATACATCATAGTGACTGCAATTAAGAAACCACTGATTGATGTTGCCAAAGCCAGGTTTTTGTTCTGTTCAATTTCTGTGAAGGTGTTGTACGAAGTGGTCGCGTTATAGAGCCATTTTGCAACAAATAGCACCACAAGAAAGAGCCCGAAGTAGCTCAGTTCAGCAAAAGGGAAGTCCATGTTTGTTTCCGTATTTTACCCAAGAATGTACAAGCGGGCGATTTTAGCACAGAAAAAAACGAGTAAATTCTTTTAATATTGCGCTACTTCATGGTGGCTGTCCCCGATTTATGTAATGATGAAAGTGAATCAATTATTGCATATTGCAGTAGGAAAGGAGTTTTGATGAATATTACAATTGCAATAACATTGGCCGTTTCAGCTTTGATGATGTTATTAATGGGGATCACCTATCTGTATAGCGACGAGTCCTTTGGCGGTATTTTGTTGGTCGTATTGCTGTTGTCAGTGCCAATGCTTATTGCCCAGTGCATGGTGTGTTTCTTCTGCAGAACACATTTCGGGCGAGCTAACCCAGTGCTCCATAAAATCGGTCTGTATGCATTCATTGCAACGGTATGTGTTTATGCCTATTGGAACGGACTAATGTTCTTAGATGTTTTGCAAAAGGGCTATTTGAGTGAAGCTCAAGGTTACACTGGCTTGATTTTATGGCTTGGAGGGACGTGGGCACTCTCTATCGGCGCGGCGATTGGCGTGTCGCTCCATTTTCTTCCGATTGTCATCGAAGCATTGAAGAACAAATTGAAGTCGTTGGGTAATGGATAAATCGAGCATAATTCGAGTTCTATTGATTGCCCTGAGCTTGATAGCCTCCATTATCTTTGGCTATATCAACTCAGATAATAACCAAAAGGTTATAGCTGAGGAAGTCAGCCAACTAACTAACGGGTTTCCAGAACAGGCTGAACTGGGCAGGATATTTGATGATCACTCCCGGTTCGTACTGAGTATCAGCTTTTCTAATATGCCCGTTGACAACGATGAATTCGAACAGAGGAAGGTGCTTTATAAAAACAAAGTGCGTAGCTATATATGTACGAATTCTGTGTTTTATAAAAAGCTGACACAAGAGCCCTCTGCAAAAAGGGTCAATTCCAAGCCTTTTCGGCTAGAAGTAGAGCTGTCGAGTGTGGAGCCTGAGCAAGCGATGGGGTTGTTGAGTTTAACTGGGAAAGAGTGTTCAGCCTATCGGTAAAAGGGAAACGCCACCCGCAATGCGGGTGGCTGCAAAGACTTAGTCTTCTTTGTTATCGGTTCGGTACTTCTCAAACCAGGCTAGGATATTGCCCACTTTACGTGCCAGATTGGAAGGCTTAGCGGCAATACCATGATAGGCGCCCTGAATACGCACAAAAGCGCTGTCTACGCCTTGCAGTCGCAGCGCCCCATAATACTGTTCACTTTCGCTCATCGGTGTGCGTACATCTAGCTCGCCAGTCAGTACCATAGTGGGCGTCTTGACATTGCCAACCAGAGAAAGTGGTGAACGGTTCCAGTATTGCTGGTAATCGTTCCAGGGCAGGTCGCTAAACCAGTATTTGGTCATAAAGGTGTAGATGTCGGACGCACCTATCATACTGGTCCAGTTGATCACGGGTTTTGCAACAACCGATGCCTTGAAGCGATCTGTTTTGCCTATGATCCAGGCTGTTAATGTGCCGCCGCCTGAGCCACCGGTGACAAATAAGTTCTCTTCGTCAACATACCCTTTTGCAATGACGCCATCGACCATATCCATCAGGTCATTGTAATCCTCTGACGGGTAGTTTTTATCAATCTCGTTAGCAAAGTCAGCGCCCATAGACGTTGAACCTCTTGGGTTACCATAAACCACGACGTAACCTGCGGCTGCGAATAACTGGACTTCGGTTGAAAATTCAGGGCCATATGCGGTGTGTGGTCCGCCGTGAATTTCCAGGATGAGTGGGTATTTCTTATTCGGGTCAAAATTAGGTGGAGTCACAGTCCAGGCTTGCAGGCGTCTGCCATCCACACTGCTGTTTACTTCCATCAGCTGGGGTTTATTCAGTGTTTTATGATCGAAAACGTCACTGTTCAGATCGGTCAGTTGTGTCACTTTACCGCGCTTATTGACGACTGCCAGATCGGCCGGGCGTACACCGGTTGACTGAGTATAAACAATCTGGCCATTGTCGGTCACATCGTAATGACCTGATGTGTAGGGGCGTCCCAGGCTCATGCCGCCCAATGCATCGGTTTTGGTTTTGATTTTGCCAGACAAAGACACATAAGCAACGTGTTTTTTGCCATCATTATCGTGGCTAAAATACAGCCCTTTGCTGTTGTCGGCCCATTTTACATTGCCAACACTGCGGTCCAGATTGGGAGTGAGTCGCTTGATGTCAGAACCATCCGGGTTCATTACGTACAATTCGACAATCTGATTAGATTTGCCGTTGTCCTCAAAGCCCGTGAAGGCCACTTTCTTGCCATTCGGGCTCATCTGAGGGCCACTTTCGGGGCCTGACATATCGGTCAGCTTAGTGACCTTTGAACTCAGGATATCAATGGCCATCAAATCGCTATTGAAAACATCAAACTCCGCGTTTTCGCGGGTATTGGCCGACACGATGAGCTGTTTACTGTCGTGTGTCCAGGCCAATGAACCAGCGTAATCATGGGCGCCTGAAGTAATTTGTCTGGGTGCACCACCAATTGCTGGCACCACATAAACCTGCATATTGCCCGGGCGTTTCATGCCCGCACCATCGCGCTGGAACAGAGTTTTGTCGATATACTGTGCATTATCAGCCCACTTGGCACCTTTTGGTTTAAAATCCAGGCTAAATAGTGGCGCAGACTTGCCCGGCGTAAACATGGAGAAAGCCAGCTGCTTACCATCAGGCGAGAAACTCATGTTACTTGGCGTCATGTTGACATCTGTGACTCGTGCTGTAAGGCCGGACTCCAGGTCGCGTAGATAGATCTGAACTTTCCCTTCTTTACTGGAAAGGTAGGCCATCTTGGTGCCATCGGGCGAAAATACCGGGTTGAAGTGGTTTTTGGTATCTGATAGCAAAGGTAAGTGCTTTTTACCGTCCAGAGACACAGTCCACAGGTTTCTTCTCAGGCTGTCAGTCATGATATCCATGCTGCGTCGCTCATAGACAACCTGTTTACCATCTGGCATGACCACGGGGTTGGCGGCATATTCAATGTTGAATACATCCTGGTAGGTGAGCGTGTTATGTATCTCTTGTTCTTTTGGTTCTGCAGCAAATGCCGAGCCAGTCAGGGCAAGTGCGATACAAGACGTCAAAATCGAAAGCTTAGTCATTGGCTTAGTACTCTACTCGTTATTGTTGTTGGCCGTTCATACACAGGTGAGCGAGTTAAACAGCCTCTCAGTACAAACCCTATTTATGATATGTTGTAACACCTTTTGGAATAGATACGCGGTCAATGGGCGAATTTATCCGATGTTTCACTTAAGTGCCGGGAAATAGGGCATTAAAAAGTTTGATATCTGCAAGTGTGGTAATATGGTTTTGCTGACGACCCTATCTTATTTCACCCCGGTACTTTCAACTGCTTTGTCTTCGCTGATCCTTGGGCTGGTACTGACGCAGAGTTTTATGCAGGGGGGTGTATGGTGACCGCAGGCTCTTTGCTTTGCTGGTGGGTGACCAGAGCGCAACTCAATGATTAAGTAACAAGGGCAGCAACATAATGTGGCAGTGCCCGCCCCATAAATTAGGGAGAAGTCGATTGCATCAACTCAACGTATATTTGGTTAATGCCTTTACAGAGCAAGGCGCAGGAGGAAACCCTGCTGGCGTGGTGTTGCAGGCCGATGGGCTGACAGACGAGCAAAAGTTGGCCATCGCACAGTCTGTGGGTTTTTCAGAAACCGCCTTTGTGTCTGCAGCCAGCGACGCTGATTTTACAGTGACTTTCTTTACACCCGCAGCTGAAGTCGATTTTTGCGGTCATGCTACCGTGGCCGCGTTTTCTGTGATGTTGGAGCAGGGCCTGATTACTCAGGGGCATTACGAGCAAAGCACCAAAGCGGGTCAACTTGGGGTAACGATAGAGCCAGATGGGCACATTGTGATGGCGCAAAATTTGCCGCAGAATCTTAAGCGCTTTGACTATACCGAAATATCAGCCTTAATTGGGCTTGATACGTCTGTATTAGCGTCGACTCAGTTACCCAATGAGGCTATTTCAACTGGCTTGGCGGATATTATTGTGCCTGTACCTAAAGGATATCTCGATCAGATCAAGGTCAATGATAAAGCCTTGAGCGATTTTTCTCGTCAGCATAACGTCATTGGCTTACATGCGTTTGAGTTGTGCTATGAAGGTGAGGCGTTCACGGCACGCTGTCGCAATTTTGCGCCTTTATTTGCGATACCCGAAGAATCTGCCACCGGAAGTGCCTGTGGCGCTCTGGCGTGCTATCTGACTCAATATGTTTACCCTGCTCAGTCCAATCACTTTACCTTTGAACAAGGCCGAGTGATGGGATGTCCCTCGCGCATTACGGCATCGGTTGAGTCAGACGAGCAGGGCATATCTAAAGTATTTGTTGGTGGCTATGCGAAGGTACTTGGCAGTCAATTTGTCACGCTAAAAAAGAAGTAACTATTCTGCAAATCAAGTATAATTGCGAGTCAGAATATGTTGCAGAGGTATGCTGACTTAGGTGCATTAGCAGCATGAGGGTAAAGTTTGAGTTTGCTCAGACTCAATAATGTTATTTTCACTTTGGAGTATAAACGTGAGAAAACTAATTCTATTGACTGGAGTTGTAGCTTTGTCAGGCTGTGCTGTGAACCCATACTTGCAACCTATGGTTGATGGTCCGAGCGCAAAGTTACGATTGGCATCTGTTCCTAGTAATAATAACTTTGTTACTGCGCCAGCACAGAGTAACTGTGTAGCGACTGGTGGTGCTTCTGGAGCCCACATTGCTACTTTGGGTGTTAAGGCTAACTTGGTTAGAAGTTTGAGCAGGCTGAATATGCCTGCGTATGACAACGAGTTGGGAGACTCACATCAAAACGAAGTGTATATTCCAGCCGGGAAACCATTTTCTTTCCAGTTCAACGGAGTGGGTATCTCTGGATTTAGCCCGGGTCAGACAGACTCCGGTGGTGCGCTATATTCCTGGTGCAGAAAACTGATCACGTTTGAAGCCAAAGAAAATGCCAATTATGAGGCACTATACGACTATGTAGAGTTAGAAAATGGTGCAGAAACATGCGGTGTGAAACTCTTTGAGATTGTTCAGACTGCAACCAATGAGTATAAAAAAGTCGAAGTTGACAATTACCAGGTGGTTGAGAACTACTGCGAATAAGACTCTGAAGGGAAAGCTGGTTATTACTATACGGGCCAGCTTTTACTTTATTCCTTAGCTCCTGTAACACCACACTTCTTAACTGAAGTTTCGGTAGTCCAGACTTTGAACAAAGTTTCACAAAACCCAATTTGGCGCTCTGATCCCCACCCAGAAAAAACCGCTTATCGCTATCCCTTTTAAGTTTCTGCTGATTTAGGTAGTCTACAGCGGATTTAATTTTGGGAGGTGTGTCGCGATGAAGCGAATTCTTGTATGTGCTGGCCTGGGGCTGGCAGTAACGACCGGTGTTGCCGCCAAAGAGGTGATGACGCCGGAAAAACTCTGGCAGGTAAAGCGTGTCAGTGCGTTGGGGCTCAACAAAGATAAAACGCATGTCATTTACAAAGTGACAATGCCTAGTGTTGAGCAGAATAATTTTGCCAGCAAAGTTTATCAGGTGCCGTTAAACGGGGGCGCCTCTCAGCTTTTAGATGCCTATCAGGGGCTATTGTCAGATGATAAGATCTCACCTGATGGCAGTAAAAAGTTGTTCCATGAAGTGGTTGAAGTGGAAGCCGTACTGGCAAGCGACAGGCACAAAGAGCTTACTCAGGCAAATGCTTACGTGTTTGACGATTTGAATTATCGTCACTGGGACACCTGGAAAGATGGTAGCTATAAGCATGTTTTCTATCAGGATTTAAAAACAGAACAGAAAGTCGACATCATGAAAGGAAAGCCCTTTGATAGTCCGACTTCACCATTTGGCGGTGCTAAGGACTACATCTGGGGTCCTAAAGGCGAAAATATCTATTATGTGAGCAAAAAGCTCACTGGCGCTGAGTATGTTTCCAGCACTAATACCGACATTTATCGTTATAACCTGGCAAGCCAACAGACCACAAACCTGACTAAAGATAACCCAGGCTATGACAAATATCCGGCTTTCTCGCCAAAAGGCCACCTCGCCTGGTTACAGATGACCACACCAGGGTACGAAGCTGATAAGAATGACATCATCGTCAGAGTTAAAAATAGAGATATTAACCTGACCAGACACTGGGATGGCACAGTAAACAGCTTTAAATGGAGTCACGACGGTAAGCACATCTACTTTGTGGCGCCAACCGATGGCACCATTCAGCTATTCCGGGTTTCCGTGACCACCAATCCTAAAGCCAAGCCAGCTATTAAACAGCTCACCAAAGGTCAGTTCGATGTTAACGGCATTGTAGCGGCACTGGATAAGCAGCTTGTGGTAACGCGCAACAGCATGAACAAAGCGAAAGAAATCTATCGTTTTGATCTGAAGAGCGAAAAGCTAACCGCATTGACCAAAGTGAATGATGCATTTTATGCGGGTCTGGATTTGCCAACGGTTAAAAAGCAGATGGTTAAGACAAAAGATGGCCAGGACATGCTGACCTGGGTTATCTATCCGCCAAACTTTGATGAATCCAAGAAATACCCGACTTTACTGTATCTGCAAGGTGGTCCGCAGTCTGCGCTGTCACAGTTTTACTCTTTCCGCTGGAATTTTCAGGTAATGGCGTCACAAGGTTATATTGTGGTTGCGCCAAATCGCCGTGGCATGCCGGGTCATGGTGTTAAATGGAATGAAGACATCACCCAGGACTGGGGTGGCAAAGTAATGCAGGATTATCTTGATGCCATTGATGACTTAGCAAAAGCGCCTTATGTAGATAAAAAGCGTATTGCTGCGGTGGGCGCCAGCTTTGGTGGCTACTCGGCTTTTTACTTAGCCGGTAATCACGATGGTCGCTTCAAGTCGTTTATTGCACATTGTGGTATTTTTGATTTGCGCAGCATGTACGGCAGTACAGAAGAAGTGTTTTTCGTTGATCACGAATTCGGCGGTGCATACTGGGATAAAAACGCCGCGACCGATTTAACTTACGGCGCATTTAACCCAATCAGCTATGTAGATAAGTGGGATGCCCCTATGTTTGTTATTCACGGCGGCAAAGACTACCGTGTACCACTGGAACAAGGGATCCAGGCATTCCAGGCTGCAAAATTGCGTGGTCTGAAAAGCCGTTTCCTCTACTTCCCGGAAGAAAACCACTGGGTCCTGTCACCACAAAATGGCATTGTCTGGCAGCGTGAATTCTTCAAATGGCTGGATGATACACTCTAACTAACCCTACTACAGGCCCGTTAATCGGGCCTGTAGAAGATAACATTGCTTTCAGGCTAGTTCACAGCCTGACAATTCTCAATTCTGCGCACGTTTTTCAGTGCATCGTAGAGCTTTCGTTTATCGTGTTTGGAGAGGTTGGCTGTAACCAGCTCTGCATTAAACATGGGCCCCAGTTCAGAGGTGAGGTTGCCGTGTTGAGCAATATGATGAGTTAGCACTTCAAGTATGGCTGCACCCAACTGATTGAGTGTTTTTCTTAGTTGGACCAGATCGGCGTCTTTAGCTGGCACGCCCTCGGCAAGCCATTGCGCTCGGTATCGGTATTGAATAGCCTTGGCAGCGTCCATTTGTGCCTGGAAAAATGCCTCCACGCTGGCCGTGTCCAGACATTGCTGGCGGGCTTGTTCCAGCGCTTTTGAAAGTACCACGGCTTCACGAGGTAAATCTTCAACAGGTCTGTGCTTATGTGCTTTAAACAGTGCCACACTCTGCATCTTAGCAAGACGCTGATTGATATGTGAGAACAGTACCTGGGCAGAGTCTGTCCGTGTTTTTACCAGTGCATTAGCCTGATTTACGACTTGCGCCAAAGCTATGCGCGCTTCGTCTGCGCTGATTTGCTCAGGTCTTTTTTCCATCTTCATCAGTCCAAACAATGTTTGGTTATCTGCGTTGTCCTGAACATTTACTTCGCGCAGTGTCAGCTCAGGGTAGACCGATTTGAGTGCGCAACTGCCCACAGCCACAGTACCTTGTTCAAACTGACCTTTTGCCAGCAGGCGGGCTGCTTCGTTGGTGCCTTTGGGTACGGAGATTGTTTGTAGTTGATGTGTGTTAAGCCATTGGCCAATTTGTTTCAGGGCGGCAGGGTGAGATGCCGCATGCGTGATTGTACTTGCCTGGTCTACGCCAAAGACACACATTTCAATGGGCATGCGCACCGCCGCGCCGAGCTCGGTCACCTTGTAGTTGCGCATCGCATTAACAATAGCCGGGACCAGCTGTTCATCGATGGTTGAATTGGCCAACGCACTGAAGGCCCAGGTCGCTTCCGTTACTGCTGTGGCATAGGTATTTTCTGGTGTACCGGAATACAGGCGATGGTAGGCATCATCATGGCGGCTTTCAAGCAAATCGAATGCAGCGTGATTAAAGCTACCAGGCCCGGCCTGAACATAGACAGGTGCGGCTTGACCAGCAAGCGTAAATAGCAACGCCGATAATGCTGTCAGGCGAGATACAGTTGGCAATTTCAAAGGCTTTTTCCAGTGGTTATACAGGCAAAAGCAACATCCTAGCAAAACCGTTACACTCTGTCTCGAAAAGGATATTTTGGTTAGTTTATTCCCCAATTAAGGTCGGATATGAATTTTGTGTCAGGATTAGGGATTTTTGTGTTAGATTTAGGAACTTCTTGTGATAGTTTGTGTAAGGCAGACTTTAAGTAACAAGAAGTTTCAAATCAGGAAAACAGGAAAAATTGCATGGAATCGACAATCAAAAAAGTACTACTGGTCACGTTAGCATCAGCAACATTTAGTGGGGTTGCTGCACATAAGGAAAAGCAGCCTCTTCAACTGCGTGGCGCAATGAATGATGTTAGGATCGTAGGTGGTGGAGAAACAACACCATTTGCTTACCCTTTTATGGGCAGTTTGCAGCTTTACGGCGGTCACCATTGTGGCTCATCTTTAATCGCACCGAATAAAGTGCTGACCGCGGCACATTGTGTTGAGTATTGGAATGCCAGTGACTTTTCGGTCAAATTTGGCGGTCATGATCTGACTGTTGAGAGCCAGTGGCAGGTCTATCAAGTGACCGACATAGTAATGCATGAACAGTATCACGATACCTATACATTCAACAATGACATTGCGATATTAACCCTTGATAATCCCGTTCAGGGGATCGAGCCAATCCAGCTGGCTGATGATGCGCTTAAAGGCAGTTATGTCGTGGGCGAGAACTTTAAAGTCATGGGGTGGGGAGCATTGCACTCAGGTGGTCCGTCTCCAGAGCAATTGCATGAAGTGGATGTACCTTATATCTCAAACGAGGTCTGTAATGATGCCCAGCACTACGATGGCGATATTTCTGAGAATATGATTTGTGCCGGTTTTGATGAAGGTGGCAAAGACTCTTGTCAGGGTGATAGTGGTGGCCCTCTCATCGTAAACCGTAATAATCAGTGGTTCCAGGTGGGAGTCGTTAGCTGGGGAGAAGGATGTGCTTCGCCAAATAAGCCTGGTGTATACGCCGATGTAGCCATGCTAAACACCTGGATAAATCTAAACCAGTATTACGTAGGGTTTGAATCTGCCGAGACAATGATTGCGGATAAACCGGGCGCCACAGTGTCAGTTAGCTTAATAAACCAGTCGCAAGACCCTGTGCAAATCACCGGTTTTCAGCTCACAGAACACGCTGCCGGCATGTTTGTTGGAACAGAAAATTGTACCGCAAAGCTGGTAGAGCCAGGTCAGCAATGTAGTGTGTCGATAATGGCTTCAGACAGTGACAAAGAAGGCCAATTCACCCTGGTCGCCGAGCTGGCCAGCCAGGACATTGCTTCGAGAAGCAGCACCTTTAATTATGTGAAAGTCCCTGCAAGCGATGCTGATATTAATGCACACATGTCTTCCGAGCCCACAATTCAGTGGTATACAGGCGGCGATGTACCTTGGTTGCTCGACGAGTATGTCGCTGAGGGTAACACCAAAACACCACTTTTGGTCAGTGGTGATATATCAGATAAAGAAGAAAACCCCAACCAGACTGAGCCGTCTCAAAAGTCAATCTTGATTGCCGAAATTGACCATGGTTTAGCATTGGGGATTGATTTCGAATACCTGCTGTCATCGGAGTTAGCTTTTGACTTTTTCAATGTCTATATTAATCGTGAGCGAGTCTTAACGAAATCTGGTGAATACTTTGCGTACGAGAAAGCGTCGTTTGATCTAAATCCAGGACTCAACACCGTGGTATTTGAGTACATAAAGGATGCTATAGTTACTGTTGGTACCGATAATGTTACGCTGAAAGCATTCAACGTCAAAATGCGTGAAAATCTGAGTCCGTCTATCAAGCTGGCACAAACCAGTTTCAGGGTAAGAAGTGGGATGAGCATGGACTTTAATGCAACTGGTACAATGGACCCCGAGGGGGACAGTTATACCCTGGCCTGGACTGATATGACCGCACCTGATGTGGTATTAAGCACAGACGAAGTGTTCAAGGCTATCGCGCCTGTTGTAAGCGAGACACAGACCCGCACTTATCAAGTAACAGCCACTGACGAATATGGTGCGACCTCTAAACAAAGTATTTCCGTCACCATAGACGAAAACAAGCTCCCAGTGCTCGAGGTAGCTCAAGCCAAGTTCGATGTAAGAGGCGGATCTGAATATACCTTAGATGCAAGTGGTACCACAGATCCTGAAGGCGATGCCTTATCCTATACCTGGTTGAGACGCACTGGGGGTGAGCCAATAAATATTGGCGAGACAGCCATTGTAAAACTCAAGGCTGATGAAGCGGATATTGGGAAAATTTTTATTTATGAACTCGCTGTACAAGATGAGCTGGGTGGAGAATCAAGGCGACGGGTTGTCGTTGCGATAGTTGAAAACCAGGCACCTCAGATTACATTAACAGCTGAGTCTACTTCGGTGACATCGGGCGAGAGTATTGAACTGAACGCGACTTCAGTCGATCCGGAAGGAGATACGCTAACGTTTAGCTGGGAGCAAGTGTCTGGCAAAAGTGTCAGTGTATCGAGTAGCGATGCGACCTTGAGCGTTGCGGCACCTTCTGTCAATCAGAACGAAGTACTTGAATTTGCGGTTACCGTCACGGATTCCTTGGGGGCATCATCAACGGAAAGCATCAAAGTGACAGTTAAGCAGCCAGAAAAAGACAGTGGTTCAGTCGGCTCATTCGCGCTGATGCTGATGTCTTTGGTGTTGTTCACCCGTCGCAGAAAGCACTAGCCTTTAAGGAAATTTAATTTCCCCTGTGAAAATCAAAACACCACCATCATGACAGTGATGGTGGTGTTTTTGGTTAAAAAGCACTCTGTAGATTGCAAGCAATGGCTGGACTGGGCATAAAGTTGCAAATTAACGTTTATAGTTGTCTTGGGTCGCATCAGCACTGACCAACGGAGGTCAAGACAGATAGCGACACCTTATAGCTGGCTCAATTTAAGTCTGTGTTGCCACATCTCCGGTGCCTTTTAACAGCCGGCCAAGAATATCAGCGCCGGTAATGATGCGGGGTTGGTCGGTCCAGACCAGCACCACGTCGACTTCAATGTCGCCGTCGTGGTCCGGGTCCAGAGATTCGGCAGATTTAAGATGTTTAAGCACATCGCCCAGGTTCATGTCGTTACTGTGGATGATCAGGGGTCTGAAGCAAAACTCGTAGGGCTCGAAGGGCTGCTCTGTTTTAAACAGCGCGGCGCGCAGCAGGCCATCGGCATCCATCACCAGCAAAGGCTGACGGGCTTCATTGGCCAGGATCACCCATTTGTGCCCGCTGGCATTGACCTGCTGTAAAAATGGGTCGTCGGCATTGCGTTGGACTTCGGGGAGGATAGGGAAATCGACTTTGCTGGGCAGCGTAATGACAGAGCGCGGGTCGATAAGCTCGCCCTCTTGCGACACCAGGGTATCGTCTATGGTCAGAAAATTGACCGCGCCTATGCCTTCGAGTCTGTCGACTTCGGCTTCTTCCGCTTCAATGTGCTTTTCAATCACGCTTTTCAGGTCGGTTTCACGAAAGTAGTTAATGCCCTCTTTGCCGAGCCAGTTGTCGAGTAACACAGCTGAAGGTTTGGCAACCGGATAGAGCAGCCATTGATAAAACTTGAGTACTGGCGCCAGCAACGCACCCATGCGCATGGCATTACGACTAAAATAAGCTTGCGGTACAATCTCGCCAAATAAAGTGATAAACACGGTTGAAAACACAAAGGCCACCATGCCCGCCATCACAGAGTCCGACAGTAAAGTGAGCAGCACATTAATACTGACATTGCCCCACAAAATTGTTGTCAGCAGAAAATTAGAATCCTCGCGCAGTGCTAAGATGGTTTTTGCCGCCGGGTTGCCCTGGGCAACTTCAACCTCAAGACGTAACCGGCTGAGGCTGAAAAATGCCAGGTTCAGCCCCGAAAACATCGCCGACTGAGACAGGCAAAAGACAATGCCTGCCCAAGCCGCATAATCTCCCCATACTGATGCCATGCCTTGCTCCTGTTACTAAGACGTTTGCCTGGCACATGCTCTGTTGGGGGGATTAAGCCCTTGTACTGTTGGTGCCTTGCTGCGGATTCAATTGCGCTTCTATCAAATATAACAATAACATGGCTTTTTGCCATTGCTGTGTCAGCTGCCACATATCGGACAGACCATTGATGTTGACCACCATATTGTCAATTGGCAGGGTCGCATTGGTACCGGCAAGGATCAGGTCGTCCTTAACGTCGTCATGTAGCTGCTGTAGTTGTTCAAGCGCGGTGTTTAAGGTGCTCTCGCTCATCGACTCGGCTGTCAGGCTGGTTTTCATAAAATGTCCCAGCTGAGACTGATATTCCTGAAGCTGGGCGTGTAATTCTGGGTGTTCGGATAGTTGTTTTTGTGGCTGTAAATGGGCCAGTTTTTCAACACAGTGGCTACAGGTAAACAGGTAGTGCTCAACGCGCATCAGCTTTGCCAGCAGGCCAGTGGTTTCTTCCGACAGGGCCGACTGTTCCACAGTGACAATAAAGTTGCCAATATGCTGACAGAGCTTCTGAATGGTCTGGATCGCTTGTTCAATGGCCAGGCTATCCAGAGGTTGGCGGGACTTTTCGTACTGCGCCAGTATTTTATCGGCCACTAATTTGGTTTCGAGCAGCAATGCGTTGGTTGCCAGGGCTGGTGTCTGGGCAATGGTTTTATCTAAAAATCGTGGCCGGGAGGCGGTTTCTTCGGCGCTGCAAAAGCGCTTCATTAAAAAGTTTGCCAGGCGGTTATTGAGCCCAAAGATCAACATCACGCCCAGTACGTTAAACAGAGTATGGAACAGCGCCAGTGACAACGCCGGATCGGCGGTCAGATTAAAAAAGCCGGTGATCTCGGTGATCAGATAAAACAGCACAGGTAAAATGGCAAAGGCCACCACAGCGGTGAGCGCGTTAAATATAACCTGTGCCGCGGCGACGCGCTTGGCGTTGGATGTGGCGCCAATGGCAGCGAGTATTGAGGTAGAGGTAGTGCCAATGTTTGCACCTATCACCATAGCGCCGGCTGCGTACAGGCCAATCATGCCACTGGCTGCTGCAGTAATGGTCAACGCGATGGACGCGCTGGATGACTGAGTCAGGGTGGTCATCACAATGCCAACCAATAAAAACGTTAGCATGCCGGTCAGTCCTTCGGCGGTGAACTGGCTCAGATCAAAAGTAGCAACCACATGTTCAAATGCGCCTTTAAGAATATCGATACCAATAAAAAACAAGCCAAAGCCAACCAGCGCCAGGCCGGCTGAGGCGAGCCTGGATTGCGGGCGCAATAGTTTCATCAGTGCGCCTATGCCAATCAACGGCAGGGCAATGGCTTGAATGTTAAATTTAAATCCGACAGCGGCAACCAGCCAGCCCGTGATGGTTGTGCCAACATTAGCGCCATAAACAATGCCCAGCGCCTGGTGCATTGTGATCAGGCCCGCATTAACAAAGCCGAGTGAGGCAACGGTAACCGCGCTGGACGATTGCACCAGTGCGGTCATGCAAAAGCCAGATGCAATACCGCGCTGTGGTGTTTTGGTCCAGGTGGCCAGTACTTTACGTAGCGATGATCCTGCGGCAAGTTTCAGGCCGTCAGTCATCATGCCTATGGCAACGAGGAAAATTCCCAGGCCACCAAGAAGGCTGCCTATCAGTTGCAGTGTATCCATCATACTCAATCCCATTGCGGTGGCACAGTACATTCTGGCCACCTTGTTTTACCGCCATAAAAAGTACCACGATTGCTAAAAGAGGCGTTGTCTGAGGTCAACTTTTTGAACAATCACATACATTTAGGGATATAAGCAGAACCGGGTAAAGTCAAGTTACCCGGTTTAAGCTGGTTGTCAGAACAGACTATTGAAAATCATCATGACTCGGGGGCTCCACATCATCATGGTCGCAGCGCCCACGCCAATCAGAGTAATAACCGCGGCGATGCTGATGGCCCCTGTGGCTAACCATTTGGCTGTATCAGTGCGGCGTTTTTTGGCCCAGAAATAGAGCTCCGCAATGCACATGGGCAACAGGTAACACAGAAACGACAAGGTGATATCCGCCGGGCCATCCAGGTTGCGGGTGTTGCCGTTGGGACCCTGGTTGATCACATACCATCCCATCAGAAACAGGCGAAATGCCCATACGCCGTTGACCAGAATAAAACTGTGAACGGCCCAGCGCTGGTGCGCCGCAAACTGCTTGTTTACTGCACTGCGCCAGGCGAGCAGGATAAATACAGGTATCAACAGGCCATTGAGTGTGACACCCAGTGCACCTATATCACTGAGGCGGATACCCACCCCCCAGGAAAGATACAAACCAGTTAGTGCGCCACATAAACCAAAAAACAAAAACATCCGGCCATTGTACCGGTGAAAACGAGGGTACCTTTTGCGCACGCCGGGAGACAGCTGAAAAATACCACTGATAGCCATAAACGCAGCTGGAATGATATGGCCGAAAAACATAAATGAGTTAAAACTGCCTGTGCTGTCAAATCCCTGGGTCGGGGAAACTTTGTCGGCTTGTTCTGCTGCCCCAATGAGCAAAGGAAGTGCATAAAGACTGAGAATATAGATGGCAAAGGCCCACTGGCCGAGAAGCGCGATCACAATCCAGGTTTTGAGGGACCCCTGAAGGGCATTGTCTGCCGAAAGTGACGGCACGATCTGTTCTTTTAATAAGGTTAGCATTGTAGTCACCAAAATTTAACTGTTTGATTTAAATGCTAATGTGGCATGTTATTCGTAAACCGTCGCACCGTATTTGAAAGTCGGCACAGGGTTTTGACTTTTTTGCCGAAGTTTAAATGTGCGCTTTGTAATGTTTTCTTACAACCGCACGTTGAAGCAACTGAGTGAAGTAATTATGATCACCATAGCGCACTACATTGAGTACTTCATTTATGACCCTGGTATCTCTTCATTATCTGGCACTGGCAACCAGCCTGACTTGCTTGCTGATGCAACTCAGTGTTAAACACAAACAAACGGCGCATATATTATTCGCTGTATTTTGTGGTTCGCTGGCCATGATTGCCGCCAAAAAAATTACCGGCCACTCGGTCGGTGCTTACCAATACTTAATCGGTATGGGAGCGTGTGCAACGTGCAACTGCTATTGGTTACTGGCTCGAAGCATGTTTCGTAAACACCAGCCGATTAGGCTGGTGCACATCGCTTTGGCTGTTGTAATCGCGTTGCTGGTGGTGATACAGCAGGGCTATTTGTTCGCCAATGCACAATGGTTGTTTGTGGATAGTCGTTTCGCCGTATTGACCGGCGTATTGTCTGAGCTCACAACGTTACTCTCATCTTGCGTACTGGTGCTGACTTTCTGGGAGGGATGCCGGGGCTTTAATGACAGTACCAAAACGGAAAAAGCACAACGTATGTTATTTTTAGCCACTTTTGGCCTGGCTGTGGGGATCAGTAAATCGATGCAGCCCTACATTATTCAATCGCCGGAGTTAAAAGACTGGACTGTTTCAATTATTACCCTGTTTGTTCTGGTGAGTACGCAAGTTCAGCTATTGTGGCACTTTAGTTTATCCGGAAAACACGGTAGATCTGGTTCAGTGCCAGAATCTCGCGCCGTATCTAATACGGAGTCGGTAAATTGTAGCAACGACGGTGGCCCGCTACTTGATACACTCAACAGGCTGATCCATGAGGAGCAGGTCTATCTTCAACCTAACCTGAAAGTTGCTGATTTGGCCAGGGCGCTTGATGTGCCTGAGTACAGGGTGAGCCGCGCACTTAAACCGCAACTAAAAGAAGCCAACTTTAATCAGTTTATCAATCGGCTGCGTATAGAGCATGCGCAAAAACTGTTGCGGGACCCCGAAAATCAGCATTGGCCGGTACTGGTGATCGGATTGGAAAGTGGGTTTGCTTCAGTTGGGCCCTTTACCAGGGCCTTTAAATCCGTGACTGGGATGACTCCAAATCAATATCGCAAGCAGGTACAGAAAAATGAACACGCCGCGACTTTTCAGTAAATAGAAGCTTTTTTAAGGTGTAATTAACAGGCTCGTCAATTTACACGCTTTAGTGGCCAGTGCTGAGCCTCTGCAGACAAGCCTTTGTGAATCGCTTGCGCCTTTATCATGTTTATCTCTTATCAGGTTAAGCCTTTGCTTTGCCCTCAGGCACTGAGCTGGCAGTGACCAATGGATGAGTATCGCATTAGTTCACTCTTTGGTGATGTATCGACATTTCGCAACCACAAGCTTCATAGTGGAGTAGATCTGGTTGCTGAAAAAGCACTCCACTTTTAAAAAGTAGAGCATAGGAGATGCTCTACTCAGAGGAACAGATAGATTATTGCTCCACCACGTAATGGCGATTGTTCAGCTCTTGTCTGAGCACGCTATTGTTTAGATAAGAGAATGTCATCGGGCGGTTGGCTGCATCAACCTGACCGTGGTTCTCGATGGTGTTTTCTTTGATCAGGTTCGGGGTTTGCGTGTTCGTTGCATACAATTTGATACCATAACTGCCAGGATGGACTATCAGGTTCTCACTATATACGTGTGCATCACCACCGGTTACAGTGCTGTCTTGCTGAGCAGGGTTACGAGCAAAAATACCATTTTCTCCGGCATACAGAATGCGGTTATCATGGATTGTCAGACCATCACCATCTAGCATCATACCGTTACCACCGCTGCGATAGATCAGGTTACCCGTCACTACGACATGGTCACCGCCAACCTGAATGCCGGTATTTTGATATTTAGGATCGAACGGGCTGACGCCTGTGCGGTAGATCTTGTTATTGCGGATTGTTGCATCACTTGCCACCGAGTTGAGCTGAATGCCATCGGCACCAATGTTTTCCAGAGTATTGTTGTAAATATCTACATCGGTCAACTTATGTGGATAGACTGTGGTTGCAACACCATCACATTCCAGCTTGCGGCTCTTCCCTGTATAGCCGATGTACATGCCTTCGCCTGTTTCAGTGTTATGGATATAGTTGAGGTGAACGCGCAGTCCACGCATGGTGAAATTTTCCTGCCAGGTAGCCGGGTCACAGGTTGGATCGGTTTTAATCAACAATCCGGCAAACCGTGCGCGATAAATTTCAAGGTTATCTATCTCAATATACTCGCTCAGTCCACCAATCCCGACCGTACCGCCAAGGCGCATACCGTAGCCTGCTTCACCGCGGCTACCAGTAATGCGCAACTGAGATGATTTCTCAACGGCAATACTATACTCGTATGGACGGGTTGTGACGGTACCATCTTCATTACGGATAACCACAGGTTTGCCAGCTTCGCCATGCACATTTCGAATGCGCAGTGGGCCGCGCTCACCGGCAGCTAAACAGATAGTATCTCCTGCAACAATACCGAGTGTGTCACCGTCCACTAAGTGGTGGCTTGAAGGAATGACAACATCACATTGTGCAGCAAGTACCTGAGGGATGTTACATAGCGCCAGCGCGCCCGAGATCAGAGTTAACGTGAAGGTTTTCGTGTTATTCATTGCTTCTTCCTTATTGAAGTCATGGGTACACTTATAATTGGTTAACGAAAATACCACAACATAGTGCGTTAATATCCTGCCTGTCTGGGGAGGATCTGCCAAAAGCACTCAATACAGCGTTCGGCACTGTATTCGTAAACAGGTACTGGCACAATTTACTGCGCCATCGACAGTATTCCACTCCTCAATACTGACAACGCGATTAAGCAGACGGGTATCATTCGTCAAAATGCATTGTGCTATTAAATGAAATGCTTGTCTATTATTCAGGTAATGTATTGTTACTCGCTTTGAATAATACTGTTCAGTATGGCCAGCTCATTATTGGTATTGATCTGTACCCAAAGCGGAAAGTGATCGCTCAGTTCATAGGTCCATTTGCTCTTTGGAATACCACTATCGTCAAATAACGCGGCCATCAGGCCGTCGGCGGCAAAGTCAATCACACCGCCTTTGTCGGCATAACTAAACGCTTGCCTGGCGCGGTGTAAAATCTGATCATAGCGCTTATTTCCGGCACTTGCGGCGGTGTCATGGATATCGGCCAGAGCCAGCGGCATCTGTAATCCACTTGAGTGGGTAAGTGCCTGATAAAAACGGTCACCGATTCGGGGTATGTTAAAGTCGCCGACCACAATGAGATCTTCATCAAATACAGTATCTGCGTTATCGACCCAGCGACTTTTGATCCACTCAGCAAAGCTTGCCAGCTCTTGCTCCCGGCCGGGGCGTGTACCCCAGCGTGCATGCATAGCCAGCATCATAAAATCAAAATTGCCCGCTTTGAAGGAGGCCATATAAGGCGCACGCCACCAGGATTGCTCGCTGATATATTGGCCTGAGACTTTCTGCCTGTCGGGCTGTGCCTCGGCTGCCAGGCCGGTAAACTGCACCATGCGTTTGTCAAAGACAAAGGCGGTGCGCTCCCAGTTGCCACCAAAGTCACTTTGCCAGTCACTGATCACAAATTGCCAGTCGGGTCCTAGCAGGCGCATTACTCGCTTAAAATCCGTTAGGTCGTCTCTGAGTTCTGTGATCGCAATTAAATCAAATTGATACAATATGCGCGCTATGAGTGAAATAGCCAGGTCACTACGTGGTCGCTTTCCAAAATCACGAATATTCCAGGTAGCGATGTTAAGGGTTTCGTCCAGCATTGATGGCGGAATATCACTTTGCTCAATACGTTCTACGAGCAGTTTGAGCTTCTTTGCGATACCTTTTGAGAGGGTTGTTAGTTCCATGGTCTACCTTGAGCTATGATGAATAGATTCATAAAGTTAGACCAGTATTGGGTAAATACCAGTACATTTAAATCCCAGTGATATTTTTGATAGCAGGTTTGTGCGACAATGGTAGACTTTAGAAACACACACGTCTCAGGAAAGATGATGAAAAAAAGACTACTGTTGCTTCCTCTAATTACCTTGCTAGGCGCCTGCTCAGACAGTGAAGTCGGCGATGTATCCCTTGGTTTATTTACACTCAAAGACATCAAGTTGCACTCCATGACAGACCCGCTTGTTACAGGGGTTACTTGCCACGTCGCCAGTATTGAAGCCGACCTTAGTCTGTCGGACCCAAGCGACAGTTCCATCGCTTGTCGTCAGACTGGGGAGATTACACCGCAAATGATAGCGCAAATAGACAAGAGCAAATCTGGTGAAGTGGTGTTCAAACAGTCTAAAAGCGTGTTTTTCAAATCCATGAAGGTCAGACGGATTTATGATGCTGAGCATCAAACTCTGATGTACCTGTCATATACAACCAAAGAGACCTCAGGGAGCTTTAAGCACAGCTTATCGACCGTGCCACTGTGGGGGACTCAGGCCTATTCAGAAAACCGTGTTGGTCAGAGTAATTAATTAAAATACAATAAGTTGAGTATTATGAAGCAGCTATTTACCACTCTGGCTATCGTTTTGATGGTTTGGATTAGCCCTGCCCGGGCATTGGGTGAGCGTCCGGATGTGACTATCATGCCTGCACCTGACTGGGCCGATAAGCAAGCTCTGGCAAAATTACCAGATACCCTGCACAAACCACTTCATTATCGGCTGGTTGACAAGCAGGTGAACGATGTGACAAAGCAGACGTCTTTTTCTCATAATCGCTATGTATTTACTGATGCAGCAGGGGTGCAGGAGGGGAGCACAGTACGTGTGCGGTTTAACCCTGCGTTTCAGGAGCTGGTATTTCACAACGTCACGATACTGCGAGAGGGTGAGGCAGTTTATCAGCTAAACCAGCAAGATATTAAAGTGATCAATGCAGAAGATGATCAGCAAAACAACATGTACTCAGGCTTGTTTGATGCACTGATTTTGCTTCAGGATGTGCGGGTTGGAGATGAACTGGATGTGAGTTATAGCTTGTCTGGTACAAACCCGGTCCTGGGAGAGCGTTTCAGTTACTTCGATAATCTGGGGTGGGGCGTCGCGGTGGATTTACTGACCTTTAAACTGACACTGCCCGGCGATAAAAAAGTAGCGTATAAAGTGTTCGGCGACGCAAATGCTCAGGTGCAACACCAACAAACCGATACCATGCAAACCTATATGGTACGCGTGGAGAACAGCATAGCGCACACCGTCGAAAATGAACTACCTGGCTGGTTTAGCCCTTTCCCCTATATTCAGTTTACTGAGTTCAACTCCTGGCTTGAAGTACAATCCTGGGCAGCTGAACTGTTCAAAGTAAATACAGAGCTGAGTCCGGCGTTACAGGCTTATATCAATGAACTAAAAACACTGCCTCAAGATCAGGCTATTGAGCAGGCGATTACGTTTGTTCAGGATGAAATCCGATATCTTGGCTTAGAGCTTGGCGTGAACTCGCATCAGCCTAATATGCCACATCAGGTTTATGAAAAGCGTTTTGGCGACTGTAAAGACAAAACCCTGTTGCTGAATACCCTGCTTCAGGCACTCGAAATCGATGCGCAACCTGCGTTGGTATCTACTGAAAAGCGAAGCCATATTAATGAGTTTTTGCCGACGCATAGCGCGTTTAACCATGTCATTACTCACTTTACCCTAGACGGACAGGAATTTTGGGTAGACCCGACAATTAGTTATCAGGGAAACAGTCTGAACGCATTATATCAGCCTGATTACGGCAGTGCCTTGTTAGTCGATGCACAATCAGGCGTTTTGAAAGAAATCGATGTCAAAGCGGCACGCCATGGTATCGACATCAATGAAATGATCGTTGCTCCCGATTATGTTTCGCCCGTGCAATGGCGCATTGAATCACACTATTATGGTTGGCAGGCAGAGAGATTGCGTTATCAGCTGGCCTCTTCGCAAAAGAAGCAACTTCAGGAACACTCACTGAATTACTACGCGCAGTTTTATCCCGGGGTTCAGGTTAAAACCCCCATTTCTTTTTCGGATAATCGCCGCGACAATGTGATCACGGTTGTTGAGTCCTACTGGGTGCCCGATTTTTGGCAATCAGGAGACTCCGGCTCAGTTGAATTTTATCTAGGTGCAGGCAATGTCGGCCAGTATGTCAAATTACCTCAGACGGTGCGTCGCAAGCAACCGCTGGCAAAAGTATACCCAATGACAACATCTCAACGGGTTACTTTGCTGATGCCTATGGACGTTGATTTTAGTGCCCTGGCTTATCAAAAATCTTTCGAAGACCCGTATGTGCGCATTCACAGCGCAATGGAATATGACCGCCGTCGCGTGACTTTTCACAGCCAGTACGAGGCACTCGCAGAATATGTACCGGTTGAAGCGGTGCCCGCTCATCTGAGCAAGTTAAAGCAGGCCAGCAAGTTCACTGGATTTGGTGGTTCAGTGTCTGAGGTTACGACTAACCCCAATCACACCATATTCAGAGATTTCGTGGAACAGATGGAACGTACGACTAAGATGAAGTTTGTTGGAGAGTCATTATGATGCGTTTAATTGGAACATTGCTGCTGATCCTGATTACGTCCGGATGTGCGTCAACCAAAAAAACAGTGCTACTTAACGACACCCAGTCTATTTATGATGCAAATAAAATACTGGAATACGTGCTTAAGGATCCCGACGACAGCATGCTGTTCGACTTGATAGACAAAGAAGCCAGTGAAACCTATGCCAAAAATGAGATAGGCATCGACAATCCTGAGTTTGCACTGAACAGCGCCATCGTCACGGTTGCCGCGCTGAAGGGCTTGAGTCGTTTCGACCATGTTGCCTACTCACACAGTCAGGCAAAGGGGAACTACTGGTACAGTCATTATATCTTTTCCAATAACAACGGCAGTTATGCTCTGGTAGATCTGATACTGGCCAAACAGGACAAAAAACTGGTTGATGTCCACAATCATGTGTTTCGTTCCAGTGTCGTCAATTATCTGGGCGAATATGAAACACATATTGAACAAAAAGGATATGATGACGCACTTTCTAAAATAGAAGAGCTGATTAAGAATAATGATCCACGGTCAGCACTGGAACATTATCTGGCCTTGCCCGAAGAGATACGTACGCTTGGGATCGTACATGAATCATTGTTTCGATTTATTAAGCGTTGCAACGCAGAGGCGCATCAAGCACTTTGCAATCGTCTCTTATCGGATAGCCAGCATGAGTATCAGGGCCTGCTAAGAGCAAACTTGTACAGCAACCTCAACGAATACGCAAAGGCATTGTCTGAGTATGAGCAAGTGCCTGAAGCGATACGTAGCAGCGCGCCAATTTTAATGGAAGAGGCCGTTTTACAGGCGCGTCAGGGTAACAAACAGGAGGGCTTTGCCCTGGCGATTGATGCTTTGTATCGTGCGTCGGCCAACTCCTATGGATACTTGATGTTACTACAGGTTTCTCTGTTCTCAGGCGAGCATGAATTTTCGACAGAGCTACTTTCTTTTATTAAAAAGACTTTTGAAATTCAATTTACCGAACAGGAACTGGCGGATTTCAGTGGTGACAGTGGGTTTATTCAGTCTGAGCAATACGCTCAGTTTAAGTTGGGCTACTTTTAACCCAAATTGAAAAGGAGTCTAAAAATGTGGATTAAGAATACGCCGCTGGAAGGTCAGTACATCAGGCTTGAGCCCCTGGCTCTTGAGCATGTTGATGACCTTAAAGAAGCCGTTGAGGATGGCCAAAGCTGGAAGCTCTGGTATGCAAACGTGCCTTCACCTCAACAGATGCAAGGGTATGTCGAAAAAGCGCTGAGTAAAGGTTCAGATGATCAGGTGACCTTCGTTGTAAGATCGATAGCGAGCGGGCACATTGTTGGTACTACCCGCTATTACGATATTAAGCCTGAGCATAAACGCGCTTCGATTGGTTATACCTGGTATAGCGCAGCGGTTCGGCGGACACCGGTCAACACGGAAGCAAAACTCTTGTTGATGGCAAACTTATTCGAAACGTGTGGTGCGCTATCGCTGGAATTTAAAACGCACTTTTTTAATCACGCATCACGACAAGCGATTGAGCGTTTAGGGGCCAAATTGGATGGTGTGCTCAGAAGCCACCAGATTCTGGCGGATGGCTCTGTTCGTGATACCGCCGTTTATTCCATTTTGGCCTCTGAGTGGCCCGCGGTGCGTAATCACCTTAAAGCGAAACTCACAGCCCGTTAAAACGGGCTGTGAAGCTCATAGCGATGCTCACCAATCTGAATGTCCTTAAATCTGGGCTCTACAATATCAAAGTTACCTGACTTGATGGCATCCAGCAGGTCGTCCGACTGCTCACCATAGACTTTCTGATCCAGATAGCCCGTTTGCCAGCCTTGCACACCATTTACAGTGCCCAGGTAGAACACCCTGAGCTCAACTCTGCGCTGGGTCCTGGCAATAAACAGGTATTCTGGCTCAGGTGTATTATCCAGCGCAATGGCGCGCAGCATTAGCGCTGAGGCGTGGTCAAACAAATGCGTATTGTGTCTGGCAAAAGTCTCCAGTGCGGTCACTAAGTCCTGGGGCAGAGACTGTTTATCTTGCTCTGGCATGTCAATCAGATCCAGCAAGGTTTGCGTTGTCAGTGGTTGTGTTTCCAGGGCTAGTGCAGTTTGGATCCGCCGTTTTAGCTGTTCGTCGGTGACTTTATATTGTAGCGACTCGAGTGCTGTCAGTCCTTTTCGTCCCAGCTCATTCAACAGATAGCGAGGGTCGAAGTCCGCAGGCTGGGTAATCCCTGCATTGAGGCGGTTTATCTGAGAGTTAACACTCAGACCTCGAAAATCCAGCAACGGCGTCTGGGTTGCTATCAGCAGTCCAAGCAGGCACAAAGTCACCGGTCGATTAACTGTGCTCAATCGCCTGTACCAGCAGGCTTTATGAACGAATAGCTGCCATACATAACCCATGCACACAATCATGCTAACGCCTGCAATCAGTATTGCCCAAAGTCGTGCCAGGCTCAGACCGTATTGATCAATTCTGAGATATAACCCCCAGCCGCTGAGCGCCAGATAGCAGGGTAACAGGAGCAGACCTGTTGCGATGAAGTGGCGATACCACAGGCGCTGAGTTAAAGCGTCTCCAGACAGGTTTAAGCACAATACGATGGCCCCAACCAGCACAAAGATCAGGCTACTTCCGCCATTACGCCAGAGTGTGTCTAACTCACTGAAAAACACAGCCACGAAAAACAGCATGGCCACAGTGACAAGCACTGGTAACAGCAAGATGGCAAAGTTTCGGCAAATGGCGAACAGCTGATTGGCGAAATTGCTGCGACTGCGCGCCTGGATAACCCCAATGGCCTGGCTTAGCGTGATGGCTGGGTAGAAAAACCAGGGCTCAGAAAACAAGTCGGTGAAAAACCCGATTTCAATGACTTCAAATAAACTGGCCCACAACATCAACAACATCAGTACAGACAGCGTAAATAATTGTGCCGCAGCGAAAACCAATAAAAAGCGGCCCAGCGAGGCGCTTAGCATATCGTAGCCGGGCAACCAGTTTGCACGACTGTTTTGGGTTATCCATGGCACCAATAATACTGAGGCCAAAAATACGATCAGTGGGTAAGGCCAGGCCTGAGAAGGCAAAGGCGCGCGTTCAGGAAGCAGCTGGCTGCCCAGATAAAAGCCACATAGTGTGAATATCAGTGCATAGACCCCCAGCTGGATATAAAACGATCCTTTAAGTTGAGTAAAGCTTGAGAAAATCAGAGTTGAGGGCAGAAATATAACCAACGAATAGGCGGCAAACAGCCAGTGCGGTGATTGTCCAGGCCAAAATTCGAAGTCGACAGATTGATGCAGGATGATCAGAAAAAAGCTTTGCAGCAATGCGACCAATAGCAATTTACGGTTAGCCGGCAATGGTTCCATACGTGTCTCTTAATATCAGTTCCTTGTTCCTGTCATTTAAACTTAACAGGGCTGAAATGCAAGTAAAAGAAGAATAGGAGCGAGTCAAATCTCTGAATTATGCAATAAAGAGTTTGACATATTATGTCTTGCTGTGGCAGATTGACTGTGTGGTAAACAGACATCATTGATGTTTGAACCTGTCAAATAAGTGCCTGAAGACTCTAACTTAAATGGTGCGAAAGAATCTTCCCATGGTTAGGTATACTGTTTGTATTTGGGCATATGCTACCCCAGTCTCACATGTGGTTATTTGGCTACTCGAAACCGTTCATTTTACGTTTGTTTACCAAGCTGGCGCTGAGCTTATGTCATGTTGGTCATTACCGCGCTATGCTTCTTTCGTTTTTATAAACGCAATAATTGCCCGTGTAAGGAGGAAATATGGACTTTTTAAACACGGCCTTCACTTTTCCCACAGTGGTCTACTCTACATTACTGCTGATAGTACTGCTTTTTTGGCTGATTTCTTTGGCAGGCTTTGCCGACCCCGATATGCTCGACGGCGATGCCGATATCGAAGTTGAGGGCGGTGCTGACGGCGGCTCGTTGTGGCAAATGGGCTTTGGCGGTGTCCCTTTAACCGTGTCAATCAGTTTAATCGTTGCACTGAGCTGGGTGGTTAGCTTTTACGCTCAAAAGCTATTTGCGTACCTGCTTGGCGATGGTGTGATGTTTTACCTGACAGGCGGCGCATTTATGCTGGGTAGCCTGTTCGTGGCATTGCCGTTGGCTGCAGCTGCAGTGCGACCTCTGCGTGGCTTGTTTGAAAGTCAGCAAACAAGCAGTAAAGACGCGTTAGTCGGACTGGAATGTGTGATTGCCACCGGAAAAGTCACCGCGACATTTGGCCAGGCGCGCGTGTCCCATGAGGGCAGCGAGCAGTTAGTCGAAGTCAGATGTGATGAAGAAAATACGTTTACTCAGGGTGATAAAGCACTGCTGATTGAACACAACACAACAACCCATAGCTATACAGTCGTCACCAACCCCTGGTGATGGCTCAACTTTAAACGGCGCCGGATAAGCGCCCGGGAATAACTTATAAAATTAATCAGGAAGAGATATGGAATTTTTAAATAACCTTGGACCTGTTTTGACTATCGTTGGTACAGCGATAGTCGTCATTTTTGCTGTCATTTTATTGATTGGTAAATTCTATCGTAAGGTGGAACAAGGCCATGCCCTGATCATCAATAAAATGAAGAATGAGCCAGATGTTACCACTACAGGCGGCATTGTTTATCCGGTGATCCACAAGATGGAAGTGATGGACATTTCGACCAAGCGCATGGTGCTGGAGCGCCGCGACAGCAGTGGTTTGATCTGTAAAGACAACATTCGTGCCGACATTGCCATTACCTTTTATATCCGTGTGAACGAAAATAAAGAAGACATACTGCGGGTTGCAAAACAGGTGGGGTGTGCTCGCGCGTCTGAGCCGGAAACACTGCAAGAACTGTTTGAAGCCAAGTTCTCTGAAGCACTGAAAACTGTGGGTAAGCAGATGAACTTTGAAGAGTTGTTCACGCACCGCAATGAGTTCCGCGACAGCATCAAAGAAGTGATTGGTCAGGACCTGTCGGGCTATACATTAGAAGATGTGGCCATCGATTATCTGGAACAAACCTCAATCCATAAACTGGATGCGAGCAATATTCTCGATGCGGAAGGTATTCGTCGTATCACTGAAAAAACCGCAGCGCAAAACGTTGAAACCAACCAGTTAAAGTGTGACGAGCAGGCGCAAATAGAGATCCAGAATCAGGCGGCACTGGAAAAAACGCTGGAAATTGAGCGTCAGAAAGAAGATGCCAAAGCGAAGCAAAAGCGTGAGATTGAAACCGTTCAGGCACGCGAAGAAGCAGAAGCTGAGCGCGTCAAGCAAGAAGAGCGCCTGAAGTCTGAAGAAGCGCGCCTTAAAGCCGATGAAGCAATCCAGATTGCAGAGCAGAACAGGCAGCGTGAAGTCGATATTGCTGAGCAAAATCGTCTGCGTGTGCTGGCCATTGAAGAAGAAAAAGTCGCCCGTTCGCGTGAAATTGAAGTCATTGAGCGTGAAAAAGAAACCGAGATCCTGCGCATTAACAAAGAAAAAGCGCTGGAAGTGGAGCGTAAAGAAATTGCAGATGTGCAACGTGACCGTGTTGCGGTTGAGAAAACCGTAGCCCAAGAGCAAGAGCGTATTAAAGACGTGCAGACACTGGCGGCTGCCGAGCGTGACAAGCAAGCCATTGTGATCCGTGCCCAGGCTGAAGCAGAGGAAGCTTTGGTGAAAGACATTGAAGCGGCAAAAGCACAAGAGCAGGCTGCTGATTTTAAAGCCCGTGAAATGGAAAAAATGGCTGAAGCTGAGCTGCGTATTGCAAACCAGCAGGCTGAGTCGAAGAAAATTCTGGCAGAGGCAATGCAGGTTGAAGCGGCTGCTTCAGGTCTGGCGGAAGCTGACGTGATCAAGGCAAAAGCACAAGCAAATGCATTGCAGGGTGAAACAGACGCCAAAGTACTACAGCAGAAGATGGAAGCAGAAGCGCACGGTAAGCGCGATATTGGCCTGGCAGATGCCGAAGTACAAACTGCCATGGCAGATGCGATGGAGAAACAGGGTGAAGCGGAAGCGATTAACCTTGAGCGCAGAATGTCAGCCGAAGCCAAAGGTCTGGAAGAGAAACTACAGGCTCTGAACGCCATGGATAAAGATGCCCGTGACTACGAAGGCTTTACGCTGCAACTGAACCAGCAAAAAGAGTTGACGCTGGCACAGCTGGAAGCGAACAAAGAAATTGCAGCTCACCAGGCACAAGTGCTGGCTAAGGCATTGAGCGATGCAGACATCAACTTTATGGGGGGTGACGGTCAGTTCTTCAATCAGTTTATGAACGCCATCACACTGGGTAAATCCATCGATGGTTTGGTTAACGAAAGCCAGACAATGCAGACCGTGTTTAAAGACCACCTTAACGGTGAGCGGAATCTGATGGATGACCTCAAAGGCGTGCTGGCAGGTGCCAATGCTTCGTCTGAGACCCTGAAGAACATCAATATGAGTAAGTTTTTCCAGCAGTTAAGCAACACCTCAGATGCCGAAAAACAGCAATTGCTTAGCCTGCTTGGCAATTCACTGAACGGTAATTCAGCTAAAAACACAACACAGGAATAACCGCCTGCGCTGGGGCGCTGCCCCAATGTTTTTTAAGGTGCGTGATAGCTAACCGGTATTGCGCACCGGATATGATTACAGGAAAGTGATATGACGGAACCAACAAGCCAGGACACTGCATCACACAGCGCGCTGGAGCAGGGCTCCTATCAATTGATAAAGCGCCGTCTGAGCAACTTTGGTAGTGAGCTACGCACTCAGGTGGATGACCTCAATAGCCAACGTATTGATGCGTTTGGCAGCACTGAGCTGAAAGTACAGGGCCGTGCCCGGGTTCGCACTGAGCACAATTGTATTCCCAGAGACATAGTACTGATTGGCGACAAACTGATCTTTGCATACAACGTCTTTATGGGCCTGAAGCAAAGCACCCACGTCAGTGATGTATTCAGTGTGCAAAAGCTGGTGCAGCAGGATGACCACTATGAGGTTGAGCCTTACCCTTCAGAGACCAAGTTTCTGACCGACGCCCGCTTTTTGCGTGACTTTGAAGAGCTTTATACCTATTACAAAGAAACCTGTTTGCAGCACCTGTTTGTACAGGGCGGCAAGCTGTTTGCGCTGTTCCAGATTGGCGACAGGCTGAGTGATGTCAGGGTATTCCGCTGGCAAATTGCCACGGACAATACGCTCGACTATATCGACAACCGTGGTGAACGAGACATCTCAGCGCACAGCGGTTTTGATTTTGAATGGATTAAGACCGACCGTGCCCAGCATGAGGAAGGCCGACACCCGCACATTAATGTGCTCGACAAAGTGTTTGTCGAAACCGTTGGTGGCGACCTGACTATCAAAATAGAGAACAATACGGAAACTGGCGAAGGCATCTACAGCGAGCCGGTGGAAGACAGCAATCAGTCATTGGCAGACTGTGAGTTGTATTATGCTCAGGTGGGGGAACTGATCCTGCTCAGGGTATTACCCTATCGCGAAAAGCAGTGGCGTTACTTTATCTATAATTGCCGCAGTCAACAGGTAGTGAGACAGGATGCCATCGGTCAGGCGTGTGTTCAGTTACCTGAAGACCACGGTATTATTTTCCCGGGTGGATACTATTTGCAATCCGGACAGACGCGCTATTTTGAAGAAAAAATAGAGGATTTGGAGTTTCATCGTCAGCTGAAATCGCCTAATGGTGAAGACGTACTGTACGTGTTCTATGAGCCTACCGAAGGTCGTTATGCGCTGTTTGCTTACAACATCATCGAAAAGAACCTGCAAAACCCCATTTATTGTCATGGCTATGGCATTTATGAAGACGGCTTAACGCTGACTTTTAAAGCAGAGCAGGAAGAAGCCGAGCGGGTTCACCCCATCCAGATCTGGCAAAGTCCCTTTTGTTCGGCAGAGTTTGCCGCCAATGCGCCGGCACCCACAAGCGGTCTTGGCCGTATAGGTAATCCGGATCTGGTCAGGGCCATCTCTGATTTATACAGTGTCTGTAAGGCCATTAGTGAACAAAACCCCAGTGTCTTTCATTACGAAGATCTGATCTCTCATACCCGTGGCATACTTGACCGTTACCACTGGCTGGCAGAAGCGGATTTCAGCACCATTAATTCGCAGCTGCATGACATCTTTGAAACCTCAGAGCAGGTGCTGGACGAGTTTGAAAAAGTCAGTCAGATCCAGCAAAGTGCCCGAGAGGCCGAAGCGGATATTGAACAGGAAAGCCATCAGGTACTGCGTGAGGTACGCCCCGACAGCTTTAAATTGGCCAGTGAGTTTGTGGCCAGTCTGGATGCGCTGAAACTGCTCAAAGGGAAAGTGATCAGTCTGGAGGAAGTGAAATTCATCAATCTGGATGTACTCAACACCATTCAAAGCAGTATTGATGAGCAGACTCGCATACTCAGCCATGCCACGGCGACTTTCCTGCAGCAGGATAAAGCACTGGCGCCGTATCATGAGCAGTTGCAGGAGATTAATGAGAAAAGTGAGCAAAGCGACAGTGTCACTGAGCTCAAAGGGTATCTCGGCTCTCTGGAAACGCTGGGCGGCGAGCTGGATCTGCTCAACCACACTATGCTGGATCTGGAGATTGAAGACAGCCGGGTAAGAACCCAAATTCTTGAAGATGTGAGTGGCGTCTATGCGCTGGTTAACCGTGCTAAAGCGGCCGTCGAGATCCGCCGTAAAAGCCTCGGGAGTGTTGAGGCCAAGGCCGAGTTTGCCGCGCGCTTTAAGCTGTTCAGTCAGAGCATCACCAGCGCCCTGAGCGCCGCTAAAACGCCTGAACAATGTGACGAGCAGCTATCTCGATTGCTAATACAACTTGAGGAGCTGGAGTCTCAGTTCAGTGAGTACGATGAGTTTCTGGGTGAGATCCTGGCAAAGCGGGATGATGTTTACGAAAGCTTTGAAGCGCATAAACAGCAGTTGATTGACGAACGCCAACGTCGGGCACTGAATCTGGCAACCGCAGCCGAGCGGATTTTACAGGGGGTAAGCCGGCGCACCCAAAGCTTTACCGAGCTGGACCAGATAAACAGTTATTTTGCCTCTGATCCTATGATCAGTAAGCTGCGCAGTCTGACTCAGGAGCTAAAAGAGCTTGGCGACGAGGTTAAAGCTGATGACATTGCTGCTAAACTCAAAGCCAGTAAAGATCAGGGGATCCGCTCGCTCAGAGATAAACAGGATATCTATAGCGATGGCGGCAAAACCGTCAAAATCGGCAAGCATGGCTTTAGTGTTAATAAACAGGTGCTGGACCTGACGTTGTTGCCTCGTGATGACGAGTTAATGCTGCACCTGACCGGGACCGAGTACTTCGATGTTATTCCCGATCAGCAAGCCCGTTCACAGTTGGCAGAGGCTGCGGATTACTGGGCGCAAACCTTGCCTTCCGAAAGTGCAGAGATTTATCGCGGTGAGTTTTTGGCAGCGCAGATCCTGCGTGCGGCGCAACGAGGTGAGTCTGACTTGTCGATGGAACAGCTGCAGCGTGCACTGCAAGATGACTCGTTACTAACCTTAGTGCAAGCGTTTGCTGAGCCAAGATATCAGGAAGGCTATGAAAAAGGCATTCATGACTTTGATGCGACCCAGATCCTGAGTGTGTTACTGAAACAGCAAAGCGAGCTGGGGTTGCTGATCTATCCGGCCAGCTGCCGGGTGATGGCGCAGCTGTTTGTCTCTGCGTTAGAGCGTGAGAAATTACAGCCGCTGCAGCAGCAAGCGACTCAGGCGCAACTGATGGCCACGACGCTGAACGATCCACGCTTTAACCAGTTACTGATTGGTGAGCTAAGTGAGCAGATGAGTGATTTTGCAGCGCAGCTGGGTGATTACACTACGAGTCTGGCACAGTATTCTGCGCAGCTGAGCGCTGAATATCTCATTCAAGTGTTGGCAAGCAGTAACAGCCTGCCACAGTTTGAAGTGCAGGCAGAGGCACGTAAACTGGCGGAGCAGTTCCAGAGTATGGCGAAAGCCAAAGGCTTCTGGCAGACGCTGCAAGAGACCTTTGCTGAGTTAACCAGCTTGTCAGAAAAATGCCGTCTGGCTTCCGGCTGGCTGAGCGCTTATGGCGAGCAACACAATGCGAGCCTAAATTGTCAGATTGAAGCGGCGAGTTACCTGTTGCTGGTGGAACACCAGGCACTCAGTTATCAGGTGCAGGATGTTCAGACGCAGACGCACGTATCCGGTTTAATGGGGCAACACCTGCATATTGAAGAGCAGACTCTGGCGCTTGATTATGCTGAGTTTTTGGCCCGTACCAGTGCTTACATTGAGCAGGCTTTACCTGCATATCAGCGCTATCAGCAGTTAAAAGCGGACGTGCTGCAGGCGCAAAAATCGCGCCTGCAACTGGAAGAGTTTAAGCCCAGACCGCTGAGCTCATTTGTGCGTAACCAGCTCATTGATAAGGTCTATTTTCCGATCATTGGCGATAACCTGGCCAAGCAAATCGGTGCCTCAGGCAGTGCTAAGCGTACCGACTTAATGGGCATGTTGTTGCTGATCTCGCCGCCGGGATACGGTAAAACCACTTTGATTGAATATGTGGCAAACCGTCTGGGGCTGACCTTTGTTAAGGTGAACTGCCCGTCTATTGGCCATGATCAGGTCTCTTTAGATCCGTCACAGGCGATCAATGCGACAGCCGCCAAAGAGATAGATAAGATCAACCAGAGCTTCGAAATGGGCAACAACGTAATGCTCTATCTGGATGACATTCAGCATACCAACCCGGAGTTTTTACAGAAGTTTATTTCGCTGTGTGATGGCTCAAGGCGCATTGACGGGGTATGGAATGGAAAGAGTAAAACCTACGATCTGCGTGGTAAAAAGTTTGCGGTGGTGATGGCGGGTAACCCGTATACCGAATCGGGTGAAAGCTTTAAGATCCCCGACATGCTGGCGAACCGGGCTGACATTTACAACCTGGGCGATACACTGGCCGGGTGCGAGCAAGAGTTTGCCATGAGCTTTGTGGAGAACGCACTCACTTCCAATGCCGTGCTGGCGCCACTGGCAAACCGCAATATGGCTGATTTGTACAAGCTGGTGCGCATTGCGCAAGGGGAAGACATTTCTCTGAACGAGCTGGAATATGGTTACTCTCAGGCCCAGGCGAATGAAATTACAGCGGTACTTCAGAAGCTGCTGGTCATTCGCGAAACCGTGCTTAAAGTAAACGCCCAATATATTGCCTCGGCTGCGCAGGACGATAATTATCGTACTGAGCCACCATTTAAGTTGCAGGGCAGTTACCGCAACATGAACAAAATGGCCGAAAAGGTAGTCGCCGCCATGAATCAGGACGAACTGGAAAACCTGATCCAGGATCACTATCGGGGAGAAGCACAAACACTCAGTAAGGGCAGTGAAGAAAACCTGCTTAAACTGGGAGAATTGCGCAATACCCTGACAGCACAGGAAAATGAGCGCTGGGCTCAGATCAAGGCGGACTATGCGCGCCTTAATCGGGCTAATGACGCGGGAAGTCCGGCATTGCTGGCGGTTGAGCAGTTAGCTGAAGTGAGCGGTGCGTTGTCACAGATAGCCTCTCGTCTGGATAAATCACAGTTAAGTCACAATTACAGTGAGCAGTTTGAAGGATTGCGAGCCATTCTTGGTGAACAGGGCGTGACCGCACAGCTGCAACAACTGTCCCGACAGGCTGAGCAGCCAGCCATCCTGACGGCGTTGGAGCAACTTACTGAACAGCACAAGGCGCAAAACCAGCACTTACCGCACTGGCTGGAGACCATCACTGAGACAATAAACTCGGCGGTGCAGAACAGTGACAGTGCCACTCGTCAGGGGCAGGCTGAGCTCAAAGAAGTGCTCGAAGTGCTGGTGGCTTATCAACAGTCAGGGCAAAGTGAGCTGGTGCAGACACTGAGCGAGACGATCGGTCAGGCAATGGCTCAAAGCGATAAGCTTGCTGCCAGCAATCAGGCTACGCTGCTCTCAGCGCTGGACTCAGTGCTCAGGCAGCAGCAAACCAACATGTCGGCTCAGGCTCAGGATATATCGAATGCACTGGCGCAGTCCGTTGCAGGGTTAGCACATTATCAAAGCGCGCTGGATAACGTGTTGGCGTCACTGAGCAATCAGCAACAGTCTGAACAGATGAAACAAAGTGATGCCCAGCAGGTACTTATCGCCGAATTAACGGCGCAGCTGGCACGTATTCAGTCGGCTAATGTACAGGTAGATAACTACAGTGATGATGCCAGCGCTCAGGCGTTAGCAGCGGTCACTGAGCTGCTGAGCCAAATGCATCAGGCGTCACAGCAGGGTAATGATACGGAGTTGCGGGCGCAACTCTCTGAGGTCCTGGATAAGCTTGAGAATTTGCAGCTGGCGCCTGCTGACGGTAATGAATCAAGAGGAGAAAATCCTTATATGTTATAAGGCCGCACTGTGCGGCCTTATAATCTCTGCTTACTCCTCGCCTTCCGTGCTATTCGCGGTTGGTGCAGGAGTATCTGACACTAAGCCTTGACTATCTCTGACGTTCTTTTGAACGGCAATTGCGGCATACAGGCTCATCAAATACGCGATACCATAAAAGCCCTTTTCACTTAGCAGCAGTTCGGCGCGCCACAGGGCAAATACCAGTAGTGCTATGGCCAGAAGGGTGGAAGCCAGGCTCAAGACATAATACATGTTTGAGGTTGGGATTTGCTCCTGCCGGTCACGAATACACTTTTGCAGTGATACCGCAGAAAACAGGCCATACAGCAGGGCAATCAGGTAATAGCCTTTTTCATTTAAGGCCATTTGTGCGTTGAACAGGCCAATCAGGTAACAGGCAATACCAATCAACAGGGCTGCTACAGAGGCCAGTTTAAAAGCTTTACTTGGTGCATATGGGATTGAATGCGTCATAATCTTTTCTCCTAAAGCGGGTATTTCAATTCAACCGGGCCATCCGGCGTCAGCACGGTACTGTGGGCCAGCAACTGATTGTTCTTGAGATATCGGGCAATAGAGGTAAAAGTGGTGGTTTTCACCTTACCCTGGTGATCACTACTGTCGATCCCATCGTTAAAGAATGAGCCCAGCGCCAGTTTAAAGCGGCTGACATTGAGTGTTTGCGGCTCAAAATAGGCCCGCGTATTCACTTTAAGCTGTGCCATGTCCGTGGTGTTATATAAAGCCGCGTTGATCACATTCAGTGTATGCTCGGTGCAATTTTGCTTCTGGTTATTAAATGGGTTGGCTACCACTGAGTAGCGCGGGTTATGGACCTTGGCTGGTACTCCCTGCGCAAATGCATCCAGCAACTTTTGTTGCAATGCCCGCGTGGGTATTGCAATGGCCGCTTTGAGATCATGCACTGACCAGAAAAAGTCTGTCGGGTAATCTACTATCAGCTGGCTAGTGCCGGGGTCGTCGCTTAGCTGATATAAATTATGAATGGCATAACCCTGCTTTTTCTCACCCTCTGTGGTCGTTAGTTCGGAGTAGACCGCCAGTGCAACATGAGTAAATTCAATGCCCTCAGGTAAGTCGCCCTCGGGACGACCGACCCGGCCGATAACAAATACGTGCGCGCCTTGTTGTGCGCTGTAGCGCTCAACCTGTTTGGCAAACTGAGCAATCTGGTTAGCTTCAAAGCGGGCTTCGCCACTGTTTTGGCTGCCTGCAATCGTATGTGTGCTGGCACATATTGCTGCGGCCACGCACAATCCTTGTATCCAGTTCATCATTACAGCTCCTCGTTAAGGGCTTGTGCCGGTGCAGGTCCTGCAATTAATACATCGTCACAAATAGGCAAAGGTTTTGGGCTGGCGGCGTCAGATAAGTCTGCCGCGGCCCGGGTACTGGCCATACCAACTGAGATTGCACTGAACCCGATTATTGCAACGGGGATGGCAACTGCAACCATAGACACCGTTGCGCCTTCAACTGCGCTTTCACCTACGCTAAGTGCACTGTACTTACTGGCCTGACTGCCATGATAGCTGGCCTGTGATGCATGGCTGTCATTGGCCACTGCCTGCGTACAAACCATACTTAATAGTGCTGTGCATAAAACTGAACGAAGTAAGTGAGTCATATCTTTCCCTCCTGGTAAGCAAACCGTGTGGTTTGCGTTGACTTGCTTTCCAATTTACCGGAGGGATTAAATTTGTATACTCAAATTTAATATGTATAGTAATTAGAGACTTTAGGTATAGGAATTTAATACTTTGAGCCAGATCCCATTAATTACTTCAACACTTAAACAGCTATTGAAGCAGCACAAACTGACCTATAAAGAGGTTGCCAATGCACTGGATATGAGCGAGGCCAATGTAAAGCGGGTTTTTGCCAGCGAGCAGTTCAGCCTGCAACGACTTGAACAGATCTGTGAGCTGATGCAATTGTCTTTGGCGGACTTGTTTGCACTTGGAGAGCAAAAGCAGTCACTGGTCAGCCAGCTCACGCAGGCACAGGAGCAGGAGTTGATGGAGAATCCGAAACTGTTTTTGGTGGCTGTGTGCGTTCGTGATGGCTGGCAGTTTGAAGACATCATTGCTCAGTATCAGATAGATGAACTGGAGTGCATTCGCTTGCTGGCGCGATTAGATAATCTGAATATGATCCAGCTGTTGCCTAACAATCGCTATAAATCTTTAGTAGCCCAGGATTTTCGCTGGATCCCCGGCGGCCCGCTTGAGCGGTTTATCGAACAACAGGTGTTGACCAAGTTCTTACAGGGAGATTTTAACCGTGAGGATAGTTTTCGGTTTTATTTACGCGGAAGCTACAGTGATGCCACCATCAGTGTGGTACGGCGTCGTCTTGAGCAGCTCACCAAAGAAGTTGCTCAGCTTAACCAACAGGATGCACGGTTACCTCTGAACAAGCGTCAGAGTGTGGGGTTATTCATGGCGATGCGCCCCTGGCAACTGGGGTTATTTAATGATCTCAGGCGGGATGATTAACAACATATCTCAATAAGCTATGTCGACGAAAGGTTTCTTTGTTGTATTTAAATAGGTACTTTGTTTATTGTGTTATCAGCACGGCTAGTGTTGAGTAAATGAGAATTCATTATATGGTAATAAGCAACAATTAAGGTTGGGGTGTTCCTTAATTAAATACATTTTATCTACTTTGTATGGGGCGGTGAATAATATATTTCCTGAACCTAATCGCGAGAATACTTTATGTTTTAGCAAAGGTAACATGAATTTAATTGTAAATGACACGATATCATTGATTAATTTTTTCTAATTATTTAGTATTGCATTCGCTTGGCTCCAAAAGTAGAACAATAATTAAACAATAAAACATTGCCCCGACAATGTGGCTTGACGGACCTATATGGAATTTGACACAACACTGACGCGCTCTGCGCACTACCTGAAACAGGCTTTGCCGATCATGATCCGTTATCGGATCCCGCTGACTCCGTTAAATTATTCGATTTGCTACTGCTACGTCGTGGGCTCACAACCTGAATTGAATGTAGAGTTAGATCAGATTTTGGCGCGCTATCAGAGTTGCCCCCCTCATTTAGCCAGAGAGTTGTTTGATAAATATCTTTCACAACAAGACTTGGCATTGTTTCATGAAATATCTCATTCATTTCAGGGCACCATAGACCAAGTTCAGAGTGAAATTTCGCAAACACTGGAGACGTCACAGGATTTTTCCGCGTTTTTATCTGAATGCCACTATGGATTGCACAATTTGAAAAGGCAGGGCTCTGAGCAGGATCCTCGTGCTTACGACGAAGTACTGGAGTATGTATCCAGATTGACTCGAGAAGCGGTCATGATGCAGCAAAATGCACTGGGTTTTCAGAATAAGCTGGAGGTGGCCTATGACGAAATCAAATTACTAAAAGAAGCACTGTTTGCGTCGCAACGAGAGGCCAACACAGATAAGCTCACCGGCCTGCTGAATCGTGGTAAATTTGACGAAGATATTGTCAATTTCTGCACTCATCCGATGAGTAAGCAAAAGGTCTTGGTGTTTGTAGATATTGATCACTTCAAGCAATTCAATGACGACTTTGGTCATCAAAAAGGTGACGATATTCTTCGTAAAGTGGCTGAAAAGTTGGCGCACCACGCGCAAGGTCGTGGTGATGCTTATCGCTACGGTGGTGAAGAGTTTTGTCTGACATTGTCACTCAGCAGTGTCAGTGAAGCGGTCAGCTTTGCTAATATGATCCGCCAGGATATTCGAAAACTCTCGGTAAAGGATAAGAAAACAGGTAACCCCATCAGACAAATCACTGCCAGTTTTGGTATTGCACTACATAAAGAAGGCGCACCCTGGCAAACGCTTATTGAGCTGGCTGACAGGGCCCTGTATCTGGCCAAATCTCATGGCCGTGACAGAGTCGAGGTAGCCGGTTAGCCGGCTCAGCATAGTGTGCTTGTGTAACGATTTCTGCCAATAAAAAGTACATCAACTTTCCTCATATATATTATTCCCCAAATTACATACGTTAACAAAAGTTTAATTTTCATTCATTTTATGGTTGATTTTTGATCATATACTCATTAGCTTATTATTCGCTTTACCAAAAGGTCAGACGTCAGATGAGTGTCATATTTGTGCAATTACGCCAGTAGGTAGTGTCGTGGTATGGCAGATTGCCAGCGGATAGAAATCTGAAGGCTGGTCACAGAACACAATGATTTTAATAGGATTAAAGAGGAAATTATGCAGCACAAAATCAAATACTACCTGCGCCTGTCTTGGCTTTTCCTGCTGAGTTCGGTGGCATTTAATACGTTTGCAAGTGGTTACAAAGTTGTTCTTATTCATGGTCTTCAGACCAGTCAAGTAACCTCTGGTTACCCAATTGATGTAACGGGCGATGGTGAGTCATACTGGTCAGAATTCTGGGGCCAACATGCTGATGTTCGCATTGACTGGCCTGCATTAGAGCGCATTGAAGGCAAGATAGCCAGTGACTATGTCTGGCCAAAACTAAAACAAATGTCACAACAGGGAACCTGTCAGCCTGGTTGTATTCTTGTTACGCATTCTACGGGCGATTTGGTTGCGCGTTACTTATTGGACAATCAGGCGAATTGGCTGGAAAATGCTGGTCTTACGCCGCTGAGTATTGTTGCCACCTTTGACATTGCCGGAGCCGGTGGTGGTAGTGAGCTGGCCGACCTGGCTGTCAGTGTCGCACAGGGAACTGCTGGTCTGAACCCACTTCTTGAAGCGGCGATCAGAGCCTGGCTGGGTGGCTCTGTAGAAGGCCGGTTAGGTGTACTGAATGACCTGAAAGTGAACAATGCCAGACAAATAGCTGCGCTACCTGAAGCAAGAACACCAAGACTGCGTTTTGTTGCGGATGGCACACTGTTTCTGGGTGCAACCAAGCTTTTCCTGAAAGGTACAGACGATAGTGTTGTTGCAACACACTCAGCGTGTGGCGCAAGCCGTGCTGACGATTTTGGCAGCTGTAGCACAAGTATCGCTACCAGCGGAAAAATCGCGTCTCAAAGTGATGCTGTTAGTGGGTTCATGCCATATCACTACCCAATGTTGATGAGCGATAACTACGACCATTTCTCTGTGATCAATGACCGTGCAGAAGGCAAAGTGACCGCCGCTCAGACTAGCAGACAGCTGCTTGATGGTAACACTGTAAGCTTCAATACATACACCGAAGAAACGGGTGCCTGGTTCTGGAAGAGTACCTATCGTTACGTTGAAAACTCAGGGAATAACAGCCTGTCTCGTCTAATGCTTAATGCGATGCAATAGGAGAGAAAGGTATGAAGCCCCGGATGTTCATTATTCTGATGTTTGTGGCAATCGGGCTTGGTTACTGGTGGCTCAGCGGTGACGCTGAGCCTGCTCAGGTTCAAACCGACACTAACAAAAACACGCCAGCGAAAGCGCCACTTGTTAAAAAAGCGAAAGCAGCTGCTGAGGTGGCGCCACAAACAACACCCGAGCAAAAACGAGACAGACATATTCCCGTGCAAATGACGGAAGCCGCAGAACACATTGCTCAGCATTATGAACAGCAATTGCAGTTTGCGCCCTATTCGCAGCCATTAACAGCGGCAGATGCTGACAGACTCTCGCCTAATCATTTTTATCCTGTCACTATCCCGACGCAGAATATAGACGAGGTATTGACACTCAAACTCAGTCAGTATCGTTTCGTATACCCAGAGCCGATAGAGTTAGTGCTAACGGGCAGCGATATATACAGCGCCACAGTAACGGTCAGCGAAGTCGACAGCAATAAAGTGCTGACTACTCAAAGTCTGATAGAGCAAGAAGGCAGCTACACATCGCGTATTAAGGGAAAGAAAACGTTTCCCCGGGAACTGCAACTGACTGTTCGTGCTCACGTCAGAGGAGACGAAATTCCACTGGTGGCGCAGATCCACTATATGAAACCCAGTGCCGAATTACTTAACCTGGAACAGCCGCAGGTACAGGGGAGTGATCTGCTTGTATATGCCAGGCTTAAAGTCCAGGAGGCCGGGATCTATCGGATCAGGGCCAACCTGTTTTCGGGTGATCAGCCACTGTCTCATGTTGTGGCGAGAAAACGCCTGAGTGAAGGAACGCAATTATTGCCACTTAAGATCCACCAAAGCGTCCTGCCGCAACAGGCTTCAGCACTTAAGCTGACAACCTTTGTGGTAGAGCGTATGTCTGGTTCGCCACAGGAGAAAGCCCGCTATGGCCGCAGCAACGTGGATACCTATATGCTTGATGGCGTGGATCTATCTGAATTGAGCAGAGTGCCCTATACACCCACTGAACAGGAACGACAAAAACTGGCATTTCTGAAGCAGCTGGGGAACCAATAAGTGCAGATATAAGTACTCTATTCTTTTGCATGCCCGGTGCATGCAATAAAGGCAGATCTGCCATTTCAGCCCAATTAAACCCATCATATGATTCAGCGCTGTGTAAGTGTGTGATACTCAATCGTCCGGTTTGCTTGATCTCTGAGCAATTGTTAGATACTGTTTTTGTTCCCAAATTGGTGTTAAATACACTCGAGACTGATAGGTCATAACGATAAAAGGATAGGTATGGTTGTCATTGAAAAATTGTCTCCATCACATATAGCTGCTGTTAAAAGGATACAACTGGCACCAGAACAGATCCGTTTTGCAGGCACTTCAGATGAGTTTTTAGAAGACGAATGTGACACCACACACAGACATGTGATCAGGCGTGATGATACCCTGATTGGTTACTTTAAGCTCGATTTGGCTTATGACAAAAAATATGAGTATTGCCCGGCTGGCGCTTTGGGGTTACGTGCATTTGTAATTGATAAACAGTACCAGGGCAAAGGGCTGGGGACTGCAGCAGTAAAAGCGCTGCTTGCTTATTTGTCTGTCCATTATGCGTCTTACCCATGGTTGTATTTGGGGGTTAATTGTCAAAACCCGGGGGCTTACGCTTGTTATTTAAAAGCCGGGCTGGCAGTTTGTGATGATAAGTACTTGGGTGGACCTGCAGGACCGCAGTACATTATGTATGGAAAAATTCCGTCCAGTTAATTGTGATATATGAAAGGAACTCAGATGTCTGACAAACCCGTTGCCAAAAAGCTCTGTAACTTTTTGATTGAAAATGCTGCTGCAGATTTCAAGCTGGCAGATGGCCTGACTTATCTTGAGGATATACACTTTCATGACTGGGCAGCAGAAACGGCGCTTAATAAGTATCGTAAAGCTCATCACGGGCTTTGGGTAGGAGGCGTTGTTCTACTGACCCGACACCACATCAAGTTCTCTCCCAACCTGATAAACATACTTTTTCATAAAGGGGATTACTCATTGTCCATACCATTATCACATATTATGGACATGAGCCTTGAGCCAGGCTTTTTGACCGATATTATTGTACTGACAACACCTTATGGCTTTTACCGTTTCCGCTGTTTTGGCGCGCGCGACTTTATGGCGGTCATACACGCTCAACGACAGGGCGAACACCTTACCAGATAACCGGGGCTTTACCCCGGTGTAGCCATAACAGCGGGTGTTTATTTCACATAGTAGAGCAGGGTATTTTGCTCCGCACCATTTAAATTCATTTGTTTACGAGTTTTCTTGATAAGTTCGGCCATTTGTCGCGTAATATTTATTTCCCGAAAACACGGGCGATTGAGGTCATTTATCTTGCTTAACCTCATAGCAGAGTCTTGCTGGTTATATCTCAGTCGCTTGGAAAGTTTTTTGTTTGAGTGGTCTATACTTACTTTCATTGTCGGGGCCTGAGAAACGCTTCAGGGATATGAACTGTATGAGTACCAACTATGTGGTGATTGTATTCGGTGGTCTGGCGGCTGTGTTTTTCAGCCTTGCAATACAATTTCATTTATTCGATGGCAGTCGCGGGCGTGACACCGCGGTGAACAAAAGCATGGAGTTGGTCACCTATTCTACGCAATGGGTCGATGCCGCGATTCAGCCTCTGCCACGCATTGAACAGTATGATGTTGGCTGGGTCCAGCTTGGTAAAGCACTGTTTAAAAGCCCATTGCTTTCAGCGGACAACACAACCTCATGCGCATCTTGTCATGATTTGTACAACGGAGGAGACGATGGGTTTCCGGTATCCGTTGGGATAAATCAGCAACTGGGCAGCCGTAATGCCCCGAGCGTGATCAACGCAGTGTTTAATTTCAGGCAGTTTTGGGATGGGCGAAGTGTCGACCTGACCAGTCAGTTGCCTTTACCTATTCATAACCCATTGGAGATGGCCAGTAACTGGTCTCAGGTCATTGCAAAACTTCAACAGCAGCCGCACTTTGTCAGCAGTTTCAGTGCGGTGTCAGATGAAGGGATCACACCCGAAAATATCACTAAAGCCATTGTTGCATTCCAAATGTCACTGGTATCTGAAAATACCCCCATTGATGCCTACTTGCTTGGAGACAAGAGCGCCTTAACGGCACAACAACAGCGCGGCTATCGTAAATTTGTTGAACTGGGGTGTGTGACCTGCCATCAGGGTCGCAATATTGGCGGTAATATCTATCAAAAAATGGGTCGTCTGGAGCGTATGCCCAATGAATTGCTAAATGACTTTGGTCGTTATCAGTTAACCCGTAACGAGCAGGACAGGTTTGTATTTAAAGTCCCAAGTCTACGCAACGTCGCCAATACCGAGCCTTATTTTCACAATGGTTCAGTGGCTAATTTGTCTGATGCAATAAGGCTGATGGCACGAGGGCAGTTGGGTTTAGAACTCAGCGAGGAGGATACCGCTGATCTGGAAGCCTTGCTGCATGCCTTTTCAGGGGAACTACCGAGGTCATTGAAAGAGTGAAATACATACTTGAAGGGATTACCCTATTGCTGATTTGGTGGCTCGGCTCAAACGCAATTGACCAATACCATCAACTACGGGACGTACAGGCTACACTGGCATTGAAAGAGCGGCTCAACAGAGCCACAACCGAGTTGTCGCTTGAGACCCTGTCAGCCATGGACAGCAATATTTATCACTTTGACAAGCATGCACAGAAGCAGCTTGAGTTTGAAAGTGTTTATAATGAGTTAGTATCACGGCAGCTGCTCAGTGATGAGATGAACAAAGCGATATCGCACTTTCATGATGCCATTGACACATACATGCAGCTCGCCTCTATGCTCAAAACATCTTACCGCTACATTGCAAAACAAGAATTGGAAAGTGACGCGTTTTCACCACAGGCACAGCTCATTGTTAGTAAAAGTGCGGCACTGGTGTCTAATCTTCAGGTGACAAACTCGCACAGGGTCATTGAGCAGGTTCGTCAGCAACTTGCGCAGTCTATGGTTACACTCACCCAGCTTGAGCAGGAAGGACGTACCTTCAGGGTAATGCGTTTGCATATAGAGTTTATATTGGAAAATGCGCTGATGGCCTCAAATTTATTGGTGCCAATTCAAAACAGCAGTTTATCTACCGCTATTTTGCGGGAAACACAGCAACTCAACAACCAGGTCGATAGGGTTTACTGGCAGATGATACAGTCCGTATTTTGGTTTCTGCTGCTGGTATTTACGCTGATTTTAATCGTCTTATTTCGACTTATGAGTGGCCTGAAGAAAGCCAATGAACAGGCTAATCAGGCTGCCCAAACCAAGTCTTTATTTCTCTCAAATATGTCTCATGAGATTAGAACTCCGATGAATGGCATTATGGGGCTGACGGATATTCTTTTGTCCACTGAATTGACCAGCGTACAAAGGAATTACCTGGAGAAAGTGAGGTTTTCAGCAAATGCACTAACCACCATCATCAATGATATTCTGGATTTTTCGAAAATTGAGTCCAAAAAACTCAATATTGAACAAATTCCCTTCCAGTTTGAGGAGCTGCTGGATAATTTGCGGTCGCTGATCACGCCCATCGCCAATACTAAGGGGGTGAAGTTAATTTTCGATATCGACCCAAACCTCAATGAATGGTATGTCGGCGATCCGGTTAGAATTAATCAGATAATGCTTAACTTTGCTTCTAACGCCGCAAAGTTCACTGAAGAGGGCACCATCACTTTAGCGGTACACAGGCACCCCAAAGATGCAGCCAGTGATTGGCTTGAAATTGCGGTGAGCGACACGGGCATTGGCATAGAGCAGGACAAAGTCGCGCTATTGTTTGAACGTTTCGCACAGGCCGAATCCTCGACCACGCGGCGCTATGGAGGAACCGGACTGGGGTTGACGATATGTAAATTACTTGCTGAGCTGATGCAAGGTGAGATACGCGTTACCAGCGAAGTAGGTGTTGGCTCAACGTTTATGGTCCGCTTGCCGATGGCAACACTGGAGCACGCCCCTCAGGCGACTGAAACAAATGAAAAAATTATGCTGGACGGCTCAATACTCATCGTGGAAGACGATCCAATATACATGGAAGTCAGTGTTAATATTGCCACTTCAGTTGGCCTGACGGTTGCGCGTGCCCACACTGGGATGGAAGCCGAAGCGCGGTTGTCGACCGAAACATTTGATATGTTACTGCTGGACTGGGTGCTACCCGACTGTGAAGCGAATGAATTATTGGAACGACTTGAGGCCCTTGCAATACTACCAGCCAAAGTGGTGATTTACACGGCACACACAGAGCAAAGTATAACGCCTAAAGTTGATTATCCTATACTGTATAAACCTCTGTTAAAAAGAGATTTGATCAGCCTGTTTATTACAGATAGCCCTAACGAGGACGTGGCAACGGATGATCAGCTGACATCCAGGCTATCAGGCGAAACCGCAGGTACTGCACAGACCCAAACATTCCGTGTGTTGCTGGTAGAGGATAATGATATCAACCGCATTGTGGCTACTAAACTGCTTGATCGGTTCAATATAGAGATTGTGATTGCACAAAATGGACAGCAAGCCGTTGATGAAATCAAGGCATGTGATGGGGCGTTCGACCTGGTCTTTATGGACATTCAGATGCCGGTAATGGATGGTATGGAAGCTACACGCATTGTGCGAGAAACTTACAGTGAGGAAGCGCTTAAGATCATTGCGTTAACTGCCAATGTCATGCAAAGCGAGGTGGATAGATATTTGAGTATTGGTATGAATGATCACCTAGGAAAGCCGTTTAAGACCGACGAGCTTGATAAAATATTGAACAAATATTTGTTCAATATACAATAGTGCAGCGTTTAGTCATGTGAGTGTGCGGAGAATACCTAAGCGGTATGAACAACCGCAAGGCCAGTAACTTGGCTCAAAAGAGGCCAGAATGCATAGTTTGAAACTGAAAGTCAGTTTTAGGGTTTTGGACACTGATAGTGTTCTATTTGAGAGGCTAATAAAAGAGATAGATACGATGAAGAATGTGTTTTTTATGTTGTTTTTACTGATTTCCTGCGATGTACTGTCGGCAGAGCGACTTGTGTCAAATGCCTCGGTGACGTCATTGAAAGTATATGAAACAAACGATGACTCTGTGAGTGTGTGGATGCACATTAATGGCAGTGGCAGGATCGGGCCCAACCCCGAAAACCCGGAAGTGACCTGTGAGTTATGGACCAACAGTTCATTAGTACATGGGTCGGCATTGGCTGCATTAATGGGCAAAAAAAAGGTCAATATTTGGTATGCAGACAGAGGTGATAAATCACACTGGTGCAAAGTGAAGGTCATAGAAGTCATTGATAGTTAATTTAGACCCACCCTTGGCCGAGTAGCCGTTTTTTAGAAAACCCTGCAAGTACAATCTTGCAGGGTTTTTGCCTTTAATATGCGTCAAGTATGGGTATTAAAGACGTTTGATTGGCTGGTGCGTACCCAAGCCTGAACCGTATACGATTGCATTCAGTAATAAACGGTTGGTTGCGAGGGTTGAGCCTCTAAATGCAGGTTGACCGGAAAACAAGATTATTTGTCCTTTACCCAGGCGCTCTCGTGTTAAGTAAGCTGAGTTGGCGATTCGTTTGCTTGCCTCTGGCCACAACAGGCCACTCATGCGCAGCGTCAGAGTTTGTTTGTCTGGTAACGTTGCCCAGTTTATTGTGCGGTTAAGCGGTTTATCTGCTTTACTGTCCACTCGTTTTTTCCATTCTTTATCTTCCATTTCTTGATATGCACCGAATCTCACTGGCGCTTGCACGCCTTCTTTGGCCATCAAAACCGGGTTTTGGGCAGTCAGAACCGGAATCACTTTTGGGGCACCAAAAGTTAACCAATGTTTTTGGTCGGTACGAGCGGCAACCAGAGCGCCTGCTGGCCTAAATTGCGCAAGCCAGTCATCTTGTTTTTTCAGTTGCTTTTCATTTGGTGTTTTTGTTTCGTTGCTCCAGGGGTAGTTGATCGACTCTGCTACATTGTGCTGCCAGGCCAGACTCACCTCAGGGTAACCGTCTTTTTGCGCCAACCACTCTTTTTGTAAAGCAACATCATATTCGGCTATGTCTTCGAAGGTATCCTGAATTTGCCTCACCCGACTGAATTGAGCATCTTTATTTACAAACGGGACTACTGAGCCATCTATGGCAATGAGTGTGCCACCGTTTTGTGTCCATGACTTTATTGCCGAAAGCTCACTTTGGCCCAGCCGGTTGTACCAGGTTGTTGGCACTATGAAAGTGTTGTAGCGTCTCAGGTCTGTGATATTAAAGCGATTTGAGTCGATATGAGAATGGCGGATCCCCAGATTGCTGTCTATGCTATGCCAAATTGCACCAAAATCTAATGAGCTGATGCCATGGCCGCCAAGAATGGCGATTTTTGGTTGATTCAGTACTTTAAAGTGCTCGCCCCCAAAATCTGGCAAGTCACCTTTACCCATACCGCCTGTTACCGCATGAGCAGTGACAGCCATTTCCTGTGCTGTTTTCTCGATTACCGCATCTAAATCACCGGCAAAGAACGCATTGTCGTAATGTGAGACAACAATGGTGCCCCGGCTCATATTTACCCCATCCAGGACCGTTGCTTTGTCAAGGATACGTGTTGTAACCCCTCGTTCCATTAAGCGAGCGGCAAACCCGACCGAGGCATCATCAGCACCATTGACCACATAGCCAATGGCATTCGCTTTTTTAATCATTGCCGGACGTTTTTTCGGTGCAGAATAAGGGCGGATATTTTCATTGATATCTTTTGGAATAGTCAGGGCTTCAACACCATGCATCATGGTGATGTTCCAGGCGGTGGCATCGTACATTAAACTTGAGCCATCACGTAGCACGCGCTGACGTTCTTCAACTAATACACTGTCTTCTATCTTTGTATCAAACTCCAGCATAGTGGAGACAAGGCGGCCCTGAGCCTGGCGATTGCGAATGATCAAAGTGCCAGTGGGGAGTATGTGTGAGGCGGAGTTGCCAAGTTGATCAGTGGCATTATTGACTTCTATAGGCTGCGTGGTTTGGTGCATTTCAAAACCTTGCAACTGCATTAAATCAACAAACTTGGCCATACGCTGGTGGTTTTCAGACGGTAATATGGCAAAAGTTCTGTCAGCATATGGACTGTTTTTTGAGATGAGCTTACGTTTGTCGCTGACAAAGTCGCGATAGATGTCTTTTGAGTGTTTAATGAGTGTTTTCACATTAACCAGACTACTGACAAGTTGTTTATCAACCCCTTCTGCATAGCTCACAATACGGCCATTCGGTTGCATGACACCATCTTCTTTGATGCGCGCTTGTTCGTACAGAATATGAATAGTGCCTCTGAACGCGGCATAACTTGAATAACCCGGATAGAGGTTTTCTAACCATTCACCTGTGTAGTATGGCCAGTTTTGATCATCAAAAGCTTGGGCCTGATCTTGTGCGAAAATTCCTCCCCATTTCCTGCCTGTTGCAGACAAGTTTTTGTTTACAGGCTCTCGTGCCAAGCCAAATAGATAAGAGTCCATTGGACCCATTTCGTGTGCATCAATCATTAACTGTGGATTCCACTCATTGATTGATTTAACAATGCCGCGTGTTTCTGGGTGAACGCCCAAGATAAAGTCACGATTTAAGTCAAACAGGTAGTGGTTACTGCGGCCAGCTCTCCATGCGTCGGTGTGTAACGTCGATTGGGTGTCCACATTGGGGGCCGCGCCCCGGCGTTGCTGAAGCTCCTGAGTAAAGCGCGCACGACCGTCAGGGTTCATAAGCGGGTCGACAATGATGACGCTTTTTTCAAGCATATCTTGAATGTCTTTTTCTTGTGAGGCTATTAACTGGTAGATTGCTGCAAGTCCTGCATCACTGCCTGACCCTTCATTGCCATGGATGGTATAGGCAAGCCAGGCGACCGCAGGTAGTCTGTTTATAATGCGTTTTTCTTCGGTTGTTGATAGGTTTTTGGGGTTTGCTAATTTGCCGATATCAGACTTGATCCGATCGATGTTTGTTAGGTTTTCAGGCGATGAAATAACCACATAGTGTAAGGGTCTGCCTGCGTGAGAGCGCGCATATTCTACAATTTGCATTTTATCACTAACTTGTTGCCACTGTTTTAGTGCATCCGTGATTTGTGCTGGCGTTGCCGCTTTTTGACCTACAGGAAAGCCCAGAATGCTGTCTGGGGTGGGAATACTCGCGTCTAGTTTGCCATTAATGAGCGCTTTTTGGTAATCAAGGCCCTGTAGCTCAGTTGGTGTCAGTGTTATTTGTGCGGTTGCCTGACTACTGATGGTCAAGGTGCCAGCAAGTGCAATGGACAATACTTGAGAGTGAAATCGCATTGGCATAGGAGTTCCTTATTGTTTTTGTTGATATGTTATATTGTATCGTTTTCTGGTTGGGAATCATTGTTTAGTGAACTTGGTTTTATTGCGTATTAACGCTTTTTCCAAGTTAAAAATAGAGGAATCATGAAGTCGGGGGCCAAAAGCTGTAACCTTCTAGCGCAGAGCTTTAATACTCTGGCTAGAAAGTGTTTTTAAACCCAGTTGTATTATTGTTGATGCGCTTTCAGTACCTCAAGCGGAATAAGCTCCAAGGCATTTTCGTGTGTTGCTTCTAGATTGACAGGTGGTGCCACCCCGGCTTCACAGGCTTCTTTCCATCTCAGCGCACATAAACACCAACCATCGCCCGGTTTTAAGCCTGGAAAATTATAGGCTGGGTAGGGCGTGCTTAAGTCGTTGCCTCTGGATTTAGTAAAGGTTAAAAAGTCCTCTGTGACCGTCGCACAAATTACATGAGTGCCAACATCCATATGGTTAGTGTTACAAAAGCCATCTCTTAAAAAGCCAGTCAACGGATCGGTGCAGCAAGACTTTAGTTCACCACCCAGTACATTCTTAGCCATGTCTCATTTCCATTAATTATATAACTGGAGCACTATACGTATGCGACTGCTATGAGGTTTACTCTGAGTGGGTTGTGAAGGGCGCTCGATTTAGAGTCTAATCCAAGTACTTTGTCCCAGCTTCTCCGTTAACCCGACAGAGGAGATCTGTAAGTGTTACGCAGTCTCACCCTTGCAACAGCAAAAACACGCCAAGTAATGCAATTGCACCGCCGCACAACATGGCTTTGGTAATGGCTTCTTTTCTGATCAAACTAAGGGTCATCACCATGAGTGGGGCAGTCGCAAAAATGGTTTGTGCGATTGCCGGATCCGTATTGTTCACGGAGATAAGCTGTAACCAGAGCCCGATAAAGGTGCCGAAAAATACCGCGATAAACAACCAGCGTTTACCTGATATTTGCTTTAATGTCAGTGCTTTATCTAGGCTATGAGATTTCAGACAGGCAACCACGCAAGCAACAAATAAAGTGCCAGATGCCAGACGGATCAATGCGGCCCACAAGCTACTGATCTCCTCGTTGTTTAATGCTCCTTTTGAGAGCACCATACCGGCGGCCTGACATGTTGCCGCCGTCAGCGCAAAAGTTACGCCCAGCAGATAATGGGTTTTGTCGGGGAGCGGTTGGGCTTTATTGGGTTTTATAGCCAGAATAACACCAAAGGTGGTCACAGCGATGCCAAGCCAGGCGACAGGTCCAAGGTAAACGCCCAGAACCAGGATATTCAGAATACCGGCAATAGCGGGGGCCAGGCTTTCAATCACCAAGGTACGTGCCGGGCCTATATTTCTGAGCGCTGCAAAGTAGGCACTGTCACCGATGGCGATACCCAATACGCCACTGGCTATCAGCCAGGCCCAGCTTGATGATTGCTCTGGGTACAGAGTGTCTTGTGCAATGAACAGGCATAGTGTCATCAGTGCAGATGCAATGACCCCTTTGCTGACATTTAACTCGAATGGGCTCAGATGGTGGCTAAACCGCTTGTACAAAAGGGTTGAAAACGCCCAAACAAACGCAGCACTGATGGCTGCGCCTTCGCCTAGTCCAATCATCTTATTATTCTTCTGCTGAGTTAAAAGCGGCTAGTATACATAAACCAAACGAAAGAGACATGCTCACAGCCTCCGTTAAATAAAAATCGATGAACGTGTCTTCAGAGCACCTGGCGTCGCGCTGAAATGTGGTTGTTTATGTTGCGATGTTTCATTAAGGGAAAGTCAATAGCCGCAGTGTTATACCCTCACCAAACAGGGGTGAATAGGGCAGGCCACTAAATGCCAGGCTGAGTGCACCAATAGTTACTAAATTACACTTATGATGGGCGCTGCGCACATTATTAGTGCCAACGAAAAGCTCTTCTCAGGCGCTTGTTTACTGAGAAGAGCGTTGTGTACTTTGAGTGGTTACTTAATGTAATACCATAAAGGGTTTTGTTCCTGAGCACTGCAGCGCTTATCCGTACAGGGCCACACGTCGAACTGGAACAAAGATGCGCCAGAGATCAAATAGCTCTCACCACGCGCACGGTATTTGGTACCTAAAGCAATATAAGTACGCGTTGATAAAAACATCTAACTGGCAGGGTTTAACTCAACTTAAGTTTAGTTTCTTCGCTTCTTTTAAAAATTGCTCTTTTTGTTTATCAGAAATTAATTTGCCTCTACCTACGACGCCTTTATTAATAAAGCTTCCTGTGCCAAAACGTTGACTTACAAAGTATTTTACTGCACAAAACTTATCCTCATGGCGTTTCATATATTCAAAGCTCGATCTTTCCAGAACTCTTGCAAGTTCATTCTCGCTTAGGCTTAGACCCAAGAAATTTGCAATTTTTTCAATTTCCTGACGAGGGTTTTTTTTCAAGTCTTCGAAGTCGATAAATAAGCAATTATCATGATCTTTCAGCTCAGACCATTTAAGGACATGTTCAAACCAGGAACCATAAGGTACGTCACCGTTTATATACTTTTTGAAAAAATCATCAAAGCTTCCCTGGTATTTCGATACTAGTTTGTGGTGTTCAAAATAAGCTATTGCCGAGTCCAGCCCATCTCTTTGTACATAAATATATTTAGTGTTGGGCATAATCGTCATTTTTTCGGGAGTTAAATGGGTTTTAATAATTCTGCCTGGGCCCATTTTCTCCACTCTATCAAGTTCCTCTTCAAGATAAGGAGAAAATCGCATTATGTGTTCGATATTGTCCAGGTTTCCATCCGTTGTAAGCTGATGCAAAATTGCTTGCATCCAAGTTGTTCCAGATTTCGGATAGGTCGCAATAATGATATCTGATGGATCAGGCTCGAACTTTTTGACCTTGATATTGGTGATAGTAGAGCGAACATAAAAGCTTACATTTCGAGTCCAACCAAATAAAAAAACTAACGAGTAGTTCAGTGCTTGTAATAACCAATATTTAACTGTTAACAATTTAAATTACCTCATCTTCTTATTATGAACATGTCCTTTGCCTTATTTATGGCATCAATCCAAACTTTTTTAAACAGGTGATAGCTCCTTATGTTAACAACTTAGTTTTACGTGAACATTAAAAAGCGACCAACTTTGCTTAAAAAGCGTGCTTGCGAACGTATGCCGTTTCTTTAATCAAGCTCTCGAATTGAAAAAGGTAGATTATGTTAACAATGTGAAATAAGCAAGTAAGTTAGGATAGAGTGACTTTAAACTATGGCTTTTTTAGTATTATGGAGGTAAAGCTAAGAATAGAGGCTCCGTGATTTGAGCAATTAAATTAGATGATACTGTTCGTAATTATCTAATAATCAAAGTATGCGTAAAAATAATGTGTACTCATGAATATGGCCAGGTTGTTAGTCAATTTTTTAGTGCTCATCAGCCTTTTTGGCTGTGACTTCTGCACAGCAGCTCTCACATCATAAGCGCCATCCGCTCTTACCGAGCTGATCTTCCTACGTAATTGCCTGAGCAAGTCGCTCAGACCTTCTGAATCAGCTATAGAGATTGCAGATAACTCAGTTCCGACGATTTGATGCGTATTTGCATCAATGGCCAGATGTAACTTCGGCGATAAGGGCTTTGTTGTAGTCACGCCAGTGCGTGATACGCTTTTCTTTCAAAGTTCAGCCTCGGTGTCTGTTTTTGAGGCCTGATCACACAAGGCTAGGTTAGTTCAATGGTTTAGGAAACAAAGCCGTGATCGTCTTACATAGGACCAGCGTTGATTATATGACTCAGAATAGCGCTCATGCTCAACGTATGGACCTTGTTAGAAAAGTAGGTTAGTTGCTGATAGAGCCTTTGCATTCATTGTTTTTGGCGACTTGCAGGGTCTACATACTAGATTGAATTCAGTCAATAGCTCGGTTTTTATCATACCTCTTTGATATAAACAGTATCTCTTATTGGTAATTACGTAAATGCCTGTATCATTGTGGTTAAATTAACGTGACCGATATTTTTGTTTATGTTATCTTTTTTCACTCGAGCGTTTAAAAATAAGCATGTTATTTAAAGTGGTGGAATTAGAGTAAAAATTCAACCTCTGATGGAGATAACCCTCTACAAGGGGGAACCGCATAGATAACTGGCTCGAAGCTTAGTATTTTGTATTCCTAAAAAAAATAAGAGAAAAAGGAAGTATTTATGAAGAGAAGCCTAAATGTCGCTGTAATTGGAGCAGGTCCGTCGGGGATCGTCGCTACAAAGGAGCTTATTGCAGCGGCTCATCAGGTTACATGCTTCGAAATGGCCGACAACATCGGCGGGGTGTTTAATTTTAGAGAAGAAGAGGGGGGAGTATACGAATCATGTATGCTGACCTCTTCAATTACTGCTACAACCTACTCAGATTTTAATTCTAAGAAAGGTGCACCTTATTACTTTACCCATCAAGAGTACCATCAGTACTTGTCAGACTATTGTGACAATTTTGCTTTGCGTGAGTCCATAAAACTCAGTACAAAAGTTGAGCATATCGTTCAGCTTGAAGATGGTAAGTGGCAAGTCACGACGAAGCTCTTGCCGGAAGGTGATTCAAAGACACAGATATTTGACGCCGTTGCTATTTGTACAGGTGTGCATAAGAAAGCAATGATCCCTGAATTTAAAGGAAAAGAGCAATTTAAAGGGCAAATAGTTCATTCCAGCAGCTATAAAAATGCACAACCATACAAAGACAAAAAAGTTGTTGTTATTGGAGTGGGAGAAAGTGGCGCAGACGTCGTAAAAGAAATCTCTGACGTTGCTCAAAGTTGCCAACTCAGCCTGCGAAGAGGCGCTTATGTATTTCCGCGTCTCGTTGATGGCTATCCAAATGACTATTTAACTTCAAGGCTCTACTACAGCATGCCAAGCTGGATAGATCGTGTTGTTAATCCCAGGGAGTATGTTAAAAAGCAAAGAAAGCTGGGTGATAAGTTGTTCTTTCCCGTGAGAATCTTAATGCTACCATTGGCTGTTGTTAATACGCTATACAGCGAATTAACGACCGGCTTTAAAGGACTGAGATCTTTATTCGCCAAAAAAGAAAAAACAGCAGAAGAAATTAAGCAAGAAAAAATTCAAGACGTGATTAATGAACTAAGTATCAAGTCTGGTGGAGGCGTTGCCGAGCAATTTTCAACCAAATCTGATCGCTTTATACACTCCATTGTTGATGGTGACTGTGAGTTGAAGCCCGGCATTGAGTCACTTTATGAAAACGGAGTGGTTTATAAAGACGGTACTCAGTTTGAAGCTGACACGATTATGTGTTGCACTGGCTATCAAAATGATTTCAGTTTTCTCGATATGGATATTGGTGAATCGAAAGATTTGTATATGAATTGCTTTCATCCAAAGGTAGGGCAAAGCCTGTGCTTTATTGGCGCGGTACGTCCAGGCGCAGGGAGTATCCCCCCTATTGCTGAAATGCAATCCAGATGGTTTGCAAAGATCTGTACTGGCGAACTCTCACTCCCGAGCAATGATGAGATTGCTAGGCAAATTGAAATGGACGCGCAATCTCATGAAAAAGTGTTCAGCAATGTGACTGTAAGACTGCCTTATTTGGTAGATTATACCTCTTATATGGACAAACTTTCAGAGAAAGTCGGGTGTAAGCCAAAGTTAAGGGATCTTATTGGCAACCCTGTCGCGCTATATAAGTTTTACTGTGGTAACTTTTCAAGCTCACAATATCGTTTGAGCGGAACCGATAGTAAAAAAGACATCGCATTAAAGGAAATCAGAGAGATTGAAGTGTCCAGAACTTTTTATACTAATGCTGTCATGTTTAGCTATTATTGGTTTTGTAAGTTCTATAGCTTCATTGGCATTAAGTCATTCAAACCACACTTAAGCTTGAGTATTAGAGATAATAGTGATCGAAAGTAGTTCATTTGCTCAAGGCCACTGGTATAAACTCTCGCGATTAGCGTGAAAACAGTGAAGCCCGATATCAAAATAAAATATCGGGTTTTAAGGCTCAATAATGACTGGCTTGATTAAAATGCTCAGTTTTCGGTGAGATGCCTCTGTACAAGACTCCCAAAAAAGCTATGCCACTACCAAGCTGCCTTATGCACTGCTGGCTGCTTGCATCGCGTATATTGGCTTTCTGATGATTGCCTAAACATGCGGGTCTGTTGAGCTTATATTTGGCAAGCGCTGTGAGGGATCTCACTGTACTTGCAGATGATAAAGCCCTACCAGTAGCCTTAAAAAGTAGGCTGCTCAGACGCGGCGCTGCCGATTAATCTGGCCTTGCCTTAGCAAACGGGGCAGTGATACCGCTATACTCTGCACTGCCAAGGCGCGCCAGAGGGGCGGCTTTGTCTGCCAAAATCTTAAGGCGTTGTTTGTGATCCAGCTCGGTGACTTTATCGCTCAGGTACAAGCTGACTATCTTCACAAACACCAGATTTTGCGGTGTATCGCCGATCTCCTGTACTTCATACAGTTCACAACCGTAGGCAATATCGCAGTGGGCGATCCGTGGCATTGAAAAACCGTTAAATTCAGCAAGCGCTATGTTGTTTGCAGTGACTTCTGATTCGCCATGGGGCAAGGTTGCGGCAGTCTGAGTCACTAACTCAGCGTCATGCTCTGACGCAATGTGGATTACACAACGGCGTGTTGCTTTGATGTTTTTGACTGTATCTTTAATTTCACCAGTGGGCTTTTTTCCGGCCGAAAACATCAACAAAGGCGGCGCACTGGACACTGCCGTAAAATAAGAAAAGGGCGCCAGGTTATAGTTTTGAGTACCGGACTCGGTTAGCACCCAGGCTATCGGCCTTGGGATCACTGTTTGAGTCATCAGGTGGTAGATCTGGGTGGGCGAAAAGTCAGCAAAGTTCAGTTCCATAAAACACAAGTACACAAAGTTAAGGGACAACCATGGTGCCACACTAACCATCGGGTGGAAAGATGCGATACACTCTCTCTATCCCTGTTCTGTATTGTTCCGGATATGTATATAAACCGTCAGTCACTCAATACTCGCTTACCTTTGGTTTACCATCCCAATTACTCGTTTAGTTTTGATCCAAACCACCGCTTTGTGATGAGCAAGTTTGCAAACTTGTATCAGCAGGTCAGGGCCATGGGTCTGATTGGCGACAACCTGCACCAGCCTCAACTGGGCTCGCCAGAGCCGCTGGAAGCGGTACACTGTGACACCTACCTGTGGGACCTTTGGCGTAATCAACTCTGTGGAAAGGCCATGCGGCGTATTGGCCTGCCCTGGTCTGAGCAGCTGATGGCAAGGACGTTTACTGCACCGCTGGGCACACTCAAAACGGCTGAACTGGCTTTACAACATGGTGTGGCCTGTCACCTTGCTGGTGGTACTCACCATGCACACTATGATTTTGGCTCCGGTTACTGCATGGTGAACGACCTGGCATTTACTTCTACAACTCTGATTGAGCAGGGCAAGGTCGATAATGTACTGATCTTTGATCTTGACGTTCATCAGGGTGATGGTACAGCAGCTATGTTAAAGCATAATCCTTATGTGTTTACCTGCTCTATCCATTGTGAAAAAAATTTCCCGTTTCGAAAGCACAGCAGTGATCTGGATATTGGTCTTGCGAACAACCTGAAAGATGCAGAATACCTGCATATTGTAGAAGACACTTTGAAAGGCCTGCTCGAAGACGTAAATCCGGACCTGGTATTGTACGACGCCGGTGTGGATATCTGGGAGCACGATGGTCTGGGCAAGCTGGATATCAGCTGGCGCGGTTTGGAACAGCGCGATGCCCTGGTGCTTAAAACCTGCCAGCAAGCTGGCGTACCGGTTGCAACCGTGATCGGCGGCGGCTACGACAAAGACCATTTACGCCTGGCTCAGCGCCACGCCATCGTGGTTGAACAGGCGGCATTGCTCTAGGTAAAAACAATGTAATTACCACTACTGGCTTTGATGTGTTGACGTTAGGGAGGGGCAGTAAGGCAGGCTGTTCGGCAGGTTTTATTTTGCTCACCGAGTGCTTTGAGAGGCGGCTAAGATGGGAAGAAGAGCGTCAAAAGTCGCTTCTAGCTTCCCCGAAAAATCCGACTCGAACAGAAGAGTCAGCTGTGATAATTCTGCTATGTTAGAACGGACTTTGTTGGTTAATTAGTATCGATCTTTGTCCGATACTTGTCGCATCACAGTGAAAGTTAGCTACCAGAGCGTCATTCTGGTTGTGTTCGTTGCTCCAGCGGATATAACCATACCCTACATAACCTGACCCCATTTTGTTCATTGAGATAGCACCGGTTTTATTGGCAGGCAACGCAACAGTACCTGTAACTGGGTTAGAGCCTGAAAAAGCATACCAGGAGGTAATGTTTGATGAATATGTATTACCATTTTGGTCGAATAGGTCTATCTTCACCTGGACATCATTATCAGAAATATTGGTAATATGGAGGTGGCATGAAGAGTTGGTGCCAACATAATAGTGTGGAATTAGCGCCTGTCCTGTTCCTGAAAGTGCTGCGGATGAATAAATAAGAGAAGCTAAGATTAAAGATTTCTTCATGAAGAAACTTCCTTTTTGAGTAGAGTTTATAATTCGAGCAATCGGTGTTTATTCAATTCGAAAAAGTAGCTATTGCTGCTAATTACTGCGGCAAATAAAAGCCATCAGCCTTGGAATCGTCAGTTTGGCCACGGTGTCGATCTTCACCTTTTGCCTGCACAGTATTTCACTATGATGATATTGTATCAAGTTGTTTTTATTGTTTAATTATGATGCCGCACTTCATTGGACCTGATGTGCAGAGTGCCCGTGGTGAGTTCAATACTAATACGTGTGTGAATAAGTATATTGCAGGTGTCGTTTTATCTATGATTGGATTTTGGTAAGTGAAGTTTGGATTGAAAATATTTTTTAATTATTTTTTTGTTACACTTTGTTTACTTTTTAATTCGGTTTTGTGTGGATTAAAGGTTTACTCAGTTACTAGGTATAATGGGGAATATTTTTCTTTTATTTGTCGTTTATGGGTACGCGAGTTCCGCTGTTAAATTAGTTCAATATTGCAGTGCGGCAGGCAAAAAAGAGCTGCATTGTGAAAACATTAAGCCGCCAGTCACAGTTCATCGTTTGGATAATATTTTTCTAAGCTCTAATTAGTCGATTCTGAATAACCC
>NZ_PNCI01000067.1 GCF_005887095.1 Pseudoalteromonas rubra | reverse complement strand
ACATGACGCTAAATGTGTGGTACAGCTGACCACCTTTGACGAATATGGTCGGGTGTTCCAGCAGTTTGATGACTATCGTCGTACCCGGGAGCGTGGTCGCTTTGTGGAAGCCCGTGGCCAGCGCTTATATTACAGCGCCGGACAGGTTGATAAAAAACAGGAAGCGCGAGAAGGCGACCGTGGCCAGCTGTACTATGTTGCCGAGTCGCACGATGCGGCCGGGCGGGTAACTGCCTACCAGAAAGGCCACTTTAGTATGGCGGTGGGCTATGACAGCCGCGGCCAGCTGAGCACGCTGGGGGTTGCTCAGAGCAGTGCCTATCGTTATATCCAGCAGCACAGCTACACTTTTGATGCGATGGGGAACCTGACCAGCCGGGCGCTGAACGCCGAAGACACGGCGACCACCTTTGAGTACGATATCCTGAACCGCGTTACCACAGTAGATGGTGTTGATAAGCGATACGTCTATGACGCCAATGGCAATCTCAAGATCAAAGATGGCTGGACACAAGAGTATGGCAAGGCAGGCGAGCCC
>NZ_PNCI01000066.1 GCF_005887095.1 Pseudoalteromonas rubra | reverse complement strand
GTTTGGTAAAGGCCCAGTGAACCGTATCATCGGCTCCGCCATTGTGGGTGGAACTGTATCCGCAATTACTGGTGGCAAGTTTGCCAATGGTGCGTTTAGTGCTGCTTTTGCTACGGCACTGAGGGCGGATTGGGGGCGAAAACAAAAGTATGATAGCTCGACTTCGGGCTCTCAAAATGACGGCTTCGTAAAAAACAAAAAACTAGCTTCGAAAGCCACAAAGTATGCGCAAGAGATGATAATGTCGATTGATGCTACCGTCAGTGGCAGTCCAGAAATCAGTCAATCAGATTTATTGAGCTATGTCGAATCAATTGAGAATCAGTGGACGGGTACGTATAAAAATGGCGATGGAGATGTATTAATGTTGGAAGTTAACCTAGAAGTTGTTGAGTCAGGTGGAGATATAAGTGTCTTACCTTGTGAAAAGTGTGGATACCGGCTAGTAGATGGCGGACTTGCGTTAGTTCGAGGCATAGCTCTTCATGGTGGAAATGAAATGTGGTTTAGTAAAGAATATGGTGGTCAATATACTGCGGCTCATGAGTTTGGTCATGTCCTTGGGTTTGATCATATCGGTAATCATCAATTAATGTCTGAAGGAGGCGGAGGAGGGAATGTTGCTAAGCCAAGCTTCTCAACCATTAAAGCTCTATTTGAGAATTACTAATATGAAGGTGTTAAGTGCATTACTTCTCTTCGCCTATTTTTCTTTTAATTGTAGGCTTTTATTTGCAAGTGAAACTGGGAGTTCAGATAACTTCCTTTATGAAAGTCATCCCATGGTTTCGTTTGACGGAGGATGTATAGGGAGTAAGTTTGAGCAGATTAGAGGTAAGGCGAGATTTACTAGAGAGCTGTTTCCATTAACCTCCTGTGGAGGAAAACACAGTAAAGCGATTGTTTCATTCGACAGTTCGGTAAAGGAGAGTGAAATTAAGTTTGTTGTTAGCCTTTTGGTGGAGCTTGGGGTGTTAAGTAATAGTTATGGATATGATAGCAATGATTTTAAGTTCAAATTTCTTGAGCATATAGAAAATATCCGGGACTTTATGGGGTTAAAAGCTGAGCAGATTAGTGTTTCAATCTATGAAAGATGGGAAGCAAAGAAAATAATATCTATTCAATATCATGATGGCTCAAAATTTATATTAACGAAGGTTTTAACGAATGGTTTAAATATTGAGTCGGTTTCTTCAAATCGACTCATGATGAACTAGGGGAGTTAAGGTGACACCCATTCAAAATTGGCGCTCAGTGAGCGCCTTTTTTCTGTGCAATCACGCCAGCGCGGTGTGCAGTGGAAATCAGCGCTGGCATGCACCAAGTTACAAGGACACCCACCCAAAATCATAGGCATTCAGTCTGGATTTTTGGGAGGGTGATGTGGTGGACGCTTCTGAATCGGCGTTAATGCGCGGCCCTGATAGACAACGACCTGACGGGCTGTAAAAAAGCACACAAGGTTGCTCAGAGCAGTGCATATCGTTATATCCAGCAGCAGTTACAAGGACACCCTCCCAAAATCGTAGGCATTCAGTCTGGATTTTTGGGTGGGTGATGTGATGGACGCTTCTAAGTTATATGGACACCCACCCAAAATCATAGGCATTCAGTCTGGGTTTTTGGGAGGGTGATGTGGTGGACGCTTCTAAATCGGCGTTAATGCGCGGCCCTGATAGACAACGACCTGACGGGCTGTAAAAAAGCACACAAGGTTGCTCAGAGCAGTGCCTATCGTTATATCCAGCAGTACAGCTACACTTTTGATGCGATGGGGAACCTGACCAGCCGGGCGCTGAACGCCGAAGACACGGCGACCACCTTTGAGTACGATAAGCTAAACCGCATCACCACAGTAGATGGTGATGATAAGCGCTATGTCTATGACCCCAATGGCAATCTCAAGAACAAAGATGGCTGAAAGTTACAAGGACACCCACCCAAAATCGTAGGCATCCGGTCTGGATTTTTGGGTGGGTGATGTGGTGGACGCTTCTAAATCGGCGTTAATGCGCCATCCTGATAGACAACGACCTGACGGGCCGTAAAACCAGCACCAAAGATCTTGAT
>NZ_PNCI01000065.1 GCF_005887095.1 Pseudoalteromonas rubra | reverse complement strand
ACATGACGCTAAATGTGTGGTGCAGCTGACCACCTTTGATGAATATGGTCGGGTGTTCCAGCAGTTTGATGACTATCGTCGTACCCGGGAGCGTGGTCGCTTTGTGGAAGCCCGTGGCCAGCGCTTATACTACAGCGCCGGACAGGTTGATAAAAAACAGGAAGCGCGAGAAGGCAACCGTGGCCAGCTGTACTATGTTGCCGAGTCGCACGATGCGGCCGGGCGGGTAACCGCCTACCAGAAAGGCCACTTTAGTATGGCGGTGGGCTATGACAGCCGCGGCCAGCTGAGCACGCTGGGGGTTGCTCAGAGCAGTGCCTATCGTTATATCCAGCAGCACAGCTACACTTTTGATGCGATGGGGAACCTGACCAGCCGGGCGCTGAACGCCGAAGACACGGCTACCACCTTTGAGTACGATATCCTGAACCGCGTTACCACAGTCAATGGTGTTGAGCGCTATGTCTATGACCCCAATGGCAATCTCAAGAACAAAGATGGCTGGACACAAGATTATGGCAAGGCAGGCGAGCCC
>NZ_PNCI01000064.1 GCF_005887095.1 Pseudoalteromonas rubra | reverse complement strand
ACAACATTTGAGTACGATATCCTGAACCGCGTTACCACAGTCAATGGTGTTGAGCGCTATGTCTATGACCCCAATGGCAATCTCAAGAACAAAGATGGCTGGACACAAGATTATGGCAAGGCAGGCGAGCCCTTACATGCCATCTATAAGCGGGTTAAAGGCACACAGACCGAGACCTTCGGCTATGATGCCAATGGTAATCAGACAGACGCAACGGTCTGGCTCAATGGGGTGTTGCAGACCCGTTCACTGATTTACAGCGCCCGTAACAAGGTCATCCAAATCAGCCAAAATGGCGAGGTGATAAACTTTGAGTACGACGCCAATAACCGCCGTTATAAGCGTACCGAGGGCAATAAAACCATCTACTACGTAGGTGCACTGGAAATAGTGGACGAAGGCGCAGGCGGCGGTGAATTTGCGAACCAGAAGTACATACGCCGCAGCATCAACGGCGATGCGGTGCAAACCTACCACCCCAATGGCCAGGCAAGCATGCAATGGCTGTTCACCGACCATCAGGGCTCGGTGGTGGCAATCACCGACAACGCCGGTAAATTCCTCAAGCGCTTTAGCTACGATGTGTTTGGTAAACAAAGCGAGATAGTCAGGCCACCCAGCAGTGACGCCAGCTACACCCACTGGTCCACAGCAAGCATGGG
>NZ_PNCI01000063.1 GCF_005887095.1 Pseudoalteromonas rubra | reverse complement strand
GTGTCCGCCACTTCCACTTCAGGAAGTGAGCAATCAACCGACGAAAGTCGGTTTTTTTGTGCCTGTAATTTGGAATTTGTGTGTCAGCTGGATAGCGTACCTGGCTACGAACCAGGCGGTCGGAGGTTCACTCTCCACAAAAGACGTCCCGTGTCCGCCACTTCTTCAAGAAGTGAGCAATCAACCGACGAAAGTCGGTTTTTTTGTGCCTGTAATTTGGGTAATTTGGTACGAGTGGACACACGTCCGTGTGAAGGGCTACCGGCGCCTAACGCGTATAATCGACTTCCATGTCTCGCGTTCAGCAAGCTGCGAAGCAGTGCTTCGGTCTTGCTTCACCCAACGAAAGTCGGTTTTTTGTGTCTGTAATTTGGGTAATTTGGTACGAGTGGACACACGTCCGTGTGAAGGGCTACCGGCGCGTAACGCGTATAATCGACTTCCATGTCTCGCGTTCAGCAAGCTGCGAAGCAGTGCTTCGGTCTTGCTTCACCCGACGAGAGTCGGTTTTTTGTGCCTGTAATTTGGGTAATTTGGGTAATTTGGTACGGGTGGACACAAATCCGTGTGAAGGACTCCCGGCGCGTGACGCGTGTTATCGACATCCATGTTTCGCGTTCAGCAAGCTGCGACGATAATTAAACGTCGGTCTGCTTCGCCCTATCTTAAATAGTTGCAAATGAGAGGGGGGCGGCACACAATTCTCGTATCCTTTGTTTTTCTCAGCAGGAATTTTGTGGGCCGGGTTATTTATACTTTCCTGATATTCTCTATTGGCTTCATAACATTTGTTTTCTCATTGCAGGTCGACGCCATTCAAGTGGGTGCTGAGCGTGGTGATAAGTATCTATCTTTACTGAAAAACAAACGGGTGGGTCTGGTGGTGAACCAAAGTGCGCGAGTACAAGATCAACACTTACTGGATTACCTGACAGACAATCAGGTGAATGTGGTTCGGATCTTTGCCCCTGAACATGGTTTTAGGGGTGACCGGGGCGCAGGAGTTTACATAAATGATGGTAAGGATACGAAAACAGGGGTGCCCATAGTCTCTTTATATGGTGCCAATAAAAAGCCTAAACCCGAACAACTCACAGACATTGATATTCTGGTATTCGATATCCAGGATGTAGGCGTGCGTTTTTATACTTACCTTAGTACTATGTTCCTGACCATGGAAGCGGCTCAGCAAAGTGGTATAAGCTACCTGGTATTAGACCGACCTAATCCCAATATTGCCTATGTAGAAGGGCCTGTTCTGGATAATCACTTTCGCTCTTTTGTCGGCATGGTACCAGTACCAATTTTACATGGGATGACTCTCGGTGAGCTGGCACGTATGATAGTCGGTGAAAGGTGGCTGGCCGGTGATGGCGCTCTTAGTCTGACTGTGGTCCCCGTCGCCGATTACAGTGCTCAGCATGAGTATGTGCTGCCTATAGCACCGAGTCCCAATTTACCTAATCAACAGGCAATACACCTTTACCCGTCTTTGTGTTTATTTGAGGCTACGCGTGTATCTGTGGGAAGGGGGAGTGATTTTCCATTTCAGGTCTTTGGCCACGACCGCATCCGACTTGGCTCATTGGCCTTTACGCCGCGCGCTATACCTGGTGTCGCAGCTCACCCTAAGTTGCAGGGGAAAGTCGTATACGCCACAGATCTGCGGCATTCTGAACAACGTGGATTCTCTTTAGACTGGTTAGTTCAGGCACAGGCTGCTTTTACTCAGCACAATGAAATACTGATTAACTCCCCCAGCTTCTTTGACAAGCTGGCAGGAACCGATGTGCTCCGCCTGGCACTGACACAAGGGCTAAAATCACATCAAATAGAAGCTATCTGGCAGCAGGAAGTACAGACGTTTAAGACACGCCGCCTGCCTTACCTGCTTTATGACCGATAAAATGATTTTAGTCGTGGAAAATAGCACGCATATTATCATTGGCCCGATCAATGCGGCGTAGCCAGTGCAGATTGGACTGTGCCAGAGAGACAAAAAGCGTATCGATAAGATAGCACTGTGATGCACGTGTCAGTATTGCACTGTGGCTAACTGGTTCCGCTTCCTGAACGGTGTACAGTACATGATCGGCTATTTCGCTCAGTTGAGAATCGCCATAGCGAGTAATTGCAAATAAACGACACTCATTCAGTTTCGCTTGTTCGGCCAGTTTAAGTAGTGCCTTAGTCTGCCCTGAGTTGCTGATAACTATCAGTAAGTCTTCTTTGCCCAGTGAGGCAATATAGCTGGCGGCGCTATATTCATCACTATGACAGACTGCCGCAATTCCCACCTTTTGCAGTTTAAATGCAAAGTCTTGGGCGACAGACCCGGACGCACCTTTTGCACAGATCAGTACTTTACGGGCACTTTTTAGAACCTGTACTGCGCGTTCAAACTCAGAGCCGCTATTGAGCTTTTGCGTTGCGGTCAGGGTTTTGTGCTGATTGGCAATGAGCTTTTCACTGATATCTGCCAAAGAGTCATTCTGCTCAAATTGTGTAGAGCGAGATTCCTGAACAGATGCCTGCTCATTCAGGGCATCCACAACGGCGAGTTTGAACGCCGGGAAACCCCGGTAACCTAATTTTTGTGCAAACTTTACGACACTTGACTGACTGACACCGGCTGCTTTAGCCAGCTCAATAGACGACAAGGTACGTATCTGAGTCCCCGAACTAAGGGTAAAGTCGGCGAGTTTTGCCTCACTTTGTGAGAGAGTTGGCCTTAATGCCTTTATTTTAATAAAAGTAGACATGCGCTTCACTTGGTAACCTGTACTAACAGAGATGTCCATATTATAGGTTCAAAGATGACAATGTGATAGATCGGAAAGATATATTATTGCGCTTTTTAATCTGGTTGGTACCTAAATAAGTTCTTTTTGTTGCGTTTGTAAATTCAGCTGGGAAAAGCTTGGATTTTTCCACGCAACTATTTAAGCTAACGGGTTTACAGCTTGATCTAATAATTAGTAATAGGGAACCTATGTCCTGGTATTCGATTTTACCGCCATTGATAGCCATTGCCGTGGTATTCTGGCGGAAAGAGGTCATTGTGGCGCTGATCCTGGCGTTGATCTCTTCAGAATTTCTACTTGCCCTCAATGGTGGGGGTAATGCGCTTTTTACCACCTTTATTAATAGTATTGAGCGCATCGTGAGTGTGGCAACCTCTCCAGGAAACAGCCGGATCCTGCTGTTTAGTATCGCTATTGGCGCGCTGCTGGCATATATCAGAGAGTCTGGCGGAGTCGGAGCAACGGTTAACAAGTTGCTCAATATCGGCGTCGCAAAGAGCAAACGTCAGGTTGGCCTGTTGACTATGTTCACTGGTATGGCTGTGTTCATTGAATCGAATATGAGTGTGCTTACGTCAGGGATCGTATCCCGGGGGTTGTTCGACAAGTTTAAAATGAGCCGCGCACGACTTGCTTATATCATAGACAGTACCAGTGCCCCTGTGTGTATTCTTATTCTGCTCAATGGCTGGGGTGCGTATGTACTGGGGCTGCTGAGCAACTATGAGCTGGAGCAGTCTGCGGTCAGTATTTTGTGGGGCAGTGTGGCTTTTAATTTTTACGCCATTATCGCTTTGCTTATCGTCTTTTACACCATTGTTTTCGATAAAGTCCATGGTCCGATGAAAGTCGCAGAGCAAGCACTGGCAAAGCAGGATCAGGAAATTGATAAAGGCCCAGCGGCCAGTAAGGCGCGCTTTATGTTAGTGCCACTGGCTACGCTTATCATCAGCATGCTGGGCTTTATGTTGTGGACAGGTGGTGGTGAACTGGCTCAGGGCAGCGGCTCTAAATCAGTCTTGTATGCCACGGTTCTGGCAACTGCGGTGGCTTATCTACAGCTACTCAAGGCGCGCCATTTTACGCATCAGCAATTAGTTGATGTGGGCTTTAAAGGCATGGGCGAGCTACTGCCTTTAGTCAGCATTGTTTTGCTGTCTCTGACTTTGGGCGCAAGCCTAAAAGAGTTAGGCACCGGGGTATTTGTGGCGTCATTAGTAGGTGATTACTTACCTGTGTACTTTATTGTGCCTGTGTTGTTCCTAACCGGCGCGGTAATGTCTTTTACTACAGGTACTTCGTGGGGAACCTTCGCGATTTTGATCCCCATTGGCGTGCCATTGATCCAGACCCTGGGGCTACCACCGTCGTTGGTTGTGGGCGCGATACTCAGTGGCGGGATTTTTGGTGATCATTGTTCTCCGATTTCAGACACCAGTGCGGTCTCAGCGCTGGCTTCTGGGTGTGATTTACTGACCCATGTTAAAACTCAACTTCCTTACGCTATGGTGGGCGGAGCGCTGGCATTAATCAGCTTCTTTATTGCCAGCGTTGTGATGATTTAAATTGGGCATTCGCCAGCCGAGTCAGGCTGGCGACGTTAAGGACAAGCATACACATTACCCGGTGCAGGAATTATGGTCGTTAAATGACCCTCGGTGTTTTTGTCTAACGCTAACATCTGACCCTGTGACAGCTCCGAAAACTCGGTTACATCTTGCAGTGCATTCAGCACCGACTGCTTAATTTCTAACAAGGTCTTACTGCGGCAGTCAGCGACAAACCAGGTATCATTATCACTATGAACCAGCCGGCCATAAAAGCGTTGCTCGTTGAGCTTTTGATGCTGTTGGTCAAAGTGTTTATCAAGCGCTTGCTTTTGTTCCCGAATATGCGTGACATAATGGCCCTGTTCAACACTGTGGGTTTCGACCTGCTCGTAGTCATCAAAGCTCAGGGCATACACGGGCAATGCTGCATGTTGGGTTTGCTCCTGGGTTATCATGACGGTAGCCAGCACTATGAGTGCACCACATGCCAGGGTCCACTGGCTTCTTTGCCACCAGCTGATCTGCTTAGGAGCGGAATTCGCAGCGCGACAAATGTGTTTTAGATGCCGCTGCTCTAATGCAGACGGCTTGCTCTGTTTCTTGGCTTGCTGATAAGCCTGCCTGAGCTGATCGGTTGGTGATTTGTCATTCATCATCTGCTCCTAATTTGTTTTTCAGCGCGGCCCGCGCATAGCGGAGTCGGGTTTTAATGGTTTCCTGTGCAGAGTCCGTAATACTGGCAATCTGTTGCAGGGAAAACCCTTCCAGTTGCAGGCTTATTGCTTCTCTTTGTGCTAAAGGCAGTGACAGAATCGCGTTGTACAAGGGCTGATGTGACTGTTTTTCACGTTCTGTCTGAGCAGGTATATGCTGTTCTGGGCTCTCCATATAGGCTAATTTTTTCTGTCGACGTAACTCATCAATCAGCGCATTTCTGGCCACTTTAAACAAAAAGGCTTTGGGTGCCTGGCTGGTATGATATGCCTGACGTTTTTCAACCACAGTGAGCCAGGTTTTCTGACAGACATCTTTGGCCAGCTCACTGTCACTCTGAGTCAGTAAAAAGTGATATAAATCGTGGTTGTACTTATCTATGGCCAATTCCAGGTACTTATTTTCCCCACTCAGTTTAAACTCATATAACGGATCGGCAGGCTCAGTTTCGAATGCCGACAGCCAGTTTTTTAATGTAAGTAGCATAGGCAGTTCCTTGTTTTTATTGGTATGTGCCCGCATGCACCTGAGTTTTCACCCAGGCGCATAACCTTCATCTTAATTCTGGTTGAGCTTGAACTCCAGCACGACTTTTTGTCCAGGCTGTGGTTGAGGCTGACCATTGATGATTTGGGGTCTATATTTCCAGCGTTTTAACGCTTTAAGCGCTTCGCGGTTGAACACGCGCTTAGGCTCTGCATTGGCAACCCGGGCGTCGATGACGGTTCCCGTTTCTGAAATCGTAAAGTGCAGTTCAACCCAGCCTTCTGTGCCATCTCGCGCAGCGGTGACTGGATAGCGAGGTTCAACCCGAACGATCGGCGTAGCCTGATTGTCTGTCGGTGTCATCAGGGTACTCATTTGTATCGGACCAGTTTCTATGGTGGGCGCGGATCCTAACCCGGTCAGACCAATGAGCGGCTCTTCAGCGTTCAGTGTCGGCTTTGGTGGAGCCTTGGCCACTGGCTTTGGTGGAGGTGGTAGCTTGTCTTTGACTTCGACCGGGCTATCTTTTTTCAGCGTAGGCAAAGAAACCGGGGTATAGGTGATCGGATTTTGTTTAAACTCCAGTTCCTGACTGATCAGATGCTGCATAAAGGCAAACGCAGCAAAGGTGACACCACAGGCACCTATAAACGACAGTAAAACTTTATTCAGTGTTTGATAAGGGCGGGGTGATTGTTCTGCTAAAAATTGACCGTTCATAGGCATACTCCTTGATGATTTATCTATAAAACGGTGCTGAGGTCAAAAAGGGGTGAACTAGTTAGCGTTTTTTTTTCCGATTACGTTAGAATGCGCAAAATAGCTGTCGCTATCGGGTCGTAATCAAGGACCCAAGTGGCGTCTGTGCATTGCAGTAAGTGGGAGACAAGATGCAATTGTTGGAGATAGATAAAACACGCTACAGAAAACACCTGAACATAGTGATCGCGGCCTGTATTGCAGTGCTGGTGATTGGCAGTCTGGGCATCGCTCGGGTGTTAATTGTGGCATTTCCGGATCCGGATGGCAGCCACTTCCATTGGAATCTGACAGGCGTGGTACTGACGTGTGTCATGATAGCCGCTGTGCTTAAACGGGTGCAGTATCACCCGTTTATGTACGAAGTTAACTATGTCTGGCAACTCAAGCAGGCGCTGAACAAGGTCACTCGCAAGATGGCCAAGGTAAAAAAGGCCGCACAACAGGGCGATGTGGACGCCATGCTTGCCATGCAATTCAGTTACAGCGGCTCACGCCAGCTGTGGCAGCTTGATGACAATACTCTCACCATGGAAGAGCTGAGCATTTGGCAGGCGGAGCTTGATGCGCTGACTAAACAGTATCAGGTGACGCTGGACCTGGCTCAATATGACGCCTCTTTGTTGGAAAAGTTCTAGCCTATATGAGGCAGGCAGAAAAGCATTTTAGCGGCGCAAGTATGACACAAGGTCTTTAGCTGGAATAGAAAGTGAAGTTGTTCCGTGAGGTTTTTTTGATGCTGTACATGGCGACATCGGCACACTCAACCAGGCCTTTTAGGTTTTCCGCATGCTGAGGAAAATGCGCTATGCCGATACTGGCACCCACAGCCAGCTCTGTTTGCCCATCACGGTGCTCAAAGGACATTGGCTGATTAATTGATTCGAGCAGGGTTTGGGCTAGACGAGTGAGCTCTTGCTGGGTAATGTCCAACCGTGCCACCAAAAATTCATCACCGCCCCAGCGGCATACCAAATCGGCCGGATCCATGGCGCCGGCCAGTTGGTTGGCGATGTGCTTGAGTAGCGCGTCTCCTGCATTATGACCATAAACGTCATTGATGGGCTTAAATTTATCAAGGTCGATCAACATCAGACTAAAGGTGTATTGATTGTCTATCCAGTCCAGCAGCAGAAGCTCCGCGCCGTAACGGTTATAGAGTCCTGTCAGGCTATCCCGCTGCGCACGTTTGTTAAGCTGATTTAACATGGTTTTACGCAAGGTAATGTCGGCAAGAAACACCTGAAAGTACCACTTTCCATCGCTAAGTGTGTTGAGCATGATAATGCTAAGCCACACGGTTGATTGAGTCAGTGGGTTAATAAACTCAAATTCAGACTGCATTACCTGCTTTTGCTTGATACTGTTTTCTGTGAAGGTATAAAGGATATCAGGGGTTTTACAGTACAGGCCCAGATTTTCTGGAAAACGTTCGTCTACATCAACCCCCATACCCACAAGCAAATCTTTGGCCGCATCATTGATTAACAAAATATCCCCCTCATCTTTGACTAACAAGGTGGGAGAGGAGGACTGCTCAAACATCAGCCGAAAGCGTTTCTCAAGTTCGACGACCTCAGCCCTCAGACTTCGCTCCTGCTCAAACAAGGTTTCCGCTTTATCTAGCAAGCTATTAATACCCAGCTCTATACGACCAATCTCATTGTGACAAGCATGTTTATCGACCTGCAAGCGCTGTGCGCTACCGGGCAGGATCCTGGCAAGCTGCTTGCCAAGGTGGTTCAGTGGGCGGGTGACTTGCCAGTATACCAGGACTGTTAACAACAGAATGATAGGCAAGATCACGACGAGCATGGTTCTGACGCCCCCTAATGCAATGTTACGAGCATTTTGCTCAATGATCTGTGTATTCGGAGCAATATGTATGGTGCCAATGTTTTCAGACAAGAAGAAGGGATTAACAAGGTTAATCTGGATACTACCAGGACCACTGTGCAATATACTCTTTGCCAGTAAAGTATCCTTACTGACCAAGGCCGCAGACAGAATAATATCGTTGCTAACCAAGCCATTAACGACTTCAGTGGCTAAGTCTTTGTCTTCCAGATAGGCGGCAATAGAGGCGGTAGAAGATACCGTTTTGCCTATCTGCATAACAGTACCACTTGATCGGGCAAGCTCTTCTTCAAAGACATGTCGATAATACAGCTTGGCATAGATCACACTGAAGAGCAGTGTCATCAGACTCAGTAAAAGGGTTAGCCGTGTGATCAAACTGTGTTTATTGAACAAAACGATACACCACTTTGACGTCCTCTGTTAGTGCCGTCTCAGGCACGTAACCTATTGCATCTGGTGTAGATGCGACCTCTTTAAGTATAGCCTCGATTGACTGATACGCTTGTGGAAAAGAGGCTTTACCACTAAATTTTACCTGTGACCAATATGCGTTTATTTGACTCATCGGGCGACCCGTGAGTGTAGTTAGAAACTCAATACGTAATGGGTGGCCTTGTTCATAATCCAGAACAGTGGCCAGTGTGCCATCAGGGAACGCCGCGTATTTACCCATATAAAGGTCAATTAATTGATATTGAGATAGCCGCTGATTAGGATTATCACGATGTACAATGACAACCAATGAGTCGTTGGCTTTCGCTGTACAGGTTATCAACAATAGAAAGCACAAAATTATGCGTGTCAGTGTCCAGAGCTGCATCAGAACACCCAATTCAGACTCAGCCCCAGAGACTGAAAGTCGTTGTCATGATTGGCAGAGGATAAGTCCTTGTGAAGATAGAATGCGGACGGCAGTTGCTTGACTTGGGTATGGTCCAGTTGAATTTTTGCAGCCAGTGTCGATGTTAAGCTGCGGCGCCAACTGATAGACCAGGTATGCTGGTCTATCAAATAGAAGTTGGTATGTCTGATCACGCCTTGATATAAGGTGGCGAGTTGAGGGGTGGTGAGTAATGGACCAGGATCAATGCGATTATTTGATTTTGCTGCACTCAATGTCATCAGCCAGGTGTCGTCATCGACGTGCATCCCCAGGCTAATATAGCCAGCTTTCAGGTGATTGAGGACCTCCGAATCGGAATCGATATAGGAGAGCTCGCTTTGCATTATCCAGGCGCTATCGTCGTACTTGGCACCGACTGTGAAGTAATTAAACCGCTTGCCTTTTATCTGAAGTGAATCGATTAATGCCTGCCGTGTTGGCCAGATCGTTTGTGGTACTTGCTGCAGCGCGTTTAGCAGTAATATCTGCTGTTCATTGGTATTACCGGCTTTGGTTGTGGTGTAGTTGGTGCGCAACAACCAATTTTCCGTCTGCGCAGACAGACTTAAGCCATAGATAGAGTCTAATTCGACGTCCCACGTAAAATCATCGTCGCTGATTATCGGTGCGCTCGATTTTCCGCTAAAAAACTTGTAGGTCAGGACACTTTCCTCCAGTGGGTAAGTGTAAGTAATATCGATGCCATCCAGGTTTTGATGTGGAACTACTGCATAAAACTCGGTAGGAGGGTGACCGTAATTGAAGGCATAACCAATATCCCTGAATTCCGTCATCATATAAAGGTCAAGGCCAGTCCGACCAATGCGCAGTTGCCAGTTAGGCGTTAAGGTATAACGAGCAAAGGCCATTTGAATGAGATAATCAAGTTTGTACTTTTTACGCTCTTTTAATACGGTTTGCGCAACCCATTGTAGTTGTGAAGAAGATTGCCATTCAAATTGTACGCCAATTGAGGAGTTAGCTAAGCTGGGGTCGCCCAGGTAACTGGCATCAGGTTGAGAGATCACATGTCTGATCCCAGCCGTTTGAGAGTTACTAATGTTGATATCTAAGGTGGCAAAGCCACTCACTTTTATGTCATTAGCTAGAGCCGGTATTGAGAAGCCCCAGGCTAGGAATAAAAACATCACAATTTTCGAGCGCATCAGTTACCATTAAGATATTATTTCAGTAGAAATGCACTAGTGCGAGCGACACTGAGCAGTTCTTAATAGCCTAGCGTTGTTCGGTGTATTTGCCAGTATTTAGTCTGAGGGCTTGTAAGTGGGTGGCATTGCCACCATATAGTCAGTTACAGTATTTTTTGTGATATTATCACACTTTTACAATTAGGTATTTTGTAGTCGTGGCACAAGTAAGAGCAAGAGTTGAGCTGAATGTTGGGCAGCGTAGTCATATCCCCGCAGAAATCGTCTCATTTGAAGGGTTAAAAGATGGCCAGGAGCATGTTGCCCTGGTGTTTAATCGTGCCGACAGCGAGCAGTCAGTGCCATTGATCAGAATGCACTCCGAGTGCCTGACTGGTGATGTATTTCACTCATCGCGATGTGATTGTGGCGAGCAGCTAAACGAGAGTATTGAAGCCATGCACCAGCAGGGAGGTGTATTGCTATACTTGCGCCAGGAAGGCAGAGGGATTGGTTTGTATAACAAAATTGACGCCTATGTTTTGCAATCGCAGGGCATGAATACCTATGAAGCAAACAACCACCTTGGGTTTGCAGATGATTTACGGGACTTTTCAGATGCAGTATTGATGCTGCAGGCATTGGGTTTGGATCATGTTCGCCTGATGACAAATAACCCCCGTAAGCTCAATGCACTCAGAGAAGCTGGGATCCAGGTTGAAGAAGTCGTGGGCACCCATGCCCATGTCAAAGTGGGTGTTGCCGGGAATCGTAATTATCTGGAAACTAAAGTGAAGCATGGGTCGCACATGCTTGATATAAAAAAGATAAAGAAGCAGGACTAAATATTAATCCGCTATATGGTACTGGTCGGTCGAGTTTCCCGATTGGCCAGTGTCGGCTCTCTTGGCTACCGGTAACGAGTTGAAATTTCCCAAGTCTGATCTTTTAAGTCCCTCTATGACCCAGTATAATCGACTTGTTTCACAACGAATTGATGAATATGCCAACAGAATTTAAAACGTTTACCGCAGGGTTTGGTTTGCAATGGCTTAAAGCCGGATGGATTATTTTCAAATCCCAACCTGTTACCTTCATAATGATGTACCTGCTCATGGTAGTTGTGAGCCTGGTGCCATTTATCTTTCCACCGTTACAGCTGGTTGCAGTCTTAGCATCACCGTTTCTTACAGCCGGTTTTTATCTGGCTATAGTGAAAAAACAGCAGGGGCAGGCCATTACGCTGGCTGATATTTTGGCTCCGTTTTCTACCAAAGGCCGGCGGCTGAACCTGTTTCGATTTGGCTTGTATCAAATGGGTGTGGCCTTGTTGCTGAGTGCTTTGCTGGGCGTGTTGTTTGGCCCGGCACTGGAAGTGTTGCAGAACGTTACTGAGCAGAGCGATGAAGCGAAAGTACTGGCGCAGGTGGTTGCGCAAATTAGCTTTGCGGACATCGCTATTTTTGTTGTAATCCAATCGCTGGCGATGATGGCATTTGCCTATGCACTGCCTCTTATTTTCTTCCGGGGGGAAGTGAGCATTATTCAGGCTATGAAACAGTCATTAATCGTGTTTTATCGCAATATGGCGCCGCTCACGGTGTTTGGCGCTTTGGTTGCCATGCTGATGCTGTTGTGTATTCCCATGTCTTTGGTGCCGCTGATTGTCGTGATGCCGATAGCTTACATTGGCTTTTTCGTATCATTTCAGGCGATTGTATCTACCTCGGAACCACCCGCACCCTCTGATGATGCATCGTCACAGTCACAAACACACAGTGGCCGGTTTGACGCCTGATGGATGAAAAGCAGGAACATGAAAAGAAGCTAAAGAATTACGCACTTTGGTTATTATCTCGTCAGGAATATTCACGCCAGTTACTGGCCCAAAAGTTACGAGCAAAGGACGCTGAAGATGCGTATATTACACGTTTGCTTGACTGGCTTGAGTCGTTGGGCTATCTCGACGATAAACGCTACTGTGCCAGCTTCTTGTCACAGCAAGTTGCCAAAGGGTTGGGCGAAAAACGTGTTATGATGGATGCACAGCGTAAGGGTGTCGATAAATCATATTTACAACACTTAATAGAAGAACAAGAAGTCGATTGGTTTAGTGTGGCAGTACGCGCCTACGAAAAAAAATATAGCCGGTCGACAAATCAATTGGATTATAAAGAAAAGTCAAAACGGATTCGCTACATGATGTCACGTGGATTCCGTTATGACGAAATAGATTATGCTATCGAGGCGCACTCACAGGGTGAGTAGTGCCTGTCACTAGAGCAGCAAAAAAGGGTAATGAGCACATGCAGCAGATGACGACCGCACAGATAAGGCAGAGCTTTCTTGACTACTTTGCCAAGCAACAACACCAGGTGGTGCCTTCAAGTTCACTGATCCCGGGTAATGACGCCACTTTGTTATTTACCAACGCCGGAATGGTGCAGTTTAAAGATGTGTTTTTAGGCGGTGAAAAGCGTCCTTATAACCGAGCGACCAGCTCACAGCGCTGTGTGCGTGCAGGTGGTAAACATAACGACCTGGAAAATGTGGGTTATACCGCGCGTCACCATACCTTTTTCGAAATGCTGGGTAACTTCAGCTTTGGCGATTACTTTAAAAAAGATGCCATTCGTTTTGCCTGGGAATTTTTGACAGAAGAGATCAAGCTTCCCAAAGAAAAGCTGCTGGTAACGGTTTATCACGACGACCAGGAAGCTTACGACATCTGGGCGAAAGAGATGGGTGTGCCGGAAGATAAAATCATCCGCATCGCAACGTCGGATAACTTCTGGTCGATGGGGGACACAGGTCCTTGCGGTCCTTGTTCTGAGATCTTTTTTGACCATGGCGAAGAAATTTGGGGTGGACCGCCGGGGTCACCGGAAGAAGACGGCGACCGCTTTATTGAGATCTGGAACCTGGTATTTATGCAGTATAACCGTCATGCCGATGGCACGATGGAACCACTGCCTAAGCAGTCGGTTGACACAGGTATGGGTCTTGAGCGTATTTCTGCAATCATGCAGGGCGTGCATTCTAATTATGAAATTGACCTGTTCCAGGCACTGATCGCAGCAGCAGCAAAAGTCACTGGTGCGCAGGACCTTGAAGATAAGTCATTGCGGGTTATTGCAGACCACATTCGTTCTTGTGCCTTTTTGATTGCAGACGGTGTGATGCCATCCAATGAAGGGCGCGGTTATGTATTGCGTCGCATCATTCGTCGTGCAGTGCGTCATGGCAACAAGCTGGGTGCCAAAGGGGCATTCTTCCATCAGCTGGTCAGTGCCCTGAGCGAGCAAATGGGTGATGCCTACCCTGAGCTGGTTAAACAAGGTGCCATCATCGAGAAGGTACTGCGTATTGAAGAAGAGCAGTTTGGCAAAACGCTGGATCGTGGTCTGGCTATCCTTGAAGAGCATCTTGCTTCACTTGAAGGTGATGTGATCCCGGGTGATGTCGTATTCAAGCTCTATGATACCTATGGTTTCCCAGCGGATTTGACCGCCGATGTAGCCCGTGAGCGCTTTATGACCATCGATGAGCGCGGCTTTAAAGACTGCATGGAAACTCAGCGTAAAATGGCTCAGCAGGCCGGTAAATTTGGTGCCGACTACAACGAGCAGCTGAAATCTGAAAAATCGTCAGACTTTAAGGGCTATGATGCCACTCACTACACCGGTACTGTGGTGGAGTTGTTCAAAGAAGGTCAGTCTGTTTCAGTACTTGAAGACGGTGAAACGGGTATTGTGGTACTGGACCGCACGCCGTTTTACGCCGAATCAGGTGGTCAGGTTGGTGATACAGGTAACCTGAAAGTTGCGGCGGGCGAGTTTGTTGTTACAGACACACAAAAGCTGGGTAATGCCATTGCGCATCACGGCCAGGTGACAGGTCGCATCGGCGTCAATGACAAAGCGGATGCTCAGGTTGATGCCGCGCGTCGTGAAGACATTAAGAAAAACCACACCGCAACACACATTTTACACGAAGCGCTGCGTCAGGCGCTGGGCGAGCATGTTGCTCAGAAAGGCTCACTGGTCATGGCAGACAAGCTGCGTTTTGACTTCTCTCACTTCGAAGGGGTGAGTAAAACACAGCTGCGAGACATTGAAGATGCTGTCAACGCGCAGATCCGTACAAACTTCGCACTCAATACAGAGTTAATGGACATAGATGCGGCCAAAGAAAAGGGCGCTATGGCGCTGTTTGGCGAAAAATACGACGACGAAGTGCGTGTCGTATCGATTGGCGATTACTCTATTGAGCTGTGTGGTGGTACACACGTATCACGCGCCGGTGACATAGGCCTGTTCAAGATTGTGTCTGAAGGCGGTATTGCTGCCGGTGTACGCCGCATTGAAGCGGTAACCGGTGCTGAAGCCATTAATTATGTGGCTAATCAGGAACAAACCCTGGCAGAGATTGCGGCTTTAGTGAAAGGCGACAACAGCAGTGCACTGGATAAAGTCTCAGCTCTGATTGAGAAAGCCAAGGGCCTCGAGAAGCAGGTTTCTCAGCTTAATGACAAGCTGGCCAGTGCTGCGGGTGCATCTTTACTTGAGTCTGCAATTGAAATCAATGGCATTAAAGTATTGATCGCCAATGTTGCGGGTACTGAGTCGAAAGCGCTGCGTGGCATGGTTGACGACCTGAAAAACAAGATGGGCTCTGGGGTTATCGCGCTGGGCGTAGCTAATGGTGATAAAGTCAGCCTGATTGCAGGCGTGACCAAAGACTTGGTCGGCCGTGTGAAAGCGGGTGAGCTGGTTAACCATATGGCAGCACAGGTAGGCGGCAAGGGCGGTGGTCGTCCGGATATGGCGCAGGCAGGCGGTTCTGAACCACAAAACCTGGATGCGGCACTGGCCAGTGTTTCAGCGTGGCTGGCTGAGAAAACTCAGTAACACGTGGCCCTTATTGTTCAAAAGTTTGGTGGCACTTCGGTGGGGTCAATCGACCGTATCGAAGCGGTCGCCGATTTGGTGGTCAAAACCCGACAGGCTGGCCATCAAGTGGTGGTGGTGCTGTCGGCGATGTCTGGTGAAACCAATCGTTTGATTGAGCTTGCCAAACAGATAGACGCGCAGCCCAACCCCAGAGAGCTTGACGTTCTGCTCACCACGGGCGAGCAGGTGTCTATTGCTTTACTGGCGATGGCTATTATTAAACGTGGCCACTCTGCTATCAGCATGCTGGCCGAGCAGGTGGGCATTTATACTGACAACATGTTTGGCCGGGCGCGGATCACACATATCGAGACGGCTCGCCTGCGTCAGGAGCTGGAGCAGCATCATATTAGTATCATTGCTGGTTTTCAGGGGCGTGATCAGGAAGGCAATATTACCACTTTGGGTCGGGGTGGAACCGATACCAGTGCGGTTGAAATAGCAGCTGCCCTCGGTGCGGATGAGTGTCAGATTTACACCGATGTGGATGGTGTCTATACCTGTGACCCTCGTATTGAACCCAAAGCTCGGCGCATGACTCAGGTCACCTTCGAGGAGATGCTGGAGTTGGCGAGCTTAGGTGCTAAGGTGTTGCAGATACGCTCAGTTGAGGCAGCGGGACGGTATAAATTGCCATTGCGGGTTTTATCTACCTTCAAACCTGATGCCGGGACCTTGATAAACTACGAGGACAACCCCATGAATAATAAAGTGGTATCAGGGATTGCCCATCAGAAAGACGAGTGTCTACTGATAGTCAGGCAGGTACCTGAGAGCCCTGCAATCTTAGCTGCTATTTTGTCGCTTTTTGGCGAATATGCCATAGAAGTAGACATGATCAGTCAAATGAATCAACAGACTGGCAAAATAGACTATGCTTTAACTGTGCATAGCAATGATCATCTGCAGGCGCTGGATGTGCTCAGGACGCATCAGCATACATTCGGGGCAGTTGAAATCGTCAGTAATTCAGCGGTTGCAAAAATATCAGCGGTAGGGGTGGGGTTAAAATCGCATTCTGCGAATGTCGGAACTTTTTTTTCTGCGCTGGCAGCAGAGAATATTGCACCCTTGTTAGTTGCAACCTCAGAAATAAAGATTTCAGTATTAATCGATGAGCGATATCTTGAGTTAGCAGTACGTGCTCTGCATGACGCTTTTAAACTGGAAAGTGGCGATTAAGCAATAATTTTGCTTACTTTTACGGAAACTTTTCATTAAAATGAACAAGACGCGGAATCTTTTAAATTTTGGAATAACAGGAGCAAGAGAATGCTAATTCTAACTCGCCGTGTAGGCGAAACTCTAATGATAGGTGATGAAGTAACTGTAACCGTATTAGGTGTTAAAGGAAATCAAGTTCGTATTGGCGTTAACGCCCCTAAAGATGTTTCTGTACACCGTGAAGAGATCTACATGCGTATTCAGGCTGAAAAGTCTAACCCAACAACGGGTAATATGTAAGACTCGGCCATTCCCGGCGTCCATGCCCGGTAGAATTCGAGAAAGTAGCCACTCAATCGTGGCTATTTTTTTTGCTCAGAATAAAACTTAGTGCATCGCTGGATAGGGCCTTTTTTGAGATGTACTGATTTGTACCTGCTCGTACCAAGACCACTCCTAATTCCGTTTCCGCGATCTCATTCACATCTGCCCAGCGTATCTGATAGGACTTATAGGGGTTGGTTGCTGTGATCCCCTGCTCATCAATTTCCAGTGTTATTTTACTGCCACTGGCACGGGTAACCATTTGTCTTGCTACCCACCAGGGACGTCGATAATAGTGTGCAATACACTCTAAAACAGCCAGTAAAATCAGAAAGTTGCCTAAGTAGGCATTGTCGAGGCCATATATTGAAACGCAGCCCAGAATGAACAAGAACGCGACCAGGGCGTACTTGGGCTTGCTTACATTGCTGTATGGCAGTGATTGATCAAAACATTCACGAAAGTAATTTTTATCCAGCGTAAATTCGCAGTGAAACACAAACACAACTCCAGTTATTTCATCTTCCCATTATACCCCTAATTCGCCTGCATGAGCGACTTTACGTAAACTGCGGATTGCTACCCGTAGGAAATGTTAACACTAACAAGAGAATGAGCTCTTGGTCATACCAATTTTACGTTTCCATTATGGGTGACTACCTTAGTGAATATTTTTTATGCCACACCTCTATTTTTATCAGGTATCTTGACTATTTTTCATATTTATTTCGCTGTTTTCATTAAATATTCATTTGGAATATCGTAACGGATTGAATTCATGTGTTAATTTTAATTGGTAATACCAATTTACATGTGAGTTTACAAAGCGACCTGTTTTGCTATGATGATTGCATAAATATTTATAAATTGTGGCTATCTATCGTATCTGCATGATGTCACGTAAAAAATGTTAACAACAAGGGGAGAGCAGAGATGGACATTACAGCCTTACTGGCTCAGGCCGCCAACTTAATGCTTACTGGCATGGTCGGGGTGTTCGTATTCTTGTCTATTTTGATCATCGCAGTGAAAGGGTTATCCAGGTTTGCTGCTCCGGCAGAACAGGCACCGCCTAGTCCACGGGTAACGAAATCGAAGCCAGTTGGTGAAGAGCAAGTACCCAGTGAACATCTGGCAGCCATCAGTGCCGCGATTTCGCAATACCGTAATCAGCACTTCCAATCAGAAAAATAATTAAGGGGTCCTTTATGTCACAGCTCAAACTTACAGAACTGGTACTGCGCGATGCACACCAATCGTTACTGGCCACTCGTATGCGCCTGGAAGATATGCTGCCAATTGCTGAGAAACTGGATCAGATCGGTTACTGGTCTGTCGAATCCTGGGGAGGAGCCACTTTTGATGCCTGTATACGGTATTTGGGTGAAGATCCCTGGTACCGCATCCGCGCTCTAAAAGAGGCGATGCCGAATACCAAGCAGCAGATGCTGCTACGTGGCCAGAACTTATTAGGATATCGTCACTATGCTGACGATGTTGTTGAGAAGTTTGTTGAGCGTGCCCATCACAATGGCGTTGATGTTTTCCGTATTTTTGATGCCATGAACGATGTGCGCAATCTGGAAACCGCCATTCGTGCGGCCATTAAAGTGGGGGCGCATGCGCAGGGTACCATCTCTTATACCGTCAGCCCGGTGCATACTCTGGATATGTGGCTGGCACAAGCCAAACAGCTGGAACAGATGGGATGCCATTCAATCTGCATTAAAGACATGGCGGGCTTACTCAAACCTTATGATGCCGAAGTGTTGATCCGTGAACTTAAAAACACGGTGTCTGTGCCGATCGCCATGCAATGTCATGCCACTACAGGCCTGAGCACTGCAACATACCAAAAAGCGGTGGATGCAGGCATTGACATGCTGGATACCGCCATCTCGTCTATGAGCATGACCTATGGTCACAGTGCGACAGAGACACTGGTATCCATTGTTGAGGGCACTGAGCGCGATACCGGACTGGATCTATCACAACTTGAGGAAATCGCCGCTTACTTTCGTGATGTCCGTAAAAAGTATGCCGCTTTTGAAGGCAGCCTAAAAGGGGTTGATGGTCGTATTTTGTCAGCCCAGGTGCCGGGCGGCATGCTGACCAATATGGAAAATCAGCTTAAAGAACAAGGTGCCGGAGACCGCCTGGACGAAGTTCTTAAGGAGATCCCATCGGTCCGTCAGGACTTGGGTTACCTGCCTCTGGTGACACCAACTTCTCAAATCGTCGGAACTCAGGCGGTACTGAATGTCCTGACAGGAGAGCGCTATAAAACCATCACCAAAGAAACCGCGGGTGTGCTTAAAGGTGAATACGGGAAAACACCGGCAGCGGTTGATGCCGCGCTGCAACAGCGCGTGCTCGATGGAGCTGAAGCGATCACCTGTCGTCCGGCAGACTTAATCGAACCAGAGCTGGCGCAGCTTGAGTCCGACTTACTTGAAAAAGCCAAGAGCCTGTCACTGAATCTCAGTGATGCGGTGGTTGATGATGTGCTTACTTATGCCTTATTTCCACAAATTGGCTTGAAATTTCTACAAAACCGAAATAACCCAGAGGCATTCGAGCCTAAACCTGAGCTGGTACAGAGCGACTCTGCGGCAACTAAACCAACACGGTCGACATCAGCGCAGGAGCGTTATAGCGTTCAGGTGGATGGCAAAGTGTATAACGTAGTGGTGGCGCCTGGTGGCGAATTACAGGAAGTCGCAGTGAAGGACAGCGAGCTAATGCCACAATCGGCATCGGTCAGCAGTGGTGAAACACTAAACGCACCTTTGGCGGGCAATATTTTTAAGCTGCATGCACGGCGTGGGGATGTGGTAGAGCAGGGCGATTTGGTATTGATTATGGAAGCGATGAAGATGGAGACCGAAGTGCGGGCGACCCACAGCGGTAAGATTGCCGATATCCTGGTTAACGAAGGCGACTCAGTGTCGGCTGGCGATGCCATTGTAGAGCTGGCCTAGGAGGTTGCGATGGATGGACTATTAAATCTATGGTCAGCGACAGGGCTGGCTAACCTGACTTTTCCGGCGTTGGCAATGATTGCGGTCGGCTGTGGGCTGCTGTATCTGGCAATTGCAAAAAGGTTTGAGCCGTTATTATTGGTGCCGATTGGTTTTGGTGCAATTCTGACCAATATACCCGTTGCGGGTCTGGCAGATCCGGGTGGCCTGCTCTATTACGTTTACTACATAGGCATAGACAGTGGTGTGTTTCCATTACTGATCTTTATGGGTGTCGGCGCACTGACGGATTTTAGTGCCTTAATCGCTAATCCCAGAATGCTGCTGCTGGGGGCGGCTGCCCAGTTTGGTATTTTTGCGACTTTGTTTGGGGCGATCTTACTGAACTATGTACCTGGCTTCGAGTTTACCCTGCAAGATGCCTCTGCGATTGCCATTATTGGTGGGGCTGATGGCCCGACTGCCATTTTCCTTGCATCGCGCTTATCTCCGGAGTTGTTAGGGGCCATTGCAGTGGCTGCTTATTCTTATATGGCGCTGGTGCCGATTATTCAGCCACCCATTATGCGTCTGTTGACCACAGAAGAGGAGCGCAATATTGCGATGCCGCAGTTGAGGGCTGTCTCAAAGCAGGAGAAGATCCTGTTTCCTCTGGGCGTTCTGGCACTGACACTGTTATTTCTGCCTGCCGCAACCCCATTGGTGGGCATGTTTTGCCTGGGTAACCTGATGAAAGAGTCTGGAGTGGTTGATCGTTTGAGCAATTCTGCCCAGAACGAAATCATCAATATTACAACCATTTTCCTTGGATTAGCAGTAGGCTCAAAACTAGCGGCTGATCAGTTTTTGACCGTGGAAACCATAGGGATCCTGGTACTGGGTGCGGTGGCCTTTAGCATAGGTACAGCCTCTGGCGTCTATATGGCGAAGATGATGAATCGCTTTGCCGGTGACAGCCCGATTAACCCGCTTGTTGGGGCAGCTGGTGTATCCGCTGTGCCTATGGCTGCCCGGGTTGTAAATAAGGTTGGTCTGGAAAGCAATCCACACAACTTTTTATTAATGCATGCAATGGGCCCCAATGTGGCAGGTGTACTTGGAAGTGCCGTTGCCGCAGGTATTTTGCTTGCACTCGTCGGTTAACACTCTCCAACCTGTTGCGCGAAGTCATGCTTCGCGCTTTTTTCTTATTTATCTTGGACCTTCAAATTAGACACCGCCCGACACTTGGCAAACTGGCCGCTGCTATGGCATGGTAACACCATTAATAAAAGGAGCGCGTAGTTTTGAATGTTCTGATAATTCTGGGGAGCTTGATTGTCGCCTTGCTGATCCTGATCCCATTACTTGAAAAATACCAAAGCCGAATTGGACTCGATAAAATGCAGAAATACGGGAAGTATATTTTACCCCTGGTGATGATTTCTATCGTGATACATCTGATATACGGGATGGTGCAGGGCTAGTGGTGTGCACTCAGTAGCAAGCTGCTGAGTGCACTTAGTATGATTAATCGACTTGTGATTGCAAGTAACGCTGAATAAATTCAGTCGCTTGCTGGTATTCGGTTTCAAGTGCGTCACGCAAGTGGATCAGTTCGTCACTGGTCAGCTCTTCATTTTTACAACGATGCTCGAACTGAGTGGCCATATCAGCAACACGGTGTGCGCCAATGGTCTTTGATATAGACTTGAGCTGATGACAGGCTTCGACTATTTCTTCCTGACTCATAGAAATGACTGCGCCATTGATATCTCTGGCCAGTTCACTACTTTGCTCGAGATACATCCGGAAAAACCGCAATCGTTTATTGGCGTCATGGTTGACATACTTATCCAGCTGCGCCAAATCAATCGGCTCCTCTGGCGCTGATTGAGCAGGTTCTCCACTGTCGCTAGGTTCCTCCGCCACTGTGCTCTCATCAACTGGGTCAACGCGCTGTTCGACAGTCTCCGACTCTGTATGTTGCGGCTGCGGTTCCTGCTTTTCCGTTGGAATGTGTGGTTCCTGTGCTTCCTGAAGAGGTGCACTTACCGGTTCAGTGGTCGCAGCTTTGGATTTACTCACCTCAGCTTGTTCTGTGTGAGGTTGTTTTTGTGCTGCACCCGTTGATTGTTGCCAGGTGTCAAGCGTTGCCTCGAGTACATTGAGTTCGACCGGCTTAGTGATGTAATCATTCATGCCGGCTGCCAGGCAGCGATCACGCTCACCTTTCAGTGCATTGGCCGTGATTGCAATGATGTAAGGCTGAGCGTTGATATCTTCTGCTTGCTCCGCTTCTTCACGGATCTTAGCAACCATGTCGTAACCAGACATTTTTGGCATGTGCAGGTCGGTCAGAATTATGGGGTAGTGGGATTGCTGCCAGCGGGCCAGGCCTTCTTCACCGTTTTCAGCGACTTCTACACCATAGCCTAGTAAATGTAATTGATCGGTCAGCACCTGCTGATTCAATACATTGTCTTCCACCAGCAACACCAGTTTATTGGCAGCTCTGGCATCTTCGACATTCAGGTATTTGTTTAATGAGCGCGAAGGTTTGAGTTTCTTCGGCTGATGAAGACCTGCTGCGACCAATACGGCTGTCATAAAGCTCGATTTGCACAAAGGCGCAGCGTTGAGATAGAAGATACGGTCGTGGTTGAGCGCTGGCTCATCCATAGTGCTAAGCACAATGACTTGCTGATTGTTGTGTTCGATTGAGTAGAGTAAATCGCGCAGCTGGCCATTCACTTTGTCCATGCCGTCCAGGCCGTCCAGTACCCAGATCACATTGCTGTCGTACTGATACTCGCTGAGCTCGTCGGCCTCTTTTAGCACCACAGTATCTGCGCCCATAAAGGACAAGTAACGGCCAACAATGTTGCGGCGAGCATGGGCATGGGTCAGTACCACAACCCTTTGACTGTTCAGTACTGCTTTATTTGCATAGGCGATTTTGCCTTTGACGCTAAATGGCAGTTCTACCACAAATTCACTGCCCATTCCGATATCAGAACTCACGTGAATGGATCCCAGCATCAGTTCAACCAGACTTTTACAGATTGATAAGCCCAGTCCCGTGCCGCCATACTCTCGGGTAATAGAGCCTTCGGCTTGAATGAAGGGGTTAAAAATCTCTCTAAGCTGCGCCTGAGTCATGCCTTTGCCGTTGTCCGTGACGGTAAAGCGAAGGGTGTAGTGCTCTGATGTATTTTGCGCTACTTCTACTGCAATTTTTACAAAGCCGCGCCTTGCATCGTCTGAGGTCGTGAACTTAATCGCGTTACTACACAGATTGTATAATACCTGACGAACACGCACTGCATCACCTACCAGGTTATTGGGGATATCAGGTGCAACAGACAACTGCAGATCCAGCTTACGTTTTCTGGCCACGGATGAGAGGACTCGCGCCACTTCTTCAATGGTCTCTGCCACAGAAAACGCGCTATTGTCCATTTGAAGTTTACCGGCTTCAATTTTTGAAAAGTCGAGAATGTCGTCGAGTATACCCAGTAACGAGAAAGCGGAATCACGAATAATGGTGGTCAGGCGATGTTGCGCACCGTCCAACTCAGTCTGACGCAACAAGTCAATGGTGCCAATAACACCATTCATGGGTGTTCTTATCTCGTGGCTCATGGTCGCGAGGAAAGTTGTTTTCGCTTCACTGGCACGTTCGGCATTTAAAGTGGCTTTTTCCAGCGCCAGCGTTCTGGCCTGAACTTCAGATTCCAAGCCGGTTTGTAGTTGTTTTAGCTCTCTTTGTGCGGCCTGATTGCCCTGAATAATATCACGGATCTGATTGATCAGTTGATTGATGCCAATCGCTGTTTTTGACAGGCCAAAGCTTAGTTTCTCTGTGACATGAATATCGTAAGACTTCTGGTCCAGCAGGTGTTGCAGTTCTTCGTTGAGCTCAGTCAGGTCTTTACTCAGGCGGCCAATAATCTGACGTTTCAGAAACAGGCCAAAGGCGATGGTCAGGATCAAAGCACAAACGGCTAACAGCATGCTGGTCACAGGCGTTGCGTTCGAGACGCTCTGCTGTGGTGCGTATCTTAAAATCAGTTCTCCAACGGGTAAGTCATCCAATACCAGAGGTTGATGTACAACGAGCTCTCCACCCTGGTCTACTTTGGCCTGTCGTTTTATTGGTGCAATACTTTGCTCATTACTTTGGTACACCAGACTAGGTTGCCCTATGCCACTGTCACTATATAGATAAAGTTCTATGTCCGGATTGCTGGCTTCAAATGCCGAGAGTATCTGTTTGGCATAATTATACCCAAGCTTCATCATCGCGTGTGACAATGGCGTTGAGATATCTTTAGCTAACAACACAAGGTCGGGCCGCGGGGTGGAATCTGCTTTATCCTGGTTTTTACTTGGCCATGTAAAGGCAGCGGCCGCTGAGATAGCTGCAATAATGATAGTAACGACGATAAATAGAGGCACAAACCCCTTTATATTCGTATGAGACGAGTTTTCCATTATATGATTCCGAACCCAACTTTTGTGCTATGTTTCTTTGTTGGTGCAATCCTACCACCTATAGTGGATGAATTCTCCCCGTTTTTACCTAAGGTAAGTGATAAAATCAGGTTACAAAGGGCTTTAAATTGCCAAATAAAGCGGGAAATTTAATCGATTAAACGTGTTTTGTCGGAATAGTGTTCAGTCAAACAAGGAGTTTAAAAAAAAAGTTGACTTAACAAGGCAAAACCCGTTTAATACGCCGCACGCCCAGATAGCTCAGTCGGTAGAGCAGAGGATTGAAAATCCTCGTGTCGGTGGTTCGATTCCGCCTCTGGGCACCATT
>NZ_PNCI01000062.1 GCF_005887095.1 Pseudoalteromonas rubra | reverse complement strand
TTGCAACTATCGTTGAGTAATATCGACTTTAGTTAATGCAATAAGCATTGTGAAAAAGGCCATTCTCTAATAAAGAGCATGGCCTTTTTTAATGCCTGAAATATGGCGATGGAAAATGCGGTGTGGAAGTACATCCATGTAGCGACGCCCATCGCGCATCCTTGCGCTCACCTCCTCGTGCTGCGAAGCGGTGGTGACTCGAGGCTTCCTGTCTTACGCTCTTCGAGCCAGCGTAGCTGTTCAAAAATATTCCGGATATTTTTGTCGTTCATTCGTCGCCCTTGCGCAAAGGAAATGCCAGTGCAAGCACTGTGTCATTATCCTTTGCACGACAGCTGCGAAGCGGTGGTGACTCCAGGCTTCCTGCCTTACGCTCTTCGAGCCAGCGTAGCTGTTCAAAAATATTCCAGACATTTTTGTCGTTCACTCATCGCTCTTGCGCAAAGGAAATGTCAGTGCAAGCACTGTGTCATTGTCCTTTGCACGATAGGTGGTAACTGTGTTCGTGCCAGATCTATGTATGGGCTTAGGGTAGAGCTTATCTTCGGTTAATAGTCGTTAACGAAGTATGCTCTCACCATGAGGTTCAATGTGTTAGGCTTTGCAGTACACCTTAGCATCACGAGGTGTATAAATACCGAATGTGATAGCGCCTAATAATCCGTTAATAAAAGTGTGTTGAGCTTCTACTTTGACAATATTTTCAGCCCCGCCACAAATTTCAGAAGCGTTGGTAATTTCTTCTTGACCAAGGCCACTAATGAAAAAGTGCTGAGAATGCTGAACAGTTGGAGTTTTAGTATCTGTGTTATTTGCTGCATTTATATTAAATGTCTGTGCTGCACAGCCACTTAAAGCGATTGTAACGAGAGAAGATAAAATAATGTGTTTCATGTTTTTCCCTTTAAGATTGTGTTTAATTTTAAAGCATTACGCCGTTGAGTAAGGCAAACGATAGTGGCAAAACTTGTAAGGTTCAAACGGGGTTTGTGTTTTTTTGTTCGATTTGTCAAGGTATTGTAATATTTTGTGTGGCTGCCATTTATTTAATAAGCTTTTCGAGGCGTTCCTCGAACCCGCTAATAAAACGACTCATCGCCTGGTGCCAGTTTCGAATCGGCATTGACCATTTATTACTGGTGTCTTTAATTGCTTTACGTCTATGTAGCGACGCGCATCTCGATAATTGCTCCTGCATTATTCTCCTTCCCCATGCTGCGAAGCGGTGGTGACTCCAGGCTTCCTGCCTTACGCTCTTCGAGCCAGCGTAGCTGTTCAAAAATATTCCAGATATTTTTGTCGTTCATTCGTCGCCTTTGCGCAAAGGAAATGCCAGTGCAAGCACTGTGTCATTATCCTTTACACGATAGGTGGCGCTCTCTACAGGGTAATGTCGGTGCTAGTTGCTACAATCGTAGAATAATCTACAGATTGCAGTAACACTGTGAAAAGGTCGTTTCCTTGTAAAAGGTGCGGCTTTTTTAATGTCTGGCATTCAGATAACGGCGTTGAGCGGGAGGAGGTGGGTATTGGTGGAACGATAGGGCGGGCTGGGCTACTGCTAGCCCGGCCCGCGAGATACTTTAAATTACAACGCTTTCGAAGATACTATTGATCTCTGCCTGGTGCTTTTGTGCGTAGTGCATGCTGGGTGCAACGTACATGATGACATAAAGCTTATCATTTTTAGTGGTCAGCAAGGCATCGACGGATTTCTTCAGGCCATGTTCCAGGAAATATGAAAGCTGTAAACGAAATGCAATATCATCTCCAAGTTCAACCGGTGACATATTGTCTGTCGTGACGGAGATTGTTCCACCATGACTATTTTTTAAGGAAGTCTTAATGAACTCTTCCAGTTCATTTGGCAGCATGCCTTTTTTGAAGGTGGGCAGAGGTAGTTCTTTGTTGTGTGACTTAAAGATACTCTCTCCTTCGTTGATATTGCCTATGATATAAAGTTCATTCAGGCCCAGGCCGTCTTTAGTCCACAGCTCTGATTTTTTATGTTGATTGAATCCTGCTTTGTTCCAGGTGCTGGTCGGCGTTAGGGTAATACCATGTACCGTTGTTTGTTGAGACTTGACGAGTTTGAAAGCTGCGCATGCATTAAGCATAAGTAGCATGCTAATCATTAGTAGTTTTTTCATTTTTTATCCCAGAGATTTTAAATAATATTTAATCATGGCTTTATCTTTGGCTTGGGGAGCCCGTTCCAGGTATTTAAGAAAGTGCGTTTTAGCTTGTTCTTTATCTTTCTTCTTTAGATACAGGTATGCCAAGTGCTTGAACGCCTGAGGCGGTGACTTCGGGCTTTGAATTGATGCCAGGTAATATTCAAGTGCTTTTTCAGTATCACCATCTTGTGCACGTTTGCGGTAGAGCTCGCCAAAAAAGAAATCAATCTTTTCTTGTGGATAGCCCAGGCTACTATGCCGTTTAAGTAGTATTTTTGTTTGCTCGTGCTCTTGCAAATCAACATGGTTTCTCATTAGCTTAAAGTAATTGGAAGAAAGTAATTTAAACAGCGGCTCCGATTGTGATTCGGATTTAGGTAAAGCCTTTAGCTTGTGGGCGTGGCTAAGTAAATATTCACTTCTTTCCTTGGAAGGTGGGTGACTAGCCCAGAAAGACCAATTGGAATCTTTGCTCTTATCTTGTTCCCTTTCTTCCAGAACACGTTGCCAAAGCTCACTTGCTGCCGTTGGGTTGTACCCCGCTTTATGCATTAGCTCTGCGCCCATGATGTCCGCTTCTTTTTCATGCGTGCGGCTGAAGGCAGCACTATTTCCTGACATCGCCAGTGTTGCAACGCCGTATACTCCAGTTACTGCGGCAATCCCTGTATCTAACAATATGGCTGCCCAGGCTGCACTTTGAGCACTTCGCCACTGCTCAATTTGGTGAGCACGGAGAAAATGCGCAATTTCATGACCAAGTACAGCCGCTAATTGAGCTTCATTCTCCACCCTTAACAACAGCCCGGTCCAAACATGCATCATGCCATTAGGGTACATTGAGGCATTAAAGTGAGGGTTATCAATTATATAGACCCGAATTGAAGCACAGTATTCTCCCGCTATTCTACAGACCATATTATTTACATAGTCGTTTAGAGCAGTGTCTCTGACTAAATAAGGAGAACTTTTAATATCAGCTTCAATCTGATTTACCTTATACCAAAACCCTCCCTCGTCACTAGACCAGTCCGGTTCATACTTTGTGTCTATTGTAGGGGCAAATGTCATCTCAGAGGCTTCTGCACTGAGCATCCCGGCTGCCGTAAGAAGAATAATAAAGATGAGACGTAGCATGATTTAGCCTGCTGCAGGAAAGCTGTCTAGTAAGTTTGTGACTGACTTTTGCGCTGCTTTTGGTGTACGTAGATCTCCTGTAGTGCTCACCAATCGATTGAACCAGACTATATCACCATTGTTTAGGTCCACAAGCGAAGCAAAGCCAACCTGCGTGCCACCTGCTACTCCGACGCCTGCGAATGCTGCAAAAAACTGCATGGCTTTTCGTCCTGCGCTGGCGTAACTATCTCGAACAAAGACAAAGAGTGCATAGTCAGCACCGGTTTCTTTTGCTAATGCTTGTGCATCTTTACCTAGACTCCAGTCAAACTCTTGCTTTTTAGTCGGAAGTGTTTGGTGGCCCAAGTGATGCACAAGCACAGAAAAGCCGACAGCCTCATGCAACTTCGCTAATTGATAGCTCGTAGCATTTGGATCGGTATTTTTTGTTTCGTATTTTGAGCTATTGGCATTTTTGCTGGCCATAATGTCTGCGATAGACTTAGTCATATGTTCTTTGGCATTTTCAGTCCAATCAGCTTTGGTTTCGAGAAAGCCAAGTGCTGAGAGTTCGGAAAGCTCAACATCCAATGGCATTAACAGTATTTTAGAACTTGCATTAGTTTGGGTTTTTAATTCAGTTGTTCCTGAATATTTTTTGGTTTGTGCACACCCCTGTGCAAGCAGTAAAGCACTGAAAAGTGCGATAGTGAGTAGTTTTTTTATCATTTTTAGTACCTTTAATTCAAACTGTTACAAAATAAGCTATTTATTAAGGATTTGCAATAAACTGTAAGAAAATGTAGGAGGAGTCGGCTGGCATTTCGGTATTTATTTGCTAGCTTTAAAAGTTATACATATAAGCATTTTAGGGTCTGTTTATGGCGCAAATACACGCACCCAAACTCTTGTCTTTCTGCTGGGCTGAATTGTGTTCGAGCAATTGGCAGAAGGCAAAAGCGTTTTATACACAGCTTTTTGACTGGGGTTTTGAGGATCAGCCGATTGGCGAGGGCGCTTATTATACTATGCTGCAAAAGCACAATGATGATATCGCCGCTATGTATCAGATGATGCCGCAACAAAAAGAAGCGGGGGCGCAAAGTCAGTGGCTTAGCTATATTGCAGTGGACAATGTGGATGAAATGGCAGAGCGAGCCGTCGCACTTGGCGCAGAGATTATTGCTGGCCCACATGATGTACCGTCAGCTGGTAGGATGGTTATGTTGCAGGAGCCTGCTGAAGGCGCGCATTTTGCGCTTTGGCAGGCCAAAGAGCACATTGGCTGTAAGCGTGAACTGGAAGCCAACGTGCCCTATTGGCATGAATTGGCAACACGTAATAGTCAAAAAAGCAGGGCGTTTTACAGTGCCTTGCTGGGTTGGCAGGCGCAAGATAAACCTATGGAAGGGATGGATTATGTATTGTTTAGCGCACGCGATACGGTGGTTGCAGGCATGCTGCAGATGACCGAGGAGTGGGGAGATGAGATCCCGGCGCACTGGATGACCTATTTCGCGGTGCTAAATTGTGACGCAATGGCAGATAAGGCCAAAGAGCTAGGTGGTCAGGTGTGTGTACCACCAACGGATATTCCCCAGGTTGGTCGCTTTGCTGTGATCACAGACCCTCAGGGGGCGGTTTTTTCAATCATTCAGTCTGTTATGCATGAGATTGAGCCCTAATCAGATGGAACCAGAACGCCTTTGCTATCCGGGCTTAGTCCAGAGAGATAAGTTGCCCCTGGCAGTGTGCGAAGGCATTTTGCAGCCGTGAGACATAGTGTTTGAGCTGTCCGCTTTTTCTGATGGCTTTAATGTGGGCACCGAGTTTTGGCACCAAGGCACGGTGTTTCTTATGGACATAGTGGTACACAGTAAAAGTACTTTCGTCGGCGACTTTACTATACAGAGTCGACAAGCCAGACTCACACAATGAACCCAGAGCATACTTATCGGTAACCAGGATGCGATTGACGCGGCCACGGCTCAGCGCCTGATAGGCCGAAATATTGTTTTGCACCGGATTGCAGTTGAGCTGGTGTTGCTCACAATACCATACGGTAATTAAATTGCCGGCAATAATCGCCAAGTCGGTTTCATTGGACAATTCACAGTACTTTGGCGCCGTACATAACAGCATGAGTCTGAGTTCGCTCAGCGGTGCCGGCACTGCAATTAAATTTGGATAACGCGCACCGACTAACCCAACACGCCCGGCTTCCGCATCCAGCTCCCCATCATTCACCAACTGCAGGCCTCGTTCACTGGGCAGAAATTCAAACTCAGGCCTAATACCCATGGGTGCATATATTTCAGTGAACATAGCGGTGATTTGCTGTTTCCCCAGGCTATATGACAGAGCCTCACTGACATTAATACGATAGGTGTTTGCCTGAACTACAGGCAGCCACAGCAGAGTAAGCATGAGCAGGTAGTTTGGCAAGAGTGTACTCCTTTAACTGGCATTCTTTAAAAGTAGCAGAACCTGCTGGGGCTGAAAGTAATCGCTGTGAGCTATAGACTAGTCATCATGCCAACTACGAGCGAATATTCTCAAATGAGGAGGAAGATATGTCAAAACATGTGGTGATCACAGGCGCAAATCGCGGGATTGGCCTGGAATTATGCCGACAATACCTAGCTGCCGGTGATCAGGTCACGGCGGTGGTACGTCGCAGCTCCGAAGCATTAAAGTCTTTGGGTGTTACCGTTATTGAGGGCATTGATGTTAGCGTGCCAGAAGATATCAAGACTTTATCAACTGCACTTACAAATCAGAAGATAGATATCCTGATTAATAATGCAGGTATTTTCCGTAACGAATCACTTGCCCAAATGGATTTTGCAACGCTGGAGAAACAACTCATGGTCAATGCCGTTGCACCGGTACGGGTAACGCACGCGTTACAGGGCAATCTGTCTGAAGGAAGTAAGGTGGCAATGATCACCAGTCGTATGGGCTCTATTGCAGATAATGGTTCGGGTGCCTATATTGGCTACCGCATGTCTAAAGCGGCCTTAAATGCGGCGGGTGTCAGCCTGGCACATGAGCTAAAACCGCGTGGAGTATCGGTGGCGCTGCTTCACCCCGGGTTTGTACAAACTGAAATGGTCAACTATGCCGGTGATATCTCACCTTCAGAAGCGGCACAACGCCTGGTTAAGCGTATCGGTGAGCTGACGCTTGAGACCAGTGGTGGGTTCTGGCACTCAAATGGTGATCGCCTGCCCTGGTAAGCGGGACACCTTTGACTAGCAAAGTTGTGCTAAACTTGCGGCAGGTATTTGCATAAATGAGCTAACTTTCATGGAACTTCAAGAAAACACCCCACTGAACCTGCCTTTGTTTAAACTGGACGATAATCTGGCCGAGCGGGATATGGCACAGCCAGATCTGACATTAGAAGTCATTCTGGATGCTAATCTGCTGGCAAACTTGTGCCAGAATCCAGCGCCTGAGCAAAGTGTCAGCATTCCACTTGAGGGTTATCAGATCAGCAATATTGAGCAGCAAGTGGCTGAAGTTCTGAGCCAGGGTCATCAGGCGCAGTTGCTGCTCAACCATGGCCCGGTACTGAGCGCCGTATTAAGCTGCGAAAGTCAGGCGATGTTTGTCTCTCCGCCCATGGAAATGATGCCCACGTTTGACCTGGGGCTGGATGATGAAGATGACGAAGAGGGCGCATAATGCGTAGAACCGGCTGGATATTGGTTGGCATAGTCACCTTATTGAGTGGCTGTGTGGCATTAGGTGTCAACCACTACGACGACCTGTTTGGGCCGCAGCAAACACAGCAGCGCATGCAACCCCACTCAGCGCAACAGGGCGCCACTTATCTCAGTGACATAAAACCGATCCTGGATACGCGATGTGTGGTGTGTCATGGCTGCTACGATGCCCCCTGTCAGCTCAAGCTGAGTTCACCCGAGGGCATTGATCGGGGAGTAAGTAAAACCCGTGTATACGATGGCACCCGTCTGCTGGCCGAGTCGCCAACCCGTTTGTTGTTTGATGCGCAAACCACGACACAATGGCGTGACAAGGGCTTTACGCCCATTCTCAATGAGCGAGTGCAAACTGAGTATGCCAATCTCAACGGCAGCGTGCTGTACAACAGTTTGTTACTCAAGCAGACGCAGCCGTTTGCCCAGCAAGGGCTATTGCCGGATCACTACGATTTTTCATTGGACAGGGCACAAACCTGCCCGACCATGGACGAATACCCTGAGTATGCTCAGGAACAACCTCACGCAGGCATGCCTTATGGCTTGCCTGCGCTGACTAACAGTGAATTTGCCCAGCTTTCTGAGTGGATCAAACAAGGCTCACCTATGAGCCAGATTGCGCCACCCAGTGACGCGGAGCTAAAGCACGTTGCAAAGTGGGAAAGCTTCTTAAATCAGGATGACAATAAAACCCGCCTTGCCGCCCGCTATATCTACGAACACTGGTATCTGGCACACATTTACTTTAACCGTCTGGAAGCGCCTTCCTTTTTTACTCTGGTACGTTCTAAGACGCCCCCGGGAGAACCTATTGAGCTGATCGCAACGGTCAGACCATTCGATGACCCTAAAGTCTCTCGGGTCTACTATAGGTTGATGCAGGTGCGCAGCTCTATTTTATCTAAAACCCATATGCCACTGGCACTGGATGACGATAAACTGGCCCGCTTGCAGGCCCAGTTTATCCGTAGTGAATATGAGGTGGCACAGTTACCAGGTTATGCGCCTAAGTTGGCTGCCAACCCTTTTAAGGTGTTTGCGGCGATCCCGGTTAAATCACGTTATCAGTTTATGCTCGATGAGGCTGAGCTGATCGTTAAAGGCTTTATTAAGGGCCCAGTGTGTCGTGGCCAGATAGCCCTGAATGTGATCAATGACCATTTCTGGGTGGCCTTTGTCGACCCCGAGAAAAATGCCTCGCCGGCCGTAGAGCAGTTGTTGACCCGGCATGACGACGACCTTATTTTGCCTGCCGCTGAGCAAAGCAATGTGCTGCCTTTGTCAAGCTGGGCGAAATATGCCAAGCGCCAGCACGACTATCTTGAAGCCAAAACAGCCCTAGCCAATCAGGTGTTTGCTGATGGCAAGCGACTTAATATGGATCTGATCTGGCAGGGGGATGGGCACAATCAGAATGCAGCTCTGACCATTTTCCGCCATTTTGACAGCGCCACAGTAGTGAAAGGGTTTATCGGTCAAGCACCTAAAACCACCTGGGTGCTGGATTATGCCCTGTTTGAGCGGATCCATTATCTGCTGGTTGCAGGGTTTGACGTGTATGGCAATATCGGCCATCAGCTGGTGACCCGGCTATACATGGATTTTCTGCGTCTTGAAGGAGAGCAGAACTTTCTGAACTTGCTACCGCTGAGCCATCGTCAGCGCATTAAGCAGCACTGGTATCGCAAATCACATTTGAGTCTCAGTGAATTTATCAATCGCAAGTCATTACTGGGCGCACCGTCTGGGATCCGCTACCAAAGCGACGATCCGCAGGCTGAGCTGTATGACATGTTAAAAGTACACCTAAAACCGGTGTTGAATGAAGCCTATGACTACACCGCCGTGCCAACTGCGCTGCAGCCCCTCAATGAATTGCCAGTAGGGGCGATCAACCAGTTGCCGCAGGTGTCATTTATTCTGGCTGTCGATGCCAAAGGTGCGCATCAGCCCTATACACTGATCCATCATAATGCACACTTTAATATTTCCAGCTTGTTGAACGAAGAGGGGCAGCGCGCCTATCAGGAAGATACCGCGACCTTAGTCCCCGGGTTTATTGGTGACTATCCGGAGGCCATCTGGCACCTGCCGAATCAGGCGCACATAGATGCCTTTGTGCAGCAACTCAGTGATGTGCGCACCGAGTCCGATTATCGCACGCTGAAAGCCACCTTCGGGATCCGCAGAACGCATCCGCAGTTCTGGCAATACAGCGATTTACTGCATCGTATTGCCCGCGAAACTCGGGGAGTGGAATACGGGTTGTTCGACTACAACCGACTGGAAAATAGGTAATCAACGGCGGGCCCTCGCGTGGGCCCGCTGGATATTATTTTAGATTACTGGCAGCACGGACCGCGGCCAGTAGGACGCTTTCTTCCAAACGCACTTTGTAATTGGGGTTAGCGTACTGAAACTGTACCAGACCTGCCTTATCAATCACAAACACAGCGGGTACAGGCAATGCCACTCTGTTTTTGCCATCCAGATCCACAAACTGCACGCCCATACGATCGCGGTAGGCTTTAGCCGTTTTATCATCCAGGAAATAAGCCAGTCCAAGTGCCTGAGTTAACGCCAGTTGATTGTCAGAGAGCAATCGATAGCTGGGGGAGCTTATGTTACTTTTACTGAGTGCCTCTGGGCTGTCAGGTGAAACCGCCACTATCTGCGCGCCCAGTTCAACAATCTGCTGTTCAATTTTCTGCAATCCAGCCAGCTGACGAGAGCAGTAGGGGCACCAGCCACCGCGATAAACGACCAATACCGTAGTCTTGTCTTGATACAGTTTTCCTAAATCAACAGTTTTGGCGTTGTTGTCCTGCAGGCTTAAAGTGGGCGCCATTATCCCAGGCAACAATGGAGCGACCTGCTCAGGGTGCTCACTGATATTCGTCGCCTCCGCGGCAGACGATGAGAAAGACAGAAACTGGATGACTGAAAGAGTAATCGCAAGAAGTACGGAACGCATGTAAAACCTCAAAAATTTGTTTATGACCTCTAATAGAACGGCACAATACGAAAAAGCTTTCATCATGGTATTTGCGCCACTGTGTGGGTATCATAGCGCTTTGACTGAATAGTGAGAGTGAGAGCGCAAATATGTCTGCGAATAGTGCGAAGCTGGTTGTGATGCTGGAAATGCAAAACGCTATGAATACCAAAGTGCATGAGCAATGGTTCAGCCAAGGGTTTGAATGGTATCGCGCCATCTGGGTTGAGTGTGCAGAAATGCTGGATCACTACGGCTGGAAATGGTGGAAAAAACAGACGCCGGATACCGAGCAAGTGATCCTGGAGCTGGTTGATATTTTCCACTTTGGCTTGTCTTTGCGCATTGATGGCGAAACAGCCTATGAAGCTTTGGCGGCACAGCTGGAAAGCGAGTTGGCACAACCATTATATGCTGAAGACTTTAAGGCTACACTGGAAGTGCTTGCTGCCTCAGCTGTCGGCGACAAAACCTTCAATGCGGCCGCCTTTGCCGGATGTATGCAACAGATTGGCATGACCCTGGATGATTTATATCGCGGTTACGTGGGTAAAAATACCCTGAACTTCTTCCGTCAGGATCATGGTTACAAAGATGGCAGCTATATTAAACAGTGGCACGGTAAAGAAGACAATGAGCACCTGGTTGATGTGGTGAAAAGCCTGGATACTGAACATCCAGACTTTGCTAAGCTTGTTTATCAGGGCTTGCAGGCACGTTACCCGGGCTGATCAGCTGATCGGCAGTAATGTACGATAGTCGCAAATAGCCGGGTAATCAGTGATCTCTTTTTGAGGTTGCTGGCTATCCGGGTTTGCGATGGCCAGTAAGTGTCCAATACCATACTCTTTTGCGGCAGCTAAAACCGCCAGGCTGTCATCAACGAATAAAGTCCGATTTTTATCAAATCCCAGATCCGCCTGAACCTGTTGCCACAGTTGCTGGCTTTCCTTACTAACACCATAGCTATGCGTGGAGATGAGTTTATCCAGATACTGGTCAAACTGGGTGCGCTCGATTTTGAGGCTTAAACTGTCTGGATGCGCATTGGTTAATAATATCAGCTCTTTTCCTGCGTCTTTCAGTGCCTGCAAAAATGCCGGTACATCTTCTCGGATCGAAATTAAGTGTTGGATCTCGCGCTTGAGCTCCATGATGGGTAACTGCAGCTGTTGTTGCCAGTAATCCAGGCAATACCATTCTATCTGTCCCATAACGGCTTCATAGCGAGCCATAATATCGGCGCGGGCTTGCTCCAGTGTCAGGCCTTGCTTAATGGCGTGGGCTTTGGGGATCACGTCCAGCCAAAAGTGATTATCAAAATGCAGGTCGAGTAAGGTGCCATCCATATCCAGCAGCACAGTATCGATCTTTGACCAATTTAACATAGGCATTTACCTGTAAAGGCTTTATGATGAGGTTAATGGCCATGATAGCAAAATAATCTCTATGTCACAGAAAAAGCACCCAATTCCCCCTGAGATATTAGCCTCTGAGGTTGTCGCAAAAAGTAAACTCTTTACAGTTGAATCCCTGTCTTTATCGTTTTCCAATGGTGAACGCCGCGAGTATGAACGGGTTCGTGGCGGCGGCCGGGGAGCTGTGATGATAGTGCCCATATCGGCTGAAAATGAGCTACTATTAGTAAGAGAATATTGCGCGGGGACGCATGATTATCAGCTTGGTTTTCCAAAGGGGCTGATCGATCCGGGCGAAACCCCGATTGAAGCGGGAAACCGTGAGTTAAAAGAAGAAGTTGGCTTTGGCGCTCGGCAGTTTTGTGATTTGAAAACCCTATCACTTGCACCCAGCTATTTTAACGCCAGAATGCACATTTTGGTGGCGCAGGATTTATATCCGGAGCAACTGGCCGGTGATGAACCTGAGCCGCTGGTGGTAGTAAAATGGCCCCTGGCACAGTGGCAAGCGTTACTGAGTCAGCCCGACTTTACCGAAGCCCGCAGTGTCGCCGCGCTGTTATTACTACAACAGTACCTGACAACGGAGGCTTAATGCAGTCATATTTAGAGCCCTGTATCACCCTGGCTGAGCAGGCCGGGCAGGCGATTATGGCCATCTATCAGCAAGACGACATAGGTGCACGGGAAAAGTCTGATCATACACCGGTGACCGCCGCGGATCTGGCTGCCAACGAAGTGCTGACCGCGGGGCTGCAAGCACTGGCCCCGAATGTGCCGATTATGTCCGAAGAAACCCCCATTCCACCGCTTGAAAGCCGTCAACACTGGCAGCGTTATTGGTTGCTGGACCCGATGGATGGCACCGGTGAGTTCATTCTGGAAAGTGGTGACTTTGCGGTAAATATTGCTCTGGTTGAAAACAACCAGCCAGTACTTGGCGTGATCCACTGGCCCGCTAAAGGCGTGACTTATTTCGCTACTCATCAGGGTGGGGCATTTAAGCGCACCGACGGGCGTGATGAGCCAATTTCGGTAGCGCCGAAAGGTACACTCACTTTGGCGGTCAGTCGCAGGCAAAAAATTGAGGCGGTGAGCCAATATCTTAACAGTCAATTTGATACCGTGGCTTTGGGCTCCTGTTCGCTCAAGGCATGTATTGTGGCGGAAGGGAAAGCCGACTGCTTTTTACGTGTCGGACCAACTGGGGAGTGGGATACCGGGGCATCTCAGGTCATTGTAGAAGAAGCGGGTGGCTGCATTACCGATGCTGAATTTAATCCACTGACCTACAATCAAAGAGAAAGCACAGAAAATCCTGACTTTATTGTGATGGGCCATCCCGATTGGCAGTTCCAGAAGCTGATCAACCCGCACCAAAGAGAACAATAGTCTGGCGGTCATTTTGGTCGCCAAGACAATAAATGTCATATTAGGGCGTTAGAATATCGTGGTTTGACTGCTTTTTGAGCGGTTGGCGCCCTTTTCTCAATTAAGACCTTGCAATATCAAATCAATTCTATATTATAGCGACCTCTTAAAGAGTTAGGGCAAATTAAGCCTCATTAAGAACTTTTTAGGTACTTCGCTCAACGGAAGTAAAACGTTGAAAATACAGGCGCGGGATGGAGCA
>NZ_PNCI01000061.1 GCF_005887095.1 Pseudoalteromonas rubra | reverse complement strand
GGCTCGCAGGCCGGGATGACAGGGGCACTGGACGGGATGACAAGACGCTTAAGCTGGTTGACGACTAAGGGGCATTAGGCGCAGAGCCGATGAGCCAAAACCATAGAATCGAGGAATATTTCCCACCTTCCTTGTACGCCAATTACAGCCATTTATTGACCAAAAACTGCTATTCCGTGTCCCCTTTCTCCGTCATCCCGGCCTCCGAGCCGGGATCTACTCACCAGCTACACAAAAGGTGAGTTCACTCAGATACATACAGCCTCATATTACTCTCCTCAGCACTTGAGCCGTGTTTTGGATGGTTCCCCGGCTCGCAGGCCGGAATGAAGCGGCATAGCTGACAAAGGGGTCGGGATGAGGCGGCACAGCAAAAAGGCTTTACTCTGGCGTATACCCATCACATAACTGTCTACTGCAAAACAATGTCACAAATTACAGGTCAGCGTCTGCTGCTGTGCACCTCGACAGTGCAGGCATTGCACCGTACACTCAATGCCGGATTCAGGCAGTAGCAGGTTACAATGACACAGACACGATTCTTTATTAATGCGTATGAAATTGATTTGTCGCGCTCTGTGGTGATCCTGGATGGCGAGCAAACCCATGTAGAACCAAAAGTGTTGCAGGTCTTGCTGCTACTCGCACAACGTCAGCGTGAGCATGGCGAACAGGTGGTCACCCATCAGGAGATAATGAGTCAGGTCTGGCAAGGTGCTGAAGTGGTGCCCAACGCCCTGCAACGCTGTATTGCCATTTTGCGCAAAGTACTGGGAGACGACGCCAAAAACCCCACCATTATCGCCACTCATCCAAAAATAGGGTATCGCCTGATTGCTCCAGTGCGCTGGACGGAGCCCTCGGTTGAGACGGTAACCAGAGTAACTCACCACCCCTATTTTAAAGCATCAAAACTGGTAGTAAGTACTCTCTTACTGATTACTTTATTGTATCTGCTCTGGCCCGAAAATCAAGGCCCTGAATACACTCACCTGACCCCAGTAACCCACACGGATGCTCATGAATCACATGTTATTTTTAGCCCCGATGGCGACTACCTGATCTTTAACCGCTATGCCGGCAGTTGCACCAACCACCTGTGGGCCAGACATATTAGCAGTGGCAAAGAGCATCAGCTCAGTCACACACCTGGGCAATATGGTGCAGCAAGTTTTACCCCCGACGGCCGCGAGCTGGTGTTTGCCGCCAAAGCAGATTGCAACCTTGAGCGCGATAAGGTCGACACCCAGTCCTGCTGGACGCTGGCTTCACTGGACTTTGCGCAGGCACTCGGTCAGCCGCAATCCATTAGATCACGTTATCTGTGCAACCATACTCAACCTCATTTTCCCAGAGCACTGCCCAATCACGTTTACGCCTTCTTACAACACGAAACGGGTCAAAGCCAGCTGGTTCAGTACAACGACTTAACTAAGAGTATCAATACCTTATTCTCCACCAAAAACGAACATCTTTACCACTTTGATTATCATGCGCCCAGTCAGCGCTTTGCCTTACTAAGCCAGGACAAACAGCTCAATCACATACTGAGGATTGTGGATAAAGAGGCGCAGGTCTTACACCGCAATCAAATCACTCTGCTGACACATATGGACTCGAACACCTATTTGCCTGGTCGGTTTACACCCGACGGTAACACTTTGCTAGCAGTCAGCAACGGCCAGCTGTACACACTGAGCCTCGGGGGTAAGGTAAGCCAGCTCTCGACTCCGGCCAGTCATCTTCTCTTTGCAGACAAACATCCAATTGATCACACTCTGGCAGCCATTCACGGTGGTAAAGACATCGATATTGCGCACCTGCTGCTTAGCAACGCCCCCTCGGCCGACACAGCCGCAGACATAAATCACGATTTAAACGCCCGCGCCCTGCCCTACCCCAGCCTGTCGCGCACGCAGGCGCAGGAGCGGCAGGCTCAGTTTTCACCCGACGGCCAGCACATTGCTTTTGTGTCCAATCGTAACGGTACTGATCAACTCTGGGTTTGGCAGAACGATCAGGCAATTGCGCTGAGCGATGCCAGTGTAACGCATCCAATCCACGGGTTTGTGTGGTCAGCTGATGCAAAACAATTGCTCTGGGCACAAGGTGGCACACTTTATATCTCGGACTTGTCTGGCCGACAGCAGAGCCTGAGTACAACATTACCGATTCATTACGTTCAGACATGGGGTAACCCGGAGCACTTGCTGGTACTGATCAACGACCCCGTGCCCGGCGGTTTGTATCTATATGATTTAGTAAGTAACCAGCTGACAAAATTGGGGGTAAACGGCGTACACCGCGCATGGCAGGCTAATAAGCAGGTCTACTACAGTGACGCTCTGGGTAAAGTAAAACGCTTCACACTAGGTGAAAACCCTGCTCACGCCACAGCGCTTTCATCTCTGAATGGGCGCGCAATGGTGATCAAAGGCGGGCATATCTTCAGCGTTGACCAGAGTAGCCTGACGCTGAACCAGTTCGATTTAAACGGCACTCTGATTAAATCACTTCGTACACTCAAGCCTACCGCCTGGAAAATAAGCGACGTGCATCAGGCGCAGCTGTTGCTGGAACAGTTTATTGGTATTGAGCAGGAGCTGGTGCTGATTGACTAAAAGCAACAGCCCTTTTCACAGTCTTCCATTCTATTGCACCTTGACCTCTTCCCGTCATCTAGAGTCCCCTTATCCGTCATCCCGTGCTTGACACGGGATCCACCAAAAAGCCACTTGGTTTATCAGCAAGGGACACCATCCACAAACAACTGCGTCTGGGGGTTAATGACCAAACTTAATGCGCACACCGGCATTAACAATAAAACCATCGTTGCGCGACCAGATATCCGTCGTCCACTGACCACTGACTGCCTGCTGTGGTAACAACAGCGGATGCTCGTCGGTTTGTTTTACATCCAGCAGGTTTTCAAAGTTAATAAACCAGCTGTAACGCCCGGTGGTGATCTCCCCCATCAGGCCCAGGTGCCAGTATGGGTCGGACTCAGTGACAAACGGGTTAGCATTCAGGCGCTGCGGCCCGGTGTAGTAGGCTTCGAAGCCAGCGCGGAAGTTACCGTGCTGCTCCCACATGGCGACAAATCCCGCTGAGTGTTTAGGCGTGAGCGCAATCTCTGTACGCGTCTGACCATCCACACTTTGGGTTGCATCCAGGTATAAATAGCTGGCAGTCAGTTTTACGTCGCGCCAGTAATAACGTAGCAGCACTTCTGAGCCACGGATCTGGCTCTCACCCAGCGCATTGATCAGGCGTACCTGAGTGGGTTGCGAGCCATCCGGTGTTGGCACCACCTCCAGCTCAGTCACGTTATCCACATTTGAGCCGAACAGGGTCAGACTGGTTTCAACCGAATCAAAAGTATAGGTAAAGTCCAGCGAGGCGGTTTCGGCCTCTTCCGCCTGCAATTCACCTATCGGTGCCAAACGCGATAAGCCCGCCGCTTCGATGTCTTCCACAAAAGGCGTTGGCGCAAAGTAGCCCTGTGCATAGGAGCCGCGTACCGTCAGCTCACCCGGACGATACAACAAGGTGACCCGAGGACTGAACTGAGTACCATATTCATTGTGATCGTCCACCCGTGCACTCACCGAGGCGGTCAGCGTATCGCTCAGCGTGTGATCCAACTGAGCGAACAGGCCTGGCACTTCATAGCGATAATCAAAGCTCGGAAATGTCTCAGACTCAAACACATCCGACTGATAGGCCACGCCCAGTAGCCAGTCGGTTTTTTCGTTGTACCCACTGACACTGGTTTCAAACAAATAGCTTTCGTGCTTGTCTTCTTCCAGTACCAGACCAAAGCCGTGCTCATGGTTTTGTATCATGGCCGATGAGCGTGCATGCAGCGTAAGCGTGTCGGACATCGGCTGGCTATAAACAAATCCACCGTCCAGACGTTCTGAATCCTGCGTTTGCACATACGGATTGCCATCCGCCATGGTAAAGCCATCTTTGGTTCCCCCCGTGCGCTGTTCGGTCATGGCTCCGGCCGTGACATACAGAGTTTCACCCTGCTCTCCTTCCCAGAACAAACGCGGCCGTGCTGTGTAACGTTCATACCCGGCCAAATCGAACCAGCCATCGTTGTCTATGTCTTCGGACTTCTGATGATGGGCACCCAGCGTCAGCGAGCCTTTCAGGTCATCACTCAGCGGACTTTCGATATAAGACGTCAGATCCTGGCCATCGCGTGTGGTCAGATTCAACAGCACCTCGCCCTTGAACTCGTCGCCCGGCTTACGAGAGATCAGGTTGATCACCCCGCCAAGTGCCGAGCCACCATATAAAGACGACGCCGAGCCTTTGATGATCTCAACCCGGCCCAGATCCGTTGGTGGAATTTGTAACAGGCCAATCGACGCTGCCTGATTACCATACAGCGGCAGGCCATCGGCCAGCAGCTGAGTATAACGACCATACAAACCCTGCAATCGAATATTGGCACTGCCCAGCGCAGGCGACGTGGTTTGCATGCGCACACCACCGGTTTCGGCCACCAGCATAGAAATGTTACCCGGGCGCATTGCCGCCTTTTCTTCAATTTCTTCGTGGTTGATCAGTTCCACCCTCACCGGCTGCTCATCGGCAATACGGCCAGAGCGCGTTGCCTGAATGACGATTTTTTCCATCTCATGACCGTGGCCGTGCTCATCATGGTGCTCACCTTCTGAGTGTGCATCATGGTCCCCGTCTTCATGCTTTTCTTCAGCATGGGACTCATGTTCATGATGCTCAGGCCCTGGCGCAACCAGCGCAGCACTCACAGCAGTGGCCAGCGGACTCAGCGGCGCCGCCACACTCACCGACATCCCCAGTGATAAACAACTTACAGATAAAACCAAACCGGCAGAACGAAACGTATCAGACATAACTATTTACTTGACCCTCAGGACAGGAATAAATGATACTGCGGATGCTAAAGGTTACAGCGACTGGAAGGTCAATATGAAAATCAGCGAACTTGCGACGAAATCCCAGATAAATGCGAAAACCATCCGCTATTATGAACAAGTTGGTTTACTCAGCGCACCACAACGCGCCAGCAACGGTTACCGCCACTACCAACCGGGCGACGTAGACACCCTGATCTTTATCCGCCGCTGCCGCGAGCTCAACATCCCGCTGGACGACATCAAACGCCTGGTAGAAGTACAAGCCGACCCCAACGCCTCCTGCGCCGTGGTCGATAAAATCATCGCCGAACAACTCGCCCAGGTACAACGCGCCCAGCGCGAACTCGCCCTGCTTGAACAATCCCTGCAAACCCTCGCCTCATGCAGCGCCGAGCAGGTAGAAAAGTGTTCGATTTTGCATAAGTTGAAGGCGCGGGAAGAGGCTGAAAAGTGATATAACGCTTTAAGTTATCATCACTAAAATGTGTAACCTGGAAGTTCAGGCCATACTTCAAAGGTAAGGCCTGAAACATGGCTCATGTATCTTAGCTGACTTTCACAATCACCCTTGCCCTGCCATCTTCTTCAACAGCAATTACCTGGCCAATACAATCCATATATTCGCTAAAAGATAAATCTGACTTACGCTTAGCGACAACACCAATCCCGCCATTTGCATCTACAGGCACTAAATAGGAACCGGGCTCCGCACCAATGATATTGACGGGCACCTGTCCACAGAATGCGATTCTGTCTACCTTTTTCCTTTGTGCTTCAAGTTGCTGTAGGTGCTGTCTCTGCTCTTCTTCCGTATAAGCTTCAGGCAATGGTTTAACGCCATTTTCATGCCAGTTATCTCCACCTACAAATGAAGGGTTGGTCGACTTTACTACAAAGGATACGGCCTCATGCCATTTGTCGGTAAGCTGCCCATTGCTATCAATACCACACACATCGCCTTTACGTATGTCACCGCAGGTCTCATTCTTAACCATATACTCGGCATAATCTCTGCCATCCGTATTGATTGTGCCTGACACATTGATAGATCTCTTGGTCTCGGAATGGCGTCCAAGCTTTAAGGCTGCGCCCTGCCAGTTAGGGGAATAGTCATCAACAGTGTAGAAATAGCCTTTATTCAGGGCGAGATAGGCACTGCCTTGGGGGGCGTTGTGCAAAGTAGTCACCTTGAGCATGTCACCCGTCGGGTTTGTGGCAAGTTTTATCCCTTTACTCTGGCCCTGTATGTTATTTTCCAGAACAATTTCAGGTGAGGGGAAACGCTTCACATTATCGTACTGATTGTAACCTGGGCCATTTTCATCTGTTGCTATGACACGCATCCCACCAGCAATATCCATCGGGTATTGAGGGTTGCGCCTTTGAATACCCACATCACCCGTATTACCACTCATAACAAAACGATAGACCAGTAACCCCTGCTCTTGACTCCACAAGTTTTTATGGAAAGACCTGTCACCATTCACAGTCCATTGCCAGATATTTTCGTCATCAATTCTAAATCCAATGGATGAAGAATCCACTGTGTCTGATCCCGTCTCTTCGGCTATTTTATGTGCTTTTTGCTCATACTGTCCAAAAGACGCTTTAGTCTTTACATTTAAAATAAGCCCGGGGTGATAAGGTGCAGTGATATTTAGCTCATTAACCGGGACACCATCTGGATAGCCTCCATAGGGGTGGCTAATATGATTTAGAAATAGTACCTGTTCGCCTGCTGGACCCGTGTAGTTAACCGTCGTATTCTCCGGCCAGTCCAACAAATTAAAGTCCACAACTCCTGCTGCGGTTGTGCTCTTATTGACCGATATTCTTGAAGGGCCGCAGTCAACAACTTTTCTTTCTCCATTGTGGCTTTCCTGATTTGCAAACTCAAAAGCAGCATTCAGCCCTGGAATATTTGAACTAGCGCTAGTGTCTTGATGCCACATGGTTGCACCAAAATCCTTGGCATAAATTCGGTCTGTAAAGCGTTCACTTAACGCTCTGGGCGTGGTAGACGATACGCCACCCAAGGAGGACGTAACGGTGTACGAGCTGGCATCGATTTCGGTTGCAGTTTCTGATGCTTGTGACTTTCTCGAGCCCAAAATGGCTGCCCCACCTAATACAGGCAACGCATACATCATTTTTCGCCGCGATATTTCAACCCCTTCAGTAGGTGAAAAGATTTTTTTCAATTTATCTTTAGACATGTAATTCCCTATATTCCTTTTAATTAAAATTACCCAGGCAAAGGTAACTTTGCGATTTTAGCAATATTACGTCCCGTTTTTATAGAACACAGGTATTTAAAATTAAAAAATAAATAGCGGTGAATATCTGCGCTAACTCGTACTACTGGAGCAATCCTTACAACCCCTCGCCTCATGCAGTGGTGAGCAGGTAGACCAGTGCACGATTTTGCATAAGTTGAAAGCGCCCGAATAAGCTGAAAATTGCATGAAAGTGTTATAACCTCGAGATATACAAGCCAGATAACAATAACAAAGTGCCATTGATGCCACGACTATCGATTTACCTGCTTTTCAGCCTGTTTTGCCTGCTCAAGACACAGCCACTATTTGCACAGCTCAATATTGACCACTCTGTAAATAAACTTATCCTGCCGCTGGAGCAACCGGTTGGCACGCATTACATGCATTTTGAGGACTTAAACCGTCACAACCACAGAACACAACCAAACGCGCCCAGACAACTTGGTGTACGATTTTTCTACCCCACCAAGCTAACCGCCAGCACCCAGAGATTACCGCTGTTAAGCAATCAGTTTTCGCGCTCGCACAGGCTGATTTATGATGAAGACGCAGATATGACCTATATTGCTCCGCTGAGCGCAATGACATGGAACATTGCCGCAGAGAGTGAAATACAGCTGTCACACAGCGCTTTACCCCTGATCATTTTTTCCCACGGTTATTACCTTAATCCCGAGTTGTTTACCATCATGGCTGCATATATCGCCAGTCGGGGATACCTGGTCGCTTCCATCAATCACAGTTTTGGCTCGGATTATTATCAGCCGCCCAATTCAAAAGCGATAACAACGATAGAGCTGCCTTCAGACGCTCTGGGCATTGATTTACCCATGTGGTCAGCAGATCAGCGTTTTGTAATGGCTAAAAACACATGGATCACGACCCGCAAAGCCCGTTGTTCAATGCACTCAATGGTCAGGTAGGTATTCTGGGTCATTCTTACGGCGGTGCTGCGGCGTTTTATACCGCAGCAAAGGCACCCGAAGTAACCGCTATTGTTAATATGGATGGCACCGTATTTGGCTGGCAAGATATCACCGTAACACAACCTTTTATGTATGTGCAGGCAGACGAAGAATACTTCAGCGAAATCTTTATCAACGTACACAATAAGGGCTATTTAGCGCTGTTTGAATCGTTCAATCACGTCAGTTTTTCTGACATTGTGGTACTAAAAGACTGGCTAGAAAACGGCCTAAAAGACACGCCTCAATTCAATGCTATCCTGGACGTAGCCAGACTAAATGCCGCTTTTTTGAGCACCACTTTAATCACACCGAGGCCGCATTTGTGCCAGCTATCAAAAGCAAAACCCTATTTTCCGTAACACTCTCTGACTGCAACGCCAGGCATAACGATTCAGCAACGCCATTGCGCTGCCTGATACATCGAATTAAGCACTGGACACAACAGTTATTGTAATTTGGCAGGGAAAACGAAACAGTTCATGTTTAGCAAGCTTACAAGTAAACCCTCAGGTCAAGCGGCTATTGGTGCTGCTGATACGGCAAGAGACATCTCAAGACGGCAGCTTCCAATTTGAATTACAATATAAAAGTACAACGTTCTCTGGTCACAGACTTTTCTTTTCGAGTGCTAGTAATGCCATCTAAACCCGTGTCCGATTTTATTGAATCACAGCAAAATCAGCTTTTTGAACAATTTAAACGACATACCATTTTCCCCTCATATGGACTTAAAGTAGAGGCTTGATTGGCCAAGTTTCCACAACCCCATCATTTGTTTCACTGATGACCACTTGCCTGGATTCATCCATCGCGATGCTTAATACTGACGCTCGATCTCGGCCATCGACTTTATTCGCCATAAACTTTGCTATTAAATCCCCATCTGCAACGCGCCAGATCTGCACTTTTTGATTTGGCGAGGCGGTGAGTAACCACTGATCGTTGTTAATAAATGCCGACTGATTAAACTCTATGAAGTTGCTATATGTAGACAAAGAAGAGCTCAACTCTTGTGATTTTAAATCAATAAATTGACGAGCATTCACAGAGTCCAGTACGAACGCCATAGTCGCATCTGCGTTAAGAGAAACATGGTTGACTCTGGTTGAAAATTTATAAGACTGTAATTCTTTGCCTGTTTGTACATCCCACAATTTAACGAATTTATCGCTGGAACCTGTCATCGCAGTGCGCCCGTCAGCTGACAGCGCCACGGTATTTACATCTAAGTCGTGTAATGTGTGTTGTGTTCGACGATTGCTTCTGACATTTATTACTTCCGTTATGCCGCTTCTGTAGCCTAACAGTAGCGTTTCACCGTCGCTGGATATCCCTATATCTCTGATAATATTTTCACCGCTAGTCCACGCGCCTAACAGCTTACCCGACGTGGCAGAAAACAGGCTAACAGACAGCCTGTAGGATATATAAAACACACTTTCGTTGTCAGCGATACCGGTCAACTCAATATTGCCCTCAGCGATACAGGGAAATACTTTTTTATCTGAGATGTTACTCCACAGGCAAACGTCATCTTGCCTTGCAATGACAGACAAAGCACCGTTTCGAGATAGGTCTGACGATTGTACTAACCCTGAGCCATGTTTCTTTTGGGCACTTGCAGGTGTTTCAAAATGAGAGTCAAACAGGCAGCCCGTCAATAGCAATGACAAGGCCGTAACGGATATTTTTTTCATTTTTATAATCCTTTCAGTATTAGGCACTCAAGCTAATACTCTTTTTCCGTTTACACGTTCACAGCTAAAGTTGTTGCCCTCAGCATATTCCAGCAACTTACCTGATTGTAATGGTATAGTAAAATGGGACACCTAATTAGAAGATTAGATGACCCGCCTTAGCAGTATACAAACTTTATTATTACACCCTACCTAACACGCCTGTCCGCACGCCCAGCCGCAGCTCCACGCATATTGGAAGTTGTAGCCGCCGAGCCAGCCGGTGACGTCGGTGACTTCGCCGATAAAGTACAGGCCGGGGGCTTTTTTGGCTTCGAAGGTTTTGGAGCTGAGTTCGTCGGTGTCGACGCCGCCTAAGGTGACTTCGGCGGTGCGGTAACCCTCTGTGCCATTGGGTTTAATGTGCCAGTGGTGCAGGGCGTGGGCCAGCGTGTCGATTTCGCTGTGACTGAGCTGGTTGGCATTTTTTTCTGGTACGGTTTGCTCGTTGATTAATACCTCAACAAAGCGTTTAGGTAATATAGTACTTAGCAGGTTTTTCAGAGACTTATTACCCTGATCCTGACGCCATTCATGCAACTGAGCATGCATATCCGTCTCTGGCAGCAGATTAACAATCACCCCCTGCCCGGCGCGCCAGAACGAGGAGATCTGCAAAATCGCGGGGCCAGACAGGCCACGGTGGGTAAACAGCAGGTTCTCTTTGAAGCGGGTGCCATCTTCGCTTTGTGCGGTGCATGGCAGGCTTACACCCGCCAGGCCGTCGAAACGGGCTTTATCGTGGTCGTGCAAGGTAAAGGGCACCAGCGCTGCCATGGTCGGCAGTACTTTCAGGCCAAACTGCTCGGCAATTTTGTAACCAATGGGCGTGGCGCCCAGTTTGGGCATGGTCAGGCCACCGGCGGCCACGACCAAAGACTGGCAACCAAACACCTGCTCAGAGGTGGTGACAATATATCCGCCGGCCTCGGTACGTTCTACCTTAATGACTTCGTTACGCAGAAATACTTCAACCCCGGCCCAATCGCATTCGGTTAACAGGATGTCGACTATGTCCTGGGCGCTGTTATCACAAAACAGCTGACCCAGGGTTTTATGATGATAAGCCAGGCCGTGGCGGTCCACCAGCTCGATAAAGTCGTGCTGGGTGTAACGGCTCAGGCAGGACTTCACAAAATGGGGATTTGCGCATAAATAGTTCTGTGGCGTAGCGCCTTCATTAGTAAAATTGCAACGACCACCACCGCTAATGAGTATTTTTCGACCGGCTTTTTTGCCCATATCGACCACGGCGACGCTGCGCCCCCGATACCCAGCCTGTGCCGCGCACATCAGGCCAGCCGCGCCTGCGCCGATGATCACCACATCAAAGTTCAACATTGTATATTGTGTCCTGAAAAAGTTATGCGCTTATTGTATCAACTTATGCCCTGGAGGTGGAGTAATGCGATTATTTAGCAAACAAAGGCACATAATTTTATCACAACTAGTAATAAAATATTAACCATTTACAATCATTTACAATACTAACTAATTCATACTTCATACTGTAACAAATAATAATTACGCAATAAAAACAAAGAATTATTGTCATAATTGAACTATTTAGCCATCCGCTTATAACAAAAACAATAGTGTAAATAACAAAACAGCACTTTAAATAGTTTAACCAGTTCTTTACCTTCGATAACCATCTGCTTGCACACGCAAACAGAACAACAACAACAAGTAAGAAACTAGGAATCATAATAATGACAACACGCAACTTAAAAATCGGCGCTGTCGCGCTAGCGATGTCAGGCATGTTCGCCGCTTCAAATGCAATGGCTAACAACGTTGAAGCATTCAATAACAACGCAAACATTGCTCAACTGAGCCAGAAAATGCAAAGCCAGAACACAGCCGGTACCCAGTTCATCATAAAATATAAAGATAACAGTAATCAGCTTATGTCTATTTCTGGTGCCGACATGTCGCCAGCGATGATGAACTCGCGCGCACAAAGTTTCGTGAAGAACTTCAAAAGCAAGAAAAAATCTTCACTGAAAACTAAGTACGTTCGCAAAATGGCGCTAAGCAACCACCACGTTATGCGTGTTGATCAAAAGCTGAGTGCAGCTGAAGCACAAAGCCTGATGATGGAAATGTCTGCTACTGGCAATATTGAGTACATCGAAATTGACCAAATGTTACAGCCTTTCGCAACACCTAATGACCCGCGTTATTCGGATCAGTGGCACTACTTTGAAACAGCTGGCGGTATCAACGCACCAGCAGCATGGGACAAAGCAACGGGTAACGGCGTAGTTGTTGCTGTTCTGGATACTGGTTATCGCCCACACGCTGACCTGAACGCAAACATCCTACCAGGTTACGACATGATCTCTGATCTGTCTGTTGCCAACGATGGCGGCGGTCGTGACAGTGACGCACGTGACCCGGGTGATGCTGTATCACGTAACGAGTGTGGTTATACTCACAGTGCACGTGATTCAAGCTGGCACGGTACACACGTAGCGGGTACGGTTGCTGCGGTTTCTAACAACGGTGAAGGTGTTGCCGGTGTTGCTTACGACGCAAAAGTTGTGCCTGTACGTGTACTTGGTAAGTGTGGTGGTCTGACTTCAGATATCGCTGACGCTATCATCTGGGCTTCAGGTGGTTCAGTATCAGGCGTGCCTGCAAACGCAAACCCAGCTGATGTTATTAACATGAGCTTAGGTGGCAGCGGTGCATGTAGCTCTACGACCCAAAACGCGATCAACACAGCCCGTGCTAACGGTACAACCATTGTTATTGCAGCCGGTAACGACAACGATAACTCTGCAAACTACAACCCAGGTAACTGTTCAGGCATCATTAACGTTGCGTCTGTAGGCCGTAATGGTGGCCGTGCTTACTACTCTAACTACGGTTCAAACATTGACGTTGCAGCACCTGGCGGCGCGCAAAGTTTTGCGAATGACCCAGAAGGTATTCTGTCTACTTACAACTCAGGCAGCAACACGCCTTCAAGCGACAGCTATGCATATTCACAAGGTACGTCAATGGCGGCACCTCACGTTGCAGGTGTAGCGGCACTTATCAAGCAAGCGAAACCTTCTGCAACACCTGATGAAGTAGAGAGCATCCTGAAGAGCACAACACGTAGCTTCCCTGCAACATGTACCAGCTGTGGTACTGGTATCATCGATGCGTCTGCAGCGGTCGATGCAGCACTGGGCGGCACTGGCGGTAACGAGCTGGAAGATGGCGTAGCTAAAACTAGCCTGTCTGGCGGCGCGGGCAGCGAAACTTTCTACACCTTTGAGGTAGGCAGCGGCGTGAGCAAAGTAACCTTCACTATGAGTGGCGGTACTGGTGATGCTGACCTGTACGTACGTGCAAATGCTAAGCCTACTCAGTCAACTTACGACTGTCGTCCATACGAAGGTGGTAACAACGAAGTTTGTACAATTGATAACCCGTCTACTGGTACTTACCACGTTATGATGCGCGGTTACTCTGCATACAGCGGTGTGAGCCTGAAAGCTGAATCTGCAGGTGGTTCAACTGGTCCTGTTGAACTAACAGAGTCTAACCTGTCTGCAAGCACTGGCAACTGGATCCAGAAATCACTAGACGTACCTGCGGGTATGAGCAGCCTGACAGTAACTATCTCTGGTGGTACTGGCGACGCTGACCTGTTCGTTAAGCAAGGTAGTGCACCTACCAGCTCTAGCTACGATTGCCGTCCTTATAAAGGTGGTAACGCAGAGACTTGTACTTTCACTAACCCACAAGCGGGTACCTGGTACTTCGGTCTTAATGCTTACAGAACGTTCTCTGGCGTAACATTAAACGCAAAAGCTCAATAAGCACTTTCCCCAGGCTTTTTAATGAGGGCTAAACCTTAGGGTTTAGCCCTTTTTTATGGGTGATTTATAAACTCAGTTATGTCGCTTTATGCACTGACCCAGTCATTTCGAGCTCGACATAGGATCGACCTATCGGCGACGCCGCTAGATGGCATTACTCAGGCGCAACATACCACCCGTTACTATCTGTGGTATGTGTGTTGTATTTGGGATGGTTCCCGGCTCGGAGGCCGGGATGACGGGCTTGGTGTGCAGAATGACGGGCTCGGGATACGGATTGACGGAATACATCAAGTACTCCGTTGTCTAAGCTCTTGCTCCGTTGCCTTGTGCTTCCTCCCAGCCATCCCGTGCCCGACACGGGATCTACTCACAGGCGACTCCGCAAGATGGAGTTACTCAGATGCAAAACACCTCTCGTTACTCTCTGTGGTATTTTTGTTGTATTTGGAATGGTTCCCGGCTCGGAGGCCGGGATGACAGGCTTTGAGTGCAGAATAGCGGGCTTGGGATGCTGACAAGGTATACTAGATTCGCTGAGCGTATTGTCTTTTGGATGGTTCACGGCTCGGGAGCCGGGATGACAGGGTTTTGAGTGCGAAATAATTGAGTACATTATGCACTCCGTCATCTAAACGCCAGCTCCGTTGTCCTATGCACCCTCCCAGTCATCCCGTGCCCGACACGGGATCTACTCACAAGCGACTCCGTTAGATGGCGTTACTCAGATGCAAAACCCCTCGTTACTATCTGTGGTATTTTTGTTGTATTTGGAATGGTTCCCGGCTCGGAGGCCGGGATGACGGGCTTTGAGTGCTGATTGACGGGCTTGGGATACGGATTGACGGAATACATCAAGTACTCCGTTATTTAAGCTCCTGCTCCGTTACCGCATGCTTCCTCCCAGTCATCCCATGCTCGACACGGGATCTACTCACAGGCGACTCCGTAAGATGGGTTACTCAGATGCAAAACACCTCTCGTTTTTATCTGTGGTATTTTTGTTGTATTTGGAATGGTTCCCGGCTCGGAGGCCGGGATGACGGGCTTTGAGTGCTGATTGACGGGCTCGGGATACGGATTGACGAAATACATCAAGTACTCCGTTATCTAAGCTCCTGCT
>NZ_PNCI01000060.1 GCF_005887095.1 Pseudoalteromonas rubra | reverse complement strand
ATGGTTCAGGCGATGGTTCAGACGATGGTTCAGACGATGGTTCAGACGATGGCTCAAGCAGTGACTCGGGTGACGATACGAGCGAAGTCAAACCGGGTGGCAGTAGCGGTATGCTCAGCACGCTGCTAGCTATGATTGGAGGCGCAGCCTGGTTACGCAGAAGAAAAGCCATACGGGCATCTTAACCGGCAAGTCTGTTGCTGCCGACACTCTACCTTGGCACATTAAGTGTTGAGTGTGACTTTGATTAAGCCACCTTAGTCGGGTGGCTTTTTTATGCGTTTTATCAGTATTTAAGAAGGTATCAATTTGATTTTTATGCTTTTTTATTATTCATAAAGACATCAGCAAAACATCATGTAATGGACGGCCCGTTCGTTAACCTTGCTGTATACCAGTGCCAAAAAACAACACGATTTAGTCCGGGAGTTCAGCAATGAAAGCGATGTCAATATTCACTATATCCTTCTCACTCTTAATAATGAGTTCAGCCAGCATGGCCAATCAGGTATCGGAGACGTTAACAGGACCCTACCTGGGGCAAAAAAAGCCGGGGAATGTCCCTCAGGTATTTGCTCCGGGGGCAGTCTCTTCCAAGCACAGGGATTACAATGCCTTTTTCTCACCCGATATGACGGAGTTTTATTTCACCCGCAGAGATAACGATACGGGTAACTGGACCTTAATATCCTATGTCCAGCAAAACAATCAATGGCATGCACAGGTGGTTGGCCCACGGGTAGGGCGTCCGTTTCTGGCTCCGGACGGACAAACCATGCATCTTGGAAAATACTATATGGCGCGTACAGCCTGTGGCTGGGGATCGTTGCAGGTGTTAGGCCCCATGTTTGCTCGCAATGATTGGGGTATTATGCGCCTGACTTCATCCCGCAAGGGCACTTATATTCTGGACGACTACAAAAGCGGGGATGTCATTCGTGTGTCAGAAGTGGTTAATGGCAAGCGACAGCCTCCTGTTGCACTGGGTCCGGAGGTCAATACCGGCAAGTATAATGCACATCCGTTTATAGCGCCTGATGACTCTTATATTATCTGGGACGGTCAGCGAGAAGAGGGGTATGGTGACAGCGATCTGTATATTAGTTTTCGACAAAAAGACGGCAGCTGGGGGGAGGCCATAAACTTAGGGGCTCCAGTGAACACTGCCGGCAGGGAAGCATCAGCCAGTGTCACGCCCGATGGTAAGTATTTGTTCTTTAACCGTGATGCCGAATCCGCAGAAGGGGATATCTATTGGGTGGATGCACAGGTGATCGAGCGACTGAGACCAGTTCAAGACTAGCCTGAAGAGATATGTTTTTGTACTTTTTTTGTACCAATCAGAGAGGTTCTGTGTTAAACCTGATTGGCCACTTAAGGCATTCATATTTTGATTAAGGAAAGATTATGAAACTGAAATTAAATAAAAAAGCAGTCAAAACTCTTCAGGACCATGGCTTAAATAAAGATCAGACCAAAGCAATTGCTGGCGCGGGTAATCAGGCAAGTGTTGATATTTGCTGGACACACCCAGCCTATGCTGCCTGTAGAATGCACTAAGCGCTCATTGTGTATTAATACAATAAACTGAGATAGATGCCCGCATTTTGCGGGCATTTTCGTGTGCCTTACACGTCGAGCTCAGTCATAAAGTGGAGTTCTACGGGGGTTGCCAGAGCCTGCTCATAAAGTTGATACACTTTTTGGGTGTAGGGCTGAGCATGGTGGAAATCAAAGTCATGGCGTCGTGAAAATTGCTCTATCAGCGTGAGCTGTGATTGCTCCTTGTTTTCATAAAGCTCAAAGCGCTGGCAGCCCGGTTCACATCGTGTCACTTCGACAATTGCCTCAATCGCGGCTTTGCAATCTTGGTAGCAGTCAGCTTTTGGATTAATATAGGCAACCAGATTGACGGCGCCATCGTGTTGGGGCAAGTCGTTAGGTGCGTTGTCATGTGTCATTGCAGACCTCCAGAATACAGTGTGTGAGTGATTGAACAGGGCCGCTTAGCAGATATGCGGTGATCAGTCCCACAGGCCAGGCGTGTAAAAATGCGCCGACTCGAAAGTGCTACAAGGCGAACTATGTGAAGAGTTAAAAGACCTGAAACAAGAGTGAGGGTTAAGACAGAGAAAACGCGCACTTAATGTGCGCGTTTATCAGTGCCGTCGCGAAGGGGGTTGTTTAGTACACCGTACTGCGAACCCTTCATCTTATAAAACGAATGTGCCGGTTATCCGGATCACTCATTTTTTAATTTTTTTGTCAAATTTACAGATTCAGTCCGAGCCGGACTTTACCCTCCTCACGATAGGTGATTTGGGTATCTGTCTCACCTTGCACCGCCAGGTAGCAACGGCCGTAAGTTTCTGGTACCTGATAACTGTTTACGGGAAGCTCGCTAAAGCGTTGGTAACCATTTTGGCAATATAAAGCCACGGTGCTCGGGTTGCCATTTTCTGCCTTGAGTGAAAATGTACTGCGGTTAAGAAAATGACGCCAGGTACGCGACTGAACCAGTTTCGATGTCACTGTATTGACTGGCTGTGCCGCCAGTTGTTCATGTAATTGCGCCTTAAATTCGGTGACGGTCTGCTTAGATAACTGTTTGTTCTTGATGTGGCGCATCTTTAACAGTGTCTGCAGCGCATTACCATATTGCTGATTGTAAAGTTCCAGGTTCATCAGGCTTTGCATAGACATCAGAGCAAGATCGGGTTCTAAAAAACTATGCATATCCGTCGCTTTGCGAAGCTGCAGCTCGTAATTGTGCCAGTCCTGAATATTGTAGAAATAAGCACTGGATAGCCAGGCTGTATACGCTTGCTCAGCGATATTTCTAGTATATTTTTCGGTCAGCTCAGCCAGCGCAGGTTTGGCTTCGCTCAATTTATTCGCGACGATTAATTGTTTGGTTTGATCAAAGTATTTGGTATAGGTAGTGGATACGTTGTTATTTGAGTGTCTTGTGAAGGTTTTATAGTGTCTTAAATAGAACTGTGATGAGGACGCTATTTTTTCTCCATTCAGGCTGGCTGCGGTGTAGTTAAGTTGTTGCAGGTACAGCTTGGTTCGACCAAAGTATCTGGGATCCTCCGACTCGAGTAAAACATGCATCGGTTTACCATCCAGTCCGACCATAAAATCTGAATTTACCCAGGCCTCATTGCGGCTGCCGTCTTTGGATTCTACGAAAGCGCTGGTATTGGCGTTGTCTGCTAACTTTGGTGGGGTAAACAGTGGTTTTGCGTGTGCTGTTGCTGACAATGTACCAATAAGCAGAGAAAGGATCCGTTTGTTCATTTTAAATTCCTGGCACACTTAACTTCGTTTGAATAAGTGGCAATTAATTGCTTTGTGTAATTTTCCGTAATTATACCTAATTTGAGTCAGCTATGTGTATGCGCATATTATTTTTTCTATGATGACAATTCATTTAATCAACTTTACAGCGTAGAGTCCTGAGACTAACTTTGAACTTTCAATATGTTGCTATCATGGAGGCACATTATGGTGCAGTGGTTAATGGGGTTGTCGGTGAAAAGCCGACTCGTAGTGGGGTTTGGTATTGCGCTGGCGTTGCTGGTAGTGATGACCATTATTGGCAGTAATCGGGTGGCCTTTATCGATCATACATTAACCGAGATCACCGACGTCAACTCGGTTAAGCAACGCTACGCCATTAACTTTCGGGGCAGTGTACACGATAGAGCAATTGCCATTCGTGACGTGGCGATCGCCAGAAGCGCGTCAGAAGTGGCTGAATATGAGCGGGAAATCGAGCGGCTGGCCCGTTTCTATCAGGACTCAGATGCTAAGATGACGCAAATGCTCAACTCTGGCACCCATTTTAGTGCTCAGGAGCGTGAGATCTTGAATCGGATCAAACGCATTGAAGCAAAAACACTTCCTCTTATCCGCACCATACTGAGTAATAAAAAAACCGGTCAGGGCGTTGATGCTATGGTACTGGATGAGGCGCGTCCGGCTTTTATTACCTGGCTCAACGTGATCAACGAATTTATTGACTACCATGAGAAGCAAAATCAATTACTCACTCCGGCTGCCCGAGAAGCGGCGGGGGGATTTTCCCAGCAGATGTTGTGGTTCACCTTTATCGCTGTGGCCATCAGTGTGCTGGTGGGATGGGCTATTGAGCGCAGTTTTCAGCGTTCTTTAGGTGGCGAGCCACAGGATGCAGCCGCTGCTGTGACACGCATATCCGGAGGCGACCTGACAGGGCAGATCCAGACCGACTACCCAGACAGCATGTTAGATTCTGTCTGTCGGATGTCCGGTGAATTAACCCGTATTGTGACCAGTATTAAAGAGGTGTCCGAACAGCTGTCTGTGCAGGCTTCGACTGTATCAGGAGCTTCCGGTGAAATCTATGACGCAGCACAGCATCAGGCGGAGGCCACCAGTAAGACTGCAAATATGCTCGACTCTTTGCGAGAAAACATGATGCGGGTGAGTGATATCGCCAAGCAAACAGAAGAAAACTCCACACAAACGGTGACTTTTGCTGATCAGGGACGCCAGGCAATTCGTAATACCGCTGAGGCAATGGATACGATTGCGCAGACAGTGGACGGTACGGTGTCACAAATTCAGAAACTGGCAGAGCAGACCAAGCAGATCGGCGGTATTGCCAATGTGATCAGTGGGATTTCTGAGCAGACCAACCTGTTGGCACTGAACGCCGCTATTGAAGCTGCACGGGCTGGTGAATCTGGCCGTGGTTTCGCAGTGGTGGCTGATGAAGTGCGCCAGCTGGCACGCCGAACCTTTGAAGCCACAGATCAGATTGAAACCATGATCCGGGAAGTACAAAGTGAAACCTCTGCCACGGTGGCGGCGATGGAAAAAACCCAGCCTCAGGTTGAGCATGGCCGTACGCTGACGTTTGAAGCCACCGAGCTACTGGAACAAATAGATACCCAGGCACAAAACTCCTTGTCTCAGGTTGGAGAGGTCGCCAGCGTTGCTCAGCAGCAGGCATTGGCAATCAATGAGGTGGCGTCAAACATGGAAGAGATCACACTGGCCGCTCAGGATGCGATGAGCGCGCTGAACGACAATAAACAGGCTACCAGTAAGCTGACAGAAATGTCTGGTGTGTTGGGTAAAAATATTGGCTTCTTTCGGATCTGAGTGTACTTAGCACAGTGTGCGGGATAAAATCTGGGGTCAAAATTAACCCGTCGGATTGCTGGTGTGAAAAAGCAGTGGAGCAGTTATGCGTTTGAGTCGTAAGGCCTGGAATAATGTAGTGATCTTTTCCATGTTGATCATGATCTTTTTTCTCAATGGGATTCACCAGAAAATGAACCCTTCGAATGAGGAAACGGGCAGCATGCCGCTTTTTGAGCAGCAGAGCTTTGTGCTGGCATTGGGCTTTCCGGGTTACAAGATTGAACGTATTGGCACCTCCTGGCGGCTCAGTGCCGATGCAGAGGCCACCTGGCAGGCACCACCGGCCACATTGGATGCGTTAGTTACCCGGTGGCAGGAAAGTGAGCTGGCATTGACTGACAGCCCGGGGTTGCCAGCCAGTGCAGCACTGAGTGTGGCTCAGTTCTGGCTGGCTAGCAGCGAATTACCTGTCAGCTATCAGCTGTACCGCCAGCAGCAGCGCTATTATCTTTTTGCCAGACAATCACAACGTTGGTTCAGCCTGAGCAAAACCCAGGCACAACAATTATTCGCCCCTATAGAGTTGAAGTAATGCCAGAATTACCTGAAGTAGAAGTGAGCCGTTTAGGCATTGAACCCCATATTCTGAATCAAACTGTCACTAAAGTGGTGGTGCATCAGCGCCAGCTGCGCTGGCCAGTGCCTGAGCAAGTGAGCCTGCTGGAAGGACAACACATAGAGGGTGTCCATCGGCGAGCTAAATACTTGCTGCTTGAGAGTGCGCTGGGTACGGCTATTTTGCATTTAGGCATGTCGGGCAATTTGCGGGTGGTTGATAAGGATACCCCGTTAAAGAAACATGACCATGTCGAATTTCACTTTGCAAATGGGTTGGCCTTACGCCTTAATGATCCCCGTCGCTTTGGTGCATGTTTGTGGCAATCACCGGATGAGACGCATTCGGTGTTTGCAAAGCTGGGCCCTGAACCACTGACAGAGGCGTTTACGGCCGAGCATTTGTATGCGGCCAGCCGGGGCAAAAAGGTCGCCATTAAACAGTTTATTATGGACAATCACGTGGTGGTGGGCGTCGGTAATATTTATGCCAATGAGTCTTTATTTAAAGCAGGGATCCACCCAAAGCGCGAAGCCGGTAAAGTGTCATTGCAGCGCTATCAACGGCTGACACCCATTATCAAAGCCACACTGGCGAGTGCCATCAAACAAGGTGGGACGACCCTTAAGGACTTTGCGCAAAGCGACGGCAAGCCAGGCTACTTTGCGCAGGAGTTGCTGGTCTATGGCCGTAAAGGCGAACCCTGTGTCAGCTGTGAGACTGAACTGAAGGAGATCCGCCTGGGTCAGCGCAGCACCGTCTATTGCCCACAGTGTCAGCGCTAACTGTCACTGCTTAACTCAGCTTCCGGTTCGGCCTGATAACACAGGCTTGCCAGGATCTGAGTGACCTGCTCAATACGCAGCGCAAAACTAGATTTGATCGCACGTTCATGAATGGTGTGATCCCCATCACCATAGGGTCCAAAGCCATCCAAAGTTGGCGTCCCTGTAGCGGCTGCTGTATTGGCATCGGACACCCCGCCACGATGCTCAACAGGTAGCTCATAGCCGAGGATCTCATTGATCTCATTCAGTAAAGCTGATTGTTTGTCTGTCGGGGCCATAACGCCACGTTGCAGACCCCCTTCTAATTTGACCGACACACCGGTTACTTCAATGGCCAGGCAAATGTTCTCAATACCTTCGAGTAAGCGCTGTTGCTCAGAGGCTTTGGTAAAGCGAGCCTCTACTACCATAGTGGCCGATGGGGAAATGGTGTTAGCACCAATGCCTCCCTGGATTTTACCCACATTGACGGTGCTGCCACGTTTGAGGTCGGTCAGGGCCGACATTTCCATCAGCATGTTTGCCAGTGCAAAGTTCGCATCAATACCATCCCGGTAATGGTTACCGGCATGTGCCGCCTTACCCGTAATGGTAATGGTATAAGTGGCAATGCCTTTGCGAGCCACCACCAGTTCGTGGTTTTTTCCTGCCGCTTCGAACACCAGGCAGGCATCATACTGTTTCGCAATTTTACTGGTCAGCGCCTTGCTGTCGTCACTGCCAATTTCTTCATCGCTGACCAGCAGCCAGTCAATGTTGTTGAGCGTGCCATAGGTACGCTTCAATTGCCGTAATGCATTCAGCGCGACCCAGTTACCGCCTTTCATATCGCACACACCCGGACCATAAACACAGTCATCGTCCTGGCTGAATTCGACGAATGTATCGGGTGGATACACAGTATCCAGATGACCCAGCAAGAGGATCTTTTTACCCGTGCTTCTTGGCGCACGCAATAATAAATGATCACCAATATGTTCCCGCTGATAACGGGTGAGCGTATATCCCAGTGGCGCAGCCAGCTCAATCATCTGTTCGCCGTGTGCATCCACACCGGCTTTATGCTTACTGTAAGAATTACAACGAATTAAAGACGCGAGTTCATTAAAGTCCAGACTATCCATAACAGGTCCCTGCGGTAATTTTGGCCCATCGTGGCGATTTTCGATGACAGTGAGGTGACGGAATTATGAACAGTTTTTGGATCCCGATAGGTACAGAAAAACGATCAAAAATCTGTCACACAGTGCCCTGTAAAATAGCCTTCCTGACCAAATTTTATGCACCTGTTCAAGGACCAAGGAGATACTTTATGACACGCTCTGTCGCGGCGCCGCACGTTGGCATCTGGATGTACGAAAATGGTGGAGGGCGCGAGATTGAGCAGCGTCTGGTTCACGCGTTGGCTGAACGCGGGATCCAAACCAGTACCGGGCTCAATCTGCGTGATGCCCGGGCAAAAGATGGCCAGATCAGCTGCAATGGCGTAGTAATGGAGCAGCTGGATGCGTTTTTAAGCTATAACGCAGGCCAGCAGACTCAGTTTCAGGTGTATCTCTATCAGGCGTTGAGCCAGGCGATACCAACACTGAATAACTACGAGGCGTTTGCGCTGGCGGAAGACAAATTTCGCACCTCTCACTTGCTCAATAGCCAGGGGATCTGCACGGCAGATTATCGTTTGTGCCACAAAAACGACATGGATGGCCTGAAACAGGCACTGCGAGATTTTGGCGGCAAGCTGATCTACAAGCCCACCGATGGCTGGGGTGGTGTCGGCATTGTCAAAATTGACAGTGAGCAGGCACTGGACATGCTGCTGCCGTTTTTGAGCCGAACCGACTTACGTTACTTCTATGTTGAGCGTTTTATTGACTACGACAATACCGACTACCGCATTGATGTGGTGGATGGCAAGTTTGTCGGTTGCTATGGCCGCAAAGCACCGAAGGATGACTGGAAAACCAATATCACCAGTGGTGGCTCTGTGTTTGTCCGAGAGCCTGACGACGAGGTGGTTGATCTGGCGATCCGGGCTGCCAATACCTTGGGGCTGGAGATTGCCGGTGTTGATCTAATCTATGATCGCGAGCGCGAAGAATACGTGGTGCTGGAAGTGAACACCATTCCTGCGTTTGCGACACCTGAACAAGAAGCATTGGGGATCAATTTTAACCAGGCCAAGATAGATGCCATGGTGGAGCTGATCGAGCGCACAGCGACCCAAAAAAGCGCCCTGCATACGCATAAAGTGGCCTGATGACCATGCGACAGACTTATTTTACTAACCCATTAATTTTGCCAAGGTGGCCCGAGCAATGACTGCAAAACCCAAACTCCCAAAGATTGGACTTCTGTATCTGGATTATGTCTTACGCTTTTTCGACAAATCCAACTTTAAAGGTTGGCCAGATAAAATCGAAACTGTGGTATATCACTGGGGCAACGACAAAGCGCGTTTTATTGCCGAAGTGAAACAAAAGAAAATCGATGTGCTGATCGGTAATATTCCTGCGACAGCGTATGAGACGTTCCGCGAAATTGCCCGTGCGTTGCCACATGTACGCTTTTTACCCTCGCTGGATAGCCAGTTTTCAAACAAGTCAAAAGAAAACGTGACCCACTTCTGTCGTAAGTACAAGTTGCCAGCGCCACATACCGAAATCTTTTACGTCCCTGAAAAAGCAAAGCGTTATCTCAGTCAGGCCACCTACCCGAAGATCATCAAGCGCTCGTATGGTCCCTCAAATTACGGCGGCTACTTTGTACATAAAGTGGATAATTACGACGAAGCAATGGCACTCCTGACGGAGAAAAAATACTACCCGGCTTATGTACAAGACTTTGTGCCTATGGAAGCAGACATTCGTGTCATGCTGGTAGGCCACAAGCCGGTATGTGCTTTCTGGCGTCGTCCACCGGAAGGCGAATGGCTGACCAATACCAGCCAGGGTGGCAGCATGGATTATCAGGCAGTGCCAAAATCAGTGCTTAAGCTGGCCACTGCTGCTTCGAAAGCGGCGAATGCAGAATACTGGGCCTGTGATATTGCGCTGGGCAAAGATGGCAAGCTACGCATTTTGGAGTGTGCCACGGCATTTGCTGCGTTCCCATATATTCGAGATTGGATAGGCCAGTATCTGATGTGGCTGCTCTCGGATGGTCATTTCCGTAAGCCGAGTATCCCGCTGTATAACTGGGAGGAGCTGGGCAAAATCGATTCACGTTTACTGCGTACTATGCGTCATATTGGGTTCTCCAGCTATACGCCAAGCCAGGACTGTGGTGAGACCTTCCATGGTATGGATGAACAACAGTTTCCAATTCTGGATACCCAATATCAGCGGGTCGAAGAATGGCCAAGTGAGATCTGGAATTTACAGGACAACTTTGTTTTGCAAGCTAAATCGGCACAGGCCAAAGCCCTGCAACCTATTCCGGGCAGTGATGAACAGGCCGGTCTGGAGCTCAACAGTTACCCAGCCCCAGTGTTTGATGATGCCCAGATCCGGGAGATCCTCGCCCAGGTAAAAGGCATAGGTGACAAGATGATCGACGAGATCATGGCCACTTTTGGTGCACATGGTGTGGTTGAAGCCCTGAATACCGAGCCACAGCAGTTATGTGTAGTAAAAAACCTGAAGGATAAGAAACTGGAAAAGATTGTTGCTCACTGGCAACAGGTGATGCCTGCCGGGCTGACCACACATTAGAGCTTTCTGGCTGTACCGGATCAGCTAGTCTGATCCGGGTTATGGCATGTCTTTTTATGCAACTGAGCAACCGCTATGAAAATCCAATATGCGTCCTATCAGGACACCATAGAGTTCCTGCAAAGCGCCATGAGCGCACATCCCCATTTGATCCGTTTACAGAGCATAGGCGAGACCTGGGAAGGCCGACCGATCATGCTGGTGACCATTTCCCTGGACGTGACCTATGCCGATGATAAACCGGCCTTACTGTATACAGGGTCCATTCATGCGCGAGAATGGATTGGCAACGAACTGGGGGTAAAGTTTGTTCAGTATGTGATTGATAACTATCGTTTCAATCCTAAACTACAGCATGCATTGACCCGTAACACCCTGTACATGGTGCCTTGTCTGAATCCCGATGGCTTTGAGTATTCCCGTAATCATTTTTCGTTCTGGCGTAAAAATCGGCGCAACAATGGCGATGGCACTTTTGGGGTGGATCTCAACCGTAACTTTGATGCCAAGTTTATGCGCAATCAGAATACCGGTTCTAATACCTATGGCGGTCCTCATGCCTTTTCGGAGCCGGAAACCTGTGCCATTCGCGATTTTGTGGAAAGTCATGACAATATTCGCATTGCGCTGGATTACCACTCCCAGGGTAACGTGTTTTTCCCCGCCCATAAGTTTAATCATGAGGTCGAGATCGAAGGCACGGATCTGAATGTGCTGTGCGCTAACATGAACCACGAGATCAAAAAAGTCACCGGCCGTCAGTATGGGATCCACCGTGGCAAGCCGCCTGCGCAGCTGATCCATGGCAGTGGCCGTGAGTATTATTATCGCAAAGGGATCATTGCCACAGTGGTTGAGGTGGGCACACGTAATATTCCGGATTACATGAAAAACATGTCCGAGAGTGTCGCCGAGAATATTCCCGCCGTGCAGTACGCACTGAGTGAAGCCATTAATTACTCGCCGCTGGCGCCTAAGCGGGTTGAAGGGTTCACCATCAAATCCGTGGCCCATGACAGTGTCGAGCTGGAGTGGCAGTACGAGGACCGTGACGACATTTATTTTGAATTGTATCGCAGTCAGCACAATAAGAATCCGTGTGGTGAAGAAACTCTGGTGGCCATCACCAAAACACAGAGCTTTATCGACCGCCAGCTGCTAAGCGGACACAGTTATTTTTATAACATTCGCGCCGTTGATAAGGTCACTAAAATTAAATCCCCGTTCAGCCCGGAATTGCGCCTGAAAACACGTCTGGGCCGCACCGAAAGCGCCCGTACCTTGTTCCCTGCTCGCGAAACGGTGGGGTATTTATCGCAGAATAATCAGGCCAAAAACAAAGAGCACTTTGGTTATAACTCCATGTTTATCGGCGTCGATAAAAAGCGTGGGATCAGCATGGGCGTGGTGCAGTTTGATCTCAGCAGTATTGTGGAAGGTTCGCAGATCTTAAGCGCCCAGTTCTTTATTTATCCGATGAACCGGGTGGCGGCCAAAATTGAAAAATATGGCGAGTGGTCGGTGGCGATCCTCGATGCCGATCAGGTTGAGGACATCTATGACTACAGCAGTATTGCCGATGCTAAGCCTTTGCATACGCTGGGACAAACCATAGAATCCGACAAGCTCACCCAGGGGATCTGGATGAAATGGCTGTTTAACGGTGTTGAGCGTAGCCTGCTGGCCAAGTTGCTCAAGCAGAAGCGCTTACTGCTGCGCTTGCAAGGACCCAAGAAATTGCCACTGGGCAAAGACTCTCAGGTGATGCAGTTTGATATTGGCTACGGCTCGTTTGGCAGTGGTCTGCACTATCGGCCCAACCTGGAGCTGGTCTATCAGCTACCCGAGCAACAGCTCGCCCTGAGCCCGCTGTCCTGTAATACCATTTACAAAGACAAAGTGGTGGCCGACAAGCTGGCATCAGGGTTCGATGCCGAAGGCGATATTGTTTACGGGCAAATGGCGTTTGATCTGAATGTGGATTTGCCTGTTGATCGTACCGTATTTACCAATGCCTGCCTTACCGTACGCTGTTGTAATTCCATAGCTTCTGCACGGGATGTGCGTTTTACCATAGAGCTGGTGGAGCTAAGAGATGTGGACTACCAGCATGTTAAACAGCGCCAGAAGATTGAATATATCGGCTATGAAGTCAGTAATGAGCAACTCAGAGAGCGTGCTGAACATCACTTTATTTTCGACAGCTACAGCTTGCAGGAGCTGGAACGTCTGCATCAGGCACAGACGCCGTTTTACTTTATTATTCGTGCCACCGCGGAGTCGCAGGCTACCGATGCACTGGTAAACTGGACCAACTGTCAGGACCAGCAACCGGCACAGCTGAAGATCGATTATATCGAGCGCCGTAAACATCCGGTGGCTGCGCCCCATAACCTGCAAACTCAGGTCGAAAATGGCGTGGTTAAGCTGACCTGGGACAACGAAGAAGACGAGGATCTGGTCGGCTTCTTTGTGGTGCGTAACCGTTTTCATCCGCCGCGCTCGCCGTTTGATGGGGTGAAGTTGTACGGTGGTCGGGACAATTATACGCTGGATAACTTTGGTACGCCGGATATTGCTAAGTATTATGCGGTGTTTAGCTATGATGATGTGCCCAATTACTCGCAGCCAGTGACGATTTACTATCCGGGTAAAACTGAGGGCTGAGTTTTTTGACCATAAACTAACAGGGCCAGCCTGAGTGAACTAAGCTTTAACCATTCTGAACGCGGTGGTTAAGGCGACAGGTATGCAGTTTGAATCTGGCATTCTGGTCCTGGTGTTTTTGATCCTGGCCCTGTTTATCGGGGCGCTGACTCGGCATGCCCTGAAAAATACCCAAATTCCCTATACTGTTGCGCTGCTTATCATAGGGATCTGTATCGGGCTGGCGCAGCGGGGTGAGGTATTCAGTGGCGATATGCAGATGGTCGGTGACACCCTGACGCTGGTAGCTGACATCGACCCGCATCTGTTCCTCTTTCTATTTTTACCTACCCTGATCTTTGAAAGTGCCTTTGCCATGGAAGTGCATTTATTCCGGCGTATGTTTACCCAGATTGCCATTCTGGCTGTGCCGGGTCTGATGCTGGCCATTTGGCTGACTGCTGAGTTATTGCATTTGAGCGTGCCTGAACATTGGCAGTGGAGCTGGGCCATGTGCCTGATGTTTGGTGCCCTGATCAGTGCCACCGATCCGGTGGCTGTGGTGGCTTTACTGAAAGAAGTGAGCTCGCGCAAACGCCTTGAAACCCTGATTGAGGGCGAGTCATTGCTTAATGATGGGACCGCCATTGTGTTCTTCAGCTTGTTTTATGTCTGGGTGCTGGCCAGCAGTGGCGGTGAAGGCGCGGCGATGGCCTCGCCCTGGCAAGCGGTAGGCCAGTTTGCTGGGGTCGTCTTGGTGGGGCTGGCGATAGGTCTGGTGCTGGGCGGGTTATGTATTATGTGGATCGATCGGGTGTTTAACGATCCCATGATAGAGATCACCCTCACTATTGCGGCGGCGTACTCGGCCTTTTTTATTTCCGAGTCCTTCCATGTATCCGGGGTGGTGGCTGTGGTGACGCTGGCGCTGGTACTGGCCAGTGTCGGGCGGACCCGGATAAGCCCGGAGGTTGCCGGATTTTTACATCATTTCTGGGAAATGATGGCACATATTGCCAACACCTGTATTTTCCTCCTGGTGGGGATACTGGTGGCCATTCGGGTGCCTCTGAACGACCTTCAGGCATGGCAGACGCTGGGTATCTTGTACGTGGGGATCATGCTGATCCGGGCGATTTCCATCACAGTGTTCACACCTTTGTTAAGCCGCATAGGCGTGGGCATTACCTTTGAAAAAGCCAGTGTATTATGCTGGGGTGGTCTGCGTGGCGCAGTCTCATTAGCGCTGGCCCTGACCGTGGCTGCCAGCGAGGCGATCCCCAAGGAGGTAAGCGATCGCATGTTGTTTTTATGTGCCGGGATTGTGGTACTGACGATTTTAATTAACGGCGGCACTATGGGCATGCTACTGAAGTTTCTGCGTCTCGACAGCCTGCCTCCGGCCAAACAGGCTACGGTGGACAAAGCCAATCAGCAGGTCGCCAATACCCTGCAAACCATGTTGCCGACCATGATGAACAGCCCGTTTTTACGGGGCGCTGACTGGCAACAGGTGAAAGTACAGGTCAAGCTGGGCGCGATGGCACAGTCAGACGCCGCAACACCAATAGATAAGGACGATCTCAATACCGCTTTTTTACGTCGTCTGCTGGAGACGGAGCGAAAACACTACTGGACACAGTTTGAGCAAGGGACCCTGGGTAAGCGAGCAACCAACTTGCTGGTTGAAGCCGTGGAGCAGGCACTGGATGGCGAGCCCTGTATTGGGCCGCGCGATACTCTGTTTGCAACCTGGCAAGTACCGGGTTGGCTTGAACGACTGCGTGGCAGTGCCTGGTTAGAGCGGGCGTTATTGAGATTGTACTTTGAGCGTCTGGTGGTGGGTTACGATGTGGCACGGGGTTTCATTCAGGCACAGGAAGCACTGGAAAGTCACATTGATACCTTATCGCCAAACACACAAATAGCGGCTCAGGTACGTAAGCAGGTTGAGGACAATGTTGCTCAGACCATAACGCGCATTAATGATCTTCAGGAGACGTTTCCGGATATTGTTCAGGCATTGCAGTCACAGGCGGCTACCCGGTTACTGCTTAACCGGGAGCGTGCGGTGATTAATGAGCAGCTAAAGCTGGCAGTGCTCGATAAACCCGAAGCCAGTCGTTTGCTCGAAAGTGTCGAAAAGCGTATGGCGGCATTGCAAAAAGTGTCTATTTTTCGCCAGACCGAAGCGGCGCAGCTGGATCAGCAGATCCCCTGGCTGCATGGCGTAGCACACACCACCCGGGAGCAGATAAGCAGTTGCCAGGAGCGGGGCATTTATGATGCCGGACAGGCTTTAATCAAGCAGGGCAAATCGCTGAATAAACTGGGGGTCATTTACCGGGGTAGCGTACGAGAAGTCGGCGCCGGTACTGACGGGGGCAGCCAGGCTGTTGTTCGGGGGCCGGGTGAAGTCCTGGGGATTACGGCCTTGCTGACAGGTACTTCGGCGCTGGATTATCTGGCCGAAACGCCCTGTGAAGTGATGTGGATCCCGGTTGATAAGCTGAAGTCACTGATGCAGGACGACCCCGCGCTGATGCGCATACTTTGTCAACAGCTGGCGCAGGGGTAGTTTTGCATCTGGTTGAAATATGTGCAATGGTGGTTAAGTGCCTACGAGCACACACTACAAATATCAATAAGGAAATAAACTATGAAACTACAGTTAAACAAAAAATCGATAAAGCAGCTTGGCAAACCGGCACGCACGCTTGCTGGCGGCGAAACACCTCAGATTGCGGGTGGTGCATATCGTACCGCATGGTCTACCTGTAACACGGCAATCGACCAATGCGATACTTTCCACTTCAGAAGTTGCCTTTGCTAAAGGCCAATTGAGTCAGTAGTCCGTGGCTCAACTCTGAGCCACTTTCAGATACATCACCCGGCGTTTATAGTTCAAACGGCGCGACGCCAACTGCATCCATTTGGTAACCGGTTTGTGCCAGGTCGCCTTTCCAGGTTGCAACCTTCATAGTCCCCGTCACAGTGATGGCATCATACAGGCTGTCGATGGGCACGCCATTCTTGATTTTAACGTGGACAATCTGATTGGGCGGCGGCGGTGGCACGTGAATACAGGCACCAAAGTAAGGGACCAGCAGAAATTCCGTGATCACTTCACTGTCGCCTTCCAGTGGTACCACAAATCCGGGCAAACTCACTTGCTTACCATCCAGGCTTTTGACCACGGGCGCATCCAGATCCGGTTGCACCCAGTTTTGCTGATCGCCATCGTGGCTGGCAGCGGCGTCCTGATTGCTGAGTTCATAGCCTTTTGGTAATAGGTCATCCCAGAAAATTTCTTTCGGGGGTCCTGCCTGCACTTGTACTGAAATGAGCAATAGCGCAGTACATAGCCAGAAAAAAGTGCGTAATGGTGTCATTCAAAACCTCTTATAGCTTAATGCTCATGCCATCGCTGAGCGAATAGAAATAGGCCCGGGTTGCAGGCAATATGCCCATCAAAGTGCCGGCCGCCATGATAACGCCGATCAACATGAGTTCATAGTGACTGAGCAATGAAATGCTCAGGCTGATCCCAAACTGACTTTGCAGTGTGCCCTGCGCCAGGGCGATCAGCGCGTAAAACAGGGCAATACCTAGTGCGCAACCGGCGGCCGTAATTAAAATGGCTTCGCTGCTCATCAGGGTAAAAATATGCCGGGGTCTGGCGCCAACAGAGCGCAAAATGGCCAGCTCACGGCGACGCTGGTTGAGGGTTGCCAGTAACGTAGTGAGCATACCCAACAGGCTGATCAGCACCACTACGCCTGAGAACAGCAACAGGATCTTTTCTACCAGGCCCAGCATGCGCCACAGTTCTCGCAATGTGACGCCGGGCATAATCGCCAGCAGTGGCTCCGCTTTGTAATTGTTGATATTACGACGTATCTGCAAGGTATAGAGCGGTGAGTCCAGCCCCATCAAAAATGCGGTGATCTGCTGTGGTTCGCCGATCAGGTCGCCATGTAAATGTGCGGGGGCAGGTACGGCAACTGCAACGGTGTCGGGCTTGTCATGACCGTGGTTATGCTCATCTGCATGGCCGTGGCCATGACTGTCATTATGTCCATGTTCATCAGCATGGCCGTGGTCATGACTGTCATTGTGCCCATGTTCATCTGCATGGCCGTGGTCA
>NZ_PNCI01000006.1 GCF_005887095.1 Pseudoalteromonas rubra | reverse complement strand
GTGTTTTTCAGTGATGACTAACGAGGCACACTTACACCTGACCGCCCCAATTGGTTAAATTTTAGGAGTGACAACTATCCTGCCATAGGGGGCTAACTTGAAAAACACCGTAAACACGATCCAAACAATATGATCGTTGATCATTTTTCAATAAAAGACAAGTCACCAAACCAACCCAAAACATTGAAAAACAACACTTTTGTTGTGATTTTCAATTCAAAATAGAGCCTATGATTGAAATATATCAACGGTGCTTTTTAGCGCGATTTGCTAACTTTATGATTTACTTGGGAGGAAACAATGATTTTGTTGTGGAAGTTTTTTTCGGATCAAAAAATGAAAAAATTTAAGACATTTTTAAAAAATTTTCAGACAATAATGTATTTTTCCCTAATTCACGGGTAATAACTTGAAAAAGAGCCCCCAAAAAAGGTTGAGCTCTTTTTCACAATTTAATTTAAAACGTGCCTAAAGTTTATTTACATATAGAACAGATGGCCAATCTGCACTATTTTTTACTTGGCCTAATGACCAAACTTTGATCATTTGCTCAAGTTGCTTGTGTACCTCAGTAAATTCAAATTGAAAAAGTTCTCGACTGACTTCATGAGACCAATAACCAACTCCTTGATCAAAAGCTATTGAATATTGTTCGCCATCCTTGAATGTTAAAATCAACTCTCTTCGATGAGGAACGTTTGCTCTCTTCTGATGAATAGTAAGTTTAACTGGCAAAGAAATCCCTTTTGCGAACCAAATATCTACAACTTGCTTAAATTCATCCTGACAATCCCAGTCGTCATGTAGCCGCCTGCCAGTCCTGTCTTTTGGATTAAACAACGTGTTAATTGAAAAAGATGTATTATCCAGACTACCAAGACCACGCATTACTTCTCCCAATAAAATAATACTCCAGGGTGACTGAATGTACCTGTCTGTATACTCAATTGACTCTACCCCAACACTAGCAACTTTCTGATTGATACTCGAATACTTACCTTCGATAGTACTCCATAATTTTTTTCCAAATTGATTAACTCGACCATTAAGCTCCGACTTAATCTCAATTCTTCCCCCTGCTTTAAACTCTTGCCAATCAGAGGTATCGACATCAGTCCAAATTGGAGTATTAGCAAGTGATGCGGTTACCACCATGCAACCTGAATCAATATCTAACCAGTTACTGCAAGGGACTAATGGCGATTCGTTTTGTACAGCTATGCCATACATTTGCTCATCTCTTCCAACAGCTACTGCTAAGCAACCCCCATTTTCTGCAACAGTGGATGTAGTAACCAATGCCACACCTAACTCTTGATAACGTTTTAATATCTGCTGTTCAGATTTTGATAGCTTTGTCGCAGGCAAAACCATACTTAGCGAGACGTTATAATACTCAACAAGCTGCTCTACGTATCTATGGACTTGTCTAGCATTGAGATCCCACTCATTTGAATTTGCTGATAGCCAAATGAAAACTTTATTGGCACCTTTGCTTACCCTGCGAGAAATTTCCTCCTTGATAGAATGATGACAGTATTCAGCGTCAGGCAAATACTGGTACTCAGCAGGAAGGTTTAGAAAAAGATTAAAGTCATCACCTAACCAATCGAGTGCTGCATTTCTATTTAAGCTATTAGCATCATGGCGAGTGTTGGAGTCTAACAAACATGATGAACAAGCCTCCTCGCAGCTATCTACGCATTTCAACTCCTCATGCATTTTACGTAACAAAACATTGATGTCTTCAGCTGCACTTGAGGCGAAACCAGCTCCACCAGAAAGAGTGTCATATAGTTGGATAACCATTCCAGGAAGGTTTGACAACTCATCGATACCAGCCTTAACTAAATATCCTATTTCAGAAGTAGATATACCTCTCTTTCCAGCAAGAGCATTTCTTAGCGCTACAGCTAACGTCAACGCAATGGTTTTACCTTCTTCGGTATTGGCGATTAACTCACCTGTAACAGGGTGCTTTAATACCAGTTCAAAAGCATCAGTATAGCTGGAACAGCCAAGATGAATTTCTTTTTGAAGATTCCCATCACATCTTTCATCAAACTTATTATCGTCTTTTGACTTGGGTGTGGACAGGATAGGACGGTGCTTTTCATTTGGTTGTAATTCTCTTGGGTACTCACCATCAGCTGACATCGACTCTGCTTTTCCGCAACTCAAACAAACCGCATATCCATGACCGTGTTCACCAGATGAATGCTGGAATAGCTGAGCATTAGAACCTACTCGCATGCGACCAACTAGAGGGTTAGGCAATGGCTGGTATTTTCCAGAAACCGATAACCAGGCTGGTTGAACAGGTACATATTTTTGGGAACTAATGTCATTGCTTGGTTCTTCAAAGAAGTCTGTAACAAAGCCTGTTGGTTGCAAGGTTTTCTTTAGTTCTGAGTTTGGTGAAAGCGCCACTAGATGTCCACATGAGTAGCATTCTAACTCTGATTCATCGACAACGTTACCTTCTAAACCGGTCTGCCCACATCTTCCACACTTCCAAGCTAGGTCAAATTTTTCACCACCGCGTTCGCCAAACTTCTGCCAGTTCAATGAAATACCAGCAGATTTAAATACTCTACCATCAATTACAAGTTGAGAGCCCGGCGCATATTCACGAATGGCAACCGCCAAATTGCGGCTTGGCATTTCTCTTAATTGAGAAATATTATCTTCTCGATTTTCTTTAGGTTTATTTTTTCCTTGCTTGGCACGCCTATAATCAACAATATTGGTATTGTCCAAAGTAACAACGTCCGTTGGAAACCCATATCCTGGTAAAAAAGTCTTTGCAGTCAACTCCTTTAGCAAATATTCTGAACGATGACGTGCAAGCTCTAATTCAATGCGGTATTCAAAAGGAGAATCTTTTACTGCATTTTTCAATTTATTAGATAGATCATTGAATTGATTAGCCCACTTTCGTTGCAGTGTGTTAATCTGCCCTATAGTGTTGTTAACTATCCTTATGGGCTCATGGCTTTCAAGCGCAGTGCCCTGCACCAGTTTTATAATCTTTGCTTCAACAACATCAAAACTAGTATCCAGCCATGCCGTAAATCGCTCGCAAACTGACTGTCGGCTCTCGTCTGGCTCAAAAAACCATTGTAGATTTAATGCAGTTTTTTCTTTCTCTGTATACCCTACAACGTGTTGAAGAAACTCAGCAAGTAATAATGAGTTTACATGCCTATATACTAATCTCTCTGAATTAAGAGAAATATGCGGTGCAGGTATTGTAGTTATAAATGGCCATAATGGTTCACTGAAAGCTTGTCTGTCATGAGGATTACTTTTACATAATGTATGTGTGATTGCTCGAGACTCTTTACTTCGACCAGCACGACCCGCCCTTTGGAGATAATTTGCAGGATGGGGAGGAACATTATTCATCACAACAGCTGAAATACCACCTATATCAACACCCATTTCCATGGTGGTTGAGCAATTTAATACGTTAATGTTTCCCTTTTTGAATTCACCTTCGTATGCTTGTAATCGATCTGCTGATTGTTGAGCTGAGTGCTCTGCGGTCCTATAGTAAAAGCCTTTCTCTACAGTCCTATCATTAATATCTGTCCACAAGCTTTGCTCCCGGAGTGCTTCAATACCAGCGTCTTGATGCACTAGCTCACGCATCTTGCTTAACCCTCGCGAATAATCCTCTTGAGATATATCAAACATCCAAAAAGCTGGAATAGGCACTTTTTCACAGAGTATGTTGCTAGCTTCAATGTTGTGAGGAAGGTAAGGCGTCAAACCCTTGAAAGTCGTATCGATAAGCTTATTTGTATTTGGACAAACATAACTGGTGTCCGAGAATGAAAAAGTAATTTTTTCTGGATTTAAATAGAATTGGTTACCTTCGTTATCCAAGATTCTTCTTGTAGTAAGAGCATTCCAAGCAGACTTCAGCCACTCGTTCACTATGTCGATTGCAGTACTATCACTGGCATCCAATTTTGCAGCTATAAGCAGCATCTTTCCTAATCGACTGCGATGTTGTTTTGAGATCTGAGGCCACTTTTTGATCCTATCGCTTTCAATTTCATTTGATTGAGGATTAAGTAACTTTTTGGGAAAGAAGCGGAAACCTACCCATTTCAACAACCTTGGGTCCAGAAGCGTAAAGGTATTTTCTCTTACGAAAAAATCCAGACTGACCTTCAAAAAATCCAGCCAATCTTGCAGTGAAAATCCATGTTCGACCCAACGTTCTGGCAGTGCTGTTATGCTTTCCAAGCCGATATATCCTAGTTTAACTATACCTTGGGTTTCCAAGTTATTTTGTCGCTTTGGTCGTCTCGCGAACTCCCGAATTAACAACATTTTGGCCAACGTTTTAGCACCCAAACTATCATCAAACAATTCAGGGTTGGCATATTTGTTATATTTGAGAATGGAGTATTTTATATCCGCTTTTTCTGATAGCAAATCAACCATTTCTGGCCAGCTAACCACAACAGGTTTAAGACCGTTGTTTATAGACTCTTGTTGGTTAAGTTGGTTTTCAAGCTTTGCCGCAAATTCGTGTTGACCTGCCATTTTCAAGGCCGTAATCGCTTGCTTTTGTTGAGCAATTTCGTCGTCTGTTGGGCCATCATTAGAAGAAGTTTCAGATAATTGTTTGTTCTGGAGAATCTCAAACAATAATCCTCTGAGTCGACTTCGTTCCGCCTCCTGCTGCATCCTAACGGCCATTCTGGCTGTTCCCTGACGACTATCTGTGAACGTAATTAGTTTTCGACCTCGCCCTGGAAGCTCTGCTGGTGATAATTTATTATCAACGTCAGGCTGGTGATCTGGACAATATTCTAAAATCGTAGGAACGGCATTAGCTACGTAAAATGGAGAACCAAGAATGGCCCGTCGAATCGCTTTTTGTCCTCGAACACCTTTAAATCCGCACCCACCACACTCATTTTCATAGTCTTGTAAAAGATATAACGGGATAGGGTCATTCGCTGTTCCAATTGAAGCTGTTGTCTTATCAATATTGACTTCAATGTAATCACCTGCTTTATCCGGCTCTGCTCTTAGTGTTACTGGGTAGATGGTTTTTTTGTTATGTGAAATGTTGGATTCGTCGACTTCCTCTACTTCTTCAGTATCAAGTAATAAAGCAAACTCGTCCGATATAAATAGATCTCGTTGCGTTAATGTACCATCATGCTTTTCAACTGCGAGAAGGTGTGGCGAATTGCAATCATCGCAAAGCGCTACTTCACATACAGGAGCCCCACATTCACAACGGCTACGTTGGCGTGTATAAACAAATCCAAATGGCCAATGGTCTTGCAGTGAAGTGCCTGATTTTTCCTCGCATTTAGGGTTAATACAACTCCACAAACCATTCAACATTGACTGAAAAAAATGTGCTCTAATCTTAAGAAAGGCCTCTTGATTCTCTTCGCCCTTGGTACCTGTCAGTAGATCAATCCATTGTAGAATAACCGATTCATCCACTGTTTCACTTGGGAAACATAATTCCAAATGTTCGCGTAACTCTGTAAGCTTCAAAGCTCTATCACTCGTTACAAACTTATGCCTTATTTCGCGAGCTATTGGTGACTCACATAACTTATTAAAGCGTTCACTAGACACTTCCTCTGAACTATCAATTGCTAATAATTCTTCTAGAGAATGGTGGGCGCTTAAAGCAGATGGCAATGATGGAATAGCCCTGTTGCCGTCTATAACAACAATTTGCTCTTCAGATACATTTGCAAGACCTGCCAGATAAGTCTTTAACTGTTGATGAGCATTCTTATCGGCAATGGTTGCCGATGTTGCTACAAAACGAACATCTTTGGCGTCTACGCCAAAAGCCTGAATAACACGGCGCAATTGCATCGATAACTCTGCGGCCTGAGATCCGATGTATGAGTGAGCTTCGTCCAATATTATCCACCTAAGAGATTTTTCTTTCCGGGATGTTTGGACAATTGGCGCATCGATGTTTCGAACCAACATGTATTCTAGCATTGTGCCGTTTGTAACAAGTATTGGAGCTGGTTCTTCTCTCATTAACTCACGCGATAATATTTCATTTGGTCGCTCTTTTTGCTTGTCACGGACGGTTCGCATTTTTTCAGGCGTATTTCCGTTGTACAAACAATAACGGACATTATCGCCAAATGATTGAGTCCATGCATTTAGCCTTTCACGCTGAGAGTTTATTAATGCATTTAACGGGTAAAGAAAAATTGCGCGAACTCCAATAAGTTTACCCTTTGACTGCGCGAACTCGCGATAAAGATCTTCCAAAACCGGTACCATAAAACATTCCGTTTTACCTGAACCCGTACCGCTGGTAACAATTACGGACTGAGGCTTGTCTCCCAATAGCGTTTGCCAACTTGCTAGCTGGTGAGTATACGGTGAAAAATGAGCTGCAAATCGATACCGATTCTCGATCTCTTTACCTTCTATACTTTTCACCTTTTCTCGATTCAATGACTCCACTATAGGACCGGAAAGCAAACCATTATTATTAGAAAGACCTCCCAGCGTGAACTCCTTTGCTTGCTCCCATCCAAATGTATGTTCCATCACCGGATCTGCTAAGAACGAACCGGGAGTGCCACACTCTTTAGACATCTGCTGTTGAAGGTGTTTTCTTAAATTAGGGCTAGTGATCCCCAACACACCCAGTGTAGACTCTTTAGCTCGATTGATTGATTGCTCAACAAGGCTTGTGAAATATTTCATGGTTAACTCCCTTTATTCTGATTTTCATAAGCACTGACAAAATAGCTGAATGCAGCACTGAACCAATCACGATCAAAATCGCGTAATTTTTTCATTTCATATATGGCGTTGGCATCGACTCGAACATAGTCTTCTATCTGCATCATACCCATAGCAATAGCCGCACAAATAGCAGGATAATAAACAGCTGACGTTTGATATGGCTCGCATTCCATAAATCCAACAGCTTTACAGGCTCTTGCAGCCTTTAAAAATGGTGTATTTAACATATCTGGCCATTTGGAATCAGCATGTATGCGACGAAGATCTTGGAGCCAACATTGATTTACAAGAACCTTTGCTTGAGCAACCTCTAACACTGTCTCAAACTCGCCTTGAACCAAGTAATGAGCAAACGGGTCTGGGAATGAAGAAACACAACTTGTCAGGTTTGAAAAAAGCTCACTCAAACGGGCTGTTACAATGTTGCTATCTGGCAAAAAACGACCAATAAATGCCCTATATTGTTCGATTGCCAATTTCCAATCATCAATCTTTATCATTTCCCAAAAAATGGGAAACTCTATGTCCAATTTTTGAATAAACTCTTCGTTCATTTCAAAAACAAAAAGTGCTAATGTTAAAGCTCGATCATCTTTAGCTAGTTCGTGCCACACTTGAAAAGTTGAAAGAGGAAGGTAGTTAGTTTCAGTCCAAAGTGTTCTGAGATACCCCCAACTGCGATGCTCAATATTTTTCCCCATCTCAGATATAACCTTACCGATGACACCTGGATTAGAAACAGGGTGATATGCTCTTACTGCTGATTGAAGGGTATCAATCTCTCGTGTTTCAACATTGTCGACTTCATGTCCCAAACTAAATAACCGTGGTCTAAAAGCAAGGTCGTTTCCACGTCCAGGAATGATCATCCAAACATCGCCCTTAAACATTGCTGGCGGCAATTCAAAACGATCAAACAAAATGTCACCGAGTTTCTTTGGCGGAAGAGGTAAAGTGTGTCTCTCAGGCTCTGCAATTCTAAGTGTTTGAGGCTGCTCACTAAAAGTATCAACCTCACTATCGCTGTTGAAAGAGACGATATTGTGTTTTGCGTCTATTTCAATTTTTGTAATGTATTTTCTGACATTGTACTTCTTAGCATTGATGCCATTACGTATTTCAATTTCAACTTCAGCGTCAATTCCTTCCTCCAGTGCGCATAACGCAAAAAGCTCCATTATTCTGTCTTTAAAGCTATAGAGGCTGACAGTAACTGGGCGATTTCCAACTTTAATTTTGGATTCAAATCTCGGCGAATTACGAGTAATAGGTTTAAGCGATACGGACAAAATATAGGTTTCAACATAATCTTTTGCCGAGTAAAGCAATACCTCAGAACCAAGTAACTGAGGTACAGTAAGTGAAGAACTAAGTTCATCTCCTTTACTATTAAAACCGAATATTCCAGCAGCCGGAAATGGTAGAGTTATATCAATTGGGTCGGAGGCAAGGTTGGCGTTCAAAAACAGCTTGATAGTAGATGGCGGCTTGTCATTAACCTCCAAAGAATAAATATGGGTTTGCTCTTGCTTTGAGTATTCACTATGTACATTGTCAGCCATAACTTCTACGAAAATCGTTGCAGCAGTAGTGATGTGCAGTTCAACGCTTCGTTGCGTAGAGTGAAATTTCATAGTCAGATCTTCTGGCAGCACACCTATCTTTCTTTTTAATAGAACATCACCCTCGGAATTTTTCAGGCTAAAAGTATGAACACCGTACTTTTCGTGTGTTTTTAGTTCATGTAAAGGCCTGTCGTTAAGAAACTCAAATGTATTTGGCGCATTTTGATTGTCTGCGTCTGGCAATACTACTCTTGGCATGCCTTTATAAACTCGTGTTGGTTTAGTCTCCCATTGCAATTCCAGCCCCAACAACTCAAATGCACCTGTGCTGTTATGGGTAGAATTTGTGCAAATGCGATATCTGTTGCCATTATCGTAAACACGGATTTCGCCAAACATTTTATACCATTTCAGTTTTTTTTCGCGCAAAAACAATGTCTTTTCTAGTTCACAGTTTCCCCCCAACACTTCTAACTCGGCATTACCCGATACAAGTACATAAATCGTTTTTGTTTTGACACTAAAACTAGCCTGACCGCAGCAACTGAATCCATTTTCAGTCTTTTCAAAACCGATAGGTATTTCGCCTAAGGGAATTGCAGAAGCCCTGATTTCCTGCCGGTCTCTGCAAATACCAGACTCAGATAATTCGACAAATAGTGGTGTGTATAGATTATCTCGATTAACAACAACGCTTTTTGATCTTGGTCTGACTTTACATACGCGCTCATCAAATTGAGCATAAGCGCTCCCTAATTGCGCCGCCTTTTTTACACCCTCATTAAGTCCAAGTTCTAATCTTGTTGAACTAACTTGTGAGCGGTCAATGTCAAAACTAAGATTTTTGGGAAACGTGACCTTGGATTTTATTTTTAAAGTGTCAATGTCAAAGAAATGCTCACAAGTTAGCTTAGTCTGAATGTTTTTTATCGATTGACTTGCGGTACTTGCCTTCTCAAGCCAGTTATTTAAAAGCTCATGCCCCGTTTCGTTGTCCAAAGGAATGGGAAATTGTTCTCGCCAATTCGGCACAAGTTTATCTAACTGTTGAGAAGGCCTTAGATCCAAGTTATTAAGGTCCACTTCGTTACCTAAACGCATTAAATTTCGGATCAAACTGGCGATAAGCTCTACACTTTCTGATTCTGAAAAAACAGTAGGTAAGTAACCGACATTTAGCCTGATGAGTTCAGATAACTCAATCCCTAATAGTTCGACTTGGTAATAATTTTTCAAGACTCGCCAAACCAAAAAGCCAAATTTATTGTCGGACTGGCGTATAAGTTGGAATGGCAAACCTCCTTCAATAAATACTGACCCCAAGAAGGTTCTGGCACCGGACACTTCAAAACGGCGAACAGTTCTCTTCCAGTAAGTCTCCAACCCCATTGGGACTATCTGGCGGATATCACTTGGGTCTAATTGAAAGTTCAACTCCTGCCAAATAGGGGACCATTGCCATCCATCTTGTGCCTGATATTCCCTCCGGTACCACTCAGCACAAAACAACACAAAGCAAGCCGCCCAATGAGTGTGTCGTGAGGCTGTTACAGATGTCTTAGGATAAAAACGCTTTGTTACATCACGCAGAGATATATATTCATCGTGAGATACTTGATAGGCAAAAAGAGGTTGGCCAGTAGGCGTATTTAGTCCTCTTTTATTTAGTAGGGAAATAATAAAGTCTGATGGTGTTACTAATGTGCTCGTTGTTGCTAATATATTCTTTTCCATAATCGCTACCTCCTTTTATGCGCTTAACTTCAGAATGTCATAATCAGCATAGAACCCTCTAACCTGACACTCTAACTCCAGCTCGCGCCATCGCTTACCTCTTGAATAATTAGCCGCAACTGTTGGGCTCATTCCCTCAATAAGCACCTGGTGTACACCTAAACGCTTGATAAATTTTTTTAGAATTGCTTTTTCTTTGTTTTCCTCGGCTATCATTCCAGCATATAAAAATAACAGAATGAATTGCACCTCTTGAGGTCTTGGGTAAGACCTTGAAATATGTACAATTTTTTCAACTAAATCATAATTAACGTGATTTGTCACTTCATTGAATATGCTCAAAAAATCCCGATAAAGCAAAAAGCGAGTGTGCCCAGAGGCGTAATGACTCATCATCATAAATACTTCCTCATCCCTGACTGCATGAGCTTTGTTCTCCCGAACATGGTAAATACACCAACGGTCAAATCTACCTTGTGAAAATACAAACCGTGTACCGTCTTGCAGGTGTGCGATTAACGTTGATTTAGTATTAAAGTTTTCATTGATAATAAATGACATACTAGCCTCCAGATTGATGTACATCGCATCTAAGCTTTAGTAATGCCAAAAACAAGCCAATTTAAAAACAATTAAAAATCAATATATTAAAACAAAAAAACAACCAAGATAGTTAACATTTTTACCTTTAAGTAAGTTTTTTTACTTTCTAGCATTCTTTAAATACATAATGCCAGTTAGCTTGCTTTAACAAGTAGCAATCCAATATTTTTATTTATCAACGTCTATACCAAGACGCTTCATCCAATTTGTTAGCGTTTGATGATCTTTTAATCCCAACATTTGGGTTGCGTGCTTCTTCACATTCCCGCTTGCTTTCAATGCTGCTTCAACATATTTCTTTTGATAATTTTCAGTTAGTTGAACTATGTCCACTTTATCGTTAAAAGACAGCCTAACATCATTATTTTGCGCACCAAGCCTTCTATTTATGGTCGCGTGAGACAGTTCCTTTTCACCTACCAATTTTGCATCTGTCCAGAGAAAAGCCCTGTTCAATGTGCTCCATAATTCACGAATATTGCCTAGCCATGATTGCGATAAAATAAATTTAATTCCATTTTCGGAAACTTTTTTACTTATGTAGTTTGGGTGCTTGGACCCCGACTCATTAATTTGTTCTGTCAGTTGTTCAACTATGATTGGAATATCTTCAAGTCGATCTCTAAGTGATGGCATATTGATAATGCCCACTGCTAATCGATAAAAAAGATCTTCACGAAAATCCCCTTGTTCAATCAAGGTGGTCAAATCTTGGTGAGTAGCAGCAATAACGCGCACATCGACATTAATGGTTTTCGTATCACCAAGTCTGGTAATTTCACCTTGCTGTAATGCCCTTAGAAGCTTAATTTGTATATCGGGCTTTAATTCACCAACTTCATCTAAAAATAAGGTTCCACCGTTAGCTTGCTCAAATAGACCTGCATAATCTTTATCTGCGCCAGTAAACGCCCCTTTTTTATGACCAAAGAGTGTTGAATCAACTATATTTTCAGCAAGCGCACCACAGTTTACGGCTCTTATAGGCTTGTTGCCTCTTAGGCTACCTTTGTGAATAGCATTTGCCATTAGCTCTTTACCAGTGCCAGTTTCACCTAAGATAAGTGCTGGAACTTCAGATGCAGCTATTCTTTTAGCTTTTTCAACCACATCGGTCATTGTTTTTGACCTGGCAGTTAATTCTGAAAATGCCTTTTGTACCTTAGGTAATGAGGTCGCTGTATGAGCAATGTTCTTTGAGGCAGACCTTACGTATTCTTTACCGAAATCCAGCGGTATTTCGACTTCTTCAATAACGTTTTTAGGGGACGATTGCACAAAGCGGGTATTGGACTTTCCCTTGCCATGAAGCACCGAAAGGGTTGTCATTGCTGGTGTGCCAGATGTTAGGTTGATTGAGAGCGTGTCAGACTCTTCAGACAACTTTGTGATCCACTTTTCTGTTTCAACTGAGATAGATTGGTAGTCAATTGGACTCTGAATTTGCGCCAAGTGAATTTTAATATCTTCAGATGGTCTGCTTATCATCGCCATGCGCTTTTTCAAAAAGCGTTCAAACAAATCCCACTTAGCTTCATCTTTATTAGAAAGAATAACGATTTTATCAAATGGAACTTCAGATTTTGTTGCAAGTGAAACAATAGCCGCGTTTTGCTCTTGCTCCATGTTTTCAATATCGCGATTACCAAGCCACGTAAAAAGTGTATGCACTATCCAATTGCTTATTTTTATTCGTTTGTAAATCATCTTACATGAAATAAAAATTTTTACCCATTAAAAAAGGCGAACCATTTCTAGTTCGCCTTTTCTTATTTATGCGTTCACAATCTTAATTGCATTCACATTTTTAATTGTTGCGTTCACAAACTTAATTGTTGATCGCCACAAAAATTCACTTACTCAGCATAAGTCTCAACAGCTGGGCAAGAACAAATAAGGTTACGGTCGCCGTATACGTCGTCGATACGGGTTACCGTTGGCCAGAACTTGTCTTTAGCAACACTTGCAACCGGGAAGGCTGCTGCGAGGCGGTCGTAGGCACGATCCCACTCGTTGCCCAGTACGTCTGCCTGGGTGTGTGGTGCGAACACCAGTGGGTTGTTCTCTACTGACCATTCGCCGTTTTCTACTTTGGCGATTTCAGCGCGGATAGAGATCATGGCTTCGATGAAACGGTCGATTTCTACCTTAGACTCAGATTCCGTTGGCTCGATCATCAGCGTACCAGCAACCGGGAATGACATAGTCGGCGCGTGGAAACCGTAGTCCATCAGACGCTTCGCTACGTCCATTTCTGTGATGCCAGAGGCTTCTTTCAGCGGGCGCAGGTCGATAATACACTCGTGGGCAACGCGGTCGTTGCGGCCACGGTAGAGTACCGGATAGTGCTTACTTAATTTCTCTGTCAGGTAGTTGGCGTTTACGATGGCCATTTCAGTGGCCTGCTTCAGGCCTTCGCTACCCATCATGGCAATATACGCCCATGAGATTGGCAGGATGGCTGCTGAGCCATAAGGTGCCGCAGAAACTGCACCGTTACCTTCGTTGGTGCCCGCTACTTTGATCACGCTGTGGTTAGGCATAAATGGCGCAAGGTGCGATTTAACACCGATAGGACCAACTCCCGGGCCACCACCACCGTGCGGAATACAGAATGTTTTATGCAGGTTCAGGTGCGATACGTCAGAACCAATTGAGCCCGGGCTGGTTACACCAACCTGTGCGTTCATGTTCGCGCCGTCCATGTAAACCTGGCCGCCGTGCTGGTGAACGATGTCACACACTTCACGGATGGCTTCTTCGTATACACCGTGGGTTGACGGGTAAGTAACCATGATACAAGACAGGTTCTCAGACACATCTTCTGCCTTCGCGCGCAGATCGTCCAGGTCAATGTTACCGTCGCTGTCACAACCAACCACAACTACTTTCATGCTGGCCATCTGCGCCGACGCAGGGTTAGTACCGTGCGCAGAGCTTGGGATTAGACACACGTTACGGTGACCTTCGCCGCGTGACTCGTGGTATTTACGAATCGCGATAAGACCCGCGTATTCACCCTGCGCACCTGAGTTAGGTTGCAGTGATACTGCGTCGTAGCCTGTGATGTTCACCAGCCAGTCGTGCAACTCAGTCATCATGACCTGATAACCCTGTGCCTGCTCTAACGGGCAGAATGGGTGCAGTTCAGCGAACTCAGGCCAGGTGACCGGGATCATCTCAGCGGTCGCGTTCAGCTTCATGGTACAAGAACCCAGAGAGATCATAGAGTGGTTCAGTGCCAGATCTTTGTTCTCAAGACGCTTGATGTAACGCAGCATCTCAGTTTCGCTGTGGTAGCTGTTGAAGTTGTCGTGCGTCAGTACTTCGTCATCACGTACCAGGCTCGCCGGAATACCTGTGATGTTGTTTGCAGCAACTTCGCTGTCCAGTGCAGCTACATCTAAACCATGGCCTTCGCCCAGGATGATGTCGAACAGTTCTGCGATGTCACCGCGGGTCGTCGTTTCGTTCAGCGCAATCGAGTACTCGCCAGCGTGGTTGATGGCAAAGTTGACTTCGTTTGCAACGGCGCGCGCGACTACTGCGTCTTTGTCAGCATCGTTAGCAACCACTGTGATGGTGTCGAACCAGGTATCGTGCTTCAGTGCTACGCCTTTGGCTTTCAGGCCGGTTGCCAGAATGCTGGCGAAACGGTTAATGCGCTCGGCAATGGTTTTCAGGCCCTGTGGACCGTGGTACACCGCATAGAATGCAGCCATGTTGGCCAGCAGTACCTGCGCTGTACAAATGTTTGAGTTGGCTTTTTCGCGGCGGATGTGCTGCTCGCGCGTTTGCATTGCCATACGCAGTGCGTCGTTACCCAAACGGTCTTTCGATACACCAATGATACGGCCTGGCAGTGAACGCTTGTATGCATCACGTGTTGCAAAGAACGCAGCGTGTGGACCACCGTAACCCATAGGTACACCAAAGCGCTGTGCAGAACCCAGTACCACGTCTGCGCCCAGTTTACCTGGTGCTTTCAGTAGCATTAAGCTCATGATGTCAGCGGCCACACAGGCAATCGCTTTTTTGCTTTGTACTTGTGCGATGATGTCTGTGATATCGACCACTTCACCTGAAGTCGTTGGATACTGGAACAGGGCACCGAAAATCTCGTGGTTTGCCGCTTCGCTTGCAGGACCAACGATCACTTCAAAACCAAACTGCTCGGCACGAGTGGTGACTACGTCGATGGTTTGTGTATGTACGTCTTCTGCAATAAAGAACAGGTTCGCTTTTTTCGCTTTAGAAACACGCTTAGCCAGCGCCATGGCTTCGGCTGCTGCGGTTGATTCGTCAAGCAGTGACGCACTGGCCAGGTCAAGGCCAGTGATGTCCATGGTCATAGTCTGGAAGTTAAGCAAAGACTCAAGACGGCCTTGTGCAATCTCTGGCTGATACGGCGTATAAGCTGTATACCAGCCTGGGTTTTCCAGTACGTTACGCAAGATAACGTTAGGCACGTGTGTCGGGTGATAACCCTGACCGATGTAAGATTTGAAGACTTTGTTTTTGCTTGCTACAGATTTTAGATAGCTCAGCGTTTCTACTTCGGTACGGCTTTCACCAATTTGCAGGCCTTGCTCTAAACGGATTGAGCTAGGTACTGTCTGACCGATCAGCTCTTCAACACTCGATACTCCAAGCGCAGCAAGCATGTCACTCACCTGAGCCGGGCTCGGGCCGATATGGCGACGAATAAAGTCTTGCTTTTGCTCTAGTTGTTCAAGAGATTTGGCGTTTGACATGTGTCCAGATTCCTATGATCCAAGTAAAAATGGGGGTGTCACTGTTGTTCGACGACCTGCACCTTTATGCACAGTGCGACGAAAATACCTTGGTAACAGTCACAGAGTTTAACGGTGTTGCCACGCCTTAACGTTGTGGCACAACTATAAAAGCCCCACGCAGGGGGCTTTTATGGTATCTACAACGAATTAGTCTTCGTCGATGTTGGCTTCGTAGCCTTCTGCGTCAAGCAGGTTTTCAAGTTCGCTTGCATCAGATGCTTTAATGCGGAACAGCCAGCCGTCACCGTAAGGGTCGTTGTTTACCGATTCCGGAGAGTCTTCAAGCTCTTCGTTGATGGCCACGATCTCGCCACCGATTGGCGCGTAGATGTCAGATGCAGCTTTTACAGACTCAGCAACCGCGCAGTCATCACCAGCGTCAACTTCGTCACCTACGTCAGGCAGGTCAACGAATACCATGTCACCCAAAAGTTCCTGCGCATGCTCAGTGATACCCACTGTGAATGTGCCGTCGTCTTCAGCGCGAACCCACTCGTGAGACGTTGCGTACTTTAACTCGCTAGGAATGTTGCTCATTTTTTTGTTCCTTTGGTCGATTTATGTGGGCCATCGCCCGTTATTCTTTAATGCTCTGTGCGTTACAGAACCGACTTACCATTGCGTACAAAGCAAGGTTTAACCACTTTAACGTCTACCAGCTTTTTGCGCATTTCAACCTGAGCTGTGTCACCCGTAGAGCGAGGTACACGGGCCAAAGCTACGCTAAAGCCTAACGTCGGCGAGAATGTACCAGAAGTGATAACACCTTCGCCACCTTCTACGATAACTTTAGAGCCACCGCGCAGCACGCCTTTGCTCTCAAGTACCAGGCCAACCAGCTTGTCTGTGCTCTTGTCAGCACGTTGCTGCTCAATCACTTTACGACCGATAAAGTCACGCTCTGCCGGCTCCCACGCAATGGTCCACGCCATGTTAGCTGCCAGTGGAGAAACGCTTTCGTCCATATCTGAGCCGTAAAGGTTCATGCCCGCTTCTAAACGTAGCGTATCACGTGCACCTAGGCCAGCCGGACGGACGCCCGCGTCTAATAATTTTTGCCACAGTTGCGCTGCATCATCGTTGTGTACCACGATTTCGTAGCCGTCTTCACCTGTGTAGCCCGTGGTGGCAATAAACAACTCTTCGGCTTGCACGCCAAAGAACGGCTTCATGCCCTCTACTGCTGCGTTTTGTGTATCGCTCAGTATGGTGGCTGTTTTTGCTTTGGCATTTGGACCCTGTACCGCAATCATCGCGTACTCAGGGCGCTCAGTGATGGCCACTTCAAAGTCGGCAGCAACCGCATTCATGTGTGCCAGATCTTTTTCGCGTGTTGCAGAGTTTACAACCAGACGATATTCAGTTTCTGTGAAGAAGTAGATGATCAAATCATCAATCACACCGCCCTGCTCGTTCAGCATGCCAGTGTAAAGTGCTTTACCTGCAACTTTCAGTTTAGCCACATCGTTGGCAACCAGCTTGCGCAAGAACGCCTGAGCTTCGGCGCCTTTCACATCCACTATGGTCATGTGAGACACGTCAAACATACCCGCGTCTTCACGCACAGCGTTGTGCTCTTCGATTTGGGAGCCATAGTTGATTGGCATTTCCCAACCGTGGAAATCAACCATTTTCGCGCCAGCTTCTAGGTGCTTGGCATGCAGTACTGTTTTAGAAGTCATACTCTTCCTTCACTTATTGTCATCACCCACCCGGTTACAAGCCAGGTGCATGTTCACCAGCGCAACACCGGTGAATGGGGTTAATTTGGGGCGTGTTCGACTGGCTGAGCAAAACCCTGTTCAGCCAGTCGAGCCTGCCACAGGCTCAAAGATTCTTGGTTTGCAATCAGCTGATATTGCTGCTGGCCCTGTTGTACTAAGGTAGTGACGAAAACGTCGCCGCTTTGTTTACCATAGCACGCCTGCAAGTCTGAAATTTGCAGGCCCGGTGTCAGCGAAAAGCTGTTCAGCACAGTCTCAAGCGCAGCCTGACCGCTCAGTTGTGTAATGGCCAAGTCGCTGCGACGTACCAATTCAATGTCATAGTCGCTGTCATGTTTGCTTACCAGCGCAGTAAGTGCTTGTGCAGCGTCTTCGCTCAGCACAAAACGGTAGGCAGTTTCGCTAAAGTAATAAACAGCAAATGACTGTGCGCCTGCCAGCTGACCTTGTACACCCAGACCGGGTGCCATCAGTTTGTTGAGGTTCAGCCCCAGCTCCTGATTTAGAAAAGGTGTGGTTTCAAATCCGCTGAAATCCAGTACGACCAGATCCTGTGGCGAGAAAATGCGATTTTCCGCCGCCACCGTACCTAAACGGTGCTTAGCGAAGATGATTGGCGTGCTCATCATGCGACTATCCTGATGAAATTAAGATGCCCAAAAGTATAGGGATCCGCTATCGCAACAACAAATTGTATTTATTTATCGTTTGATAAATAATATTAATGTATTTGGGTTTTATAAATTGATTTTATTAATATGAAAAACTTATCGATTGATGGCCTGCGCACCCTGGTGACTGTGGTTGAAGTGGGTGGTTTTGCCAAGGCTGGCGAGCTGCTGGGCCTGTCTCAGCCAGCGGTGAGCTTGCAGATAAAACGCCTTGAAGAGCAACTGGGCTGTAAACTGTTTAAAAAGCAGGGCCAGCGACAGGTACTCAACCAGTATGGCGAGCTGCTGCTGCCTCAGGCCAAGCAAATGCTGCAATTCAACGATGGGATCATTCAGCAATTTACCTCAGAGAGCGTTACCGGCCGGGTGCGTCTGGGTATTCCCAGTGAGTTTGCCGCACGCATATTGCCCGCCATCATCGGCGACTTCGTGTCTTTATATCCGGACGTGGCGCTGGAAGTGAAATCCCGACTCAGTAAACATCTGTTATCGGTTTCTCGGCAGGATCAGTTCGATTTGGTGCTGGCGCTGAACGAAGATCTTAATTCGTCAAATTATCCGGTGTTTATGCAGGACCAGCTGGTATGGGTGGGCGACCTGTCTCTGGCACAACAGCAAATTGTTACTTTGGTCACGGCCCCGGAGGGCTGTATTTATCGTCGCCGTGCCATTGAGGCACTGCAACAGGCCGGTCTGCAATACCGCATTGTGTACAGCAATGCCGATTTAACAGGGCTGACGGCTGCGCTTAAAGAAGGCCTGGGCATTACGGTGCTGGCCAAAAGCACCGTGCCGGCTACGCTCAGTTACCAGGCACAAACGCCCTTTTTGCCCGAACTGGGCCAGATTGGGATCAGCCTGGTTAAAAACACTCAGGAGTCTGCGCACGCGGTGAATAAGCTGGCCGAGTTTATTGCACTGCGTTTGGGGTAAGCACTGCTTTTGAGAACTGCGGGATGACGGGTGGCGTATGTGGGAATGGGTGTTATTGGTGTCACTCCTGAGTCGCCTGTTAGCAGATCCCGCATCGAGTGCGGGATGACTAAGGATGGATGCGAGAGTTGGTGCTTACAAGCAGTATTGAGTCGCCTGACCCCTCGATTATCACTCCTAACCGGTGTGCCTACACGCCGTCATCCCGGCCTGCGAGCCGGGAACTATTTGAATTCAGCTTAAGCGCATTTTTTAGCCGCCAGGTCGCCTGCTAGTAGTTCCCGCATCAAGTGCGGGATGACAGGCTGTGTATGTGGGAATGGGTGTTATTGGTGTCACTCCTGAGTAGCCTGCCCCTTTAAGCTCTGTCTATCATTGCTCCTAATCAGTATGCCTACACGCCGTCATCCCGGCCCCCGAGCCGGGAACTATTTGAATTCAGCGCAGGCGTATTTTTTGGCCAACAAGTCGTCTGTAAGTAGATCCCGCATCAAGTACGGGAAGACAGGCTGTGTATGTGGGAATGGGTGTTATTGGTGTCACTCCTGAGTAGCCTGTTAGCAGATCCCGCATCGAGTGCGGGATGACGGGATGACGGGAGTTGAGTTTCAAAAGTTGTGTTTGATGCTCAACCCTGCAGGTGTAAGCGGGCTGCTTGTTTGGCACAAAGCAGCCCTTCAATATTAGTTATTCGCCGATGGCTTGCTGTACAAATAGGTCTTTAATGGGGCCGAGGTTGTCTACCACATTTAGCCCCACGCCACGTACCAGCTTTTTCAGTGGATGACTGCCGCTGAACAATTCTTTTAAGCCCTGCATCATGGCAATGTGTTTTTGTGCATCGAGTTTGCGGGTGCGTTCGTACTCGCGCAATGTACGATGAGAGACGAACTCCTCGTTGTCTTCGCTGAGTGCTTTGATCAGGTGCGCAGCATCTTTAAGGCCCAGGTTCATGCCCAGTCCGGCCAGCGGGTGAATGGTGTGTGCGGCATCGCCCATTAACACCACTTTGCCGGTCAGCCACTGCTGTGCGTAGCGCATGGTCAGCGGGAATACCGCGCGCTCGCCCTGCACCTTGCACAAACCACATTGCAGGTCACTGGCAGCACTCAATGCTTTATTAAAGCTTTGCTCATCCATGGCCATCAGCTCGCGGGCGTGTTCAGGTGCCGTTGACCAAACGATTGACTGGGTATGGGGGTCAGACAAAGGCAACAACGCCAGAGGACCATTCGGCAGGAACACCTGACGCGCTGTGGCATCGTGCGGTTGCTCTGTTTTGATGGTGGCCACAATAGCATGATGATCGTAATCCCAGAAGCTGATCGGCAGGTTAAACTGGCTACGTACCCCTGAGTTGGCACCGTCTGCTGCAACCAGCAGTTTAGCCATCACGGGTGTGCCCTGCTCCAGCGTGATCAGCACATCGCTGTCGGTCTGGTGGATAGACTGATAGCGACTACCAAACAGTAAACTCGCCTGGCTGTGCTGTTGTAAGGCCTGATATAGGGCAAAACGGATAGCATCGTTTTCGATAATATGGCCCAGCTCAGGCAGAGCCAGCTGCTGTGCATTAAACTGAATACTGCCAAAGCTGTCGGCGTCGCACACCGACATCTTGCGATAGGCCGTGGCCCGCTGCGCCTTAATGGCATCCCACACGCCTAAAGACTCAAACAGACTTTGGCTGGCCAAACTGATGGCACTGACCCGTGCGCCATAAGCCTCGCTCAGTGGCTGAGGTTCAGGACCGGCATCCAGCACCATCACCGAGATATTGTTCTGTGCCAGACCCAGCGCTAAAGCCAGGCCGACACACCCACCACCGACTATGCACACTTGTACTTGCTGCATGATTATTCCTTACAGGGTTCGTCCCATGAGTTGTCGCGCCAGTGGCGCTTTCAGTTGTGAGAACAGGCTCATCGACAACAGGCCACAACTGCGCCCCAGTGCCAGCATACGGGAATCATTAGAAAACAGTCTGACCAGAGAATCGGTCAGTGTCATGACACGGTTAATATCTGACTCGCGCGCGGTTTTGTAGCTCTGTGTGAACGCATGACTGCCCCACTGCTCACGTTCTGTCTGTTGCAACTGCGCAACCAGCGCCTGAATATCACGCAATCCCAGGTTAAAGCCCTGACCTGCAATAGGGTGAATGGCATGCGCGGCATTACCAATGAGCACACAGCGATGATGCACCAGCTGCTCAACCCGACCCAAAACCAGTGGGTAACTTGTGCGTCTGCCAACCCGTTCAAACATCCCGGCGCGATAGCCAAATGCGCTTTGCAAACGCGCCAGAAATTCCGTCTCATCGCATTCTCGCAACGTATCGAGTTCCTGCTGCGGCATACACCACACCAGAGAGTAGCGGTTGTTGCTCATCGGCAGCAGGGCCATCGGGCCATGCTCGGTAAAGCGTTCAAACGCCTGACCCTGATGATTATCGCTAATCTGCACATTGGCGATCAGGGCACCCTGTTCATAGGCCACGCTGTCAAAGCCAATATTCAGCTTACTGCGAGTAGGCGATTGCGCGCCATCAGCCACCACCAAGAGTTTACCCGACAGCGTTTCGTCGCTGTCGAGCACCACATCGACCTGCGTCTGCTGCTGATGCAAACTGGTAATTTTGGCCGGGCAATACAACGCAATGTCCAGTTTGCTCAGTTGCTGATGCAAATACGCGCCGTAAGGGTTCACTTCGACCACATAACCCAGCGCCTCAACAGCAAATTCATCATGGGTAATCGTGGTTTTGCCAAAGTGACCACGGTCAGATACGTGCACCTGAGTGATCGGCTCTGCAAACGTCCAGTGCGGATCAAACAACCCGAGTGTACGCAAATAAGAAACCGACTGCTCAGCCAGTGCCAGGCTGCGGTCGTCAAAGCTGGGATGATGCGCCGCTTTAGGCTCAAAGGCTTCAATCACCGCGATGCGGCTGTCGGGAAGCTGTTTTTTGATCGTGACGGCAGCGGTGGCACCGGCCATGCCACCACCCACGATTAACACATCAAAGTGTTGCAAGTGTTGCTCCTGCTTGTATTTATTCGCCTGAGCGCATTAAGGTTTCAATCTCTGCAATGGTTTTAGGCACCCCAGCGGTGAGGTTTTCAAAGCCATCCGCGGTGATCAGCAAGTCATCTTCAATGCGCACGCCAATGCCCTTAAATTGCTCAGGTACTTCAGCATCTTCATCAAAGTACAGACCCGGCTCTATGGTCAGCACCATGCCCGGTTCAAATGGTCTGTCGGCTTCATCCAGTTTGTATTCGCCCACATCGTGCACATCCAGCCCCAGCCAGTGGCCCAGGCCATGCATATAAAAAGCTTTACAGGCTTGCTTGTCGAGCAATTCATCGACTTCGCCGGCCAGAATGCCCAGCTCTATCAGCCCTTCGGTCATCACCCGCATTGCGGCTTCATTGGCTTTGACCAAAGTGCCGCCCGGCTTAACCTGTTCAAAAGCGGCCTGTTGAGAGGCCAGTACTAACTCATATACGGCTTTTTGCGGCGCGCTGAAACGACCATTTACCGGGAAAGTACGCGTAATGTCGGCAGCATACCCTTCAAGTTCGCAGCCTGAGTCGATCAGGATCAAATCGCCGTCGGTTAATACGTCGCAATTGTCGGTATAGTGCAAAATATTAGCGTTGTTACCCGAGCCCACTATGGTGCCATAGGCCGGATGACGGGCCCCGTTCATGGCGTAATGGTGGTGAATTTCGGCTTCCAGCTGGAACTCGGTGGCACCGGGCTTTGCAAACTGCATGGCACGTTTATGAGCATCTGCACTGATCTCGCCCGCTTTGCGCATCACTGCAATTTCAGCTTCTGACTTAAACAGGCGCATTTCATGCAGTAACGGGCGCACATCCTTAATGATTTCTGGTGCCCGGTAGCCTTTTTTCGGCGCGCCACGCAAAGTGCCAAGTATGGCCCAAATTTTATCGTCAAACGCGGTGTATGTGCCCTGACCGTAGTAAAGTGCCTTACGGCCATTGACCAGGTTCAGCAACTCCTCATCCAGTTCACTCAAAGGAAAGGTCTGGTCCAGCTCTAAGGCGGTTTTGGCTTTTTCGTGACCCATGCGGCGGCCGTGCCAGATCTCAGCTAGCTTGTCTTTGTTACGACAAAACAGCGTTTGCTGTGTTGTGCCGTCTTTGTCTTTACAAAGCACCAGTACCGCATCGGGCTCTTTAAACCCGGTTAAATAGAAAAAGTCGCTGTCCTGACGGAACGGATACTCAGTATCACGGCTACGGGTGAGCTCAACGGCAGCGGGGATCACTGCCACCGCATTATTATCCATCTGCGCCAGCAGCTCAGTGCGGCGCGTTACAAATTCCTGGTTGGCTATCATCATAATTAATGCACTGTTTTAGAGGTCGGTGAAGCAGCGTCTTTGCCTAGCTCAGCAAAACACAACAGTGCCGACACACGGATGTATTCAATCACCTCATGCAGTGCCTGTTTGTCTTCTTCACTTTCGTCAAAATGGGTATCTAATTTAGTGATTTCGCTAAAATCACCAATCACTTCCTTTACATCAGCCGAAAACTTACCATAGTCTTTTTGCTTGAGGCCAAAGCCTAGTAAAAACCCGGACACCCAGGCCACCAAGGCATTGGCCTGATCGCTCAGGCTTTCTTCCATTGGTAAATACAGCTCAAACAGGTGCTCTGGATCATTAAAATGTGCAACGACCAGTTTATATAGCTCGGCAAAAAATTCTTTCAGTGGCGCAGCAAACTTCTGACCATCGTTAAAGACATCGCTCAGCAGCCCCAGGTACTCCTGCTCTTCGATATTCAGGCCACATGCCAGTAATCCGCTGATGGTACCGTGCACTTCAGCAGGGGCTATGTAGATATCGTGTTGTTCCAGCAGTAGCTGTGCTTGCTGATAATCTCTTAATTCACTCATGGATAATGTTCTCGTTTGCTTTGATCTGCTTAGTTAATGCTACCACCCGAAGTATAGCAACAGCAACGACTTGTCTGTTTGCGTACAAATAATCTACGCACTTTTTTGCATTGTTCAGATGCCATACAAAAAGTGCATGAATCGCGGCCAGTCGGACGACTTTTTACGGATATTTGCCGATAAAGGTTTCTAGATGCGGCTGGGTCTTATATACTGAAATCGTTCCCTAGCACGTTGGACAGTGGATGATGTCCCTGAGCCGATAACTTTTTCTTAGGAACGCAGTTTGCTTACTATTGCGCAGGCTCGGCAGGTACCGAGAAGCCTACGGTAGGCTGTTGCTTTCCGCCTTGAACCTTAGGGTTCAAGGACTGACATCTGCATCCGCGTTGCCGGGGACACCTTTTCTTTTTGCTGCAAATGCACCGCCACTCCTTGCACCATCAATCAAACATAAAAACAGCCAGGCATAAAAAACGCCCCGAAAGGCGCTTTAGATTACTACTGCGACAACTTGCGTTTAGCGGGCTGCGCGTAGATAGATAGTACCAGCTGGCGTAACTCTTCTGGCACTTGCTCCAGCGCTTCCATAAAACGATTTTTTTCAAGCTCACTGCTCTGACTTTCATCGCCGGCGGCCAGGTAATTGCTCGAATGCAAATAATAATTGCTGACTATCTGCTGGTCGATGATTTCGGCTAGCTGCTCCGGCGTTTCGAATTCTTCGTCTATGGGTGAGCCAAACGCCACATGTACATGACCCTTGTCGCTGCTGAACCCTTCGATGATGCTGCTGATGTCTTCGCCTTCGGCTTTCACATATTCACCGAACTGCTGTTTATGGTACAGCTCGCGAGCTTTTGACACGGCGCAGGGTTCATACTGGTAAGAAATCGACACAGGCACAATCTTGAGCTGGCGCACATATTCGGCAAACGGCAGTTTTAGCTTACGCCCATTCAACTGCAACATTTTCAGCAATGCCGGATCGGTAAAGTCGACGCCATCTTTGGCACGGCCTTCTTTTTGTGCAATCCAGATTGAATTGCCCTCATCCAGCGAATCATAAATATACGCTGACAGCTGAGACAAGGCACGCAGCATTTCTTTTGGTGCTTTGGCTGAGCGCTTCACAATAAAGCTCTTATTCAGGCGCATCAGTTCAGTGATGTATGGCACCTGCAGCAAGTTATCGCCAATGGCAATGCGCACGGTTTGCATCTTTTGCTGATGCAGGCCCCAGTTGACCAGCGCCGGATCCAGCACTATGTCCCTGTGGTTGGAGATAAACAGATAGGCGCCCTGCTTGTCGAGCTTATCCAGGCCAGAATAGGTGACTTTACTGGTTGTACGCTCAATCAGCATCGACAGATAACCGGCCACTTCATTCTGAACCGCTTCAACATTGGTGACTGACTGCCACTTTTTCTTCAACCGGCTACGTACCAGTGGCCGGGATATCAGATCCCATCCTGCCAGCCATTTGGGCAGGTTATGCTCCGCAATCACATCAATAAACTGATCATCGTCCAGCAAACGCTGCAAAGCTGCGGGGACTTCATCGTCATTGTAAGGTCTGATATCTGCGTATTTATCCACTAAACTACTCTTTATTATTGGGTGGTTGTCATCAAAACGTCTTATTCTATCGTGCAGCCTGATCGGAAGCTAAGAATATCAAGTCTGACCAGAAGTGCCTGCATCACTTGTTTCATCATGCGGGCACCTGAAGTTAAGCTGAAGCCTGAGTGGGCGTAAAGCGTTGTTTAATACCCAGCAACATCAACCTTGCCATCAGCAGAGCCAATGCCACGCCAGACCCCAGCGTCAGCCAGTATGGTAAGACTTCATGGTCATGCCCCATCATAGGCGCCACCGTAAAGCCAAACTGTGCCACCAGCCAGTCGGTCAAAAATCCAAAAATAATTGCCACACCTATGACCGCGCCAAGATAAGCAAACACGGCGCGACGACCCAGCTCTTTGGCCACCACACCAATGGTGGCAACGTTGGTGGCGGGACCTGCCAGCATAAAGACCAGCACCGCACCGGGAGACACACCCGCCAGCAATAAACCGGCTGCAATGGGCGTTGAGGCTGTGGCACAAATGTACATTGGAATGCTAACCAGAATAACCACTATCATGGCCAGGATGCCGTTGCCCCACTGTGCTAAAAAGGCTTCGGGAACATAGGTTTGCACTAAGGCCGCAAAGAATAGACCAATCAGTAGCCATTGCATAGTATCGGCTAACAATTTGTTACAGCTAAATTGCACGGCAGACATTAACTTTTGCCAAAGCCCGGTCTTAGCTTGCGCGGATGCACAACAGGATACAGCCTGTTCGGCGGGCTTTTGTTCAGGCTTACTGTCGCAACAGCTGGTGTGTGATGCTGGTTCTACCTTAGTTTGGCTGTCACAACAACTGCTGGATTGCACTGGCGCCGGTTTGGGCTCAGTGGCACAGCAACTGCTTTTTTCCGCTGCTACTTTTTTAGCTTTACTGCCACAGCACCCACTGTCTGATGCATCTGACTTGGTGGGCTGTGTGTTGCTTTCGTCTTTACCAACCAGCACACCGGCGGTGATCGCACTGGCAACCGCGGCAATAGGCCGGATCACGGCCATAAAAGGCCCCAGCAGCGCGTAAGAAACCGAGATGGAGTCGACTCCCGTTTCAGGTGTGGATACCAAAAAGGCAGTGGTGGCACTTTTGGACCCGCCCGCACGACGCAACCCGATGGCGGCCGGGATGACGCCACAAGAACACAACGGCATAGGCGCACCAATCAGAGCTGCTTTAATGGTCGTCCAGAGACCTTCTTTACCCAGGTGCCTTTGTAAAAAATCTTTGGGAATAAATACGTTAAGTAACCCGGCAAGCAGCAAGCCCAGCATCAGCCAGGGCGCTGAAACCAAAAAGAGTTGCCAAAAATTATCAAGCAGAGCCATCTACATCCTCCAACGCGGTTAAAATGGAACAATCATCAGCACTTTCTTCACCGCCACAGCAACGCTCGGCCAGCACACTCAATGAGCGCTCAAACTTCAGTAATTCTTCAATTCTTTGCCGGGTTTGAGTCAGCTTCTGTAACGTCAGCGATTTCACTTCTTCACAGCTGTGATTGTGTTTATCAATTTTAATGGTCAGCAGTTCCTGAATATCTTTGAGACTGAAGCCCACTGCCTTTGCCCGCACGATAAAACGCATCTGCTCAAGCGCGCTATCGTCATATAACCGGTAACCTGCCGGGCTGCGAACACTGGCCTGCAACAGACCCTGACGCTCATAATAACGCAGTGTGTCGGTAGACACATTCAATTGTTTTGCAATATGGCCAATCTTATACATAGTCAGTTTTGCCGTTCTTTATGAATCTGATCACAGTATAAACCTTAGAGTTGAGTTCAAGGTCAAGCACAAAGATAAACTTTGGCAATAAAAATGATACACTCGGCGCCATCTGTTAGTAAGGAATGTTTGCTCACCATGAATATTGTTGTTTTAGATGCCGCCACACTGGCGGGTGTTAGTCTGGATCCGCTCAGAGAGTTTGGCGCAGTCACCGAGTACGATACCACCTCAGCTGAGCAGCTGATGTCACGTATACAGAACGCAGAGGTGGTGGTGACCAACAAGGTGGTGCTCAATGCCGATGCACTGAGCCAGCTGCCAAACCTCAGATTGATTTGTGTAGCCGCGACCGGCACCAATAATATCGACCTGGAGGCTGCACGTGCCCACAATATCGCGGTGACCAATGTGGCTGGCTATTCTACGCCATCTGTGGTTTTGCATACTTTTACACTGCTTGGCAATCTGATGAGTAATATTCACCGCTACACGCAGGATTGTGCCAATGGTGCCTGGCAACGCAGCGACCTGTTTTGTCGTCTGGACTACCCAATTCACGACCTGTCGGGCAAACGCTTTGTGATAGTCGGCTATGGTAACCTTGGTCAGGCGGTCGCTAAGGTCGCCAGCGCCTTTGGAGCCGAAGTAGTGATTGCAGAGCGGCCTGGACAAGAGACAGTACGTGCTGAGCGCGTTGAATTTACTGAGGCGCTGCGTAGTGCCGATATTGTCTCTATTCATTGCCCTTTGACCGACACCACCCGCGACTTGTTCGATGCCGACACATTAGCACTGCTTCCGGCTCACGCCATCTTACTGAATACGGCACGCGGTGGCATTGTCAATGAACAGGCACTGGCAGATGCGCTTGCCACTAAGCAGCTACTCGGTGCCGGCGTGGATGTACTCAGCGTTGAGCCGGCAGCAGCTGATAACCCGCTGGTACAGTATCAGGGCAATAACTTACTACTGACCCCGCACACGGCCTGGGCGAGTCAGGAGTCGATCACCCGCTTGATCCAAGGTATTGCCGAGAATATTGATAGCTTTTTACAGGGGCGCGAACATAACCGACTGGTGTAATAGTGTTGCTTCGCGAGCCTGATATTTGGAGTCTTCGCCGTATTGTCTGCGTTCGAATCCGGAACTGCTCGAGTACAGTGGATCAGTAGCCAGCCAGCATCGAGTCGCCTGTTGGTAGTTCCCGCATCGAGTGCGGGATGACGCGCGGTATGTGAGAGTGGGTGCAATTGGCGTCACTCCTGAGTCGCCTGTTGGTAGTTCCCGCATCAAGTGCGGGATGACGGTCCGTGTATGTGGGAATGGGCGTAATTGGTGCTACTCTTGAGTCGCCTGCCCCTTTAAGCTCTGTCTATCATTGCTCCTAATCGGCATGCCTACACGCCGTCATCCCGGCCTGCGAGCCGGGAACTATTTGAATTCAGCGTAAGTGTATTTTTAGTCACCAAGTCGCCTGTTGGAAGTTCCCGCATCAAGTGCGGGATGACAGGCTGTGTATGTGAGAATAGGTGTTATTGGTGTCACTCTTGAGTCGCCTGCACCTTTAAGCTCTGTCTATCATTGCTCCTAATCGGCATGCCTACACACCGTCATCCCGGCCTGCGAGCCGGGAACTATTTGAATTCAGCGTAAGCGTATTTTTAGTCACCATGTCGCCTGTTGGAAGTTCCCGCATCAAGTGCGGGATGACAGGCTGTGTATGTGGGAATAGGTGTTATTGGTGTCACTCTTGAGTCGCCTGCACCTTTAAGCTCTGTCTATCATTGCTCCTAATCGGCATGCCTACACGCCGTCATCCCGGCCTGCAAGCCGGGAACTATTTGAATTCAGCGTAAGCGTATTTTTAGTCACCATGTCGCCTGTTGGAAGTTCCCGCATCGAGTGCGGGATGACGGTCGGTGTATATGAGAATGGTGTAATTGGCGTCATTCCTGAGTCGCTTCTAAGTAGTTCCCGCATCGAGTGCGGGATGACGCGCGGTATGTGAGAGTGGGTGCAATTAGCGTCACTCCTGAGTCGCATTTAAGTAGTTCCCGCATCGAGTGCGGGATGACGGTCGGTGTATGTGAGAATGGTGCAATTAGTGTCATTCCTGAGTCGCTTCTAAGTAGATCACGCATCGAGTTAGGGATGACTGGCGGTGTATGGGGGAGGGTCTGTGGTGATAAGTGTGTACTTTTAACTAACTATTGGTTAATTTATTCAAAATGTAGCATTTCATAATAGTTACATCCTTACCGAAAAACACAACCAATTGATTTGTAAGGATTAAAAAGTTGGCAAACTCTTTGCTCTGTATAACTCAAAGAAAATAAAGATGGCTAAGCCTGGGATATTACAATGAAAAAATTACTACTTGCTACTGCGCTATTAAGTTCAACCGCACTGACAGGCTGTGTAGTCGCAGTCACAGATGGTGAATATAACGGTCACCAAAGCTGGAAGAAAGAACAAAAACAGAATCGCGAGAAAATAAGCCAACTCAAAATAGGCACTGAGTATCAGCGTGTGTTAAGCAAGCTGGGTACCCCTGAATTCACAGACATGGTGTCTAAGGACGATACGGTTTATCAGATACTGTACTTTGCAACCAACAGCAAGCACTCCGACGGTGTTGTTACAAAAGATGAGTGTACGCCTTTGCTTTTCAAAGACAATAAATTAGTCGGTTTTGGTGACACGGCTTTGGCACACCTGCTTTAAACTTATAGCCTGACGGGCTCAGAGCCTTGCTCTCTGAACCCGTTACACCACATTCAACACCGCTTTTTGTTGGCGTTCACGCGCATCATTAAGCGCCATTGCAGCCTTATCTAGCGGCTCGTTGTGATCTCTGGAAAAATCAGCCTTGGTATAACAAATGCCCACACTCACGGTCACATGTGCGCAAGTCGGTGATGCTGGATGTCGGATGGCTAACGCAGCGACGGCTTTGTGGATCGCTTCAGCCACTTCAAGCGTTTCCTCCTCACTGATATCACGAAGCAACGCCACAAAACGTCCGCCGTCGTGTCGCGCCGTGAACCCATCCATATTGGCTATCAAGCCGGAAACCACTTGGGCAATTTTACAGAGACATTCATCGCCACTCGCGTGACCAAATAACTGGTTATAGCGTTCAAAATGATCGATCCCCAACACAAATACCGCCAACGGCCGTACACCCGATGCACACTGTCGCCAGTAGGTTGTTAAAGTTTCATTCAGTGCACGGCGATTGGGCAGCGACGTCATGCCATCAATTAGCACCTGTTGGGAAAGTTGATCGTTTCTTTGTTTGTTGCTCAGATGAATTTTTACCCTGGCTTTCACAATGTTAGGGTTAAACGGTTTGGTAATATAATCGACCGCGCCTTGCTGAAGACTATCTGCTTCGTCCAAAAAACTGGCACTGGCGGAGATCACGATAACAGGTAACTGTGCGGTGTCGGCATTTGCTTTCAACGCTTGCAGAAAAGGCTCTGCAGTGCCGTCGAGTTGTTGATTATCCATGATGATCAGGTCGATGCCGTTACTTTTCAGCAACCCCAGCGCCTGTTCCTGTGATGAGCTCAGCGTCACAAAGTAAGTTTCTTCCAAGGTGTTTTGCAGTACCACCCGATTGAGGGGATCCGGGTCTAAGACCAGGATATGAGCCGATTTGTGCATTTTCTTATCCTTTTAGCCACAACGAAATAAAACACAAAGTTTGTTCTACAGCCATGTAGAGTTGCTTAGGTAACTGGTCAGATAAAGGTTCAGATGTTACCTCAATCGTTTGCTTTGCCTGCGCTTCGCATTGACGCGCCTGCTCAGCCAGGCGACGTAACCCAAGACCCGCGGCAGAGCCTTTAATGGTATGTGCCAGGCTTGCCAGTTCCGTAACACTTTCAACACCCTGCAAACTCGTCATATACTCTTCACAAAGCTTAGCAAACTTTTCAAGCATAGTGCGTAACAGCGCCTCTTTATTCATCATTTGTGTCAGCGCGAACGGATAATCAAACACAACTTCCCCTGTTGGGACATACTCCTGCAGTGCCGAGCACAGATCCGCAGGTGTAATCGGCTTCACCAAGAACCCGTTTAGCCCGGTCGCCAGCGCTTGCTGCTTTTCCTGTTCATGAGCATTCGCGGTCAGCGCTACGATAGGCAGTGACTGGCTGTTGAATTGACGTCGGAGTTGCCGGCTGGCCTCGTAGCCATCAATATTGGGCATATAAAGATCCATCAATACCACATCCGGGCGCAGCTTCTGACAAATGGTCACTATATTCTCTGCATTGCTTAGCGCAATCACGGTTGCCCCGTGCTGTTCCAGCACCGTTCTGCTGATATCCAGGTTCACCGGATTATCGTCCACTACAATACACAATAAAGGCGTTAAGGTATGGGGGTCTGGTGAATCTGTGACCGATCTTTCCAGTGAGCATGCGCTCAGGCTCTGGTAAAACACCGGTGCAGACAGTCTGAGCGCATCAGACTCTGGCGGCAGTGCATCGGTAAATGCATCGGTATCCGGTACCAGCCAATGTACCTGCTGGCCACGCTCAGTCTGGCTTAACACACGAACACGTTCTGCGTTGTCACAGGCCAGATAGGCCACAGAGCCCTTTGTAAGCTGTGAATTCAATTCCGCCTCACTTCCCTGATGTATGCCCTGATGAGCAAGATAAGGCAGAGGAGCCTGTCGCTCCAAAATGAGAAACAGAGATTGTCGGCTATCGTCATCTGCCAGTGCCGCGCGCTCTAACCGTAAAGTAAACTCAAACCGGCTGCCCACTTGTGGTGTACTCGAAAGCGTCACCTCTCCGCCGAGTAATTGAATAACTTGTTTCACTATCGCCAGCCCGAGTCCAATACCTTCATGTGGACGTGAGCTACTTTCATTACCCTGAGCAAATGCATCAAACAAACGTGCCTGATCTTCTTCACTAATGCCCGGGCCTGTATCCCAAACACAGAACCTGACGGCCTGCTCCGGACCATGGCTGTCCTGTTGCAGGGACATAGTCAACCCTACCCGGCCAGATTCAGTAAACTTCACCGCGTTCCCCAGCAGGTTCATCAGAACAAGCTTTATACGCGCCTCATCGCCAATTAACCGGGGCCAGATAAAGGGATCGACTTCTATCTCAAACTCAAGCTGTTTGGCACTGCTGAGGGGCGTAATCAAACTACTCAGGTTAGTGATCAGATCAACGACACAAAACGGCTGGTTGTTAGATTTACCCTGCCCACTTTCAAGCCGAGCAAAATTGAGAATGTCATTTAGCATCGCTAATAGCTGCTGAGCAGCACTTTCAATCTGCTCCAACTTCTGCTGTTCTTGGCGCGCGTCCAACGCAGGTTTCAGGATACTCACCAGGCCCAGGATGGCATTAATCGGTGTACGGATCTCGTGACTGATATTGGCAATAAAGCGGCTTTTGGCGTGATTGGCCCGTTCGGCATCGAGCCGGGCTCGGATGAGTGCCGTGACATTTTGCACGTGAATGACAAAGTATTTGGGGTTTTTCTGTTTGTCCCAGACCAAAGAGACACTCAGGTGCAACCAGCGTTTTGGATCTTGCTGAGCCAGGCTCAGTTCACTGGCTCCCTGTCGCTCGTGCAAGCAATGATCCAGCACATCATTTAATGCTTCTACATCTGCATCTTCAAACACACTGTACAGACTGCTGCCAATATCTACCCGGTCGAACAACTTACGCGCAGTCCGATTGAGCTCTAATACCAGCCGGTCGATAGATAACAAGATAACGCCGTTTGGAGCATACTCGATAGCCGCTTTAAAATTTTGCTCCGATGCCCTGAGTGCGGTCAGCGCCTGCTGTTGTTCACTGATATCCCGGGCAACCCCCAAGGTGCCGATACGCTTGCGCAGATCATTATATAAAGGAGAAACCGTGATCAGGTAACTGCTGCCCTCTAACACCAGAGTGTCAGTCAGACTTTGTCCCTGGCGATTCATTGCCAGCTCCAGATCCAGTAAGGCCAGATGTCGTTCGGTCACTTCCTGATGTTCGCGTGCTACCAGGTCAACCTGAGCGACCCCAATAAACCGCTCAAATGACTCATTGCAACCAATAAAAGAGCCATCTATGTTCTTATAGTAAACCAGATCAGGCACTGAATTTAATACGGTTTTAAGTAAGGCGGCCTGGCGCTCTTTGGCTTCAAGGCTTCGCGAAAGTGCTTTCTTCTGCTGCTGCACCTGTTCATCAAGCCTTACATTGTTCTCCTGAAGCTGCTGTAACGCATTGCGTTTTTGTGTAACAACCCGTTTGATTTCAATAAACCAAGGCTGCCAGTCTTTCGGAACCGCATAATTCATCGTCGCTTGTGGGGTATTTTCTTGGTAGGTCAGGTACTTTACAAAGTGTTTAAGGGGGCGAATAAAGACCTGAGCGTTTAGCCATACATAAGCAGCAAAGGTGGACACAATGAACAAGATCAGGAAACCCAGTTCGAGTAATGCTTCATACCGCGCAGGCGCAGAAAAGCTTGCTTCGCTCTGAACAAAACGCAGTGTAAAAGGCTGTTCCGGGGGTTGATAACTAAAACGTACACCACCTTCCCAGGGAAGCTTATCGTTGCGTGATGGGCCTGCTTCTGGCTCGCGGTATGCTTTGCTGGTGGCCAGCGTTACACCCGGCTGGGTGCCCTTTAACGCCAGCTCCCCGCCAGCAAAGGTCATCTGTTGTAATCGACCAGCCAGTTTCTCCACATCGTAGATAAGCAGTATTTGTGCAAGTGAGCCACTGGCCAGGCGCTGCCCGAGTGCAAAATAATGCTTGCCAAATACCCGGGTTGGCATACTCGTGGCGGTGATCCCCTGACTAAATTGCGGTGTAAAACGCGACTCCACTATGGCCGTTAATAAGTTGCTCTGGCTGGTATCGCGGCGTTTCACAAAGGCAAAACCATTATCCTGAATAAATACTACAGCTTCGAGCTCATCAATCAGGGCCAATGCAGTATCAAAACTGGGACCCAAAGCCATAATTTGCTGCCATTGCGCAACAAGTGCACCAGTGGGCACAAATCTGCCCAATCCGACAACTTCTCCTCCGTTGTCGGGAAGCTGCCGATAGAAATACCCTGTCTGCTGACGAATATTGTGTTGCCAGTTTTCATCCAACTGATAGCGAATAGGCTCAGCCAGACTATCTCGAATGCTGGATATGACGGTTTGCGCGGCCAGCGTTTCCTGCTCAACTTGACCTGCAAGTACATAAAACTGAGCCTGATACACCTGATACTGGCGTTCAAGTTTGATCTGATATAAATGAAAACAGAGCACCACCGCCAGTAGCATAGGCACCAGCAAAGCGATGCTGATAGCCTTACGATAGTTCTTAAGAGGGAGAAATTCCGGCACGCAGCGGCTCGATGTTAGTTCCTTGTTTTAGCAAGAGTAACCAGCGCTTAGCGATCTTTCAAGTGGATATGATCCCTGTTGAACGACGCTAAAAGCTTGATGAGGGTCTTATCGCCTTTACGCTGAACAAATAAACACATGGCTGCGGCTGAACAGTCAAAATAAATTGAGGAAACACAGCCGCTGTGAACACAATCGCTTTAGGGTGAGTCATAGCAACAAGCAGACGATAAGCATTGCGGGTTGGTATTAAACCGGCACCATCAACGGGCCGGAGATCAGCACTCTGGCAACATAACAGGTCAGCCATATCCATAGCTGACCTGTTGATTTAGCTATAGGTTTTGCTCTGCAAAAGAGGCCAAACGACTTCTGACCACGCCATTAAGGTTAATGGTGGCGGAGCCTTCAAAGTCCTTAAAGCGCTCCACAATGTAGGTCAGCCCCGAGGTGACCGGAGTAAGGTAATTACTGTCTATCTGTGCCAGGTTACCCGTACAGATCAGCTTAGTCCCCTCTCCGCACCGCGTAATGATGGTTTTTAGCTGCGAGGCCGTCAGGTTCTGGCTTTCATCCAATATCACCACTGCATTCTGGATACTGCGCCCACGCATAAAGTTAACCGACTTAAACTGAATATTGGCCTTCTCCATGATGTAGTTACGACTAGAAATTGGGCTTTCGTCGTGTTTGTGCAGTACTTCCAACGTATCTGTTATTGCCGCCAGCCAGGGCGCCATTTTTTCTTCTTCCGTGCCCGGTAAAAAGCCAATGCTTTCTGCAATTTCCGGGGTATTACGCGTCACGATCACTTTGTCATATACGCCCTTCTCTATGATCATCTCCAGTGCACTGGCCAGCGCCAGTAAAGTTTTACCGCAGCCCGCCGGGCCGGTCAGGATCACCAGTTCAATGTTGGGATCAAGCAGCGCATCGAGCGCCATGCCCTGATACACATTCTTAGGGGAAACGCCCCAGGCTTGTTGGTGCATCAGGCGCTCTACACTGATGTCCTTGAGGGTGACATGTTCGGAGTCATACCCAGTCACACGGGCGGCAAAGTGCTCACCCTCATCTATCAGGTATTCATTAACAAACACTTCGGGCATCAGCTTGGCGGGTACCTGGTGCAAAGTATAACGCCCTTGTTGCTCGGTCTGACATTCGCCGACATTGGCCCAGAAGTCACCGGTAAACTTGTTATATCCTGAGGTCAGCAAGTTAATATCATCGATCAACTGATCAGTACGATAATCTTCGACAAACTTCAGTCCTGCCCCCTTAGCCTTGAGACGCATGTTGATGTCTTTGGTAACCAGCACCACTTTTTTGTCTGAGTATTGCTTTTGTAGCTGTATGGCGCAGTTAATTATACGATGGTCGTTTTCGTTACCCGGTAATCCGGAGATGCTATCCGGATAAAGGTGGTCGTTGATCACAACCAGCCTGCCGCTGCTGGCAGGTTTGTGTGTGTCGCGCTGCACTTTAGGCAAAGCAACGCCTTCGAGCATTTGCTCAGGTGATGCATCACGCAACACGTCGTCAAGGCTGCGAATCGCCACCCTGGCATCGCTGCTGACATCGCGTTTTCTGTCTTTTATGTGGTCCAGCTCTTCCAGAACTGTCATGGGGATTACTACGTCGTGTTCCTGAAATGAAAAGAAAGCGAGGGGTTCGTGAAGGAGTACGTTGGTATCTAACACATACATTTTCCGGTCGAGGTCATCATTTCCCATAGTGCGTTCCTATTTAGTGAAAACTACTACTGAACAAAGACTTGGTCGCCACGCAAGTCTGTGCCCTTACCCTAAGTTTAGTCTATTTGTCACAAAAGTCGTTTTTATGACAGTCAGCTCAAGTATCAGGATGAACGAGTGGGGTTAACTACCTCAATTTTGAGCAACTGAGCTATGCTTATTTTTTGTCGTGAGGACGTAAACGCCACTGCCCGAAATAACGCCAAACAGGACAACAAATAGTCCCAGCTCCTGCGACGGCTCAGGTCAATAGCATAAAGTGAAAAAAATCACAGTTTATGTACGTTTATCCATGCCTCACAACCTTGAACAAGGCGGTGCTTCTCGGTACCATGGCCGCCTTTTTTCCGCGAGACGAGACAAGCATGAATTTTTCCTTAGGTCAGCGCTGGATCAGTGATACTGAATCAGATTTAGGATTGGGCACCATAGTGGCATTGGAAGGACGCCAGGTGACCATATTGTTTCCTGCCAGCGGTGAAAACCGCGTGTATTCTGTACAGGAAGCTCCGGTTACCCGCGTGATTTTTAATCCCGGTGATGTGATCCGCTGTGTTGACGAATGGGAAATACGTGTTGAGAAGGTCGAAGAGCAAGGCGATCTCCTGTGTTACCACGGCGAACGCCTGGACAATGAAGAACCCGTCACGCTGAAAGAGACCTTTTTGGATCATTTTATTAAGTTTAATAAGCCGCAGGACCGCTTATTTGCAGGTCAGGTTGACCGCTTCGACCGCTACACTCTGCGCTATCAAACCTGGCAACACCAGTTCAGCCGCCAGCAGTCTCATTTAAAAGGTCTGATAGGTCAGCGCGCCAGCCTGATCCCACACCAGCTTTATATTGCCGACGAAGTGGGTAAACGTTTCGCCCCGCGGGTATTGCTGTCGGACGAGGTGGGCTTAGGTAAAACCATCGAAGCGGGTATGATCTTACATCAGCAGATCCTCACCGGACGTGCCAGCCGGGTACTAATTGTGGTGCCAGAAAGCCTGCAACACCAGTGGCTGGTTGAGATGCTGCGCCGCTTTAACCTGCACTTTTCTATTTTTGATGAAGACCGTTGCGACGAAGCTTTTGCGGATTCACCTAACGTGTTTGAAACCGAGCAGCTGGTGTTGGTCAGCCTTGAGTTTATCACCAAGAAACGCCGCTGGTTTGAGCAGGCCACACTGGCCGACTGGGATCTGTTGGTTGTGGATGAAGCCCACCACCTGACGGTAGAAAAAGACAAGCCCAGCACAGAGTACCAGCGTATTGCTGAGCTGAGCCAGGACATTGCCGGCCTTATCTTGCTTACCGCCACACCTGATCAGCTTGGTCACCGCAGCCACTTTGCGCGTTTGCAATTGCTGGACCCGGACAGATTCTACGATTACGACGCCTTCGTAGAAGAAGAAAGCCACTATAAAGAAGTGGCTGATGCCGCCAATAAACTGCTTCAGGATGCCAAGCTTGACGACAAAGCTAAGGCCACCCTGACCGAGCTGTTAAAAGAAACCGACATCAGCGACCTGCTGAGCCAGGTTGAACAAGGCGAAGAGACAGCCAAGCAAACGCTGCTGAATAACCTGTTAGACAGACACGGCACGGGCCGCATTCTGTTCCGTAACAGCCGCAGTGGTATCGACGGCTACCCGAGCCGTAAACTACATGCTTGTCCGGTAGACATGCCAAAGCAATACAAAACCGCTATCTCTGTAATGGGTAATATCGGCGGTATTCAGAGTGCTGAAAAGAGCGCGCTGCGCGCCCTGTTCCCGGAAAAAATCTTCCAGGAGTTTGAAGGCGAAAGCGCCAGCTGGACTCAGTTCGATCCGCGCGTTACCTGGCTGATCGACAAACTTAAAGAGCTGAAACAGCAAAAAGTATTGCTGATCTGTGCCGAAGCGCAAACCGCCATCAGCCTGGAGCAAACCCTGCGCGAGCGCGAAGGCATTAAGTCGGCGGTGTTCCACGAGGGGATGTCGATTATCGAACGTGACCGTGCGGCGGCTTACTTTGCTGACGAATATGATTCTGCCCAGGTACTACTGTGTTCAGAAATTGGCTCGGAAGGTCGTAACTTCCAGTTTGCCCACCACCTGGTATTGTTCGACCTACCGCTAAACCCGGATCTGCTGGAGCAGCGTATTGGCCGCCTGGACCGTATTGGTCAGCAACAGGATGTGAATATTCATGTGCCTTACTTCGCCAACACTGCGCAGGAAGTGTTACTGCGTTGGTACGACGAAGCACTGGACGCGTTCGAAACCACCAGTACCACAGGACAGCTACTGTATAAAGAGTTCTCAGACGATTTGCTGGAACTGGTAGCAGCGCATAACTGTGACGAAGAAGAGCTCGACCCGCTACTTGAACAAGTCGCCAAGCAAAACACTGTGCTGCGCGCCAAAATGGAGCAAGGTCGTGACCGCCTGCTGGAGCTGCACTCAAGCGGCATGGGTAAAGCAGACACGATTGTCGAAGAAATCGAAACTCTGGATGACGACGTAGTACTGCCGACTTACATGATCAATGTATTCGACATCTTTGGTGTCAATCAGGAAGACAAGGGTGAAAACACCATTATCCTGAAGCCCACAGAGCATATGCTGAACCCATCTTTCCCTTGTCTGAAAGACGATGGCATCACCGTCACCTTTGACCGTGGTACGTCGCTTTCGCAGGAAGATGCGCAGTTTATCAGCTGGGACCATCCTATGGTTGAAGGCGTAATGGACATGATCTGTGATGACGACTTTGGTTGTGCATCCGTTGCCTTGTTGAAAAACAACAAGCTCCCAGTGGGTACTTTCTTTGTTGAGCTGATCTTTGTGGCCGAAACCTCAGCACCTAAATCTTTGCAGATTGGCCGCTTCCTGCCACCAACGCCTATCCGAGTACTGATGGACAAAAGCGGTAACGACCTGGCACAGAACGTCGCCTTTGATGCCTTTAATAACCAGCTTTCTGCCGTTGGTCGCCAGACCGCCAGCAAGCTGGCCAACGCCCTGCAGTCGGGCATTCACCCGCTGATCAGCAAAGCCGAAGAGCAGGCCAAAGCACAGATGGCTGAACTGCAACAAGCAGCACAGTCACAGATGGAAACCCGACTGGGTGACGAACAAGCCCGCTTACAGGCACTCAAAGCCGTTAACCCGAATATCCGCGATGAAGAAATTCAGGTATTCGACAAACAACGCAGCGCGCTGAGCGAGCACATCAGCAAAGCGCAGGTCAAACTGGATGCAATTCGCCTGATCGTGGTCGCACACTAAATTATACCTATCGCAGGGCACCATCGTGCCCTGCTCTTCCTTACCCTCTCCATCTTGTTAACCAAAACAATATAATTGACACAAAATTAACCAACTGTTACATTTTGTGAATCCATCCGTCTGTTACTTTCGATTCCGATTTGCATGCCTGTCAGGGAGGCGCGGTCACAATAATGAAGAACAACTCAAGCCTAAGGAAAGACAAGGTTAATAAATTCAGAGACCAGGTAAGGGTGTCTCTGCGCAGAGTGCGCCTGGAAATGGGTCTGTCTCAACAGGGTCTGGCAAAAAAGCTGGGGGTCGATCAGAGTACCATCAGTAACTGGGAATCCGGCCGCACAGATTTAACACATGTACAAATGTTTGAAATTATGCTGATATGCGGTAAAGATATCTTTGCTGCCTATCTTGGGTTTCTGCCCGAAAGGGACGACACATCATCACAAGAAGAACAAAAGGACAGCGTTAAAAAGCAGGATTAACCATGGATATTTATACCTTTTTTACTTACATGCAGCTACCGATTATGCTGTTTGCACTGATTAAAACTTGGCGATACGAGTGTGCCAGATGGTTTTTGATTACATTTGCATTTGTAGAGCTGATCGATGAATTAATGGTTCCTGTCGTCATGACCTGGCACACGCATTTTTATATCTGGTGTGTAGCCATGAATTTTGTCTTCTTATTACCCATAATTTATCGAAAGTCACTTGCTGGCTGGTTGTACCAAATGACAGGCATTGAATTTTTTAATAATGTGTATGAAAAGCATTACTTTTCATTGCAGGAAGGTGCATTTTTTTTCCTGATCACAATATCAATTATCATCAACGGTATTACCTATATCGAAGTATTGCTATATGTACAAGATGTCATTAATACACTTTATATTAAGCTCTATGTAAGAGACTTCGTGAGTGCCACTCTACACATACTTATGTCTCTAGCGTTGTTAACCTATGCAGCTAAAACCCCTATGAGAGAAAGGAATTTAAGCTATGAAAACTAATATTATTCCAAAAGACTTTTTAAAAAAAATAAGTGGTGGTATCGGGGGGCCAGTAGGCAGCCCCGGAATTCCTCCTAAATTAATTGATCCAGGGAAAACAGAAAAGCTTAAGGGTTGAGCTTCTACTAAGAATTCCCGCACGCAAAGGAATTGAAAGTATGAGATTTAATATCACTCAAACAAACAGTTTAGTGAGAGCATTAGCTTGTACGACCTGCCCAGTTGTACAATCAACTAAGTGGACTCGAAAAAGGCAGTGATTGATAAGCTTTTTACGGAAGTACATTTATGAATATATCCATAGGTGTTGTCCGTCAACCGAGTTGGTCGAGAAGGAATGATCAAATGAACACATACCATTCCAAACGGCCTGCTTAGCAGTACCTCTGTAGGCATTGGACGCTCTTGACTTGCCACTACAGTCATTTAGCGCTAATAGCCCAGACTTGCCTCCAAAAGTTTACAGTGCTGAAAGCGTGTCTTTGCCGCCCAAGTGACTCGCCAGAAGATATTGAATACAACACTCAGTTTATTAAGTGCATTTATGAATATATCCATAGATGCACTTTTACCTTAGCGCACAGCAATTTGCTAAAGCACACATTAACCTCAATATGAACCGCAATATTATACAGACAGCTCATGCAATTGTAGTGCAAACACTATCAATTCGACCTCTTAGGCACCTGATATCTCAAGTTTTAACAAAGACTTAAAATCGGCTAACCTAGATTCCCCCTTCAGAGTGCGCATTCTCCTCTAACAGGGCTATTAGCATGGTTGGAGACATAGGGAGCAGACCAACCTTCAAATCAAATGGCTAGCAGGCTTTGTTTAATACTTCCGTTTTATAGTTTCCACGGTCGTTTTCTATATCAGAGAGTGTTTTGCGAGAGATGTTTACCAAATTTGCTCTTTTAAGATGAGATAGAGGAGAGGCATTTCTGAATCACGACACAGCGCTTAGAAACACAAAGCAGGCCAGTAAACTGGCCTACGATCAACAACATTGTCTAGCAAGAAACTAAAAGTATAACCTGTCAGGTCGCCCTGAGCCGGTCATACAATAGTCATTAAGCGCACTGCCAGGTTTGCGGGCACTGCATGGTTCTCAGACACATAAGTGTGTCCAGGTTAGTACCACCAGCAACTTGCGGGGTTTGCTGTGGGTTTAGTTTAGCAGAAGTGGTGTTAAGGTTTTTAACGGTCTTTTTGCTTAGTTTAAGTAACATCTTAATTTCCTTTGGTTAGTTACATAAGTCGCGGCAACAGTATCAGGTTTTTATAGTCGTACAAAGCCCAAATAGATGAAATATTTATTTAAATCAAACCAAGTTTAATAAATAATCATTCATTAAAAAACAGTTATAAAAATAGCTCATGTTTTGATCAAACCATTTTTCTGAACGCATTATTTCCCAATTGGGAACATTTATACCCAAATCAGCTTTAACCTTTATTTAACCTAACAAACGTTAGCTTAATCTTTGACCCGGCTTCGTCCGCACAAATAAGCAACTGTAGTGAAAGGAAGATCAACATGAGAAAGGTTAAAACTGGTGCCATTGCACTTTTGCTGGGCAGCGTGTTTAACGCACACGCGCTGCCTATCCCTGATGACTTAGATCAGGCACTCACTGAGCTTATTGCTCAGCATGGCCTGACAGGCAAACCCGATAACGGCTTTGACTTACCCGGCGTCGATGACCCCGAAGTCAAACTGGGTAAGCTGCTGTTTTTTAGTAAAGCGCTCAGTGGCGATAAGCAAGTCGCCTGCGCCAGCTGTCACCATCCTTATCTGGGTGGCGGTGATGGTCTCTCCCTGCCTGTGGGCACGCTGGCGCAAGACCCGGATGTACTAGGACCGGGCCGTAAAACCACCACAGGGCAATTTTATGTGCCACGCAACTCGCCCAGTATTTTCAATGCCTGGGTGCATAAACGCAGTTTGTTTCGTGATGCCCGGGTGGAGTTTCTGGACTGGCTGAACCCCGAGCAGGGAATAAGTACGCCGGATGTGCCGCATGGTGAAGCCGACCCCAATGCGGGTGACTCTTTGTTAGCGGCACAAGCGCGCTTTCCGGTCGTTACCCCCTCAGAAATGCAGGGCTTTGAGTTTATGAAAGGCGCGCCCAATGAAGCCGTCAGGGCCCATCTGGCAGCACGTATCGGCAACTATGGCAGCGCCCGGGGCGAGCTGTTTCGCAACCAGTGGCGGGACTATTTTGCCGCGGTCTATGGCGATAAAAGCGCCGAAGAAATCGTTACTTTTGATAATATCACCCGCGCACTGGCAGCTTACCAGCAGTCGATGAATTTTACCGACAACCCCTGGAACCGCTACGTTCAGGGCGATAAAAACGCGCTGAGTGAATCCGAAAAGCGCGGGGCCTACCTGTATTTGTATATGCCGCCTCCACCATCAGATGGTGGCAGCGAACCTGATTTCTTGCCCACCCAGTGCATTGGCTGTCACAATACCGACAGCTTTAGTCAGACCAAAGGCACCAACCACCACCGCCTGGCATTTCCGCAGATTGGGCCAGGGATAGGTGAGCCTGGCGATGAAAGCAATGATCGCGGCCGTTTGCTGCGCAACCAAAGCCTGGATGATATCTACAGCTTTCGCTCCACGACCTTGCTGAACGTCGAGGTCACCGGCCCGTATGGGCATGCGGGCAGCTACGATACGCTGGAGGAAGTGGTCGAGCATTACGATTATTACCATGCGGTATTAGATGACTACATAGACAACCAGGGCTGGTGCAGACAACCGCAATTCAAAGACATAGAAAATTGTGTCGACTTATTCCCCGACACCCGACAGCACACCGATGCCGCCGCTAAAATCATTGACGATGAAATTGCCGACGGTGCCCCGGTACTGCGCAAGCTGGAGCTGAGCACTCAGGAAAAAGCGGACTTGGTCAACTTTATGAAGGCCCTGACCGATCCATGTGTAAAGCAAGCTGAGTGCCTCATGGCCTGGCTGCCGCAACCACAGGAAGGCGATCCGGATGGCCTGCAACTGTTTGCCAAAAACTATCAGGGTGTGCCCTTGTATCTGCCCGCAGACTGCCGTCAGGGCGACACGGCGGTAACTGGCAGCCGCTTGTTGCTGGCGCAGGGTGAATGTATCTCGGGCAAAGCCCATTATTTTTATGTGGATGTCGCACAGGATAACACCACCTTGTATTTCAGCAGCCGTGGTGGCGCAGGACGCCCTCGCCTGTTTTACAACCCCGACCAATGGGCCAGTACGGCCAATGCTCAGGCAATATCGCGTGGCACAGGCACCGAGCAGGTGCTGAAAGTGACCGTAAATCGGGGCCGCCACTTTGTTTCTGTGTTGGATCCGCAGGGCTATGAAGGACTGACAATTGCAGCGGGTATCGACAGCGCCCTGCGTGAGCCCGGTGAGCAACCCCGCGATATCGTCAATGCCTGTGAGCAGGGTCTGCCCAGTGGCTACGCTGAGCTTATGCCTGGCCGCGCCCAATGTGCATCCTCTGGTGACAGTTACTTTTTTGTCAAAGTGACTGAACCGGGTAGCACGCTGGAAGTTCGTACCCGACACGGCGCTGGCAACAGCGACCTGTTTGTTAGCAACTTCTGGCCCAGCACCAGCATGTATACCTTTGTCTCACGCTCAGCAGATAACACTGAGTTTCTGCGTATCGACGGCGCAGCCCCAGGCTGGTACTACTTTTTGCTCTCAGGTGATGGCCAGAATGAGGGGGTGAGTATTCAGGTCGACCTCATTCGTCCTGACCGCCCAAAAGATCATAAACAGAACCGCAAGCCAAACTAGAGTCCTCGCTCTGTTTTGCCCAGTAGATATCAGCCGTGATATCAACCCCCATAGCCGTAGTCCTACCTGCGGTTTTTTTCTTCTTCACAGTCTAATCAAAGACTTGTAGTGACCGACAATCTCTTTAACCCGCCTTTAACCGCACACTCTTTAGACTGGCGGTTACTTTTTACCCGCATCAAAAATCGGCGGGCAAACCTAAGTGCTTATTCAGAGAGTTCATCATGACGTTACTCAACAACCGTTTACTCATTACCCAGCTGGCTTTTTGTGGCCTGTGTGCTGCCATTGTTTTTGCAATCCCCTCTCTGGGTGGTGCCGAGGCGCAGGCCCAGCCTCAGCCTGGCTCTGAGCAACGCCAACAAACGGGCGCTACCCTGAGCCTGCCTCAAGTCACGGTCACCCCAGTGCAGGCAGCCAGTTACACTCGGGTCATTACCGCGTATGGCACAGTCAGGGCCACTCACGCACTGACGCTCAGTAGCGAGGTGGGCGGCCGGGTGACTCAGCTACACCCAGACTTTAAGCAAGGAGCACGTCTGTCGTCCGGGACGGTACTGGCACGCATAGACGACACCCAGTTGCAACAAGCGCTGGCCAGTGCCGAAGTATCGCTGGCACAAGCCAGACTGGATGCGGAAGAAGAAAAGCTACAGAGCTCGCCAAACAAGGCGCAGTGGCGCCAGCTGGCCAGCACCGACAGTAATGGGATCTTGTCGTCTTTACGTGCACCGCAGCAAGACGTTGTGGCCACGCAGCTAAGTTTAGCGAAAGCGCAGCTGCAAAGTGCCCGGTACAACCTGGCCGCCAGCCAGTTTACTCTGCCCTTTGATGCCACCATAGTCACGCGCTCGGTACAGCCTGGCAGTTATGTCCAACCGGGCAGCCCCATTGCCACACTTTACAGCACAGCGCAGGCCGAAGTATCCGTTGAACTCAGCGCCGAGCAATGGCAGCACCTGCCCGCTCAGGCAATGCCCGAAGGTGGCTGGTCGGTTACTCTCAACGATGCCACAAGCGATACCGCAGATACACAATGGCATGGCCGGGTGACGCGTCTGAGTCAGCATATTGACCCTCAGTCGCGCCAGCGCCTGGCCATTGTCAGCGTAGACAACCCCTTAGATCAGGCTCAGCCGTTGTACTTTGGCAGCTATATGGAGGTGTACATTGAGGGCGCGGAGCAAAACGACCTGTGGCGCATTCCCGCGTCAGCGCTGTCGCAGCAAAATCATGTCTGGTATGTCGATGAGGAAAATCGCCTGGCGCACTTTACCCCGCAGATCCAGTTTCGCCAGCACGGCGCCGTTTATATCAAGGCCCGTAGAGGCATGCACCAGGCTAACATAGTGCTACGCCCGCTCAGTGCCTACCTCGACGGCATGAAAGTCACCCCAGTGACAGAGGAGCGCGCCCATGACTGAACGTTTTTCAATCATTGCCTGGTTTGCCAAAAACCCGGTCGCGGCCAACCTGCTTATGCTGGCGGTTATTCTGTTGGGGCTAAGCAGCGCCGGTAGTCTGCGCAAAGAAGGCTTTCCGCAACAAGACCCGGACACAGTACAGATCAGTGTGGCCTACCCCAGCGGCAGCGCCGCTCAGGCTGAGCAGGGTATTGCAATCGCCATAGAAAATGCCCTGGAATCCGTCAAAGGGATCAAACGCGTTACCACCACAGCCAGCGCCAGTAATGTGCAGGTACTGGTAGAAAAAACCTCGCAACATGACCTGGATACCTTACAAAGAGACATTAAAAACCAGGTTGATGCCATCTACAACCTGCCAGAAGACGCCGAAAAACCCGTGATCACCACGGCTCAGCGGGAGCAGGAAGTGATCCGGGTGCAGCTGTTTGGCGCGCTGTCGACTCAGACACTGCAAACCCTGGGCAGCCAGCTTGCCGACGACTTACTGGCTCAGCCCAATATCGCCAAACTCAACCAAAACGATCATCGCGATCCGCTGGTGGCGATTGAAATCGACGAGGCCCGCCTGCAAGCCTATCAGCTCAGTTTCAGCGACGTGGCCGAGGCCATTAATCAGTATTCCGGCACGGCACTGACCACCAGCCTGCGTAACCCGGATAAGGTACTGCGCCTCAAAGCCGCCGAGCAGGCGCTTTATGCCAGCGACTTTGCCTCGATTGTGGTCGCGACCACAGCTGCGGGCAAAAGCATTCGACTCAGTGACGTTGCCACATTACAAGACACCTTTGCCGATGACAGCTTTCATCTGGCCCGGTTTAACGGTCATCCCACCTATGGCATTACCATAGTGATGGACGAATACGGCGACATGAGCAAAAGTGTGGCACAGGCCAAAGCCGTGGTGGCCCAATGGCAAAGCAAACTGCCTGAAGGCGCTTCGCTTATCACCTGGTACGACAATTCTAAACTGATCACCGAGCGCCTGAGCCTGCTGAGCCTGAACGCGCTGAGCGGTATTGCCTTGGTGTTTATGGTACTGGCACTATTTTTAAACCTGAAAGTGGCTTTCTGGGTTGCTGCGGGCCTGCCCTTTGTATTCTTTGGCAGCCTGTATTTTATGACTGAGCCCTACACGGGCATGACCCTCAACGAAATGACCACCTTTGGCTTTATTATGGCGCTGGGCATAGTCGTGGACGATGCCGTGGTGGTGGGTGAAAGTATTTACACCACCCGAAAACGCTTTGGCGACACCCTCAGTAACACCATCAAAGGCACCCACCTGGTCGCGGTTCCTACTTTGTTTGGCGTATTAACGACCGTCGCGGCCTTTGCGGCACTGGCCAATATCTCAGGCGGGCTGGGCGTTTTGTATGCGCAGTTTGGCACTGTGGTCACCTTATGTTTGTTGCTGTCTGTGGTGGAATCTAAACTGATCTTACCGACGCATCTGGCGCACATTCACACCCGACAAAAACCCCAAAAACAGCCAAACCGCATCGCGGTGCTGTGGCATCGCGTGCAACAAAAGGCAGACGGTTTACTGACTGGCTTTAATCAGCGCCTGTACAAGCCGGCACTGGAGCGCGTAATGCACTTTCGCTACGCCGCACTGATGGGCTTTGTTGCACTGTTTTTTCTGGCCATCAGCCTGATCACCCAGGGCATGGTCAGAGTGGGCTTTTTCCCCGGACTGCCAGCCGATACCATCACCGCCACCATGACACTCTATAACGACGCCAGCTTTGGCCAGACTGCCCGCAATCTGGATCAGCTGGAGGCCCAGCTATATCAGGCCGAGCAGCAATTGCTGGACGAGCAAAACATCAGCCACATCGCCAGCGTGTCGGTCAGTGCCACAGGCGATCAGAGCGGCACACTCAATGTGGAACTGGTCGGCACCCAGCCCTACACCCTGAGCGAACTGGCAAAACGCTGGCGCGCCATCGCTGGCACCCCGGAGGCCAGTAAAACCTTACACATTCAGGAGCAACTGGCGCGTGTTTCCAACTTTAAGGTGGAGCTAAAAAGTACCAGCGACGAAACGTTAGAGGCCGCCGAAGCGACCTTGCAGCAGGCGCTGCGCGATATCAGTGGCGTACACAGCATCGACAGCTCGCTGGCTCCGGGCGAAGCGACGATGCGTTTTGAAGTGACCGAAGAGGGCGAAATGCGCGGCTTTACCACACAGCTGCTGGCACGCCAGCTGTTGCAAGCCTTTGGCGGAGAAGTGGTACAACGCTATATGCGCAACAAAGATGAAGTGAAAGTAAGGGTTCGCTACCCGCTGGATGAGCGCAGCGAACAGGGGGATGTGCTTGCAGCCCGGGTGCGTGCCCCGGACGGGCGAACCGTGCCGCTGGGCAACGTTGCTAAAGTGATCTACACCAGCGAAGTACAGTCCATTACCCGTATCAATGGCGTCAGAGCGGTCACTGTGTCCGCTGCGGTGAATAAAACCCAGCTGACCCCCACTGAATTAGTGGCCAAACTGGAGCAAAGCGTGGTCCCTGAGCTACGTGCGCAGTACCCGGATCTGACGCTGCACTTTGCCGGAGAAGCGGAGCACCAAAAAGAAGCCACCGACTCCATGAGCTCGGCTTACCTGCTGGCGCTGCTGGCCATCTATGCGCTGCTGGCTATCCCACTGAAATCCTACTGGCAGCCACTGATCATCATGTCGGTGATCCCGTTTGGCTTTGTGGGCGCGATTTTAGGACACTGGGGCTTAGGTTTAACGCTCAGTATTCTATCCTTAAATGGCATACTGGCGCTCAGTGGCGTGGTGATCAACGACAGCCTGCTGCTGGTCAGCCAGTTTAATCGCTATCGCAATGAGGGTAAAACCATGCAAAATGCGCTACTTGAAGCCTGCACAGGTCGCCTGCGCGCAATACTGCTAACGTCCCTGACCACTTTTGCCGGGCTGTATCCTATTTTGGGCGAAACCTCCCAGCAGGCACAGTTTCTGATCCCCGCCGCGGCATCGCTGGGCTATGGCATTTTGTTTGCCACTGCCATCACCTTGTTTTTAATTCCTGTTTTACTGCTGATCAGCCACGATATTGCCAACCTGATGTGCCGATTCAGCCCCATTCGTACGGAGCATGTCCCCCATGATCAACGTCATTTTAGTTGAGGATGACCTGGCACTGGCCGGTAATATCATTGATTACTTTGAGCTGGAAAATATCATCTGCGACCACGCAGCCAACGGGGTCGCCGCGCTCAACCTGATCCGCGACAACCACTATCAGGTGATCATTCTGGATTTAAACCTGCCGCGCATGGATGGCCTGCAGATCTGTCAGGCACTGCGCGACGAAGGCGATGATACCTCAGTGATCATGCTCACGGCGCGAGATCAGCTCGAAGACAAACTGGCCGGTTTTGCCACCGGCTGTGACGACTACCTGGTCAAACCCTTTGCCATGATGGAGCTAGTGGTCAGGGTAAAAACCCTGGCCAAACGCAAAAGCGGCGAAATAAAACGGCTGGAGCTGGCCGGATTATGCCTGGATATAGATGGCCGTGACGCCACGTATCATGGCAGCCGACTTAAGCTCAGCCCCACCGGCATGGTAATACTGGAAACCCTACTGCGCGCCCACCCTAACCTGGTTACTAGGCAAGTGCTGTTGCAGGCTATCTGGGGCGATGAACAACCCGACAGCAACGCGCTTAAAGTGCATATTCACCACCTGCGCAAAGCGCTGGCGGCATGCACAACCCATATCACCCTCGAAGCCATTCCCAGACAGGGCTTTAAGCTGCATTGCCATGAGGAGAAAGTTTAATGGCCCCCATACATATGAGCTTGCGCCGCTATATTCTTGCCGCCCTACTGGTGCTGGCCACTTTGGTGATCAGCCTGTTATCAGTGCTCTGGACCAACAGCTTTTTTACCGGGCTCGATGACATGATGAAAGGCACTATGCTGAATATGGCTCAGGCCCATCATCCGCAGCCCGGTTATCCGATCCAGGCGCACAACTTTGTGGTGGCCAGTCAGTGGCAGGATTTACCCGAGCCCATCCGTGCGGCGTTTACCCGCCAGGAAATAGAGACCAACACATTACACAAGCTGGTTACCCGAGGTAATATGCTGACAAGGCCCAGCGAAGCCCGCTTTGTAATGTTTTTTGAAACGCCCGATGGCCAGTCCGGCTTTGTGGCCCATCATTTTACCGCCCCAAAAACATCGCCCAAGTCCTGGTTTCAGGGGCCTGAAATATTGGGAATACTCTTTGCGCTGGGCACCCTTGCACTGTTTGCTGCGATCCTGGTGATGCTGATGCGCACCGTGACCCGGCCCGTCGCAGAGCTGCACGCATGGGCGGCCGAGCTGGATCATCACTCGCTCGACGAGCCACCACCGGTATTCAGGTATCGCGAGCTGACCACACTCGCGGAGCTTATCCAGCTAAGCCTGCAACAGGTCAAACATAGTCTCGACAGAGAGCAGGAGTTTGTCAGCTACGTCAGCCACGAACTGCGCACGCCCATTGCCGTGATCCGCAGTAGCGTAGAACTACTGCAACGCCTTGACAGCGCTCAATGTGAAAAAAGCAACAAGGCACTAAAGCGCATTGACCATGCGAGTCAGGCAATGGTCGCGCTGACTGAAACTCTGCTGTGGCTAAGTCGCAAGGGACAACCTCTGAGAGATTTAAAGACCGTAAAACTGGCCGAGTTGGTGGAGTCACTGATGCAGGACCTGACTTATCTGAAGCAGGGAAAACACATAGACATACGGCTTGAGACCGACGATTATCGCTGCGAATTGCCCCATTCCGGCGCAACTATCGTCATTGGCAACCTGTTGCGAAATGCCATTCAGCATACCCATCAGGGTGCCATTTCTATACACCAGACTCAGCATATACTGGAAATTGAAAATCACGAATACATAGGCTCAGAGCCACCCGCAGAGCACAGTGCGCTCCACAATACTGCGGGATACGGTTTAGGTCTGGATCTGGCGCAAAAACTATGTGACGAACTTGGCTGGCAGTTGAGCATTCGCCACGACGCACACCGCTTTAGTGTTACGCTGGTTTTATCACCACAATATTAGACAACTAGGTGAGCTAACGACCTGCCGAATCCGCTTAGAGTCAGGCTCGCGCTCAGTGAGCAGTTAAGTCTGCTTCACAGAGCCTGTATGAATTATTCGGCTTTACTTCAGCCTGTCCCTGCGCAACTTCATTAACCAGGATGATTTGTTTTTTTCTGCGTCATAAAATACCGCAATGGTAAAGAAAAACATCAGAAAAAGAACAATGTGTGTAGCCAGGCTGACCCCAAATACGATCATACTGCCTATATAAGTAGCAAAAGCAAAGCTCCACAGGCAGGCAAGAACGGTCATTATGTGGAAGCGACTGACAGGGTCCGGTATATGCCGAAGCGGGTTTCTGGTTGAGTCGAAAATATACTTGTAGAAATCATATATTCTGAGTGCAAGCTGTTTCATATCCACCTCACAGCCAATTGAAAGGTCACAACGTTATACGAAAGAATCTGCGCATTAAAAATACACCCTGTTTAAAATGGCCAAAACCCACACAAAAGTCTCATAAACATCATCAAGGCCTCTTATTTAATAATAAAATATTATTGTACTTAAGCAGAACTCTGGCATCATGCAGGCGTTATTTATAAACAAGGAGAATAGACATCATGTCTAAAATAACAGCGCTACTTCTGGCGGCCTTATCTGGCCACGCTACTGCAAATGTACAATGGGATCTGGTTACAGACTCACATTTAGACGGCGTGTTGGCAACGAGCGGTACCCAGCTGCAACAGCTAACGGTGCAAATGCACGCGAATAAATTCAACGCGACAGATGCTCAGGCGCCTGAAGCTTCACTTATCCAGGGTGAGTTTGAACTTCCAAAAACCTTTGAAATTGGCTCAGGCCTGAAACAACGTGTGCAATTTAGCATTGCAAAAGACGGGGCGCGTTTTTACTTTCTGGGTCAGGGCTCTGAACAGGATGGATATCAGGGTACCTGGTATGGTCCAAACAATGACTCCGGCGATTTTACGTTGACGACTCAGACAGCGATTGAAGTGCTCCCTGCCAGCTGTGCACAGATCCTGAGTGAAAACCCGGACGCCCAGTCAGGGGTTTACAACATAGATCCAGATGGCAGTGGCTCACACCCTGGCTTTGACGCTTATTGTGATATGGACACTGACGAAGGCGGCTGGACACTGATTGGCACTTACAGCAAATCAGAGCCAGGCGGAAAGAAATATATCAGTGAGTACAATCCGCAGCCGGATGTGACAGCCATAAGTCCGACGGTAACAGGCCTTTACCAGGGTCCGCTGAGTGCATTCAGAGATGTCCGCGAGCAAGTTTCTTGTGATTACGCAAGTTGCCGAACGGTTTACCAAAGTTCAATGAGCCAGGCTGAGTTAGAAATGGTGCGTTATACCTGGGGATATGAAGATCAACAGGCACATCAGAAAGATACACCACTACCTAGCTGTCGTACCGCTTACGTTACGAATGAAGAACCAATCGAAAACTGCCTTTATGTAAAAGATGGTCAGAATAGAAACAATACCAATGTTGTTGGCTGGCAACGTGATGTACACCCTGGATACAGCGCATGCTGGTTAGCACATGGTGTATACAGTCCAGACTCACTAGGCTCACCTCGATGCAGTGGCACTCTCAAAGGTAACGCTACCCGTTGGGGCCTGCTGTGGGCTCGATAATATAAGTCATTAAAAAGGCGCTCAATGAGCGCCTTTATGTTATATCTGGGCTTTGCGTAAGCGGGATGCTGAGGGAAAGCTCACTTTTAGCTGTGAGGGAGTAGTTGCGAGAGACATTTTCCTCTAATATTCCAATAGTTCATTCCACCCAACACTTACTATCAGAACAGCCCACTCCTCTTAAATCCATGGAGCATGAGCTGAAAGCCGACGATGTATCATCTGCGCACGAATTTTGAAGCAAATAGCGTCCATATATGTCTTTTTAACTTTTATGTTATAACTTGTTAGGTTGATTGCTTTACAATTTTGGCTTGAACTCTCAAACTCTCTTTAGCTTCACCACCAGAAAGGATTTTCAACGTACTTTCTGAAACACCAAATACAAACTCCGTACCTTTATCGGGACCAACAGAATGCTTAGGATGTATTCTGATTTCCACTACTGGTTCTTCTAGTAAGTCTCTGTTCGTCAAGCGTACCCAAAATTCACCACCCCTTCCAAAATTGGGAACTTTCCACTACTTGAGTCATAAACAACTACAGAGTCTCGTAGGTTAGGGTTTATTAAAAGTCTGACTTGGGTGGTGCCTGTTACGTCCTCGAACCCAGTAACCGAGCCTATTTTAGCTTCAAGTTCTTTGATGCGTTTTCCTAGAGTTTCGTACTGTGACTTTGTTTGCTTAGATACTTCTGAAACACTACCAACAATTATATCTTTATGGGAGTTCAATGCGGTTGAAGCAGTTGTAGACTTTTCATTTACCAATGAGTTTATTTTATTTTGATTAGCTTCATCTGTTTTTGAAAGTTCGAATAGGTGACTCACTACCAAACTTTGTAATAACATGATCATAAATATCGTAATAGCCCAAAAATGCTTTTGTTTCTTGGCTATTGCACTATCATCTGATACTGGGAAGAAAAATTCTGTCGCCACAAATGAAGCTATTGAAAAAAGCAATCCCCAGACGTAAGCACTATTCAAGTATTCCATTACTACCCTTTTGATTTTCCTTAACTACCTCAAGATTAGCTGAGTAAGTTCCTGCTGTCGACTTTGAAACCAAACAGTGTATTAGTGAGAATGCCGGTTTAAAAAGAACTGCAAAAGGACCAAAGGAACGCTAAAGGAACAGATAACGCTGGGTGCAGGAGCAGGAAATAGCTAACTTTAGCTATAGTGGTGCACTTCAATTTAGAACATAGCTACGCCATTTATGACTTAGATATCTTCAAAAACCACATTAGTAACTGCCCTAAACTCACTGCTAAAAAACGAAGCAATGTAGGAAGCGTCAAATGCTGAAATGTAGCTTTTAACGTCAAGGTCTCTTGTTATGAACTAGTCATTTAATTGCCAGCTCTCATTGCCTTGGCATCCATGCTCTTTAATGAGCCGCTGCTCGACATCATTTATATTCTCGGAAGCATCGATGTTACAAAGGAAAGATAAAGTGATTTTGTGACCACTACGATCCGCTTCAGCTAAGTGCCTATGCACTTTCCGATAACCCTTGGGATTTGACTTCCGGTATGGTCGATTTTGGAGAAGGCGACGAACATTACGTTTGTAGTGCTGCCGAGGCCTTTTGCTTCCACCTTTAGCTTTGCCTACATAGCGACCTGTGAGGGCACCATCTTCGTCATGGGTTTCCCACATGTAGATCAGCGCCTTGCCTTCATTTACGTTATAGGTGAGTGTTTCGAATTCCATATGTCGCATAAGAGCTTATTAGCGTGAATATCGGTCCCCTGCTCTCAGAGCCTTACCAATCCACCACTAAAATATTTATTCATAATAAGAGCAATAACCTACCACCATTACTCTCTCTGCTAAAGCAAAAACGGCTTTGTTGAAACCGAGCCTTGTTCATTACGAAACTGGGGTCTAGTTACGCAAAACTACTAACCTTTAGACTCTAATTTACTTAAATAGGTACCTCAGGTAAACGAGAGCTTCGAGGACATCCAGGTTGAACCTGCCAACCCATAATAAGAACAAATAAGGACGGGTGTCATTAATATTCTAGAAATGTTTCACCTTGTTTTCAATAATTTAAATTCATTTGCTGTTCTAAAGTTAGTGTATTTCATCATTGAATCTGTTACTTCATGAACACGATAAACTTCTTGGTAAAGTACAGGATCTGAATCTACTTTTTTTACAATGACTGTATACAAACAACCAGAGTAAGACCACAAGCCTGATTCTGTTCTCTCATCAACTACTTCGCCATCCCGATAAGAAGTAAACTTTATATTGTAATGTCCGTCAGCAGTTCTGGTATTTGTCCAACGCCGGATCGTTCCGGTTTCTTGAATTTCTTTTTCGCCTAACCAAGTTCCAACTAGGGCGTCATAGGCAATATTGGGGCATGTATCTTCGTCTTGATATGCATTTGAGCTCATATCAAATTCGATCACACCTATGGCTGGGGTGTTTTTATCTTGAATCAATGTGACAAATAAGGTGCCAGCTAGTAGGCATAAGCAGCTTAAAAATCCAAAAATGAAAAAACCAATTTTAATTTTCATATCGTATGCCTATCGCAACGCTCTGAGGCAAATTTGGAGCGCAGCGTAAAACTTGTCCGACAGCAATGCCTTTATGAAGAGGGTGGCCTGAATTAGCAGCGATTTTAGACTTCGCAAGCAATATTTCTTCTATAGTATCAAAGTGTTTTTCGAGCAGTAACATCCTTTCATCCATGCCATTTAACGCTTTAGCATTCATGCGTACGCAGTACGTATGATCGCTTGTTGAACTGGGCCGCCACCAGCACTCCGTATCCCGCTGGTGTGGTTTATGCTGTGGGAATGTGCTTTTGATGGGTGACCTTGTTTCAACAGTTCATGCTTTAAACCATGACATCGTGACTCATTCCCTGCCTGAACAACATGTATATGAATATCATTAGACCCATTTTTGTTCTATTTGGCAAGGTGTTATACAGATTGGTTAGCTCTCTCTTGAAGTGGCTTTGGTAAAGTTAGTGGTATTGGCAAAGTGGCATTCATGGCTGAATTCATTTGGTTGGGTTTGTAGTTCTGTCAAACTTTCTTAAAGGAGCAAATAGCTGACACCCATTCCAAAACTTGTCTGTCATACAACCCCCGCCTATGCTTTTAATCTACTCCAAGGATAAGGACGAACCAAATGCCTACGGCACGGAAAAGCCAGGTCAGCTTAGTTGACACAAAATACTACCATTGCGTCTCTCGCTGCGTACGACGTGCCTTTCTATGTGGTGAGGACCCATTAACAGGCCAATCTTATGAACATCGTCGTGAATGGGTTGAAGAAAAGCTTCTCCTGCTGGCCACCATTTTCTGTAT